>NZ_NEJA01000009.1:0-247525 GCF_002112915.1 Pseudomonas sp. B34(2017) | reverse complement strand
TTAGGCAGGCTTGAGCGCGGTGCCAACCGCGTATCAAGCCTGTAAAAGGTGTAAACGATGTCCCCGGTCTAATGTGTAAAGGATGTACCGGTCTCTACACGGGCGGCGTTCCGATGAGGGCGCTCTTGATCTTCCCGCCTTCCGTCACCCCACCCAAAATTTCCCTTGCCCGTCTCAACCCGTTTCGGTTATCACTTTGTACATGATTAGACAGGTACGATTTGACAAGAAACAACGGGTGGTCGACGAGCTCGTCCGACGCATCGAAAGCGGCCTCATGGAGGACGGCTTTCTGTTGCCCGGCGAGCATCAGTTGGCTCAGGAATTCAACGTCAGCCGTGGCACGTTGCGCGAAGCGCTGGCCGAACTGAAACGGCGCAAATACATCGCTACGCAAAGCGGAGTCGGTTCCATCGTCACGTTTGACGGGGTAGTGCTCGACCAGCGCAGCGGCTGGGCCCAGGCCCTGGCTGACAGCGGGGCGATGATCAATACCGACGTGCTGCGTCTGGAGGCCGTGACCCGTGCGGATCTGCTTGCACGTTTCGGCTCCGATCAATTCATTCTTCTCGAACGTCGCCGCCGTTCCAACGATGGCACGGCGGTGTCCCTTGAACGCTCTCTGATGCCCGCCAGCGGAGGCCTGGAAAGCCTGCCGCGGGTCGGCCTGATCGACAACTCCCTGACCATCACCCTGGCCGCCTACGGTTACATCGGCGAGCGCGGCGATCAGTGGATCGGTGCCGAACCGCTCAAAGCCTTGGACGCCGAACTGCTCGGCCGTCCGGAGGGCACGGTGTTCCTCAAGGCATTGCGCACCACCTACGACCGGCAAAACCGTTTCATGGAACAGGTCGAAAGCCTGCTCGACCCGGTGCATTTCCGTCTGCACCTGCAATTTGGAGAATCGAAATGACCGCCCTCGACCGTGCCTTGGGCGCGTTTTATGGCCTGGCCCTGGGCGACGCGCTGGGCATGCCGACCCAATCCCTGAACCGCGAAACCATCAAGCAGCGCTTCGGCCAGATCACCGATCTGCAAGACGCCGGCCCCTTGCAGCCGATTGCCGCGAACATGCCCAAGGGCTCGATCACCGATGACACCGAACAGGCGATTCTGGTCGGCGAGTTACTGGTCGCAGGCAAGGGCCGGATCGAACCGGCGGTGCTCGCGCAACGGCTGATCGAATGGGAAGCCGAGATGCAGGCCAAGGGTTCGCAGGACTTGCTCGGCCCGTCGACCAAGCGTGCGATTGAAATGATTCTCGCCGGCCACTCGCCGGAAGAGGCCGGGCGCTACGGCACCACCAACGGCGCCGCGATGCGCATCACCCCGGTGGGCATCGCGGCGGATGTCGCCGACCCCGGGCGCTTCATTGCGGCGGTGGTGCAGGCCTGTCAGGTCACTCACAACACCACGCTGGGGATTTCCAGCGCGGCGGCGGTGGCGGCGGTGGTCTCGGCCGGCATCAACGGTCTGGATCTGGGTGAGGCGCTGAACCTCGGCCAGCAAATCGCCCAGCAAGCGGAGTCTCACGGGCACTGGGTGGCCGGCGGGCGCATCGCCTCGCGGATCAGTTGGGCGCGCAGCATCAGTGTCGAGAGCGACCCGGTGTTGCTCGCGGATCTGCTGTACGACGTGATCGGCACCTCGGTGGCCTCGCAGGAGTCGGTAGTGGTGTCATTCGCCCTCGCGCAGCAAGTCGCGGTCGGTGAAATGACGCCGTTCGATGCGCTGTGCATGGCCGCGAGCCTGGGTGGCGACACCGACACCATCGCCGCGATTCTCGGTGCCATGCTCGGGGCCTGCCTGGGCCTGCAGAGCTGGCCGGCGCCGATGATCGAGACGGTGAAGGCCGTCAATGGTCTGGAGCTGGAACCGTTGGTGACAGGGCTGTTGGCCTTGCGCTGATTGAACTGACGCCATCGCAAACCCTGAATATTCACCCGCAATGGATCGCGCAGACAGGCCCAGGAAGGGCGGGATGTCTTTTCGTTCTGCGTCATTGCCACAATCACAATAAAGGCAAACAGGAGCATTTCTCATGAGTTCATCGACCGCCGGACAAAGCGCCGGGCAACTGGAAACCCGGGGCATCGAACCGGTGCCGGAAGGTGAGTGCAACGGCCATCCGCTGCAACTGTTCTGGGTCTGGTTTGCTGCCAACATTTCCATCCTCGGCCTGCCGCTGGGCGCCACGCTGGTGGCGTTTCGCGGCCTGGCGATCTGGCAGGCAATCATCGTCGCCATTCTCGGCGCTGCCGGTTCGTTCGCGGTGGTGGGGATCATCTCGATTGCTGGCCGTCGCGGTCGTGCGCCGAGTCTGACTTTGTCGCGGGCAATCTTCGGTGTACGCGGCAATATCGGCCCGACGCTGGTGTCGCTGATGTCGCGCCTGGGCTGGGAAACCGTCAACACCACCACGGCGGCGTTTGTGCTGCTGTCGTTGTGCTCGATCCTGTTCGGCTCGCCGGTGGAAGCCAAAAGCGCGCCGGTGCTGACCCTGATCTTCATCGCAATTTTCGTGCTGCTGACCTTGTCGGTATCCGGCCTCGGCCACGCCACGTTGCTGGTGATCCAGAAGTGGGCCACCTACGTGTTCGGCGCGCTGAACATTCTGGTCGGCGGCTTCCTCTGCGCGACCATCGACTGGAGCGCGGTGTTCAACGCCACGCCGGCGCCGATCAGCGCGATGATCATCGGCATCGGCACCATGGCCGCCGGCACCGGGATCGGCTGGGCGAATGCCGGCGCCGACATGTCGCGCTATCAGCATCGCAGCGTCAAAGCCGTGCGTCTGGTGGCTTCGGCGGCGTTCGGCGCGGGAATTCCGCTGGTGCTGCTGATCACCCTCGGCGGCCTGCTCTCGGTGGGCAACAACGACCTGGCATCGGCGACTGATCCGATCGTGGCGATCCGCGACATGCTGCCGACCTGGATGGCCGTGCCGTACCTGATCACTGCATTCGGTGGCCTGCTGCTGTCGAACAACCTGTCGGTGTACTCCGCCGGTCTGACCACGCTGACCCTCGGCCTGAAGGTCAAGCGCGTGTACGCGGTGGTGGTCGACATCGTGGCGATCTTCGCCGGTTCGATCTACTTCATGCTGATCGCCGACAGTTTCTACGGCCCGTTCATTACCTTCATTTCCCTGCTGGCAGTGCCGATCACTGCGTGGGTCGGGATCTTCGTGGTCGACCTGATTCACCGTCACTACTACAGCCCGAAAGACCTGCTCGACGTCAGCCCGAGCAGCGCCTACTGGTACAGCGGCGGCATCGAGTGGCGCGCATTCGGCGCGTGGGCGATCGCCATCGTGCTGGGCTTCAGTTTCACCACCATCGGCACCACGGCTGAAAATGTCTGGTTCAAGGGTTTCCTGTCCGACTCCTGGCTGGGCCACAACGGCCTCGGTTGGATCGTGACGTTCGTGGTCGCCGGCGGCATTTACTTTGTACTCGGCGGGGCAAGAGATCGCCGCGCTGCGCAATCCGAGAATGCTCATGCCTAAGATGTTGCACACCGGCCAGGTCATCATCGACCTGGTCATGGCCGTGGATGCGCTGCCGCAGATCGGCGGCGACGTGCTGGCGCAGTCCGCCAGTTTCGAAGCCGGCGGCGGCTTCAATGTGATGGCTGCCGCCGCGCGCAACGGCTTGCCGGTGGTCTATCTGGGTCGCCACGGCAATGGTCGTTTCGGTGATCTGGCGCGGCAGGCGATGAATGCCGAAGGCATCCGTATCGGCATCGAACAGCCTGCAGAACGCGACACCGGCATCTGCGTGGCGCTGACCGATGCGTCGGCCGAGCGCAGTTTCATTTCCTACATCGGCGCCGAAGGTGAAGTCACGGCGGCGGAACTGAACAGCGTTGCCGCCGAGGCGGGGGACTACGTCTACGTCAGCGGCTACAGCCTGCTGCACAGCGGCAAGGCCCAGGCGTTGCTGGACTGGACGCTGGCGCTGCCGAAGACGATCAATGTGGTGTTCGATCCGGGCCCGCTGGTGGAATCGCCGGACTCACCGATGATGCAGGCGTTGCTGCCGCGCATCGATGTGTGGACCAGCAACAGCGTCGAGGCGCTGCGTTTCACTGGCGCGGCGGACATCGAAACCGCGCTGGACCGCTTGGCCGTGCACCTGCCGCCGGAGGTGCTGATGGTCGTGCGCGACGGTCCGCAGGGTTGCTGGATTCATCAGCGCGGTGAACGTCAGCATGTGCCGGGTTTCAAAGTGCAGGCAGTGGACAGCAACGGCGCGGGCGATGCGCATGCCGGCGTATTCGTCGCCGGGCTGGCGCAAGGACTGGCCGCTCACGAAGCCGCAAGGCGCGCCAACGCTGCGGCTGCGTTAGCGGTCACTCGCTGGGGCCCGGCGACCGCTCCTGGCACTGCCGAGGTTGATTTGCTGATCAGCAAAAAATGCACTGACTGAACGATCGCACTCGCTGGCTTGCCAGCGATAAGGCCTTCAGCCGTTACATCCAGTCTGGACCTAGCCGGCTCTGCGCAACGCCGCAATCAACTCATCTTTACGCATCGACGAACGCCCGGGGATTTTCCGCTCCCGGGCCTCCTTGCGCAGGCTGTCGACCGTCTGCACTTCGCGTGAAGCCTTGCTGTCGCGCGAATGTCCCTCACGACTCACCGCCGCGCGCCGCGCTGATTCCTTGCGATCCTCGGCCTTGGCGCTGGCCGGTTTCCGACGCCCGGAACCTCCGGCCTTCTCGCCGCCGCCGGACTGTTTGTTCACTGTCGCCCAAGCGCGGGCCTCGGCTTCGTCCTTGGACATCCCTTTGTTCTGATAGCTGTCTTCGATGTGTTCGGCTTTGCGCTTCTGTTCTTCAGTGTATTTGGCTTTGCTTCCACGAGGCATGGCGAGTCTCCTGGTGGCTGGATGAATCTCTGCATGAGGTCTGGCGCAGGCGGCGCATTCAACCACTGCCTGCGCCAGTGACCGCAAGCGTCAGGTATCGAGTTTACGCGCCGCTTCCACACCCGCAGCGCTGAGCTTGATCGGCAGATTCAGCGAATGCTCTCCCGCTTCATTGCAAGTGATGTGTCCGTGGTGAATCAGTCCACGCTCCTGCAGGGCGGCGAGGGCACTGGCCACGACTTTCTCGCCGCGATAATTGTCCAGAACCTCTTTGCCGAGGCCGCTCGGGTGGGCATGCAACAGGCGGGTGAGGACTTCTTTTTCCAGGTTTTTATCGACGTTCATGGTTACCTCTTCAGGGAAGTGGATAAGACACGTTGCGTGGATGAAGCACGGATCACTGTCCTGCGCCTTCAGAGCCCGAACCACCCGTGGTGGTTTTCGAGCCGACGCCGGGACCGGCGTTGTCGGGGGCGGCCGGAGCGTCGGGGGTGTTCATGCCGCCCTGGCGACCGGGATCGCTGCCCTGGGTGCGAGGATCGGTTCCCGTCGCGGGTGGCTGATTGATCAGCGGTACACCCGAACCGTCGGTATTCATACCGGGGGCACTGTTGATGGCGGGGGCTCTTGGCTGGGTAACCGGATCGGTCGGCCCGGTACCGGCAGCGGTAGTCGAGGCGGCGAATACCGCCGGGCTGAGGAGGGTAGCGAATACGAGCGCAGTCAACCTTGACGAGATCATAGAGTGTCTCCAGTGATTGAAATCCTTACCTCCTTTTGGTCTGTCCTCGTGAAAGATTGGTGCCTGATGATCGACGAACGGTTCAGAAGGGCTGAGTGCTTTCGAGGCCGATCTCTTCCTTGAATTGCTCCATGAAACCTTTCAGGCGTTGATGACGGAGCTGTGCCAGACGTTGGCCGGCAGCGGTGTGGAAACCGTCGGCAAGGTGCAGCAGTTTGGTCTGGAAATGGTCGAGGCAGAATCTCTTGTCGTCGTAGTCCCTTTCCCGGGCCTCGGGATCTTGCGGGTCGTACAGCGCGCTGCCCATGCGTCCGGCGGTGTAAAAGGTGCGGGCGACGCCGAGCATGCCGAGGGAATCGAGACGGTCGGCGTCGTGCATCAGTCGCGCTTCGAGGGTAAGCGGGGTGATGTTGGCGGAAAAGCTGTGGGCCTCGATGGCGTGGGTGACGGCGTGGATTTTGGCTTCGGGCCAATGCATGTCCGCCAGCACCTTCGAGGCTTTTTCCGCTGCCAGACGCGATGCCTGTGAGCGCAGCGGCGAGTTCTTTTCCACCGCCACACAATCGTGCAGCAGCACGGCCGCGAGCAGCACTTCAAGGTCGCCGCCTTCGTCGGCCTGCAAGGTGCGCGCGTTGTGCCAGACCCGTTGCAGATGCGACAGATCATGAGCGCCGTCTTCCCACGGTTCCAGCGCGTGGGGCAGCAGTTCGCCGGCGAGTGAGGCCAGTGGTTCGAATGCGTTCATGAATATCCTTCAGACCAGTCAGAAATCCCTGTGGGAGGGTAGTGTTTGCTTTGCCATGTGACGAGCGCCGCGCGCCGCCTTAGTATGGCGTTTTCCTTTTTCCGACAAGGCCCGTCCATGACGATCGAAATCCGCCCGGCGACCCCCAGCGATGCACCGCAAATCCTCGCGTTCATCACCGAATTGGCAGACTTCGAAAAGGCCCGTCACGAAGTCATCGCCAGCGTCGCCGACATCGAGCGCAGCCTGTTCAGCGAAGGCGCCACGGCCCATGGCCTGATTTGCCTGCGCGACGGCTTGCCAATCGGTTTTGCGGTGTTCTTCTTCAGCTATTCGACCTGGCTGGGCAGCAACTGCCTGTACCTCGAAGACCTCTACATCACCCCGGAACAACGGGGCGGTGGCGCCGGTAAAACCCTGCTGCGCCACCTCGCGAAAATCGCCTGCGCCAACGACTGCGGCCGCTTCGAATGGAGCGTGCTGGACTGGAACACCCCGGCCATCGAATTCTACAAATCCCTCGGCGCACAGCCGCAGGAAGAGTGGGTGAGGTATCGCATGGATGGCAAGGTGTTGCGCGAGTTTGCCGAGGGCTGAACAAATAGTGGCAATCTGATTGCTGATTCGATTGTCCAAACCGCTCTGGTCCGGCATTCTACGCGCCATTTTTGCGCGCTCACGGACGACACCTGCAATGCCTCTGGCACTCTTTCTCCACGCCCGTGGAGCCTTCGCTGCGTCAACGAGTGACCGGCGATGAGCGGACTACGGGCGTCGATCCGCCTGTATGGCCTGATCAAAAACCTCGGCTCAAGCGACAACCCGAACCGCCAACCGGTGGACATCCTCTGCACCGTCAACCGCTTGGGGGGCACAGCCATCCGTGCGTTTGTCTCGCGCCTCGATGCCGAGCTGATGACACGCAGTGCGGGCTACGAAAACTACCGGGTGATACCGCTGCGCACGTTCGATCCGAACGGATTCATCGATGCCCATCAAGGCTGGCTGACCCTGCACGTATGCTGCGGTTTTGTCGCGCCTGCGGGGCAATCGATTTTCCACCAAGGCGTGCTGTCGCCGATGGGCTGGTATGTCTATTCGGAAACCGGCCGCTGGACAGCCGAGCGCTATCTGGATTTCGGCCCGCAAATGGCCGAGCTGCTGCAAACCACCTACGACCAGCATCGACTGACCGGCTACAACACCTGGCTCAACCAACTCGATGACGCCACAACTGCCGAGTTGAACTGGTTTGCCGACGAAGCCTGGCAACAACTGCAAACCCTCACCCCCCCGAACAGCCGCGAGCATTGTCACGCGCTGTTTGATTCGGTCGACAACCGCTGGCGTTTCGCCGCGACCGACGTCGACCTCTATCAGCCTCATCCGAAACCTCTGAAGCAAGGAGCTTTGAATTGAGTGGTAAACCCGCTGCACGCGTCACCGACCCAACCGCCTGCCCACTGCCGGGCCACGGCAACAACCCGATCGTCTCTGGTTCGCCGGACGTGTTCTTCGACGGACTCCCCGCTGCGCGCATGACCGATAAATCGGCGTGCGGCAGCCCGATTACCGGCGGTGTTTCCGCCACGGTCTTCATCAACGGCCTGAATGCGGCGATGCTCGACAGCACCGGTGGACATGGCAATGTCGTGGTCGGTGGGTCGGGGACGGTGATTATTGGCCAGAGCGGGGGAGGGGCTGCGTTTAGTGGGTTGCTGCCGATGCCGGTGCATTTCAATGATCGGATGCAGGTGATTAACGAAATTACTGGTGAGCCTATGCCAAATCACCCTTACGCGATTCAACGCGCTGATGGGAGCGTGGAGCACGGCGTAACCAATGACGCGGGCTTCACCCATACGGTGAGTTCGCATTTGCCTGAGTCGATCAAGCTGTTCGTGGAGTAGGAATATATGACCGCTGAAAATCCTGCTCTGAAAGGGTGTAAAAGACTGGTCGTGACCCACGATCTGACCTGCAAAACGGACGGAACAGTCAAGCAGGCCACGATCACTCCCAAAAAGATTGTTCTGTTTTTTGTGGGTGGTGCGGGTGATAAAGAAAGTTATTACGGCACAGGCCCCAATAATAACGTTGCTGACGTCATGAAGGTGTTTTTCAGGGATATGGAGGCTGAGGGTATTTGTTCTGATAATTATGACGCCCACCATATTGGTTATAACTATTTTATTAGTGATGATGATCTGAAAAAGAATGTGTTGGAGAAAATTACTGATGTGACCACGCCTGTATATATCATTGGGCATAGCTTGGGCGGATGGAATGGTGCGCACCTGTCAGCTGTATTGACTGATAAGGGGTATCGAATTCCGTGTCTGGTTACACTCGATCCGGTTGGCGAAGGAAAAATCGTGTGGGGGGTTTCTAACATCTACCGTCAAGAGCCGAAGCCGAAGGCGGAATATTGGGTTAACGTCAGAGCCGATGCCAAAGACTGGAATTTTTCCGATCTCGTAGCCGATTTTGGAGAGCAATGGGATATGAAAAATGGGCCCAATATGAACGGTCGAGTGAATGTGAATCACGCCGATGCCTGGGTTATCTACACATCAGCCCTGCAAAGTGGGATATCGGCCAGAGACGCTTTGATGCAGGTTGTTGTTACTCATTTTAAAGGACGGAAATGTGCGTAATATAATTTTATGCATGGCTTTCTTGCTTTGCACTTCCTGTGCGATGAATCATGATAAGCCCATTGCTCATTTACAATACGTTGGTGTTGAACGTTATTTGGATAGGGGCATTTATCAGGTGCGTTTCTCGTCCGATGTTGATGTTGTCAATCTTTTCAAATCAAGAATAAGCCAGACGCTGCTGTGCTCTTTTGAGGGCGATTTTGATTTTTCGGCACCTCACTCTGCGGGTAGATATGGAGAGGGTTTTATCGAGCCTGAAATTTCAAGTGCCGGGCCGGTATTCAGAGCGGATGTTTTATTTTTCGAAAGAAAAAACGATACCAGTGAAAAAATCATTGCGGGTGAGGCATTGAGGTCTTTATTAGTGGGCCGAGAGTCTATTGTCTGTAAGGTCAGAATTAATTCCTACTCCTATAAAATATATTTGTCGGAGGACATGAAGGTTCCAACGGCAGATCTATTAAGAGAGATCGATAAATTTTAAACGGGCTGCGATTGCTGCTCAGCGAGCTGTCCGATTTTTTAGGAATTCGAATCCCAAAATATGGGATGCAAAATTACATATTGAGATTTCCAGCCTGAGAGGTCTATAGTCCAGCTCACTCACTGCCAATAACAAAACAGGTGAAGCGATGCTGGCGCAATTGATCGCGCTCGATTGGGGGACGACCTCACTACGTGCTTACAAACTCGCGGCGGGCGGGCAGGTGCTGGCGCAGCGTTCGCTGTCGTTCGGGATCATGCAGTTGCCGAAGACGCCACGGGTCATCAACGGTCGCGAATGCGCCGAGGGTTTTGAACTGGCGTTCGACGAGGCGTGCGGCGACTGGCTCGACGCGCAACCCGGCTTGCCGGTGATTGCCTGCGGCATGGTTGGCAGCGCCCAGGGCTGGCGCGAAGCGTCCTACCGCGATACGCCGGCCAACGTCGCCGATCTCGGAAAATCCCTGCAAACCGTACGCAGTCTTCGCGGTGTCGATGTGCACATCGTGCCGGGTGTGATTCAGCGCTCGACGCTGCCGAACGTGATGCGCGGCGAGGAAACCCAGGTCCTCGGCGTCCTGCAGAAGCTGCCGGTCGAGTCGGGCAATGATCTGCTGATCGGCCTGCCCGGCAGTCATTCGAAATGGGTGGAAGTGGCCGATGGCTGCATCACCCGCTTCGACACCTTCATGACCGGCGAAGTGTTCGCCGTGCTCAGCGAGCACAGCATTCTCGGCCGTACCCAACAGCACAGCGCGACGTTCGACGCCGATGCCTTCGAGCGCGGCGTGCAGGTGGCGTTATCGGCGGAGGGCGAGATCGGCGTGCTGTCGACCCTGTTCAGCGCCCGGAGCCTGGGCCTGACCGGCGAACTCAGCGCCACCGCGCAACCGGACTATCTGTCCGGCCTGCTGATCGGCCACGAGCTGACAGCATTGGCCGCCGTGCAACGACGCCGGCGCAACAGCAAACATCTTCCTTCGATCATCCTCATCGGCAACGCGCAGTTGTGCGCCCGTTACAGCCGGGCCCTCGACGCCTGCGGTTTCGCCCGGGTGACCCTGGCCGAGCAAGCCACCGAGCGTGGTCTGTGGCAACTGGCGCTCGCCGCCGGACTGATCGATTCCTCATCCCGTTAACCCTGACTGGAGGCCTGACATGCTCAAGCAAGCACTGGCGCAAAACGGTCTGAT
Organism: Pseudomonas sp. B34(2017); assembly: GCF_002112915.1. NCBI lineage: Bacteria > Pseudomonadati > Pseudomonadota > Gammaproteobacteria > Pseudomonadales > Pseudomonadaceae > Pseudomonas > Pseudomonas sp. B34(2017). Next base: position 236,828 of record NZ_NEJA01000009.1, on the reverse strand, counting down.
CGCGATCCTGCGCGGCCTGCATCCGCAGGAAGCCGCATCTGTCGGAGAAGTCCTGTATGCGGCCGGATTTCGCGTCATCGAAGTACCGCTCAATTCCCCCGCACCGTACGAAAGCATTCGCATCCTGCGTAAGACCCTGCCCGCCGATTGCCTGATCGGTGCCGGCACGGTGCTGACCCCGGAACAAGTGGAATTGGTGAAGGAGGCCGGCGGCCAGGTCATCGTCATGCCCCACAGCGATGCCAAGGTGTTGCGGGCCGCGAAAGCGGCGGGGCTGTACCTGTCGCCCGGCGTCGCCACGCCGACCGAAGCCTTTGCGGCGCTGGAGGAGGGGGCGGACATTCTCAAGCTGTTCCCGGCCGAACAGATGGGCCCGGCAGTGGTGAAAGCCTGGCTGGCGGTGTTGCCGGTCGGGACGATTCTGGCGCCGGTCGGCGGCATCACGCCGGACAACATGCAGGCGTTCATCGACGCTGGCGTCAAAGGCTTCGGCCTCGGGTCCGGGCTGTTCAAGCCGGGCATGACGACTGAGCAAGTGGCGGCCAATGCCAAGGCCTACGTGGCGGCCTGGAAAGCCCTTCACTAAGACTTTTCCGGCGCTGCGTGCGCTGCATCTAACAAGAGAGACAAGCAGATGAAAATCACCAAACTCACCACCTTCATCGTCCCGCCGCGCTGGTGCTTCCTGAAAGTCGAAACCGACGAGGGCGTGACCGGTTGGGGCGAGCCCGTGGTCGAGGGCCGGGCCCACACGGTTGCTGCAGCGGTCGAGGAATTGTCCGACTACCTGATCGGCAAAGACCCACGCAATATCGAAGACATCTGGACCGTGCTGTACCGCGGCGGCTTCTACCGGGGCGGCGCGATCCATATGAGCGCGCTGGCCGGCATCGATCAGGCGCTGTGGGATATCAAGGGCAAGGCGCTGGGCGTGTCGGTCAGCGATCTGCTCGGCGGTCAGGTGCGGGACAAGATCCGTGTGTATTCGTGGATCGGCGGCGACCGTCCGGCGGACACTGCGCGGGCGGCGAAAGAAGCGGTGGGTCGTGGTTTTACAGCGGTGAAAATGAACGGCACCGAGGAGCTGCAGTTTCTCGATACCTTCGAAAAAGTCGATCTGGCGCTGGCCAACGTTGCCGCCGTGCGCGATGCGGTGGGGCCGAACGTCGGCATCGGTGTCGACTTCCATGGCCGGGTGCACAAACCGATGGCCAAGGTCCTGATGAAGGAACTCGACCCGTACAAACTGATGTTCATCGAAGAGCCGGTGCTCAGCGAAAACTATGAAGCGCTGAAGGAACTGGCTCCGCTGACCAGCACCCCGATTGCCCTCGGCGAGCGGCTGTTTTCGCGGTGGGACTTTAAACGTGTGTTGAGCGAAGGTTACGTCGACATCATCCAGCCGGATGCGTCCCACGCCGGTGGCATCACCGAGACTCGCAAAATCGCCAACATGGCCGAAGCCTACGACGTGGCGCTGGCACTGCACTGCCCGCTGGGGCCGATTGCACTGGCGGCGTGTCTGCAACTGGACGCCGCTTGTTACAACGCGTTTATCCAGGAGCAGAGCCTGGGCATCCATTACAACGAGAGCAATGACCTGCTCGACTATGTGAAGGATCCACGGGTGTTCGATTACGACAAAGGCTTCGTGAAGATCCCCAACGGCCCGGGCCTGGGGATCGAGATCAACGAGGAATACGTGATCGAACGCGCGGCGGTCGGCCACCGCTGGCGCAACCCGATCTGGCGTCATGCCGATGGCAGTTTTGCCGAGTGGTGAGTCGCTGATTTCCTTCTAAGCGATCGTTCCCACGCTCCGCGTGGGAATGCCTCAATGGACGCTCTGCGTCCGCTCTTGGGACGCAGAGCGTCCCGGGCTGCATTCCCACGCGGAGCGTGGGAACGATCTCGCCAACAACCCTCGACCTCAATAAACATAAGAAGAGGCGCTCCCCATGCCACCGCAAACCCTCACCGGGCAAGCGACGTTAGTCACGCCCAGCCGCAAGCGATTTTTCATCATGGTGTTGCTGTTCATCACCGTGGTCATCAACTACCTCGACCGCAGCAACCTGTCGATTGCCGCCCCTGCACTGACGACGGATCTGGGCATCGATCCGGTGCACGTCGGGCTGATCTTCTCGGCGTTCGGCTGGACCTACGCCGCCATGCAGATCCCCGGCGGCTGGCTGGTGGACCGGGTGCCGCCACGCATCCTTTATAGCGTCGCACTGTTGCTGTGGTCGCTGGCCACGGTGATGCTCGGTTTCGCCGCCAGTTTCATCGCGCTGTTCGTGCTGCGCATGGCGGTCGGTGCGCTGGAAGCGCCGGCGTACCCGATCAACAGCCGCGTGGTGACGACCTGGTTCCCCGAGCGTGAGCGGGCCACGGCCATCGGGTTCTACACCTCCGGGCAGTTTGTCGGGCTGGCGTTCCTGACCCCGGTGCTGGCGTGGCTGCAACATGAATTTGGCTGGCACATGGTATTTGTCGCGACCGGCGCGGTGGGCATCATCTGGGCGGCGATCTGGTACGCGGTGTATCGCGAACCGCGTGATTTCAAAGGCGCCAACGAAGCGGAAATCGACCTGATCCGCGAGGGCGGCGGGTTGGTGGACATCGCCGCCGAAACCGCCGAGGTGAAGGCGAAATTCAGCTGGACCGATCTCGGCATTGTCCTCAGCAAACGCAAGCTGTGGGGGATCTACCTCGGCCAGTTCTGCCTGAACTCGACGCTGTGGTTTTTCCTGACGTGGTTCCCGACCTACCTGGTGAAATACCGCGGCATGGACTTCATCAAGTCCGGTCTGCTGGCGTCGCTGCCGTTTCTCGCCGCGTTCATCGGCGTGCTGTGTTCCGGGTTCTTTTCCGACTTCCTGATCCGTCGCGGCTGCACCGTCGGGTTTGCGCGCAAGTTGCCAATCATTGGCGGGTTGCTGATTTCCACCTCGATCATCGGTGCCAACTTCGTCGAATCGACACCATTGGTGATTGCCTTCCTGGCGCTGGCGTTTTTCGGCAACGGATTGGCGTCGATTACCTGGTCGCTGGTCTCGACACTGGCGCCGGCGCGATTGCTGGGTTTGACCGGCGGGGTGTTCAACTTCATCGGCAACCTGTCGGCGATTGCCACGCCGATTGTCATCGGCTTCCTCGCCAGCGGTGATTCGTTCGCCCCGGCGATCACCTACATCGCGGTTCTGGCATTGATCGGTGCTTTGTCCTACGTGCTGCTGGTAGGCAAGGTCGAGCGCATCAAGTTGTAGTCGGCTATGTCGGGCGACCATAATGCCGCCCGTTCCCTCGCTCAACGCTAAAGGCTGGATATGCAGGAAGACGCCCCAAAAACCGCCAAGGACGCCGCGCCGACCGGCACCCAGACCCTGCTTCGCGGGTTGGGTGTGGTGCAGGCCGTCGCCAGTGGCGCCCGTGATCTCAAAGAGATTGCCCGCCTGATCGGTACCACGCGCAGCACCACCCATCGTCTGGCCAGTTGTCTGGTGGATGAGCGCTACCTGCGCGTCGTGCCGCAAGTCGGTTATCTGCTGGGGCCGAAGTTGATCGAACTGGGTTTTCAGGCGCGTGAAGAATTGCCGCTGGTGACCCTGGCCGGGCCGTATCTGGACGAGTTGTCGGCGCTGACCGGCGACACCGTTCACCTGGGGATTCGCGAAGGCGACGAGGTGCTGTACCTGTTGAAGAATCCGGGGCGCAACGGTCCGGAAATGCGTTCGCGGGTCGGCCATCGCATGCCGTTAGCGCGGACCGGGATCGGCAAAGCCTTGATGCTGGATGACGCGCCGCAGGACTGGCAGCGCCTGTACGACATCAGCCTGCCGGCGGGTGGGAAAAGTCAGTTCTGGCCGCAGCATCCCCAGCAGTCGTGGGAGCAGATGGAGCAGCGGATGACCGAGTACGTGGCCGGCGGCTACGCGTTCGATCTGGAAGACAACGAACCGTCGATCCGCTGCGTGGCGGCGCCGATCCGCGACGCGAGCAAGCGCATCGTCGCAGCGATCAGCATCGCCAGCACCGTGCCGTACATGCCGCTGGAAAAAATGGCCGAGCTGATTCCCCTGATCAAAGGGGTCACGGCCCGGCTCTCGGCAGAACTTGGCTTGAAGGTCTGAGGAATCAGAGCTTCAGAGTCGCCATGTCGATGACGAAGCGATACTTCACATCACCGGCGATCATGCGGGCGTAGGCTTCGTTGATCTGGCGGATGTCGAGCATTTCGATGTCGCAGCTGATGTTGTGCTCAGCGCAGAAATCCAGGACTTCCTGGGTTTCGGCAACGCCACCGATCAACGAGCCGGCCAGTACCCGGCGACCCAATACCAACTTGGCGGCGTGGACCGGCGGATCGATCGGTTCGATCAGCCCCACCAGTATGTGCACACCGTCGAAGCGCAGGGTGTCGAGGTACGGATTCAGATCGTGCTGCACCGGAATCGTGTCGAGCAGGAAGTCGAAACGACCGGCAGCGGCTTTCATCTGCTCTTCGTCGGTGGAGACGATCACGTGATCGGCGCCCTGACGACGACCTTCCTCGGCCTTGCTTGCCGAACGGGTGAACAGCGTCACTTCGGCGCCCATGGCCTTGGCGAACTTGATGCCCATGTGGCCGAGGCCGCCCATGCCGAGAATCCCGACCTTGTCGCTGGCCTTCACGCCGTAGTGCTTGAGCGGCGAGTAGGTGGTGATGCCGGCGCAGAGAATCGGTGCAGCGGCCGCCAGGTTCAGCTTCTCGGGAATGCGCACCACGAAGTGTTCGCTGACCACGATGCTGTCCGAATAACCGCCCATGGTGTTTGTTCCATCGACCCGGTCCGGGGTGGCATAGGTCATGGTCGGGCCTTCGAGGCAGTATTGCTCGAGGTTCGACTGGCAGGCTTCGCAGGTGCGGCAGGAGTCGACCATGCAACCGACGCCAACCAGATCGCCTACCTTGTGTTTAGTGACATTCGCACCAACGGCGGTGACTTTTCCGACGATCTCGTGGCCGGGCATCAACGGGTAAACGGCGATGCCCCATTCGTTGCGCGCCTGGTGGATGTCGGAGTGGCAGACGCCGCAGTACAGGATTTCGATGGCGACGTCGTCGGCCCGAGGGCTGCGGCGTTCGAACTTCATCGGGGCGAGGGGCGTGGTGGCCGTTTGAGCGGCATAGCCGATGGCGGTGTACATGTGAAACCTCGCAAAAGCAGTGACAAGTGAGGCGGCGCATTCTGGGCGCCGTACGCTTGTCCGGCCATGGCGATTCCTCCGGGTGTCATGCCTAATCCTCCGGCATGCGGGGTTGATCGGTCGCATTGGCAAAAGGATCTGCGATGATGCTTTCATCCCTTTTTTCGTGATTTTTTTTGAAGAGCCACCCGATGCAATTGACCCGTCACCTTGATGCCAACGCCACCCTGGTTTCGCTGATCGAACCGCTGGCGCTGCGCGATGGTTACAGCCAGACCGGGCTGCCGGGCGTGCAGGTGTTGCGCGCCAGTTGCGACGTCGCCCGTGGCCCGCACATTTATGAGCCGAGCCTGATGATCATCGCCCAGGGCAGCAAACTGGCGTATCTGGGGCCGCGCACCATGGAGTACGGCGCCGGGCATTACCTGATCCAGGCCTTGCCGGTGCCGTTCGAGTGCGAGACCTATGCGTTGCCGGACGCGCCGTTGCTCGGCGTATCGGTGGCGATCGACCGGGTGCTGCTCGGCGAACTGGTGCTGGCCATGGGGCTGGCGCCGGGGCGGCATATTCCGGCGCAGACACCGGAGTCGATGACGTCGGTGGTGCTCGACGATGACATGCGTGGTTGTGTCGAACGCTTGCTACGTTGTCTGCACGATCCGCTGGAATGCCAGATTCTCGGCCCGGCGCGGGTGCGGGAGTTGTTGTTCGTCGCGTTGCGCGGACCTCAGGCTGATGTGCTGCGCGCGCTGGTCGAGCAGCAGGGGCAGTTCGCGCGGGTCGCGGCTTCGATCAGTCATCTGCATGCGCATTACACCGAACCGTTGAACGTCGAGACGCTGGCCAGTTGCGCGAACATGAGCGTGTCGACCTTTCATGAGCATTTCAAACGCAGCACGTTGCTGTCGCCGGTGCAGTATCTGAAGCGTTTGCGTTTGTTGAAGGCGCAGACGTTGTTGATCGCCGAAGGACTGGGAGTGGCGCAGGTGGCGCATCGGGTGGGGTATCAGAGCACGTCGCAGTTCAGCCGCGAGTACAAACGTTATTTCGAACGCAGTCCGGGGGATGAGCGCGCGGCTTGATCCTGTACAAATCGCGGGCAACAAAAAGGCCCCCATAAAGGGAGCCTTGATGTTCAGCGGATCGACTTACATGTTCGGGTAGGTCGGACCGCCGGCGCCTTCCGGCGCAACCCAAGTGATGTTCTGCGAAGGGTCCTTGATGTCACAGGTCTTGCAGTGCACGCAGTTCTGGGCGTTGATCTGGAAGCGCTTCTCGCCGTCTTCCTTGGTGATCACTTCATATACACCGGCCGGGCAATAGCGCTGTGCAGGTTCGTCGTACAGCGGCAGGTTCTTGCTCAGCGGGATGGTCGGGTCGGTCAGTTTCAGGTGGCACGGTTGTTCTTCTTCATGGTTGGTACCGGAGATGAACACCGAGCTCAGCTTGTCGAAGCTGATCTTGCCGTCGGGTTTCGGGTAGTCGATCTTCTTGCAGTCGGCCGCGAGCTTGAGGCAGGCGTAGTCCGGCTTGGTGTCGTGCAGGGTGAACGGCAGTTTGCCGCCGAAGATGTTCTGGTCCAGCCAGTTGAAACCGCCGCCGACGATGGCGCCGAACTTGTGGATCGCCGGGCCGAAGTTGCGGCTGGCGAACAGCTCCTCGTAGAGCCAGCTCTTCTTGAAGGCGTCGACGTAGGTGGTCAGTTCTTCGGTGCCGTCCTTTTCTGCGAACAGCGCGTCAGCCACGGATTCAGCGGCGAGCATGCCGGACTTCATCGCGGTGTGGCTGCCCTTGATCTTGGCGAAGTTCAGGGTGCCAAGGTCACAACCGATCAACGCGCCGCCCTTGAAGACCATTTTCGGCAGCGAGTTCAGGCCACCCTTGCAGATCGCGCGCGCGCCGTAGCTGATGCGCTTGCCGCCTTCCAGATATTGCTTGAGCACCGGGTGATGCTTGAGGCGCTGGAATTCGTCGAACGGCGACAGGTAGGTGTTGCTGTAGGAAAGATCGACGATCAGACCGACCACCACCTGGTTGTTTTCCAGGTGATAGAGGAAGGAGCCGCCGGTGTTCTCGGTGCCCATGATGTCCATCGGCCAACCGGCGGTGTGGACCACCAGGCCTGGCTGGTGTTTGGCCGGGTCGATTTCCCAGATTTCCTTCAGGCCGATGCCGTAGTGCTGGGCGTCGGCTTCGCTGTCCAGGTTATAGCGCTTGATCAGTTGCTTGCCGATATGGCCACGGCAACCTTCGGCGAACAGCGTGTATTTGCCACGCAGTTCCATGCCCGGAGTGTACAGGCCTTCTTTCGGATGACCTTCGCGGTCGACACCGAGGTCGCCGGTGATGATCCCGCGTACCACGCCGTTTTCATCGATCAGCGCTTCCTGAGCGGCGAAGCCCGGGTAGATTTCCACGCCCAGGTTCTCGGCCTGCTGAGCGAGCCAGCGGCACAGGTTGCCGAGGGAAATAATGTAGTTGCCTTCGTTGTGCATGGTCTTGGGCACAAAGAAATCAGGGATTTTTTGCGCGCTTTCGGCGTTTTTCAGCACGAAGATGTCATCGCGGGTGACGGGCGTGTTCAGCGGGGCGCCGAGTTCTTTCCAGTCCGGGAACAGTTCGTTCAGGGCCCGTGGTTCGAATACGGCACCGGACAGGATGTGTGCGCCGACTTCGGAGCCTTTTTCGACCACGCAGACGCTGATTTCCTTACCGGCTTCGGCGGCCTTCTGCTTCAGACGGCAGGCGGCGGACAGGCCAGCGGGGCCGGCACCGACGATGACCACGTCGAATTCCATGTATTCGCGTTCCACAGGCTATCTCCTACTCAAGGCTCAACAGTTTTTTTTCTAATTTGGAGGTTCGGTGTCGTATCCGTTATTGCCTTTACGTTAACGTCAAGGGTAATAATGGGCAAACCACCTTTCTCTCTAGGCGGCGCATTATATCTACACCACTCTGAGCGTCCAATACAAACGTTTGTTTGAATCGGCTCCAGCCCAGAGAAATCAAAGAAGCGCGGCTTATGACAGGGCATTTTGGCGTATTGACCAGAATGGGCGTTCCGGTCAAGATACGGGCGGTTTTGCGCTCGCCGTAGGCTGAATGGTGGTTTCAAGAGCACCTCTAAAGACAGGGCGTAGGCGGTAACCGGTGATGCGCAGCGCAGGTTCGGCGCGCAGTTTACACACCGCGAAGCGGCATGACTCGTCGGTCACGACTGACGAACGGTCATCCCGCTCAGCCGGCGTTTTTAGAGGTGCCCTTGTGCCCGATGAGCATCAACCGCCAGGTTCGCCTAGGCGACTTTCTTTTCACCGGAGAGTAACGAGGAATCCATGAAGGTTCTTGTAGCTGTCAAACGCGTTGTGGATTACAACGTCAAGGTTCGCGTCAAGGCGGACAATTCCGGCGTAGACCTCGCCAACGTCAAGATGTCGATGAACCCGTTCTGCGAAATCGCAGTGGAAGAAGCCGTACGCCTGAAAGAAAAAGGCGTTGCGACTGAAATCGTCGTCGTCTCCATCGGCCCGTCCACCGCTCAGGAACAGCTGCGTACCGCACTGGCTCTGGGTGCCGACCGCGCCATCCTCGTCGAATCCGCTGAAGACCTGACTTCCCTGGCCGTGGCCAAGCTGCTCAAGGCCGTGGTCGACAAGGAACAGCCTCAGCTGGTGATCCTGGGCAAACAGGCCATCGACAGCGACAACAACCAGACCGGCCAGATGCTCGCTGCACTGAGCGGCTACGGTCAGGGCACTTTCGCCTCGAAAGTCGAAGTCTCCGGCGACAGCGTTGCCGTGACCCGCGAAATCGACGGCGGCGCGCAGACCGTTTCGCTGAAACTGCCGGCGATCGTCACCACCGACCTGCGTTTGAACGAGCCGCGCTACGCGTCCCTGCCAAACATCATGAAAGCCAAGAAGAAGCCTCTCGAGACGCTGACTCCGGACGCTTTGGGCGTTTCCACCGCCTCCACCAACAAGACCCTGAAAGTCGAAGCGCCGGCTGCACGCAGCGCGGGCATCAAGGTCAAGTCGGTGGCTGAACTGGTCGAGAAACTGAAAAACGAAGCGAAGGTAATCTGATCATGACTATCTTGGTAATCGCCGAACACGACAACAAGGTGCTGGCTCCGGCCACCCTGAACACCGTGGCTGCCGCTGCCAAAATCGGCGGCGACATCCACGTTCTGGTTGCCGGCCAGGGCGCTGGCGCCGTGGCTGAAGCCGCTGCGAAAATCGCGGGCGTGAGCAAAGTCCTGAATGCTGATAATGCCGCTTACGCGCATCAGTTGCCGGAAAACGTTGCTCCGCTGGTGGCCGAACTGGGAGCTGGCTACAGCCACATCCTGGCTGCCGCTACTTCCAACGGCAAAAACATCCTGCCGCGCGTTGCTGCCCAGCTGGACGTTGACCAGATCTCCGAGATCATCTCGGTAGAAAGCGCTGACACCTTCAAGCGCCCGATCTACGCCGGTAACGCCATCGCTACCGTGCAATCGACCGCTGCGATCAAAGTGATCACCGTGCGTGCCACCGGTTTCGACCCGGTCGCCGCTGAAGGAGGTTCGGCTACCGTTGAATCGGTTGCCGCTGCTCACAACGCCGGCACTTCCAGCTTCGTCAGCGAAGAGCTGGCCAAGTCCGATCGTCCTGAGCTGACCGCTGCCAAGATCGTCGTTTCCGGCGGCCGCGGCATGCAGAACGGCGACAACTTCAAACACCTGTACGCCCTGGCCGACAAGCTGGGCGCTGCCGTCGGTGCTTCCCGCGCCGCGGTCGACGCAGGTTTCGTACCGAACGACATGCAGGTCGGTCAGACCGGCAAGATCGTTGCGCCACAGCTGTACATCGCGGTCGGTATCTCCGGCGCGATCCAGCACCTGGCCGGCATGAAAGACTCCAAAGTGATCGTTGCGATCAATAAGGACGAAGAAGCGCCGATCTTCCAGGTGGCCGATTACGGCCTGGTGGCGGATCTGTTCGAAGCCGTACCCGAGCTGGAGAAGCTGGTCTAATCCGGCTGCTTCACTTATAAAGAGCCCGACCTTTTGGTCGGGCTTTTTTTTTGTCCGGGATTTGAGTGGGAGCGTTTCGCCATGGATCTGCATCGTCGGTTGAGCTGCTCGTGGTTGCTGGGGCTGGCATTGTTGCCGGGCTTGTCAGTGGCGGCGGGCAAGTGCGAGCGGCTGGTTGTCACCGGCAGCCCGGATGCGCCGCCATACCTCTGGCAGGATCCGCAGAACCCCAAACAACTGATGGGTGCCAGTGCCGATCTGCTGAAGCAAGTGGCCCAGGAGCTGGGGATCAAAGTCGATCTGCTGTACGCCGGCAAGCGTTCCCAGGCCCTCGACGAAGTGCGCAGCGGACGTATGGACATGCTGGCCGACGCGCCGCTGACCTTCAATGAGCTGGAAAACCTCGACTACATTCACCCGCCGTTGCTGGAAAACGATTACCTGGTGTGGACACGCAAGGGCTCGACGCTGGTTTACAGCGAAGCCAAGGACCTGCACGGGCATACCGGAGGCTTGTCGGAAAAGTCTCGAATGACCCCGGCATTCGGCACTTTCGCCGAGCAGCAATTGACCCTGACCCGTACGGCAAACCTGACACAGGCGTTTCAGAAACTTCTGCTGGGCGAGGTGGAATATGTACTCGCCGGTCGCTACTCAGGCATGGCGGCCGCGCAGGCACTGGGCATGGCCAATGATCTGCTGGCTTTTGAACAACCCATCGACCGCCCCGGTCTGTTCCTGGCGGTTTCGCACAACTCGGCCTGCAACGATCCGTGGTTGCGCGGACAGCTGGCCAAAAAGATGACAGAATTGCCCGCGTCCGGCCTGACGGAAGCCGCGCTGCAACGCAACATCGAGCGCTGGAAGGCGCAGCAGCAACAGCCGCCGCAACCACCTGTCAGCGCCCCAAAACAGTAGGGATTCTTAGTGAGTAATCGACTTCTTTTCGCGGCCATGGCCGTTCTGGTCCTGGCCGGTTGCGCCAGCGATCCGGCACCCAACGAACAAATGCGCCTGACCGAGCAGGCCCTTGAGCAAGCCAAAGCCGTGGGCGCCACCGCCGAAGACGTGCCGGAAATGAAACTGGCCGAGGACAAGTTCAACCGGGCCAAAGGCAGCATGGCGGGTGAGTCTTACAAGAATGCGCGGATGCGCTTCGAACAGGCCGAACTCGACGCGCGCCTGGCGGAAGCCAAAGTCCTGACTCAGAAGAGCGAAGAACAAGTGAACGTGCTCAACACCCGCATCGTCCGACTGCGCAAGCAACTGGGGGATGCCCAATGAGCCTGAAGTCCAAAGCCCTGGGCACTTTGATCCTCGCCGGTTGCGCCAGCCTTTACGGCTGCGCCGGTCAGCACAGCGAATCGGCATTGCAGCAGGCCAGCGCCGACTTCCAGAAGGTCAAGGAAGATTCCAACGTGCTGCGTATCGCGCCGAAAGACGTGATCCGCGCCGGTGAATCCCTGGCCCGTGCCGATCGTCTGTCGACGTACTGGGGCAGCGGCTCGGACGTGGTGCATTACGCCTACCTGAGTCAGCGCTACAGCGAAATCGCCCGTGAGCACACCAACCAGGTCCTCAACGAAGAGCGGGCAGCGAAACTGGAACTTGAACGCCAGCGCCTGCAACTGGCCCTGCGCGAGTCCAAGCTGCTGAGTGTGCAACAGCAGGGCAAATGGCTGGAAGAACAGATCGTTGCACTGGCCACTACCCAAACCGACCGTGGTCTGGTGATGACCCTGGGTGACGTGCTGTTCGACACCGGTGAGGCCGAACTGAAAAACTCGGCGAACCGCGTGGTACTGAAGATCGTACAGTTTCTGCAACTGAACCCGAAACGCGTCGTGCGCATCGAGGGCTACACCGACAGCACCGGCGGCAAGCAGGAAAACCTCAAGCTTTCCCGCGACCGCGCACAGTCGGTGGCCGACGTGTTGACGGACCTGGGCATCGACGAAAAACGCATTCAGGTCGAAGGTTACGGCGACGAATACCCGGTGGACGCCAATGCTTCCGAACGTGGGCGTGCGCAGAACCGTCGAGTGGAAATCGTGTTCTCCGACGAAAAAGGCCAGCTCGGCGCCGCCCGCTGAGGGTGGCGTTACTGGAAAGCCCGGGCTGTCAGGCAGCACCGGGCTTTTTTACGTCTGTCGATTACCTCACAAAGCAGTACAGATTTAACCGACACAGCACTGTATGGTTGACTAATATGGCAACTGTCCCAGTACACTTCCAAACTGTTCCGGTATTGTTTCACACAAGAATAAAACGCCCGTGAAATCGAGTGCTGCGTCATGACCAATCTCTTGCTCTACCAACGTATTGCTCAACAGCTGGCCGAAGATATCCGCCGTGGCGTCTATCAACCGGGCGAGCGCGTGCCTTCGGTGCGCAAGATGAGTTCGCAGCTCAACGTCAGCCATGCCACGGTGTTGCAGGCTTACGCCAATCTCGAGGATCAGGGCCTGATCCGCGCGCGACCGCAGTCCGGCTACTACGTGCACCAGACTCCCGCACTGACCGCGCCCACACCGGACATTGCCCGGGTGGAACGGCCAGGCCTTGTCACCCGCAGCAGCATCATTCAGCAAGTATTGGTCGAATCCCGTCGTGAAGGCGTGTTCCCGCTGGGTGCGGCGGTGCCGAGTGTCGATTATTTGCCGGTGCGCGCCCTGCATCAGCAGTTGGCCAAGGTCACCCGGTTTCACAGTCCCAGGGCGTTCAGCTACATGTTCAGCCCCGGTTTCGAGCCGCTGCGCCGGCAGGTGGCGATCCGCATGCGCGATGCAGGCGTGGTGGTTGATCCCTCGGAAGTGGTGATCACCCACGGTTGCGTCGATGCATTGCAGATGTCGTTGCGGGTGCTGACTCGCCCCGGCGACCTGATCGCCGCCGAGTCACCGACCTATTACGGACTGCTGCAACTGGCGGATCTGCTGGGCTTGAAGGTCATCGAGATCCCCAGCGACCCCGCCACCGGCATGAGCCTCGAAGCCCTGCAACTGGCGGCGAACCAATGGTCGATCAAGGCGCTGGTGCTGACCACGCGCCTGAGCAATCCACTCGGCGGCACCATGCCCGAAGAGCGGCAGAAACAACTGCTGCGCCTGGCTTCGGACTTCGATATCCAGATCGTCGAAGACGACATCTACGGCGAGTTGATGTTCGAGCAGGGCCGCACCAAGTCGCTCAAGGCCTACGACCGGCTCGACCGGGTGATCTATTGCTCGAGTTTCTCCAAGACGTTATCGCCCGGTGTGCGCATCGGCTGGATGATCGCCGGCAAGTACCAGCAGGAAATCCAGCGCTTGCAGACTTTCAGCACCCATTCCGCGTGCAGCGTCACCCAAATGGCTATCGCGGCCTACCTGGAAAACGGCGGCTATGACCGGCATTTACGGTACATCCGCCAGGAATACCGGAAAAATCTCAGCGCATTCCAGCTGGCGGTTCAGCAGCACTTTCCCGAAGGCACACAGATGACCCGGCCGACCGGCGGATTCATTCTGTGGGTCAGCCTGCCAGGACGGGTCAACACCCAGGAATTGCACGTGCGGGCGCTGCAACAGGGCATCAGCATTGCGCCGGGGTTGATCTTCAGCAACACCGAGCAGTTCAACCACTGCATCCGGTTGAACTGCGGCATCCCGTGGAATCGCGAGGCGGAACGGGCGCTGATGACCCTCGGCATGTTGGCAACGCAGCTCTGCCAGGAGATGGCCGGCGGATTTTGAAACAATGGCGGAGCTTGTCATGTGACGTCCAACAGGCGAGCATATGGCCCTCTGCCGTTAGCTTCGTTGGGTTCATGAAAGCGAAATTTTCTGCCGCCTGGGTTGTGCTCTGCCTGTTGATGATGGGTCATGTGCTTGGTGCGATGGCGGCCGCGGCTCAGGAAAAGACACCGGCCACGGCCACCGCGAAAAAACCGGTCACGGCCAAGAAAACCGTTCCAGCGAAGAAAGCACCGCAGAAAAAGGCTGCTCCCGCCAAGAAGCGCGCACCGGTCGCCTCCAAGTCGAAGTCGGCGAAGGAAGTAGCCAAGACCCCGCTGCCGCCCGCCAAGCTCGATTTGAGTCTGCCCAAAGACATGGTCCAGGAATTGAAGCCTCCCGGCTCCGTGACGCTGCCCAAGCGTGAGCCGATCCTGCCGCAGATGTTCGGCGACAAGAACAGCGGGTTCCAGCTCAACGGCCGTTTGCTCAGCAATGAAATGCAGCTGCAACTGCGCAACGAAGAGCGCCGGGAAGTCGAAGGCGCGGCACTGGATTTCGAGTTCAAGCAATAAATCGTCCCCATCGGTGACCCGCAGACCAGACGCTTTGTCGGAGACTGGTCAGTCACTTTCGTTTCTGCGTAAAAACCCCGGTTCAGGCAATTTAAAACAGCCGTTTAAGCGGTTACCCTGTTCGGCGTCCCTTTAACACATTGCCCGCTGCGAGGAACGCGTCGTCATGAAATGCCGTGAAGGCTGTGGCGCCTGCTGCATTGCCCCTTCCATCAGTTCGCCGATTCCAGGCATGCCCGATGGCAAACCTGCCGGTGAACGCTGCGTGCAGTTGTCGGTCGATAACCTGTGCAACATTTTCGGCCGACCGGAACGTCCGGCGGTCTGTTCAGGATTCAAGGCAGATCCCGAAGTCTGCGGCAGCAGCCAGGAAGACGCGATCAGACTGCTCGGCTGGTGGGAGCAGATGACGGCGGCGTGATGTGTCAAACGAACGGAACTTCAACAATAAGGAATAAGACTATGGGTTCGCTGCATCGTATCGCTGTGTTGTGTGGTTTGACTGCCGTGCTGGCCACCTCGGCCGCCCAGGCTGAAGACTGGAAAGTCGCCAAGAACGAGGACGGCATCAAGGTCTCCCTGAGCGAAGTCCCGGGTTCGGACTACAAGTCTTATCAGGGTGTGACCGTGATGAAGACCACCATCGCCAAACTGCGCGCCTTGCAGGAAGACGTTTCCGGTGCGTGCGCCTGGATTCACGAGTGCAAGACCCAGAAACTGCTCAAGCACGAAGGCGACCAGAGCTGGACCTACACCCAGTTCAACACGCCATGGCCGGTTACCCCGCGTGATTCCATCCTGCATGTCACCACCGTTGAAGGTGCCGATGGCAGCCTGACCCGTAATCTGGAAGGCGTGCCGAAATACCTGCCTGAAGAAAAGGGCTTTGTGCGGGTCGCTCAGGTCAAAGGCTTCTGGAAGTTCGTGCCAAAGGGCGATCAGGTTGAAGTGACCTATCAGGTTCACACCGAGCCGGGCGGCAGCGTGCCTTCCATGATTGCCAACAAGTTTGTGGTCGACGCACCGTTCAATACCCTGAAAGCCTTGAAAGAACGCGCCGAGAAGTAAACATCGCGTTCATCTGTAAACGCCCCGAAGAACTCGGGGCGTTTTGTTTTCCAGGTTTATTGTGTTTCCGGATATGCGTTGAACGAAATTTTCACAAAGTCTCCAAGACAATTCGCCCGCGCTGTTTGTACCTGTCCCGCCGCGCTGTGCCTTGAATGAAAGTGTCCGGCAGCGGGTACTAATCAATGGCAATGCCGCCGGTGATCGTGCAACATTTGCGCTCCGCGCAAGCCCCGGGGCCTGGAATGGTCAACAGAGGGCAGGGCGCAGCTGAATTTTTGCAACTTCAACTTCCAATGGGTCCTAAAACGACATGGCAAACCCGGACGCCCTGAGTCAGCAGCGATCTTCCAGTCGCCTGCTGCAACCGACCGTCAAATCGCATCTGGCCTACACGCTTCTGTGCGCGCTGGTCATGATGGTGATGTTTTCCGTGCTGCGCCTCGCGCTGCTGGTCTACAACCGCGAGATGATCCTCGACACCCCGGCCTCGACTTTCCTCGAAGCCTTCGCCAACGGCCTGCGCTTCGATATTCGCCTGGTGGTGTATGTCTGCATTCCGCTGGTGCTGGCGTTGTTCAGTGCCCGGGCCATGGCAGCGCGCGGGTTCTTCCGTCTGTGGCTGACCGTCGCTTCGAGCATCGCGCTGTTCCTCGGCCTGATGGAGATGGACTTCTATCGCGAGTTCCACCAGCGCCTCAACGGCCTGGTGTTCCAGTACGTGAAAGAAGACCCGAAAACCGTGATGAGCATGCTCTGGTACGGTTTCCCGGTGGTGCGCTACCTGCTGGCGTGGGCCGTGGGCACGCTGATCCTGACCCTGGCGTTCAAGGGCGCCGATCGTCTGACCCGTCCGCGTGGCCCGTTCAGCGGCGGTAACGTCGGCACCCGTCAAGTGGCGCCATGGTATGCGCGTCTGGCGGTATTCGTGGTGTGCCTGCTGATCTGCGTGGTCGCCGCTCGCGGCACCCTGCGTCAAGGCCCGCCGCTGCGCTGGGGTGACGTTTACACCACCGATTCGAACTTCGCCAACCAGCTCGGCCTCAACGGCACGCTGTCGCTGATCGCGGCGGCCAAGGACCGGATGGGCGAGGATCGTGACAACATCTGGAAAGCCACGCTGCCGCAGGATCAGGCGCAGAAAGTGGTGCGCGAGATGCTGGTGATGCCGGACGACAAACTGGTGGATGCCGATATCGCCGCCGTGCGTCGTGAATACACGCCGCCTGCCGACAAGACCCTGCCGATCAAGAACGTCGTCGTGATCCTGATGGAAAGCATGGCCGGTCACTCGGTGGGCGCACTGGGCGCGCCGGGCAACATCACGCCGTACCTCGACAAGCTGTCGAAGGAAGGCCTGCTGTTCGACCGCTTCTTCTCCAACGGCACGCATACCCACCAGGGCATGTTCGCCACCATGGCGTGCTTCCCGAACCTGCCGGGTTTCGAATACCTGATGCAGACCCCGGAAGGCAGCCACAAGCTGTCCGGCCTGCCGCAGTTGCTCAGCGCTCGCGACTATGACGACGTGTACGTCTACAACGGTGACTTTGCCTGGGACAACCAGTCCGGTTTCTTCAGCAACCAGGGCATGACCAACTTCGTCGGCCGTAACGACTTCGTCAACCCGGTGTTCTCCGATCCGACCTGGGGCGTGTCCGACCAGGACATGTTCGACCGTGGTCTGGTGGAGCTCAAGGCGCGGGAAAACGGCAAGCCGTTCTATGCGCTGCTGCAGACCCTGTCCAACCACACGCCGTACGCCTTGCCGACGCCGTTGCCGGTCGAGCGCGTCACTGACCGTGGCCCGCTCAACGAGCACCTGACCGCCATGCGTTACGCGGACTGGGCGCTGGGCCAGTTCTTCGAGAAGGCCCGCAAGGAGCCGTACTTCAAGGAAACGCTGTTCGTCATCGTCGGCGACCACGGCTTCGGCAACGAGCGTCAGATCACCGAAATGGATCTGGGCCGCTTCAACGTGCCGATGCTGATGATCGCACCGGGCATCCAGGAAAAATTCGGTACCCGTGACCACACCGTGGGCACTCAGATCGACATCGTACCGACCATCATGGGTCGCCTCGGTGGGGAAGTGCGCCATCAGTGCTGGGGCCGCGATCTGCTGAACCTGCCGCAGGGTGACACCGGTTTCGGTGTGATCAAACCGTCGGGCAGCGAGCAGACTACTGCCATCGTCACCGCTGACCAGATCCTGGTGCTGCCGAAAGAGAAGGAAATGGCGCCGAAGATCTATCAATACGAACTGGGTGCAAACCCGCACGCCGAAGTGGTACCGGATGCACCGCGCACTGCCGAGCTGAAACTCAAGCTCGAAGCGTTCCTGCAAACGGCGACCAAGAGCCTGATCGACAACACCGCCGGTGTGGTTAACGGCAAGCCGGACTGATCAGTCGGCACAATAAAAAAGAGGCCCTTCACAGGGCCTCTTTTTTTTGTCGGTCAAACAGTTATATCCGACCGAGTAACAACAGCACCAACAGGACTACCAGCACTACGCCGATAATGCCCGAAGGGCCATAACCCCAACTTCTGGAGTGCGGGAAGACCGGCAGACCACCGATCAGCAACAGGATCAGGATGATGATTAGAATTGTGCCCATGTCTATTTCCTTGTTGATAGTGTCTGTGAAGTCTTGGTGTTCAAGGGCAGCTGGAAGTTGAACTAAATCCAGCCGGCTTACAAATTCCGACTGGTGCGCATGAAAGAAAATTCAATGTTTTTTTAAGGTATTTGGCTCGCTCGCTTATTTCGTTTGTTGTCGCGGTTTGCCCTCGCCATTCAGCAATCTGATGGAGCGTGGGTCGCTGCGTATCCTTCGCTACACTCCGCGCATCTTCCCCGGAACAACAAGGCTGTCTGCTATGCAAAATCGCATGATGATCACTGGCGCGGGCTCTGGCCTGGGTCGCGAAATCGCGCTGCGCTGGGCGCGTGAAGGCTGGCAACTGGCCTTGTCCGACGTCAGCGAGCCCGGTTTGCAAGAGACCCTGAAATTGGTTCGCGAGGCCGGTGGCGACGGCTTCATCCAGCGCTGCGACGTGCGCGATTACAGCCAGCTGACGGCGTTCGCCCAGGCCTGCGAAGTGAAACTTGGCGGCATCGACATCATCGTCAACAACGCCGGTGTGGCCTCGGGCGGTTTCTTCAGCGAGCTGTCGCTGGAAGACTGGGACTGGCAGATCGCGATCAACCTGATGGGCGTGGTCAAGGGCTGCAAGGCGTTCCTGCCGCTGTTGGAGCAGAGCAAGGGCAAGATCATCAACATCGCCTCGATGGCCGCGCTGATGCAGGGCCCGGCGATGAGCAACTACAACGTGGCCAAGGCCGGAGTGGTGGCGCTGTCGGAAAGCCTGTTGATCGAACTGGCCCAGCAGGAAATCGGTGTGCATGTGGTCTGCCCGTCGTTCTTCCAGACCAATCTGCTGGATTCTTTCCGTGGCCCGACACCGGCGATGAAAGCCCAGGTCGGCAAGTTGCTGGAAAGTTCGCCAATTACCGCCAGTGACATTGCCGATTACATCTACAAGCAGGTCGCAGCCGGCGAGTTCATGATCCTGCCCCACGAACAAGGGCGCATGGCCTGGGCGCTCAAACAGAAGAATCCGCAGTTGCTGTACAACGAAATGACCGCGATGGCGGAAAAGATGCGCGCCAAGGCCAAACAGAACAACGGCTGAACTTGCCCGGGGTTCGCCGCATCGTTAGGGTGGCCGCAACAGTCACCCTGACGAGATGTCTTGCATGCTCAATTACCTGTGGTTCTTCCTCGCCGCGCTTTTCGAAATCGCCGGCTGTTTCGCGTTCTGGATGTGGCTGCGCCAGGGCAAGAGCGCCTTGTGGGTGATCCCGGCACTGATCAGTCTGACTCTCTTTGCGCTGCTGTTGACGCGCGTCGAAGCGACCTACGCCGGTCGCGCCTACGCCGCTTACGGCGGCATCTACATCATTGCTTCGATTGGCTGGCTGGCGGTGGTCGAGCGCATCCGCCCGTTGGGTTCGGACTGGATCGGTGTAGCGCTGTGTGTGATCGGGGCGAGTGTGATCCTGTTCGGGCCGCGGTTTTCCGCGAGCTGAATATTGCAGGCCTGAAGGAAACGTCTGAAGGCTGGCGCGCCTTGGCGCGTAGGGAATGACTGAATTGCCCGGCATGCATTGTAGGGCGCTCGAAAGCCGCGCATCTTCAAGGCTCGCAAACCTTGAAGGACACCTCCCATGCTTGTACTCAGCCGTGTTGTCGGGGAACTGATTTCCATCGGCGACAACATCACTCTGCGCGTTCTGGCGGTCAACGGATCCAGCGTGCGGTTCGGCGTCGAAGCGCCGGAGCAGATCGGCGTGCATCGCGCCGAGGTCTACGAACGGATCCAGCGCAAACAGGCCAGCGGCAAGGGCCGCTGACCGTTTTCAGTCGAACAGGTGCTTGGGCACGTCGTGCTTGAGCATCAACTGGCATTGCTCGCTTTCCGGATCGAAGACAATCAATGCCTGGCCTTTGGTCAGCGCCTGGCGAACCCGCAGTACGCGGGTTTCCAGCGGCGTATCGTCACCGTTGTCGGTACCGTCGCGGGTGACGAAATCCTCGATCAGGCGGGTGAGGGTGTCGACTTCGAGCGCGTCGTAGGGAATCAGCATGGGCACCTCGGCTAAATCAATGTCGGGATGCTACGGCGAATGATCGACGAGGGCCAGACTCAACTGTCCGAGCGTTGCCCCACCAGACTGTCCACCGACGGCACACGGGTGTCACTCTCCATCTGCGTTTCGTGTTCGATCTGATGGCTGAAGCGGTCCAGTGACCCGGTGGCCGGTTGTGCATCGCTGGCGAACACCGGCGGACTCAGAATGTACGCCCCCAGCAAACGACTGAGCGCCGCAAGGCTGTCGATGTGCGTGCGTTCGTAGCCGTGGGTCGCGTCGCAACCGAAGGCGAGCAGTGCGGTGCGGATGTCGTGACCGGCAGTCACCGCCGAGTGGGCGTCACTGAAGTAATAGCG
The DNA here is from genome assembly GCF_002112915.1 of Pseudomonas sp. B34(2017). NCBI lineage: Bacteria > Pseudomonadati > Pseudomonadota > Gammaproteobacteria > Pseudomonadales > Pseudomonadaceae > Pseudomonas > Pseudomonas sp. B34(2017). Next base: position 216,246 of record NZ_NEJA01000009.1, on the reverse strand, counting down.
GAACAGGTCGCGGCGCACCGGCAGTTCGTGCTCCCCCGCCAGGCGCAACAGGTGCCGAGACAGGTGATAGTCGTATGGCCCGCCGGAATCCTGCATCGCAACGCTCACCGCGTGTTCGCTGGAGTGTTGGCCCGGCGCGACCGGGGCGATGTCGATGCCGACGAATTCGCTGACGTCCCACGGCAAGGCTGCCGCCGCGCCGCTGCCGGTTTCCTCGGTGATGGTGAACAGCGGATGGCAGTCGATCATCAGTTCCTGACCGCTGTCGACGATGGCTTTCAGTGCTGCCAGCAGCGCGGCGACACCGGCTTTGTCGTCCAGATGTCGGGCGCTGATGTGGCCGCTTTCGGTGAACTCCGGCAATGGATCGAAGGCCACCACATCGCCGACACTGATGCCCAGCGAATCGCAATCGGCGCGGGTCGCGCAGTAGGCGTCCAGACGCAGCTCGACGTGATCCCAGCTGATCGGCATCTCATCCACGGCCGTGTTGAAGGCATGCCCGGACGCCATCAGCGGCAACACGCTGCCGCGAATCACGCCGTTGTCGGTGAACAGGCTGACGCGGCTGCCCTCGGCGAAGCGGCTTGACCAGCAGCCCACCGGCGCCAGGGTCAGACGCCCGTTGTCTTTCACCGCGCGCACGGCGGCGCCGATGGTGTCCAGGTGCGCCGACACTGCACGGTCGGGGCTGTTTTTCTTGCCCTTGAGGGTGGCGCGGATCGTGCCGCGACGGGTCATCTCGAAGGGAATGCCGAGTTCTTCCAGACGTTCGGCGACATAACGCACGATGGTGTCGGTGAACCCGGTAGGGCTGGGAATGGCGAGCATTTCCAGCAGGACTTTCTGCAGGTAATTCAGATCCGGTTCGGGAATTTGGATGGTCATGGAAACTCCTGTTGCGGGGCGTCATTCGCGCGTTGAACGCGGGAATGACGCTGAAGAGAGATCAAACGGCCGGCTGACTGTGCGGAAACAACAGATCGACAAACCGCTCGGCTGTCGGTTGCGGCTCATGGTTGGCAAGACCCGCCCGCTCGTTGGCTTCGATGAACACGTACTCTGGTTGATCCGCCGCCGGCACCATAAGGTCGAGCCCGACCATGGGGATTTCCAGCGCCCGGGCCGCGCGCACGGCGGCCTCGGCCAGGGTCGGGTGCAGAATCGCCGTGACGTCTTCCAGCGTGCCGCCGGTGTGCAGATTCGCCGTGCGCCGCACGAACAGATGCTCACCGGCCGGCAGGATGCTGCTGTAGTCGTAACCGGCCGCGTGCAGGGTGCGTTGGGTTTCGTGGTCCAGCGGGATTTTGCTTTCGCCGCTGGTGGCTGCTTGCCGGCGCCGGCTCTGGGCTTCGATCAGCGCGCCTATGGAATGATGACCGTCGCCGACCACTTCCGCCGGCCGGCGAATCGCCGCTGCAACCACCTCGAAACCGATCACCAGAATCCGCAGGTCGAAGCCTTCATGGAAGCTTTCGAGCAATACGCGAGTGTCGAACTGCCTGGCCGCTTCGATGGCCTGCTGCACTTCCTCGATGGTCTGCAGATCCACCGCCACGCCTTGGCCCTGTTCGCCATCCAGCGGTTTGACCACCACTCGCTGGTGTTCATCGAGGAACGCCAGATTGTCGTCCGCGTTCCCTGCCAACTGCTGCGACGGCACATTCAACCCGGCGGCTTTCAACACTTTGTGGGTCAAGCTCTTGTCCTGGCACAGGTTCATGCTGATGGCGCTGGTCAGGTCGCTCAGTGATTCGCGGCAACGCACCCGGCGCCCGCCATGACTGAGGGTGAACAGCCCGGCATCGGCGTCATCCACTTGCACGTCGATGCCACGTCGATGGGCTTCCTCGACGATGATCCGCGCGTAAGGGTTGAACTGCGCCTCCGGGCCGGGGCCGAGAAACAGCGGCTGATTGATGCCGTTCTTGCGCTTGATGGCGAACGTCGGCAGGTTGCGAAAACCGAGTTTGGCGTAGAGGTTTTTAGCCTGGCGGTTATCGTGCAGCACCGACAGATCGAGATAGCTCAGGCCGCGGCTCATGAAGTGTTCGATCAGATGACGCACCAGCACTTCGCCGACCCCGGGGCGCGAACACTGCGGATCGACCGCCAGGCACCACAGGCTGCTGCCGTTTTCCGGGTCGTTGTAAGCCTTCTGGTGATTGAGGCCCATGACGCTGCCGATCACCGCGCCGCTGTCGTCGTCTTCCGCCAGCCAGTACACCGGGCCGCCCTGATGGTGCGGGGTGAGCAAGGTGGCGTCGATCGGCAGCATGCCGCGCGCCTGATACAGCTGATTGATCCCCTGCCAGTCCGCGTCACTTTGCGCACGACGGATGCGGAAGCCGCGAAACACGCGGGTGGCCTGACGATAATCGCTGAACCACAAGCGCAGGGTATCGGACGGGTCGAGAAACAATTGAGTCGGTTCCAGCCCGAGAATCTGCTGCGGCGCGGCAACGTACAAAGCAATGTCGCGCTCCCCCGGCTGCTCGTTGAGCAGTTCCCGGGCAAGGCTTGCCGGATCGGGGAAGGTGTGACCGATGAGCAATCGGCCCCAGCCGCAATGCACCGCGATCGGTTCGGCGGCAGGCTCGCTGCCATCTTCGGCCAGGCGCGCCTGCAAGCGTTCGTAGGACGGCGTCTGACCGCGCAGCAGGCGTTGGCTGTAAGCCGTGGCGTGAGGTTTCATCGATCAGATTCCTTGTTCGCTGAGCCACAGGTTCAGGGCTGCCAGTTGCCACAGTTTGGAACCGCGCAGAGGCGTGAGTTGACCTTGTGGATCAGTGAGTAATTTGTCGAGCATCGCCGGGTTGAACAGGCCGCGATCCTGACTCGGGTCGAGCAGCAGTTCGCGCACCCAGTTCAGAGTGTCGCCCTGCAAATGCTTGAGTCCCGGCACCGGGAAGTAACCTTTCTTGCGGTCGATCACCTCGCTCGGAATCACCTGTCGCGCGGCTTCCTTCAGCACCTGCTTACCGCCGTCCGGCAGTTTGAACTGGCCCGGAATGCGAGCCGACAATTCCACCAGTCGATAGTCGAGAAACGGCGTGCGCGCCTCCAGGCCCCAGGCCATGGTCATGTTGTCGACGCGTTTGACCGGGTCGTCCACCAGCATCACCGTGCTGTCCAGGCGCAGAGCCTTGTCGACCGCCGCATCGGCGCCAGGCTGTGCGAAATGTTCCTTCACGAAGTCGCCGGCGGCGTCATTGGCAGTCAGCCATTTCGGCTGCACGGTCGCGGCGTAATCGTCGTAGCTGCGGTCGAAAAACGCTTCGCGATAAGCCGCATACGGATCGGCCGCGCCGTCGACTTGCGGATACCAGTGATAACCGGCGAACAACTCGTCGGCGCCCTGGCCGCTTTGCACAACCTTGCAGTGCTTGGCCACTTCGCGGGACAGCAGATAGAAGGCGATGCAGTCGTGACTGACCATCGGCTCGCTCATGGCGCGGAACGCCGCGGGCAGTTGCTCGATGATCTCTTTTTCGTCGATGCGCAGTTGATGGTGCTGGGTGCCGTAGTGTTTTGCGATCAGGTCTGAGTACTGAAACTCGTCACCGCGCTCGCCACCGGCATCCTGGAAACCGATGGAAAAGGTCGAGAGGTTTTCCACGCCGACTTCGCGCAGCAGACCGACGAGCATGCTCGAATCGACGCCGCCGGAAAGCAGTACGCCGACATCCACCGCTGCCCGTTGGCGGATCGCCACGGCTTCGCGGGTGCTGTCGAGCACGCGGTCACGCCAGTCTTCCAGGGTCAGGTTTTTCTCGTCGTCGTGTGGGCCGTAGGGCAGGGTCCACCAGGTTTTCTGCTCGGTGGTGCCGTCCGCTTCAATGCGCATCCAGCTCGCGGGTGGCAGCTTTTCGATGCCTGCCAGCAAGGTGCGCGGCGCAGGGACCACGGCGTGGAAATTCAGGTAATGGTTGAGCGCCACCGGATCGAGGATCGGGTTGATGTCGCCGCCCTTGAGCAACGCCGGCAGGGCCGAGGCAAAGCGCAGGCGCTGACCGGTGCGCGACAGGTACAGCGGCTTCACACCGAGACGGTCGCGGGCGATGAACAGGCGCTGGGCATCGCGCTCCCAGATGGCGAAGGCAAACATGCCGTTGAGTTTCGGCAGCAGCGCCTCGCCCCAGGCGTGATAACCCTTGAGCAGCACTTCGGTGTCGCCGCCGGAATAGAACGCATAACCCAGCGCTTCGAGTTCGGCACGCAGTTCCGGGAAGTTGTAGATCGCGCCGTTGAAGGCCAGGGACAGGCCCAATTGGCTGTCGATCATCGGCTGCGCCGAGCCGTCCGACAAGTCCATGATTTTCAGGCGTCGATGGCCCAGGGCAATCGGCCCCTGGGCATGAAAGCCCCACGCGTCGGGGCCGCGAGGCGCCAGGTGATGGGTGATTCGCTCGATGGCTGCAAGGTCTGCAGGTTGTTGATCAAAACGTAACTCGCCAGCTAATCCGCACATAAGGTCCTTACCGGTTTTTCCGTTGGGGAAGGTGTCGCAGTACCGCGCCGAAATGGCCGGTACTCAGAAACTGACCCGGCTGGGATGTGGGAGTTTTAGAACGATCAGTTATAAGTGCATCGGCCTGACCGATGGGCCATTAGCTTCCCGCTTCAGTTCATGGGTAGTAGATAAATATTGAAAACATGCAGATGTCTGCTTGTTTGCCGGCTTGATCACGTAGTTTTTCGTGTTTTTTTTCCAAGGGCCGGACCGGTAGGGTAATTGTTCCGAAGCGCAATAAAGGAATATTGCCCATGTCGAGTACGAAGTCGGACACCCCGACACCGTTGACCCAGAAACAGATACTGAGTTTTTTGCTGGAAGCTACCGGCGATCTGGATACTGCCCAGGCCTTGCAGAAAATCCTGCCCCCCAGCCTTCTCAAAGGTTCCAGCTCTACACTCGCCACGCTGGACCAGACCGCGCGTGAGTTACACGCCGCTCAGGCGGAGGTCGAAGCCGATCTTGGCCGCTTGCAACCTTTGAACAGCTTTTGCGCCGCGCTGTTGACCAGCGCCCTGAAAGCGCGCTGGCCAGTGCAGTTTGATGTCGAAAAAGACTACCTGGAATTGCCGGGGGACTACTGCGGCTGTGAGCCCGTCACCCCGCCCGGCGGAGGACCACCGGTCACGCCGCCGGCAACCCCGACGCTGCTGGAAGCGGCGATGCAGAACTTCACCAAGCGTGAGGCGCAGGATGATTTCTTCCCCACAGGCAGTGTGGTGCGCATCTCTGGACAGCCTGCAGGGATTGCGGGACTGACACCGACAGCGTTCGCCGCACTCTGTCGTGAGCTCGATCTGGGGAAGAAATACCAACAGCATTTTCAGCAGGTTTTCGGCATCAGTGAGGTTGATGGAAAACCGGTTGCCACCGGTCCCATGGTCCGCGACATCACTGCCCTGAAAAAACAGTTGCTGCAACTGGATCTGCATCTGGCGCTATTGAAAGAGCACATCAGCCAGGACGCGTACGAAAGTCTGGAGCGCCTGCTCGCGGCCGGGGGTATCGCTGATGCAAAAAGCCTGAACTACAAGGGCCGGCCGTTGATCATGCAAGGCATCGAACTGCTCGACTGTTGCATCTGGGGTGTCGTGGTATTTTCCGAGCGCTCGGTCGAGTCGGACCCGGATCAATGGTGCTTGGTGTACATGCCCGGCGAGCCCTCTCAACCGTTGTACGAGTATGCGAGTTTCTCGGCGTTCCTCGTGTACCTGGAATACCAATTGGGGATGGCCAGTTACAGGAGCTACTTCACTCATTGCATCGGCGAGGTGGACAAGGCGGATTTCTTCAAAAACTTCGCGGACGCTCGCAGCCTGGATCGCGCCAAATATTTGCCGATCAACGTTTCGCTGCTCGACTTCATGTACCAGAGCCATATCGGCAAACTGCAGATCGATGCTCGCGCGCTCGCTGTACCGACCGCCGATGTGGATGAAGAGGCGCGCAAGAAGCGCCTGCTCGAGTATCTGGAAATCGGCCTGACGGTCGCCAATGTGGCCGGGATTTTCATACCGGTCGTAGGGCAACTGATGATGGGTGTTGCCGTGGGGCAAATGCTTGCGGAAGTTTATGAGGGCGTTGAGGACTGGTCGCGGGGAGATCGTGAGGAGGCGTTTTCACACCTGCTCAGCGTGGCTGAAAACATCGTGCTGATGGTCAGCGTGGGGGCCGGTATCAGGGGATTGAAAACACTGGCGATCAAGACGGTGCGCAAGCATCCGGATTTCTTCCAGCCGTTCATGGCCATATTGGACCGTGACGGTCAGCCTCGATTGTGGAAACCGCAGTTACTCGGTTATGAACAGCCGCTTCCGACAGGTGCCGAACCAGAACCCGATACTGCAGGCTTGTTCCGGGCGAACGACAAGCAGTTTGCCCATTTCGACAATCGGGCTTACGAGGTAGCGCTGGAGCCTGCATCCAATACCTGGGAAGTCCGACACCCTGTGCGTGCACAGGCTTATCAGCCGGTATTGAAGCGCAATGATCGCGGAGGCTGGCGTCATGACTTCGAACAGACCGAGCGCTGGAGCGGGGCGTACACGCTCAAACGCATTGATCCTGGTCTTGAGGGTTGGGAAGACAGTCGTCTGGAGATGGCCCGTCGGTTGACCGACACCCGGATCGATGAACTGCATCGCCTGAGCGATGACAACCGGCCGCTACCTCCTCGCCTGCTGGACATGATCGAGCGTTTCAAACTTGAGCGCAGAGTGCGCGACTACATTGCCGCCATGGAGCGTGGCGAGGCGAGCGATCGGCGTTACGTCAACGAACAGCTGCATGCATTACCCCGGCTTGCCAACTGGCCGGCCGATCGCTACGTCAAAGTCGTGGATGAACAAGGGCGGATCACCGCGACCTATCCGCCCGGATCGATTGACGACGATACCGTGAGCGTCATTGTGAAGCATGCGCGACTGGAGAAGGGCGAGCTGCTGCAAGCGGTCATCGATGTTCTGCATCCCAAAGAAGTGGATGCCTTGGTGGGGGCTGACGTAGCCCCCGCCGATGCCAGTCAGCAGTTGGCGAAAGTGATCGGGGCGGCGATCAAGGCCGATCGAAGGTCGACTTTCGACCATCTCTACAGCCGATACGATCAAGACGTTGCCGGAGAATTGCTCAAGTTGCGCAGGGCCTTTCCCGATTTGCCGGTGCGCGCTGCCCGAGAGCTGCTCAAACGGACGCCAAGCGTTGAACGGATGCACCTGCGCAGCACCGGGCGGGTGCCCATGGGGTTGGCGCAGCGGGCGCGTCAGGCTTTGAGCGATGGGCGAGTGGATCGGGCATTGGCAGGTTTTTACCTGGCCGACATTGCCAATGCCGATACCGGGAAACTGGCGATCGGTTTGCTACCCCGTCTTGCTGGTTGGGATCCTGAGTTCTATCTGGAACTGCGGGCGAAATCCTTGAGCGGTCAGGTCCTGGAAACGCTGGGCGAAAAACCGCTGGTTACGTCGAGTTCATGCACGCTGGTCAGACTCGACAATGGTTACGAGGTGTTTGGCAGCGACAGGAAGTCACTCGGCAAGATCGCGTCCGGACCGGAAGATTTCTATCAGGCGATTCTCAAAGGTCTTTCAGCGCAGCAGCGCAAGGCCATCGGATTTGTGCAACCGACGCCGGAAAATGGCGGGCGCCTGCGCGGCAAACTGTTGGAGAGTGCTCTGGATGAACGTGAGGCATGCGCCCGCGTGTTGGCAGGTGGTCAGTGGCAAACGGAGACCGCCGAGCCTGTGTGCACGCCTGCCGACTCTCCCGCCGGGTCGAACACTCATTCGCGTCGTTTATTGCGGCAGGTGAAAAAGCTCTATCCCTTGTTTACCGACGTACAAGCCAATGAGTTTCTTGACCAATTGGGTAGCGACCATCTGACCAGGGCGATCCGGGTTCGGCAGTTGCGGGAGGATCTGAGCCGACTACAGGGCGTGATGGATACCTGGATCCAGGATGAGGCAGCCATGAAGGCCCTGGGCGGTGATCTGAACGAAATTCGTGAATGCCGGCAAATCGTTGCGTTTGAAATCGAAGACTGTTTTCGCCGTTTGATCTCCCTGCCCGATGACGCCGGGCGTCTCGTCTATGGTTTGAAGCTCGATGGCATGCGCTTCGGCAAGTTTCCGACCTTGCCGGTCGGTTTGACCTTTGATCATGTCAGGCAATTGTCTCTGCAAGACATGTTGCTGGATGACGATGCCGCTTATTTCCTCAAAGCGTTCACGAACGTCGAGTCCCTTGAACTGGATCGCAATAAGATCACCCGATTGCCCGAGATCATTTCGCATATGCCGAACCTCAGGCGGCTGAGCCTGGCCGGCAATCGGCTTCAACTCACCGAGCACGCCCTGGTGAAGCTGGCCGGGTTGCGCACCTTGCAAAGACTGAATCTGAGCGGGAACCCCCTCGGCGCTACGGTGGATGTGGGCAACCTGTTCGATCTGACTTACCTCTCCTTGCGTAATACCCGCGCCACGGAGCTGCCAAAAGGCCTGCAGTTTCTACCCAATCTGGATCGGGTGGATCTGCGGGATAACGAAATCCGTGAACTGCCTGCCTGGCTTTTTGAAACGCCCAGACGCTTCAGTGAAACGATCAATTTGCGGCGTAACCCGATTTCCGAAGTCAGCCGAACGTACCTTGAAAACTACCGCACGACGGTCGGCGTCGGCATGGGTTACCTGGATAACGATATCGCGCGACTGGACGAAAACCAGGCACGTACTATCTGGCTGACCCAAACGGGAGGAGAAAAGGGCTCCCGGCATCTGCAGATGTGGAACGCACTCAAGGATGACCCAAGGGCCGAAGGCCTGTTCGCGCTGCTGGCGGAGTTGGGCAATTCTGCCGAGTCAGCCAATGTGCGCGAGGATATGCACCGGCGGGTCTGGACGGTTCTGGATGCAACGCAGACCGATGCCGAATTGCGGGAGCAGATTTTCGATCTGGCGGCCAACCCGATCAATTGCACGGACAATGCGGCGTTGAACTTCAGCCACCTGGAAGTTGCAGTGCACGTCCACCATGTGACCCGTGGTCCCAGGGGGCAACGCCCTTCGACGAAGGCGCTGATGAGGCTGGCGAGGGGACTGTTCCGGCTTGAGCAGATTGACCGGATCGCCGCGGAACACGCGCAGGTCCGTGCGGCACCTGACCCGCTGGAAGTGACCCTTGCCTACCGCTCCGGTCTGGCGCAGGCACTCGAATTGCCCGGGCAACCTTCGCACATGCATTACGCCTCACTCGCGGACGTGACAGGGGCGGATCTGGTGGAGGCCATCAATCGAATCCAGACTGCTGAACTGTCTCCCGAGTGGCTGGCGTTTCTCGTTCGCCAGCCCTGGTGGAACGAATACATGAAAAGCAGTTTTGCCCAACAGTTCGACGATGCGCGCGCGCCTCACCAGGAAGAAGCCCTTGCGTTGTTCGAGAAAGCTGAAGAACTCAGTTCGGCCGACTATCTCAGCGAAATGAACCTGTGTGCCGCCCGGCAGGAACAGACGGAAAGCGCCTTGCTCGAGCGGTTGACCGAGCAAGTGCTACGACTGGTCGAGGGCAATATCTGCCTGTTGCCCGGTGGTTGATTGCGATCCCGGATTCGGTCATTTGCCCCGGATCAGCCACCGCAAGGCAAACCGGTTCGGATGACACGCCTCTGCGACACCTCTGGGCAGGGGCAGCGGTTCGTTGTCCATCCAGGCCGCCAGCAGTTCACCGGACAGTGGCGCGGTGATCAGTCCCCGGGAACCGTGGCCACTGTTGACGTACAGACCGTCCAGCCATGGGCAGGCAATGTCCGGCACTTGCCGGGCATCCTTGCTCAAGGCGCGATAGGCCTCGGTGAAGGCTTCGCGATCGGCGAGCGGGCCGACGATCGGCAGGTAATCGGGGCTGGTGCAACGGAAGGCTGCCCGGCCCTGAAGACTTTCGGCGTCGAGCTCGCTGACGTGCAGGCGCGCGACCAGATCGGTGGAGATCTCTTCGAGCATCGCCAGATTGCCCAGGTGTTCGGCGGTGGTCGGAGTCAGGTCGTCGCTGTTGAAATCGAAACTGGCGCCGAGGGTGTGTTCGCGCATGCGTGCCGGTGCGACGTAACCTTCGGCGCACACCACCGTGCTCAGCGCCTGACTTTGCGTGGTCTGCGCCAGGCGGGTGATCTGCCCGCGAATGCGCTTGAGGGGCAGGTCGGCGCTCTGGGGGAAGCGCTTGATGTCGGCGGCGCCGGCCAGCACCACGGCTGGCGCTGTTGCGATCAATCGTTCACCGTCGAAGGCTTGCCACTGATCGTCGATCTTGCGCAACTCCACGGCTTCCTGATGGGGCAGCAGCGTTACGCCCGGTTGTGTCGATTGCGCCTGACACAACGCCGGTGGATGCACCCAGCCGCCCTCGGGGTAATACAAACCGCCATGGGCCAGACCGATTCCGGCGCGGGCCTGCGCTTCGGGTTGATCGAGCCATTGCAGAAGATCTTCGGGAAAAGCGGCCGCCAGTTGCGCCTGACGCTCGCGCTCCTTCTCATTGAACGCCAGTTGCAGCACCCCGCAATCATCCCAGTCGGTGCCACGCTGCAAGGTTTCCAGCACGCGCCGGGTGTAGCCGAAACCGCTGACGATCAACTGCGAAAGTGCCGTGCCATGGGCGGACAGTTTCAGATACAGCACGCCCTGTGGATTGCCCGACGCTTCCTGTGCAACCGCGTCATGTCGTTCCAGCAGACTGACCTGCCAGCCCCGCGCCGCGAGGCTGGCCGCCGTGGCGCAACCGGCCAGGCCGGCGCCGATCACCAGGGCTCGACGGTCACCTGTCAACGGCGTCGGGCGGGCGAACCACGGTTTTGCCGCCGCAGGTGGTGCAACACCCTCGGGCCAGCCGAGAAATTCGCCGCGCAGGATTTCCCATTTGTGGCCGATGCCCGGCGTGCGTTTCATCTTGAAGCCGGCGGCGTTGAGCAGCCGGCGCACCCAACCGGTGCTGGTGAACGTGCTGATGGTCGAGCCGGGCGCCGCCAGCCGCGCCAGTTCGGCGAACAGTTCGGCGGTCCACATTTCCGGGTTTTTCGCCGGGGCGAAACCGTCGAGAAACCACGCGTCGATCTGGCCGTCCAGTTGCGGCAACTGCTCCAGCGCGTCACCGATCAGCAGCGTCAGGGTCACGCGACCGTTATCCAGAACAATGCGCTGAAAGCCTTGATGGACGGCGACGTAATGCTTGAGCAACTGATCCGAGAACGGCTTTAGTTCCGGCCACAGCGCCAGCGCCCGTTGCAGGTCGGCGGGGCTCAACGGAAATTTTTCGACGCTGACAAAATGCAGCCGCGCACCGGCCACTGCGTGCTGTTCGAACAACTGCCAGGCGCAGAGGAAATTCAGCCCGGTGCCGAAGCCGGTTTCACCGATCACCAGTCGCCCACCCGCCGGCAGTGCGGCGAAGCGCTCGGCCAGACGGTTCTGTTCGAGGAACACGTAGCGGGTTTCATCCAGCCCCGACTGGTCGGAAAAATACACATCGTCGAACACTCGCGAACGCGGGCGTCCCTGGTCATCCCAGTCGAGTTGGGCGTGGGGCAATACAGGTTTCATGGCAGGCTCGGCAACGACAAGGCGGCCATTCTAGCCGATCACGCAGGCGGCGCTTGATCCATGGCAAGCCTTGCCGACGATCACTCAAGGACAATCCGCCGCCGGCGGGAATTTCTGTGCCGCGCCTGTGCCCAATCCGCTAGTCTTGCTGAATCCTGGAAGGAGCCGTCCCTATGTTCGAATCCGCTGAAATCGGTCACGCCATCGACAAAGACACCTACGAAGCCGCCGTGCCCGCCCTGCGTGAAGCGTTGCTTGAAGCCCAGTTCGAGTTGCAGCAGCAGAAGCGTTTCCCGGTGATCATTTTGATCAACGGCATCGAAGGCGCCGGCAAGGGCGAGACGGTGAAGTTGCTCAACGAGTGGATGGACCCGCGCCTGATCGAAGTACGCACCTTCGATCAACAGACCGATGAAGAGCTGGCGCGGCCACCGGCCTGGCGCTACTGGCGGATGCTGCCGGCCAAGGGGCGGATGGGAATTTTCTTCGGCAACTGGTACAGCCAGATGCTGCAGGGCCGGGTGCACGGTTTGTTCAAGGATCCGCGTCTGGATCAGGCGATTGCCGGCGCCGAGCGCATGGAAAAGATGTTCTGCGATGAAGGCGCGCTGATCTTCAAGTTCTGGTTCCACCTGTCCAAGAAACAGATGAAGGCGCGGCTCAAGGCGTTGGCCGACGACCCGCTGCACAGTTGGCGCATCAGCCCGCTGGACTGGCAGCAATCTCAGACTTACGACAAGTTCGTCAAATACGGCGAGCGTGTGTTGCGTCGCACCAGCCGCGATTACGCGCCGTGGCATGTCATCGAGGGTGTCGACCCGCACTACCGCAGCCTGACGGTCGGCAAGATTCTGCTCGAAGGCCTGCAAAACGCCTTGAAGCGTCCCGATGTGCATCCCCATGAGGTCAACGCTGCCCCGATTGGAACTTCAGTCGATCAGTTGAACCTGCTCGACAGCCTCGACCTGACCCAGCGTCTGGACAAGAAAGACTACGAAGAACAATTGATCACCGAGCAGGCAAGGCTGTCGGGGCTGATGCGTGACAAACGCATGCGCCGGCATGCGCTGGTGGCGGTGTTCGAAGGCAACGATGCGGCGGGCAAGGGCGGTTCGATTCGTCGGGTGGCGGCGGCACTCGATCCGCGCCAATACAGCATCGTGCCGATTGCCGCACCGACCGAAGAGGAACGGGCGCAGCCGTATCTGTGGCGGTTCTGGCGGCACATTCCGGCGCGGGGCAAATTCACCGTGTTCGACCGTTCGTGGTACGGCCGGGTGCTGGTGGAGCGTGTCGAGGGCTTTTGCAGCACCGCCGACTGGATGCGCGCCTATGGCGAGATCAATGACTTCGAGGAGCAACTGGCCGATGCCGGAGTGATCGTGGTCAAGTTCTGGCTGGCCATCGACAAGGACACGCAGATGGAACGCTTCCAGGAGCGCGAAGAAATCCCGTTCAAGCGCTTCAAGATCACCGAAGACGACTGGCGCAACCGTGACAAGTGGGACGCCTATCGTGCCGCCGTGGGCGACATGGTCGACCGCACCAGCACCGAAATCGCGCCGTGGACCCTGGTCGAGGCCAATGACAAGCGCTGGGCCCGGGTCAAGGTGCTGCGCACGATCAACCGGGCACTGGAAGAGGCTTTCGAGAAATCCGACAAGCGAGCCAAAAAGCACAAGGACTGAACCGATGGGCCCGCATACGCGAGGTGAATGATCGTCGCGGTCGGCGATTGGGTGGACTTATGCTCGTTCCACTCTCAACCGACTGCAACAATGAGGTATGCCATGCGTGAAGTGGTGATCGTCGACAGCGTACGGACCGGCCTGGCCAAGTCCTTTCGCGGCAAGTTCAACCAGACCCGTCCCGATGACATGGCGGCCCATTGCGTCAATGCGTTGCTCTCGCGCAACGACATCGACCCGGCCAGCGTCGAGGATTGCATCGTCGGCGCCGGCTCCAACGAGGGCGCTCAGGGCTACAACATCGGCCGCAACGTGGCGGTGCTCTCGCAACTGGGCACTGGCACCGCCGGCATGACCCTCAATCGTTTCTGTTCGTCGGGCTTGCAGGCGATTGCGATTGCCGCCAACCAGATCGCGTCGGGTTGCAGCGACATCATCGTCGCCGGCGGCGTCGAGTCGATCAGCCTGACCCTGAAAAGCGTCAACACCGATCACCTGATCAACCCGTTGCTCAAGCAGCAGACGCCGGGCATCTACTACACCATGGGCCAGACCGCCGAAGTGGTGGCGCGCCGTTATGGCGTCAGTCGCGAGGCGCAGGATCGTTACTCGCTGCAAAGTCAGATCCGCACCGCCCAGGCGCAGGCAGCAGGCCTGTTCAACGATGAAATCGTGCCGATGCCGGTGAAGTACCGGGTTGAAGACAAGAACAGCGGTGAAGTGCAGATCCTCGACGGCATCGTCGACCGCGATGACTGCAATCGCCCGGACACCACCTATGAAAGCCTCGCCGGGTTGAAACCGGTGTTCGCCGAGGACGGGTCGGTGACTGCGGGCAACTCGTCGCAGTTGTCCGATGGCGCCTCGATGACGCTGGTGATGAGCCTGGAAAAAGCCCTGCAACTGGGGCTCAAGCCAAAAGCGTTTTTCCGTGGGTTCACCGTGGCCGGTTGCGAGCCGGACGAAATGGGCATCGGCCCGGTGTTTTCGGTGCCAAAGCTGCTCAAGGCCAAGGGCCTGCAGGTGGCGGATATCGATCTGTGGGAATTGAACGAAGCGTTCGCCTCGCAATGCCTGTACGCCCGTGACCGGCTGGAAATCGACAACGAGAAGTACAACGTCAACGGCGGTTCGATTTCCATCGGTCACCCGTTCGGCATGACCGGGTCACGGCAGGTCGGGCATCTGGTGCGTGAGTTGCAGCGGCGCAATCTGCGCTACGGGATCGTGACCATGTGCGTGGGCGGGGGGATGGGGGCGACCGGGTTGTTTGAGGCTGTGCGCTAGGCCTTGAACGATGCGTTGACCGGCAAATCGTAATCGCGGGCAAGCCCGCTCCTACAGTGTTCGAGTGTGCTCACAATTCAGTGGCCAACCCGGAACCTGTGGGAGAGGGCTTGCCCGCGATTGGGTTCAGCACGGCTTATCTGCCGGAATCCAGCAATTGCATCCGCGCGATGTACGCGCGGATTTCCTGCTCGGCTTTCTCGTGGCTGTCGAATGGCCCTTCGAGGGTGTTTTCCCGGGTGCTGAAATACAGTTCGCCGTTGACCCGGCACACGCGGTCGCTGCGAAAGTGCGTGGCGGGGGCGGTGTCCTGGGCGCGCATGCCTAACATGACGGGTCTCCTTGGTGAGTGATGTCCCGGGCTGGATCCAATGAGCTTATGCCTGAACCACTTATCCCGCCCGGCCAGCCGATCAACGGCCCAGCGTCAATTTTCTGCTGCGACCTGCACAGTTTCATTTGCGGCTGAAACGCAACTGTCCCTGTGTAGGGCTGGTCCGTACGCCTAGAATGAGCGCTCCTGTCTCTGGCGCTTGGGGTTCTCATGCACGTTTCATCGGGTCGTTGGGTGTACGGCATGTTCCTGGCGTTATTGACGGCGTTTCTCTGGGGAATCCTGCCGATCAAGCTCAAGCAGGTGCTGGTGGTGATGGACCCGGTCACGGTGACCTGGTTTCGCCTGCTGGTGTCCGGCGGTTGCCTGTTCATTTATCTGGCCGCGACCAAACGCTTGCCCAGTCGCAAGGTGCTCGGGCGGAAGGGCGGCTGGCTGGTGCTGATGGCGGTGCTCGGGCTGGTGGGCAATTACGTGCTGTACCTCATGGGCCTGAACCTGCTCAGCCCCGGCACTGCGCAACTGGTGGTGCAGATGGGGCCGATCATGTTGCTGATCGCCAGTCTGTTTGTGTTCAAGGAACGCTTCAGTATCGGTCAGGGCATTGGCCTGGCGGTGCTGCTGATCGGGTTCGCGCTGTTCTTCAATCAGCGTCTGGCGGAATTGCTCACGTCTTTGTCTGATTACACCGCTGGTGTGTTGCTGGTGCTGCTGGCTTCGACCGTCTGGACCTTCTATGCGCTGGGCCAGAAGCAATTGCTGACGGTGTGGAATTCGTTGCAGGTGATGATGGTGATCTACCTGTTCTGCGCCCTGTTGCTGACACCTTGGGTGCATCCGCTCGAAGCACTTTCGCTGAACCCGTTGCAGGGCTGGCTGCTGCTGGCGTGCTGCATGAACACCCTGATCGCCTACGGCGCATTTGCCGAGGCGCTGGCGCATTGGGAAGCTTCGCGGGTCAGTGCGACGCTGGCGATCACGCCGTTGGTGACGTTCGGTGCGGTGGCCGTGGCGGCGGGGGTGTGGCCCGAGTATGTGCATGCCGAGCAAATCAATCTGCTGGGGTATGGCGGGGCGGTGCTGGTGGTACTGGGTTCGGCGCTGGTGGCGCTCGGGCCTTCGCTGATTGCCGGGCTCAAGGCGCGGCGGGCGAAACTGTTGGTCGGATGACCTTCCCGTGCCGGGCACGGGAAGGATCGGCATGACTCAGCCCTTGGCCCCGGCCTCGATCATGTTTTCCGGCCGCACCCAGGCATCGAACTCCTCATCGGTCAGATAGCCCAGCTCCAGCGCCGCTTCGCGCAGGGTCTTGCCTTCGCTGTAGGCCTTCTTGGCGATTTCCGCCGACTTGTCGTAGCCGATGTGCGGGTTCAGCGCCGTCACCAGCATCAGGCCGCGTTCCAGATGCTTCGCCATGACTTCGGCATCCGGTTCCAGCCCGGCGATGCAATGCTGCTGGAAGTTGCTGCAACCATCGGCCAGCAGGCGGATCGATTGCAGCAGGTTATGAATGATCACCGGTTTGAACACGTTCAACTGCAAGTGCCCCTGACTGGCGGCGAAACCGATCGCCACGTCGTTGCCCAGCACCTGGCAGGCCAGCATCGACAACGCCTCGCACTGGGTCGGGTTGACCTTGCCGGGCATGATCGAGCTGCCCGGTTCGTTGGCCGGCAGGCGCACTTCGGCAAAACCGGCTCGTGGGCCGGAACCCAGCAGGCGCAGGTCGTTGGCGATTTTCATCAGCGCCACGGCGAGGGTTTTCAGGGCGCCGGAGAGGGTAGTCAACGGCTCATGGCCGGCGAGGGCAGCGAATTTGTTCGGTGCGGTGACGAACGGCAGACCCGACAACGCCGCCAGTTCAGCGGCAATCGCTTCGCCGAAGCCGTGGGGCGAGTTGAGCCCGGTGCCGACGGCAGTGCCGCCCTGCGCCAGTTCGCAGACCGCCGGCAACGCCGCGCGAATCGCCCGTTCGGCGTAATCCAGCTGCGCTATGAATCCGGAGATTTCCTGGCCGAAGGTGATCGGCGTGGCGTCCATCATGTGGGTGCGGCCGGTCTTCACCAGTTTCATGTGCCGCGCTGACAGCTCGGCCAGACCGCCCGACAGCTCGGCGATGGCTGGCAGTAGTTGCGTCTGTACCGCTTGCGCGGTGGCGATGCTCATGGCCGTGGGGAAGCAATCGTTGGAGCTCTGCGAGCGGTTGACGTGATCGTTGGGGTGCACCGGCGTCTTGCCGCCGCGCGGGTTGCCGGCCAGTTCGTTGGCGCGGCCGGCGATCACTTCGTTGGCGTTCATATTGCTTTGCGTACCGCTGCCGGTCTGCCAGACCACCAGCGGGAACTGGTCGTCGTGCTGGCCGTCGAGCACTTCGTCGGCGGCCTGTTCGATCAGGCGGGCGATGTCGGCAGGCAGGTCGCCGTTGCGGTCGTTGACCCGGGCCGCGGCTTTCTTGATCAGGGCCAGGGCGTGCAGTACCGGCAATGGCATGCGTTCCTGACCGATGGCGAAGTTGATCAGCGAGCGTTGCGTCTGAGCGCCCCAGTAAGCGTCGTCCGGGACCTCGATCTGGCCCAGGCTGTCGGTTTCGATACGGCTCATCGTGCACACTCCTGTTGGTCTGTTTGCGCAGTTTAGGCCGGTGTCGGCCCGGGTGGTTCCATCCGGTCGATTGTTGACCGGCAAATCCCCGCCAATCAAGCGCGGCAAGGGCCGGGGGTTGAGCCGCAGCGTTATTCAGGCGCAGAATGGTCGCCCTTGGGGTTTTACCTCGCCTAGCTGAAAAGGAAACTCGATGACTCGTCTTCGTGCCATCTGCACCGCGGTTGCCCTGGTTTGCGCCAGCGGCCAGGTGCTTGCCGATACCGCCAGCCACAACGCCAGTGCCGAAGCTTTCCTGACCCTGGCGCACGCTGACAAGCTGGGCACTCCGGTGTACATGCAGGTTCAGCAGATGTTCGCCCAGCGTTTTGAACAGACCAAGGCGCCGGAATCCAAGAAAGCCGTTCTGGATACCTATCAGGCCAAGGCCAATGCCGCTCTGGACCAGGCCATCGGCTGGAACAAGCTGAAGCCGGACATGGTCAAGCTCTACACCAGCAACTTCAGCGAACAGGAATTGAAGGATCTGGTCGCGTTCTACCAGTCGCCACTGGGCAAGAAAGTCCTGGAAAAAATGCCGCAGCTGACCCAGCAATCGGCCCAAATGACCCAGGCCAAACTGGAAAGCGCCGTACCGGTGGTCAACAAGCTGCTGGACGATATGACCAACGAGCTGGCTCCTAAAGGCGCAGCGCCGGCCAAGAAGAAGTAAGCGGAGTTCGTGATGACCATGCAACAACGCATCGAATCGACGCTGGCGCTGCTTCAGCCTGAGCATCTGCAAGTGCTGGACGAAAGCCACATGCACAGTCGCGGGTTGCAGACCCACTTCAAGGCAGTGGTGGTCAGTGCGCAGTTCGAAGGCCTGAACCGGGTCAAGCGCCACCAGAAAGTCTACGGCACGCTCGGCGAGCTGATGGGCGAGTTCCATGCGTTGGCGCTGCACACCTACACCCCGCAGGAATGGGCAGAGACAGGCGTCGCTCCGGCGTCGCCGACCTGTGCCGGCGGCAGCAAGCATTGAGCCTTGCAGCAATGAACTGAGGTTTTTTGCTAGAATCCGCAACGCGCCGCTCACCCGGCGCGTTTTTTTTCGCATCCGGTTCACCCTTTACGAGGGTAGCCACCTGGAGAAATACCCATGACACAACCGATTGTCGTGGCGGCACTGTACAAGTTCGTCACCCTCGAAGATTACGTCAACCTGCGCGAGCCCCTGCTGCAAGCGATGGTCGACAACGGCATCAAAGGCACCCTGCTGATCGCCGAAGAAGGCATCAACGGCACGGTTTCCGGCAGCCGTGAAGGCATCGACGGCCTGCTGGCCTGGTTGCGCAACGATCCGCGCATGGTCGATATCGATCACAAGGAATCGTACTGCGACGAGCAGCCGTTCTATCGCACCAAGGTCAAGCTCAAGAAAGAGATCGTGACCCTGGGCGTTGAAGGCGTCGACCCGAACAAGAAGGTCGGCACCTACGTCGAGCCCAAGGACTGGAACGCACTGATCAGCGATCCGGAAGTGCTGCTGATCGACACCCGCAACGATTACGAAGTGTCGATCGGCACCTTCGAAGGCGCCATCGATCCGAAAACCACCAGTTTTCGCGAATTCCCCGACTACATCAAAGAACACTTCGATCCGGCCGTGCACAAGAAGGTCGCGATGTTCTGCACTGGCGGCATCCGCTGTGAAAAAGCCTCGAGCTACATGCTCGGCGAAGGTTTCGAAGAGGTTTATCACCTCAAGGGCGGCATCCTGAAGTACCTCGAAGAGGTGCCGCAGGAAGAGACCAAATGGCAGGGCGACTGCTTCGTGTTCGACAACCGTGTGACCGTGCGCCATGACCTGAGCGAAGGCGACTACGATCAGTGCCACGCCTGCCGCACCCCGGTCAGCGTTGAAGATCGCGCCTCCGAGCATTACGTGGCCGGCATCAGCTGCCCGCACTGCTGGGATACCCTGAGCGAGAAGACCCGCCGCAGCGCCATCGACCGCCAGAAGCAGATCGAACTGGCAAAAGCGCGCAACATGCCGCACCCGATCGGCTACAACTATAAGCAAGCATCCACCGAGGCTTAATCATGTCTGCACGCCTGCTCTATGTGATGGATCCGATGTGTTCGTGGTGCTGGGGATTTGCCCCGGTGGCCAAGGCATTGGTGGAGCAGGCGCAGGCCGCCGGGGTGGAACTGCACCTGGTGGTCGGCGGGTTGCGCACCGGTAGCGGTTCGGCACTGGAGCCAACCACCCGGCGCTACATTCTCGAACACTGGCAGGCGGTCACCGAGGCCACCGGCCAGCCGTTCAAATTTGAAGGCGCGTTGCCCGACGGTTTTGTCTACGATACCGAGCCTGCCTGCCGGGCCATCGTTACGGCGCGCAGCCTGGCGCCGGATTGCGCGTGGAAACTGGTCGGGTTGATCCAGCACGCGTTCTACGCCGAAGGTCGCGATGTCACTCAGGCCAGCGTTCTGGTGGAGCTGGCCGAGAAGGCCGGCGTCCCGCGTATCGAATTTGCTGCCCTGTTTGATCATGCCGATCAGCACAAGGCGACCCAGGCCGATTTCACTTGGGTTCAGGATCTGGGCATCGCCGGATTCCCGACCCTGCTCGCCGAGCGCAACGGCCAGCTGGCGTTGCTGACCAACGGTTACCAGCCGCTCAGTGAACTGTCGCCGTTGCTCGGTCGATGGCTGGAGCGCGCGGCCTGTGTCTGACCCGGCCGATGACACGCCAGCCGTCAAGCGTGTCGACCGGCTGAGCTGGGCTGAAGTCCGGCGACTGGCACTTCATCACAAAAAATCCCTGTGGATCGCCAACGGCGTGGCCGTACTGGCGACGCTGTGCAGCGTGCCGATTCCGTTGCTGTTGCCGTTGCTGGTGGACGAAGTCCTGCTCGGCCATGGCGATGCTGCGCTGAAAGTCATGAACCACGTGCTGCCCTCAATGTGGCAGCAAGCGGCGGGTTACATCGGCCTGATGCTGGTGGTGACGCTGACCCTGCGCTGCAGCGCCCTGTGTTTTGGCGTGTTGCAGGCGCGGTTGTTTGCGCGGCTGGCCAAGGACATCGTGTATCGGATTCGCGTGCGGTTGATCGAGCGTCTGAAACGGATCTCGCTGGGTGAATACGAAAGCCTGGGCAGCGGCACGGTCACCACGCACCTGGTCACCGACCTGGACACCCTCGACAAATTTGTCGGCGAAACCCTCAGCCGTTTTCTGGTGGCGATGCTGACGCTGGTCGGCACCGCCAGCATCCTGATGTGGATGCACTGGAAACTGGCGCTGCTGATCCTGCTGTTCAACCCGCTGGTGATCTACGCCACGGTGCAGTTGGGCAAACGGGTCAAGCATCTGAAGAAACTGGAGAACGACAGCACCTCGCGCTTCACTCAGGCGCTGAGCGAAACCCTCGATGCGATCCAGGAAGTGCGCGCCGGCAACCGCCAGGGCTTCTTCCTCGGACGGCTGGGGCTGCGCGCGCAGGAAGTGCGCAACTACGCGGTAAATTCGCAGTGGAAGACTGACGCCTCCAACCGCGCCAGTGGCCTGCTGTTCCAGTTCGGTATCGACATCTTCCGCGCGGCGGCCATGTTGACGGTGCTGTTTTCCGACCTGTCGATCGGGCAGATGCTCGCGGTGTTCAGCTATCTGTGGTTCATGATCGGCCCGGTCGAACAGCTGCTGAACCTGCAATACGCCTACTACGCCGCCGGCGGAGCGCTGTCGCGGATCAACGAACTGCTGGCCCGCGCCGACGAGCCGCAATACCCCGGCGGCGTCGATCCGTTCAAGGGCCGCGATACCGTCGGGATTCAGGTGCAGGGTCTGAGCTTCGGTTATGGCGACGAACTGGTGCTGGATCAATTGAACCTGTCCATCGCCCCCGGTGAGAAAGTAGCGATTGTCGGTGCCAGTGGCGGCGGCAAAAGTACCCTCGTGCAATTGCTGCTGGGCCTGTACACACCGCTGGCCGGGACGATCCGTTTCGGTGGGTCGACCCAGCAGGAAATCGGCCTGGAAACGGTTCGGGAAAATGTCGCGGTGGTGCTGCAGCATCCGGCGCTGTTCAACGACACCGTACGCGCCAACCTGACCATGGGCCGTACCCGCAGTGACGAAGCCTGCTGGCAGGCACTGGAAATCGCCCAGCTCGAACCCACCATCCGCGCCTTGCCGGACGGCCTGGACAGCATCGTCGGCCGCTCCGGCGTGCGTCTGTCCGGCGGCCAACGGCAACGTCTGGCCATCGCCCGGATGATCCTCGCCGAGCCCAAAGTAGTGATCCTCGACGAGGCGACGTCAGCCCTCGACGCCGCCACCGAATACAACCTGCACCAGGCCATGGCGCGCTTCCTCCATGGCCGCACCACGCTGATCATTGCCCACCGCCTGTCAGCGGTAAAGCAGGCGGACCGGGTGCTGGTGTTCGACGGCGGGCAAGTGGCCGAGGATGGCGACCATCAGCAACTGATTGCCGATGGTGGGTTGTACGCCAAGCTGTATGGGCATTTGCAGCGGTTGTAGGTCAGCCCTGCAACACCTTGAGTCTTTGACATATCGTTCGCATTACGCTTTTTTTGGTGTGCTGGCATTGGCGTGTGCCTGCCTGTCGAGCAATAACGAAGTGCTGATGCTGCGCCTGGGTGCGCAGCTCTGCCCGGGTAGTTTTGCGTGTAATTGAAGCTCGGTATGAGCGCCTGTAACGAAGGTCTGAAGTACCTGGTGAATCGTTCTCACCAGTGACCATGGCCATGCATAAGTCTATTCTGCGTTTGTCCTGAACTGAGGCGGATCCGTCGCTTGCCGGAACCCCGAACGCCTCCTAGTCTTGGGGGGATGCTCGCAAAGAGAAGGACGACCAGGCAGTGCTCATGCAAGGAATCCCATGAAGCAAAAGCGGACTCTCGGAACGCCACGGTTGTTGGGCATCGTCTGGCCATTCATTGCCGTCGTGTTGTTTCAAGCCTTGCTGGGGGGCGTGAGCCTTTACGTCCTGTCAGCCGTTCGCGGCTATGTCGCGGGCGAAAGTCTCTGGTCCAAGGGCCAGAAAGACGCGATCTATTACCTTAACCTGTACGCCGACAGTCGTGACGAGGCGATCTACCTCAAGTACCAGAACGCCATTGCCGTGCCTCAGGGCGGTCATCAATTGCGTCTGGCACTGGACAAGCAACCGCCCGACCTGCAGGCGGCACGCGAAGGCATTCTCAAGGGCGGCAACCATCCCGACGACGTTTCCAGCCTGATCTGGCTGTACCTGAATTTCCGTCACTTCAGTTATCTCGAAACCGCCATCGACCGCTGGACGCTGGGCGATGCCTATCTGGTGGAGCTCGATGGCGTGGCGCAGGAGATGCATCAGCGCATCACCGCCAATGCCGCCACCGAGGCCGATATCCGCCGCTGGAAGGACCGGATTTTTGCCATTAATGACGGGGTGACTCCGGCCGCCAAGGCGTTCAGCGATGCCCTGGGTGAAGGCTCGCGAATGATCCTGCGCCTGCTGCTGTTCACCAACCTCGCCACCGCGCTGGGCCTGATCGTGCTGGCGCTGCTGCGCACCCGCAAGTTGCTCAAGCAACGGCATGCCTTTGCCGAAGCGCTGCAACTGGAAAAGGACCGTGCGCACGTCACGTTGCACTCGATTGGCGACGGGGTGATCACCACCGACGTGAGCGGGGCCATCGAATACATGAACCCCGCCGCCGAAGCCCTGACCCACTGGAAAGCCGAACAGGCGGCCGGGCTGCCCCTCGCGGCACTGTTCAATCTGCTGGACGACAACGCCCAGACCGAGGGGCTGACCCTGATCGAGCATATTCTCAGCGGTCAGCTCAGCGGTGGCAGTGAACACTCCAAGCTGATTCAGCGGCTCGATGGCAGTACCGTGTCGGTGACTCTGGTCGGGGCTCCGATCCGCAATTCCGACAAGGTCAGCGGCACCGTGCTGGTGCTGCATGACATGACCCAGGAGCGGCAATACATCGCCAATCTGTCGTGGCAGGCCACCCACGATGCACTGACCGGGCTGGCCAACCGTCGCGAGTTCGAATACCGCCTCGAACAGGCCCTGCATAACCTGACGCGACAGGCCGGGCGGCATGCGCTGATGTTCCTTGATCTCGATCAGTTCAAACTGGTCAACGACACCTGCGGGCATGCGGCCGGCGATGAATTGCTGCGGCATATCTGCGCGTTGCTGCAATCCGGCTTGCGCGAGGGTGACACCCTGGCGCGGCTGGGGGGGGACGAGTTCGGCATCCTGCTGGAGAACTGTGCCCCGGAGGCCGCCGAGAAGATCGCGGAGAGTTTGCGCCAGACCGTACAGAACCTGCATTTCGTCTGGAAGGGGCGGCCGTTCCTGACCACGGTGAGCATTGGCCTGGTGCATGTGGCGCAGACGCCGACCACCCTCGAAGCCTCGTTGCGGGCTGCCGACATGGCCTGCTACATGGCCAAGGAAAAGGGCCGCAATCGGGTGCAGGTCTACCATGCCGACGACTCGGAACTGTCCCTGCGCTTCGGCGAGATGGCCTGGGTTCAACGTCTGCACATGGCACTGGAAGAAAACCGCTTTTGTCTCTACGCCCAGGAAATCGCGCCATTGGGCTCGGTTGCCGGTGGTACCCGCGGGCACATCGAGATTCTGCTGCGTCTGCATGATGAAGCGGGCCGGATGATTCTCCCGGACAGTTTCATACCGGCGGCCGAGCGTTACGGATTGATGACATCGCTGGATCGCTGGGTTGTGCAGAATGTATTTAAGGTTATTGCCCAATGTATTAACGATAAGTGTCAGGGTCCTCTGGCAATGTGTGCGATTAATCTTTCAGGCATTACTATCGGAGATGACGCGTTCTTGCACTTTCTGCGGGAACAGTTTGATAACTACGGCATACCGCCTGAAATGATTTGTTTTGAAATTACAGAAACCAGTGCCATTGCAAATCTGGGTAGTGCAATCAGATTTATCAATGAACTCAAAGGCTTGGGTTGTTACTTTTCCCTGGATGATTTTTGCGCCGGAATGTCTTCATTCGCTTATCTGAAACATTTGCCTGTAGACTTCCTGAAGATCGACGGGAGTTTCGTAAAGGATATGCTGGACGACCCGATTAACCGCGCTATGGTCGAAGTGATCAATCACATCGGGCATGTCATGGGTAAGCAGACAATTGCCGAGTTTGTCGAGACAGCGCAGATCGAGCAGGCATTGCTTGAAATCGGCGTGGATTACGCTCAGGGTTATGTTATTGAACGCCCGCAGTTGTTTACCTGTGACAGTTTGCAAAGTCGGCCCGCCAGACCGCAGCCGTTGTTGTTCAAGGCGCCTGGCACATTCCGTTGAAGTCTCTTGCCGATCCTTACAATCACAAATCAAAAGGAGCCGAACAGTGATCGACACATTCAACCGAACCGGACCACTCATGGAAGCTGCAAGTTATCCCGCCTGGGCGCAACAGTTGATCCAGGATTGCAGCGAGAGCAAACGCCGGGTTGTCGAACATGAACTTTATCTGCGCATGCGTGATAACAAGCTCAGCGCCAGAACCATGCGCCAGTACCTGATCGGGGGCTGGCCCGTCGTTGAGCAATTCGCGTTGTACATGGCGCAGAACCTGACCAAAACCAAATTCGCCCGCCACCCGGGCGAGGACATGGCGCGGCGCTGGCTGATGCGCAACATCCGCGTCGAACTCAACCACGCCGATTATTGGGTGCACTGGAGCCGGGCCCATGGGGTGAGCCTGGAAGACCTGCAAGCGCAACAAGTGCCACCGGAGTTGCATGCTCTGAGCCACTGGTGCTGGCACACCAGTTCGGCGGATTCACTGATCGTGGCCATCGCGGCTACCAACTACGCCATCGAAGGCGCAACCGGGGAGTGGTCGGCGCTGGTGTGTTCGACGGGTGTCTATGCCGCCGCTTTCCCTGAAGAAGATCGCAAGCGGGCCATGAAGTGGCTGAAGATGCACGCCCAGTACGATGACGCGCACCCGTGGGAAGCGCTGGAGATTATCTGCACCCTCGCCGGGCTAAACCCGAGCAAAGCCTTGCAGGCGGAACTGCGACAGGCCATCTGCAAGAGTTACGACTACATGTACCTGTTCCTTGAGCGCTGCATGCAGCTTGAGCTGTCGGAGCGGGTGTTGGTCGGGCGTGAGCGTCGGGCGCTGGTCGAGAGCTGATTTGGGCGACACCCATAAAAAACGGGAGCCTTGGCTCCCGTTTTTTGTTGGCGCAGAAAATCTAGCCTGCCATGGTCAGGCGATTGCGGCCTTCGCGCTTGGCGACATAGAGCGCGCTGTCGGCGCGACGCAACAGGCTGTCGGCGGATTCGCCCGGCAACAGGGTCGAGCAGCCGAGGCTCACGGTCAGTTCGATCAATTGATTATTGGCGTAGTAATCCTGGGTCTGCGCCGCCTGACGAAGGCGCTCGCCGACCATGGCGGCCGCATCGCGACCGGTGTTGGACAGCAGGATCAGAAATTCTTCCCCGCCATAACGGAACACCATGTCGACATTGCGCAACTGGCCCTTGATTGACGCGGCCACGGCTTTGAGGACGTCATCGCCGGCGCTGTGACCATGAAGGTCGTTGACCTGTTTGAAGTGGTCGATATCCAGCATCAGCACCGACAGTGGTTGCAGGTGCCGGCGCGACATTTCGATTTCTCGCAGCAGCGTCTGCTCCATCGCAATGCGGTTACCGGCTCCGGTCAACGGATCACGCAGGGCGCTCTGAGTGGCGGCGCGGTAAAGCAATGCATTGCGCATCGGGTACAGCAGGGCCGACAGCAGTGATTCGAGATAACCCAGTTCCTGTTCGTTGAAGCGCTGGTTGCGGCGGAACACCAACTCACCCATTTGCTCGCCTTCGTGGCTGAGGCTATAGCTGGCCGAATGGTGCCCGCGAGCACCGAACTCCAGGCGCAGGTCGCTGCCGTCGTGCACGTAGGTCAGAGCGTCCAGGGGCACCAGGCGCTGAACTTCGCGGAAAAACAGACCGAGGATGCGTTGAGGCTCAAGGCTGGTTTGCAGTTGCAGGCTCATGTGCTGGCGCAATTGCGCCAGGCTGACAGGTCGCGCCAGCAGGGGAGGCTGCTGACCAAAGCCCAGGCGTTGCAATTTGGCACTGTCGAAGTCAATTGCAGTGGTCTGGGAGGGTGATTTCATATGGCGTGAGCCCCTAAGCAGTAAGTCTGTCTTACAGGCTGGGTGAGAGCGGCTATGGGCTGCGCGTCATACTGATCCATCAGTCCCGTAGGACATTTGGGGTAAGTTTAGTCTGCCCGATGACGATTAGTCAGCTATCGCATCAGGCCCTGCCCGGCTGCCTTCACACGGCGTGCTTTGAGGAGATGTAGAGCGAAAGTCATGCCATACGGTTCATATTTTTTGAAAACCGTTGAGAATCAATAGTTTGGATTTTTTAGAGCGGAGTAGGTGGTGGTTGTTTGACAGAGTTGGAGGTACTGAAGGCGGCAATTGCCTGCCGCGACGGGATTCCGTCACGGCAACAATTGCGACGTATGGCATTACTGGGCGTTGAAGGCCTGGCCATTGATACCCGTGCTGTCCGGGCCCATCAGGTACAGATAGACCGGCATGATTTCTTCCGGTGTCGGGTTGTTCAGTGGGTTCTCACCGGGGTACGCCTGTGCGCGCATGCTCGTGCGGGTGCCGCCCGGATTGATGCTGTTTGAGCGTACCGGCGCCACGCCGTCGATTTCATCGGCCAGAGTCTGCATCAACCCTTCAGTGGCAAACTTCGACACGCCATAAGCGCCCCAGTAAGCCCGGCCCTTGCGCCCGACGCTGCTGGAGGTGAACACCACCGAAGCATCCTGTGAAAGCTTCAGCAGCGGCAGCAGGGTGCTGGTCAGCATGAACATCGCGTTGACGTTGACCTGCATGACACGCATGAAGTTTTCACCGGACAACTGCTCGATCGGCGTGCGCGGCCCAATGATCGAAGCGTTGTGCAACAGGCCGTCGAGGTGGCCGAACTCGGTCTCGATCATCGCCGCCAGCTGATCGTATTGATGGGGCAGGGCGGTTTCGAGGTTGAACGGGATCACGGCGGGCTGTGGATGCCCGGCTGCTTCGATCTCGTCATAGACCTGGGTCAGATTGGCTTCGGTCTTGCCCAGCAGCAGCACGGTCGCGCCGTGGGCGGCGTATGTCCTGGCGGCCGCCGCACCGATGCCACGACCGGCACCGGTGACCAGAATGACCCGATCCTTGAGCAATTCGGGGCGAGCGGTGTAATCAAACATAAAAAACCTCATCAAGAGTCAGATCGTTCCCCTGCGCAGCAAAGGAATGCAGCCAACGACGCTCCGCGTCAGGTCTCAGCAGCTGCAGAGTGCGTTATCCAGCACCTTGCGCAATTCCAGCGGATGATCCACCACCACGTCCGCGCCCCAGTGCCGAGGGTTGTCGTCCGGGTGGATGTAGCCATAGGTCACGGCAGCGGTTTTGGTGCCGGCGTCACGGCCGGATTCGATATCGCGCAAATCATCGCCGATGAACAGGACGGTCGACGGATCCAGATCAAGCATCTTGCAGGCCAGGGTCAGCATCTCGGGATCCGGCTTGCTGTTCTTCACGTGATCCGGGCAGATCAGCAGTGCGGAGCGCTCGGCCAGCCCCAGTTGCTGCATGATCGGCTCGGCGAAGCGCAGCGGCTTGTTAGTGACCACGCCCCAGACCAGATTGGCCTTCTCGATGTCGGCCAGCAATTCGCCCATCCCGTCGAACAGCTTGCTGTGCACGGCGCAGCCCACCAGATAGCGCTCGAGGAACTCCAGGCGCAACTCCTCGAAGCCCGGCGACTCCGGATCCATCGAGAACGTCACCGCGACCATGGCCTTGGCGCCGCCGGAGATTTCATCGCGGATGTGTTTGTCGTTCATCGGCGGCAAGCCGCGATCCGCGCGCATCGCCTGGCAGATGGCGATGAAGTCCGGCGCGGTATCGAGCAGAGTGCCGTCCATGTCGAAAAGGACTGCTCTGATGGCCATCGGCTTACTCCTCGCGCAGGGTCTGGATCATGTAGTTGACGTCAACGTCCGCCGCCAGCTTGTAGTGCTTGGTCAGCGGGTTGTAGGTCAGACCGATGATGTCCTTGACGGTCAGGCCGGCCATGCGGCTCCAGGCGCCCAGCTCGGACGGGCGGATGAATTTCTTGAAATCGTGAGTGCCCCGCGGCAGCAGCTTCATGATGTATTCGGCACCGATGATGGCGAACAGGTAGGCCTTCGGGTTGCGGTTGATGGTGGAGAAGAACACCTGGCCGCCGGGCTTGACCATGCGGAAGCAGGCGCGGATCACCGAGGACGGGTCCGGTACGTGCTCGAGCATTTCCAGGCAGGTGACGACGTCGAACTGCTCGGGCATTTCTTCGGCCAGGGCTTCGGCGGTGATCTGACGGTATTCGACGTTCACGCCGGATTCCAGCTGATGCAGTTGCGCGACCGCCAGAGGCGCTTCACCCATGTCGATGCCGGTCACGGTCGCGCCGCGCTGGGCCATGGCTTCGCTGAGAATGCCGCCGCCGCAACCGACGTCGAGGACCTTCTTGCCGGCCAGATTGACACGCTCGTCAATCCAGTTGACCCGCAGCGGGTTGATGTCGTGCAGCGGTTTGAACTCGCTTTCGCGGTCCCACCAGCGATGGGCCAGGGCTTCGAATTTGGCGATTTCGGCGTGGTCGACGTTGCTCATGATTCAATCCTCTAAAACTTGAAAAAGGCTGTAGCCCCGGAGTTTGCGCCGGGGTGTTTACGATTCGGTGTGGCCGCTGATGCGTCGGCCCCAGGCCCGGGCGGTTTCGCCGAGCTGTTGTTCGTCCAGTCGGGTCAGGCGGCGGTCGTCGAGCAACTGCTTGCCGGCGACCCACAGGTGTTTCACGCAGTCGCGGCCGGTGGCGTATATAAGCTGCGAGACCGGGTCATAGACCGGTTGTTGCGCCAGGCCGGAGAGGTCGAAGGCGACAATGTCGGCCGCCTTGCCGAGCTCCAGCGAGCCGGTCTCGGCTTCGATTCCCAGGGCTCGCGCGCCGTTCAGCGTGGCCATGCGCAGCGCCCGGTGGGCGTCCAGTGCGGTGGCCGAGCCGGCGATAGCTTTGGCCAGCAGCGCGGCGGTGCGGGTTTCGCCCAGCAGATCCAGGTCATTGTTGCTCGCGGCGCCATCGGTGCCGACCGCGACGTTGACCCCAGCCTGCCACAGGCGCTCCACCGGGCAGAAGCCGCTGGCCAGTTTCAGGTTCGACTCCGGGCAATGGATCACGCTGGTGTTGCTTTCTACCAGCAACGCCAGGTCGTCATCGCTGATCTGGGTCATGTGCACGGCCTGGAAACGCGGGCCGAGCAGGCCGAGACGACCGAGGCGGGCCAGCGGGCGTTCGCCGCGCTGTTCGACCGCTTGCTGTACTTCGAACGCGGTTTCGTGGACATGCATGTGGATCGAGGCGTCCAGCTCTTCGGCGATCACGCGGATTTTTTCCAGGTTCTCGTCGCCCACGGTGTAGGGTGCATGAGGGCCGAAGGTGATCTTGATGCGCTCGTGATGCTTCAGGTCGCCGAACAGTTCGACGCCCTGACGAATGGCTTCATCGGCGCTGGCGGCACCCGGAATCGGGAAGTCGAGGATCGGAATCGCGATCTGCGCACGGATTCCGCTGTTGTGCACGCGCTCGCTGGCAACCTTGGGGAAGAAGTACATGTCCGAGAAACAGGTGATGCCACCTTTTATCTGCTCGGCGATGGCCAGGTCGGTGCCGTCACGCACAAAATCTTCATCGACCCATTTGCCCTCGGCCGGCCAGATGTGGTTTTCCAGCCAGGTCATCAGCGGCAGATCGTCGGCCAGGCCACGGAACAGCGTCATTGCGGCGTGGCCGTGGGCGTTGATCAGGCCGGGGCTGAGCAGAACGTCCGGCAGTTCGCGGACTTCGGCGGCGTTACACTTCAGCGCTTCGGCACGCGGGCCGATGAACACGATGCGGCCGTCGCGAATGCCCAGGCCGTGCTCCTTGAGCACAACGCCTGCGGGTTCGACGGGTACCAGCCAGGTCGGCAGCAATAATAAGTCGAGCGCAATGGCAGGTTTCGGCATCGAGGGTCGGTTCCAGTGCTTTTGTAAAGGATGGCGAAGTATACCCGAGCGTCTTCGCGGGGGGATCGCTATAATCGGCGGCTTTTGTTCATGAGTGCGGGGTGAGGGATGCGCGATCGACTGTTGGCTGCGGAGAAAGTAAAGGCCATCGATTGGCGTGATGGCGCGCTCCACCTGCTGGATCAGCGCGTTTTGCCGTTCGAGGAAAACTGGGTCGCCTACACCAGCGCCGCCGGCGTGGCCGAGGCGATTCGCTCGATGGTGGTGCGCGGTGCGCCGGCCATCGGCATCAGTGCCGCCTACGGCATCGTGCTGGCGGCCCGTGCCCGGATTGCCGAGGGCGGCGACTGGTACGCGGCGCTGGAAGAGGATTTCATGCTGCTGGCCGATTCCCGGCCGACTGCGGTGAATCTGTTCTGGGCGTTGAACCGCATGCACGACCGGCTGGATCGTTTGAAGGAAAACGCCGATCCGCTGGCGGCGCTGGAAGCCGAGGCCATCGCCATCCATGAAAGCGATCGCGAAGCCAACCTGACCATGGCCCAGCTCGGTGTCGACCTGATCCGCAAGCATCAGGGCAATGCCCAGGCGATTCTGACGCACTGCAACACCGGCGCCCTGGCCACCGGCGGTTTCGGGACGGCGCTCGGGGTGATTCGTGCTGCGTTCATCGAAGGCATGGTCGAGCGTGTTTACGCCGATGAGACCCGGCCGTGGCTGCAAGGCTCGCGCCTGACCGCGTGGGAACTGGCCAACGAAGGCATTCCGGTGACCCTGAATGCTGACTCCGCTGCCGCGCACATCATGAAAACCAAAGGCGTGACCTGGGTGATCGTCGGCGCTGACCGGATCACCGCCAATGGCGACGTGGCGAACAAGATCGGCACCTATCAACTGGCGGTCAACGCCATGCATCACGGCGTGCGTTTCATGGTGGTGGCACCGAGTTCGACCATCGACATGAATTTGGCCAGCGGTGATGACATTCCGATCGAAGAACGCGACGGCGCCGAGTTGCTGGAGGTTGGCGGCAAACGTGTCGGGGCTGACGTTGAGGCGTTCAACCCGGTGTTTGACGTCACCCCGGCAGACCTGATCGATGCGATCGTCACCGAAAAAGGCATCGTCGAGCGCCCGGACACCGCGAAAATGGCGCAGTTGATGTGCCGCAAGCGCCTGCATTGATTGGCTTGATGTCTGCGTTGTCTTCTTCGCGAGCAGGCTCGCTCCCACAGGTTTTGTGATCGCCGCAGAACCCTGTTGGAGCGAGCTTGCTCGCGAAGGGGTCTTGAAAGTCAATAAACATCCGTAATTTCGTACCGAAATTTGCATTCAGGGAGGCTCTGAGCCTCTCTCGTCCCCGTTAAGCCTGTCATCGGTCATCTAACTATGCTCCATGCGCATCTGGGGGATAGGTGCGTGGCGGCTCTTGTGATAACATCCGGCGTTTTCCGAGGCAGTCCCACGGGGTTGTCTTCACTGCGCAAATCCAGGGTCAACTTGTCGATTTGTCGTAAGTCGACGCATGGCACTCGGCCTGCATCGACGAGCTTCGTGCGTCCCCTATGGATATGGCGAAGTTTCACCAGAAAAAGGAATCAGGCTTCTCATGGGCGAACTGGCCAAAGAAATCCTCCCGGTCAATATCGAAGACGAGCTGAAACAGTCCTATCTCGACTACGCGATGAGCGTGATCGTCGGTCGTGCACTGCCGGATGCGCGCGATGGCTTGAAGCCCGTGCACCGTCGCGTGCTGTTCGCGATGAGCGAGCTGGGCAACGACTTCAACAAGCCGTACAAGAAATCTGCCCGTGTCGTCGGTGACGTGATCGGTAAGTATCACCCGCACGGTGATACCGCGGTGTACGACACCATCGTCCGCATGGCGCAGCCTTTCTCCCTGCGTTATCTGCTGGTCGACGGCCAGGGCAACTTCGGTTCGGTCGACGGCGACAATGCCGCGGCCATGCGATACACCGAAGTGCGCATGACCAAGCTGGCGCACGAGCTGCTGGCCGACCTGCACAAGGAAACCGTGGACTGGGTGCCGAACTACGACGGCACCGAACTGATCCCAGCGGTCATGCCGACCCGCGTGCCGAACCTGCTGGTCAACGGTTCCAGCGGCATCGCCGTGGGCATGGCGACCAACATTCCGCCGCACAACCTCGGTGAAGTCATCGACGGTTGCCTGGCCCTCATCGACAACCCCGAGCTGACCGTCGATGAACTGATGCAATACATCCCCGGCCCGGACTTCCCGACTGCCGCGATCATCAACGGTCGCGCCGGTATCATCGAAGCCTACCGCACCGGCCGTGGCCGCATTTACATGCGCGCCCGTTCGATCATCGAAGACATCGACAAGGTCGGTGGCCGTCAGCAGATCGTCATCACCGAACTCCCTTACCAACTGAACAAGGCGCGTCTGATCGAGAAGATCGCCGAGCTGGTAAAAGAGAAGAAACTCGAAGGCATCACCGAACTGCGCGACGAGTCCGACAAGGACGGTATGCGCGTCGTGATCGAACTGCGTCGCGGCGAAGTGCCAGAGGTGATCCTCAACAACCTCTACGCCCAGACCCAGCTGCAATCGGTATTCGGCATCAACATCGTTGCGCTGATCGACGGTCGTCCACGGATCCTGAACCTCAAGGACCTGCTGGAAGCTTTCGTTCGTCACCGCCGCGAAGTGGTTACCCGCCGTACCGTGTTCGAACTGCGCAAGGCGCGCGAGCGTGGTCACATCCTCGAAGGTCAGGCCGTTGCCCTGTCGAACATCGACCCGGTCATCGCCCTGATCAAGGCTTCGCCGACCCCGTCGGAAGCCAAGGAAGCGCTGGTCAGCACGCCGTGGGAATCCTCGGCTGTGGTCGCTATGGTTGAGCGTGCCGGTGCCGATTCGTGCCGCCCGGAAAACCTCGATCCGCAATACGGTCTGCGCGACGGCAAGTACTTCCTGTCGCCTGAGCAGGCGCAAGCCATTCTGGAACTGCGTCTGCACCGCCTGACCGGTCTGGAACACGAAAAGCTGCTGGCCGAGTATCAAGAGATCCTCAACCAGATCGGCGAGCTGATCCGCATCCTCAACAGCGCCGTGCGCC
This sequence comes from Pseudomonas sp. B34(2017), assembly GCF_002112915.1. NCBI lineage: Bacteria > Pseudomonadati > Pseudomonadota > Gammaproteobacteria > Pseudomonadales > Pseudomonadaceae > Pseudomonas > Pseudomonas sp. B34(2017). The sequence continues at coordinate 182,505 of NZ_NEJA01000009.1, read as the reverse complement.
TGATGGAAGTGATCCGCGAAGAGCTGGAAGTGATCCGCGCCGAATACGGCGACGTGCGCCGTACCGAAATCCTCGATGCCCGTCTCGACCTGACTCTGGGCGACATGATCCCGGAAGAAGAGCGCGTCGTGACCATCTCCCACGGTGGCTATGCCAAGACCCAGCCGCTGGCTGCGTACCAGGCCCAGCGTCGTGGCGGTAAAGGCAAATCGGCTACCGGCGTGAAGGATGAGGACTACATCGCTCACCTGCTGGTCGCCAACAGCCACACCACGCTGCTGCTGTTCTCCAGCAAGGGCAAGGTGTACTGGCTGAAGACCTACGAAATCCCTGAAGCATCCCGCGCCGCCCGTGGTCGTCCGCTGGTCAACCTGCTGCCGCTGGATGACGGTGAATACATCACCACCATGCTGCCGGTCGAGGAATACACCGAGGGTCACTACATCTTCATGGCGACCGCCAACGGCACCGTGAAGAAGACGCCGCTGGAATCCTTCAGCCGTCAACGCAGCGTCGGTCTGATCGCGCTGGAGCTGGACGAAGGCGACGTGCTGATTTCTGCCGCCATCACCGATGGCGAACGTGAAGTGATGCTGTTCTCCGACGGCGGCAAGGTGACCCGCTTCAAGGAATCCGACGTTCGTGCCATGGGCCGTACCGCCCGCGGTGTGCGCGGCATGCGTCTGCCGGAAGGACAGAAGCTGATTTCGATGCTGATCCCGGAAGAAGGCAGCCAGATCCTCACCGCTTCCGAGCGTGGCTACGGCAAGCGCACCGCGATCACTGAGTTCCCTGAGTACAAGCGTGGCGGTCAGGGCGTGATCGCCATGGTCAGCAACGAGCGTAACGGCCGTCTGGTCGGTGCGGTTCAGGTGCTCGACGGCGAGGAGATCATGCTGATTTCCGACCAGGGCACGCTGGTGCGTACCCGTGTCGACGAAGTCTCCAGCCTGGGTCGTAACACCCAGGGCGTGACCCTGATCAAGCTGGCCAAGGATGAAACCCTGGTCGGTCTGGAGCGGGTTCAGGAGCCTTCGGAAGTTGAAGGTGACGAGCTGGAAGGCGAAGAAGGTGTCGAGCTGGAAGAAGGCGTGATCGGCGCCGAACCGGACGATGCGGTCGACAACCTGCAGGCGGACGCCGCAGACGAAGAAGAGTCGCAAGACTAACCAAATCGTAGCAGGGCAGAGTGTTTGCTCTGTCCGCTACCGTGATTGCATAGCGAGAGTGGATGTGAGCAAACGAGCCTATAACTTCTGCGCAGGTCCCGCTGCGCTGCCTGAAGCTGTCCTGTTGCGTGCCCAGTCCGAGATGCTCGACTGGCACGGCAAGGGTCTGTCGGTCATGGAAATGAGCCATCGCAGTGATGACTACGTGGCCATCGCCGAGAAGGCCGAACAAGACCTGCGCGACCTGCTGTCCATCCCCTCCAATTACAAAGTGCTGTTCCTGCAGGGCGGTGCGAGCCAACAGTTCGCCGAGATTCCGCTGAACCTGCTGCCCGAGAACGGCACCGCCGACTATGTCGAAACCGGCATCTGGTCGAAGAAAGCCATCGAAGAAGCGCGTCGCTTCGGCAATATCAACGTTGCCGCCAGCGCCAAGCCTTATGACTACCTGGCCATCCCTGGTCAGAACGAGTGGAAGCTGACTCCGGGTGCGGCCTATCTGCACTATGCGTCCAACGAAACCATCGGCGGTCTGCAGTTCGACTGGGTTCCCGAGGCCGGTGACGTTCCGCTGGTGGTCGACATGTCCTCCGATATCCTCTCGCGTCCGATCGATGTGTCGCAGTACGGCCTGATCTACGCCGGCGCGCAGAAGAACATTGGTCCGAGCGGTCTGGTTGTCGTGATCGTCCGTGAAGACCTGCTGGGCCGCGCCCGCAGTTCGTGCCCGACCATGCTCGACTACAAGGTCTCGGCCGATAACGGTTCGATGTACAACACCCCGGCCACCTATTCCTGGTACCTCTCGGGCCTGGTTTTCGAGTGGCTGAAGGAGCAGGGCGGCGTCGCCGCGATGGAACAGCGCAACAAGGCGAAGAAAGATCGCCTGTACGCCTTCATCGACAACAGCGACTTCTATACCAACCCGATCAGCGTCAACGCCCGTTCGTGGATGAACGTGCCGTTCCGCCTGGCTGACGAGCGTCTGGACAAGGCGTTCCTGGCCGGCGCCGACGCCCGTGGCCTGCTCAACCTCAAGGGTCATCGTTCGGTCGGCGGCATGCGTGCCTCGATCTACAACGCCCTGGGTCTGGACGCCGTCGAAGCGCTGGTCGGCTACATGGCTGAATTCGAGAAGGAGCATTCCTGATGTCCGAGCAGGAGCTCAAGGCGCTGCGCGTTCGCATCGATAACCTGGATGAGAAGATTCTCCAGCTGATCAGTGATCGCGCGCGCTGCGCCGAAGAAGTTGCCCGGGTCAAGATGGCCAGTCTGGCCGAAGGCGAGCAGCCCGTGTTCTATCGTCCCGAGCGTGAGGCGCAGGTCCTCAAGCGCGTCATGGAGCGCAACAAGGGGCCGCTGGGCAATGAAGAGATGGCGCGTTTGTTCCGCGAAATCATGTCTTCGTGCCTGGCCCTCGAGAATCCGCTGAAAGTCGCTTATCTCGGTCCGGAAGGCACCTTCACCCAAGCGGCGGCCATGAAGCACTTTGGACACGCGGTGATCAGCAAGCCGATGGCGGCGATCGACGAAGTGTTCCGTGAAGTGGCGGCCGGTGCGGTGAATTTTGGCGTGGTGCCGGTGGAAAACTCCACTGAAGGCGCGGTCAACCACACCCTCGACAGCTTCCTCGAGCACGACATGGTGATCTGCGGCGAAGTCGAGCTGCGGATTCACCACCACCTGTTGGTCGGTGAAAACACCAAGACCGACAGCATCAGCCGCATCTATTCCCATGCCCAGTCGTTGGCGCAGTGCCGCAAGTGGCTGGACGCCCATTACCCGAATGTCGAGCGCGTGGCGGTGTCCAGCAACGCCGAGGCGGCCAAGCGGGTCAAGGGTGAGTGGAATTCGGCGGCGATCGCCGGTGATATGGCGGCCGGGTTGTACGGCCTGACCCGTCTGGCCGAGAAGATCGAAGATCGCCCGGACAACTCCACGCGCTTCCTGATGATCGGTAACCAGGAAGTGCCGCCGACCGGCGACGACAAAACTTCGATCATCGTGTCCATGAGCAACAAGCCCGGCGCGCTCCACGAGCTGCTGGTGCCGTTCCATGACAACGGGATCGACCTGACCCGGATCGAAACCCGTCCGTCGCGCAGTGGTAAATGGACCTACGTGTTCTTCATCGACTTCGTCGGCCATCACCGTGATCCGCTGATCAAGGGTGTACTGGAAAAGATCAGTCAGGAAGCAGTAGCACTCAAGGTGCTGGGTTCCTACCCGAAAGCAGTTCTTTAAGGGGTGGTAGCAATGAGTGGCAACTTCCTCGCTCTGGCACAGCCGGGCGTGCAACAACTTTCGCCATACGTACCGGGCAAACCCGTGGACGAGCTGGCTCGCGAACTGGACCTGGATCCGGCGAGCATTGTCAAACTGGCGAGCAACGAAAACCCGTTGGGCGCCAGCCCGAAAGCGCTGGTCGCAATCCGCGAAGCGCTGGATGAGCTGACCCGTTATCCGGACGGCAACGGTTTTGCCCTGAAATCCCTGCTGGCCGAGCAGTGCCGTGTCGAGCTGAACCAGGTGACCCTGGGTAACGGCTCCAACGACATTCTCGAGCTGGTGGCGCGCGCCTATCTGGCGCCGGGCCTGAATGCGGTGTTCAGCGAGCACGCGTTCGCGGTGTACCCGATCGCGACCCAGGCGGTCGGCGCTCAGGCCAAGGTCGTTCCGGCCAAGGATTGGGGGCATGATCTGCCGGCCATGCTGGCCGCGATCGACGCCAACACTCGCGTGGTGTTCATCGCCAACCCGAACAACCCGACCGGCACCTGGTTCGGCGCCGAAGCGCTGGACGAGTTCCTGCAGGATGTGCCGGAGCATGTGCTGGTGGTGCTGGACGAGGCCTACATCGAATATGCCGAAGGCAGCGATCTGCCGGATGGTCTGGATTTCCTCGCCGCTTACCCGAATCTGCTGGTCTCGCGCACGTTCTCCAAGGCCTATGGTCTGGCGGCGCTGCGCGTTGGTTATGGCTTGTCCACCCCGGTGGTAGCGGACGTGCTGAACCGCGTACGCCAGCCGTTCAACGTCAACAGTCTGGCCTTGGCTGCGGCGTGTGCGGCGTTGAAAGACGAGGAATATCTGGCGCAGAGCCGTCAGCTCAACGAATCCGGCATGCATCAGCTGGAAGCGGGTTTTCGCGAGCTGGGTCTGAGCTGGATTCCGTCCAAGGGCAACTTTATCTGCGTCGACCTCGGTCAGGTGGCGGCTCCTGTATTTCAGGGCCTGCTGCGCGAAGGCGTGATCGTGCGTCCGGTGGCCAACTACGGCATGCCGAACCATCTGCGGGTGACCATCGGTCTGCCGGCGGAAAACAGCCGCTTCCTCGAAGCGCTGCGCAAGGTTCTGGCTCGTGGGTGATGTCACTGCGCTGCAATCTGCTGCACCTATGATCGGGCGCCTGGTGGTGGTCGGTCTGGGGTTGATCGGTGGTTCGTTTGCCAAAGGCTTGCGTGAAAGCGGCGTGTGCCGCGAAGTGGTCGGGGTCGATCTCGACCCGCAATCGCGCAAGCTGGCGGTCGAGTTGGGCGTGGTGGATCGTTGCGAAGACGACTTGATGGCGGCTTGCCAGGGCGCGGACGTGATCCAGTTGGCGGTGCCGATCCTGGCCATGGAAAAAGTGCTGGCCCGTCTGGCCGGCATGGACCTGGGGCAGGCGATTCTCACGGATGTCGGCAGCGCCAAGGGCAATGTGGTGCGCGCGGCGACCGAAGCGTTCGGCGGCATGCCGGCGCGTTTCGTGCCGGGGCATCCGATTGCCGGCTCCGAGCAGAGCGGGGTGGAAGCCTCCAACTCAGAGCTGTTCCGCCGTCACAAAGTGATTCTGACCCCGCTGGAGCAGACCGATCCGGATGCGCTGGCGGTGGTGGATCGCTTGTGGCGCGAGCTGGGCGCCGACGTCGAGCACATGCAGGTCGAGCGTCACGATGAAGTGCTGGCCGCGACCAGTCATTTGCCGCACCTGCTGGCCTTCGGTCTGGTCGATTCGCTGGCCAAGCGCAATGAAAACCTTGAGATCTTCCGTTACGCTGCGGGCGGTTTCCGTGATTTCACAAGAATCGCCGGAAGCGACCCGGTCATGTGGCATGACATCTTCCTCGCCAACCGCGAGGCTGTCCTGCGCACTCTCGATACATTTCGCAGCGACCTCGACGCCTTGCGCGACGCGGTCGATGCAGGGGATGGGCACCAATTGTTGGGCGTCTTCACGCGCGCCCGGGTTGCCCGCGAGCATTTCAGTAAAATCCTGGCCCGCAGGGCCTATGTGGACGCTATGAATTCCAACGATCTGATTTTCCTGGCTCAACCTGGTGGCCGCCTGTCCGGTCGGATTCGCGTACCAGGTGACAAATCGATTTCCCACCGTTCCATCATGCTCGGTTCCCTGGCTGAAGGCGTCACTGAAGTCGAAGGCTTCCTCGAGGGCGAAGACGCTCTGGCGACCCTGCAGGCGTTCCGCGACATGGGCGTGGTCATTGAAGGCCCGCATCACGGTCGCGTGACCATCCACGGTGTCGGCCTGCACGGCCTGAAGCCTGCGCCGGGCCCGATCTATCTGGGCAACTCCGGCACTTCGATGCGCCTGCTGTCCGGCCTGCTGGCCGCGCAGGATTTCGACAGCACCCTGACTGGTGACGCTTCGCTGTCCAAGCGCCCGATGAACCGCGTCGCCAACCCGCTGCGGGAAATGGGCGCCGTGATCGAAACCGCTGCCGACGGTCGTCCGCCGATGACCATTCGTGGCGGTCACAAGCTCAAGGGCCTGACCTACACCATGCCGATGGCCAGTGCCCAGGTTAAATCCTGCCTGCTGCTGGCGGGTCTGTACGCCGAAGGCAAGACCACTGTCACCGAGCCGGCACCAACCCGTGATCACACCGAGCGTATGCTGCGCGGCTTTGGCTATCCGGTGAGCGTCAGCGGTGCCACGGCATCGGTTGAGTCTGGTGGCAAGTTGACCGCGACCCACATCGAAGTGCCTGGCGACATCTCGTCGTCGGCGTTCTTCCTGGTGGCCGCGTCGATCGCCGAAGGTTCGGAGCTGGTGCTCGAGCACGTCGGCATCAACCCGACACGCACCGGCGTGATCGACATCCTGCGTCTGATGGGCGCCGACATCACTCTGGAAAACCAGCGTGAAGTGGGTGGCGAGCCGGTTGCCGACCTGCGTGTGCGAGCAGCTAAACTCAAGGGTATCGAGATTCCGGAAGCGCTGGTTCCACTGGCCATCGACGAGTTCCCGGTGCTGTTCGTGGCCGCGGCCTGCGCCGAAGGGCGCACCGTGCTGACCGGCGCCGAAGAGCTGCGGGTCAAGGAATCGGACCGTATCCAGGTCATGGCGGACGGTTTGCTGGCGCTGGGCGTCAAGTGCGAACCGACCCCGGACGGCATCATCATCGACGGCGGCCAGATCGGCGGCGGCGAAGTGCATGGTCATGGCGATCACCGCATCGCGATGGCATTCAGCGTGGCCTCGCTGCGCGCCACGGCACCGATCCGCATCCATGACTGCGCCAACGTCGCGACATCGTTCCCGAACTTCCTGGCGCTCTGCGCGCAGGTCGGCATTCGTGTGGCGCAAGAGGCTCAGTCGTGAACAACATTGCACCGGTCATCACCATCGACGGGCCAAGCGGCTCGGGCAAAGGCACCGTAGCCGGGATTCTGGCCAAGCGTCTGGGCTGGAACCTGCTGGACTCCGGTGCGCTGTATCGCCTGCTGGCATTTGCTGCGCACAACCACGGTGTCGACCTGACCAATGAAGAGCTGCTGAAGAAACTGGCTGCTCATCTGGATGTGCAGTTCATCGCGGCGACCGACGGTCAACTGCAACGCATCATTCTGGAAGGTGACGAAGTCAGCGATGTCATCCGTACTGAAAGCGTCGGATCAGGCGCTTCCCAGGTGGCCGCATTGCCGGCTGTGCGCGAGGCGCTGCTGCAGCGCCAGCGTGCTTTCCAGGAATTTCCGGGTCTGGTGGCCGATGGTCGCGACATGGGCACAGTGGTGTTTCCCGATGCGCCGCTGAAGATTTTCCTGACCGCCAGTGCCGAGGAGCGGGCGCGCCGCCGATATTTGCAGTTGAAGGGCAAAGTCGAGGGTGTTAGTCTGTCGAGTCTGTTAGATGAGATCCGTGCGCGCGACGAGCGTGATACCCAGCGAGCGGTGGCCCCGCTCAAGCCGGCGGCTGACGCCATACAGCTGGATTCCACGGAGTTGTCCATCGATCAGGTGCTTGAACGCATCATGAGTGAGATCGCCATTCGCGATATCGCCGGGTGACCAAGAAGGCTGCAGGGGACCAGTCATAGTCCTGTGGCGCTTCTTTTAAATGAAACTAACCCACATTGTCTGGGATGTGGAGATGGGCGTATTTTTCGCCCTAATCAACAGGAATTAAAATGAGCGAAAGCTTTGCGGAACTCTTTGAAGAAAGCCTAAAGACCCTGAACCTTCAGGCAGGCTCCATCATCACCGGTGTTATCGTTGATATCGATTACCAGGCTCGCTGGGTAACCGTTCACGCTGGCTTGAAGTCCGAAGCACTGATCCCGCTGGAGCAGTTCTACAACGACGCTGGCGAACTGAACATCAACGTCGGTGACGAAGTTCACGTTGCTCTGGACTCGGTTGAAGACGGTTTCGGTGAAACCAAGCTGTCCCGTGAAAAAGCCAAGCGCGCTGAATGCTGGATCGTTCTGGAAGCAGCCTTCGCAGCTGAGGAAGTGGTCAAGGGCGTTATCAACGGTAAGGTTAAAGGCGGCTTCACTGTCGACGTTAACGGCATCCGTGCGTTCCTGCCAGGTTCCCTGGTTGACGTCCGTCCAGTGCGCGACACCACGCACCTGGAAGGCAAAGAGCTGGAATTCAAGGTCATCAAGCTGGACCAGAAGCGCAACAACGTTGTCGTTTCCCGTCGCAGCGTCCTGGAAGCCGAGAACTCCGCCGAGCGTGAAGCTCTGCTGGAATCCTTGCAGGAAGGCCAGCAAGTCAAAGGTATCGTCAAAAACCTCACCGATTACGGCGCATTCGTCGATCTGGGTGGCGTGGACGGCCTGCTGCACATCACCGACATGGCCTGGAAGCGCATCAAGCATCCTTCCGAGATCGTCAACGTTGGTGACGAAATCGACGTCAAGGTTCTGAAATACGATCGCGAGCGCAATCGTGTTTCCCTGGGCCTGAAGCAACTGGGCGAAGATCCATGGGTTGCTATCAAAGCCCGTTACCCAGAAGGCACTCGCGTTACCGCTCGTGTTACCAACCTGACCGACTACGGCTGCTTCGCTGAGCTGGAAGAAGGCGTTGAAGGTCTGGTACACGTTTCGGAAATGGACTGGACCAACAAGAACATCCACCCTTCGAAAGTCGTACAAGTCGGCGACGAAGTGGAAGTCATGGTTCTGGACATCGACGAAGAGCGTCGTCGTATCTCCCTGGGCATCAAGCAGTGCAAGTCGAACCCATGGGAAGACTTCTCTGGCCAGTTCAACAAGGGCGACAAGATCTCCGGTACCATCAAGTCGATCACCGATTTCGGTATCTTCATTGGTCTGGACGGCGGCATCGACGGTCTGGTTCACCTGTCCGACATCTCCTGGAACGAAGTGGGCGAAGAAGCCGTACGTCGTTTCAAGAAGGGTGATGAGCTGGACACCGTTATCCTGTCGGTTGACCCAGAGCGTGAGCGTATCTCCCTGGGTATCAAGCAACTGGAAAGCGATCCGTTCTCCGAGTACGTCTCGGTTAACGACAAAGGCGCAATCGTGACTGGCACCGTGAAAGAAGTTGACGCCAAAGGCGCCATCATCGTTCTGGCCGACGACATCGAAGCGACTCTGAAAGCCTCCGAAATCAGCCGTGACCGCGTTGAAGACGCGCGCAACGTTCTGAAAGAAGGTCAGCAAGTAGAAGCCAAGATCATCAGCGTTGATCGCAAGAGCCGCGTAATTCAGCTGTCGATCAAATCGAAAGACGATGCTGAAGAGAAAGAAGCCATCCAGAGCCTGAAAGCAGCTCCGGAAGGCGAAGCAGCCGACACCACCATGGCGGCACTGCTGCGTCAAGCAATGGCCAAACAGAACTGAGTTCTGTCTGATCATTAAAAAGGGCGACTTCGGTCGCCCTTTTTTGTGCCTGCTATTTGGTGGGGGGGGAGGGCTGCTTTCCGGTCAATCGGTGAAACCATTTCCTTAGCCGGGAGGTCTGTTTCTTTAATCGGATCAATCGTCTATTCGCGTCTAGGCTTAGGCTGAAGATCGCAGTAGTCGGGCAGGCGCCTGGCATAAGGAAGTGAATGAACAAGTTTATAGTTCTGTTGGGTTTGCTGGTGTTGGCAGGCTGTACTACCAGCGCCAAGACCCATGCGGTGCGCGGAGTGAGTGGCATCGAGGTTGACTGCTCCGGCTTGGGTTCAGGCTGGGAAAGGTGTCAGAAACGCGCTGCCAAGGAGTGCAAGGGGGCGGGTTACAAGGTGATCACGCGGTCTGATGATGCCCGGGAAGAGGATGAGTTTCCCTTTGGCTTCAATCCGGCAGGCTACGTCACCCGAACCATGTTGGTGATTTGTCGGTGAGGGAGCGTTGGCGGGCTTGTGATCCGATGCCCTGAAAATGGGCGTTTCGGCGAACGGAAAGATATGTCAAGCCCTGGGCTGTTCAAAATCTTCCGGGCGTGCTAAAACCTTTCAAGCGCTGACCTAGCTGCTTGAAAAAGAAGGGAAAAATATGACGAAGTCGGAGTTGATCGAACGAATTGTCACCCATCAAGGGCTGCTCTCATCCAAAGATGTGGAGTTGGCCATCAAGACTATGCTTGAGCAAATGTCCCAATGCCTGGCTACTGGAGATCGTATCGAGATCCGTGGTTTTGGCAGCTTTTCCTTGCACTATCGTGCTCCGCGGGTAGGGCGCAACCCCAAGACTGGCCAGTCTGTCAGTCTTGACGGCAAGTTTGTTCCGCATTTCAAGCCGGGAAAGGAATTGCGTGATCGTGTTAACGAAGAGGAGGAGGCGTGATCGCCGCCGTCAATAATCAAGGAGTCGCGCATGCGTAACCTCAAACGCATTCTTCTTGGCGTGCTTGTTCTTTTGCTGATGCTGGTAATACTGGCATTTGTTCTTGAAAACCAGCAGTCGGTTTCGTTGCTGTTTCTCGGCTGGGCTGGTCCACAATTGCCCGTGTCCCTGGTGATGGTCCTGGCGCTTTTGGCAGGGATGCTGATTGGTCCCGTGCTGGGGTGGTTTTTAGGGCGATCCTCCAGAGCTGCGCGCAAGCGCCTTGTCTGATGGGGCGGTTGGGGCGCACCCCTGAAATTGCGCCGCTTCCTGTCTGCATCCATTAGTAAAACGTTCATTAAGCTGTAAAATGCAACCCTTGTTCGATAGTGGCTAAATCCCACTTCGGCACAGACTGATTCCGGCAATGGCCCTCATCTAGAGACGGCTTGCGCATCCATGGATTAGACGGTGCTCCGATCGGTGCCGTCAGTGACTCAAGGGTATGTTCTTTCGTGAAAATTCTAGTGACTGGTGGTGCTGGATTTATCGGCTCGGCAGTAATTCGGCATATTATTGCCAATACTTCTGATGCGGTTGTAAACGTCGATAAGTTGACCTACGCCGGCAATCTCGAGTCATTGGCCGAAGTTAGCGATAGTCCCCGTTATGCGTTCGAGCAGGTCGATATCTGTGATCGGGAGCAGATTGACCGTGTTTTTCGTGAGCATCAGCCTGATGCGGTCATGCACCTCGCTGCAGAGTCCCATGTAGATCGTTCGATCTCCGGTCCTTCGGAGTTTATTCAGACCAACATTATCGGCACTTACAATCTGCTCGAAGCGTCGCGTCTGTATTGGCAAGGCCTGGAGCAGGACCGCAAGTCGCTGTTTCGCTTTCACCATATTTCGACCGATGAAGTGTACGGTGATCTTGAGGGGGTGGATGATCTGTTTACTGAAACCACACCTTATCAGCCAAGTTCTCCTTACTCTGCCAGTAAGGCAAGTTCCGATCATCTGGTGCGCGCATGGAGTCGCACCTACGGGTTGCCGGTTCTAATTACCAATTGCTCGAACAATTATGGGCCTTGCCATTTTCCGGAAAAACTTATTCCACTGGTTATTCTCAACGCCCTTGAAGGCAAGGCGTTGCCTGTTTACGGCAAAGGTAATCAAGTGCGTGATTGGTTGTATGTCGAGGATCATGCTCGAGCGTTGTACAAAGTTGTGACTGAAGGTGTTGCAGGGGAGACCTATAACATTGGTGGGCACAATGAGAAGCAGAATATCGAAGTCGTTAAAACACTCTGCGCGTTGCTCGATGAGTTGTGCCCGGAGTCGCCACATCGTCCTCACGCTGGCTTGATCACCTACGTCCAGGATCGCCCGGGGCACGATCAACGCTACGCGATCGACGCAAGCAAGATCCAGCGCGAGTTGGGCTGGGTGCCATCGGAAAGTTTCGAAAGCGGTATTCGCAAGACTGTCGAGTGGTATCTGAAAAATACCCAGTGGGTCGCGAACGTGAAGAGCGGCAGCTATCAGCAGTACATCGACCAGCATTACCGTAACCGCCCGGTTCAAGCATGAAAATTCTGTTGCTCGGAAAAAATGGTCAGGTCGGTTGGGAGTTGCAGCGTTCTCTTGCCCCATTGGGGGAACTGATCGCGCTTGACCGGCTTGGCCAGGCTGGCTTGTCCGGGGATCTTTCGGATCTGCAGGCTCTGCGCGCAACGATTCGCCAGGTGGCTCCCGATGTTGTGGTCAACGCCGCGGCCTATACCGCAGTGGACAAGGCTGAATCCGATACTGAAATGGCTGACAGGATTAATGCGCGTGCAAGTCAGGTCATTGCCGAAGAAGTTGCATCCCTGGGCGCCTGGCTGATTCATTACTCTACCGACTATGTATTTGACGGGCAGGGTGATGCACCTTGGCGCGAGGCGGATCAGACAGCCCCTCTCAACTACTACGGCTTGAGCAAGTTGAACGGTGAGAACGCCATTATCGCCAGTGGCTGCCGCTATCTGATTTTTCGCACGAGTTGGGTTTACGCGGCACGAGGCAATAACTTCGCGAAAACCATGCTTCGGCTGGCCGCAGAGCGAGAGACGTTGAACGTTGTCTCTGACCAGATCGGTGCGCCTACAGGGGCTGACCTGATTGCCGACGTGACGGCCTTGGCGCTGCAAAAAGCACTGCGGCAGCCAGAATTGGCAGGTATCTATCACCTGGTGGCTGCCGGTCAGACGTCATGGCGCCAATATGCCAGCTATGTAATCGATTTCGCCCGGGCCCACGGCGAGAATGTTCTGGTCAAAAGCGTTGCCCCAGTGTCAAGTACTTCATTTCCGACTCCCGCTCGACGTCCCCTTAATTCCCGTCTGGATACTCAGAAAATCCGGGAGAATTTTTCTCTGAACTTGCCGGAATGGGAAGTCGGAGTTACTAGAATGCTGATGGAAGTTCTGAATAAATGATGGCTACAACTCGTAAGGGAATTATTCTGGCCGGTGGCTCGGGCACTCGTTTGCACCCACTGACGCTCGGTGTATCCAAACAGATGCTACCGATTTACGACAAGCCGATGATCTTCTATCCGCTTTCAGTGCTGATGCTTGCGGGGATGCGCGAGATCCTGATTATTTCCACGCCTGAAGATTTGCCGAGTTTTCGCAAGTTACTGGGCGATGGTAGTCGATACGGTATTTCGCTTTCATTTGCCGAACAGCCTAGTCCTGATGGGTTGGCGCAGGCTTTCATCATCGGCGAGGAGTTCATTGGTGATAGCCCGTGTTGCTTGATCCTCGGCGACAATATTTTTTACGGTCAGCATTTCTCCGACAAACTGCGTTCGGCAACCCATCAGGAGTCGGGAGCGACGGTATTTGGTTATCACGTTTCTGATCCGGAGCGTTTCGGTGTGGTCGAGTTCGATGCCGAAGGTCGTGCGCTGAGCATTGAAGAAAAGCCGGCCCAGCCAAAGTCCAATTACGCGGTCACCGGGTTGTATTTCTACGATAATCGGGTCGTTGAAATCGCTAAAAACATCCAGCCTTCTGCGCGTGGTGAACTTGAGATCACTGATGTCAACCTGGCTTATCTGCACCAGGATGCGTTGAAAGTCGAGTTGCTGGGGCGTGGTTTTGCCTGGCTGGATACCGGAACTCATGATTCGTTACTGGAAGCCAGTCACTTCGTTCATACCATCGAGCAGCGCCAGGGTTTGAAAGTGGCCTGTCTGGAAGAGATTGCCTACTACAACGGTTGGATTAGTGCCGATCAATTGCGGAGTCAGGCACAGACACTCGGTAAAACCGGTTACGGTCAATATTTAAGCAAGCTCCTGCCTCCTGCTGGAAATAAGGAAAATGCCCCGCCGAAAACCTCGAATTGATTGCATGTCGATTCGGGGCAGACACAAGCGCAGTTTCAGGATGAATATAAAGGGGAATTGAGTGAATAAATCCAGGGTGCTTGTGACAGGTGCAAGCGGATTTGTAGGGCGTGCGCTGAGCGAAAAACTGCTGGCGAGTGAAAGTTTCCTCCCTGTTTGCGCTGTTCGTGACCTGGCTTCGGGACCCTTGCAGGCCGAGCGAATTGTTTACGAGTTGGAAAGTGGGCTTTCGGTTGAGGCGATGCGTGGCGTCGACACTATCATTCATGCCGCTGCGCGCGTACATGTCATGAAGGCGGCGCAGTCCGATGATCTGACTGCGTTTCGCAAGGCAAATGTCGAAGGCACTTTGAAGCTCGCGCGCAGTGCTGCGCAGGCGGGGGTTCGACGGTTCATTTTTATCAGCTCGGTCAAGGTCAACGGTGAGCAGACCCTTCCCGGTAAACCTTATCTGGCCACTGATGTGCCCGCACCAGTAGATGCATACGGCATTTCCAAGTCGGAAGCGGAAACCGCGTTGCGCGATTTGGCCGCAGAGACCGGACTGGAAGTCGTGATTATTCGACCGCCCCTGGTCTATGGGCCTGGTGTGAAGGCCAACTTTCAAAAGATGCTGGGTTGGGTTGATTCCAGGCTGCCATTGCCGTTCGGCTCGATTACCAATCAGCGCAGTCTCGTTGCGCTGGAGAATCTGCTGGACCTGATCGTGCATTGCATCAGGCATCCGGGTGCGCCGGGCAACACCTTTCTTGTCAGTGACGGCGCAGATTTGTCCACGACTCAATTGCTTCAGGGCGTGGCTCGAGCGCTGGGCGTGCGTTCGGCATTGGTACCCGTTCCTCAGCGGCTGTTAGCCGCCGGGCTGATCCTTCTGGGTCGGCGAGCGCTGGCGACACGCTTGTGTGGGTCGCTGCAGGTCGATATCAGGCACACCTGCGAACTGTTGGGATGGGCGCCGCCGGTTGGAAGTCAGCAGGCGTTGGATCGTGTAGCCAAAGACTATCTGGAAACTAAAAAGAAATGAGTTGGTTATTGCTGGTTGGGGTATTCCTCGCTTCTTGGTCGCTCACGTTCGTCCTGCGCAGCTACGCACTGCGCAACAAACTCATGGATGTACCCACTGCGCGCAGTTCCCACAGCATCCCGACGCCCAGAGGCGGCGGTGTTGCCATCGTGGTTTCATTTTTGGCGGCGTTGTCGGTCTGTGTGCTGACTGGAGTGTTGCCTCAAGGGCAGTTCATTGGTTTGTTTGGTGCGGGTATCGCTGTCGCCCTGATTGGTTTTGCCGATGATCATGGGCACATTGCCGCGCGCTGGCGATTGCTTGGGCATTTTGCTGCGGCTATCTGGATTCTGATTTGTTTTGGTGGGTTGGCCCCGCTGGATATGTTCGGTTTCAAAATCGACCTCGGATGGTTTGGGGCGGTTCTGGCATCGATTTATCTGGTCTGGGTGCTCAATCTCTACAATTTCATGGATGGCATTGATGGCATCGCCGGCGCCGTGGCGATTTGCGTGACGGTGGCCGGAGCCATTCTGTATTGGTTGTGTGGGTTCACTCAGGAAGTCTGGGCGCCGCTGCTGCTCGCGAGTGCCTGTGCCGGATTTCTGGTCTGGAATTTCCCGCCAGCGAAGATTTTCATGGGCGATGCAGGGAGTGGTTTTCTCGGCATAGTGCTCGCAGGCATGGCGCTTCAGGCTGGCTGGGTCGAGCCGCAACTATTCTGGAGCTGGCTGATATTGATGGGGGTGTTCATCGTTGATGCCACCTACACCATGCTGCACCGACTGATTCGTGGCGAGAAAATCTACGAGGCTCATCGCAGTCATGCCTATCAATATGCTTCTCGCCAACACCTCAGCCACAAGAAGGTAACGGTGGCGGTCATTCTGATCAACGTCCTTTGGCTGACGCCTCTGGCTTTTTGGGTGGGGAAGGGCGGAATGGATGGCGTAAGCGGCCTTTTGCTCGCCTATCTGCCATTGATTGTGCTCGCGATCCGATACAGCGCTGGCAAAGCGGAAGCTTGACTGGGAGCGACGGGCTTGGCCGCCTATTCTTAAAGCGCTGCAATGGGTGTAACCACCGTGCAACACGGTGTGCTGCATGAATGGCAAGCGGTCGCCCGGCGCTCAATAATGGAAAATTGTATGGTAAACTTCGCTGGTTTTTATAAGGTGATGGCATAAGGCTAGCAGCTGGTGCGATTTTTTCCTTGTAAGACCCCGGCAGCGCCGCTGCCGGCATGGGTTTGTGTGTGTATTCGGCAGTACCTCTTTGCAGGCGTACTCGAAGCCTGAACCGCATTTCCTGGGCTGCATGGATGAACAGCGGGTTCCTGGCAGGCGTTTCCGGGGCGTGATTGACCTGAGTTCTGGTGTTTCCGGAGCCGGGTCGATTTTTTTGGTTACCGGATTTGCCGAGGGGGCTCTGCCTCGCATTGAGTAGAGATTCGCGATACGCCCTCCTTTGGAAGCAGCGCATCAAGACGTCCAACTGATGAGTAGGAACCAGGTCACGAACAGCAGTTCTGGCCTGGGAAGTGAGGAGTAAGGTAATGAAAGTTTTGGTGTTGGGTGTTTCCGGAATGCTGGGTAACGCAGCCTACCGAGTCTTGTCCGCTAACCCCGAGTTGAGGGTTTTCGGTACGGCTCGAAGTGAAGGTGCCCGCAAGTTTTTTTCACCGGCCTTGGCCGAGAACATCGTACTGGGCGTTGATGTCGAAAGTCAGGACTCTCTTATCAAGGCTTTCGGTACGGTCCGTCCCGATGTCGTGATCAACTGCGTAGGTCTGGTCAAGCAACTGTCCGATGCCAACGATCCACTGATGGCCGTGCCGATCAATACGCTGCTCCCGCATCGTCTTGCCGCATTGTGCAAGGCCGGTGGCGCCCGACTGGTGCACATCAGTACCGATTGTGTCTTTTCCGGGAAGAAGGGCGGCTATCTCGAATCCGATTTTCCGGATGCCTATGACCTCTATGGTCGCTCCAAATTGTTGGGCGAAGTGGATTATCCACACGCGATTACTTTGCGCACATCGATCATCGGTCGCGAATTGTCCGGCGCCCGCAGCCTTGTCGGCTGGTTCCTCGCGCAGCAAGGCAAGGTTGACGGTTTTACCGGTGCCGTGTTCTCCGGTCTGCCGACCATGGAGCTGGCGCGAGTGATCAACGAGTTCGTCCTGCCACGACCGCACTTGCACGGCTTGTACCATGTAGCCGCCAAACCGATTAATAAGTACGACTTGCTAAAGCTTGTAGCGAGCACTTATGGGAAAGACACGGAGATTGTCCCTTCCGATAGGCTGACAATTGATCGTTCGTTGAATGCAGACCGTTTTGCGGAGGCGACAGGCTACGTTGCCCCGGAATGGCCTGTATTGATCAAAAACATGCATGACTTCAATTAAGCGCAAGGTTTAGACAATGTTTGATAATAAAGTATTGATGATTACCGGTGGCACAGGCTCATTCGGTAATGCTGTTCTTAATCGTTTTTTGAAAACCGACGTCAAAGAAATCCGTATTTTCAGTCGTGACGAGAAAAAACAAGAGGATATGCGGATTGCGCTGAACAATCCGAAGCTCAAGTTCTACATTGGTGACGTTCGCAACTTCGACAGCATTCGTGGCGCGATGAAGGGCGTTGACTACGTTTTTCACGCAGCAGCATTGAAACAGGTCCCATCGTGCGAGTTTTACCCGATGGAAGCTGTGCGCACCAACGTACTCGGTACCGAAAACGTCATGCAGGCAGCGATCGAGAACAATGTCGAGCGCGTTATCGTGCTCAGCACGGACAAGGCTGTCTACCCGATCAATGCGATGGGCATTTCCAAGGCAATGATGGAAAAGCTCATGGTTGCCAAGGCGCGCATGCAGTCGGAAGGCGAAACCGTTTTCTGCGCTACCCGTTACGGCAACGTCATGGCTTCCCGCGGCTCGGTAATTCCGCTGTTTATCGAGCAACTGCGCGATGGCAAGCCGATCACCATCACCGATCCGACCATGACGCGCTTCCTGATGTCCCTGGAAGACTCCGTCGATCTGGTACTGCATGCATTCGAACACGGCGAACAGGGCGATATCTTCGTTCAGAAAGCGCCTGCATCGACCATTGAAGTGCTCGCACAGGCACTTAAAGAACTGTTCCAGAAAGACAACGAAATTCGCATCATCGGCACTCGTCACGGTGAAAAACTGTTCGAGTCGCTGGTTGCACGTGAAGAGTTGGCGAAAGCCGAAGACATGGGTCAGTACTACCGTGTGCCGGCCGACAATCGCGATCTGAACTACGCAAAGTACTTCGTGGAAGGCGAGGCCGAGGTTTCCGCGCTCGAAGATTACACTTCCCACAATACCGAGCGCCTGGATATCGAAGGCGTGAAGAAGTTGCTGTTGAAGCTTTCCTACATTCAGGAGCAACTTAATGCTTAAGGTAATGACGATTGTCGGGACCCGTCCTGAACTGATCAAGATGTCGCGTGTGATCGCCGAATTTGACGAGCACACGAAGCATATCCTCGTCCACACCGGGCAAAACTTCGACTACGAGTTGAACGAGGTATTTTTCGAGGAAATGGGTATCCGCAAGCCGGATCACTTCCTCGGGGCCGTCGGCGCCAACGCCGCGCAAACCATCGCACGCGTCATCGAGAAAGCCGATGAAGTGCTGGAAGCCGAGAAGCCGGACGCCTTGATGCTCTACGGCGATACCAATTCCTGCCTGGCCGTCATTGCTGCCAAACGCAGAAAAATCCCCGTCTTCCACATGGAGGCCGGTAACCGCTGCTTCGACCAGCGTGTTCCGGAAGAGCTGAACCGCAAGGTTCTCGACCATTTGAGCGACATCAATCTGGTGTTGACCGAGCATGCTCGTCGCTATCTGCTCGACGAAGGCATTCCACCGGATCGCATCATCAAATCCGGCTCCCACATGGAAGAAGTGCTTAATCACTTCATGCCACAGATCGAGGCATCGCCGATTCTCGACGAGCTGGGTCTGAAGTCGAAGCAATTCTTCGTCGTGAGCACTCACCGCGAAGAAAACGTCGACACGCCGGCAAACCTGCAGGATCTGCTGGACACCCTGAAGGCGCTGGTTGAAACCTACGACATGCCGGTTATCGTTTCCACCCACCCGCGTACTCGTCAGCGTCTGGAGGCTCTGGGCCTGGACGGCCTGGATTCGCGAATCCGGTTCCTCAAGCCGTTCGGTTTCTTTGCCTACATCAAGCTGCAGAAGGAAGCGTTCTGCATCCTGTCCGACAGCGGCACCATCACCGAAGAAGCTTCGCTGCTCGGTTTGACCGCAGTGACCATCCGCAACGCCCACGAGCGTCCGGAAGGCATGGACCAGGGCACGCTGATCATGAGCGGCCTGAAGTCGGAGCGGGTTCTCGATGCCGTGCGTATCGTGACCAGCCAGGATCAGGCAGGTGCCGTGCGTCGCGTGGTTCCAGACTACGAAGGTGGCCTGGTATCGCAGAAAGTTTTGCGAATTGTTTTGAGTTATACAGATTTTATCAATCGGACTGTTTGGTCGAAGTAAACGTGGGGGCATCTACTCCTGCTGTACATGTGACGTTGTAGATGCCCTGGTTTTTTGTTTGATGAGTTTGTACCGATCAACACTGATTAATAATCAGCTCGGCAAGCGGTAGTGTTTGTTAAAGCTTGTTAGATGCTAAAGGATGAAGAAACGTGAATACGACTGTCGATGCAAGTGTTGTCTGGTGTGATCGGGATGAGTTCCATAACAAAGCTGCCGGTTTTATCAAGTCCGTATCCACAGTCCTCGATATCGGTTGTGGCATCCGCCCGCAACAGTACATCACCCCGGAATTGTTGATCTGTGTCGAGCCGCACCTTGAGTACGTTGAAGTGCTCAAGACAAGCCTCAAGGACGCGAACGCAGTCATTATCCCTCTGGACGCCAGCAAGGCGTTGGCCGGGATGCCGGATCGCTCGATCGATTCGATTTTTCTCATCGACGTTATCGAGCACATGGACAAAGACGTGGGCGCTCAAGTGCTGCTTGAGTGTCAACGTGTAGCGCGTCAGCAAGTCATTATCTTCACTCCCTTAGGCTTCATGCCTCAGGAAATTCACGCTGGCGATGTGGATGGCTGGAACCTTCACGGCGGTGAGTGGCAGGATCATAAATCCGGTTGGTACCCTGAAGAGTTCGCTGGCTGGGATGTCATTGCCTGCAAGCATCTTCATCTGCGGGATTACCTCGGACAGGACATTACTCCTCCGTACGGCGGTTTCTACGCTGTTAAAAATATCCAGAAAGTGGCCAATCACTTCAACGATCTTTATTCCAATGATGTGGTGGAGAGTCAAACTTCTAACCTGCCTTGGTTGCTGGAGTCCTTTCCGCTTCTGGGTGAAAAGGTCGTGGCCCGTGACATCAGCACCAGCCATCTGAAATGTGGGATTGCATCCTGTCAGCGCACGACTGAGCTGTTCATAGAGCTCGGTGCAACCGAGCCTCAGGATGTCATTTTCGCGAAGGCCGCTCAGGAAAAATCTGAAGCGCTATTGCGAGAGACTCGTCAGCACAACGAACGTATCAAGGCGTTCTCCGAGCAATTCGCACGTTTGAATGACTTGGGGGCCGAATTCGCTGGTTTGTCTGCTCAGGCTGCAGAGTTGTCTGCTCAGGCTGCAGAGTTGTCTGCGAAGAGCGAAGAGCTTGCATTCAAAGAGAGTCAAATTCAGGCAAGAGAGAATGAACTCCAGCAACAGGCAACTGCATTGTCTGCACGCGCCGAGCAGTTAAACGCTTTGGAACGAGGCATTACTGAAAGCCTGTGTTGCAAGGTCAGCCGTAAAGTAAGAGCTCTGTTTAAATGAAAGTTCTTCAGGTCAATGGCTACGAGTCCCCTGGTCGTCGCTTTAATGGTCTTTCCATTACGCCGCTGCTAAAAAAATACGATGTCGAGTCTCGGCATCTTATTTGGGAAAAGGACACTCAGAACCCGGACGTGCTGACGTTCGAGGGGAAAAATACAAGGAAAATCAACCGGATCCTCAATCGGGTTGAGCGTTTGACCTCGATGCAATCAGTGCTTTACACGAATGCCAAGCAGATGATGAAAATGCCAGCGTTCGAGGAAGCGGATGTGCTGCACCTGCACATTATCCACTCGGGCTATCTGAGCCTGGGCGACTTGCCCGAGATCACTCGGCGCAAGCCTACAGTGTGGACACTGCATGACCCGTGGGCGATGACAGGTCATTGCGTCTATCCGTTCGAGTGCAAACGCTGGATGACCGGTTGTGGCAAGTGCCCCGACCTGGATATCCACTTCCCGCTGTTGATGGACACCACACGTTTTTTGTTTCAGTACAAAAAACGTGCGTACAACAAATCGAAGTTCGATGTCATCGTGGCCTCCAAGTGGATGCGCGATATGGTCGAGGCTTCTCCTCTTTTCGAGGATGTTGATATCCATCAGGTGCCTTTTGGCCTGGATCTGGACTTTTTCAATCCGAATGCTTCGCCGGATGCACGCAAGCGCTTCGGCATTCCCGATGATGCCTTGGTCATTTGTTTCCGGGCGGTCGATAACCAGTTTAAAGGCTTGCCTTACATCATCCAGGCGCTGGAGCGCATCAGCGCCAACCAGCCGGTATGTCTGTTGACTCTCAACAGCAAAGGTTTGATGGAGCAATTCAAGGATCGATTCCAGCTTGTTGAGTTGGGTTGGACCAATGATGAAGAACTGGCCCGTGATGCGTTCGTTGCATCCGACATCTTCCTCATGCCTTCGATTGTGGAAGCCTTTGGCGTCATGGCCATTGAAGCGTTCGCCTGCGGCAAGCCGGTGATCGTGTTCGAAGGCACATCGTTGCCGGAAGTGACGTTTGCACCGGAAGTCGGGGTGTCGGTGCCGATGCACGATGGCGAAGGGCTTTATCGCGCTCTGCAGCATCTGATCGACAATCCGGCGGAGCGTGAAGAACGCGGTCGCAAGGGACGAGAGATCGCCGAAAAGCATTATGGCGACGACTTGTACGCACAGCGGCTGGCGGAGATCTATAAAACGGTTGCTGCTAAATGAAAGTACTGCTTTTAACTGATATACCACCGTGCCGTAACTTTACAGCAGGTCTGGTGCTGGATCGGTTGGTCGGCTTTTTGCCCAAGGATCAGGTTGCCATCTGCGCAGTGGTTAACCCTGCGCTGAACCCGGAGATTCCTGCGGAGCTCGACGAAGTCCCCAAGCTTCTTCTTCGCAAGCCGCGGGAAGCCGCGGTACGTGTATTGCCGCGCAAGGCCGGGATTCTCTCGGCTTTTCCGTTCGAGCTGGTCCAGGCCAATCGTGTTCAACGCGAGCTGCTTCCGCAGATCGTCGAATTTGCCAAAACGCAGAAAGTCGATGCTGTGTGGGTTGTTCTGCAAGGGCAGACCATGGTGCGCCTGGCTCGCCAGGTGACCCAGGCACTCAATGTGCCACTCCTGACTCAGGTCTGGGACCCGTTCGGCTGGTGGCTGCAAGCGAATCTCATCGACGGTTTTACCCGTCGCCGCTTGCTCAAGGAGTTCGACCAGGTCATCAAAGGCAGTGCGTCCTGTGCGACCGCATCGTGGGCGATGTCCGAGAATTACACGAACAAATACCGTGTCGTGAATGCTCCGGTGATTGCGGGGTTGCCTCGTGAACTGGCCTTGCAGCCGGCTACGAAAGTGCATGATCGCGATGAGTTCATCATTGCCATGGCCGGTCAGTTCTACGCGCAGACGGAATGGGAATGCCTGCAACATGCATTGAATGCCTGTAACTGGAAAGTTGCAGGCAAGCGTATTCGTGTGCGGGTGATGGGGGGCGCGTTCAAGGTGTTTACCCAAAGTCCTTCGAATTTCGAGTATCTGGGCTGGCAAACTCAGGACGAGACGATTCGACTGCTGGCCGATTCTGATCTTCTCTACATGCCTTACTGGTTCTCCGGTGAGTACCACGAAGAGTCGAGCAACAGTTTTCCATCGAAGCTTGTTACTTATTTCGCTTCAGGCCGGCCGGTGTTTTGTCATGCGCCGAGTTACGCCTCTCCGGCGAAGTACATCAAGGCCAATGATGCCGGTTTCCTGTGCGAGTCGCTGGATACCTCCGTCATCATCAGTCAGTTGGAAAGGGCTGTGCAGGACAGCGAGGCTTACGCTCGTTTTGCCGCCAACGGCTATTCATGCTTCATGAAGGATTTCACGCTGGAGCGCATGAAAGAGTCATTTCTTGCGTTTCTGGGAAATCACACCAAAGCATCAATAGGGCTTTCTAATTGAGTCAGAATATCTTTACTGCTCATTTCCGGCATTTCGATCTCATCAAGCAACTCATCAAACGCGATGTGGACATGCGATTCAAGGGCGCCCTGCTGGGTGTCCTGTGGCCGCTGATCACGCCGCTGCTGACGTTGGCGATGTACGCGGTGGTGTTCGGATATTTCCTGCCTTCTCGCTGGCCTGGCGTTGAGGGAATTACCGGTTTTGCATTAATGCTGTTTCCCGGTCTGATTGTCTTTACGTTCTTTGCCGAATGCGTAAACCGTGCGCCCAACCTGATTACTTCGAATCCCAACTTCGTCAAGAAAGTGGTGTTTCCGGTCGAGTTGCTGGTCTGGGTACCTATCGGCTCGGCGGTTTTTCAGTTGTGCCTCAGTATCGTCGCATGGGCGGCCATTGCACTGTTCGTCAACGGCAGCCTTCAGTGGACCATCGTGTTTCTGCCAGTCGTCATTGCGCCGCTGGTGCTTTGCCTGTTGGGCATTACCTGGTTCCTGAGCGCGCTTGGAGTGTTCCTGAGAGATATTGCGCAACTGACGATCGTCATCACCCAGGCATTGATGTTCTTCTCGCCGGTTCTGTATCCGCTCGACAAGCTGCCGCAGTGGGCCAGTCACCTGATCATGCTCAATCCGCTGTCGTTCATTGTTGAACAGGCGCGGTTGGTGATGATCAACGGCGCGATTCCCAATTTTCCGGGCCTGTTGATCTACACCTGCGTCAGTCTGGTCGTTTGCTGGCTCGGCCTGCGTTTCTTCAGATCTGTCAGACACGGCTTTGCGGACGTTTTATGAGTATGGACATGACTACAGAAGTAAAGCCGCAGCCCGTCATCGAAGTGGTTGGTCTGGAAAAGGCATACCACATCTACGATGCGCCACATGATCGTCTGAAGCAGATCTTTCTGGGCTGGAAGCGCAACTACTATCGAGACTTCCTGGCGCTGAAGGATGTCAACTTCGAAGTGCTCAAAGGGCAGTCAGTAGGTGTTATCGGTCGAAATGGTGCCGGTAAAAGTACTCTCTTGCAGCTGTTGACCGGCACCCTGACACCCACGAAGGGCTCGGTGAAAATCAACGGTAAAGTCGCGGCAGTCCTTGAACTGGGTTCGGGTTTCAACCCTGAATTCAGCGGGCGCGAGAACATCTATCTGTATGCCAGTCTGTTCGAGTTGAAGAAGTCGTGCATCGAAGAGCGCTTTCAGAAGATTGTCGATTTTTCCGAACTTGGCGACTTCATCGATCAGCCGGTAAAGGCGTATTCCAGTGGCATGCAGGCGCGTCTGGCGTTTTCGGTCATCGCCCATGTCGATGCAGATATTCTGATCATCGATGAAGCGTTGTCTGTAGGGGACGCATTTTTCGCACAGAAGTGCATGCGTTTCCTGCGGCAGTTCCAGGAGCGCGGCACGATTCTGTTCGTCAGCCATGACCTGGCCGCTGTCACCGCTTTCTGCGATCACGCGATCTGGCTGGAAGGTGGAGTCGTTCGCGATGCCGGCACGGCGAAAGATGTCTGCGAAAAATACTTCGCCCAGCTTTACATGCAGCATACCGGCGCCGAGGGCGCAGCCCCCGTTGCAGAAGTTGCAGTAGAAGACGAAGAGTTTGAAGAGGTCATCGAGGAGGAGCCGGAAGGCGAGATCATCGAGCAGCGCATCGTCATGCAGGATGATGAAACGATTTACAACGGTGCTCAGGAAATTGAATCTTTCGGTTTCAATCCGCAGTCATCGACGTTTGGCACAGGTGGCGCAGAAATTCTCAACGTCAGCTTTACCAATGCAAAAGGACGTCAGCTGACCGTTTGTGAAGGTGGTGCGGACGTTGTTGTGAAAGTTACGGCCAAGGCCACTCACGACGTTGATTTGCCGATTATCGGCTTCATCATCAAAGACCGGCTGGGGCAGCCGTTGATCGGTGGCAACACCTATCACTCCTACAAGGAGTCGCCTATCAGAGTCCGGGCCGGTAAACGGGTCGACGCTGCGTTTCATTTCAAGTTGCCAATACTGGCGGTGGGTGATTATTCGATCGTTGCAGCGATTGCCAACGGCACGTTGCATGAGCATGTGCAGCTGCACTGGATGCATGACGCGGTCCTTTTCAAAGTAGTTGCTACCAGCATCGACGGCGTGATCGTCGGGGCACCACTGGACAAAATCATTCTTACCTCCAAGGATTGAGCCAACAATGACTCAACAACAAGATCCAGGACGTTTAGCCTGGGCGGATGCATGTCGACTGATTGCAATGTTCGGCGTGTTGATCATTCATATTTCGGCGCCGATTTTCTACGACTTCAGAAATATCGAACTGAACAGTTTTCTGGTGGCCAACGCACTTGACTCGATTGCACGTGTAGCTGTTCCTCTGTTTGCGATGCTTTCTGGTGCGCTTCTACTGGGCCGGGACATGTCCAAAGGACTTGGAGGGATTGTTTCCAGAGTTCTAAAGGTTGCCATTCCATTAGCCTTCTGGAGCGTATTGCACGTTTTCTGGATCAACTACTGGACCGGCAAACCGATGGATATTCCGAATGCGCTGACTCAAGCCCTGCGCGGGCCGG
Source organism: Pseudomonas sp. B34(2017) (assembly GCF_002112915.1). NCBI lineage: Bacteria > Pseudomonadati > Pseudomonadota > Gammaproteobacteria > Pseudomonadales > Pseudomonadaceae > Pseudomonas > Pseudomonas sp. B34(2017). The sequence goes on along the minus strand of NZ_NEJA01000009.1, from coordinate 157,069 downwards.
TGATGTATCACCTGTGGTTCGTCTACATGACTATCGGTGTCTACATCCTTCTGCCGGTCCTGCAACCCATTTCCGTGGCACTGTTGAGCAGCAAGCGGCTGGCCGCTTACTTCTTCGGAGTTTGGTTCCTGATCAACTCGGCGACGGTCTATTTCCCGGTCAGCATCCTGCCTCACCTGACGTTGACGAGCTTCCTCAATTGGCCGGGTTATTTCCTGCTGGGGTTCTATATCGTACGTTCGGATATCCTGAACAAAATTCCCGCGTGGTGCAGTGCTCTGGTCTTTTGCCTGGCAAGCCTGGCGACATTCCTGCTCAGTTGGCGCTTCAACTCGCTGTCGCCGACTCCGGACGAAACCGCATTCCTGTACTTCAGTCCTAACGTGCTGATTGCATCGTGTGCCGCATTTCATTTGATCCGGAAAATTCGCGTAGCCCCGCTACTGGTGCGGCCGGTTGCGTTCTTGTCCAGCATCGTTTTCCCGGTCTACTTCATGCACCTGCTGGTAATTGATCTCATCAAGGCCGGGATGTTCGGGTTTACGTTGAATCTTGCATCGATGTCGACATTCTCCGCGATTTTCAGCCTGTCGTTGTCCACGTTTGCGGTGTGCCTGATTCTGGCTGCACTGACTCGTGTGATACCGTACTCCGCAAAACTGGTTGGTTAACTATTTAATTCTGATAAAAGCCGCACTTAGACGGCTTTATTTGAGAGAGCAAAATGACCGTAAACGCAGCTATTCCTTCATCGCCCGACAACGTCCAGTCACCGAACGCTTCGGTAGAAGACCCGATCGACCTCACGATCGTTATTCCGTGCCTGAACGAAGCGGAAAACATCGTGGGTATCCTCGATAGCGTGAAGGCAGCGGTCGCCAATCAGGCGTTCACTACCGAAGTCATCGTTGTCGACGATAAAAGCGACGACGAAACCTACAGTCTGGCGATGGCGTGGGGCAATGCGAACAAGGACGAATTGCCGGTTCGCGTGATCAGCCGTTCTCTGCATCGTCGTGGTTATGGTGCAGTGGTCCGTTTCGGTGCAGCGCACGGTATCGGTCGCTACTGCATCTTTGTCTCGGCGGACGCTGTTGACCCGATCCATTTGATCCCGGCGCTGTACAACGAGATGGAGAAGGGTGCAATTCTTGCTCAGTGCTCTCGTTACATTCAGGCAGGCGATGACGGCACCATTCCGTTCAAATACAAATTCTTCCAGTTCTTCTTCCGTATCGGAGTGCGCATCGCACTGGGTCAATACATTCCCGATTCGACTTACGCATTCAAGATGTTCCGTCGTCGGGAAACCCTGGGCGTAGGTCTGAGCCAAAACCGGTTCAGCATCAGTCCTGAAATTACCTTCAAGTCGATCTTGATGGGTGGGGAAGTCAAATACATCGCGGGCGCTCAGGGTGTACGTGAACGTGGTGTATCAAAGTTTATCTTCCGCAAGGAAGGTCTTGGTTTCGGGTATTGCTTGATCCGGGCGTTTTTGCATAAAACCAAATTGGTTTACTGGTTCTGATACCTATAAATTAAGAAAATGGAAGTCCCGTGTATAATTTTTTTGCTGCTGTAAAAGATCGAATCAGAGTTAGTCGTAAAACTGTTGAAGCTTGCCTGGTTGCCTTGTTGCTGTTGTTGGCAGCATTTCCAGACGTGATATTCAAGGATGCCAGTCTGCGATTGACCGATCAGATTACGGGAGCGTACACGGCAGTTCCCCTTAAACCCTTCTACACCATCCCCAATACAACGGGATGGTGGGCTGGGTATAACGATAATGGTGGCGCGACCTATCAATCTGAACCCATGATGCAATTCATGGTTAACAGTATTCGCGATGGCCAAACTCCTTATTGGAACCCGTATTCAGCAGCCGGAGCACTGGGGCCAGAGGCGCTTGTAGATCAGAAGTTTTCTGCAATGACCCTGGTAAATGCTCTGCTGGGAGGCGGGTCGCTTACCTATAACATTGTTATCTTGCTGGCACTTTATTTCGGGGTGTTCTTCACTTATCGAATTGTCAGGGAGTTATTGGGGCTTTCCGCAGTTGCGGCACTCGCCGCGAGCGTCTTTTATCTGTTAAACGGATACATAACGGCGAATCTCGGTTCGAACGTAACGCAAAGTTATCTGTATGTACCGATCTGCCTGTATGCGGCGATGGCGTTTGTCTCGCGGCTCTCGGTACTCCGCTGGTGCATGGCGGTTCTTGCGTTTTCGCTGTTTTTCTCCTGTACTTTCATGCCGACCACCATTACGTCCCTGATTGCGATGGGCTGTATCATCCTCGGCTTCTTGGTCAACTGCGTGCAAAGTGGGAATTACTCCGCGAAGACCGCGGTAGCTGCCTCGTTTTTTCTGGGTATGAGCCTGTTCGGGGCATTTCTGCTCCTTGCACCACTCTATTTTCCGTTCCTGGAAAACCTGAAAAGCCTTGGCACTCTTGAGGACTATTCCAAGCGGTACTTCTGGGGATTGCGTTACCCCAACGCCATCATGTCGTTCTTTTCGTCGTCGCATCTGTTCGAATCGTATAACGCAGCTGAACCGCTGGCAGCGTCCTTCAATGGACACGGTTCATTCATCGGCAATACGGTTTTCCACAGTGGTGTTGTTGCAACCGGGCTTGCAGGGTGTGCGCTTGCCAAGCGCATGCCGCAATTCAAGTGCCTGGTCGCGATCTGCATTGCCGTGGCGGGTTTTGTCGGCGTACGGCTTTTTGATCCGGTCTGGATTCAGGTTCTGTTTGCCCATCTACCCATCATCGGGCATATCGGGAGCCAGTACTGGTGGCCGGTCATCATGTTCCCGCTGATCATCCTGGTCGCATTTGGGGCGCATAACCTGCAGGCGAAGAATGTCCGCATTCTGCCTTGTCTGGCGCTGATGGCGTTTGGTATCTGGGCGTTTATCAAGATCTACGGCGTTTTCGGCCTCCAGGAGCCACGCCTGGAATACAAGATTCAATCGCTGGAGTTATTGGCAGCGGCGGTGACGCTTATCGTCGCTGTAGCGTTGTTCGCCAGATTCATATCGAGTCCGACGATTCTGCGCGCGGTGCTGGGTAGCGTAGTGGTCGTCATGTTCGTTGAACTCATGCTCATGGGTAAGATGGTACGTTTCGAAAGAAATGACCTGTTTTCCAACATGCCGCCCGCTCTGCAGTTTGTAAAAGACAACATTGGCAATTACCGGACAATGAACTTCGGCCAGGGTGGACTCTATCCGGAGTTGGGTTCGGCGTTCAAAATCCAGGAAGTCAGCACGCTCAATCAGGGCGGCTTGCCGGAATTCCGGGATTTCTTCTACGCGTCGATCAATCTCGAGAACTCGCAGCGACTGGGTTATCACGAAACCACCCCGCTGGGCTCGTTTCCATCTCTGATCCTGATTCAGGACAAGCCGCAAACCAACACGATCAATTGGGATGCGATGAATTTCCTCGGGGTCAAGTATGCGCTTTTGCCTTTGACTTACACGGCATACGAAACGGAACTGAAAGCGCGCGGTTTCGAGGAGGTTTATCACAGCCTGGCCACTCGAGTGATGGAGAACAAGCGTGTGTTGCCGCGTGCATTTGCCATTAGCGCAAACGATATGGCGGGGAACGATAGTGTTGATCTGCCTTCCGACTATGCACAGCACCTTGCGCCGGTTTCCATAGATTCCTATCGAAATGGCGAGGTGATTCTTTCCGGGGAAGCGGATCACGAGTCGCTGGTGGTTCTGTCGGACACCTGGCACTCCAACTGGACTGCGGTTCTGAATGGGAAAAAGGTGCCTATTCTCAAGGTGGACAAGGCATTCCGTGGAGTAGTTGTACCCGCCGGCAGCTTCTTTATTCGAATGGAATATCAACCCAAGTCACTGCCTTGGGCGATTGGCTCTTCAATCATGATGATTGCGCTGCTGTTGTTCCTGACGTTACGCCGCAAGCGCTTCAACTCTAAAATCAACGCGCTGTTGCTTAAAACTGTCTGATTCTGGATTTATCTCATCTCGTGTCGGCGAGAACGCCGTACACTTGAAAGACAACAAGGTTAAGAATGATGTTTCGTTCGCTGTTCAAGAAGAGTCACGTTTTGCTTTTGATCAAACTATCGCTTGCGGTGGTTCTGGTCTGGGTTTTGCTGAACAGCGGGCAACTCGACTTCCGTTCGATCCTGGTGGTTTTTGATAATCTGGATTTGTTCATTCCGGCGCTGGTCTGTCTTTTTCTGGGTATCGTCATCAGTGGCTTTCGCTGGTGGTTGCTGCTGCGCGCCACGGGCAACAATATTCCTTTGAGCACGGTTCTGAACCTCCAGCTGATTGGTAGCTTTTTCTCTACCTGGTTGCCTGGCGCGGCGGGTGGGGATGCGATCAGAGGCGTACAAGTTTTTCGCTTGTTGAAGAATGGTAGATCGACCGCATTGCTGTCGATTGTTGCTGATCGTGTTTTTGCAATGATCGGATTGATTTCCATCGCCGTGCTGGTTTCGTTTCTTCTGCCGAAGGCCATTTCACCAGATGCCGAGATTTTTCAATATGCAGGGCTGATTCAGACGTTGGCTTACGTATTGATTGGCGGGATGGTTTTCGGATTACTGGGGATCTATCTGGCTCTTCGTTTTTCCGTCATTGACTATCTGCCCATCAAGATTCGTCATTACCTGCATCCGTTCGGAGTTACGATTCTCATGTACCTTCGTGCGTGGCCGACTTTGCTCCTGTGCCTGGCGGTATCGGTGCTTGCAACGGGTATTGTGATTATCGGCATGATCACCATCGCTTCGATATTTCCCTACGCGGCCAATCCCCAGATCACTGCCATCGCCGGAGTGTTTGGCAACCTGTTTTCCGTGATTCCGATTACGCCCGGCGGTGTAGGCGTGGGTGAGTCGGTTTTTTCCAGAGTCTGTGCAGAGCTCGCCGCTCGGGCCGCGCCGTTCGCTACCATCTACTTCAGCTTTCGAGTCGGCATGTTGATCGTCAATATTCCAGGCATGATCGTATCGTTGTTCTACAGCACCGCGAGGCACCGCAAGAAAGCGGACACACTGAATTGATCGTTGGGTACGCTGATTTCGAAATGCGGTAAAAAATACGGGTGCCGTGATGAGTCTATCCAACAGCGATAAGTTGATAACTGAAGAGTTCAAGCCTCGGGTGTCGATCGTTATACCTGTGTACAACGGTGCGGACTTTTTGGCCGAGTCAATCCAGAGTGCCCTTGACCAGACGTATGCTGATGTTGAAGTGATCGTTGTCAATGATGGCAGCAACGATGGTGGTGCGACCGAGCGCATTGCCCGGTCTTTTGGCAGTGCGATACGTTATCTTGAGAAAAACAATGGTGGTGTAGCGTCTGCGCTGAATCTGGCAATCCAGCATATGACAGGCGAGTACTTTTCCTGGCTGAGCCACGATGACCTGTATGTCGAGGATAAGATTGCCAGACAGATTGCTTTCCTGTCCGGTCGTGAGCCTGAGCACACAATTGTCTATTCCGATTATTTCATTTTTACGGGCCTCGAAAAGAACAGGGCCGCCCGGATCTACATGCCGAGTGTGCAACCCGAGTTTTTTCGGTACTGGATCACTGCGCAAAGTGCATTACATGGCTGCAGTCTGCTGATTCCGCGGACTGCATTTGATGTGGCTGGCTCATTTCACGAAGGATTGCGAACCACTCAAGACTACGAGTTGTGGTTCCGGATGGCGGGCAGATATCGTTTCCTTCATCTACCTGAAGCACTGATCAGTGCCCGCAGCCATGAGAATCAGGATACCAACCGAATCGCCGACGTTGCCTTCCGCGAGGCGGGGGATCTTTATCTCGGGTTTGTGAAGTCGATGAATCCTTCAGAAATTCCAGGGAAGTCGCCTTCAGAGATTGGAGCCAGCTACCTGCGTCTGGCCTCGGGTCTATGGCAGCGAGGCTTTAACGATGCGGCGGCTTACAGCGTCAAAATGGCGCGTCAGTACGGTGTTTCTTTCGCGCATGTGCTTGCCTCACAATTGATCGCGGTTTTTGCCAGGAGCTTGCGGCGATACGCCCGTGCCATGCTTACGCCTCAGAGCCGGCAGGTCATTCGCAAGGCCGTCACGTGTTTAGTGCCCTCCCACAGAGGCCGTTAGTTCTCTTGAATATTCCTAAAAGACTGTTTCTTCATGCACCGAATGTTCATGTCGGCGGGGGCCTGAACTTATTGCAGGCGTTCTATGGCGCGGCGGAGTCGAGTATTGATTTCGAGCAACTGGATGTCCGGGCAAAAGCCGGCCTGAAAGCGGGGCGCGCTGAACGGCATTGGGTGCGCCCGACGTTGTTTTCCCGGTTGGCTGCTGAGTGGCGTCTGCGCAACCGCGTGAAAGCGGGCGATGCAGTCTTGTGCTTTCACGGGTTGGTTCCGCTGTTTCCTTTGAAAGGGCAAGTGACGGTCTTCCTGCAAAACAGGATCCTTCTCTCCTCAGACAGCCTCAAATCCTATCCGATCAAAACGAGGGTTCGCCTCTGGGGCGAGCGCTTGATGCTGAGGGCGTTTACCACGCGTATCGACAAGTTCGTTGTACAGACGCCATCCATGGCGGAGCAGGTTCGCGGGTTTCTGGGCGAGCAAACCCCGGTGGTCGTCTGCCCGTTTGTGCTTGCTGAAGTTGATCAGGCTGATGTGTCTGCTGAAAAAATCTACGATTTTGTCTATGTGGCCAGTGCGGAACCCCATAAAAATCATCAGAAACTGATTGCCGCGTGGTGCCTGCTGGCAGAACAAGGGCTGCGCCCGAGCCTGGCGTTGACCGTGCCGTTCGATACTGCTTTGTCATTCCAGATCGAGGAGTTGAAGCGGAAGTGGGACTTGAATGTTTTCAATCTTGGCCAGTTGAGTTCCAGCGAAGTTTGCGCGTTATACGACCAGTCGAGCGCATTGATTTATCCCTCTACCACCGAGTCCTTGGGATTGCCGCTGATCGAAGCCAATGCACGTCAGCTGCCGATCATCGCCGCCGAACTGGATTATGTCCGGGATATCGTCGAGCCAGTGCAAACATTCGATCCATCTTCGCGCACGTCGATTGCCCGGGCGGTAAGACGCCACCTCGAGTCTGACGAGCCTGCACAGTTGATACATGGGCCCGAGGTGTTTCTGAGAGAAGTCATGCAATGAAGGTTCTGGTATGGACACAGTATTTCTGGCCAGAAAACTTCCATATAAATGAAGTGGTGGCGGAGCTGACAAGCCAGGGAGCGGAAGTCACTGTGCTGACAGGGAAGCCCAACTATCCCGAAGGCAGGATTTTTCCCGGATATCGTTCGCTGGGTTGTCAGGCCGAGGACTACAAGGGCGCGAAGGTCATACGCTTGCCCCTTTTTCCGCGCGGGAAAAATTCGGCCAAGGGACTGATACTGAATTATCTGTCCTTTATTCTTTCCGGCTACTTGCTGGCTCCTTGGGTATTGCGCGGATTGAAGTTCGACGTTGTCTTCGTTTATGCGCCGTCTCCTTTGTTGCAGGCGTTGCCGGCCATTTACGTGTCATGGCTCAAACGTGCACGTCTGGCCTTGTGGGTTCAGGACATCTGGCCCGAATCCTTGAAGGCGACCGGGTTCATTAACAATGACAAGGTCCTCAAGGGTATTGAGTACGTTGTACGTTACATATATCGATACTCCGACTCGATCCTCATCCAGTCAGAAGGCTTTCGTGATTCTGTTCAACGCCTCTGCCGTGATTGGTCGAAGATCAGGTTCTTCCCTAACTCTGCGCTGGAACCGGTTACCTCAAAGACGCCGGATAACTTCAATGTCAGTCGTCTCTGCGGTCACTTTTCGGTGGTCTTTGCCGGCAATATTGGCGTGGCACAGTCTTGCCAGACGATTGTCGAGGCGGCGAAGATTTTGCGGGAATACTCCGATATTCGCTTCTTTCTGGTCGGAAGCGGCAGTATGGAAGCCACCATTGCGCAAAAGATTCGTGATGAAAGGCTGGATAACGTCGAGTTGACGGGGCGTGTTTCTTCTGAAGAAATCACCAGCGTTTATGCTGCGTCTTCTGTTTTGCTGCTAACGCTGCGAGACGATCCTATTTTCGCCCAAACCATCCCCAGCAAGTTCCAAAGCTACCTCGCCGCCGGCAAACCCATTATTGCCAGTTGCAATGGTCAGACCGCTTTGATGCTGGCCGAGGCGGACGCCGGTTTGAGTTGTACCGCGCAGGATCCACAAGCGCTGGCTGATGCGGTTCTGGCGCTCTATAACACCAATCAGCAACGCCTTGCCGAGATGGGGCAGCGCGGACGCGAGTTTTTCCTCAACCACTTTTACCTGCCCGGTCGGGTCTCCGAACTGATCGAGTACTTCAATGACCTTTCGCTGCGCAGGTCCCGCTGAGCTTCGAGTTTTGCTCTGCTTGTTCGAATGGCGGAATAACGGCGACCTCGACCTCTTGTCATAATATATCTGTGACGTCGATCCTTACCTACGTACAATGCGTTCACCGATTGATGCAAGGAGTGGGGCACATTGGAACAGGGGCTTATGGATAGACTGCGCATGTTTTTGCTGAAACTACCGCGGCGACAAAAGCGGTTGATCCAGGTGCTGACGGACGTCGTTCTTGTCTGGCTGGCGCTGTGGATGGCATTTATCGTGCGTTTGGGCATTGATGAAATGATCAATCCCTTCAAGGTCCATGTCTGGCTGTTTATCTGTGCGCCGATCGTCGCGATCCCCCTGTTTATCCGCTTCGGCATGTACCGCGCAGTGATGCGCTACTTCGGCAATGATGCGCTGGTGGCCATTATCAAGGCTGTCAGTCTGTCATCGCTGATTCTCGCGTTGGTGGTGTATTGGTACAGCAACCACGAAGCCGTGGTTCCGCGCTCGATCATTTTCAATTACTGGTGGCTGAGCCTGGTCATCATCGGCGGCTTGCGCCTGTGCATGCGACAGTACTTCATGGGTGACTGGTTCACGGCTGCCCAGCATGTGCCTTTCACCAATCGCGATGACGGGCTGACCAAAGTGGCGATCTATGGTGCAGGCGTAGCTGGCAACCAGTTGGTGGCGGCATTGCGTATGGGGCGGGTCATGCGTCCTGTCGCCTTCATCGATGATGACTCGAGTATTGCCGATCGCTCCATTTCCGGATTGCAGGTCTACAAACCCAAGCATATCCAGCAGATGATCGATGTCACCGGCGCGCAGGAAATTCTCCTCGCATTGCCATCTTCCACCCGCGCGCGGCGCAGGGAAATTCTCAATCTGCTGGAAGGCTTTCCGCTCCACGTGCGCAGCGTGCCCAACTTCACCGATTTGGCTAGCGGCCGAGTCAAGGTGGAGGATATCCAGGAAGTCGATATTGCCGACTTGCTCGGCCGCGATGCGGTGCCCGCGCAACATGATCTGCTGGAACACTGCATCAAAGGCAAGATCGTCATGGTGACAGGGGCGGGAGGCTCGATTGGCTCGGAACTTTGCCGACAGATATTTTCACTGAACCCGACCACGTTGATTTTGTTCGAGCACAGTGAGTTCAATCTTTACAACATTCTTTCCGAACTGGAGCAGCGCGGGATTCGTGAATCGATAGGTGTTCGGTTATTGCCGATCCTCGGTTCCATTCGGCACGCGGACAAGTTACACGATGTCATGAAGACCTGGCGGGTCGATACTGTTTATCACGCCGCCGCTTATAAACATGTACCGATGGTTGAGCACAACATTGCCGAAGGCGTGTTGAACAATGTCATTGGCACTTTGAATACTGCGCAGTCGGCCCTCAAGAGTGGCGTTGCCAATTTTGTGTTGATCTCCACTGACAAGGCGGTACGTCCGACCAATGTCATGGGAAGTACCAAGCGATTGGCCGAACTCACCCTGCAGGCGTTGAGCCGTGAAATCGCTCCTGTGCTGTTCGGCGACAAGGCCAATGTGTCCAGGGTCAACAAGACCCGTTTCACCATGGTCCGTTTCGGCAATGTTCTGGGATCTTCCGGGTCGGTGATCCCGCTTTTTCACAAGCAAATCCGCTCCGGTGGGCCATTGACGGTCACCCACCCGAAGATTACCCGATACTTTATGACGATCCCGGAAGCCGCGCAGTTGGTGATTCAGGCAGGCTCCATGGGACAGGGTGGAGATGTTTTCGTCCTGGACATGGGCGAGCCGGTGAAAATTGTCGAACTCGCGGAGAAAATGATCCATCTTTCAGGTCTGAGTGTGCGCTCAGAGCGCAATCCTCAGGGCGATATCGCGATCGATTTCACAGGATTGCGTCCGGGGGAGAAGCTCTATGAAGAGCTGCTGATCGGCGATAACGTGTCTGCCACTGATCACCCTATGATCATGAGCGCTAGTGAGGATTACCTTTCCTGGGAAGTGTTGAAGGGCCGTTTGAGCGAATTGCTCGATGCCGTGGAGCTCGATGATTATGCGCGTGTCCGCCAGCTCCTGCGCGAAACCGTCAGCGGCTATACCCCCGACGGCGAGATCGTCGACTGGATTCACCAGCAGCGCCGTCTCGAACCCTGATTGTTTCACATCCTGTAACGGACGCATTTTTGACTTGTCCCGATCATCGCCTAAGTTTGGAGAGCAGCTTCGGAAAAGCTGCTTTCTCAATTGATGATGGAGCGTCACTTATGCGTACCGGATATTTCTACTCCCTGATTTTTGCCCTGCTGACCAGCGCCTCTATTGCTGCCATTGCTGCGCCTCTGGCTTCTTCAGAAGCGAACAAGGCAGCCGTGGTGATGGACGCGTCAGCCACTTCTGAAAATCAGAAGGTCGATCTGAACGGTGCCGACGCGGCCACTCTGCAAAAGGAATTGGCAGGCGTGGGCGAGGCCAAGGCGAAAGCGATTGTTGCTTATCGTGAAACAAATGGGCCGTTTGCGTCCGTGGATGAACTGCTCGAAGTGAAGGGTATCGGCAAGGCGATTCTGGATCGTAATCGCGACAAGCTGGAAGTGAACTAAGCTGATTGTTCAACGCCAAGGGGCCGGTCATTGACCGGCCCTTTTTGCTTCCAGGTGGAGCACAACACAGGAGGGTGACAGCCTTTCCGTCGGGAAATAGAAAATTATGGCTGTCATATTGGCTTGAGATTATGCCTATAATAATTTCAGTCGCCACTGAAGCCTTCTGCTTTTCAGCGGTCGTTCATTCCTCACGCATCCCAGGAGTATCGTCATGAATTCCCCGAAATCCCAAGGTACGGCGCTGGTCACGGGCGCTTCTTCCGGTATTGGTGCGGTGTACGCCGAGAGACTGGCGGCGCGTGGTTTCGATCTGCTGCTGGTCGCTCGTGACAAGGCGCGTCTGGAATCGGCTGCGAGCAAACTGCGAGACGTCCATGGCGTTGAAGTTGAAGTGCTCAAGGCCGATCTGACGCAAAAGGATGATGTGATCAAGCTTGAGCAGCGTCTGCGCAGCGATTCCAGCATCACGCTACTGGTCAACAATGCTGGCGTAGCGTCCAACGGATTGCTGGCCAACGCCGATCCCGATGAACTGGAGAAGCTGATCCAGCTGAATGTCACGACCCTGACCCGACTGGCTTCGGCCGCCGCCGCTGCTTTCACCAGCGCCGGGCGCGGCACGATCATCAACATTGCATCGGTGGTTGCCCTGTTTCCTGAGCGTTTCAATGCCACCTACAGTGCCAGCAAGGCTTATGTATTGAGCCTCTCCCAAACGCTGAATGCGGAACTCGAAGGCACTGGTGTCAAGGTGCAGGCGGTTCTGCCCGGAGTGACGCGCACCGAAATCTGGGAGCGTTCGGGTCTGGATGCCACCAATATTCCGGCGGAAATGGTCATGGAGGCGGGCGAGATGGTCGATGCCGCGTTGTCCGGTCTGGATCAGGGCGAGCTCGTCACGATTCCTTCGCTGCCCGATGCCGGGGAATGGCAAGCCTTCGTCGCCGCACGCCATGTGATGGCGCCCAATCTGTCCCATAGCTCGGCCGCCAGTCGTTACAAGTAAATCAAGTCGAGAGAGGTCAACCCGATATGGATCAGCGTCGAGTAGTTGTCACGGGTATGGGCCTGGTATCGCCCTTGGGAAGCAGCGTCGAAGTCGTCTGGCAGCGCCTGCTGGCCGGGCGTTCGGGATTGCGAAATCTGCCGGAAGCGGTGATTGCCGATCTGCCGACCCGGGTTGGCGGCGTGGTGCCGACGATGGAGGAGGACGCCGAAGCCGGTTTCGATCCGGATCGCGCCACACCGCCCAAAGAACAGAAGAAAATGGACCGTTTCATTCTGTTCGCGATGGAGGCTGCGCGGCAGGCGCTTGAACAGGCCGGCTGGCACCCGACCGAATCCGGCGCTCAGGAACGCACCGCCACGATCATCGGCTCCGGTGTCGGCGGCTTCGGCGCTATCGCCGATGCGGTACGCACCACCGACAGTCGTGGTCCGCGACGGTTGTCGCCGTTCACCATTCCCTCGTTTCTGGTCAATCTCGCCGCAGGGCATGTCTCGATCCAGCACGGTCTCAAGGGCCCGCTCGGTGCGCCGGTCACCGCGTGTGCCGCCGGCGTGCAGGCGATCGGTGATGCGGCCCGGCTGATTCGTGCCGGTGAGGCCGACATCGCGGTGTGCGGCGGTGCGGAAGCCTGCATCGATCGCGTCAGTCTTGCCGGTTTTGCGGCAGCGCGGGCTTTGTCCAGTGGCTACAACGACACCCCTGAACGCGCCTCGCGTCCATTCGACAGCGGACGTGACGGGTTCGTGATGGGCGAGGGCGCCGGGCTGCTGGTGATCGAGTCCCTGGAGCACGCATTGGCACGGGGGGCGCAGCCATTGGCTGAACTGGTCGGATATGGCACCAGCGCCGATGCCTATCACCTGACCGCCGGGCCGGAAGACGGCAGCGGTGCACGGCGGGCAATGGAATTGGCGTTGGCCCAGGCCGGTATCGCGCCGGATCAGGTGCAGCATCTGAACGCACATGCGACCTCGACACCGGTGGGCGACCTCGGTGAACTGGCCGCAATCAAATCAGTATTTGGTGTGCAAAACAGGATCGCCGTGACCTCGACCAAATCCGCGACGGGGCATTTGCTGGGGGCGGCTGGAGGTCTGGAAGCGATCTTCACGCTGTTGGCGATCCGCGATCAGATCGTTCCGCTCACCCTTAATCTGGAAAATCCCGATCCGGCCAGCGAAGGCGTGGATATCGTCCACTGTCAGGCGCGGTCGATGCCGATCGAGTATGCGTTGTCCAACGGGTTCGGCTTCGGTGGGGTCAATGCCAGCGTGCTGTTCAAGCGCTGGCAGGCTTAGTCTTCCGAGCGTTTGAGGTGTTCGCGGGTGACGTCCAGAATCTGCTGCGCAAATTCAGGATCCGCGACACTGCGTGACAGCAGGAGCGCCCCGGCCAGTGTCGCCATGATGACGATGCTGCGCTCGGCGGTGCTCTCGCCTTCAAGGGTGCCTTCGATCTGGCCCAGGCGCGCCTTGAGCACTTCATCGCTGGTCGGGCTCGGCTGGCCGCGCAACCCCAGCTCCGATGAAATGGTAACCAGCGGGCAGCCTTCATGCGGCGTGGTCTGATGCCACTCGGACAGGTAGGTGTCGATGAACAGCTCCAGCGGGTTTTCCTGGGCGAAGATCTCCGCACACAAGCCGGCCACTTGATCTCCGGCCGCTTGCAGTGCTTTTTCAACGAGTTCGTCCTTGGACTTGAAGTGCGAGTAGAAACCGCCGTGCGTCAGGCCCAGCGCTTTCATCAATGGCTGCAGTCCGGTCGCACCGATGCCGTCCTTGCGAAACCGCTCGGACGCTTCCTTGATAATGCGCTGATGGGTCTGGGCTTTATGATCCTGCGAGTAACGCATTTAAACTCTCCGCAACAAGATCGCCATCTTAACCAATGCAAATTGAATGGTGACTGTACTTCTACTTCTAAAAAAACGGCCGGTGACTCCGACATGTTCGTAACAGCCACTCGCGGTTGGCACGGATAGTGGTTGCAGCTTGCAAAGTTGCCATCGCTTGAGGAGCAGGAGAATCATGTACAAAGACTACCCGGCCGCCTATCAGGTCAGCAAAGGCTCGGCGTTGCAGGTCGATACACCTTTCTACGAACGGATTCGAGACCGCAAGGACGGGCGGACGCTGATCGAACAATTCGAAGTACCGATCCGCACCGGCCGTGCCTGGCATGTGCCGGCGGGGCATGTGTTTCGTGTCACCACACCGGTCGGGCCCCAAGTGGGCGATTTCAATGTGTGGAACGCACACGATCCGCGCGAACGGATGTGGGCGGCGCGCACCCGGCAATTGCAGGGTGCGCATGTCAGCACCCACGATCGCCTCTGGTCGAACCTGCCTTTCCTGCGACCTCTGGTGACCATCACCGATGACAGCCTGGCCGACTATGGCATCGACGAGCACGGCGGGCGCCTGCACGATTTGCTCGGCACGCGCTGCGATCCTTATGTGAACAAAATGCTCACCGGCGAGGATTTCCATCATCACTGCCATTCCAACCTGACCCGCGCCGTGTTGCCTCATGGCCTGACCGAGTTCGACGTGCATGATGTGCTGAACATCTTTCAGTGCACCGGCCTGAATCACGATGATCTGTATTTCATGAAGGCCTGTCCGGCGCAGAAGGGCGATTACCTGGAGTTCTTCGCCGAAATCGACTTGCTGTGCGCGTTGTCGACCTGTCCCGGTGGTGATCTGTCACTGGCGATGTGGGGGCCGGACGCGCAGGATCCGCTGACGGTATGCCGCCCGCTCGGGGTGGAGATCTATCGTCTGGACGATGCGCTGCTCGAAGGCTGGAGCCAGCCTGAACGTGCAGCGTACAAAGGCCTGCATGGCTTGCACATTGCCAAGGCCGACTGGGAAAAATAATCGCGACAAAAAACAAACCCCGCCGATTCAGGCGGGGTTTTTCGTTCAGCGGTCCTGCGCGTCCTTGATGTCCGCTTCGGCATTGCGTTCAGCGACGCGCTTGCGTTGTTCATCGGTCAGTTCGACCTTGTTGGCGGTGTCTCGCAACATCATCAGACCGCCGACGATCGAGCCGATTGCAACGACCAGAATCAACCAGGCATACCAGGGCATAACGGCTCTCCTTAAAGGCAGGTCGACGGGCGAGGGTTTCGCCGTGCGACGCTGCATACCACTTTGAGCGAAGTGCATTCGCAGTGGTTCCATTCTAGGCCGGTTATGCCCGTCGCGGTTTACAGTCCGGTGAGCATGGCGTCTGCCGGAGCGTTGGCGCGCAATTGGCCGGTCAACAGGAAGTAGCCGAAACCGACCGCCATGAAGCCGAGAAAGATCAGCCCGATCAGCGCATTGAACCAGGCCATCGCCACCAGACACACCACGGCCAGCGCCAGCGCGATCAATGGAATCAGCGGATAACACGGCGCGCGGAAGGTGCGCTCCAGATTCGGTTCGGACTTACGCAGTTTGAACAAGCTGAGCATGCTCATGATGTACATCACGATTGCGCCGAACACGGCCATGGTGATCATCGCGGCAGTGAGGGTCATGCCGCCGAGGTTGATCAGGCCGTCGCTGTAGATCGCCGCGATGCCAATCACGCCGCCGGCGATGATCGCCCGGTGCGGGGTCTGGAACCGCGAGAGTTTAGCCAGCGAGGCGGGCAGGTAACCGGCGCGGGCGAGGGCGAAGAATTGCCGCGAATAGCCAAGGATGATCCCGTGGAAACTCGCCACCAGCCCGAACAGACCGATCCACACCAGCATGTGCAGCCAGCCGGAGTTGTCGCCGACCACCGCTTTCATTGCCTGAGGCAGCGGGTCGTTGATGTTCGACAGGGTGCGCCAGTCGCCGACGCCGCCTGCAAAGAACATCACGCCCATGGCCAGCAACACCAACGTCAGAATGCCACTGATGTAGGCCTTGGGAATCGTGCGTTTAGGGTCTTTGGCTTCTTCGGCCGCCATGGCTGCGCCTTCGATGGCGAGGAAAAACCAGATCGCAAACGGAATCGCCGCGAACATCCCGGCAATCGCCGGAGCGCCGAAGATGTCCGAACCGGCCCAGCCGTTGAGGGCGAAGTTGCTGAAGCTGAACGCCGGGGCGACCACGCCCATGAACACCAATAGCTCGGCGACGGCCAGGACGCAGACGATCAATTCGAAGGTCGCGGCCAGTTTCACGCCAAGAATATTCAGACCCATGAACACGATGTACGCGCCGACCGCCGCGTGTTTCGGATCGAGCGCCGGAAACTGCACGTTCAGGTACGCGCCAATCGCCAAGGCAATCGCCGGCGGGGCGAAGACGAATTCGATCAGCGTCGCCAGCCCGGCGATCAATCCGCCTTTTTCACCGAAGGCGCGGCGACTGTAGGCGAACGGCCCGCCCGCGTGGGGGATCGCCGTGGTCAGTTCGGTGAAGCTGAAGATGAAACAGGTGTACATGGTCGCGACCATGAACGAAGTCACCAGGAAACCCAGGGTTCCCGCGACGCCCCAGCCGTAACTCCAGCCGAAGTACTCCCCGGAAATCACCAGCCCCACCGCGATGCCCCACAGGTGCAAGGTGCCCAGCGTGGGTTTGAGTTGTGTGTTCATGTGTTTGCTCCCTGAACGGTTTGGAAAGCTCGGGGAAGGGCGTGTGCAGTGGGCGTGCCATTTTGTATTGGCGGGTCGTAATGGGATGAAAGCTGTCGTATCGGGGATGTTCGCGGCTCGATGGCCACATTTGCGTGCGCCAGTCAGGTGCGCCTATAGCCGGATACAGTCGTAAAGAAGGCATAAACACAGTCTTTACGCTTTCTTTATGCCCCGCCCACACCCTCGCTCTCGTTCCTTTACGGCCTCCTTTCCGACAATGCCTCCACACGCGGCAATACGCCGTAACACGGAGATCTTCCATGAGCGTTCTGGACGGGGTGTCACTGCTGCTGGCAGTGGGGCTGTTCATTTATCTGTTGGTTGCGCTGTTGCGCGCGGATCGGACTTAGGAGCGGCTATGCACAGTTATGACTATTGGCTGATCCTCGCTTTCTTCGCGGTGGTCTTGCTGCCGGCGCCGTTCCTCGGGCGCTTCTACTACAAGGTGATGGAGGGCCAGCGTACCTGGCTGACGCCGATTCTCGGCCCGGTCGAACGTGGCTGTTACCGCATCGCCGGGGTCAATCCGCAGGACGAACAGAGCTGGCAGAAGTACACGCTGGCGCTGCTGGCGTTCAACCTCGCCGGTTTTCTGCTGCTGTTCGCGATCCTGCTGTTCCAGGATCACCTGCCGCTGAACCCGCAAAACCTGCCGGGCCAGGAGTGGACCCTCGCGTTCAACACCGCCGTCAGCTTCATGACCAACACCAACTGGCAGGCCTACAGCGGCGAAGCGTCGCTCAGCTACCTGAGCCAGATGGTCGGCCTCACCGTACAGAACTTTGTCAGCGCCGCCACCGGCCTCGCCGTGCTGGTTGCGCTGTGCCGTGGCATCGGGCGCAAGTCCACCAAAACCCTCGGCAACTTCTGGGTCGACATGACCCGCGCCACCCTCTACGGCCTGCTGCCGCTGTGCCTGCTGCTGGCGCTGTACCTGGTGTGGCAGGGCGTGCCGCAGACCTTCGCCCAATATGTGAATGCAGTGACGATGCAGGGCGTTGATCAGGTGATCCCGCTCGGCCCGGCTGCCAGCCAGATTGCGATCAAGCAACTGGGCACCAACGGCGGCGGATTCTTCGGCGTCAACTCGGCGCATCCGTTCGAGAACCCGACCGCCTGGAGCAACCTGTTCGAAGTCGCGTCGATCATCCTGATCCCGGTCGCGCTGGTGTTCACCTTCGGCCACTACGTGAAGGACCTGCGTCAGAGCCGCGCCATCATCGGTTGCATGCTCGCGCTGTTCATCATCGGCGGTGCCACTTCGCTGTGGGCCGAGTATCAACCGAACCCTGCCTTGAACAACATGGCCGTGGAACAGACCGCGCCGCTGGAAGGCAAGGAAGCGCGCTTCGGCACCACTGCCACCGTGCTCTGGTCGGTGACCACCACGGCGGCGTCGAACGGTTCGGTCAACGGCATGCATGACAGCCTCAACCCGCTCAGCGGCATGGTCGCGCTGGTCAACATGATGGTCGGTGAAGTGATCTTCGGCGGCGTCGGCGCGGGGCTCTACGGCATGTTGCTGAACGTGCTGATCGCGGTGTTCCTCGCCGGCCTGATGATCGGCCGAACCCCGGAATACCTCGGCAAGAAACTCCAGGCCCGTGAAGTGCAGTTGCTGGTTGTCACCCTGCTGGTGATGCCGGTCGGCGTGCTGGTGCTGGGCGCGATTGCCGCGAGCCTGCCGGGCCCGGTGGCGGCGGTGAGCAACCCCGGCCCGCACGGTTTCAGCCAGTTGCTCTACGCCTACACCTCGGCCAGTGCCAACAACGGTTCGGCATTCGGCGGCTTCGGCGCCAACACCGCGTTCCACAACCTGATGCTCGGCCTTGGCATGTTGATCGGCCGCTTCGGTTACATCCTCCCGGTACTGGCTTTGGCCGGCAGCCTGGCGATGAAGAAAACCGCTCCGATCGGCCAGAACAGCTTCCCGACCCACGGCCCGCTGTTCGTGACCCTGCTGACCGTGACCATTTTGCTGGTGGGCGGCCTGACCTTCTTGCCGACCCTCGCACTGGGCCCAATCGCTGAACACCTGAGCATGGGCTTCTAAGGAATCCATCATGAATATGCATGTTCCAGCTTCAAAACCAGCGGCAGCTGCCAAGTCGACAGAGGCGCCCAAAACCGCGATCAGCGCCCTTTGGCGTCCGGCGCTGCTGCAAGCGTTCGTCAAGCTCGACCCGCGCCAGTTGCAGCGCTCGCCGGTGATGCTGGTGGTCGAACTGACGGCGATCCTGACCACCGTGCTGTGCTTCATTCCCGACAGCAGCGTGCCGACCTTCGTCGCTGCGCAAATCGCACTGTGGCTATGGTTCACCGTGCTGTTCGCCAACTTCGCCGAAGCGCTCGCCGAAGGTCGCGGCAAGGCCCGCGCCGACAGCCTCAAGGCTGGCAGCGAAGGCCTCAGCGCCCGACGCAAACTGGCCAACGGCAGCTTCCAGGTCGTGCCGGCCACCAGCCTGCGCAAGGGTGATGTGGTGCGCGTCGAAGCGGGGGAGATGATCCCCGGTGACGGCGAGGTCATCGAAGGCATCGCGGCGGTCAACGAAGCGGCGATCACTGGCGAATCGGCGCCGGTGATCCGCGAGTCCGGTGGCGATCGTTCCGCCGTCACCGGCAACACTCGGCTGGTGTCCGACTGGCTGCTGGTGAAGATCACTGCCAACCCCGGTGAATCGACCCTCGACCGCATGATCGCGCTGGTCGAAGGCGCCAAACGCCAGAAGACCCCGAACGAAGTGGCGCTGGACATCCTGCTGATCGGCCTGACCCTGATCTTCCTGCTGGTGGTCGTGACCCTGCAACCGTTCGCCCACTTCGCCAACGGCAGCCTGCCGCTGGTGTTCCTGGTGGCGTTATTGGTCACGCTGATTCCGACCACCATTGGCGGGCTGCTGTCGGCCATCGGTATCGCCGGGATGGATCGTCTGGTGCGTCTGAACGTGATCGCCAAGTCCGGCCGTGCGGTGGAAGCAGCGGGTGACGTGCACGTGTTGCTGCTGGACAAGACCGGCACCATCACTTTCGGCAACCGTCGTTGCAGCGCGGTGTATGCGGCGCCGGGCGTGAATGCCCGTGAGCTGGCCGAAGGCGCGCTATTCGCCTCGCTGGCTGACGAAACCGCTGAAGGCAAGTCCATCGTCGAGTACCTGCGCGGCTCCAATCCGCAGCCGGAACCTTCGCCGGAAACCCTGACTGCCGTGCCGTTCAGTGCGGAAACCCGCTTGTCCGGTGTGGACTACCAGGGCCGTGTATTCCGCAAGGGCGCGGTGGATTCGCTGCTGGCCTTCCTCGGTCAACAACGCAAGGATCTGGCCCCGGCGCTGTCCCGGGAAATCGACAAAATCGCCCAGAGCGGCGGCACCCCGTTGCTGGTCTGCGCCGACGGCAAGCTGCTCGGTGCCATCCACCTGAAAGACGTGGTCAAGCCAGGCATCCGCGAGCGTTTCGCCGAGCTGCGCAAGCTGGGGATCCGCACGGTGATGGTCACCGGTGACAACCCGCTGACTGCTGCCGCGATTGCCGCTGAAGCAGGCGTCGATGACGTACTGGCCGAAGCGACGCCAGAGAAGAAACTGGCGCGCATCCGTCACGAGCAGAACGACGGTCGTCTGGTCGCGATGTGTGGTGACGGCGCCAACGACGCCCCGGCGCTGGCCCAGGCTGACGTCGGCATGGCGATGAACGACGGCACACAAGCCGCGCGTGAGGCGGCCAACATGGTCGACCTCGACAGCGACCCGACCAAGTTGCTGGACGTGGTGCAGATCGGCAAGGAATTGCTGGTGACCCGTGGCGCGCTGACGACCTTTTCCATCGCCAACGACGTGGCCAAGTATTTCGCGATCCTGCCGGCCCTGTTTGCCGCGATCTACCCGCAGCTCGGCGTGCTGAACATCATGCAGTTGAGCAGTCCGCAGAGCGCGATCCTGTCGGCCATCGTGTTCAACGCTTTGATCATCGTGGTGCTGATTCCGTTGGCCCTGCGTGGTGTGCGGGTGCAGGCGGCGAGCGCGGCGGCGCTGCTGCGACGCAATCTGCTGATCTATGGCCTGGGCGGGATTGTGGTGCCGTTCGTGGGGATCAAGGCGATCGACATGCTGTTGACGGCGTTGCATCTGGTTTGAGTGAGCGGTGTTTGCTGGATCTCTACACGGCTTGAGATCCAGCCCTCATCGGAACGCCGCCCGCCTAACCCTCTCCCGGAGGGAGAGGGGACTGACCGAGGTATTTGTAAGAGCTACATCGACCTGAGATATCGAGCCGAACTCAGGATTTGAAAAGCACAAAGATCGGTTCCCTTTCCCCCTCGCCCCCTTGGGGGAGAGCGCTGGGGTGAGGGGGAGGGATCTTCCTGACACCCCACCAAAGTTTGCCCAATGAATTCGAGGATTTTGAAATGTCCACAATGATCCGTCCGGCCCTGAGCCTGCTGGTGCTGATGACCCTGGTCACCGGCGTTGCCTATCCACTGGTGGTGACCGGCGTTGCCCAGGTCGCCTTCCCCGAGCAGGCCAACGGCAGCCTGGTGCGCGATGCCGAAGGCAAGGTGCGCGGCTCCTCGCTGATTGCTCAGGATTTTGTCGGCGATGCCTGGTTCCATCCGCGTCCTTCGGCTGGTGCCTTTGCCACCGTGTCGAGCAGTGCGAGCAACCTGTCGCCAAGCAATCCGGCGCTGGCCACTCGGGTGATCGACGACGCCAACAAGCTGCAGGTGCCCGGTCAGGGCCCGGTGCCGTTGGCGCTGCTGACCACCTCCGGCAGCGGTCTCGATCCGCACTTGCCACCGGCGGCGATTGCCTATCAACTGGCGCGTGTTGCCGCCGCGCGTAATGTGCCGGTAGCGACTTTGCAGCAACTGCTCGACGCGCACATCGAACAGCCGTTGGTGGGCCCGCCGGTGGTGAATGTGCTGGCGCTGAACATGGCGCTGGAAAAGCTCTGAATCGGTGGCGCGGCCAATCGCTGGCAAGCCAGCTCCCACAGGAGCACGCATTCCCCTTGTGGGAGTTGGCTTGCCAGCGATGACGGCAGTCCAGGCAATACACAAACATCAGGAAGAGAGCTTCAAGCATGAGTGACTCCGGCCGTGCCGACGCGCTGTTAGCAGACTTGCCCCGCGACGGACGCGGCCGGCTCAAGGTTTTCCTCGGCGCCGCGCCGGGCGTGGGCAAGACCTACGCGATGTTGCAGGCGGCCCACAGCCAATTGCGCCAGGGCGTGAAAGTCATCGCCGGGGTGGTCGAAACCCACGGCCGCGCCGAAACCGAAGCGCTGCTTGGCGGCTTGCCGCAACTGCCGCTGGTGCGCTCGGAATACCGTGGCGTGACGCTGGAGGAAATGGACCTCGACGGTCTGCTCGCCGCCAAACCGAAACTGGTACTCGTCGACGAGCTGGCCCACAGCAACGCCCCCGGCAGTCGTCACGCCAAACGCTGGCAGGACATTCAGGAACTGCTCGCCGCCGGCATCGACGTGTACACCACGGTCAACGTCCAGCACCTGGAAAGTCTCAACGATCAGGTGCGCGGCATCACCGGTGTGCAGGTTCGTGAAACCCTGCCGGACTGGGTGTTGCAGGAAGCCTATGAGCTGCTGCTGATCGACCTGCCGCCCCGCGAACTGCTCGAGCGCCTGCGCGAAGGCAAGGTCTACGTGCCGGAGCAGGCACGGGCGGCGATCGATGCATTTTTTACCCAGACCAACCTCACCGCGCTGCGCGAACTGGCGATGCAGACCGCTGCCGCGCAAGTCGATAACGATCTCGCTCAGGGCTATCGCCAGCTCGGCCAGGCCGCGCCGGCGGTACGCGGGCGCTTGCTGGTCGGCGTCGATGGCGATGCCCAGGCTGAACGGCTGGTGCGTCACGCCAGTCGGGTGGCCCAGCGTCGGCATTTGCCGTGGAGTCTGGTGCACGTCGACAACGGCAGCGTGCGCGACGAGCAATCGCGCCTGCGCCTGCAAAGCGCCCAGCAACTGGCGGAACGCCTCGGCGGCGAAGTGGTGCTGCTGCGGGCCGGCGAGGTGGCGAAAACCCTGATCCAGCATGCGGCGGAACGGCGGGCGAGTCTGGTGCTGGTCGGTCAGTCGCGGCCGCGCCTGCGCAGGCGTCTGTTCGGTGGTGGGCTGGCGGCGCGTTTGCTGCGTCAGGCCCATGGCCTGGAAATCAACGTGCTGGACAGTGATCAGGAACAGCATCAACCGCGCCCGCGTGTCGCGCCGACGCTGGTGTGGTTCGACTACGCGCTGGCGCTGGTCGCGACGCTGTTGGCCAGTGCACTGGCGTGGGCGGTCTCCAGCGTGCTGCCGTTGCCGAATATCTCGCTGGTGTTTCTTGCGGCGGTGCTTCTGGTGGCGGTGCGCAGCAGTCTCGGCCCGGCGCTGGCCTGTGCGGCGCTGTCGTTTCTGACCTATGACTTTCTGTTCATCCCGCCGAATTTCTCCTTCAGCATCCAGCGCGAAGAAGACGTGCTGACCTTGCTGTTCTTCCTGCTGATGGCGGCGCTCACCGGCAATCTCGCGGCGCGTCAGCGGCGGCAATTGCAGGCGCTGCGCGATACCCAGGAAGAGACCACTGAACTGCTCGACCTGTCGCGCAAACTCACCGCCGCCACCGACCGTCAGGCCGTGGTCAGCGCCGCAGCCCAACACCTCAATGGCTGGAGCGATCTGCAGCTGTGCCTGCTCAATCGCGACGGGCAGGGCGGCTGGAAAGTCGAAACCGGCGGGCCGCTGCAATTCACTGAATCCGAGCGCGCCGCCGCCGACTGGGCCTGGCAACACGATCAACCGGCGGGCATGGGCACCGGCACCTTGCCGTTCGGGCGCTGGTGGTGGTGGCCGCTGTCAGTGGAGGACGGACCGCTGGCGCTGCTCGGTGTATGCGCCAAAGAAGGCCAGACCTTGAGCGGCCAACGCCGTCGTTTGCTGACCGCGTTGAGCCAGCCCCTGGCTCAAGCATTGGCCCGGGCGCAACTCGCCGATGACCTGGAAGCCGCGCGTCTGCACGGTGAAACCGAACAATTGCGCAGCGCCTTGCTGGCCTCGGTGTCCCACGATCTGCGCACGCCGCTGACCTCGATGCGCGGCAGCATCGACAGCCTGCTGGCCCTCGGCGAAGCGATCCCGCTGGAGGATCGCC
This sequence comes from Pseudomonas sp. B34(2017), assembly GCF_002112915.1. NCBI lineage: Bacteria > Pseudomonadati > Pseudomonadota > Gammaproteobacteria > Pseudomonadales > Pseudomonadaceae > Pseudomonas > Pseudomonas sp. B34(2017). Next base: position 133,330 of record NZ_NEJA01000009.1, on the reverse strand, counting down.
GCGAGCTGCTCGAAGGCACCCGCGATGAAGCCGAGCGTCTCGACCGCTACATCCAGAACCTGCTGGACATGACCCGTCTCGGCCACGGCGCCCTGAAGCTGGCGCGGGACTGGGTGTCGCCGGCGGACATCGTCGGCAGTGCGCTCAATCGTCTGCGGGCGGTGCTGTCGTCGTTGCAAGTGAGCACCGATGTACCGGCCGAGTTGCCGCTGCTGTACGTGCATGCCGCGTTGATCGAGCAGGCACTGGTGAACGTGCTGGAAAACGCCGCCCGATTCTCGCCATCCCACGGTCGTTTGCAACTGCGCGCCGGGGTGGATGACAGCGAAGTGTTTTTCTCGGTCAGCGATGAAGGGCCGGGGATTCCGGTCGATGAGCGAGCGAAGATTTTCGACATGTTCTACACCGCCGCCCGGGGTGATCGCGGCGGGCAGGGCACGGGGCTGGGGCTGGCGATCTGTCAGGGCATGGTCGGCGCCCATGGCGGGCGGATCAGTGTCGGCGACGGCATCGACGGGCGCGGCACTTGCATCACCCTGCACCTGCCCCTGCAGACGCAACCGGGGATGGACGGTGAAGCCTGATCCGCGCTGCGCTACTCTCTTGCCACTCTTTTGTGTTGATGTGAATTCATGAGCCAGACCGCGACCATTTTGGTCATCGATGACGAACCGCAGATCCGCAAGTTCCTGCGTATCAGCCTCGCTTCCCAGGGCTACAAAGTGCTGGAGGCAGGCACCGGCGCCGAGGGCCTGGCCCAGGCGGCGCTGAATAAACCCGATCTGCTGGTGCTCGACCTCGGCCTGCCGGACATGGACGGCCAGCAAGTGCTGCGCGAGTTTCGCGAATGGGCCACGGCGCCGGTGCTGGTGCTGTCGGTGCGCGCCAGCGAAGGGCAGAAGGTCCAGGCGCTGGATGGCGGCGCCAATGACTACGTGACCAAACCGTTCGGCATTCAGGAATTTCTCGCCCGGGTGCGCGCGTTGCTGCGTCAGGCACCGGCCGGGGAAGCGCAGCAGGCCGCGTTGAATTTCGGCCCGCTGACCGTGGACCTGGCGTATCGCCGGGTGCTGCTGGACGGCGTTGAAGTTGCCCTGACCCGCAAGGAATACGCAGTGCTGGCGCAACTGGCGCGGCATCCGGGGCGGGTAATCACCCAGCAGCAATTGCTCAAGGACATCTGGGGCCCGACTCACACCGAGGACAGCCACTACCTGCGGATCGTGGTCGGGCATCTGCGGCAGAAACTGGCGGACGATCCGACCCGGCCCCGGTTTATCGTGACCGAGGCCGGCGTCGGTTATCGCTTGTTGAGCGAGAGCAGCCTTTAGTTCTGTTCGCTCTCATAGCGGTCGAGGGTATCCCGTGCGATCTCGCGACCCAGCGCGATCAATTCAGGCGCCTTGTAGAACTCGAAGAACCGGCACACTCGCTTCGGCACGTTGATCAGGATGTCCGGCGGATACCCGGCGATCTTGTACTGCGCCAGCGAGGTCTGCATCACCTCGAAACTCTGGTTGATCAGATCGAGCAATGAAGCCGGCCCGACGTTATCGACGATGAACGATCCGGTGGCGGATTTCGGTGCGCCGTCGCGTTCAGGCGCGGCGGCGGGTTGCTGGGCTTCCGGCTCGGCACTTTCGACCCACGGATTGATTTCCGCCGCTTCGGCACGCAACGCTTCCTGTTCCAGCAACAGCAATTGCTCGGCCTGTTTGCGGCGGAACGGCATCTTCGAACCGAGTGAACTGATCAGACTGTCGAAGCGCGTGCGGAACGCGGCGGGGCGCTGGATCACCGGCAATTTGTAATGGCGCTGGTTGGTCGAGTTGAGATTGACCGCGATGATCAGGTCGCAATGGCTCGACACCACCGGCACGATCGGCAACGGGTTGAGAATGCCGCCGTCCACCAGCATCCGGTTGCCCTGCATCACCGGAGTGAACAGGCTGGGAATCGCCGCCGAGGCGCGCATCGCCTGATGCAGGCAGCCTTCCTGGAACCAGATTTCCTGTTGATTGGTGAGGTCGGCGGCCACCGCCGTGTAGGGGATGCGCAGGTCTTCGATGTTGATTTCGCCGACGATCTTGCGGATCTGGCCAAAAACCTTTTCGCCACGGATTGCGCCGAGACGAAAGCTGACGTCCACCAGGCGCAGCACGTCGAGATAATCCAGGCTTTCGATCCAGTTGCGATACTCGTCGAGCTTGCCGGCGGCGTAGATTCCGCCGACCACGGCCCCCATGGAACAGCCGGCAATACAACTGATGTCATAGCCCCGTCGTTCAATCTCTTCAATGACCCCGATATGGGCATAGCCCCGGGCGCCACCGGAGCCCAGCACCAGCGCGACACGCTTTTTCATCAAACTTCCTCCCGACAAGGTTGCACAATGCACCCATCGAGGGCCGGGCTTCAATCGCCGGGGTCGTTCGGGGCGGCGATGGCGTCGTTTTTTCGATACTTCATGACCCGTCGGCGTTATCTTGGCCGTGCGGTGCAATTGCGGGACGCAAGGCACTTTTTCCCTGCCGCACCGTCTTACCTGCACGACTGTTGACCTATCTTTGAGGTGTGAGTGATGAAAGCCTGGATCTGTGTGCCGTTGATGGCTCTGGCATTGGCTGGTTGCGCCGGCAAGACCGCTTATCGTGACAGCTGCGGCAGCCAACTCGACGCGGCGTGGCATGAACTGGATCTGGCCAAGGCCGAAGGTTTTGCCGGCACCGTCAGCTATTCCAAGGCGCTGTCGCTGTTGACGGCGGCCAAGACCCAGCAGCAATTCGAAGGCTTCGAAGGCTGCACCAAGAAAGCCGAAAAAGCACGTTTCTACATTCGCGAGTCCCGCGCCGGGCGCTAAGCTGCTGACGTAGCGCAAGGGCAGGTCGCTTGCGCCGGCGCACACTCGTGCAAAGTCATTGAATTCAGGAGCAAGCGATGTCTGCGTTGGTTGATCGGCTGGTGGCCCATGTCCTGAGCCTGGAAGTGCGGCTGCTGGCCTGTCAGGCGCGTCTGACCGCGCGGACCGACCCTGAAGCGCTGCACGACCTGCGCACTACCGTACGGCGCTTGCGCAGTCTGTTGCGACCGTTGCGCGGCTTGCCCGGTGTCGAACAACTGGAAAGCGCGGCGGCCAGCGTCGGGCAACTGACCACGCCGTGGCGCGACCGCGAGGTGCTGGCGGCCTGGCTGATCAAACATGATCAGCCGGAAGCTGCACAGCGCCGGATGGCGCAAATGGCCGAGGCGTACCCGACGCTGGCGGCCAGCGCCGAAGTGGCTTCGCTGCTGATGATCATCGATGCCTTTCCACGTTTTCTGCGTGCGTCCCAGCGCCAGGGATTGCTCAAGCGCCTGGACAAACGCCTCGAAAAACGTCTGGGCAAACAGTGGAAGCACCTCGACGTGGCGCTGCACGACCCGGCCCACGACCGCCATCGCCTGCGCCTGCTGATCAAGCGTGTGCGCTACGGCATTGAGGCTTACCCGGAACTCGATCGACTGCCCGAAGCCGCATTACCCCGATTGAAATCCGCACAAGGCGCCCTCGGTGACTGGCACGATTGCTGGCAATGGCTGGCACGCGCCGAACTGGAGCAGGATCTGCAACCCTGCGTCGCCACGTGGCAGGCAACCATGGCCAAGGCCGAAGTCAAGGCCGACCGGGTGCTGGAAAAACTCAGCGTAGCCTGCTTCAAGTCCTGAAACTCGCTGGCGCGCAGCATCGCTGTCTTATCTGTCAGTCTCTTTGACCGGAATGGACGCTGCGCCGCTCTGCCGCGCTGGTTAAGATCCGGTCATTCCCTTTTTCGTGTCCGAGGTTTCCATGCGCTTTTGCGATCTGATCGATGCTGTCCGTCGTCAACCGGAGGTCACGATTCCGGCGGAGTGGGGGCAGGGCCGGGCCAGTTTTGGCGGATTGGTGGCCGCGCTGCAGTTTGAAGTGATGCGTACGAGGGTGCCTGCCGATCGGCCGGTGCGTTCGCTGGCGATCACTTTCGTCGGCCCGGTCGAGCCCGAAGTGCCGGTGAGCTTTGAAGTCGAGGTGCTGCGCGAAGGCAAAGCGGTGAGCCAGGTGCTGGGGCGTGCGGTGCAGAACGGTCAGGTGGTGACGATGGTGCAAGGCAGCTTCGGGGCTTCGCGGCCATCGGAAGTGGCGGTTGAAGCCTATCCCGCACCGGAGATGAAACACTGGGACGACTGCCAGGAGCTGCCGTACATCAAAGGCGTAACCCCCGAGTTCATGCGTCATCTGGCGATGCGCTGGAGTGTCGGCGGCATGCCGTTCACCGGCACTCAATCGCGGCTGATGGGCGGCTGGGTGCGTTTGCGTGGGGATGTGAAGGAAGAGCCGGTCAACGAGGCGCATCTGCTGGCGCTGGTCGATGCCTGGCCACCCGCGCTGTTGCCGTACCTGAAGAAACCGGCACCGGGCAGCACCCTGACCTGGACCATCGAATTCGTTCAGCCGTTACGGGATTTGAGCACGCTGGATTGGTGCCAGTATCTGGCGGACATCGAATATGCGGCTGACGGTTATGGCCATGTCGCCGCCAAGCTGTGGAGCGCGAAGGGTGAACTGATTGCCATGAGTCGGCAGACGGTGACGATCTTCGCCTGACTCAATGGCGGCGATGGCGTTCACGCCAGGCGCGATACCAGCCGCCACTGAGGAAGAACCGCGGAAACGTCAGGAACTGCTCGACCAGCAGCCGCGAAACGGCGTCCTTGCGATCACTGAACGGCTCGGAGGCTTGCGCCTCCAGGCTGTGACCGTGACGCTGCAGACCCAGCGCCGCGATGATGCCGATCACGCCGATCGCCACGCTGGCCAGACTCACGCTGAACACACCTGAGACGATCAACAGAAACGCAACGATGAACAGCGGCACGGCAATCAGGTGCAGCACCAGATTGGTTGGGTGCTGATGGTTGTTCGGGTACGCGCGCCATTGCCACGCGGGAAGGTTGGGGTGACGTTTGCCCATGTTGCTGCTCCTCGATCCATGTTCAGTACATGGTTGAAGAATAGGCCCGGGCAGCGAGGGCGGCGAATCAAGGTTGGCTATTGAAGTGATAGGAACAATGGCCAATCTTGATGTTGTCTCCTAGAGCTTCAATTGGCCGATCGCCTTGTTCAGTTCCCCGGCCAGCGTCGCTAACTCGTTGCTGGTAGTCGCCGAATCCACGGTCTGTTGCACGGTGTTCTCGGTCACATCGCGAATGCTCACCACCGCGCGGTTCATCTCTTCAGCCACCTGACTCTGCTGTTCCGCCGCCACCGCAATCTGCGTGTTGCTCTCGCGCATTTGCGCCACCGCTCCGGTAATTTCCGCGAGCGCTTCTCCCGCCTCTTGCGCCTGCTGCACGCAGTCGTCGGCCTTGTACGAACTCTCCTGCATGAAATCCACCGCATCGCGGGTGCCCGCCTGCAATGCCGAGACCATGGTGGTGATTTCATCGGTGGAGGTCTGTACGCGTTTGGCGAGGTTGCGCACTTCATCGGCGACCACCGCGAACCCGCGACCCATTTCCCCGGCACGGGCCGCTTCGATGGCGGCATTGAGCGCCAGCAGATTGGTCTGCTCGGCGATGCTGTGGATCACGCTGACCACGCCGTTGATCTTCTGGCTGTCCTCGGCCAGGCGCTGGATCATCTCGGCAGTCTGCTGCACGCCGCTGGACAGGCCGGCAATCGAATGCTGGACGCGAGTGACCACTTGCTGGCCGCTGCCGGCCAGGCCATCGGCGGTCTGCGACAGGTCGCGTGTGGCGCCGGCGTGCTGGGCGATGTGGTAGACGGTGGCGGTCATTTCGTTGATCGCCGTGGCGGCCTGATCGGTTTCGCTCTGCTGGCCGAGCATGCCGTGACGCACCTCGTTCATGCTCGACGCCAGTCGCGCGGCGCCGACGTCCAGTTGCCGCGCAGTGTTGGCCACGGTGGTCACCACTCGCTGATAACCGGCCTGCATCGCATTGAACGCGTTGGCCATCTGCCCGACTTCATCCTTGCAGGCCAGTGGCACCCGGGCGGCGAGGTCGCCGGTTTTCTCCACGTGCAGCATCACGTCCTTGAGAGTGTTGAGCTGGCTGAGCAGGAAACGGATCAACAACTGTGAAGCGCCGAGCATCGCCAGCATCAGGATGAACACCGCCACCGCGTAGTTGGCGAATCGCTCGCTGAACACCTGGCTGAGGCTGGGGGCGTAGGCGATCACGGCGACTTGCTGGCCATCGGCGCGGCTGAAGACCTCGGCGCCGAGCAGCGGGTTTTCACCAAACAATGGCAAGTGACTGATCTCGATCCAGCCGCTGCTGTCGGTGATTTCCAGCAGCGGTTGATCGTTGAGGCGCGGCGCTTCACCGCGTTTGAAGGTCAGTACCTGATCGGATTTGGGTAAGGCCTGTCCGGCCGGCCACGCTTTGAGCAACTGCGCCTGGGCCTGGGCCGAGGTTTGCGCGGCATGGCTGCGGGCCTGTTGTTCGAGTTGCACGGCGTACAGCACCAGCAACAGGGTGGTGACAAAGGCGACCGCGTTGACCGCCCAGAATTTGTATTTCAGCGAGATATTGCTAAGCCAGGCACCCATGGAGGTCTTCTCTGATAGCGGAAACAGTTTTGGCAAGGTGCCATTATTGTGCCGCTACCCAGGTGCCCGGTTCTTGATGTGCATCAACAACCGATGCATCTGCCTCTTTCAGGGCAGGGTAGGTAAACCGTAGAACGCCCGCGCGCAGGCGGTGGTGTGGGCCGCCAGATCTTCCTCGGTTTCGCCTCGATGCAGCGCAACCTCACGCAGCACTTCGGTCAGATACGCCGGCTCGTTGCGCCCGTTCTTCGGCTTTGGCCGCAGTGTGCGTGGCAGCAGATACGGCGCATCGCTTTCCAGCATCAGGCGACCGCGCTTGATCTCCTTCACAAGCGGATGCAAATGGGTGCCGCGACGCTCGTCACAGATCCAGCCGGTGATGCCGATGTGCAGGTCCAGATCGAGGTAGCTGAACAAGGCTTTCTGCTCGCCGGTGAAGCAATGCACCACGGCGGCAGGCAATCGGTCGCGGAAGTCACGGAGGATTTCCAGCAGGCGCTGGCTCGCATCACGCTCGTGCAGGAACACCGGCAATTGCAGTTCGGCGGCCAGCGCCAGATGTTCTTCGAGGACTTTTTCCTGCTGCGGGCGCGGCGAGAAATCGCGGTTGAAATCCAGTCCGCATTCGCCCACCGCCACCACGTTCGATTCCAGCAGCAGACTGCGCAGACGCCGTGCGCTGTCGGCGTTCCAGTCGCTGGCCGAATGCGGGTGAATGCCGGCGGTGGCAAACAGTCGCTGGCCGTCCGGATCCAGTTGCTGGCACAGTTCCAGCGCCTGTTCGCTGCCCTCGACACTGGTGCCGGTCAGCACCAGTTGGCAGACCCCGGCAGCGTAGGCGCGGTCGAGCACGGCCTGGTGTTTGTCGGCGAAACTGGGGTTGGTCAGGTTGACGCCGATATCGATGAGTTGCATGGTGCTACCTCGGGCCGAAGGCCGGAAAGCATATCAGAGCTGTAGATTTATAAGAAAAGCCAAGAACTACAACGGCTTATGGCTGTCTGTTGAGGCCGCGTAGCAGGCCGGGTTGGCAGAATTGCCATCACTGTGCCAGTCTCTCGCACTTTATCAGCGCTCCAGGCGCTCTGTTTTCGTCGGTGTTTTACGACCGCTCAGCGGTGAAACGCCCCGTATTCTTTCCGGAGAGTGGATGATTCGTCCCTCGGTTTTGCTCCTGCTGTGTGGTTCGCTGCTGTTGCCGATGACGGCGGTCGCGCGGCTGCCCGGACCACTGCAAGCCGTGCCGGCCGCCAAGGTTCGCGACCTGACCGAAATCCGCAGCAGCCGCGTCTTGCGGGTGCTGGTCAACCAGAGCCGCAACAGCTCCGGCGAAGTCCAGGGCCAGGCCATCGGCATCGAATACCACCGGCTGCGCGCCTTCGAGCAATACCTCAACGGCCACGCTCGCGACGGCCAGGAAATCACCCTCAAGATCATCCCCAAAGCCAAGGATCAATTGCTCGGTGCGTTGCAGCGTGGCGAAGGCGATCTGGTGGCGCCGGGCGAACTGCTCGAGCTGCAACCGGGCCACGCAGTCGCCAGTAGCGAGCCGATTGCCAGCAACGTGCCGCTGGTGCTGGTCGGCATCAAGGGTGAAAAGCGCTACACCAAGGTTGAACAACTGGCCGGCAAAACCCTGGCGTTGCCCACCGGCAGTGCGGCGGGGGAGGCGGTCAGCCAGCTCAACCAGAAACTGGCGCTGCACAAACTGGCGCCGATCAAGATCGAATGGGTCGATCCAACGCTGGCGGTCGAGGATGTGCTTGAGATGGTTCAGGGCGGGATTTTCCACCTGACCATCGTCGAGCAACCGATTGCCGAGCGTTGGGGCAAGATCCTGCCCAAGCTGCGTTTCGACCGGCAGGTAATGATCAACGAGCCGGGCGAGGAATACTGGTTCGTGCGCCGTGATGCGTCGATGTTGCGGGCGAGCATCGACCGCTTCCTCACCGGCTACAAGAAGCCGGCGAACGAAGATGCGGCCTTCCTGCGGATCTACCGCCGTCTCTATCAAGTGCACTATCCGTTGGCCAAGGCTGACCGTCAGCGTCTGGAAAAACTGCGACCGACACTGCAGAAGCACGCCGAAGCGCAAAACATGGACTGGCTCAACCTGGCGGCGCTGGCCTTCAAGGAATCGGCGCTGCAGCCCAACGCGCGCAGCGGCAGCGGGCCGACCGGGCTTATGCAGATCACCCCGTCGGCGGCACAGCGGGTTGGCGTCAACAACATCCAGAATCTCGATGCGAATGTGCAGGCCGGGGCCAAGTACCTGGCGATGATCCGCCGCAAGTTCTTCAACAGTCCGAAACTCAATGAGCGCGAGCGCATGGCGTTCACCCTGGCGGCCTACAACATTGGTCCGGAGCGAGTGCAAGGCATGCGTGCCGAAGCGCGGCGTCGCGGCCTGAATCCCAACCAGTGGTTCTTTCAGGTCGAGCGCATCGCCATGGAGCAGGTGGGAATGGGCCCCGTCAGCTATGTTAATAGCGTGAACAAGTATTACTTGGCGTTCGACCGGGAGCGGGAGTCGTTGGAGCCCGGGGGGCAGAAAGTTGTCTCACGCAAATGATCAAATAAGTTGATTGTTATGGCGGAATTTTTGCGCTTTTAACATGAAAATAACTGATTAATATAGCGGCCAACCAACAAGCACTTCTGACAACAAGGAAACGCAACATGAGCTCTCTGATCAACAAGGTTCTGTTCACCCGCGCCGGCTACGGTCTGACCATTCTGCGCATTGCCGTCGGCGTGATCTTCGCTGCCCACGGCTCGCAGAAACTCTTCGGTCTGTTCGGTGGCTACGGTCTGGCAGGCACCGCGCAATACATGGAAAGCATCGGCCTGACCCCGGGTTACCTGATGGCCACCCTGGCCGGCGGTACCGAGTTCTTCGCTGGTCTGGCGCTGATCATCGGCCTGCTGGTTCGCCCGGCGGCGTTGGGTCTGACCTTCCTGTCTCTGGTGGCGATCTTCACCGTACACATCAGCAACGGACTGTTCATGGCCAACAACGGTTACGAGTTTGCCCTGGCTCTGCTTGGCGGCAGTCTGGCAGTACTGATCGAAGGTGCCGGCAAGCTCTCGGTGGATCGCGCCATCGCCGGTTGACCGCTCTGGCTCAAGCAAAAGGCCCGCATTCTGCGGGCCTTTTTTGTTGCGGCTGATTCTTGACACTGGGCGGTCACGTTCTCTAGGATGCCGCTCATGCGCCGATTTAAACAGCTACTTGCGGGGCGCCAGGTGACTATTCTTCAGTTGCCGTCAGAAGCCGGAACAGGGCTTCGAAATACCGCTAAAGCGCTGGTTCGGTGTTGCCTCTCACCTGCCATGCAGACTTTTGAGGCAGAGACACGACACGATGAATGCACTACGCCCTCCAGCACGTCCCGCGCCGATCACGGCACATATCACCCAGCGCAATCCGAAAATCCTGCTTGGCGGCAAACATCAGCCGACGCTGTTGCGTTATCTCGATGGCTGGCCACGTCGCAGCGGCGGTCCTGCCGCATTCCTGATCCAGTTCGTTGAAGACGGTGAGTCGCTGGCGCGTTTTGCCGATGACAGTTTCGATCTGGCCGTCATTCAGGCCCCGAGCCGTGAAGAGGCGCCGGAAATGATTCGCCAATTAACCCGCGTCGCACGCCAGGGCCTGATCACCCGGCGCTGAGTGTCAGGGATATTCGATCGCCACGATGTAGACGAACTGTTCGCCGGTTGGCGTCTGTACCCGAACTTCGGCATCCAGCGCCTTGCCGATCAAGGCGCGGGCCAGCGGTGAGTCGATGCTGATCAGGCCGAGTTTCAAGTCCAGTTCGTCCGGGCCGACGATGCGATAGCGCGACTGTTTGCCGTCCTCGTCTTCGATGGTCACCCAGGCGCCAAAGTAGACCTTGTTCGGGTCACTCGGTTTTTCGCTGACCACTTTCAACGCCTCAAGGCGTTTGGTGAGAAAGCGCACGCGGCTGTCGATCTCGCGCAGCATTTTCTTGCCGTAGGTGTACTCGGCATTTTCCGAACGATCACCCTGAGCCGCCGCTTCGCTGACCGACTGCGTCACCTGCGGTCGGCGCACATGCCACAGCTCATGGAATTCGGCGCGCATCCGCGCTTCACCCTCGGGGGTGATCAGCGCGGTGCCGGCGGTGCGGGGAGGGCGATAACGGCTCATGGCAACTTCTTTTGATGGAGATCGCTGGAGTCTATCAACCCTCGCGCAACACTGTCAGCGGGCTGGCGTTCAGCGCACGTCGCGTGCCGAACACGCCGGCGCCACCGATCAGCGCCGCGCCGATCAACGGCAACAGCAGCAACCACGGATGGGGATGCCATGGCAGGTCGAAGGCGAAGCGATACAGCACCAGACTCACCACTTCCGAACCGATCGCCGCGAGCAACCCGCTGACCGCTCCGAGCAAGCCGAACTCGATTCGTCGCGCCTTGATCAGCAACTGGCGCTCGGCACCCAGCGCACGCAGCAGTGCGCCCTGGCGAATGCGTTCGTCCAGCGTTGCCTGCAACCCGGAAAACAGCACCGCCATCCCCGCCGCCAATACAAACAACAACACATACTCCACCGCCAGGGTGACCTGGGCGAGGATGCTGCGCAGCTGTTCGAGCAAGGCTTCGACCTGCAGGATGGTCACCGCCGGGAATGTTCGCGACAGCTCGACGATCTGCTGATCGTGACCGGGCGCCAGATAGAAGCTGGTCAGGTAAGTCGCCGGCAGATCCTTCAGAGTGCCGGGCTGGAAGATCATGAAGAAGTTCGGCTGGAAGTTGTCCCAGTTGATCTCCCGCAGGCTGGTGACCTTCGCTTCACGATTGACCCCGCCGACGCTGAACACCATGTGATCGCCCAGTTTGAGCTTGAGGCTTTCGGCCACCTTGCCTTCCACCGAGACGCCCGGAACATCGTCCGAAGGCCGGCCGGTCCACCACGAACCGGCGGTGATCTTGTTGCCCGCCGGCAGATCGGCCGCCCAGGTCAGGCTCAGGTCGCGCTGGATCGCGCGGTCGCCGGCCGAATCCTTGCTGACAATCTGCTGCACCGCTTCGCCATTGATGCTGATCAAGCGTCCCGGCACCACCGGGTACAACGGCGCGGCCTGGGCCGAGACATTGATCAGGTGATCTGTGAAGGCCTGTTTGTCTGCCGGCAGGATGTTCAGGGCGAAATAGTTGGGTGCGTTTTTCGGCAACTGGTTCTGCCAGGTGTCGAGCAATTCGCCGCGCAGCAAGGCGATCAGCGCCATGGACAGCAGGATCAGCCCGAAGGCCAGTGACTGGCCGGCTGCCGCCAAGGGATGGCGCAACAACTGACCCAACCCGAGGCGCCACGGCAGAGACGCGCGAGCGAGCAGGCGACGCAGGCTTTGCAGCAGCAAAAGCAGCAAGCCGCCGAGTACCAGCGCGGCGACCACACCGCCGCCGAGCAGGGCGAACGTCAGCAGCAGGTCCAGACTCAGGCGCCACATGATCAACCCGAGCGCGCCGAGTGCCGCGCCATAGACCATCCAGGTGCTCGATGGAATCGGCAGCATGTCCCGACGCAATACCCGCAACGGCGGCACGCGGCCCAGTGCGGCGAGCGGTGGCAGGGCGAAACCGGCCAGCGCCACCAGCCCGGTGCCGATGCCGGCCAGTGCCGGCAGCAAGCCACCCGGCGGTACGTCGGTCGGCAGCAGATCATGCAGCAGCGCGAACAAGCCCAATTGTGCGAGCCAGCCGAGCAGGGCGCCGCCGAGGCTGGCGAGCAGGCCGAGCACCGTCAATTGCAGACTGAACAGCACCAGGGTTTCCCGGCGTGACAGACCCAGGCAACGCAGCAGGGCGCTGGCATCGAAGCGGCGACTGGCGAAGCGGTTGGCCGACAACGCCACCGCCACCCCGGCCAGAAGCACGGCGACCAGACTGGCCATGTTCAGATAGCGTTCGGCCTTGCCCAGTGCACCGCCGATCTGCCGGTTGCCATCGCGGGCATCTTGAATTCGCTGGTTGGCGGCAAGGCCCGGTTTGATCAGTTGGCGATAGGTTTCCAGCGCTTGCGGCTCACCGCGCCAGAGCTCGCGGTAGCTCACCCGGCTGCCGGGTTGCACCACGCCGGTGGCGGCGAGGTCGTCGAGGTTGATCAGCACCCGTGGCGTCAGGCTGTAGAAGTTACCGGCGCGATCCGGTTCGTAAGTCAGCACTCGCGTCAGTTTCAGCGTCTTCATGCCGACGTCGATGCTGTCGCCGATCTTCAGGTCCAGCGCTGTCAGCAGGCGCGCTTCGACCCAGGCTTCACCGGGCTGCGGCTCGCCTCCAGCCTCCTCTGTCGCGTAAGGGACGGGAGCGCTTTTCAGTTCGCCGCGCAGCGGATAGGCGCGGTCGACGGCTTTGATACTGGAGAGCTGAATGCCGTTGTCCGTGGCGATGACGCTGGAAAACTCCACCACCTGCGCATGATCCAGGCGCAGCTCGGTGCCGCTCCGGATTTGTTCCGGACGAGCCGGCGAGCTGCCTTCGAGCGACAGGTCGGCCCCGAGAAACTCGGTGGCGCGCAGCATCATCGCGCCGTTGAGGCGGGCGCCGAAATAGCCGATCGCGGTACTCGCCGCGACCGCCACCACCAAGGCGAAAAACAGCACCCGCAGTTCACCGGCGCGGGCATCGCGCAGCAGTTGGCGCAGGGCGAGGCTGAACAGACGCAACAGCGGCAGACGTGCCATCAAGGCTCCAGAGGGGCGACCAACAGGCCGGCTTCAAGACGGATCAGGCGCCGGCAACGATGGGCCAGGCGTTCGTCGTGGGTCACCAGCACCAGGGTGGTGCTGCGTTCCTTGTTCAATTCGAACAGCAAGTCGCTGATGCGCTCGCCGGTGTGGCTGTCGAGGTTGCCGGTGGGTTCGTCGGCGAACAGCACGTCCGGCTCGGCGGCGAAGGCCCGGGCAATTGCCACGCGCTGCTGCTCACCACCGGAGAGCTGACGTGGCGAGTGAGTCAGGCGCTGGCCGAGGCCGACCCGTTGCAGCAGTTCGGTGGCGCGGCTTCGGGCGTCTTTGCGGCCGTCGAGCTCCAGCGGCAGCATGACGTTTTCCAGCGCGTTCAGACTGTCGAGCAATTGGAACGACTGAAAGACGAAGCCCACGTGCTCGGCGCGAATGCGCGCGCGCTGGTCTTCGTCGAGATTGCTCAGGCCTTGCCCGGCGAGCGTCACTTCGCCGCTACTCGGCAGATCGAGGCCGGCGAGCAGACCCAGCAGGGTGGATTTACCGGAACCGGACGCGCCGACGATGGCCAGGCTGTCGCCCTTGTTCAGTTCCAGGCTGAGTTCGTGCAGGATGGTCAGTTCACCTTCCGCGCTGGGAACCACTTTGCTAAGGTTCTTCGCGGTGAGAATGCTTGCGCCCATGGAGAATCCGATGCGTGTGTGGTTTTTGAGTGCTGGCCTGGCCTTGATGTGCATGGCCCAGAACGCAGCGGCGGGTACAGTCCTGATCGTTGGCGATAGTATCAGCGCGGGTTTCGGACTGGATACCCGGCTTGGGTGGGTGTCGTTGCTTGAACAGCGGCTCAAGACCGAAGGTTTTGACGATAAGGTGGTCAATGCGTCCATCAGTGGCGACACCAGCGCCGGAGGCCAGGCGCGGCTGCCGGCGCTGCTTGCAGAGCACAAGCCGGAACTGGTGATCCTCGAATTGGGCGGCAACGATGGCCTGCGCGGAATGCCGCCGACGCAATTGCAACAAAATCTTGCTTCGATGATCGACAGCTCTCGCCAAAGTGGTGCCAAGGTGCTGTTGCTCGGCATGCAATTGCCACCCAACTACGGCAAGCGCTATACCGATGCCTTTGCCGAGGTCTACGGCAAACTCGCCGAGGAGAAGAAAATCCCGCTGGTGCCGTTTTTCCTCGACGGCGTGGGCGGGCATCCGGACCTGATGCAGGCCGACGGTCTGCACCCGGCGGCCGGGGCTCAGGGCAAGTTGCTGGAAAATGTCTGGCCGACGCTAAAACCGCTGCTATGAGGCTTTTCTAGCGGCAGGCTTTCGGCTAATGTGGCGCCCCCTTATTTGGAGCCCCCGATGCCGCGTCCTGCCTGGTCCCTGTTCGCCTACCAACTGATCGAGCCTGACGAACAGCTGGATCTGTTCGCCTGCCAGGAAGTGCGGGTGCATCTGGTGACCCGTCAACTGGAACTCGGTGGTTCGGCGGACCGCACCCTGTGCGGCAGTCTGCTGCCGGCGCAACCGCGCTGGTCGAGCGTGGATCGCCGGGTGTTCCAGGATCAGCGCCTGTGCTCGCTGTGCCGGGCGATCCTCGAATCGCAGAAGCGCGGCACTTCGCCTATCTGGCCTGAGCTGCGTTTCGAGCTCTGAGTCCTTTTTCGTCGATATCGCGGTCTATCGGCGCATCTCCCCGAATTCCCTGGGCGCGGTGTACAATCGCGCTCTTATACCCTTGTCGATCTTGCGAAGGATTCTCCGGATGTTGCCGCGTTTTCCTGCCGTCACCCGCTGCCTGTCTCTTGCCGCCCTGTGTGTGGCCGGTCCCGTTGCCGCACTGGAGTTTCCCCTGCCACCACCCGGTGAGGACATCATCGGCCAGGTGCAGGTGATCAAGGCCAAGTACGAAGACACTTTTGCCGATCTGGGCACCACCTACGATCTGGGTTATTCGGAGATGGTCGCGGCCAACCCGGGCGTCGATGCCTGGTTGCCGGGTGCCGGTACCGAAGTGGTTTTGCCGACCCGCTTCATCCTGCCGCCGGGGCCGCGTGAAGGCATCGTGATCAACCTGGCCGAATACCGTCTCTACTACTACCCGAAGGGCCGGAACGTGGTGTACACCTTCCCATTGGGAATTGGTCGTGAGGGCTGGGGTTCGCCGATTGCCCACACTTCGATCACTGCCAAGACTCCGAACCCGACCTGGACGCCGCCTGCCTCGATCAAGGCCGAGCACGCCGCCGATGGCGATCCGTTGCCGAACGTGGTGCCCGCCGGTCCCGACAACCCGCTGGGCCCGTTCAAGTTCACCCTGGGGACTCCAGGCTACCTGATCCACGGTTCGAACAAGAAGTTCGGCATCGGCATGCGCACCAGCCACGGTTGCTTCCGCATGTTCAACAACAACGTGCTGGAAATGGCCAGCATGGTGCCGGTGGGTACGTCGGTGCGGATCATCAACGATGCGTACAAGTTCGGTCGCAGTGGCGGCAAGGTCTATCTGGAAGCGCACACGCCGATTGACGACAAGGGCAACCCGTCGGTGGTCGACAAGCACACCGCCGTGATCAATGCGATGCTCAAGCGCGAAGACATCACCAACAATCTGCGCATGAACTGGGATGTGGTGCGTGATGTGGTGGCGGCCGAAGATGGCCTGCCAACTGAAATCGGCACGCCGAACACTTCGGCGCCGATGGTCTCCAGCGCACCGATCGACCTCCAGCAATAAGCTGTAAGACAGAACCCGCCGAGGCTATTGCATCGGCGGGTTTTTTGTCGCCCGTAGAAAACAGCGGGCACAAAAAAGCCGACCCAAAAAATGGGTCGGCTCGATAACAATCCCGGAGGATTATTACTTGCGGCTAGCTTTGTCCAGCATGCGCAGAGCACGCTCGTTAGCTTCGTCGGCGGTCTGTTGTGCTTTTTGAGCAGCAGCCAGAGCTTCATCAGCTTTACGGTAAGCTTCATCTGCACGAGCCTGGGCGCGAGCAGCTGCGTCTTCAGTAGCGGTCAGACGTGCTTCGGTTTCTTTCGATGCGCTGCTGCAACCGGTAGCCAGAACTGCGGCCAGAGCCAGAGCAGAGAATTTCAGAACGTTGTTCATCGTGTTCCCCTTCAAGGACTTTCAATTAAGTGGCTGTCTCCTCCGATTGAGGAAATAGCCGGCGTACATACTACCCATTACTTGTAGTAAGTAAACTGACGTAAGGCAAGAAGCAAAAAAAATTGTAGGCGTTGATTCTTTTTCGAGCAACTTTTAACTGCGCTGTATAAAAAATATCCAGCTGTAAGCCGCGAGATGAGCGAGTTAATGAGAAAAAGTTCCCGGTGCCGTGCGCTGTTTTGCAGGTAGTGGCCAAAGTCTGTCTATATGGATTCGTCCACACTTTTGTTGCGAATTTGCGCAGCGCCTCGCATATCTTTGTCCATGTTGAGGTGACTTTAAAACAGGCGGCTCGTCTTAAGTCTCAACATCCGGCGATGTTCAGCCTTTCGGCTCGGGAAGATCGTCTCCCGAACCGGCCCTGAGTCCACCGGAACTGCCCCGTCAATTCGCACGATGACGAGCGTACCTTGAGCATTTTCGCCAATGGTGCCTACTATTTGATACGTGCTCGGGTTGCGCGAGATCGGTGCAGTTCTTCTCGGTGTCCATCAGGCACGGGGTGGCGTAGATGTTCCTTCGCCGGGAAAACATCGGTAAGGTAGGGGTCAGAATTCGAGACCCGCGAGGAGTAGTGATGAGCGAGGCGTTGTCCATCCACCATGACCAGGCTGGTCATCAGTTCGAGACCAATGTGGACGGTCATCGTGCCTACCTGACCTACATGGATCTGGGGAAACAGACCCTGGATATCTACCGCACCTTCGTGCCCAACGCGCTGCGTGGCCGAGGCATTGCGGCAGCCCTGACCGAGCGGGCGCTGCAATACGCCGATGAAATGGGTTACACGGTCATTCCTTCGTGCTCCTACGTGGAGCGCTACATGGAGCGTCATCAGCGGCGCACCGCCAAGATCTGACTGACCTCACCGCACACACAAAAACGCCGGGCAATGCCCGGCGTTTTTTTGTGCCTGCGAAACGGCTCTCAGCTGCGCTGACGTTTGGGCAGTACATCCTTGAGCTTGGCGTGCATGCTGCGCAAGGTGTTCTCGGTAGCAGACCAGTCGATGCAGGCATCAGTGATCGACACGCCGTATTGCAGGTCGGCGAGGTCTTTCGGGATGGCCTGGCAGCCCCAATTCAGGTGACTTTCGACCATCAGGCCGATGATCGACTGATTGCCTTCGAGGATCTGGTTGGCGACGTTCTCCATCACCAGCGGTTGCAGGGCCGGATCCTTGTTGGAGTTGGCGTGGCTGCAATCGACCATGATGTTCGGCTTGATCTTCGCCTTGTTCAGCGCCTGCTCACACAGGGCGACGCTCACCGAATCGTAGTTCGGCTTACCGTTGCCGCCGCGCAGCACCACGTGGCCGTAGGCGTTGCCCTTGGTGGTGACGATCGACACGCCACCTTCCTGGTTGATGCCCAGGAAACGGTGCGGGCTGGAGACCGACTGCAAGGCGTTGATCGCCACGGTCAGGCCGCCGTCGGTGCCGTTCTTGAAGCCGACCGCCGAGGACAGGCCGGAAGCCATCTCGCGGTGGGTCTGGGATTCGGTAGTCCGTGCGCCGATGGCCGACCAGCTGATCAGGTCCTGCAGATACTGCGGGGAGATCGGGTCGAGGGCTTCGGTCGCGGTCGGCAGGCCTTTCTCGGCCAGGTCCAGCAGAAGCTGGCGACCGATGTGCAGACCGTCCTGGATCTTGAACGAGTCATCCAGGTACGGGTCGTTGATCAGGCCTTTCCAGCCGACGGTGGTCCGTGGCTTCTCGAAATACACGCGCATGACCAGATACAGGGTGTCCGAGACTTCTGCCGCCAGCACCTTCAGGCGATCGGCATATTCATGGGCAGCCTTGATGTCGTGGATCGAGCAGGGGCCGATCACCACGAACAGACGATGGTCGGTGCCATCGAGAATGTTGCGGATGACTTCGCGACCCTTGGTGACGGTGCGCAGGGCCGCGTCGCTCAGAGGGATATCACGCTTGAGCTGATCGGGAGTGATCAGGGTCTCGTTGGAAGCGACGTTCAGGTCGTTGATCGGTAAATCAGCCATCGTTTACTCGTCAGGTCACGGGTGCCGGCCGCCAGCGATCCCCGCGCGGCGGAGCACAGCGGATTTAAGCGCGTCGGGGAGCCGAACCTTATCGCGTTAGGCGCCTGCTAGACAATGGGCAAGTCACTGTTCAGTCCAGCACAGGCTGCGCGAAAGCCTTGCGAACGGTGTCGTGGGAGAACTCGTCGGCGTGTTGTTCGACCCATTGCAGGGCCAGGGCCTGAATATCCTGGAGGTCTTCGTGGGCGTAGTTGAGTCGGCAATAGCGTTCGATCTGACACACCTGCTCACCCATTCGGGCGCTGAACAGCGTCTGTTCGTCGGTGAAGGCGATGCCCACCAGATAGCCTTTTTTACGTCGCAGGCACCAGGCCACGTAGCCCGGATAACAGATGTCGGCGTTGAGGGTGGGCATGCGCACTTGCAATGCGGTGCCATGGCGCCAGGCACGGTGGTAATTGCAAGCGATGCCGCCGAGGCTGATAGTGTGCAGCCGTTGACGCGAAATACACTCCGGTGTGAGCAAGGTCAACTCAACGGGTACTTCATCCGGATGAGGAATAAACCGTCCCATGAGCACAGACTCCCTGTGTCGGCCATTTGACATTGTTTCCCCCAGTATAGTGGTCGAATCGCAGCTGACCGATTTCGACGCCGACCAGCGGCTGCTGACGATGAGCGGCGTTTCGCTGGTGATTTTCACCAGCGTCGGCTGCGCCAGTTGCCGCTATGCCCGCGAAGTGTTGCCGGGGCTCGATCTGGTCGTCGATCGCGTGTGCTGGATCGATGCCGGTGACAACGGCGGACTGGTCGAGCGTTATCAGGTCTTTCATTTGCCGGCGCTGTTTGTGGTGCGCGACGGCGAGTTCTTTGGGGCGGTACACACGCGCCTGAATGCCGATGAGCTGAACGCAGCCGTGGCGCAGGCGCTGGGTCGAATTGCAGAGGAGTTGCCGTAATGGGAGCAGTGAACAAACCGGTGGTGGGGATCATTGGCACCGGCGCCATCGGCGGGTTTTACGGGGTGATGCTCGCCCGGGCCGGGTTCGATGTGCACTTTCTGTTGCGCAGTGAATTTTCCGCAGTCGCCGAACGCGGCTTGCAGGTGGACAGTGCCGTGCATGGTGCGTTGACGCTGAGCCCGGTGCAGGCCTATTCGTCGGCTGAAGACATGCCGCCCTGCGACTGGCTGCTGGTCGGCGCCAAGACCACCAGCAATGCCGGGCTGGCGCCGTCGATCATTCAGGCGGCGAAACCCGGCGCGAAAGTGCTGGTATTGCAAAACGGCCTCGACGTCGAAGACAGCTTGCGGGCATTGCTGCCCGACTCCCTGCATTTGCTGGGCGGCTTGTGCCTGATCTGCGTCCACCGCGAAGGGCCGGGCCAGGTCACCCACCAGGCGCTGGGGGCGGTGAACGTCGGTTATCACAGCGGCCCGGCAGCGGATGACGCGGCGCGCATGGCAATCGTCGAGGAGGGCGCCAGTCTGTTTAGGGCCGCCGGTCTCGATTCCCAGGCGATGCCGAACCTGCATCAGGCGCGCTGGCAGAAACTGGTGTGGAACATTCCCTATAACGGGCTTTCGGTATTGCTCGGCGCCGGCACCACGCCGTTGATGGCCGACAATGACAGTCGCGCATTGATTCAGGCACTGATGGCTGAAGTGGTGCAGGGCGCCAAGGCCTGCGGCCACGACATGCCGCCCGGTTACGCCGAATACCTGTTCATGATGACCGAGAAAATGCCCGACTATTGGCCGAGCATGTATCACGATTTCCTGCACAAGCGACCGCTGGAGCTGGAGGCGATCTACGCTCGTCCTTTGGCGGCGGCAAAAGCGGCAGGCTGCGAGTTGCCGCGTATCGAATCGTTGTATCGCACATTGAGCTTTATCGACCGGCGCAACGTTTAAACCGGTCGCATTGGGGGAAAGGCATGGCCAAGAACATCGATGACAAACTGGTGCTGGCGATCTCGTCCCGTGCCCTGTTCGACCTCAGTGAGAGTCACAAGGTCTACCTGTCGAGCGGCGTCGAAGCCTATCGGCAATATCAGATCGAACACGAAGACGAAATCCTCGCGCCGGGTGATGCCTTTCCGCTGGTGGAAAAACTGCTCAATCTCAACAGTCGCCTCGGTCGCGCCCGGGTCGAGGTGATTCTGGTGTCGCGCAACAGCGCCGACACCGGCCTGCGCGTTTTCAACTCCATTGGTCACTACGGCCTGGCGATCTCCCGTGCGGCGTTCGTTGGCGGGCGCAGTCCTTATCCGTACCTGAAGGCTTTCGGTTGCGACCTGTTTCTCTCCACCCATGCCGAAGACGTACGCGCCGCGCTGGATGCCGGTTTCGCGGCGGCGACCATTCTGTCCGGCGGCGCCAGTCGTGCGGCCAGCGACGAATTGCGCATCGCCTTCGACGGTGATGCGGTGCTGTTTTCCGACGAGTCGGAGCGCGTCTATCAATCCGGTGGCCTCGAAGCCTTCCAGGCCAAGGAGCGTGAATCCGCTCGCGAACCGTTGCGCGGCGGGCCGTTCAAGGGCTTTCTCGCGGCGCTCAATCTGTTGCAGCGCGAGTTCTCCGATGAGGAGTGCCCGATCCGCACCGCACTGGTCACCGCGCGTTCGGCTCCGGCCCATGAGCGGGTGATCCGCACCTTGCGCGAGTGGGACATTCGTCTGGACGAGTCGCTGTTCCTCGGCGGCCTGACCAAATCGGCGTTCCTCGAAGCCTTCGCCGCCGACGTGTTTTTCGACGATCAGGCCGGCCACTGCGAGCTGGCCCGGGAAGTGGTGGCGACCGGTCACGTGCCCCACGGCATCAGCAACGAACCGGCGGTCTAAAGCCCTCGTGGTTCAAGACGTTGCGTCGCACGTCGTACTCGCCAAGGCACTGCTAAGCTGAATCAAATCTCCGCCATGTTGGCACGCGAGGAGGTCATATGATTCGTTCGATGCTGTATGCCACTGACCTCGGTCTGTACGCACCGTTAGTGATGCAGCATGCCCTGGCGATGGCGCGAACGTTCAATGCCGATCTGTACGTGGTGCACGCGGTGGAGCCCATGGGGCTGTTTGCCGAATCGGTGTTGCAGAGCTATCTCGACGAACAGGCATTGAACGAATTTCACAGTCAGGGTCTGAAAACGGTCATTGCCAATATCGAGCAGCGGGTGCTCGACAGTTTTCGCGAAGAACTGGGGGACGAGGGCGAGCAGGACCTGCAGCGGATACGCGCAGTACGGGTGCTGCAGGGCGATCCGTCACAGGTGATTCTCGATCAGGTGCAGAAACTCTCTGTCGATTTGCTGATCGTAGGAAGTCACAGCCACGGGGTCGGGGCGGAAACACCTTTGGGGCGAACGGCGGCCCGGCTGCTGCAATTGTCCAAGGTGCCGGTTTATCTGGTGCCGCTGGTGGAGCGTCGGCGTCGGGAGGATCGCTGAAGCAGGAATAATGGCACTTTGATAAAAAAGTTCTAGATTTATTCTTCAAACCATTAATATAGTTATATACCGTCGCTGATGCCCGTGGCGTCTACCTGCTTTGAGGGATTCATATGAAGCTTCAACAATTGCGCTACATCTGGGAAGTGGCGCACCACGACCTCAACGTTTCCGCTACAGCCCAAAGCCTCTACACCTCGCAACCGGGCATCAGTAAACAAATCCGTCTGCTGGAAGACGAACTGGGCGTCGAAGTGTTCGCCCGCAGCGGCAAGCACCTGACCCGTGTCACGCCAGCCGGCGAGCGCATCATCACCACTGCCGGTGAAATTCTGCGCAAGGTCGAAAGCATCAAGCAGATCGCCCAGGAATTCTCCAACGAGAAGAAGGGCACCCTGTCGATCGCCACCACTCACACCCAGGCACGCTATGCGCTGCCGCCGGTGATCAGCAATTTCATCAAGCAATACCCGGACGTGGCGCTGCACATGCACCAGGGCTCGCCGATGCAGATCGCCGAGATGGCCGCTGACGGCACCGTCGATTTCGCCATTGCCACCGAAGCGCTGGAGCTGTTCGGCGATCTGGTGATGATGCCGTGCTATCGGTGGAACCGTTGCGTGGTCGTGCCTCAGGGCCACCCGCTGACCAAACTGCCGAAGCTGACCCTTGAAGCGCTGGCCGAATACCCGATCGTGACTTACGTGTTCGGTTTCACCGGCCGTTCGAAACTCGACGAAGCCTTCAGCCATCGCGGCCTGACGCCAAAAGTGGTGTTCACTGCTGCCGACGCCGACGTGATCAAAACCTACGTACGTCTGGGCCTGGGTGTTGGCATCGTGGCGAAAATGGCGGTCGACACCAAACTGGATAACGATCTGGTGGTGCTCGATGCCAGCGAACTGTTCGAGTCCAGCGTGACCAAGATCGGTTTCCGCCGCGGCACCTTCCTGCGCGGCTTCATGTGCGACTTCATCGAGAAGTTCGCGCCGCACCTGACCCGCGAAGTCATGGCCAAGGCCATTCAGTGCCACAACAAGCAGGAACTGGAAGAGCTTTTCGATGGTGTCGAACTGCCCGTCCACTAAGTCCCCGTCTACAGCACCTCGGTGACAGCAAACTGTTGCCGGGTGCCCGCCACCAGAATCTCCACCTCGTCACCCTCGAACTTGCCCAGCAGGCTTTTGCCCAGCGGCGAGCGCGGGGTGATGACGGTAATCGGCTG
Organism: Pseudomonas sp. B34(2017); assembly: GCF_002112915.1. Lineage (NCBI taxonomy): Bacteria > Pseudomonadati > Pseudomonadota > Gammaproteobacteria > Pseudomonadales > Pseudomonadaceae > Pseudomonas > Pseudomonas sp. B34(2017). The sequence continues at coordinate 110,189 of NZ_NEJA01000009.1, read as the reverse complement.
ACCCACCACATCGACTTTCAGACCCGCCGCATCCGGCGCCAGAAACAGCCATTGCTCGCGACCCTTTTCGTCTTCCAGACCGAGCAGGGCGCCGATCTCAATCCCGCGTTGATCGTCATACGCGCGCAGCGTCAGGTTCTGGCACAGCGCCAGTGACTGACGAATTTCCTCGACCCGTTTCGCCTGGCCCGCCGCCAGATACGACGCCTCGAGGCCCAGAGTGTCGTACTTGTTTTCGGCGATGTTCTCTTCGTGGGTTGCGGTTTCGTAAGCGGTTTGCGCCGCGCGTTCGGCGATGTCGAGATCGACGCGCAGCTTGTCGAGAATCAGTTGGTGAACCGTCTGTTTATTCATGATCAATCGCAGAATTGCAGGACGTTGGCGCGGCTCTTTTCGCTGGGGGCCGTCTGATCCTGTTGCAGCCAGAACTGGCATTTGGGGTTCGACAGATTACGTGTGCTGCCACGGGCCTGGTCCAGGCGTGCCTGCTGTTCGTTCTTGCGCAGGTTTTCTTCGTACTGTTCGAACAGGCGGTTTTGTGGCTCAGGTTCTGGCTGCGGCTGGGCGGCTACCGGAGGCTTGCTCAGTTGTTGCACCGCTTCCGCCACCGGCTGCAATTGACGGCTGAACAACAGCGAGGCGAGCCAGCAAGTAAGTGCAATGGCCAGGAAACCCAGCCACAGACCCAGGGCAATGCTGCCAGTCAATTGCAGCGCGCTAAGCTGAACAGGTAACGGGCGACGCGGGTTGGGACGATAGGGCATGGCTGCCTCCTGGCGGATGTATGCGGGCGAGCAGCGATTGTCGCACGAAGATTAATTGCCGTCGGCTCTTCTGCGCGAAGACATTTATGCGGACAATCGGCGCTTTTGCCAACGGGAGCCTTGAATGCCGCCACTGAACACCCGCTGGGACATTTTTTGTACGGTCGTCGATAACTACGGCGACATCGGCGTGACCTGGCGTCTGGCCCGGCAACTGGTCAGCGAGCAGGCAATGACGGTGCGATTGTGGGTCGATGACCTGCGCGCTTTCGAACGCATTTGCCCGGAAATCGACATCGGCCTCGATCAGCAATGGCAGCAGGGCGTCGAAGTCCGGCACTGGCCGGCTGAGTGGCAGGAATCAGCAGCGGCCGACGTGGTGATCGCGGCTTTTGCCTGCCAGTTGCCGAGCATTTACATGGACGCCATGGCCGCACGGGAACAGTCGCCGTTGTGGATGAACCTCGACTATCTCAGCGCTGAAGACTGGGTGGTTGGCTGCCACGGTCTGCCGTCGGTGAAGTACAAGTCGGTGCAGAAGTACTTTTTCTTTCCGGGATTTCAGCCGGGGACCGGCGGCTTGCTGCGTGAGAGCGGTTTACTGGAGCGGCGTCAGCAGTTTCAACAGAATCCCGAGGCGCAGCGACAATTCCTGCACGCTCTGGGAATAGCTCCTGCGCCCGGTGCGCAGCTGATTTCGCTGTTTGCCTACGAGAATGCCGGACTCGCCAGTTGGCTGGATGTGCTCGCGGCGGACGCTACGCCTATCCATCTGCTGGTGCCGGAAGGACGGATTCTCGGCGATGTCGCCCGTTGGCTCGGAGTCGAGTCGCTGCCGGTCGGGGCAATGCACGTTCGTCAGTCGCTGACCTTGCAGGTGCTGCCGTTCGTCCGTCAGGATCAATACGATCAATTGCTCTGGTGCTGCGATTTCAATGCGGTGCGCGGCGAGGACTCGTTCGTTCGGGCGCAGTGGGCGGGGCGGCCGATGCTGTGGCACATCTATCAGCAGGACGAAGACATCCACCTCGACAAGCTCGATGCCTTCCTTACGCTTTACACAAAACGCCTTTCGCCCGCTGCCGCCGAGGCGATGAACGGTCTCTGGCGCGCTTGGAGTGCCGGCCAGCCTATCGGCGACCACTGGCTTGAGGCCCGTAAACACTGGCCCGAACTGCAGGAAAATGCCCGCGCGTGGTGTCTGGAACAAGCCTTGCAGGCCGATCTTGCGACGGCGCTGGTACAGTTTTACCGAAATTGGATATGATACGCGGCCTAGATTTTTGTAAATCCCATCCAAATTCGGATATTCGCAATGAAAACTGGTAAAGAACTCAAACCCGGTACCGTGATCCGTATCGACAACGATCCTTGGCTGGTTCAGAAAGCTGAATTCACCAAGTCGGGCCGTAACAGCGCGATCATGAAGACCAAGCTGAAGAACCTGCTGACCGGTTACAAGACCGAAACCGTTTACGGTGCGGACGACAAGCTGGACGACGTGATCCTGGACCGCAAAGAAGCGACCCTGTCCTTCATCAGCGGTGACTCCTACACGTTCATGGACACCACCGACTACACCATGTACGAGCTGAACGCCGAAGACATCGAAAGCGTTCTGCCATTCGTGGAAGAAGGCATGACCGACGTTTGCGAAGCCGTATTCTTCGAAGGCCGTCTGGTTTCCGTAGAGCTGCCGACCACCATCGTGCGTCAGGTTGACTACACCGAAGGTTCCGCTCGCGGCGACACTTCCGGCAAGGTGATGAAGCCTGCCAAACTGAAGAACGGTACCGAGCTGTCGGTTGCTGACTTCATCGAAATCGGCGACATGATCGAGATCGATACCCGCGAAGGCGGTTCCTACAAAGGCCGTGCCAAATAAGCACTGCTTTTTGCGGAAAGAAAAAGCCCGACCATTGAGTCGGGCTTTTTTGTGCCTGATGAAAATTACTTCTTCAGGTGCTGCTTCAGTTCTTCCGAGGCCTGCAGCATCGCCGAGCGCACCGCCGGCACCTGGCTGACCACGTTGAGCAAACCGTAGTCGTGGATCATGCCGTTGTAGCGCACCGAGGTCACCGGTACGCCGGCTTCGTCGAGTTTGCGGGCATAGGCTTCACCTTCGTCACGCAGCACGTCGGCCCCCGCAGTCTGGACCAGCGCAGGCGGCAGACCTTTCAATTGCGCAGTGGTTGCCCGCAAAGGCGAGGCGTAGACCTCGTTCCGCTGGTTGGCGTCGGTGGTGTAGTTGTCCCAGAACCACTTCATCATGTTGCGAGTGAGGAAGTGCCCCTCGGCGTACTGGTTATACGAACCGGTATCGAAATTGGCATCGGTCACCGGCCACAGCAGCACCTGGAATTTGATCGCTGGCGTGCCTTTGTCTTTGGCCATCAGGGCGACGACTGCCGCCATGTTGCCGCCGACGCTGTTGCCCGCCACCGCCAGACGCTTGCCGTCGACGTTGATTTCTTTGCCGTGTTCGGCCACCCACTTGGTGGCGGCGTAAGCCTGGTTGATCGCCACCGGGTAATGCGCTTCCGGCGAAGGGGTGTAATTGACGAACACCGCCGCCGCCCCCGAGCCGACCACCAGATCCCGCACCAGGCGTTCGTGGGTCGGGAAATCTCCCAGCACCCAGCCGCCGCCGTGGAAGAACATGAACACCGGCAGCTCGCCCTTGACCCCGGCCGGCCGGACGATGGTCAGGCTCAACGGTTGGCCATCGACCTGGATGGTTTTCTCGCTGACGTCCGCTTTGGGTAGCGTCAGTTTGACCCCGGACTGCGCGCCCGTCAGCACGGCGCGGGCATCCTTGGGCGTCATCTGTTCCATCGGTTTGCCGGTGCCGGCATTCAGCACATCAAGGAACGCCTGGGTGTTGTGTTCAACCTCCCCGGCGAATGCGCTGTGGATGGACAGGGCGAGAAGAGTACCGGTCAAGACTTTGCTGAAAGTGTTCATGTTCATTTCCTGTACGGGCCTGAGTGTCAGTGATTACACGGTGACGTGCAGACGCACATCGACGTTGCCGCGAGTGGCGTTGGAGTACGGGCAGACCTGGTGAGCCGCGTCGACCAGGCTTTGTGCGTCAGCCTGTTCCAGGCCCGGCAGACTGATGTGCAGGTCGATGTCCAGACCGAAACCGCCAGGGATCTGGCCGATGCCGACGTGAGCGGTGATCGAGGCGTCGTCCGGGATTTTGCGTTTGGTCTGACTGGCGACGAATTTCAGGGCGCCGATAAAGCAGGCCGAGTAGCCGGCGGCGAACAGTTGCTCAGGGTTGGTGGCTGCGCCGCCAGCACCGCCGAGTTCTTTCGGAGTGGCGAGTTTGACGTCGAGGATGTTGTCGCTGGAAATCGCACGACCGTCACGGCCGCCAGTGGAGGTTGCGATTGCGGTGTAGAGAGTTTGCATGGTGTGAGCCTCAGTAAGTGTGGTTTGTTGCGCTAATTATTTGCGCGCTAACTAGGTGCGAAGTAAATGTACTGCGCGAATATTTAGTGCGCAAGATAAATTTTTGAAGAAAGCACGAATTAGCGCTTGGATTGGGAAGTGACGTGATCTCAAGCTTTTGATATTTAAGGATTTTTTGAATGTAAAACGAGATGAAAAATTTTTCGGTGATAAGCGGGGAAGGGGCGATACGCCTGCAGGCGCAAGGCTGCGCCCACAGGAAAGGACGATCTTAAGCGAGGCTGTCCTGCAAATGACCACGCAAGGCCTGCAACTCGGCTTGCAGGTTTTGCAGGCGCTCCAGCGTGAAGCCACTGGCCCCCAGGATGCATTGTGGAACGGTCCGGGCCTTGTCTTTCAAGGCGCGTCCCTGGGCAGTCAGTTCAACGATCACCACACGCTCATCCTCACGACTGCGGGTCCGGCTGAGCAAACCTTCACCTTCCAGCCGCTTGAGCAGTGGGGTCAGCGAGCCCGGATCGGTCAGCAGGCGCGTGCTGATTTCTCCGACGGTCAAACCATCCTTCTCCCACAGCACCATCATCGCCAGGTATTGCGGATACGTCAGGCCAAGCGCTTGCAACAGCGGCTTGTAGACCTTGGTCATCATCAGCGAAGTGGAATGCAGGGCGAAGCAGGCCTGATTGTCGAGCAGCAGGTCTTCGCAGTGATCGGAGGTGTTGCGGTCGGTGGTCATGTCAGTGCCTTGAACGGTGATGCAGATGAATCTAGCGCTCGAATCTTTAATGCGCCAGACAATTGTGCCCGGTGGCGAATCGGTCAGTGCCGGCCCAGCTCACGTTGCAGGGCCAGATCCCACGGCGGCACGGGGCTGAACCGGGTTTTGAGGTATTCCAGCAGCAGGCGGCTGCGGGAGCTGGCCTGTTGCTCCAGTCGCAAAGCATAGATGCCGGTGCTCTCCGGTTTTGGCAGGCCGTTTTCACAGAACAGCGGCAGCAACTCGCCGCGCAACAGGTATTCGCTGGCCAGCCAGGTCGGTAGATGCGCGATCCCGAGTCCCGCCAGCGCGCCGCACACCAGCGCCTCGGCGTTGTTGGCGCTCATGCGCACCCGCGCCGGGCGGTGCAGTTGCATCTGCCCGTTCTGTTCGAAGCGCCAGGCGAAGGGCGGGGCGAGGCCGTCCCAATCGAGGCCGTCATGCTCGCTCAATTGCGCGGGTTCGCTCGGCACACCGCGGCGCTTGAGATAGCCGGGGCTCGCGCAGGCGATGCGCACCATGCTCGCTAACGGTGTAGCGACCAACCGGGTGTCAGCCATTTGCCCGGCGCGCAACACCAGATCGACCTTGCCCAGGTTTGAACCGTCCATGTCGACGAAGCTGTCGATCAGATGCAGTTGCACATCCAGCCCCGGGTACAGCACCAGAAAATCGGCAATCACCGGCGCCAGATGCCGACGCCCGAACGCTGCTGGCGCATCCACCCGAATCAGTCCCTCCGGCGCGCTGCTCAGGGACACCGCTTCAGCCCGGGCAAGTTGCAACTCCGCCACAATCCGCCGCGCCCGTTCGGCAAACGCCAGACCTGCCGGCGTGGCGCGCACCGCGTGAGTGCTGCGGATGAACAACTGGCTGCCGACCGCGCTTTCCAGACTGTCGATACGCCGGGCAACGGCGGAGGGCGTCAGCGGATGCCGGCGCGAAGCCGCAGAAAAGCTGCCGCTCTCGAGTACATCGAGAAACAGCCCCAGTTGTTCGGTCAATTGATTGGGATTCATGAATCAGCTCAGTGCCTATGCGGATTTAGCACAGCCATTGTGCGTTGCTGTGCGTTTCCGTGCCAGCGCCGACTGCGTAGGATGAGTCGACTGACGTTTGAGGAATTCTGCTGTGATCGAGTTTTTGCTGTACCTGTTGTTTGGCGCCGCCCTCGGTACTCTGGGTGGGATCTTCGGTATTGGTGGCGGGCTTATCGCCATTCCGCTGCTGGGCGTGTGGTTTGGGCTCGATCAGCAGATCGCCCAAGGCACGGCGCTGGTGATGGTGGTGCCGAACGTGATGCTGGCGCTGTGGCGTTATCACCAGCGTAACCGCATCGAACTCCGCCATGCGTTGCCGCTGGCGGTGATGGGATTCTGTTTCGCGTGGATCGGCTCGATCTGGGCCGTGGGCATCGACGCGCAGACCATGCGCATCGGGTTTGTCGCGTTCCTTGTGGCGCTGTCGGCTTACAACCTGGTGCGCATGTTTGGCGCGCGCCCGGCGGCGACTTCCGAGATGCGCTATTCATGGCCGTGGCTGGGCGTGCTCGGCGCGGCGTCAGGCGCCATGGGTGGTTTGTTTGGTGTCGGCGGGGCGGTGGTGGCGACGCCGGTACTGACCAGTCTGTTCGGCACCACTCAGGTGGTCGCTCAGGGGCTTTCGCTGGCGCTGGCATTGCCGAGCACCGGCGTCACGCTGGTGACGTACGCGGTGCACCACGAAGTGGACTGGATGATCGGCCTGCCGCTGGCCATCGGCGGTCTGGCCAGCATCAGCTGGGGCGTGAAAGTGGCCCACGCGATGCCGGAAAAACTCCTGCGCGGTCTGTTCTGCGGGTTCCTGGTGCTGTGTGCGGTGATGCTCGCCTTTAAAGTTTGAAGCCTTCGACGATGTGCTCGGCCAGGCATTCGGTGATCGGCGAGGGGTTGTTGAGGTTGCGGATCAGCATGATGCTGGCCTCGGGCAGCAGCGGCAGATTTTCGGCATCTCCAAGAATCCGCATGTCGGGGGTAATCAGGCTTTCCAGCTGCGCGGTGATCGCCAGACCCGCGCTCACCACTGCCATCAGCGCCGACAGGCTGGTGCTGTTGTAGGCGATCCGGTATTCGCGGCCCATCGCGTCCAGCGCATTGCAGGCCCACAGGCGGCAGAAGCAATCACTGTTGAACATCGCCAGTGGTAGCGGCGTCTGCTCGTGGGCGCTGAAATTCTGCGCCTCGGCCCACACGAAGCGCTCCTTGCGCAGCAACTGGCCAATCTCGTTGCCCGGCTCGCGGGTGACGATCGACAGATCCAAGTCGGTGCGCTGCAGCAATTGTTTGGTCGACTCGCAATGCACTTCGATCTGGATCAGCGGATAGAACTGCGCAAAACGCGACAGAATCCCCGGCAGAAAGCGCATCACGTAATCGTCCGGCGTGCCGATCCGCACTGTGCCGACCATGTGTGGCTCGCGCAGGGTGTTGAACACTTCGCTGTGCAGTTTCAGGATGCGCCGCGCATAGCCAAGCAACACCTGGCCTTCAGCGGTCAGGCGCACCTGACGCCCGTCGCGCTCGAACAACTGCCGCTGCAATACGTCCTCTTCCAGACGCTTCATCTGCATGCTCACGGCCGATTGGGTGCGGTTGACCATTTCGCCGGCGCGGGTAAAACCGCCCTGATCGGCAATTGCGACAAAGGTGCGCAGGACATCGGTATCGATACTGGGATATGCCGACAATTGATGAATCTCCGTGATGCATGCCATCAGAAACATTCGTTGGATTGATCGTAGCTCTGGCGGGAGACTTGAGCCATCCCAAAAAGGAGGCAACACGATGAAAGGTCAAAGAGAGTACGCAGGCGAAGAAAAATTTTCCGGCCATATCGTTTCCGATCTGTTGCACAAGTTTAGCCGGTGGTACGAATTGCACCGTGAGCGCGAGCTGCTCGCCAGCCTGAGCGACGAAGCGCTCAAGGACATCGGGGTCAGCCGTGCCGATGTCGAACACGAGTCGGTGCGGCCGTTCTGGGACGATCCGATGCATAAATGATGAGGCCATCGCTACACAAACCACTTTCAGGTGAGGTAGGTTGCGAGCAGACATGGAGGTACACATGCCCGCGACACTGTCCTTTTCCCTTAAACAGGCTCGACGTCTGGCACTGGCTGCCCAAGGGTTTCACGGGCGCCAGCTGCCGGCTGTCAAGGCCATGCACCTCAACCGGCTGATCGAACGCCTCGGTCTGTTGCAGATCGACTCCGTCAACGCCGTGGTGCGCTCGCACTACCTGCCGCTGTTTTCCCGTCTTGGTTCCTACTCTGCTGACTTGCTCGACCAGGCTGCCTGGAGTTCGGGGCGACGTCGTTCGCTGTTCGAATACTGGGGCCATGAAGCGTCGCTGCTGCCGTTGTCGATGTACCCGTTGATGGGCTGGCGCATGCAGCGGGCCAGGCGCGGTGAGGATATTTATCAGCAACTGGCGCGGTTTGGTCGCGAGCAACAGGACACCATTCGCCGGGTACTGGCGTCGGTCGAGGAGCAGGGCGCACTGGGCGCCGGCAGTCTGTCGACCCGCGAGGAAAAGGCCGGGCCGTGGTGGGACTGGAGCGCGGAAAAGCACGCACTGGAATGGCTGTTTGCCGCTGGCGAAGTCACCGTCGCCGGACGCCGTGGTTTCGAGCGATTGTATGACTTGCCGGAACGGGTGATTCCGGCTTCCGTGCTGCAACAGCCATTGCCCGATGAGGCTGAGTCGCAGCGCGGTTTGCTGCTGCATGCAGCGCAGGCGCTCGGTGTCGGCACGGAAAAAGACTTGCGTGATTACTTCCGCCTGAATCCTTCCGATGCCCGCCCGCGTCTGGCCGAACTGGTCGAGGACGGACAACTGCTGACTTGCGAAGTCGCCGGATGGCGGCAGATCGCTTATTGCCTGCCCGAGCCAAAAGTCCCACGCAAGGTCGAGGCCAGTGCATTGCTGTCGCCGTTTGACTCACTGATCTGGGAGCGTAGTCGGACCGAGCGGCTGTTCGATTTTCGCTATCGGCTGGAGATTTATACGCCGCAGGACAAGCGGGTCTACGGCTATTACGTGTTGCCGTTCCTGCACAACGAACGGATTGCCGCGCGAGTTGATCTGCGCGCCGAACGGGCGGCGGGGCGGTTGGCGGTGCATGCGGTGCACGAGGAAGAAACGGGGCTGGACGAGGCGGGGATGCTGGCCCTGGCGCTGAACCTGCGGCGCATGGCGGACTGGTTGGGGCTCGCGCGGGTGCAGCTCAATTGTCAGCGGGAAAGTGCCGGTCGGCTCCGGATGGCTATGGTTCAGATCGGCTGCGACTGAACCGGCCTCATCGCTGGCAAGCCAGCTCCCACAGTGGCCGAGTCGTTAATTAAATGTACGACTTCGATACTGTGGGAGCCGGGCTTGCCCGCGATGAGGCCAACTCAGACGCTAAAGATATCGAACCTTAGCGACGAACCTGCTTCAGGGTTTCGGCGATCAGAAACGCCAGTTCCAGCGACTGATCGGCATTCATCCGCGGATCGCAGTGGGTGTGATAGCGATCCGACAAACCATCTTCAGTGATCGGCCGCGCGCCACCGATGCACTCGGTGACGTTCTGCCCGGTCATCTCGATGTGGATGCCGCCGGCGTAGCTGCCTTCCGCTTCATGAACTTGGAAGAACTGCTTCACCTCACCAAGAATCTGCGCGAAGTCGCGAGTCTTGTAACCGCTGCTGGCCTTGATGGTGTTGCCGTGCATCGGGTCGGAGCTCCACAGCACCTGCTTGCCTTCACGCTGCACCGCACGGATCAGCGCCGGCAGGTGATCGCCGACCTTGTTCGCGCCCATCCGCGCGATCAGGTTCAGACGACCCGGATCGTTGTCCGGGTTGAGCACGTCGATCAGGCGGATCAGGTCGTCGGGGTTCATGCTCGGGCCGACTTTGACCCCGATCGGGTTGTTCACCCCGCGCAGGAATTCGACGTGGGCGCCGTCGAGCTGACGGGTGCGGTCGCCGATCCACAGCATATGCGCCGAGCAATCGTAGTAATCGTTGGTCAGGCTGTCGCGGCGTACGAAGGCTTCTTCGTAGTTCAGCAGCAGCGCTTCGTGGGCGGTGAAGAAACTGGTCTCGCGCAGTTGCGGCGAGCTGTCCATGCCGCAGGCGCGCATGAAGGCCAGGGTTTCATCGATGCGGTCGGCCAGATGGCTGTACTTTTCGGCCAGCGCGGAATTGGCGATGAAGTCCAGGTTCCACTTGTGCACCTGATGCAGGTCGGCAAAACCGCCTTGGGCGAAGGCGCGCAGCAGGTTGAGGGTGGCGGTGGACTGGTGATAGGACTGCAGCAGACGCTCCGGGTCCGGTACGCGGCTGGCGGCGTCGAAACCGATGCCGTTGACGATGTCGCCCCGGTAGGCCGGCAGGGTCACGCCGTCGATGGTCTCGTCGTTGGCCGAGCGCGGCTTGGCGAACTGGCCGGCCATGCGCCCGACCTTGACCACCGGGCAACCGGCGGCGAAGGTCATGACGATTGCCATTTGCAGCAGCACTTTGAAGGTGTCGCGAATCTTCGCGGCGGAGAACTCGGCGAAGCTTTCGGCGCAGTCGCCGCCCTGCAGCAGGAACGCCCGGCCCTGGGTGACTTCGGCAAACTGACGGCGCAGCTCGCGCGCTTCGCCGGCAAACACCAGCGGCGGATAGCTGGCCAGCGTCTGCTCGACCTGGCGCAGATGCGCGGCGTCGGGGTATTGGGGTTGTTGCTGGATCGGCAGGGCGCGCCAGCTGTCAGGGCTCCAGGGTTGGCTCATCACGGTCTCTAAGGTTCTACGCACGGACGGCCATGTTAGCAGCAATTAGTGCGTGACCTGCTCCCGCCGCTTCGCCGACAATCGCCGCTTTGCCACGGCACCGCAGCGGTGCCATCGCGTCACCGCGCCCGGTGACCACCAGGAGACGAAATGACTGAGGAGCGCGTCGAGCTGTTGCTCGCCGAGGTACAGGATGAGTTCGGCGTGATTCGCGTGCTGGAAGTGGCCGACTACCGCTTTCTGGAGTTCGGCGATGCCATCGAGCAAAGCTGCGTGTTCACCGCCGACCCGAGCTGGCTGGAGTACGACTACACCCGGGCGATGCTGATCGGCGCGTTGTGCCATGAGCAGCCGGAGAGCGCGCTGTTCCTCGGCCTGGGCGCGGGCACGCTGACCCAGGCCTGCCTCAAGTTCCTGCCGCTGGAAGACGTCGAAGCCATCGAGCTGCGCCCGGACGTGCCGCGTCTGGCCATCGAATACCTCGGGCTGGATGACGATCCACGGCTGTACATCCGCGTCGGCGATGCCCTCGAACTGCTGCCGACCGCTGAACCGGCGGATCTGATCTTCGTTGATCTGTACACCGATGTCGGCCCCGGCGCCGGGCACCTTGCGTGGAATTTTCTCGGGGACTGTCAGAAACGTCTGAATCCCGGTGGCTGGCTGGTGATCAACCAATGGGCCACCGACGACGGCAAACCGTTGGGCGCGGCGCTGTTGCGCGGGCTCTATCACCGGCATTACTGGGAGCTGCCGGTGAAGGAGGGCAATGTGATTCTGATCGTGCCGGCAGATCTCGATCAGGCGCTGGACATGCAGGCGCTGACGGCACGAGCTGAAGCGCTGGCGCCGAAGCTGGGCTACTCGTTGCAGTCGTTGATCAACTGCATCCGTCCGGCAACCTGATCTTCAAAGGCCTTTGAAAACGCCGGGCCTGCGCTCCACCAGCGAGCGCACACCTTCCTTGGCATCTTCGGTGGCCAGCAACTTCTTCACCAGCGGCGGCAAGCTCTTAGCCGCCGAGGTTTCGCCTTCATAGCGTGCCTGACGCGCCGACATGAGCGTCGCCTGCACGCCCAGCGGCGCCTGCCGGGCAATCCGTTCGGCCAGTTCGATGGCGCGCGGCAGCAGATCCTCGCTGGCCATGACCTCTTGCACCAGACCCAGGCGCAACGCATCGTGGGCATCGAATTCGTCGCCGGTCAGCAGCCAGCGCATCGCGTTGCCCCAACCGGCGATCTGATGAAAGCGTAACGTCGCGCCGCCGAACGGAAAGATCCCGCGCTGCACTTCCATCTGCGCGAAGCGGGTGTTGCTCGCGCACAGGTTGATGTCGGCGGCGAGCATCAGCTCGATGCCGATGGTCAGGCAATAACCCTGCGCGGCAACAATCACCGGTTTGCTGACCCGTGGCCCGACGAACACGCCCCATGGATCGCAGCCGCCGGGCGGCACTTGCCAGCCTTGAGCGAGAGCGGAACTGGCATTCACCAGATCAAGCCCGGCGGTGAAATGCTCGCCATGCCCGAACACCACCGCCACCCGTGCGTCGCTGTCGGCCTCGAATTCGCCGTAGGCCAGGGCCAGGTCGTTGAGCAGGTCGAGGTCGAAGGCATTGCGCTTGGCGACGCGGTCCAGACCGATCAAATGCACGTGGCCGTGACGCGCACGGCTCACGCGGCCGGGGCAGGGCTGATTCATGGGTGTTTCCTCGCAGGGGAAGAAAGGGTGCAGCGACCAGATGCCGCACATCGGTGAATCGTTTAAGCGCCATCGCCCGCAGGGCCGGGGTGTTTGAAAAATAGACCTTTGCCCGATTATCCGCAAAACCCCATTACACAGCGGTGACAACTGTATTTCTCCGATAAAAAAAGCTCCCTTTTTGGGCAAATTCCGGTATAGTGCGCGCCGGCCTTTAACCGGGCCGCGTTTAGGTAGCGCAATTCCCCGAAGTCAGCTTCGGCTGCACGTCCGCACTGCGGGCTCTTCCTTGACGATTCTTTTTCATTCATTCGTTTTCGCAAATCCCCGCCGACAAAGCTGCCAGGGCGACTCTTGAGTCTCAACACGGCATGTGCAGCTTTGGAGCATGGGTCTTTGCGGATGCACTTAGAGGCAGACCCATGACCCAGGAAATCGGCGGCTTCGCCGCTCTTGAACTTCATCCCAATATTGTCGCTGCAGTAGTCGCTACCGGCTATGAAGAGCCTTCGGCCATTCAGCAGCAGTCGATCCCGATCATCCTCGCCGGTCACGATATGATTGGTCAGGCGCAAACCGGTACCGGTAAAACCGCTGCCTTTGCCCTGCCTATCCTGCACCGCATCGATCCGTCCAAGCGCGAGCCGCAAGCTCTGATCCTGGCCCCAACTCGTGAGTTGGCGCTACAAGTTGCAACCGCTTTCGAAACCTACGCCAAGCAAATGCCGGGCGTAACTGTTGTGGCTGTCTACGGCGGCGCGCCGATGGGCCCACAATTGAAAGCAATCCGTAATGGCGCACAGATCGTTGTCGCCACTCCGGGCCGTCTGTGCGACCACCTGCGTCGCGACGAAAAAGTGCTGCAGACCGTGAACCACCTGGTTCTCGACGAAGCAGACGAAATGCTCAAACTGGGCTTCATGGACGACCTCGAAGTGATCTTCAAGGCCATGCCGGAAACTCGTCAGACCGTATTGTTCTCGGCGACCCTGCCGCAATCGATCCGTGCCATCGCCGAGCGTCACCTGCGCGATCCAAAGCACGTGAAGATCCAGAGCAAGACCCAGACCGTTACCGCGATCGAACAGGCTCACCTGTTGGTTCACGCTGACCAGAAGACCTCTGCCGTTCTCAGCTTGCTGGAAGTGGAAGATTTCGACGCTCTGATCATGTTCGTGCGCACCAAGCAAGCGACCCTGGATCTGGCCAGCGCCCTCGACGCCAAAGGCTACAAAGCCGCCGCGTTGAACGGCGACATCGCCCAGAACCAGCGTGAGCGCGTGATCGACTCGCTGAAAGATGGCCGTCTGGACATCGTTGTAGCGACCGACGTTGCCGCCCGTGGTCTGGACGTTCCGCGCATCACCCACGTGTTCAACGTGGACATGCCGTACGATCCGGAATCCTACGTGCACCGTATCGGCCGTACCGGCCGCGCCGGTCGCGAAGGCCGCGCGCTGCTGCTGGTGACGCCACGTGAGCGCCGCATGCTGCAGGTAATCGAGCGTGTAACCGGTCAGAAAGTTGCCGAAGTGCGTCTGCCGGACGCCCAGGCCGTTCTTGATGCCCGCATCAAGAAGCTGACCAACAGCCTGTCGCCGCTGGTGGCTGACGCCGAATCGACTCACGGTGATCTGCTGGATCGCCTGACCGCCGACATCGGTTGCACCCCACGCGCCCTGGCTGCCGCACTGCTGCGCAAGGCCACCAATGGTCAGGCGCTGAACCTGGCAGCGATCGAGAAGGAACGTCCACTGGTGCCGAACAGCGCGCCACGTGGCGACCGTCCTGAGCGTTCCGGTGATCGTCCGGACCGTGGTGACCGCGAGCGTCGTGCTCCGATGCCACTGGGCGAAGGCCGTGCCCGTTGCCGTACCGCGCTGGGCGCGCGTGACGGTATCGCGGCGAAAAACCTGCTGGGCGCCATCCTCAACGAAGGTGGTCTGGCACGTGAAGCCATCGGTCGCATCCAGGTGCGTGACAGCTTCAGCCTCGTCGAGCTGCCGGAAGATGGTCTGGACAAACTCCTGACCAAGCTGAAGGACACTCGCGTTGCCGGTAAGCAGTTGAAGCTGCGTCGCTACCGCGAAGATTGATCCGCCTCTGGGCTGATTGATCGAACATAAAAAATCCCCGACTGGTTCGGGGATTTTTTATGCCTGCGATTTGGGCATCAGCCGAAGCGGTAGATGTCCATGCCCAGTGCGCCCATGGTGAAACCTTGATGGGCAATGCTGAAATCACCGCCGGCACCTCGGGCGAAGTACAGCGGCAACAGGTGCTCGTCGCTTGGATGGTTGCGTACTGCGTTCGGTGCCTGCTGACGGTAATCGTGCAGGGCGGCTTCGTCGTTGGCGGCCAGCTTGTCGACTATCCAGTCACGGAAGTCCCGCGCCCACGGTTCGACGCTCTCCGGGCCGGCGTGCCAGTCCAGTTCTCGCAGGTTGTGGGTGATGCTGCCGGAGCCGATCAACAGAATGCCCTGTTCGCGCAGCCTGGCCAGCGCCTGGCCGACGCGGTTCTGTAGCGCCGGACCGCCACGACTCGGTAGGGAAACCTGCACCACCGGGATGTCAGCCTGCGGGTACATCAGCGACAGCGGCACCCACACACCGTGATCGAACGGTCGTTGTGGATCGAGGCGTGCCGGCAGGTCGTTGGCGGTCAGCAGATCGGCAACCCTACGGGCGAGTTGCGGATCGCCCGGGGCCGGATACTGCACTTCAAACAGCGCGCGGGGGAAACCGCCGAAGTCGTGCCAGGTTTCCGGTTGCGGATGGCCGCTGACCAGCAGCTCATGGCTTTCCCAGTGGGCGGATACGATGACGATGGCTTTCGGGCGTGGCAGTTCGGCCGCCAACCGCGCCAGGGCCGGGCCGCTGGCGCCGGGCTCAAGTGCCAGCATGGGCGAGCCATGGGAGATAAACAGGCTGGGAAACATGGAAAGGTTCCTGAGCGTTAAGATGGTTCATCTTCAGTCAGTTCATTGATCTAATTCCAATATAAGTTTTAACGCCTTTTGATCGAATTCTTTGGAGGATGCATGCAGCCGGAGTTTTGGCACAAGAAGTGGGAATCGAACCAGATCGGCTTTCACCAGCCGGAGGTGAACCCTTATTTGCAGCGGCACTGGCCCGATCTGGCCATCCCGGCGCAGGCGCGTGTGCTGGTGCCGTTGTGTGGGAAAAGCCTGGATCTGCTGTGGCTTGCCGGGCGTGGGCATCGGGTGCTCGGCGTCGAGCTGTCGGAGAAGGCCGTGGAAGACTTCTTCCGTGAGCAGCAATTGCAGCCGCAGATCAGTGAAGAGGGCAGCTTCAAGGTTTATCGGGCCGGCGCGATCGAGTTGTGGTGCGGGGATTTCTTCGCCTTGTCTGCGAACGATGTGGCCGATTGCACGGCGTTGTATGACCGTGCGGCGCTGATCGCCTTTCCGGCGCCAATGCGTGAGCGCTATGCGGCGCATTTGTTGAGCATCCTGCCGACGGGGCTGCGTGGTTTGCTGATCACGCTGGATTACGATCAGGCTCGGATGTCCGGGCCGCCGTTTGCGGTGACAGATGCCGAGGTGCAGCAGCTGCTCGGTGGCGACTGGGCGGTGCAGGCGCTGGAAGAACAGGACGTACTGAGCGAAAGCGGGAAGTTCCTGCAGGCGGGTGTGACACGGCTGGAAGAGCGGGTGTACCGCCTGACTCCTCAGTAACAGAACAACAAAAAAGGCCCGCATCGCTGCGGGCCTTTCTGTTGGAGCGGGGCTGATCAGCCGCGACGACGCAGGGCGTCGATACGATCTTCCAGCGGCGGGTGGCTCATGAACATGCGAGCAAACCCCTGTTTGATACCGCCGTTGATGCCGAAGGCATTCAGGGTGTCAGGCATGTGCACCGGCAGGCCCTGTTCGGCGCGCAAGCGTTGCAAGGCGTTGATCATCGCCCCCGTACCGGCCAGGCGGGCGCCGGCATCATCGGCACGGAACTCGCGTTTGCGCGAGAACCACATCACGATTGCGCTGGCCAGAATGCCCAATACCAGTTCGGCGAAAATGGTCGCGATGTAATAGGCCATGCCCTGGCCTTCTTCGTTCTTGAAAATCACCTTGTCGACGAAGTTGCCGATGATCCGCGCGAAGAACATCACGAAGGTGTTCACCACGCCCTGTATCAGCGCCAGGGTGACCATGTCGCCGTTGGCCACGTGGCCGATCTCGTGGGCCAGCACGGCCCGCACTTCATCTTCCTTGAAACGCTCGAGCAAGCCCTGGCTGACCGCGACCAGTGCGTCGTTCTTGTTCCAGCCGGTGGCGAAGGCGTTCGCTTCATAGGCCGGGAAAATACCGACTTCGGGCATCTTGATCCCGGCTTCCCGGGACAGTTGCTCGACGGTTTGCAGCAGCCACTGCTCGTGACGAGTACGTGGCTGGGTGATGATCTGGGTGCTGGTGCTCATTTTCGCCATCCACTTGGAGATGAACAGCGAGAACAGGGAACCGGCAAAACCAAAGACTGCACAGAAAACCAGCAGCTGACTGAGGTTGAGATCAACCCCGTTGGCCGCCATGAACCCGTTGAAGCCGAAAAGGCTCAGGGTGATGCTGGCTATCAGCACGACCGCCAGGTTAGTGGCCAAAAACAGCAGGATGCGCATCATGGTTGTAGAAGTCTCCTCAAGCTAAAGATGTAGCGTACTGCGGGGTATATAAGGTGCGGCACCTGGCGATTCAACCGAGTGACTATTTCAAACTGTGTCCTACACCGGATTCGTCGGACATGGGATATTTCCCACTGCCGAATCCGCTATGGATGACAGGCACGCGGCACCCGGTCTCATTGCGTCAGGCACGCATGATTCGTATGACTCGCAAGTGTAGAAGGTGCTGGAGGAGGGGAGCAGCAGAAGTGTTGCTGAATCAGACAGTGCGCAACGTTCGGGCCGTTGCGCACTGAGCGCCGGTTACTGGCGGTACGACTTGAGGAAGTTGCCAATGCGACCGATGGCCATGTCCAGGTCATCGACCCGCGGCAGCGTGACCACGCGGAAGTGGTCAGGCCACGGCCAGTTGAACGCCGTGCCTTGCACCACCAGCAGCTTCTCGGAGAGCAGCAGGTCGAGCACGAATTTCTCGTCGTTGTGGATCGGACAGACTTTCGGGTCGATCTTCGGGAACGCGTACAGCGCACCCATCGGCTTCACGCAGCTCACGCCGGGAATGTCGTTGAGCAGTTCCCAGGTACGGTTGCGTTGTTCCAGCAACCGGCCTTGCGGCAGAACCAGATCGTTGATGCTCTGATAGCCACCCAGGGCGGTCTGGATCGCATGCTGGCTCGGCACGTTGGCGCACAGGCGCATGTTGGCCAGCATGTCGATGCCTTCGATGTAGCTGTGGGCGTTGTGTTTCGGCCCGGAAATGGCGATCCAGCCGGAGCGGAAACCGGCCACGCGATACGACTTGGACAGACCGTTGAAGGTCAGGCACAGCAGGTCCGGGGCCAGCGAAGCGGTGCAGATGTGCACGGCGTCGTCGTAGAGGATCTTGTCGTAGATTTCGTCGGAGAACACCACCAGGTTGTGCTGACGGGCCAGTTCCAGCATGCCCAGCAGTACTTCCTTCGAATACACCGCGCCGGTCGGGTTGTTCGGGTTGATGATCACCATCGCCTTGGTGTTCGGGGTGATCTTGGCCTTGATGTCGGCCAGGTCCGGGAACCAGTCGGCACCCTCGTCGCACAGGTAATGCACCGCGTTACCGCCGGCCAGGCTCACGGCAGCGGTCCACAGCGGGTAGTCCGGCGCCGGCACCAGCACTTCGTCGCCGTTGTTGAGCAGCGCCTGCAGCGACATCACGATCAGCTCGGACACGCCGTTGCCCAGGTAGATGTCTTCGATGCCGACACCTTCGACCTGCTTCTGCTGGTAGTACTGCATCACCGCCTTGCGCGCGCTGAACAGGCCTTTGGAATCGCTGTAGCCCTGGGCGGTCGGCAGGTTGCGGATCACATCCTGGAGAATTTCGTCCGGCGCTTCGAAACCAAAGGGTGCCGGGTTGCCGATGTTCAGCTTGAGGATGCGATGGCCTTCCTCTTCCAGTCGTTTGGCGTGCTTGAGCACCGGGCCGCGAATGTCGTAGCAGACGTTGGCGAGCTTGTTCGATTTGCTGAACTGCATGGCGATGTGATCCCGAAAATGAACGATCCAGGCGGCGGGTGGACAACCGTGCTGGGAATCCTGCGTCTTCACACAGGCAAGTGTCTCGAGCGGCGGTTTCCAACAATCCGTTTGAATGCGCAGGAACCCGCTGCCAGACTGGCGTGTGACGAGGCGCAATCATACGTGCCGCCCGATCCGTGGAAAAGGTACAGATCGGGCTTTTTCAGCCGCTGAGGTGTGATGATGGAAAAGATTGAAAAGACCCTGGAAGAATGGCGGGCGATGCTCGACCCTGAGCAATACAACGTGTGTCGTCTCAGTGCCACCGAGCGACCGTTCTCCGGTAAATACAACGCCACCAAGACTGACGGTGTCTATCACTGCGTCTGCTGCAACGAGCCGTTGTTTGATTCCAGGACCAAATTCGATTCCGGTTGCGGCTGGCCAAGTTTCTACGCGCCGATCGGCGACAGCGCCATGACCGAAATCCGTGACACCAGCCACGGCATGATCCGCACCGAAGTGAAATGCGCCAAATGCGATGCGCACCTGGGCCACGTCTTCCCTGACGGCCCGCCGCCGACCGGCTTGCGTTATTGCATCAACTCGGTGTGCCTGGACCTGGTGCCGCGCGAGTAACCGATATGGGCGATCCACGGGTCGCCTTTCGAACAATTAAATTGCACACAATTCAATTGCTCGCTATTTTTGCCGTCTATCCATTTCTCAAGAGTGCGCACCATGAGCGATAACCTGCTGAATATTCCGTGCACCACCATCAAGGGCGAGCAAAAGACCCTCGCCGATTTCGCCGGCAAGGCGGTGCTGGTGGTCAATACCGCCAGCAAATGCGGTTTCACGCCGCAGTACAAAGGCCTTGAGGAGCTGTGGCAGACCTACAAGGATCAGGGCCTGGTGGTGCTGGGCTTCCCGTGCAACCAGTTCGGCAAGCAGGAACCGGGCAACGAGGGCGCCATCAGCGAGTTCTGCGAGCTGAATTACGGTGTCAGCTTCCCGCTGTTCAAGAAGATCGAAGTCAATGGGACCGGTGCGCACCCGCTGTTTGTGCAATTGAAGAAACGCGCGCCGGGCGTGCTGGGCTCCCAGGGCATCAAGTGGAATTTCACCAAGTTCCTGATCGGCAAGGACGGCCAGTTGGTCAAGCGCTTCGCCCCGGCCACCAAGCCGCAGGATCTGAGCCGCGAGATCGAAGCGCTGCTCAAATGAACAGCCTGTCCGCCGATTCGCTGAAGCTCGACAGTCAGCTGTGCTTCAAGTTGTATGCCGCGTCGCGGGCGGTGATCCGTGGCTACAAGCCGATGCTCGATCAGCTCGGCCTGACTTACCCGCAATATCTGGCGATGCTGGTGCTGTGGGAATGGCAGCAAGTCGCACCGGAGCAACCAACGGTCAAGGCGCTGGGTGAGCGGCTGGCGCTGGACTCCGGGACGCTGACGCCGCTGCTCAAGCGTCTGGAGCAACTTGAGCTGGTCCAGCGTCAGCGCTCGGCCCGGGACGAGCGTGAGGTCCATCTGAGCCTCACGCTGCAAGGGCAGGCGCTGCGTGAACAGGTCGGGCCTTTGAAGGAGCGGCTGTTGTGCGACAGCGGGGTGGACCTTGACCGGCTCAACGAGCTGCGTGAGGGACTCGATCACCTGCTGGGCCAGATCAAAGCGTTGTCGTAGTCGGTATCCACTGATCCAGCAGCGCCGCCAGTTCTTCACGGCGAAACGGCTTGGCCAGATAATCGCTCATGCCCGCCGCCCGGCAACGCTCGCGCTCTTCGGCCATCGCGTTTGCGGTCAGGGCGACAATCGGCAAGTGCGGCCAGCGACCGCTCTGACGAATCTGGCGGCTGGCTTCATAGCCGTCCATCACCGGCATGTTGCAGTCCATCAGCACCAGATCGAACTCGTCGTGTTCCAGCTGATCCAGCGCTTCTACACCATGGGCTGCGACCACGACATCACAGCCGAGCTTGCCCAGCATGCCTTTGGCCACCAGTTGATTGACCGGGTTGTCCTCCACCAGCAGCACCCGACCGCGCCGCTGAGACGAGACGCTCTCAAGGCGAGCGCGGTCGTTGGTGGTGAGGTCCGGCAACAGCGTTCGGCGCAGATTCTGATACAGCGCGTTGCGGGCCAGCGGTCGCGCCTGCTGCTGCAGCGGGGCGAGGGCGGCGGCTTCTTCACCCGGCAGGAAGCTGCCATAAGCGGTCACCAGCAGAATCGGTGCCGTCATCGCCGGGCGCAGGCCGAACAGGCATTCGGGGCAATCGGTGATGATGACGTCGGGGGAGAGGCCGAGCAGCGGGTCGTCCAGGGTTCGCTGCTCATAGGTCAGCCCCCAGACCGGCAGCAGGCTTTCCAGCAGTTCCGCCAGGCCGCTGACCGCGTTGGTGATCGCGAGCACTTTGCCGTGCAACGCTGGTGGAATCACCGCGCGGGTGTGGCAGGGCAGCGGCAGTTCGGCGCAGAACTGACTGCCGAAACCCACTTCGGAGCTTATGGTCAGGCGCCCCTGCATGGCTTCGCACAGGTTGTAGGTCAGCGCCAGCCCGAGCCCGGTGCCGCCGTATTGGCGGGTGATGCCGGCGCCCGCCTGGGTAAACGGCTGGAAAATCTTCACCTGCGCTTCCTGAGCGATGCCGATACCGGTGTCGCAGACTTCGATGCGTACCCCTTCCTTCCAGGTGGACAATCGCACATCGACGCGGCCGAAGCGGGTGAATTTCAGCGCATTGGACAGAAGATTGCTGACGATCTGCCTGACCCGGGTAGGATCGCCGAGCACCAGCGCCGGGAAGTAAGGATCGATCAGGCAGGTCAGCTCGACACTCGGTGCGGCGTTCTGTGACAGCAGGTTGGCGGTGTCTTCGATCAGTGAGCCGAGATCGAAGGGAATGTGTTCCAGCTCAAGTTGCCCTGCATCGAATTTGGACAGGTCGAGAATGTCGTTGAGCAATTCCACCAAAACCTTGCCCGAGTCGTGGGCGATGGACAGTTGCTGCTGCTGTTCGGCGTTGAGCGGGCCATCGAGCGAGAGAGCGATCATCCCCAGCAGGCCGTTGAGCGGAGTACGGATCTCGTGGCTCATGTTGGCGAGAAATGCCGAGCGTGCCTCGGCCATGTCCAGCGCCGTGCTGCGAGCCACTTCCAGCTCCTGGTTGGACTGGCTGAGTCGTGCATTGATCGCCTTGAGCTCTGCGGTACGCGCCGACACGATGTCTTCGAGTTGCGCGAGGTAGTCAGTGAGGCGGTTTTCCGCATTGCGTCGCTGCTGGATTTCCGTGGCGATGTTCTCGAACTGCTGGTTGGCGACCTTGACCAGCACGCCGATCTCGTCATTGGCATGCCCGGCTGGACATTCCAGGGTGGTCGGCTCGGCACTGCGCGGGTCGCGACCGCTGAGTTCGCGGATTACCCGTACCAGCGGTTTGGTCAGCATCACGTAGAACAGCGCGAGCAGAATTCCGGTGAGAATCAGGCTGCGGGCGAAGCCGTTGAGCAACGTGACCTCGGCACGGCGCAGGAAGCGGCTGCCGAACGCGTAGGTGTCGACTTCCAGTTTCAGGGTGCCGAGGGATTCGTTGGGCAAGTGATCGAGATAGAGGCGGTCTTCAAACTGACGTTTGGCGCCGAACAGGAAGTCGCTGATCATCCGGTAGCCGCTTTGCAGCTCCGGCCGTTTGACGTTGGCCAGCACCGTCTGATTGTTGTCGGTCAGTTGCGCCGAGATGATCGCTGGCGAGCGCAGCAGGCCCAGGGTCAGTTCTTGCGCCAGTTCGGCGTCGATGTTGTAGGCGATGCGCGAGGCCGGGTTATGGCTGATTTCCAGCAACGACAGGATTTCACGGTTGATGGACGCGTCTTCACTGGCATAATCGATGCCGATTTGCAGCAGGCTGAGCAGCGTGCCCAGAATGAACCCGACCAGCACGGTAAGCCGGGCCTGTTTGTACGACAGCCGGTGGGTGAATTTGATATCCATGGGGTGTTGAACCACTTCCGTTTCCCTTCGCTGCTCAAGCATAGTCGATCATGCACGGATTCCGGGGTTCCCGAAGCGCCTTGTAACAAGGCCCGGGACAGGTTTCGAACGCTGTCTGTCGTCGCTGCACCGCCATCATTACTGTGAACGAGCCCGAGGAGAAGACGTGGATTCCCGATTGAATGCTTTTCTTGAGCGCGCCGAGTCGGTTCTGGCGCGGATCGAACCACTGCTGCCGGCTCCACGCCCGGTCATCGACTGGGGCACCTGCCTCGCCGCGCGCTGGCAACGTGACGGTCGCAGCGGTTATCTGCTGCCGCTGGAAGTCAGCCTCGACATGCGCCTGTCGGACCTGATCGGCGTCGACCGGCAGCTGGAGCAACTGGGCCGCAACACTCAGCAATTTCTCGACGGCATGCCGGCCAACCATGCGCTGCTGTGGGGGTCGCGCGGTACCGGTAAATCGTCGCTGGTGCGCGCGTTGCTGGCTGAACACGCCAAGGCCGGTTTGCGTCTGATCGAAATCGAGCGTGATCACCTGGCGGACCTGCCACGGGTGGTGGAGCAGATCGCCAAGCTGCCGCAACGTTTTGTGCTGTTCTGCGATGACCTGTCGTTCGAGTCCGGCGAAGGCGACTACCGCGTGCTGAAAAGTGTGCTGGACGGCTCGCTCGAACAGGCGCCGGACAACGTGTTGTTGTACGCCACCTCCAACCGCCGCCATCTGGTGCCGGAGAAGGAAAGCGACAACGAAAACTGGAAGCGCGTCGATGGCGAACTGCATCCGAGCGAAGCGGTGGAAGACAAGATCGCGCTGTCGGATCGCTTCGGCCTGTGGCTGTCGTTCTATCCGTTTACCCAGGAACATTTCCTCAACGTCGTCGAGCACTGGATCGGCCAGTTGGCCGCCAAGGCCGGCCTGAGCTGGGAACGCGACGAACAACTGGACATCCTCGCCGTGCGCTGGGCAACCGGCCGCGGCAACCGCAACGGACGTTGCGCGTACCAATTCGCCCGTTATTGGGTGGGACTGAAATTGTTGGAGCACAAGGCATGATCGATTTGCAGCAGAGCGGCCAGGGTCTCGAAGGCTATGGCATGTTGGCCGCGCAACTGGAGTCGCTGCTGGCGGACGAGCGCGATTTCATCGCCAACGCCGCGCAGTTTTCGGCGTTCCTGTTCAACCAGCTCGATGACCTGAACTGGGCCGGTTTCTACCTCAATCGCAACGAAGAGCTGGTGCTCGGCCCGTTCCAGGGCCAGATCGCCTGCGTGCGTATTCCGTTCGGTCGGGGCGTTTGCGGCGCGGCGGCTGCCAGCCTGCAGACGCAGCGGGTCGAAGACGTTCATGCGTTCCCCGGCCATATCGCCTGCGACAGCGCGTCGAACAGCGAACTGGTGGTTCCGTTGGTCAAGGACGGTCGCCTGATCGGTGTGCTCGACCTCGACAGCCCGAAGCTCGCGCGTTTTGGTACCGACGATCAGGCCGGGATCGAACAGCTGGCGGCGATCTTCCTGCGTCTGACCGATTGCTGATCACGTCGTCAGGCCTGCCTTGAGCAGCACGGCCGCCGGGTCCACGGCATCGATCTGCCGTGGATCGAGAAAACGCGTGGCGTATTGCAGATACACGCCATCGCGAATGAACAGCTCGAACAGCTCGGCATCGATGTGTGCGTCGCGGCACATGGTGGCCATGATCCCCAGTGCTTCGCTCAGGGACTTGGCCTTTTTGTACGGGCGATCGGCGGCGGTCAGCGCTTCGAAGATGTCGGCAATCGCCATCATGCGCGCCGGCAGGCTCATGTCTTCGCGCTTCAGGCGCTTGGGATAACCGGTGCCGTCCATTTTTTCGTGATGCCCGCCGGCGATTTCCGCGACGCTGTTCAGATGCCCGGGGAAGGGCAGGTGACTGAGCATCAGGATCGTCTGCACCATGTGGTGGTTGATGATGTAGCGTTCTTCGCGGGTCAGCGTGCCCCGGGGGATGCAGAGGTTGTACAGCTCGCCGCGATTGTATTTGTAGGGCGGCACATCGAGTTTGAAACCCCACGGATTGTCTTCCGGGATCAGCTCGCTCTCGGCGCGCTCCAGCAGATGTTCGGGCTTGTCCGCCAGCAGCGGTTCGGTGACCGGCAGGGTCGGTGCCGGGGTGCGTGCCTGACGCCGGTTCTCCTCCCATGACAGGCCCAATCGATCATCCAGCGTGCGCGTCCAGGTGCGTTGCGCGATGTCTTGCAGACGTTGCAGGTCACCCTCGAGCATGGTTTCACTGCCCAGATTGCAGCGGGCGACGAACGCAAAATCATCATCCAGTGCCGTCAGGGTGGCCTCGCGCAGACCGGCCAGTTGCTGTTCTTCACCACCCAACGCCAGGGCTTGCCAATAGTTGATCCAGGCATCGCGCTTGAGGACTTCGAAGCGGGTGCGGATTTCGTGAAGGCGATCGTTCAGGGTCTCCAGCTTGGTGGCTTTGTCGACCACGTATTCCGGGGTCGTGACCTTGCCGCAGTCGTGCAGCCATGCAGCGATGTGCAAGGCCTCCCATTCGTCTTCGCTCGGCTGGTAATCGCTGAAGGCCGGGGCCTGACTGGCTGCAGCGGCACGGGCGAGCATCAGGGTCAGTTCCGGCACGCGCTGGCAATGCCCGCCGGTATAAGGACTCTTGGCATCAATGGCGCCGGCCAGCAGTTGAATGAACGCATCCAGCAGTTGTTTCTGTCTGGCTTGCAGGCGTTGACTCTCGATACTCACCGCGGCCGCCCCGGACACCGCTTGCAGAAAGGCGATGCGATCTGGCCGGAGTTTTTCCAGGTCACTCGGCGTGCCGCCATCGTCGATCAGCAGCACCAGCAGGCCGACGGTTTCGTTGTGCCGGTTATGCAGACGGATTCCAACCAAATGCACCCTCGGTGAACCCATGGCCAGCAGCACTTTCTGCAGGTCGGTGGCCTGTTCGAAACCCAGGTTGCTCACGACCGTGTCGGCGTTGGCCAGTTGCCGGAACCATTCGGGGCTTTGCGAGGCATCAAGACTGCGGCTTTGCAGATCGAATGCCGCCAACGGTTGAGACGAGTCTGCGACCACCAGGCCGTAGGGCTCCATGCGATTGCCATCGTTCTCACGCAGATAAATCAGCCCCGCCTGGGCCTGGGCGATCTGCACTGTCTCGAACAGTACCCGTTCCAGCAGCGGGTCGAAGCGGGTTTCGGCGGTCAGGCTGTCAGTGATGCGAAAGAAGCTGGCCAGGGTGTCTTTCATGCGAGCCATCGACAGGCTCAACTGGTCAATCTCCAGCACCAGCGATCGGCGGGTCACCGGGAAGTTGAAGTCGAAGCTGCGAATTGCATCGGCTTCCTTGACCAAGGCATGCAAGGGCGTCACCAGAACCCGCGAGATCAGCCAGCCCAACGGCAGACATAGCAGCAAGGTAGCCAGCGTGATGAGCGCTCCTTGCCAGCGCAGGCGATAGGCGTCGACCAGCAGTTCGTCTTCGGGCACCAGTAAAGCCATCTGCAAACCTTTCGGCCCGCCTTCCTGCAGCTGGCTGCGGGCGACGATCCATTGTCGGCCATCCACTTCGAGCCGATTGCCCTGGTGCCCGGACAACAAGGTGTGCAAGGCGGGGCTCAAATCGGCGGCCTTGGCCAGGCGCGCCGTGCGGTCATCGACGATCAGCCGGCGGCTGTCGGGGTAAGCCACGGCGTTGCCGTCGGCGTCGAACAGGACGATTTCCGTGGCCGGTGTCACCACGTGTTTGATCAGGGTCGCGGAGAGTGCATCAAGGGTCAGGTCGGCGCCGATCACGGCGTCTTCACCGCTGCGTCGGGCCAGCGTCGTGCCAACGTTGTGGGTGGAGAAAAAGACGTAGGGTTCGGTGGTGATCTGTTCGGCCTGCTGCCGTGCGTTGATGTACCACGCCCGGCTGCGAGGATCATAAGGTTCGTCGGGGTGGTCCTGTCGGCCGACCGGGGACAGTGCCTGGTCGAAGAACAGTGATTGTGAATGTGTCTGACCGCTGGCGTCATGTTCGATGCTCCAGACTTGAAACGCTGCTGCGTCCGGTGCCTTTAGCAGGGTTTTCAGCGCTGGCGTGCGCAAGGGGCGGACCATGAAAAAGTCGCCGTTTTCATAACCCAGGTAGAGCGAGGCCAGATCCGGATTGTCCATCAGGGACTGACTGAACGGCTTGAGCAGCGGCATGCGCGATTCAAGGCTGGGAGATCCGGCGGCGGGGGTCTCTGCCAGCAGGCTCAGCAGGTGCCGGATCGGTGCATAAGTGGCCTGCAGGTCGAGACGTACATCCTGTTCGATCCGGCTGAACAGCTTTTCACTACTCGACAGAATGATGTGTGTGGTCTGGTGGTAGTTGAACAAACCCAGCACCACTCCGGTGAGCAACAGCAGAAAGGTGAACATGACGCTGATGTGCACATGCAGCGGAAACCGGCGTTGTTCCGGGCGCAGTGGGCTGGGCATTGCAGACTCTCCGTGTAGGTTAAGCACACTGCTCAGCCTCCAAGCATAGTTAAGCCCCGGCCATTTTGCTTTTGGCGATCCGAGCCAGTTGCTGTTCCAGTGCCTGCTCCAATTCCAGGATGGCGAGGTGGCTGGCCTGGCAATGACGCTCGATTTCTTCCCACGGCAGTGCTTGCAGGCAGGCCTGCTCAAGCGCATCACAGCAGTTGATCAGGCGCGAGGCCTGGGCAATGCGTGCGGCGCCTTTGATCTTGTGTGCGATGACGGCCAGCGCGGAGGGATCCCGGGTGAGGCACAGGGCCTGCAACTCCTCCCGATCAAGGCGACTGCTGTTGAGCAGTTCTGCCAGCAATCGGTGGGTTTGAGAGGGGTTGTCACCGGTCAGCAGCGTCAGCCCCTGCAGGTTGAAAGCCGGAGCGGCGAACACCGGCTGAATGCTCTTGATCCATTGGCTCAGGCTGTTGAGGCTCAGGGGTTTGAACAGACATTCGTTCATGCCTGCCTGCTTGCAGCGCAGGATCTCTTCGGGCTGGGCATTGGCGGTGAACCCCAGCACCGTGCAAGCCGGGCGGCGGGTCAGCTTTTCGTGCTGACGAATCGCGCGGGTCAGCTCGTAGCCGTTCATGACGGGCATGTTGCAATCGGCAATGACCAGATCGAACTCCCCGCTCTTCCATTCATCCAGCCCGCGCAGGCCATCTTCCGCGATACAGAATCGATGGCCGAGGTATTCCAGTTGCTGGCACATCAGCAGTCGATTGGCCGGATGGTCATCGACCACCAGAACCGTTAACGGGATGAGGGATGGCTGAATCTGTGATTCATCTTCAGCTCTCGCCACTTGTGCAGGCAGAATGGTCACCGGTAGCGATACCCGAACCTGGGTGCCAATTCCGGGCAGGCTGCTCAATCGCAGTTTTCCACCCATCATTTCGCACAGGTTGCGGCTGATGACCAGCCCGAGCCCTGCGCCGCTGACGGCCCGTTGCCCATCGTTGCCGGCCTGGGCAAAAGGTTCGAACAACCGCAACTGATCCTGCGTCGTGATCCCGATGCCGCTGTCCTGTACGGTCAGCTGCACCATCGAACCTTCGGGGTCATCCGTGGGAAGAACATCCAGCGTGATTCTGACCTGCCCCGCGTCGGTGAACTTGATGGCATTGCTGATCAGATTCGACAGCACCTGTTTGAAGCGCAGAGGGTCGAGTTGCACATCGACATTCAGCTCAGGGGGAGAGACGGACACAGTCAGTGAAAGCTGTTTTTGTCGGGCGAGCCCTTCGAAGATTCTGACCACCGAACCCACTGTGTCGATCAGGTTGATTCGCTCGGGTTTCAGACTCAGTCGCCCGGATTCAATGCGCGCAATGTCCAGTATGTCGCCGATCAGGCCCAGCAAGTCCCTGGCCGAATGGTAGGCTGTTTCGATGCCGGAGCGATCCGGGTGTGCCTGATCCATGCGCTTGAGTGTCAACTCGAGCATGCCGATCACTGCGTTCATCGGCGTGCGGATCTCATGACTCATCGTTGCCAGAAACGTACTCTTGGCCCGGTTGGCATCGTCTGCCCGTTCCTTGGCTGCGCGAAGTTCATCGAGCAGTTCGCGGCGCTCACTGATGTCGATCCAGCCGCCGATGATTCCCCGGACGTCGCCACTGGAGTCTCGGTAGGGCAGAATCCAGTGATAGATCGTCAGTCGTCGGTTGCCGATGTGCAGCGGCCGGTCAAGCACAAGCGGTTTGCCTTCGGCCACTACCCGCTGATAGTCGGCCTGATACGCCTGTGCCTCGAAAGCGTTGTTCAGCGCACCCTGCATGACATCTTTGCCGATGACGTCTTCGCGCCGGGCATTGAACGCCTGGAGATAACTGTCATTGCAGCTTTGCAGCAGGCCCTGTCGGTCACGCACGTAGATTGGGTGGGGCGTCCCGTTGACCAGTGAACTCATGAATTCCAGTTGGTCGTTCAAGGCCCGTTCCGCCGATTTACGCTGTTTGATCTGGCGGCGCATGTAGGCATTCCAGAGCAGCGACAGCAGCAACAGCAGGCAGGCGCCGCCGATCAGCTGATAAAAGAAACGCCGGTACTGATGCCAGGTGCCTTGCGAAATGTTTGAGTAGCCCCGCCAGCGACCATTGATAATGCCCAGTTCTTCGGGTGTGATGCTCATCAGCGTCTTGTTGATGATCGAGTTCAGTTCTGTGTTGTCCCGGGCTGTCGCCAGAGAAAAAGCCGCCTGACGTGTGCCGATGGTGGTGGTGATCTGCAGGGGATGTTCGAAGGTTCGTGATGCAATGAAGTAGTTTGCGATGACCAGCGAGTTCACTGCGCCTTCGACCTGACCTTCATCGAGCAGCGCCACAGCACTGTAAGTATCCGGCGTCTCGATCAGCTGAATGCGGGGAAACTCGGTGCGCAGGTACTCGATCATCGGATTGCCTTGAGCGATCGCCAGACGTTTGCGTTTCAGTTGCCCCAGGTGCGTAGGGCTGTCGGCGGCCTTTCGGGTTAGCAACACGTATGAATTTTCCAGATAGGGACGGCTGAATTGCAGGGTTTCCTCACGCTGGGCGGTCGGCAGCAAAGCTGCGATCAGGTCAGCCTGGTGGTGTTCGACCTGCTTGATCATTTCGGCATCGCTGCGGCTGCGGCGGATTTCGAAGCGCAGTCCGGTGCGCAAGCGAATGAGTTCAAGCAAGTCGGCGCTGATGCCGCGAAAATTGCCGTCACTGTCAAAGAATGTCAGGGGCGCGAAAGCCTCGTTGACCAGTACGCTCACCACCGGATGATTTTTCAGCCACTGCTCTTCGCGTCTGGTCAATTGCAGCTTCTGGTCGGTCAAAAGTGTGTCGCTGCCCACGCTCCAGCGTTTGGCGATATTTTCGCGCTCGCTGCCCGGTACGGCCTTGAGCGCCGTATTGATGATAGCGAGCAGCTGTGGATTGTTGCGATGTACGGCGAAGCTGAAGCCGTGGGCCTCATGCTTGCCGAAACTGGCCATGCGAATATTGTTCAGGTAACCCTTGTTGATCATGTAATGGGTGGAAATGGTGTCGCCGAGAAACACGTCCGCCTGATCGAACGCTACGGCGTTGATTGCGTTCTGGTAGGACGGATAAGAGGTGATGAGGGCTTTGGGATACATCGCCTTGACATCATCCAGCGGGAGGTAGTGATACAGCATGCTCAGCCGCAGTCCTGCCAGGCCTTCGGTCAACGTGCGGGTTTCGCCCTCGCGTGTGACGAGGACCGGTTGATCGATGGCGTAAGGCCTGGACAGTACTATATTGGCGTTTTCTGCTTCGAATCCGTTGGCAGTACCGAGCATGTCGATGTGGCCGTCCATCAATGCCTTGATGGCGGCCTCCCGCGAGGCGAAACGTTTGACCCTGATCGGCAGACCGGTTGCCTGACCAATCAGTGAAGCGTAATCCGCCGTGAAGCCTTCGTAGTCTTGTCCGCTGGGCGTCATGTCGAACGGAGGGTAATCCGGAGCTGAAGTCCCCAGAACCAACTCATTGCGAGCGTGCAGCCACGCCACTTGCGATGGATCGAACAAGGCCTGCACCGTTGGTTCGACCGAACGACCGAGCAGGGTGAGGTCTTTCGAGGTGGGTGATGCGGCTGTTGCAGAGATGCAGAAACCCAGACATGCACTCAATGCAATCAGGAGACTCACTAAACGGCTGGACATGTTGGCTCTCACACGAGTGCGTTACGTTTGGCCATTTCGATAAGTTCTACGAGAGACTTGGCCTTCAGTTTTTGCATCAGTCGTTTCTTGTAAGTGCTGACTGTCTTGTTGCTGAGAAACATGCCTTTGGCAATTTCCTTGTTTGTACGGCCTTGGGCGAAAAGTTGCAAAACCATGAGTTCCCGATCATTGACTGATTTGAAAAGTTCCAGTTCTGCATAGCGCACGTCGTCATGACGAACAGGGTTCAAGGCCTGGCTGGGGAAGTAGTTGTAACCGGAAAGAACAGCTTTGATCGCACTGACCAGTTCACTCAGGTCTTCCTGCTTGCACACGTAACCCGATGCACCTGACTGCATACAGCGAATGCCGAACAGAGTCGGGCATTGCGCAGTCAGTACCAGCGTCTTGAATGGCGAGCTCATGGCATTGAAGCGGGCCAGGACTTCCAGGCCATCGAGCTTGGGAATGCTGATGTCGAGAATGATCAGGTCGGGCATGCATTCGCGAATCATCTGCATGGCATCGACACCGTTATCGGTTTCTCCGACGACTTTATAACCTTCATGCTCGAGCAGCATTCGAACGGCGAGGCGGATGACCGGGTGATCGTCGACAATAAAAACGGAGTTCATAATCAAATCCCATACGAGCGCAAATAAAGGGCGAACCTTAGCTCAATCGAATGAACAGCCGCATGAACCCTCAGGGCGTTAGCGGCAATCTAGGATAAGTCCTACAAATAAAGAGGAATCAGACTACGGGTTAACTAGGTTTGGCGTAGGTAAGCGCGTGAGATGTTCAATGGCGGGAATTTATAAAGTTTATGGCGGCCAGAGAAAGTTTACCGGCTAAAGGCTTTCAATGAGTGTCATTAGTTGACTTCTGGTTATCTTTGTCCCTTGCAACTGAATACACCTGCAGAGGGAAAATGATCGGCATATGCGTCTGCGTTGCCCGACCGCCCTATTGCGGATCGGCCGGGCAGCAGGCGTCAATGGCTGGAGCGTCCGGTCATTTCCAACGCCATGTCACTGGCGTAGCTGTCGGTCATGCCGGCGATGAAGTCGATCATGCGCAGGAACGACGCGTGCAAGGGGCCGTGCGGATCCGGTGCGTTGTTGCCCAGCAGATCGAGAATCCGGCGGCTCTTGAACGACGGCGTGCGGCCGTTGTGCTGTTCCAGGGCCGCACCACAGAAGGCGTTGAGCAGAATCTCCAGGGTCGTGTAGGCGCCGATCTCGTGCAGGGTCTTGCGCTTGTCCTGGAAGATTTTCTTGCGGGCGATGTCCTTGGCGTTCAACACGCAACGCTTGGCCGGGCCGTGCATGTGTTCCACCAGATCCCCCGACAGCGTACCGGCCAGCAGTGCGTCCTGTTGTTCGACGAAGGCCCGGGCGGCGGCGTTGGTCAGGTGTTCGATGGCCTTGCCGCGCAGGATCGCCAGTTTGCGCCGGCGCGAATCCTGCGGGCCGAGCTGGCGATAGGTTTCCGGCAGGTCATCACCGACCAGACCGAGCAGCAGCGACTCGACTTCGGCGTAATCGAGCAGCTCCATTTCCAGGCCATCCTCCAGATCGATCAAGGCGTAGCAGATGTCGTCCGCCGCCTCCATCAGATACACCAGAGGATGGCGCGCCCAACGTTGCTCTTCCAGTTGCGGCAGACCCAGCTTGTGGGCGATCTGCTCCAGCAACGGCAGC
Source organism: Pseudomonas sp. B34(2017) (assembly GCF_002112915.1). Lineage (NCBI taxonomy): Bacteria > Pseudomonadati > Pseudomonadota > Gammaproteobacteria > Pseudomonadales > Pseudomonadaceae > Pseudomonas > Pseudomonas sp. B34(2017). The sequence goes on along the minus strand of NZ_NEJA01000009.1, from coordinate 77,740 downwards.
TCGCTCTGGTAGCAGCCGAACTTATGCTTCTTGTAACCGAGGGAGTCGGCGTGACGAGCGGTCCACGGGTACTTCAGATAAGTCCCAAGGGTGGCGTAAGTCAGTCGGGTCCCGCCGTCGAACTGGTGATACTCCAGTTGCGTGAGTACCCGGAAGCCTTGGGCGTTGCCTTCGAAATTCAGGAAATCCCCTCGTTCGGCATCGCTCATCGCATCCAGCCAGCCGCGGCCCGCAGCCTGCTGAAACCAGTGACGGATCGCATCTTCGCCGGAGTGGCCGAACGGCGGGTTGCCGATGTCGTGTGCCAGACAGGCCGATTGAACCACCATGCCCAGATCGCTCGGATCGCACCATTCAGGCAAGGCGCGACGCAGGGTTTCGCCGACGCGCATGCCCAGCGAGCGGCCGACGCAACTGACTTCCAGCGAGTGGGTCAGGCGCGTGTGAATGTGGTCGTTGCTCGACACCGGATGCACTTGGGTCTTGCGCCCCAGACGGCGGAAGGCGCCGGAGAAGATGATGCGGTCATGGTCTTTATGGAACGGGCTGCGGCCAAGTTCCTGCGAGCTGTGCAACGGTTTGCCGAGACGTTCGCGGTTGAGCAGGGTATGCCAATCCAAGGCTGATTCTCTCCGTCTGGTGACTGATTCCCTAGCTTCCCGGTTCAGGCTGGCATCTGCAAGCGCAACTACAGCCCCGCCGCATCGATGTCGATCAGCAGCAGGCGCTCGCCGTTATCAAAAAACTGTCCGGCGGTCAGGCAATACTGGTTGCTGGTGGCGTCGCGATAGGTGTTGGAAAGGGTCAGGCGCCGTTCCTCCCAGCCTTCGGCCAGCAGGTGATAGAAGTAGGGGCGCCACGACCAGTTGTGACCCAGATAGCGATTGTCGGCGACCCAGCCGCTGGGGCGCCACTCCAGGTTTGGCGTCAGTTGGGTGCCGTGGCGGTCACATTGATAAAAACGCAGCAGCCAGGGAAAGGCGTCGAGCTGTGGCAGTGCACTGAGTGGGGCGCGGGCCTGGGCCCAGGTTTGGAGGATGGTCATGAGTTCACTGAGCTGCTGGCGCATGAACATCAGCTTGCTGCGCTCGGCCAGCTTCTGACGCACGTAAGACTGGCGCAGCTCGGCAAAGCGCTCCACGAAGTCATTCGTACCAAAAAGCGCCTCCTGCGCCCGGGCAAACAAAAATCCCTGCACGTAACGCGATCCGCACTCCAGCGCGAAATTCAGTTGTGCCGCAGTTTCCACGCCTTCGGCAATGATCCAGCAGCCGGTTTTTTCGGCCATTTGCGCGAGGGCCTTGACCACGTCACTGCTCGGCCCGCCCAGTGCGGCGGCCTGGAACAGACGCATGTCGAGTTTGAGAATGTCCGGTTGCAGCGCCAGCACGCGATCAAGCTGCGAATAACCGGCGCCGAAATCGTCGATGGCGATCCGGGCGCCGGCATCGCGGTAGCGCGCCACGACTTCGGTCAGGCGCTGGCTGTTACCGCCCAGTTCAGTGATCTCGAAAACAATCCGTTGCGGGTCGATACCGTGCCGCGCGAGTTGTTTCAGGCTCGGCAGTGCCTGGTCGGTACGCAAGCGACTGATCCAGCGCGGTGACATGTTCAGGCTGAGAAACCAGTCCGGTGGTGCTTCGTGCAGTCGGCTCAGCGCGTTGTCGCGGATCTGCCGGTCCATTCTGCGCAGCGCGATGGCCGGAGTGCGCGGATCGGCGAACAGCGGTCCGACCGACGCCAGTTGGCCATCGGCCTGGCGCAGACGACCCAGTGCCTCGACGCCTGCAATGCGTCCGGTGGCGGTATCGATGAAAGGTTGAAAGCAGGCGAGCGGTTGCCCGTCGATCACGGGGCCTCCTTGTCGTTCTTGTTCTGGTCGAATTCTGCCGGCCGGACAGGCAAGCGGGATTGAACCTCCGGATAAGAGATTCAATCCCGCCGGTATTGCAAGAATGCAGCCAGATGCGAAGGTTCAGCGCTTGCTCGAGCTCTGCATGACCAGTTTGATCAGCGGAGCGAGGCTGGTGCCCAGGCGGATCAGTCGGGTCAAACCGCCTACGCCACCGCTTTTGGCCCCTTTACCGGTGATGAAGCCCAGCAGTGTCACGGCCGCCACGCCCCACAACGGCGCGTGCTTGATGCCGAAACCACCCTGAAGGTTTTGCGTCATGCCACGCATGCGTTGCAGTGGTTGCAGGACCTGGCCGGTTTCATGGCGGATTTCCTGACGGTGCATTTCCATGCGCAGGCGGATCAGTGCCTTGCGCATTTCCCGGCGTGAGCTGTTGTGCGGAAGTTCAGGCAGGTTCATGGCAACAGGCGCTCCCGATCATTGGCCAGTTCTTCCAGCGTGCCGTGGAAAGGCGAGGATTCATCGAAGATCGCGGCTTTGAGACGCAGCGCGCAAAAGATTGCCGCCAAGGTGTAGAACACGCACAGACCAATAATTGCGGCCAGGCGATACGTGTCCCAGAACACGATCAGGACAAGCGTCGACAGGCCGACCAGCAACAGCAGCGCAAACACCAGTGCCAGGCCGGCGAACAGCAACAGGCTGACGGTGCGTGCTTTCTGTTCCTGCAGTTCGATGCCGAACAATTCGACGTGGCTGTGCAGCAGGCCGAGAACGGCAGCACCCAGGCGACGCGTGGAAGAGGCGGTGCCCGCATTCGGGCCGGATTCACCGATCGACATGATCAGCGCCGAGTGGCCAGCAGGCCGATCAGAAAGCCGACGCCGGCGGCGATGCCCACCGATTGCCACGGGTTGGCCGATACATATTCCTCGGTGGCAGTGACCGCCGCCTGACCGCGCTCGCGCAGGGTGTCTTCGGTCAGCTTCAGGGTTTCCCGCGCGCGCAGCAGGCTTTCGTGGATCTGTTCGCGCAACTCATCGGCCTGATCACCGGCCAGCGTGGCGGTGTGCTCCAGCAAGCGTTCAGTGTCGCTGACCAGGGTCTGGAAGTCGTTCATCAGGATTTCTTGAGCAGTCTTTGCCTTGATGCTGGCCATGGGGGATCTCCGTAAGTGGCGTTCTGAAGCGGTGTTCTGAAGCGTTCGAGTATGAGCCAAGTGTGAAGGTTCAGTACAAGTGCTTGGTACAGCTTTTGCTGTGTCGTGGTGCGTCGATCGGTGGCAGTGCGCTGTTGCCGGGCGTAAAACCGGGCAAACCTTGGCCCGGATGATGAAGGTTCATGTCAGCCCATCGACCTTGTGCGCCAAAGCGGTTCACCGACCTGCCGGATCAGTGACTGCGTGGTCGCAATTTGGTGCATGAAATGTGCGCATGAACCGCTTTGGTGCCTTTTTCAGCCTCGGGTCTGCCTCCTCATGGAAAATCTGCAAAGCGCTGTGGACACGCTGGTTCACAGTTCCAACACGTTGTTCATTCTGATAGGTGCGGTCATGGTGTTGGCCATGCACGCCGGTTTCGCGTTTCTGGAGGTCGGAACGGTTCGCCAGAAAAACCAGGTTAATGCACTGTCGAAGATTCTCAGCGACTTCGCGGTGTCGACCCTGGCCTATTTCTTTATAGGCTACTGGCTTTCGTACGGGGTGACCTTCCTGCAACCGGCGGCGGTGCTCAGTGCCGATCATGGTTATGGACTGGTGAAGTTTTTCTTCCTGCTGACCTTTGCGGCAGCGATCCCGGCGATCATTTCCGGCGGCATCGCCGAGCGAGCGCGGTTTGTGCCGCAACTGTGCGCCACGGCGCTGATCGTTGCGTTCATCTACCCGTTTTTCGAAGGCATGATCTGGAACGGCAACTACGGTGTGCAAGCCTGGCTGACCGCACAGTTCGGCGCTGGTTTCCATGATTTTGCGGGTTCGGTGGTGGTGCATGCCATGGGCGGCTGGTTGGCGTTGGCGGCAGTGCTGCTGCTCGGGCCGCGCAACGGACGCTATCGCGATGGCAAGCTGGTGGCGTTCGCGCCGTCGAGCATTCCGTTTCTGGCATTGGGGTCGTGGATTCTGATCGTCGGCTGGTTTGGCTTCAACGTGATGAGCGCGCAAACCCTGCAGGGGGTCAGCGGGCTGGTGGCGGTCAACTCGCTGATGGCCATGGTGGGCGGAACGGTGGCGGCGCTGATCGTCGGGCGCAACGACCCTGGCTTCCTGCACAACGGCCCGTTGGCGGGGTTGGTGGCGGTGTGCGCCGGTTCCGACCTGATGCATCCGGTCGGTGCGCTGGTGACCGGCGCGATTGCCGGCGCCCTGTTTGTCTGGTGCTTCACGGCGGCGCAGGTCAAATGGCGCATCGATGACGTGCTGGGTGTCTGGCCGTTGCACGGTCTGTGTGGCGTGTGGGGCGGCATTGCCTGCGGGATCTTCGGCTCGACCGCGTTGGGCGGGCTCGGTGGCGTCAGCCTGATCAGCCAGTTGATCGGCACCGCCCTCGGTGTGGCAGTGGCGTTGATCGGCGGTTTCGCCGTCTATGGCTCGATCAAGGCGCTGCATGGTCTGCGCCTGAGCCAGGAACAGGAGTACTACGGCGCCGACCTGTCGTTGCACAAGATCGGCGCGGTAAGCCAGGACTAGGTCTCCTCATCGTCGGCTCCGGGGTAAAAGCCGTGAAGCAGGCGATAACGATCGATGCGCACCTGATCGACTTTCTCCTGCACCCGGTGTGCAGGAAATCCGAGCAGGATCAAGGCATGGGAACCGAGCATCAGGCTCGACTCCAGCAGTTCCGGCACCACTTCGCTGGCGCCGGCCGCCTTCAGCTCGGCCGACTGGCTGTCGTCCCGGGTGCGCACCAGAATCGGCACTGTCGGGTTGAGGCGTCTTGCCTCCTTGAGAACCCGCAGAGCCACGTCGGCTTGATCCACAGCAATCACCAGCAACCTGGCGCGCAGCAAACCGACGGCGGTCAACAGATCGCCGCGGGTTGAATCGCCGTAGTGGACGTCGCGCTCGGCGGTGGCGGCTTCCTGGATCCGCACCGGATCGTTGTCCAGCGCGACGTAGGTTTGCCCGGCATTGCGCATGAAACGCCCGATCGACTGACCGACACGGCCGTAGCCACAAATCACCACATGCCCGTTGAACCCCGCATTGAGGGCGCTGATTTCCTCGATCTGCGCTTCCTGGTTGGGTTTGCGGTGCAGGGCGGCGGCGATGCGCGGTGCGGCGCGTAACAGCAGGGGCGTCAGCAGCATCGAGCAGAAGGTGGCGGCGAGCAGCAGCGCACCGAGTTCGGCGGGGAGCAACCGGGTTTGCTGCATCTGTGCCATCAGGGCGAAGCAGAATTCACCGCCCTGGGCGAGGGCGAGGCCGCTGCGCCAGGCCGTTTCACTGTCGCTGCCGCGCCATTTCACCAGCAGCGCCACCACCAGGCCTTTGATCACCAGTAAACCCAGGGTCATCCCGATAATCAGCAGGCTGTGGCTGGCGAACAGTTGCAGGTCGATCAGCATGCCGATGCTGACGAAAAACAATCCCAGCAGAATGTCGCGAAACGGCCGGATATCGGCCTCGATCTGATGTCGATAATGGCTCTCGCCCAGCAGCATGCCCGCGAGGAACGCGCCGAGGGCCGGGGACAGGCCCAGCAGGTGGGTCAGCCAGGCCGTCAGCAGCACAATTACCAGTGCCAGCAGTACGAACAGCTCCGCCGAGCGGGACGCTGCGACTTCCTGAAACAGGCGGGGAAGCAGCCAGCGGCTGGCCAGCAACAAACCGAAAAACAGCAACACGGTCTTCAGCAAAGTCAGGGGCAGCGCCCAGTACCAGGCCTGATCACTGCTGCCGGCGAACACCGGCACCAGCGTCAGCAGCAATACGGCCACCACGTCCTGGAACAACAGGACTCCTACCGCGTTCTGGCCATGGCTGCTGAAGATTTCGCCGAGGCTGCTCAGTTCCTTGGTCACAATCGCCGTGGATGACAACGACAGGCCAGCGCCCAGCAGCAAGGCCGGTGTGGCGGGCATGCCCAGGAGCATCAGCACGCTTCCCAGCAGCAGTGTGGTGATCAGCACCTGCTGGCTGCCCAGGCGGAAAACCACCTTGCGCAGGGCAATCATTTTCGACAGGGAGAATTCCAGCCCCAGGGAAAACAGCAGAAACACCACCCCCAGTTCGGCAAGGTCAGGCAAGTGTTCGCTTTCATTGATCCAGTCGAACGCCTTCGGCCCGACCATCAATCCCACGCACAGGTAACCCAGCACAGGTGGCAGGCGCAGGCGACGGAACAGGGCAATCATCACCAGGGACGACGCCAGAATGATCAGCAGATTGGCAAACACACGACACTCCGGAACAGGTCAGGCTCTTCAAGCGTAGAGGTAAAAAACACCGGAGCATCGCGTAAACGGCAATTTTGTGGGCTGATTTACATCAGGGTTTTGCGAAGAGCGGATTTGAGCCCGGTGGGCAGGTCGACGGGCCTTGCGGGCAGGCCTAGAATGATCACTCGATTTTTGGGGTTGAGCGCACATGCTTCCTGAATGCCAGTTGTTCGGCACCCTGGGGTGCCATTTGTGTGAAGTCGCCGAGGCTGAACTGATGCCTTTTGTCGAGCATGGTCTGCTGGTGGAGCTGGTGGATATTGCTGACGATGAGTCGTGGTTCGAGGCCTACAGCCTGCGAATCCCGGTCTTGCGCAGGGTCGATACCGGCGCGGAACTGGGATGGCCGTTCAGCGCCGATCAGGTGGTGGCATTCCTGCGTTAATGACTTTTTCTCGTTTGCGTTGATGGCGTTCGTCACCTTCGCTAATCACGGCTTGGCACTTTTCGGGTTATTCGGTTACTGTATGCGCATACAGTAATTGAGTTGGCCTGCCATGCCGTTTTCGGGCATTCGCCAGGGCAAGCCGGATGTCAGAGGGAGTCACCGTGGTCAATGTCGAACAGTTGAAAAGCAGCGTGAACGGGATGTCGGTTGACGTGGTGCGCGAGGCCGTCCACGAATTGCGCCTGGACGGTCTGGTCACGGGAGGCAAGACTCCCTTCAACAAGCTGCATTTCAATACGTGCTTTGCCGAGATCGAGGCCTTGTTTCAGCGCGCCGGTTATCACAAGCAACTGGATGTGGTCGGTTATCAGGGATTGTTGTACGCCTTGTACGACCCAGGCCGCTGGGAGGCCGTCGATGTTCTGCGCTGGCTCAAGGAATTCACCGAGGCGGCGGCGCTCAAATCGATCCCCGCCTGATTCCGCGCTAGGTCTGCTGCGCCGGGTGTTGGATAATGCCGCTCTGCTTTGAAGGTTCGAGTTTTCCGTATGTCCAGCACACCCACATTTTCCGCCGCACAGAATCAGGCCAGCACGCTGTATCTACCCCCCGGTAGCTGGCGGACAGTGTTCGACTGCCTGTGTGAGCATTTCAGTGCCATTGGGCGCGATCAATGGCTCGACCGAATCGCCCGGGGCCGGGTGCTCGATGGCGAGGGTCAGCCGATTGCGCTGGACTTGCCCTACAAGGAAGGGCTGCGCATTCACTACTTTCGTGAAGTACCGGATGAAAAGCCGATCCCGGTGGTCGAGTCGATCCTGTATGCGGACGACCATCTGGTGGTGGCGGACAAGCCGCATTTCCTTCCTGTGACCCCGGCAGGCGAGTACGTCGAGCAGACGTTGCTTCGCCGATTGATCCGGCGCCTGAACAATCCCCATCTGGTGCCGCTGCATCGGATTGACCGGCACACGGCCGGGCTTGTGATTTTCTCGGCCAACCCACAGACGCGGTCGGCGTATCAGTCGCTGTTCCCGACGCGGCAAATCGAAAAACGCTATGAAGCCATTGCGGCTGCGTTACCTGGGCTGGACTTTCCGTTGGTACATAAAAGTCGTCTCGTCGATGGCGAACCTTTCTTCCGCATGAAGGAGGGGGCGGGTGCAAGTAACACCGAAACGGCGGTGGAGGTGCGTGAAAGGAATGGTGATCTCTGGCGCTACGGCCTGTATCCGGTGACCGGCAAGAAGCATCAACTGCGGGTACACATGACGGCGCTGGGGGCGAGCATCTGCAATGATCCGTTTTATCCCGACGTGCTAAAAGACGTTGAGGATGACTACGCCAATCCGCTGAAACTTCTGGCGCAAGGCCTGCGATTCATCGATCCGGTTACGGGGCAGCCCCGCGAGTTCGAGAGCCGCATCACGCTGGACTGGTGACCCCGCTATCGATTGTTTTCGGTCAGACACGAAAAAGCCCGCATATTGCGGGCTTTCTGTATCGGGTGTCGAACTGAAGAATTAAAGCTCTTTGACAGTACGAACCTGATCCTTGTTGATGCGAGTGTGCTTGCCGTCCAGTTGTTCGAACTCGTAGAAGCCCGAATCTTCATCATATTTAGGGGCGTCGACAGCCTGGATTTCGCGACCGTCATTCAAGGTGATCACTGTTGGCGAAGCGCAACCGGCGAGGGTGGCGAGGCCCAGTGCGAGCATGAAAGTGGCGAGGGTCCGTTGAGTCATGAGTGTGTCTCCGAAGGGAAATTCTTTTGGTTACTGAGCTTGAGACGTATACAAGGCGTGCAAGTTCCTTGAATGCTGTCAGTCTGACACAGTGTTGTGCGAACTCAACAGTTCAGGGGTGTTGAGATTGGCCAGGCGTGGGTCGTTGTCAGGGCAAACCAGGGCTTGGGCATCAAGCGTGCGCATTAGCCGGCCAGGGCTGCGTTCTCCGGCGCTCCAGGCGTTTTCGAAGGCGGGCAGGAGTGCCACGGGGATTACACAAAGCAGCGGTTCCCAGTGATCGTCATGTCGCAACATTAAAGGTTTTTCAGAATTCAGACTGGCCGCCTCGCGCATGCTCTGCAGCAACGCAAGATCGATGCGCGGGACATCGCAGGGCAGTACCAGCAGGTGGGTGTGGCGCGCGGCTTTCAAGCCGGCGCGAATGCCGGCCAACGGACCGGGGAAATCTCCCTCGTCATCGCATACCAACTGGTCGGCAAATGGCGCATAGCTTTCACGATTGCGGTTGCAGGAGATGATCAGATCATCGGTCAACGACCGAACTTTACGATGAAGATGCGCGATCAACGGTTCACCGTGCCATTCCACGAGCCCCTTGTCCTTGCCGCCCATGCGCTGTCCGCGCCCACCTGCCAGTAACAGAATGGAGCAAGGTGGTAATGGCGTGTTCGAGGTCATGGCAACTCTCCGCAGGGGCGGCGAAAAAAGGGGGCGCTGTGATATAACACCGGGCTGTTTCTCCTACAACTGGACGAGCCTATGAAAGCCAAGGCTGATGTACCTTTCGCACCGCTCAATATCGCAGTGTTGACGGTCAGCGACACCCGAACCCTGGAAACCGATACCTCCGGCCAGGTCTTCGTCGACCGTCTGACGGCCGCCGGCCACCATCTGGCGCAGCGCGTGCTGCTCAAAGATGACCTGTACAAGATCCGTGCGCAAGTTGCCTACTGGATTGCCGAAGACGTCGTGCAAGTGGTGCTGATTACCGGCGGTACCGGTTTTACCGGCCGCGACAGCACCCCGGAAGCGGTTGCTTGCCTGCTGGACAAGCAGGTCGATGGTTTTGGTGAGCTTTTTCGTCAGATATCGGTTGCCGACATCGGCACTTCCACCGTGCAATCTCGGGCTTTGGCGGGACTGGCCAACGGCACGTTGGTCTGCTGCCTGCCTGGTTCGACCAATGCTGTGCGCACCGGTTGGGATGGCATCCTCGCCGAGCAACTGGACTCACGTCACCGCCCATGCAATTTCGTCACTCATTTGAAAAAGGCAGCGCCTTGTGAATCCCGTGGGTAAGCCGGGCAAGACCGGCAGTCTGATGCCGGTCGAAGAGGCATTGACGCGATTGCTGGAAATGGCCGAGAGCTCGCGGATTGTCGAGTACGAGTTTTTGCCACTGGCGCAGGTTCAGGGGCGAGTGCTGGCGCAGGATCTGATTTCGACGCTGGATCTGCCACCTTGGCCGAACAGCGCCATGGACGGTTATGCCTTGAGTCTGGCCGACTGGACCGGTGAGCCGTTGCCAGTCAGTCAGAAGATCTTCGCTGGACAGGCACCGGAACCTTTGAAACCAGGCACCTGTGCCCGGATCTTTACCGGCGCGCCGGTGCCTGCGGGGGCCGACTGTGTCGAAATGCAGGAAAACGTCGAGATTCATGCCGATGAGCGCGTGAGTTTCATCGAGACGATGGTGGCCGGGCAGAACATTCGCCCGCAAGGCCAGGAAACGACCGTCGGTGAACTGGTCTTGTCTGCAGGAACTCGGCTCGGTCCGATCGAGCTGGGGCTGGCTGCCTCGCTGGGTTGTGCAGGGCTTGAGGTCGTTCGCCAGGTTCGTGTGGCGGTTTTGTCCACCGGAGACGAGTTGGTCGAGCCGGGCACGACGTTGGGGCCGGGACAGATCTACAACAGCAACCGGGTGCTTTTGTGCAGCTGGTTGCAGCGCCTGGGATATGAAGTGGTTGATGCCGGCATTCTGCCTGATGATCTGGCCACTACCCGCGCGCGACTTGGGGAACTGCAGGATGTAGACCTGATTCTGTCGACCGGTGGCGTATCGGTCGGAGAGGCGGATTTCCTCGGAATCGCATTGAGGGAGGAGGGCGAACTGACACTCTGGAAGCTGGCAATCAAACCCGGCAAGCCATTGACGGTCGGGCATTTTCGCGGTGTTCCGGTGATTGGGTTGCCGGGCAATCCTGCCTCGACACTGGTGACTTTCGCCTTGTTGGCCCGACCTTATCTGTTACGTCGCCAGGGCGTGCAGGATGTCGAGCCGCTGAAAGTTTCGGTGCCCGCCGGATTTGTCTGGCCTCATGCCGGTAACCGCCGTGAATTTCTGCGAGGGCGCCTGGAGCAGGGGCAAGCGATTATCTACCGTAACCAGAGTTCGGGCGTTCTGCGCAGCGCTGCCTGGGCCGAGGGGCTGGTGGAGGTACGGGAGGGCCGAGTCCTGGCCGTAGGAGACCAGGTGCCATTCATTCCACTCAGCGAGCTTCTCGGTTGATCGCAGGTATTTAAAAGGCAGGCACAGTGGTTACACGATGCCTGCCTTTCTGCCAGTCAACGACTGATCAGTGCAACGAGCTGGTCGAACCGGCTATTGGCGATCCAGCCCACCAGTCCGAGCACCATCGCTGTCGCACCTGCCGAGTAGGCAAGGCGGTGCTTGATGGCTTTGACGTCTCCTCTGACTTCGTCCATGTCGCGTCGAATGTACTTGAGGTGAGTTTCCAGCTCGGTGACACGAGGTTCCATATTGTTTTCTCCGGTATTTCTGGCGCTGCATTTGAATTCGTCTTTGAGGCTGGCGCGACTTTCGGAGAGAGAGGCAACCGGACTCACGGCTAGTCCTGCTTCACGGCTTTGCATGGAAACGTCCACCTGCTGCCGTGGGGCTCTCTTGGCGAATGCCGAAATGCAAAATATCGAAAGTCCTGAAACTGTTTCCACTCATTACATGCACATCCTTGTGTAATTGAATTGAAGATCGCTAACGCCGACACACGTTGTACCAATGGCCGGGCTGGGTCAATTGAGCCGATTCCTTACGTTCTGTACGAAAAAGTACCGGTATGTAGGACGAGGAGGGCGAGCTTCAGGAATTAATCAGAAGAAGTACGACTTTTTTATCGATCTAGAGGGTCAAGATGTCGCGTACCAATTTGATTCCGGGAGTGACCGCAATGAGTGAACGCAAGGCATTGTTGATTCTGCATGGCAAGCAGGCACTCAACGAGGCGGTTCGTGCCGCTGTCGAGAACAAGCGAGAGCAAGGCTGGGAGCTGGCTGTGCGTCTGACCTGGGAGGCCGGCGATGCGCAGCGGTTGGTGGAAGAGGCGCTGGCGGCGGGATACCGCCAGATCATCGCCGGCGGTGGGGATGGCACCCTGCGTGATATCGCCGAAGCGCTGGCGGCGCAGCCAGGCAAAGCCGGTCTGGTGCTTTTACCGCTGGGAACTGCCAACGACTTTTCCCACGCGGCAGGTATTCCGATGGAGCCGACCGAGGCGCTTGAGTTGCTTGAAGCGCCCGCCCACGACATCGATCTGGGTGAAGTCGGTGGGCAGATCTTCCTGAACATGGCGACCGGAGGATTCGGCAGCCAGGTAACGGCCAACACGTCGGAAGATCTGAAAAAGGTATTGGGTGGCGCAGCTTATTTGTTCACCGGTTTGACGCGGTTCAGTGAACTGCATGCCGCGTACGGTGAGTTGCAGGGGCCGGATTTCCATTGGCAAGGCGAGTTGCTGGCCCTCGGGATCGGCAATGGCCGTCAGGCCGGCGGCGGACACGTGTTGTGCCCCGAAGCGCTGGTGGACGATGGTCTTTTGGATATCAGCATCCTGCCGGCGCCGCAGGAGTTGGTTGGCACACTGAAAAATCTGCTCAGCGACGGCTTCGGCATTGACAACATGTTTGTGCGCGCCCGTTTGCCATGGGTTGAAATCAAGGTCGCCGAAGGGCTTTACATCAATCTCGACGGCGAGCCCCTGGAGGGCGAAAGTTTACGGTTTGCGGCGCGCCCCGGGGCGTTGCGTGTGCATCTGCCGAAGGACTCACCGCTGCTGAGCGTCACTCCCAGGCTCAATCGTCCAGACTAATGATCTGTTCTCGCACGGCAAACAGCACCAGGCCCGCCACATCGTAGATCTGCAGGCGTTTCATGATCTGCGAGCGGTGGGTTTCGACCGTCTTGATGCTCAAGCCCAGGCCGTTGGCGATTTCTCGCGTGGATTTGCCACGCACGATCAGGCGCAGGATTTCCAGCTGGCGTGCGGTCAGGTTGTGCGACTCGGCGACTTCCGGCTGTTGTTTCAGGTTGCGGGTCAGTGCCTGATTGATCACGGTATGGGCGATGGCAGGGCTCAAGTAGCGCTCGTTGTTGCGCAGGGCTTCGAGTGCATGTTCGAGCTCGGTGGCCGTGGTGTCCTTGAGCAGGTAACCGTGAGCACCGGACTCCAGCGCCTGCATGATCAGCGCGGGGTCGGTGTGCATCGACAGAATCAGCACTTTGCTCTGTGGGCGTACTCTTCTGAGTCGCTGCAGGGCTTCCAGCCCGCCGGTTTCTTTCATGGAAATGTCCAGCAATACGATATCGGGGGACAGCAGCTCGACCATCTCGAGCAGCTGCGAGCCATCATTGGCCTCGCCGATGACTGCATAGCCGGGAATATCCAGCACCAGGGCACGCACGCCGGCCCTGATCAGCGAGTGGTCATCCACCAGAAGTAAGTTACAAGTCAACGCATAACCTTATTCGTACTGGCCCGCTCGAGTGCCCGGGGCGCCCAGGGGAATAGTGCTTCGATTTGAGTACCTTTGCCGGGCTCGCTGGTCACACTGAGTGTACCGCCCAGTTGCTCGATGCGTTCTGCCATCCCGGCCATGCCGCGCTGTCCTTCGCGACCAGGGTTCGCCGCCGGGGAAAAACCCAGGCCATCATCGCTGATCAGCAGGGTCAGGCCCTGTGGCAGACGTTGCACGCGGATCAACAGGTTTTTGGCCTGCGCATGGCGAAGAATGTTGGTCACCGCTTCCTGAGTGATGCGAAACGCTGCGACGGCCATCTCTTCGGGGATTCCATTCAGGCGCTGCTGGCAGTCCAGGCTCCAGTGCACCGAAGTATTGGCCAATACCTTGAGCAGGTGTGCACGCAGGCTCGCTTCCAGACCAAGGCTGGTCAATTGCCGCGGGTTGAGAATGGCCGAAACGTCGCGCACCTTGTTGAGGGTTTCTTCCAGCGTCTCGCAAAGTACCGAACAGTGTTCCTGCATATCCGCGGGCAAGCGGCGCTTGAGCCATTCGCTTTGCAGTTTGGCGGCGGTCAACAACTGGCCGATATCGTCATGCAGTTCGCGACTCAGGCGATGGCGCTCGTTTTCCTGGACTTCCAGCAAACGGTCGGCCAGTTCCTGAGGCTGGAACTTGATGGATTTGCGCGACAGGCGATGTTGTGTCCAGACGCAGCCTGCAGCCGCCACGTTGATCAACAACAGGCCGAGCGACAGCTGCGCGGACAATCCATAGGTCAACACACTGCCCAGAGCCGAGCCTGTACACAGCAGGAGGGTAATCCTGCGGGCATTTTCTCGGGAGGGAGGCCATGTGGTGATTGACTTGAGACTGGCGTACATAGCGGATGGAGCCAATGGATGTTCGCTGCGGGCAGACCGGTCAGAAGGACTGGCGGTCTCTGTCTGGAAAACGTTCATTCAGGTTGTTGATTTCAAAACGGTTCAGTGATCAATAATTGAGCGCCAACTTCGGTGGAGACCGATCATTGAAGTCACAATGCCATTAATTGAAACAACTAACGGCCGGCATAATACCACTTAACATACCGTTGGTCGCGTTTGCCCTATATGTCCAAAGAGTCAGGAAACAGGCCATGTTGGACGAAGGTTCCATAATGGAAAGTTGAAATACCTGACCCGATAATTATCGATGCGGTCGCAAGTTTTCTTTTACACAGGAAAACCCTGATATCAGCAGAGGGTAGTCTGCATTCAGCGAGAGTAATTATTTATCGGGAGGGTCGCAGGCAGGCATGAACTATTCATTTGCGACATTCGACTGCGAAAGCTGACCGGCTCAAGCGGCCCAAGGTGTGCCCGATTACGCTTGCCGTTCCGACCAGGCTACGAGGGTCAGGGACTTGCCGTTGTGCGGCAATTGAAAGTGTGTCTGGCCGACCTGGCAGGCAAAGGCTTCGATGAGCGACACCTGCTCGCTTTCATCCAGACCCAATTGCCCGGTACTTGGATCAACCAGCTCCAGTTGCCAGGCCATCAGGGTGAAGCAATCCTTCAGTGCTTCCAGGGCCTGTGCATGCAAATCCACGTGACCCTGCACCTGGGTGAGCAAGCCATGCAGGTGCAGGGAGAATTCGGATACCGCCTCCAGCCCCAGGGCATCGGCCTTGTTCGCCAGTTTGAGGAGGGTGCTGAGCATGCAGTCGATGGCGTCCTTGTCATTGCTGATCAGCTGCAGATGGCTGAGGCATTCTTCAGACTTGGCCAGGAGCGTTTCAGCCTCGACGAGAAATTCGGGGAACCGCTGCGCCCATTCACTACGGTCGTTCGGCATGCTTATCTCCACCACGTCATGTCTGATGAGGGAATGCCGTGTGTGTCGACGATCATGAACCGTCGCGAGACCGCGCCCCGGTGTGCATTGGCACAAAACTGGGGATTCAAGAGGATGTGTTTCCACTGAACTGCGATCGCACACAATAGCCTGACTCCGTTCATGCAATGAGAATGGCGTCACATTAATGGCTATTGGATATCGCGAATATCAGGTTAGGCCTGATTGTTCCTAGGGGATTCCCTTAGGCACGGGAACCTGTGGCGCAAATCAGGGTCGCGCCGAAGAGAATGTAGCAGATGATTTCTGCGGAGCCAGTAAAGCATGATGTTAATGTGACATCAATGCCTGTTCATGGCATTTTGTTGGCGATTTTTGACGGGATCAAGATCCGCCAGATTCAGCCGATAACCCCCAATAGTGAATTCATCAGAACAAGCCCAGGAGTCATTGATGGCCGGCATTCTCGACACGGTAGACCAACGCACGCAACTGGTGGGTGAGAATCGCCTGGAAATTCTCATGTTTCGACTGGCGGGACGCCAATTGTTCGCGATCAACGTGTTCAAGGTGCAGGAAGTGCTGCAGCTGCCAAAACTGACCCTGATGCCCCAGCGTCACCCGTTTGTCTGCGGTGTGGTCAACCTGCGCGGCCAGACGCTGCCGGTGATCGACCTGTCCCAGGCGATCGGCATGCGTCCGTTGGTGCCGGGCCCGAACAGCACAATCATCGTCACTGAATACAACCGTTCGGTGCAGGCGTTCCTCGTCGGTGGCGTGGACCGCATCGTCAACATGAACTGGGAAGCCATCCTGCCGCCGCCGACCAGCGCCGGTCGTCAGCATTATCTGACGGCCATCAGCAAGGTCGACGATCAACTGGTGGAGATCATCGACGTCGAGAAAGTCCTCGCCGAAATCGTGCCGTACAACGCCAAGGTTTCGCGCGACAAACTGGACGATCCGGTGCTGGAACGCGCCCGTGGCCGCGAAGTATTGCTGGTGGACGACTCCAACGTGGCGCTCTCGCAATTGCGCGACACCCTCGGCCAGTTGGGCGTGAAGATGCACATCGCCAGCGACGGCCTGAAAGCCCTGAACATGCTCAAGGCCTGGGCGGACACCGGGGTGAACATGACCGACAAACTGCTGATGGTGTTCACCGACGCGGAAATGCCGGAAATGGACGGCTATCGCCTGACCACCGAAATCCGTAACGACCCGCGCCTGCGTGGCCTTTATGTGGTGTTGCACACTTCGCTGTCCGGCAGTTTCAACGACTCGATGGTGAAGAAGGTCGGGTGCGACAACTTCCTCTCCAAGTTCCAGCCGGACAAGCTGGTCGATGTGGTGCGCCAGCGTCTGATGCTCGACGAAGTGCCGGCCTGATCAACCTGTCGAGGCTGACCCTGCGTCAGCCTTTGATTCGCTGACAAAGCTCGTATAGGGTGGCGTTTTTGACCCACCAGGGAGCTGGCCATGCTGCGTCTGAGCGCGCTTTATCGTTACCCGTTGAAATCCGCCAAGGGCGAGGTCCTGCAAGGGATCGGCCTGGACAAACTGGGGCTTGAGGGTGACCGACGCTGGATGCTGGTGGACGAGGCCAGCGGGCGGTTCCTGACCCAGCGTGCCGAAGCGAAAATGAGCCAGCTCTCGGCGCTGTGGAACGCCAGCGGTGGCCTGACGCTCAGCGCGCCGGGGCATTCGGCAATCGATGTTGCCTTGCCCGGCAGCGACGACAACCTGCGTGGCGTGACCATTTGGCGTGACACCCTGCGTGTGCCGGATGCCGGTGAAGAGGCGGCCCGCTGGGTCAGCGATTTCATTGGCAAACCGACGCGCCTGGTGCAAGTGCCGCTGGATCGCGCCCGGACGACTCAGGCCGGGTACGGCAATGACGACGATCAAGTGGCATTCGCCGACGGCTTTCCACTGCTGCTCATTGGTGAGGCATCGCTGCAACACCTGTCGCAGGCGGTCGGGCGTCCGCTAGAAATGCTGCGGTTCCGGCCGAATCTGGTGATCGAAGGCAGTGATGCTTACGCCGAGGATGGCTGGAAGCGGATTCGGATCGGCGATGTCGAGTTCCGCGTGGTCAAGTCGTGTTCACGCTGCATTCTCACCACGATCGATCCGCAGACTGGAGAGCGCAGCGCTGACCGCGAACCCCTGGCGACCTTGCAGAAGACCCGTGCCCAGGCCGACGGCGCGATGTTCGGCCAGAACCTGGTCAACGACAGCAACGGCCGGCTTGAAGTCGGCATGCCGGTGGAAATCCTCGAATAACCGGCCCTGAAACGAAAAATGCCCGTGTCCCTGGACACGGGCATTTTTTATGACCGCCGAAAACCGTGGTTTCAGCCGCGGTATTCGCACAGGTAAGCGGTGTCGACGGCGACTTTCAGCTGGAACTTGCTGTTGGCGGGCACGTTGAACTGGCTGCCCGCGGCGAAAGTTTCCCAGTCGCTGCTGTCCGGCAGTTTGACGGTCAAGGCGCCCGAAACCACGTGCATGATTTCACGCTGGCTGGTGCCGAATTCGTATTCGCCCGGGGCCATGACGCCGATGGTCGCAGGGCCTTCAGCGGTGCCAAAAGCGATCGACTTGACGGTGCCGTCGAAGTACTCGTTGACTTTAAACATGGGCGATTCCTCTCGAAAGGGCTTAAAAGGGTCAAAAAGGGGCGGCCAGTATGCACAAGGCTCCGGGCGTCGTCATCTGTCTAGAGTGGCAATACCAGTGGCAACAGGCGTGCGGTATTGCGCGCATCCTCCAGTGCCCGGTGTTGTTGACCGCTGAATTGCATCCCCGCCAGTTGTAACGCGCCATTGAGGCCCAGAGGCCGTTCGAGGCGCCGGGCCTTGGCAAAGCGCTGTTTGAGGTTCATGTGCGGCACCCGGCTCAGGGCGCTGTCGAGTTGCAGGCGCTGCCATTCCTGAAGCAACTGCTTGCGGTCGTAATCGCCCCAGCTGGCCCAGCCTTCAAGGCGCGTCTGGTGCTGACCGAGCCAGCGCTCGAACGCAGGCCACACTTCGCTCAACGGCTGCGCCGCGTCGATGTTGGCCTGGGTGATGTGCGTGAGTTCGCGGCAAAAGGGCGTCAACAAGGGGCGCCGCGTCGGTTTGACGAAGCGCTGAAAGTGATCCTGCTCGCGACCCGCGCGATCCACCAGGGTCGCGCCGATCTCGATGATCTCCATTTCCGTAACCGGCCAGCCACCCTCATCGGTGGTGGCTTCCAGATCTATGACCAGCCAATGGGGCATCGCAGGGTTCCTGATTTCCGCGTCCTGATTATTCAGAGCGTAGTCAAACCTTGCGGATGCGCGCGGCGACTACTCGACCTGCAACAGAACCTGACGATTTTTTACCTGATCGCCGACCTTGACCTGCACCCGCTTGAGCACGCCGTCGATGCCGGCCTTGAGCGGGTGCTCCATTTTCATCGCTTCCAGCACCACCAGCAGTTGGCCCTTGCTGACCGGGCTGCCTTCGCTGACGAGCACATCGATGATGGCGCCATCCATCGGCGCTTTCAATGTGCCGGAACTGACGCTGGTCTGACTGTCGATCACCGCTTGAGTTCGGTCCACCAGATGCAGGCTGCCGGGGTGGGTGAACAGCCAGAGCTGGTCGTCGCGCAGGCGACAGGCATGGCGCTGACGCAGGCCATCGATTTCCAGTGTCACGGCCACGGCGGTGTGCTCGACCAGCGTGAGTTTGATGACACGTTCGGCGACCTGCACTTCAAACGTGTTGTCCGGTCTGGCGCGCAGTTGCACGTTCCATTCGCGGGCGTCGAGGCCGATGCGATAGAGCAACGGCGCGCCGGCGTTGTTGCGCCATCCGGACAACAGGGCGCGATGTTGTTGCGCGGCGGATTGGTAAAAAATCACCGCCGCGATGGCCAGCTCTTCGGCACTGGGCGAATAGGCGTGCAGGCAATCGTGATCGGCGAAATGTTGAGGGATGAAGCCAGTGCCGAACTCACCGCTGATGAATTGCGGATGCTGCAAAAGGCTGGCGAGCAAGCGCTGATTGCTCTGCACGCCAAGCAACACGCTGTCCTGCACGGCGCGCAGCAGTTTGCGCCGTGCCTCTTCACGGGTCGCGCCGTGGGCGATCAGTTTGCCGAGCATCGGGTCGTAGAACGGTGAAATCCACTGTCCTTCGATCAGGCCGTGATCGACCCGCGCGCCGCGATCCAGTGCCGGCGCCCAGGCTTCGACACGCCCGGTCTGCGGCAGAAAACCCTGGGCCGGGTCTTCGGCGTAGAGGCGCACTTCCATCGCGTGGCCATCGAGTTTCACCTGCGCCTGGGTCAGTGGCAAAGGCTGCCCCTCGGCGACTGCCAGTTGCCACGCGACCAGATCCAGCCCGGTAATCAACTCCGTCACCGGGTGCTCGACCTGCAACCGGGTGTTCATCTCCAGAAAGTAGAACCGGCCATCGGTATCAAGCAAAAACTCCACGGTGCCGGCACCTACGTAGTTCACCGCACGCCCGGCCTTGAGTGCCGCTTCTCCCATCGCCTGGCGCAGTTCTTCGGTCATCACCGGGCACGGCGCTTCTTCGATGACTTTCTGGTGGCGACGCTGTATCGAACAGTCGCGCTCGCCGAGGTAGATCAGGTTGCCGTGATGGTCGCCGAGCAGCTGCACCTCGACATGTCGCGGCTCGATCAACGCCTGTTCGAGGATCAGTTCATCACTGCCGAAACCGTTCAATGCTTCCGAACGGGAGGTGCGCAATTGCGCTGGCAATTCCTCGACGCTGTGCACCAGACGCATGCCGCGCCCGCCACCGCCGGCGCTGGCCTTGATCATCAACGGGTAACCGATGCGTTCGGCTTCGCGGGTCAGCGTCACGTCGTCCTGCTCGGCGCCTTGATAGCCGGCGATGCACGGGACGCCGGCGGCGAGCATGGCGATTTTCGACTGTCGTTTGCTGCCCATCAGTTCGATGGCTTCGACGCTGGGGCCGATGAAGGTCAGGCCGGCCTGTTCGCAGGCGCGGGCGAATTCGGCATTTTCCGAGAGAAAACCGTAGCCCGGATGGATGGCGTCGGCGCCGCTGCGCCGGGCGGCGTCGAGAATGGCCGGGATGTTCAGGTAGGACTGCTGCACGGGTGCCGGGCCGATGTTCACGGCCTCGTCCGCCATTTGGACATGCAGTGCGTCAGCGTCGGCATCGCTGAAAACGGCGACGGTGCGATAACCGAGGGCCTGGGCAGTGCGCTGGATGCGGCAGGCGATTTCACCGCGGTTGGCGATCAGGATTTTGTGGAGGGCTGGCATGATAATTTTCCTGAGTTTTTGGCGGTGAATTGAAGGGCCTCATCGCGGGCTTGCTCCGGGCGGCGTTCCGACGAAGCTTTCAGGAGGCCCACCTCGGTTTGCGTTTTTGCACAAACGCCATCGTGCCTTCTATGCCTTCGGCGCCGGTCACCGCTGCGCTGAACCACTGCGCGGCTTCGTCCAGCAACTCACTCGACGGCTGGCCGGCGCTGGCCAGCAGCAGTTTTTTCGTCATGGCGTTCGCTTCGGGGGCACAACACAAGACGTGATCCAGCACTTCATCCAGTCGCTCGGCGAGCGCCTGTGGATCCTGTTCGACAAAATGCACCAGCCCCAGACGCCGGGCCTGATGGCCGTCGAAGCGGGCGGCGGTCAGGGCCAGGCGGCGGGCTTCAGTCAGGCCGATGCGCTGCACCACGAACGGTGCGATCTGCGCCGGCAGCAGGCCTAGGCTGGTTTCCGGCAAACCGAATTGCGCCTGATGATCGGCTATCGCGATATCACTGACACAGGCCAGCCCGAATCCGCCCCCGAGCACTGCGCCCTGCAGCACGGTGATCAGCACTTGCGGTGCGTGCTGCGCTTCTTCCAGCAACGACCCGAACGCCCGGTTCAGGTCGCGATAGGCATCACTGCCCTGAGCACGGGCGTTGGCCATGTCCTTGATGTCACCGCCGGCGCAGAAATGCCCGCCGGCACCGCTGAGCACCAGTGCGCGGACGCTGCGGTCATCGCACACGCTGGTCAGCACGGCGCGCAACTCGGCGACCATTTGCAGGCTCATGGCGTTGCGGCTGTCCGGGCGATTGAGGGTGATGTGCAACACGCCGTTGTGCCGCTCCAGCAGCAGCGTCTGGCAATCGGGCAGGGCGCTCATTTCTTTTTCCCCGGCAGGATGCCCATCAGTTTGCAGATGATCCCCAGCATGATTTCATCGGCGCCGCCGCCAATCGACACCAGCCGCACGTCGCGGTAGGCGCGGGCTACCGGGTTGTCCCACATGAAGCCCATGCCGCCCCAGTATTGCAGGCAACTGTCGCTGACTTCACGGCCGAGACGCCCGGCCTTGAGCTTGGCCATCGAGGCCAGTCGGGTGACGTCCTGGCCTTTGACGTATTGCTCGGTGGCCTGATAGACCAGCGCCCGCAGGCATTCGATTTCGGTCTGCAATTCGGCGAGGCGGAAGTGGATCACCTGGTTGTCGATCAGCGCGTTGCCGAAGGTTTTGCGTTCCTTGCAGTACTCGATGGTGCTGTCGACGCAGTATTCCAGGCCCTTGATCATGTTGGCCGCGCCGAACAGACGTTCCTCCTGGAACTGCAGCATCTGCATCATGAACCCGGCGCCTTCATGGCCGATGCGATTGCGCTGGGGCACGCGCACGTTGTCGAAAAACACCTGGGCGGTTTCCGAGCTGCGCATGCCGAGCTTGTCCAGATGCGAACTGAGGCTGATGCCCGGCGTGTTCATCGGCACCATGATCAGCGATTTGTTGACATGCGGCTTGTCGTCCGAGGTGTTGGCCAGCAGGCAAATGAAATCGGCGCTCGGCGAGTTGGTGATCCACATTTTGCTGCCGTTGATCACATAGTCGTCGCCATCCTTGCGCGCTGTGGTCTTGAGCCCGGCGACATCGGAGCCGGCGCCGACTTCCGAGACGCCGATGCAACCGACCTGCTCGCCGGTGATCGCCGGACGCAGGAATTCTTCGCGCAGTTCATCGGAGCCGAAGCGGGCGAGGGCGGGGGTGCACATGTCGGTTTGTACGCCGATCGACATCGGAATGCCGCCGCAGTGGATGGTGCCGAACTCTTCGGCGGCGACGATCGAATAGCTGTAATCCAGGCCCATGCCGCCGAATTTTTCCGGCTTGGAAATCCCCAGCAGACCGAGGTTGCCGGCCTTGCGGAAAATCTCGTGGATCGGAAAGCGCCCGGCCTTTTCCCATTCATCGACATGGGGGTTGATCTCGTGCTCGACGAACTGGCGGACGGTGCGGCGCAGAGCTTCGTGTTCCGGGGTGAAGATCATTTTTATTGTTCTCCTTTAATCCGTGGCGGTCAGAACCGGCTGACGCCGAAGCTGTTGGGTTGCAACGTGCGGATGTCGGCTTCGTGGCAGATGTCCAGCAGGTAACCGAGCAGGGTGCGGGTGTCGCGCGGGTCGATCAGCCCGTCGTCCCACAGGTTGGCGCTGCCGTAGAGGGCGGTGGACTGGCTGTCGAGTTTCTGCGCGGTGACCTGCTCCAGCATGTCGAGCATTTTCGGATCGGGCACCAGACCGTCCTTGAGCTGTTTGGCTTCGGTGACGATGCGCAACACCTTGCCGGCCTGGGCGCCGCCCATCACGGCGGTGCGGCTGTTGGGCCAGGCGAAGATGAAGCGTGGATCGAGCCCGCGTCCACACATCGCGTAGTTGCCCGCGCCGTAAGAACCTCCGACCACGATCGTCAGTTTCGGCACCCGCGCATTGGCCACGGCCTGGATCAGTTTCGAGCCGTGCTTGATCACGCCGTGCTGTTCCGATTCGGTGCCGACCATGAACCCGGTGGTGTTGTGGAAGAACAGCAGCGGTGTCTGGCTCTGATCGCAGAGCTGAATGAACTGCGCCGCCTTGCTCGCACCGTTGGGCGTGATCGGGCCGTTGTTGCCGATGAAACCGCAGGCGCGGCCCTGGATTTTCAGGTGGCCGCAAACGGTCTGTTGATCGAACTCGCCCTTGAACTCCAGGAAGCGCGACTCATCGGCAATCCGCGCAATGATTTCGCGTACGTCGTAAGGTTTTTTCGGGTCGTCCGGGATCAGGCCGAGCAGTTCGTCGATGGGGTACAGCGGCTCTTTGAATTGCGGCTCGGGCAGCCACGGCAGTTGCTCGTTCCAGTTCAGCAGGCTGACGATTTCCCGCACCTGACGCACGCCGTCGGCGTCGTTTTCGGCCAGGTATTCGGCGGTGCCGGCGACTTGCGCGTGCATCTCGGCGCCGCCCAGTTCTTCGTCGGTGGCGACTTCACCAGTCGCTGCTTTAAGCAACGGCGGGCCGGCAAGAAACAGCTTGGCCTTGCCGCGCACCACCACCACGTAATCCGACAGCCCCGGCTGATAGGCACCGCCGGCGGTGGCCGAGCCGTGCACCACAGTGATCTGCGGCAAACCCATGGCCGACATCCGCGCCTGATTGGCAAAGCTGCGTGCGCCTTCGACGAAAATTTCTGCCGCGTAATTGAGGTTGGCGCCGCCACTTTCGGCGAGGGTGATGACCGGCAGTTTGTTTTCCTGGGCGATCTGTTGCAGGCGCAGGGATTTTTTCAGGCCTGACGGGGAAATCGTTCCGCCCTTGATCGCGCTGTTGTTCGCCACGATCAAGGCGCGCACGCCGGACACGTAACCGATGCCGGCGATCAAGCCGCCACCGGCGGAGCTGCCGTCCTTGTCGTCGTGCAGTTTGTAGCCGGCCAGGCTCGCCAGTTCGAGGAACGGCGCGCCGGGGTCGAGCAACAGATTCAGACGTTCACGGGGCAGCAGTTGCCCGCGCTTGTCGAATTTCGGTTTGGCCTCGGCCGCCTTGTTCAGCAGGTTCTGTTCGAGCTGCTGGACTTGCTCGATGGCGGCGAGCATCGCTGCGCGGTTGCGGGCGAAGGCTTCGCTGTGTGGGTCGAGTCGGGATTGAATGACCGGCATGGCTTACTCCTTGTCCTTCAAGACATCCGGCATGTAAGCCCGGTGAAAACCGTTGAAGGATTCGCTGTGGGTCGCCTTGTGCAACGGCCACGCACGACTGCCCAGACTGGCCGCGCCGTCGATGCGCAAGGTGCTGCCGCTGATGAACGCGGCAGCCGGGCTGAGCAGAAACACGATCGCCGCGCTGACTTCCGATTCGGTGCCGATGCGCTTGAGCGGCACGTGTTCGCGCAAGGTCGGGATCACCGCTTTGAACGCGCCTTCGTAAGTGTCCATGCCGCTGGAAGCGATCCAGCCCGGGGCTACCGCATTCACTCGAACGCCGGCATAACCCCATTCGAACGCCGCGGTTTTGGTGAAATTGTCCATGCCCGAACGCGCGGCGCCTGAGTGGCCCATACCGGGCATGCCGCCCCACATGTCGGCGAGCATGTTGACGATGTTGCCGCCGTGTTTGCTCATCGACTGGTTGAACACTTCCCGGGCCATCAGGAAACCGCCGACCAGATTGGTCCGCAGTACGGTTTCGAAGCCTTTCTGATTGATCGAGGCCAGGGGCGACGGATACTGCCCTCCGGCATTGTTGACCAGCCCGTGGATCGGCCCGTGTTCGCGGATCAGTTCGCTGACCAGTGTCTTCACCGCTTCTTCGTCACGAATATCGCAGGCCTTCCAGTGGGCGCGACCGCCGTCCTCGGCAATCTCGGCGGCGACGGTTTGCAGCTTTTCCGGCTTGCGACCGACCAGCACCACGTTGGCCCCGAGCGCCGCGAGTTCATGGGCGGTGCAACGCCCGATGCCACTGCCGCCGCCGGTGACGATGACGGTCTGACCGCTGAACAGATCAGCCCTGAAAATCGATTCGAACGCCATGGTGCCAATCCTCTAGTCGAACTGTTCGGCGATGCTCTGCGGCACCGGGATCTGGATTTCCAGTAGTTGTTGGGCGAAGGCCTTGCCTTGCGGGTCGATGCGCAGGCTCGCCACGCCACCACCACCGAGGGCGTTTTCCAGCAGAAAGTTGAGGCTGTGGGTGCCCGGCAGATACCAGCGTTCGACCCGGCCGTGAATCGGGTCGAGGACATGGCTCATCCAGTCCACGACCACCGCCGGGGTCAGCGCTTCGGCGATCCACGGAAGGTATTCGGGACGGCGCGGCATGACGCCAATATTGCTGTGATTGCCCTTGTCGCCGGAGCGCGCCACCGCCAGCTTCACCAGTGGCACACTCGCGTCGGCGCGGCCCTGGGGTTTGGGCGTTTCGTGGGGCAGGGGCAGATCCTGACTGTCGAGGGCGGCGGGGACGGGCAGGGCGAGCGGGTGAGATTCGCCGGCGATGTCGATCTGCAAGGTGCAGGCGCTTTTGTCGATCAGGAACGAGAACAGCCGGATCAGCGGATACACCGTCGGCCGCCCGCCGACGATACCGGTGAGGCCCGGCGCCATGCCGGTGGCGGCCTGGGCGATCTCCCGGGAGAACAGGATCAAGGCTTGTTTGTTCGGGTGGCGCACGGCGAGTTTGATCACCACTTCGCGGCTGTCCCGACGCTGGCCGTGAGGACCGTAGGTGGCTTCGCTGCCGAGCAGTTCGACATCGGTTTCGGTGTAGGGACCGAGGCCTTTCTGTTCGAGCATTTCCGAGGTCTTGTCGAGGATCGCCTGGCTGACGCGCCGGGCTTTCTCCACGGCATCGATGCCGGCGATCAGGCAACTGGCGGTGCAACGGAATCCGTCCGGGTACGTTGCGCTGACCTTGTATTGGTCGCTGGGCGGCAAGCCTTTGGCACCGTGGACCCGGACGGCGTTCTTGCCTTGTTGCTGGAGTTTGACCTGGCTGAAATCGCAGACCACATCGGGCAACAGATAGGCCTGCGGATCGCCGATTTCGTAGAGCATCTGCTCGCCGACAGTCAGCGGCGTGACCAGCCCGCCGGAGCCTTCGGGTTTGCTGACGATGAACTGACCGTCGGCGCTGACCTCGACGATCGGGAAACCGATGTGTTCGTAATCCGGGACGTCGCGCCAGTCGGTGAAATTACCGCCGGTGCACTGCGCGCCACATTCGATGATGTGCCCGGCCAGGGCGGCTTGCGCGAGTTTGTCGTAGTCGTGCCACGACCAGTCGAATTCATGCACCAGCGCGGCGCTGACCACTGCGCTGTCGACCACCCGGCCGGTGATGACGATGTCGGCGCCCAGGCGCAGTGCTTCGACAATGCCCGGCGCGCCGAGGTAAGCGTTGGTCGACACGCACATCGGCGGCAGCGGGGCGCCGCTGAACATTTCAGTAATGCCTTGGGAGGCGAGGTGTTTGAAGTGGGGTTGCAGGTCATCGCCCGACAGCACGGCGATTTTCAACGATACGCCGGCCTTGTTGCAGGCCGCTTGCAGCGCGGCGGCACAGGCCTTTGGATTGACCCCGCCGGCATTGCTGATAACGCGAATGTTCTGTTCGGCCAGTTGCGGCAGCAGGGGCGCGAGGACTTCGATGAAATCGCCGGCGAACCCGGCCTGCGGATCCTTCATGCGGGCGCCGGCCATGATCGACATGGTGATTTCGGCGAGGTAGTCGAAGACCAGATAATCCAGCTGTCCTGCGGCCACAAGCTGCGCGGCGGCGGTCGAGGTGTCTCCCCAGAATGCGCTGGCGCATCCGATGCGAACCGTGGTGGGCATTTTGATCTCCGACTCAGCAACCTGTGACAGAAGTGCATCGAGGCTACCAAGCAAGCGCTTGGTTTGTAAACAGCTGAAATTATCTTCTGCCCAAGCGCTTGCTTGGTCACCGCCGGCGGCTTAAATTGCCCGCGCAACCCCGCCGTTTCTGCGGCGTGCGGCGCATTTGACTGATCGACTGTAGGAGAGAACGGGTGGACGAGCAAAAAGCCCTGAGGGTCATGCGTGAACTGGTCGATGCCGGGCAGCTGACCGATCCGGACAGCGCTCGCGGCAAATTGCTGCAAGTGGCGGCCCACCTGTTCCGCAACAAAGGCTACGAGCGCACCACCGTGCGCGATCTGGCCGGTGCCGTGGGGATCCAGTCCGGCAGCATCTTTCATCACTTCAAGAGCAAGGATGAAATCCTGCGGGCGGTGATGGAGGAAACCATCCGCTACAACACGGCGCTGATGCGCGCAGCCCTTGCCGATGCCGCCGATGTGCGCGAGCGGGTGCTGGCGCTGATCCGCTGCGAATTGCAGTCGATCATGGGCGGCAGCGGCGAGGCGATGGCGGTGCTGGTGTATGAGTGGCGCTCGCTGTCCGAAGACGGTCAGGCCAAAGTGCTGGCGCTGCGCGACATCTACGAAGACCTCTGGCTGCAAGTGCTGGGCGAAGCCAAAGAGGCGGGGTTCATCCGTGGCGACGTATTCATTACCCGGCGTTTTCTCACGGGCGCATTGTCCTGGACCACCACCTGGTTCCGTGCCGGCGGCAGCCTGAGCCTCGATCAACTGGCCGAAGAAGCGCTGATTCTGGTGCTCGAAGAGCGCTAGGCGCTTTCTATCGGGTCGGGAAACTGGCTAACTTGGCGAAACCGCCTAGCTTGAATGCAATGATCGGTACTTTTTCGGGGAGTGGGGTGTTTTGAAGTCTTCGCCAATTCGGACGGCCGCCGGGCTGATGCTCGCAGCGCTGGCTGCATTATGGGTATTGCCTGCTCCGGCGGCGCAAGTGGTTCGGGTGGGCGCGGCGCATTTTCCGCCCTACACCATTCGCCCGGAAAACGGCGCCGACACCGGCCTGCTGCCGGAACTGGTCGCGGCTTTGAACAGCGCCCAGAGCGACTATCGTTTCGAACTGGTGCCCACCTCGATTCCTCGCCGGTTCGGCGATTTCAAGGATGGCCGCACCGACATGGCGATCTTCGAGAACCCGGAGTGGGGCTGGAAAGACATTCCCCACATCACCGTCGACATGGGGCTTGAGGACGCAGAGATTTTCGTCGCCCAGAACAAGCCCGGACGCCAGCAGAATTACTTCGCTGATCTCAAGGGCAAACGGCTGGCGCTGTACAGCGGCTATCACTACGAATTCGCCAACTTCAACGCCGATCCCAAGTACCTCGCCGAAACCTACAGCGCCACGCTGACCTATTCCCATGACAGCAACCTGTTGATGGTGCTGCGCGGTCGGGCGGACATTGCGCTGGTCACTCGCTCGTATCTGTTCGATTACCTGCTGCGCAACGAAAAAGTGCGCGATGAATTGCTGGTGTCGCAGCGCATCGACCAGATCTACCATCATTACGCGATTCTCAGTCCGAAAGCGCCAATCACCGGTGAGGCGTTCGGCAAGTTGCTGCAAGGGCTGCGCGACAGTGGGCAGATGCTGAAGATCTTCGATCCGTACAAGATTGCGGTGGTGCCGGTCCCTAAATAGCCAGTGCACTGCGATCGCAGGGACTGCCGTTTATCGGTTTTGCGTTGTCACCTGTCAGATCTGACAGTAGACGGCCCGTGTCTGCCGGGGGTTTGATTCCTGTCAGGTTCTACTCGTTGTGAGGAGGACCCCACACAGAGGAATACCTCATGCCGGCCCCATATCCTATTTCCCTGCATTGCGTGCCCACGCCCGTAGCCGAACAAGCTGTCGGCGATGTCCTGACTCTGAACAGGCCTGAGGAATCGACCGGTGTGAAGGTTGAAGTCTCGCGATGGCCGTTCATGACCGAGAACCAATTGGCGACATTGCATGCCTGTGGGCAGAACACGGATGGCACTGCGCTGATGTTGTGCGTCGCTGATGCCGAGCCAGTTACTCGGAAAGAGTATGAAGAGGGCTGGCATAGAACGATTGAGTGGAGTTATCTGCAGGATCTGAAACACAACAGCCATCTGGTGTTTGTTTTTCAGGTCGCATTGAATAGTGTTGGCTGTGATTGCCCACTGTTGTTTCCGCCACTGAGTCTTCAGATACGGGAGCCCATCGATGATATGACTACATTCGAAAATGGTGACTGGAACAATTGGGAGGTTGGTTCGGACATGCGTCTGGGAGATGTGATTCTGAGGAATGGAATTCTGATTTCGGATACCGCGTCTAAGCCCGCTGGCGAGCTCCTTGTTAAGAAGTTAACCGGTCTCGCAGTAGGTCACAGGTATGATTTCAGCTTGTCGGTAAGACGTAGAAATAGCATCGCACCTGTCCCTATCCTGTCACTTGAAGCCGGTTCTAATTCGGTGACAGAACAGACTCCCTTCGCTCTGACAAGTTGGCAAATTCTTTCCGGTACTTTTGTCGCGACAGAGCAAGATACGACGCTTCGGGTAAAAAGTTATGCATCCGGCAATGATGGAAACGATTTCGAAATCGACAACATTCGCGTCAGAGAGCTGTGAGTCGTCTGATTTCAATCGCAAAGACTAAATTTTCATAAACGGCTCACGTCCCATCGTTGAACTGTCGACGATTATCGTGAGCCCGACCCATGTCCAATCTGAATGACCTGACTGCCCTGGCCTTGCCTTCGGGCAGTCAACTGATAGCCGATGCCACTGAAAGCCGTCTGAGCCTGAGCCTGGACGGGCAACCGCTGATTCGCCTGCGCCTCGATCGTGAAGGCCGGGGGCCGATCCAGATCGATGAACGCTTTGCATTGCCACCAGGCCAGGCGCTGTGGGCCGCCTGCTATTGGCTGTTTGCCCGGGATCCGGCGCGCCAGCAATTGATCTGGCAACTGGATCAGCCGCCGACCGAAGCCTTGCTCAGCGGTTTGCTGGTGAGTACTGAAGTGGCGGGTGAATATCGCTGCGAGCGCACGCTGTTCTGGCAACTGCCGCAACCCTGGCTTGGGGCTTCGCTGACTGGCAGCTACCCGCAGCAGATGGTCATCAGCAACGGCAAACGCCATCCGCTGCGACCGGTGAAACCGAGGGGTGAGGTTTATCGGCGTTTCGATGCGCGTCTCGGTGCGTGGATTTTCCTGCGTACGGTTGAGATCGAGCAGGATCTTGCGCGTTTCAATCGCTGGCAGAACAGTCCGCGAGTCGCCAGTTTCTGGCAGGAGGAGGGCAGCCTCGAGCAGCATCGCGAGTACCTGAGCAAGCTCGAGGCCGATCCGCACACGCTGACGTTGATTGGCTGTTTCGACGACCAGCCGTTCGCTTATTTCGAAGCCTACTGGGCCAAGGAAGATCGCATCGCGCCGTTCTACGATGCTGACAATTACGACCGCGGCATCCACATGCTGGTCGGGGAAGAAAACCATCGCGGGCCGCACAAAGTGGCGAGTTGGCTGTCGGCGCTGGTGCACTACCTGTTTCTGGATGATCCGCGCACTCAGCGGGTGGTCGCCGAACCCCGTGCCGACAACGCGAAGATGATCGGCCACATGCACAACCAGTGCTTCCACTGCGAGAAGGAATTCGACTTTCCGCACAAGCGCGCGGCGCTGATGATCCTCGGGCGCGAACGGTTCTTCGACCGGTGCACGCTGGCGTGACATTTCCCTGAAAACAAAAAAGATCGCAGCCCTTCAACGAAGGCTGCGATCTTTTTTTGCGGCCGATTTTTATCAGCGACGGTTTGCGGTCACTGCATCAGCGCGACTGCTCGACACCTTGCGGCAATGCACCAGCGCGTCGCGAATCATGAAGTTGACCAGGGTCGGCGAAACGCCGAGTTCCTTGGCGATGTCCTTCTGCGGCACGCCGTGCAGGCGGTACATCTCGAACGCATAGCGAGTGCGGACCGGCAGCTCGGTCAGCGCATCGGCGATGTGTTCCAGGGTCGAGAAGTTGATGTGTGAGGTTTCCGGCGAGGCGCCCTGAATGACCACGTTCAACCCTTCCTCCTCGGGGCCGGCGTACTTCTGCTCCAGCGCCTGCTTGCGGTAGTGATCGATGGCCAGATTGCGCACGATCTGGAACAGATAACTCAGCTGGGCCTTGATCGACGACGTGATCGGCGGCGCCGATTGCAGTCGGAAGAACGCATCCTGCACCACATCTTCGGCGCGTGACCGGCAGCCGGTAATGCGGGCTGCAATCTTGACCAGAATCAGTCGATTGTCGACGAATGCCTGAAGTAGCGGTGAATCGCACCTGCTTGTGGATACTTGTTCCGTCATGGAAATCACCTTGCTGCCAATAGGTTAGTGGGACGCCTGGGGGACGGGGCCGTCCTACACATCGAGCGACAAATTATGTTGAATGATAATGATTGTCAATTGAGAAAGAGAACTAATGATCCATAACAGTGCTATCTGAGAACTGCGACACGCCGCCGCACTCGCCCAAGCGCCCAGCCCCATTGGCGATCCAGCCTGCCGACTAATTATTTCAAGACGTCATCCGTTCTCATTGGTGAATGGATCCGGGTACGCAGCCCCGGACCTACCGCATTCCAATGCCGTGCACGGTCGGCGAAGACCGTGTCCCGCATGCCTTGCACGGGCATGCCGCAGCCAACCCGATTCCACCAGCAAGCCGAATTCAGGCAGGAAACCTCATGACCGACGCGTTCGAACTCCCCAGCACCCTGGTCCAAGCCCTTCAGCGCCGTGCGGCCCTGACGCCGGATCGGCTGGCCCTGCGCTTTCTCGCTGAAACCGAGGAGCAGGCTGTGGTGCTCAGTTATCGCGAACTCGATCAACGCGCACGCGCCATCGCCGCCGCGTTGCAGACCGAGGCCGGATTCGGTGATCGCGCGGTATTGCTGTTCCCGAGCGGTCCGGATTACGTCGCGGCGTTCTTCGGTTGCCTGTACGCGGGTGTGATCGCGGTGCCGGCCTATCCGCCGGAATCGGCCAAGCGTCACCATCAGGAACGCCTGCTGTCGATCATCGCCGACGCCGAACCGCGTCTGCTGCTGACCAGCGCCGACCTGCGCGACGCCCTGCAGCAAATCGAAGGCGCGCCGCCGCTGTTGTGCGTCGATACCCTCGACGCTTCGCTGGCCGAGCGTTGGGTCGAGCCGGCCCTGCCGACAGACCATATTGCTTTCCTGCAATACACCTCCGGCTCCACCGCGCTGCCCAAAGGCGTGCAGGTCAGCCACGGCAATCTGGTGGCCAACGAACTGCTGATCCGCCACGGTTTCGGTATCGACGTAAACCCCGACGACGTGATCGTCAGCTGGCTGCCGCTGTACCACGACATGGGCCTGATCGGCGGTCTGCTGCAACCGATCTTCAGTGGCGTGCCGTGCATCCTGATGTCGCCGGCGTACTTTCTCGGCCGGCCGTTGCGCTGGCTTGAAGCGATCAGCCAATACGGCGGCACCATCAGCGGCGGCCCGGACTTCGCTTACCGTCTGTGCAGCGAGCGGGTCAGCGAATCGGCGCTGGAACGCCTCGACCTGAGCCGCTGGCGCGTGGCCTATTCCGGCTCCGAGCCGATCCGGCTCGACACCCTCGAACGCTTCGCCGAGAAATTCACCGCGTGCGGTTTCAGCGAAAGCAGTTTCATGGCGTCCTACGGTCTGGCGGAAGCGACCCTGTTCGTCGCCGGCACACCGCGCGGCACAGGGATTCCGGCGTTGCGCGTCGACGATCAAGCCCTGGCGCAGAACCGTGCCGAGCCGGGCGAGGGCAGCCCGATAATGAGCTGCGGCATCAGCCAGCCGGAACATGCGGTGCTGATTGTCGAGCCGAACACCCTTGAAGAACTGGCCGACAACGCCGTGGGTGAAGTCTGGGCTGCCGGCCCGAGCATCGCCCTCGGCTACTGGCGCAACCCCGAGGCGACGGCCAAGACCTTCGTCCAGCACGCGGGCCAGACCTGGCTGCGCACCGGTGACCTGGGCTTCATTCGCGACGGTGAACTGTTCATCACCGGTCGCCTGAAAGACATGCTGATCGTGCGCGGCCACAATCTCTATCCGCAGGACCTCGAAAAGACGGTCGAGAACGAAGTGGAGGTGGTGCGCAAGGGCCGTGTCGCGGCGTTCGCGGTCAATCAGAATGGCGAGGAGGGCATCGGCATCGCGGCGGAAATC
Source organism: Pseudomonas sp. B34(2017) (assembly GCF_002112915.1). Classification (NCBI taxonomy): domain Bacteria; kingdom Pseudomonadati; phylum Pseudomonadota; class Gammaproteobacteria; order Pseudomonadales; family Pseudomonadaceae; genus Pseudomonas; species Pseudomonas sp. B34(2017). The sequence continues at coordinate 44,811 of NZ_NEJA01000009.1, read as the reverse complement.
AGCCGCAGCGTGCAGAAAATCCTCCCGCCTGAAGCGCTGATCAAAGCCATTCGCCAGGCCGTGGCCGAGGCGTATCAGGAAGCACCGAGCGTGGTTGTGCTGCTCAATCCGGGCGCGTTGCCGAAAACTTCCAGCGGCAAGCTGCAACGTTCGGCCTGCCGCAATCGTCTGGCTGATGGCAGCCTCGACAGCTACGCCGTATTCCCCTCAGCCACTGCTGAAACCGCTCAGGACTCGACCGCGTCCGCCTCCGAACTGGAAGCGTTGATCGGCAAAGTCTGGGCCGAGCAACTCAACGTCAAACAGGTCAACGCCGACGATCATTTCTTCCTGCTCGGCGGCAACTCGATCGCCGCCGCTCAGGTGATCGCCAAGGTCCGCGAAGAGCTGAGCCTGGAGCTCAATCTGCGTCTGCTGTTCGAAGCCCCGACCCTGTCTTCGTTCGCCGCCGCCGTGGCGCAACAGCAACAGGACGGCGGCAGCGCCCAAGGCGAAATCACCGCGTTGTCGCGCAACGAAGCCTTGCCGCAATCCCTGGCACAAAACCGTCTGTGGATCACTTGGCAGCTCGACCCGCACAGCAGCGCCTACAACATTCCCGGCGCCTTGCGTCTGCGTGGTGAACTGGACGAAGACGCATTGCGCGCCAGTTTCCAGCAACTGATCGAACGCCACGAATCCCTGCGCACGCGCTTCTTCGAACGCGACGGCGTGGCCCTGCAACAGGTTGAAGCAGCGGGCGAATTCAACCTGCAACTGATCGACATCAGCGACCTGCCCGTCGCCGAACGTGAAGCCCGCGCACTACAGATCCGCGAGGACGAAGCCCGCACCCAATTCGACCTGGAGAAGGGCCCGCTGCTGTGGGTGACGCTGGTGCGCCTCGAAGACGAAGATCACCAGTTGCTGGTGACCCTGCACCACATCATCGCCGACGGCTGGTCGCTGAACGTGCTGATCGACGAGTTCTCGCGTCTGTACGCCGCCGCGTCCCAAGGCCAGCGCGCGGAACTGGCGCCGCTGCCAACCCAATACGCCGACTACGGTAGCTGGCAGCGCCAATGGCTGGCGCAAGGCGAGGGCGAGCGGCAACTGGCGTACTGGAAAGCGCAGTTGGGCGATGAGCATCCGACTCTGGAACTGGCGACCGACCTTCCGCGTTCTGCCAAACAAATTCACAGCGCCGCACGCCACAGCGTTCGTCTGGAGATCAGCCTCAGCGACGCCATTCGCCAGACGGCCCAGGCCTATCAATCCACACCGTTCATGCTGCTGCTCTCGGCTTTCCAAAGCCTGTTGCATCGCTACAGCGGCCAGCGCGACATCCGCATCGGTGTGCCCAACGCCAACCGTCCGCGTCTGGAAACCCAGGGCCTGATCGGCTTCTTCATCAACACTCAGGTGCTGCGTGCCGACGTCGATTCACGACTGCCGTTCACCGAACTGCTGGCGCAAACCCGTCAGGCGGTACTCGGCGCTCAGGCGAATCAGGACCTGCCGTTCGAACAACTGCTCGAAGCCTTCCCGCAGGCCCGCGAACAAGGCCTGTTCCAGGTCATGTTCAACCACCAGCAACGCGACCTGAGTGCGCTCAAACGTCTACCGGGCCTGCTCGCCGAAGAACTGTCGTGGCACAGCCGCGAGGCCAAGTTCGATCTGCAACTGCACAGTGAAGAAGACCGTAACGGTCGGCTGACGCTGTCCTTCGACTATGCCGATGAGCTGTTCGACGCCGCAACCATCGAGCGCCTCGCCGAGCATTTCAGCAACCTGCTGCGTGCTGTCTGCGAACGTCCGCAACAATCCATCGGCGATCTGCAACTGCTGACCGCCGCCGAAAATACTCAGCAAAGCGAATGGAGCATCGCTCCGTGCACCCCGGCGCAACAATGGCTGCCGGAGCTACTGAATGAACAGGCCCGTCAGACCCCGGAACGCACGGCATTGGTGTGGGACGGCGGCAGCCTGGACTTCGCCGAACTGCAAGCCCAGGCCAACCGTCTCGCCCATTACCTGCGCGACAAGGGCGTCGGCCCGGACGTGTGCGTGGCCATCGCCGCCGAGCGTTCGCCGCAACTGCTGATCGGCCTGCTGGCGATCATCAAGGCTGGTGGCGCCTACGTGCCGCTGGACCCGGATTACCCGGCCGAGCGTCTGGCCTACATGCTCAGCGACAGCGGCGTCGAACTGCTGCTGACCCAGACGGCATTGCTCGACCGCTTGCCGGCCAGCGAAGGCGTCAGCGTGATCGCCATGGACACCCTGCACCTGGAGAACTGGCCGAGCCAGGCACCGGGCCTGCACCTGCACGGCGACAATCTCGCCTACGTGATTTACACATCCGGCTCCACCGGCCAGCCAAAAGGTGTGGGCAACACGCATGCGGCGTTGGCCGAGCGTCTGCAATGGATGCAGAACACTTATCGCCTGAATGAAACCGATGTGCTGATGCAAAAGGCGCCGATCAGTTTCGACGTGTCGGTGTGGGAATGCTTCTGGCCGCTGATCACCGGTGCGCGCCTGCTGATCGCCGGCCCCGGCGAACACCGCGATCCGCATCGCATTGCGCAATTGGTTCAGCAGTACGGCGTGACCACGCTGCACTTCGTGCCGCCGCTGCTTTCGCTGTTCATCGACGAACCGTTGAGTGCCGAATGCACCAGCCTGCGCCGCGTGTTCTCCGGCGGTGAAGCGCTGCCGGCGGAACTGCGCAACCGCGTGTTGGCGCAACTGCCGGCGGTGCAGCTGCACAATCGTTACGGCCCGACCGAAACCGCGATCAACGTCACCCACTGGCATTGCAGCGTGGCGGATGGCGAGCGTTCGCCGATTGGCCGTCCGCTGGGCAACGTCGTTTGCCGGGTGCTCGACAGCGATCTCAATCCAGTGCCGGCCGGTGTGCCGGGTGAACTGTGCATCAGCGGCATCGGTCTGGCTCGTGGTTACCTCGGCCGTCCGGCGCTGACGGCCGAGCGTTTCGTGGTCGATCCGCTGGGCGAGCAGGGCGCGCGTCTGTACCGCACCGGTGACCGCGCACGCTGGACGAATGATGGTGTGATCGAATACCTCGGCCGTCTCGATCAGCAGGTCAAACTGCGTGGTTTCCGCGTCGAGCCGGAAGAAATCGAAGCCCGTCTGCTGGCTAAGGACGGCGTGGCGCAGGTCGCCGTGCTGGTGCGCGAAACCGTCGCTGGCCCGCAACTGATCGGTTACTTCACCGCCACCGACGCCAGTGAAGATCAGGACGGGCAAATCGCTCGCCTGAAAACCGCACTGGCCGCCGAGCTGCCGGAATACATGGTCCCGGCGCAACTGATGCGTCTCGACGCAATGCCCCTGAGCCCGAGCGGCAAACTCGACCGCCGCGCCTTGCCCGAGCCGCAATGGCAGGTGCGCGAACACGTCGAGCCGGTCTCCGAGTTGGAGCAACAGATCGCCGCGATCTGGCGCGAAGTGCTCGGCCTGAAGCAGGTCGGCCTGCGCGACGACTTCTTCGCCCTCGGCGGTCACTCGCTGCTGGCCACGCAAATCATCTCCCGCACCCGTCAGGCCTGTGACGTCGAGCTGCCGTTGCGTGCCTTGTTCGAACACAGCGAGCTCGGTGATTTTGCCGAGCAGATCCGCCAGATCCAGGCCAGCGGTCGCACCAACAAACAGCCGCCGATCAACAAGGTTGATCGCAGCCAACCGGTGCCGCTGTCCTACTCGCAGCAGCGCATGTGGTTCCTCTGGCAGATGGAACCGGACAGCCCGGCGTACAACGTCGGCGGCATGGCGCGCCTGCGTGGCGTGCTGGATGTCGGGCGTTTCGAGGCAGCATTGCAAGCGTTGATCCTGCGTCACGAAACCCTGCGTACCACGTTCCCGAGCGTCGATGGCGTGGCCCGTCAGCAAGTGCATGCCGAGACCGGCGTGCGCATGGGCTGGAAGGATTTCTCGAAACTCGCCGCCGATGTGCGCGAGCAGAAAGTCCAGCAACTGGCCGACGACGAAGCGCACCTGCCGTTCGATCTGGAAACCGGTCCGCTGCTGCGCGCCTGCCTGGTCAAGACCGCCGAGCAGGAGCATTACTTCGTCCTGACCCTGCACCACATCGTCACCGAAGGCTGGGCGATGGACATCTTCGCCCGTGAACTCAGCGCACTGTACGAAGCGTTCGTCGACGACCGCGAATCGCCGCTGGAACCGTTGCCGGTGCAGTACCTCGACTACAGCGTGTGGCAGCGCCACTGGCTGGAATCCGGTGAGCGTCAGCGTCAGCTCGACTACTGGACCGCACAACTGGGCCGCGAACATCCGCTGCTGGAACTGCCGGGCGACCGTCCGCGTCCGCCAGTGCAAAGTCACCAGGGCGAGTTGTTCCGTTTCGACCTTAGCGACGATCTTGCCGCGCGGGTTCGCGCGTTCAACGCGCAGAACGGTCTGACCCTGTTCATGACCATGACCGCCGCCCTCGCCACACTGCTTTACCGCTACAGCGGCCAGACCGATCTGCGCATCGGCGCGCCGGTGGCCAACCGTATCCGCCCGGAAAGCGAAGGCTTGATCGGTGCGTTCCTCAACACGCAGGTGCTGCGTTGCCAGCTCGACGGCCAGATGTCGGTCGGCGAATTGTTCGAGCAGGTGCGCCACACCGTGATCGAAGGTCAGTCCCATCAGGACCTGCCGTTCGACCATCTGGTTGAAGCGTTGCAGCCACCGCGCAGTGCCGCGTACAACCCGTTGTTCCAGGTGATGTGCAACGTGCAGCGCTGGGAGTTCCAGCAGAGCCGCATGCTCGCCGGCATGACCGTCGAGTACCTTGCCAACGATGCGCGGGCGACCAAGTTTGACCTCAACCTGGAAGTCACCGACCTCGACCATCGCCTTGGTTGCTGCCTGACCTACAGCACTGACTTGTTCGACGAGCCGACGATTGCGCGCATGGCCAAGCACTGGCGCAACCTGCTGGAAGCGCTGATCGCTGACCCGCAGCAGCGTCTCAGCGAACTGCCGTTGCTTGATGCGCCTGAGCAACAGCAATTGCTCGACAGCCTTGGTGTCGAGCCGGGCGAGCGTCGTCTCGACCAGTGCATTCATCATCTGTTCGCCGAGCAGGCGCTGGCGCGCAAAGATGCGCCGGCCCTGACTTTCGCCGGGCAGACCCTCAGCTACGCCGAACTCGACGCTCGCGCCAATCGCCTGGCCTGGGCCCTGCGTGAGCGCGGTGTCGGCCCGCAAGTGCGGGTCGGTCTGGCGCTGGAGCGTTCGCTGGAAATGGTCGTCGGCCTGCTGGCGATCCTCAAGGCCGGCGGCGCCTACGTGCCGCTGGACCCGGAGTACCCGCTCGACCGTTTGCATTACATGATCGAAGACAGCGGCGTCGGCCTGCTGCTCAGCGACCGGGCGATGTTCAAAGCCCTCGGCAAACTGCCGGCGAACGTGGCGCGCTGGTGCCTGGAGGATGACAGCGCCGCGCTGGCCGATTACCCGGCCACCGAACTTCCGTTCATGAGCTTGCCGCAGCATCAGGCGTACCTGATCTACACCTCGGGTTCCACTGGCAAGCCGAAAGGCGTGGTGGTGTCCCACGGTGAAATCGCCATGCATTGCCAGGCGGTGATCGAACGCTTCGGCATGCGTCCGGACGACTGCGAACTGCACTTCTATTCGATCAACTTCGACGCCGCTACCGAGCGTCTGCTGGTGCCACTGCTCAGCGGTGCGCAGGTGGTGCTGCGTGCGCAAGGCCAGTGGGACGCGGAAGAAATCTGCGGCCTGATCCGTGAACACCGGATCAATATTCTCGGTTTCACCCCGAGCTACGGCAGCCAGTTGGCGCAGTTCCTCGCGACGCAAAACGAGGTTTTGCCGGTGCGGATGATCATCACCGGCGGCGAAGCACTGACTGGCGAACACCTGCAACGGATTCGCGCAGCGTTCAAGCCGAGTCTGTTCTTCAACGCTTACGGCCCGACCGAAACCGTGGTCATGCCGCTGGCCAGCCTTGCGCCGGAAGTGCTGGAAGAGGGCGCCGGCAGTGTGCCGATCGGCAGCGTGATCGGTGATCGCGTGGCCTACATTCTCGACGCCGATCTGGCGCTGGTGCCGCAAGGTGCGACCGGTGAATTGTTCGTCGGCGGCGCCGGTCTGGCGGTGGGGTATCACGAGCGTGCGGGCATCACTGCCGAACGTTTCGTCGCTGACCCGTTTGCCGTCGATGGCGGGCGCATGTACCGCACCGGCGACCTGGTGCGCCAGCGCGCCGATGGTCTGGTGGAATACCTCGGGCGGATCGACCATCAGGTGAAGATCCGTGGTTTCCGCATCGAGCTGGGCGAGATCGAAACCCGCCTGCTCGATCACGATTCGATCCGCGAAGCGGTGGTGCTGGCGCTGGATGCGCCGAGCGGCAAGCAACTGGTCGGCTATCTCGTGACCGAGGTCGCTTCGCGAAGCGAAGCCGAGCAAGCCGAACTGCGCGATGCGCTGAAGGCGCACCTGAAGACTCAACTGCCGGACTACATGGTGCCGACCCATCTGATTCTGCTGGCGAGCATGCCGCTGACCGCCAACGGCAAGCTCGACCGCCGCGCCTTGCCGGCGCCGGACCCGGAGCTCAATCGTCAGGATTACGTGGCGCCGAGCAACGAGCTGGAGCAGACCCTGGCGCAGATCTGGTGCGAGGTGCTCAACGTCGAGCAGGTCGGTCTCAACGACAATTTCTTCGAGCTGGGCGGCGACTCGATCCTGTCGATTCAAGTGGTCAGCCGCGCGCGCCAGCAGGGCATTCACTTCAGCCCGCGCGACTTGTTCCAGCACCAGACCGTGCAGACCCTGGCCGCTGTTGCCAGCCGCAGTGAAGCCGTGACCGCCGAGCAAGGTCTGGTGACGGGCGAATCGCGTCTGACCCCGATCCAGCACTGGTTCTTCGACACCGAGATTCCCGAGCGTCAGCACTGGAACCAGGCGTTGCTGCTGGAGCCGACGGTGGCGCTGGAACCTCATCGTCTGGAGCAAGCGTTGCTGGCGGTGATCGAGCAGCATGACGCCCTGCGTCTGCGCTTCAGCGAGGTCAACGGCGCATGGCAAGCGACCCATCAACCGGTGACCGATGCTGCCGTGCTGTGGCAGGTTCGCGTGCCGTCGATGGACAAGTGCGCCGCGCTGTTCGCCGATGCCCAGCGCAGCCTCGACCTTGCCCAGGGCCCGCTGCTGCGTGCCGTGCTGGTCGATGGGCCGGACGCTCAGCAACGACTGTTCATCGCGATCCATCACCTGGTCGTCGACGGTGTGTCGTGGCGGGTGCTGCTCGACGATCTGCAAACCGTGTATCGCCAGCTCGACGCCGATCAGTCGGTGAAACTGCCGGCCAAAACCAGCGCCTTCAAGGACTGGGCGGCGCGCTTGCAGGCTTACGCCGGCAGCGAATCCCTGCGTGAAGAACTGAGCTGGTGGCAAGCGCAACTGGCCGGCCCGAGCGCCGATTTGCCGTGCGAACGTCCTGAGGGCGGTCGCGAGAATCGGCATGCGCAAACCGTCAGCGTGCGTCTGGATGCCGAGCGCACTAAGCAACTGCTGCAACAGGCACCGAGCGCCTATCGCACGCAGGTCAACGACCTGTTGCTGACCGCGCTGGCCCGCGTGCTGTGCCGCTGGAGCGGGCAGCCGTCGGCGCTGATTCAACTGGAAGGCCACGGCCGCGAAGCCCTGTTCGACGAGATCGACCTGACCCGCACCGTCGGCTGGTTCACCAGCGCCTATCCGCTGCGCCTGACCCCGCACAATATCGAAGAGGCTGCGGGGCAGGGCGCTTCGATCAAGGCGATCAAGGAGCAACTGCGCGCCGTTCCGCACAAAGGCCTCGGTTATGGCGTACTGAGTTATCTCGCCGATGACGCCAGCCGTCAAAGCATGGCGGCGTTGCCGAACGCACCGATTACCTTCAACTACCTCGGCCAGTTCGACCAGAGTTTCGGCAGCGACGCGCTGTTCCGGCCACTGGATGAGTCGGTCGGCGCCGCCCACGATCCGCACGCACCGTTGCCGAACGAGTTGAGTGTCGACAGTCAGGTGTATGGCGGGGAACTGCTGCTGCGCTGGACCTTCAGCGCCGAACGCTACGACGCGCAGACCATCAACGAGCTGGCCGATGCCTACGTCGGCGAGTTGCAGAGCCTGATCGAACATTGCCTGCAGGACGAGGCCGGTGGCCTGACGCCGTCGGACTTCCCGCTGGCGAAACTGACCCAGGCGCAACTTGACGCACTGCCGGTGCCGGCGGCGCACATTGAAGACGTGTACCCGCTGACGCCGATGCAAGAAGGCATGCTGTTGCACACCTTGCTCGAGCCGGGCACCGGTCTGTACTACATGCAGGATCGCTACCGGATCAACAGCGAACTCGATCCCGAGCGTTTCGCCCAGGCGTGGCAAGCGGTGGTCGCCCGTCACGAAGCGCTCCGTGCCTCGTTCTGCTGGAACGTCGGCGAAGACATGCTGCAAGTGATTCATACGCCGGGGCGCACGCCGATCGAGTACCTGGACTGGAGCGCCATCGCTGACGCCGAGCAAGAGCCGAAACTGCAAGCGCTGCTCAAGGCCGAGCGCGAGGCCGGGTTCGATCTGCTCAATCAGGCACCGTTCCACCTGCGTCTGATCAAGGTCGGCGCGGCGCGTTACTGGTTCATGATGAGCAACCACCACATCCTCATCGATGCCTGGTGCCGCTCGCTGCTGATGAACGATTTCTTCGAGATCTACACGGCCCTCGGCGAAGGTCGCGAAGCACAATTGGCGGTGCCGCCGCGTTATCGCGATTACATCGGCTGGCTGCAACGCCAGAGCCTGGCCGAAGCGCGTCAGTGGTGGCAGCAGAACCTGCAAGGGTTCGAGCGCACCACGCCGATCCCGAGCGACCGTCCGTTCCTGCGTGAACACGCCGGCGAAAGCGGCGGCATGATCGTCGGTGACCGCTACACCCGACTGAATGTCGAGGACGGCGCCCGTCTGCGTGAGCTGGCCCAGGCCCATCAACTGACCATCAACACCTTCGCCCAGGCGGCGTGGGCACTGGTGCTGCGCCGCATGAGCGGTGATCGCGACGTGCTGTTCGGCGTGACCGTGGCCGGACGCCCGGTGGAGATGCCGGAGATGCAACGCACCGTCGGCCTGTTCATCAACAGCATCGCGCTGCGGGTGCAGATCCCGGCGGACGATCAGCGTGTCAGCGTGCGCCAGTGGTTGAGCGGTCTGCTCGACAGCAACATGCAACTGCGCGAGTACGAATACCTGCCGCTGGTGAACATTCAGGAGCAGAGCGAACTGCCGAAAGGCCAGCCGCTGTTCGACAGCCTGTTCGTGTTCGAAAACGCCCCGGTGGAAGTCTCGGTGCTGGACCGTGCGCAGAGCCTCAACGCGACCTCGGACTCGGGCCGTACCCACACCAACTTCCCGCTGACCGCCGTTTGCTATCCGGGTGATGACCTCGGTCTGCATCTGTCCTACGACCAGCGTTACTTCGACGAGTCGACCATCGAGCGCATGCTCGCTGAGTTCAAGCGTCTGTTGCTGGCGCTGGTCGATGGCTTCCATGGCGACATGGCCGACCTGCCGCTGCTGGGCCATGAGGAACAGGACTTCCTGCTCCACGGCTGCAACCAGAGTGAGCACGACTATCCGCTGGAGCAGAGCTACGTCGAGCTGTTCGAAGCCCAGGTCGCCGCGCATCCGCAACGCATCGCCGCCAGTTGCCTCGATCAGCAACTGAGCTATGCCGAGCTGAACCGGAACGCCAACCGTCTCGGTCATGCACTGGTCGCGGCCGGGGTGCAGATGGATCAACCGGTGGCGCTGCTGGGCGAACGTAATCTCGATCTGCTGGGCATGATCATCGGCAGCTTCAAGGCCGGTGCCGGTTACCTGCCGCTGGATCCGGGCCTGCCGAGCCAGCGTCTGCAACGCATTATCGAGCTCAGTCGCACTCCTGTTTTGGTGTGCACCGAGGCTTGCCGTGAACAGGCGACGACCTTGCTGGATGAGTTCAGCTGCGCCAACCGCCCACGCTTGCTGGTGTGGGAAGAGGTTCAGGCCGGTGCGGTATCGTCGGCGAATCCGGGCCTCTTCAGCGGCCCGGACAATCTGGCCTACGTGATCTACACCTCGGGCTCCACCGGGTTGCCGAAAGGCGTGATGGTCGAACAGCGCGGCATGCTCAACAACCAGTTGAGCAAGGTGCCGTACCTGAACCTGAGTGACGCCGATGTGATCGCCCAGACCGCTTCGCAAAGCTTCGACATTTCGGTCTGGCAATTCCTCGCCGCGCCGCTGTTCGGGGCGCGGGTGGACATCGTGCCGAACACCATCGCCCACGATCCGCAAGGCTTGCTGGTGCATGTGCAACAGCAGGGCATCACCGTGCTGGAAAGCGTACCGTCGCTGATCCAGGGCATGCTCGCTTCGGATCGTCTGAGCCTCGACGGGCTGCGCTGGATGTTGCCGACCGGTGAAGCAATGCCGCCGGAACTGGCGCACCAATGGCTGCTGCGTTATCCGGAGATAGGTCTGGTCAACGCCTATGGCCCGGCGGAGTGCTCGGACGACGTGGCGTTCTTCCGTGTCGACCTGGCCTCGACTCGCGGCAGTTACCTGCCGATCGGTACGCCGACCGACAACAATTTGCTGTACCTGCTCGATGGCGCGCTGGAGCTGGTGCCGCTGGGTGCGGTGGGTGAGTTGTGCGTGGCGGGCACCGGGGTCGGTCGTGGTTATGTCAGCGATCCGCTGCGCACCGCGCCGGTGTTTGTGCCGAATCCGTTCGGTGCGCCGGGCGAGCGTCTGTACCGCACCGGCGACCTGGCGCGTCGTCGCAGTGACGGGGTGCTGGAGTACGTCGGTCGGGTCGACCATCAAGTGAAGATCCGCGGTTACCGGATCGAACTGGGTGAAATCGAGGCGCGTCTGCACGAGCAACCGGAAGTCCGTGACGGCGCGGTTGGCGTGCAGGAAGGCGTCAATGGTAAGCATCTGGTCGGCTACCTGGTGGCCGCGGATTCCGCACTGAATCAGAGCGAACGCCTGGAGCGGATCAAGCAGCGCCTGCGCGCCGAACTGCCGGAATACATGGTGCCGCTGCACTGGTTGTGGCTCGACCGGTTGCCGCTCAACGCCAACGGCAAACTCGATCGCAAGGCCCTGCCGGCGCTGGAGATCGGCCAGTTGCAGAGCCAGGATTACCTGGCGCCGCGCAGCGAACTGGAACACACCCTGGCCGATATCTGGGCCGAGGTGCTGAAGGTCGAGAAGGTCGGGGTACGCGACAACTTCTTCGAACTCGGTGGCCACTCGTTGCTGGCCACGCAGATTGCCTCGCGGGTGCAGAAAGCCTTGCAGCGGGATGTGCCGCTGCGAGCGATGTTCGAGTGCAGCACCGTGGAGGAACTGGCCGGGTACATCGAAGGACTGGCGGCCAGCGACATTACCGAGGAGAAGGTTGATCGTCTCAATGACCTGATGGCAGAGCTGGAAGGCTTGTAGTTTTCAGCGTCTGTACCGGCCTCATCGCTGGCTTGCCAGCGATGGCGTCGGTGCGTTCAACGCAATTGCGTCTGTGCATGGATGTACGTTTGTATAGTTGACGATCGAGATCCGGCAGCCCAGTCTGCCGGTTCTCTTTTTTTGTCGCGGGGGTGATCGATGGCTTTCTTCGAAGTTGACGGACAGGCGCTTCACTACATTGATCAAGGCACGGGCCCGGCGGTGCTGCTGGCTGGCAGCTACCTGTGGGACCAGGCCATGTGGGCCCCGCAGATTGCTGCACTGTCGGCGAACTACCGGGTGATTGCCCTGGATCTGTGGGGCCATGGTGAATCCGGTCGTTTGCCGCAAGGCACCGCTTCGCTGGACGACATCGCCCGTCAGGCACAGGCGTTGCTCGATCATCTGGACATCGACCGGGTGACCCTGGTCGGGCTGTCGGTTGGCGGCATGTGGGGTGTGCGCCTGGCACTGTCGGCGCCGCAGCGGCTCAACGGTCTGGTGCTGATGGACACTTACGTCGGCGTCGAGCCGGAGCCGACCCGTCAGTACTATTTCTCGCTGTTCAAACAGATCGAGGAAAGCGGCGGGATCTCCGAGCAACTGCTGGATATCGTGGTGCCGATCTTCTTCCGCCCGGGCATCGATCGGGCGTCGGCGCTGTATCAGGATTTCCGCGCAAAACTCGCCGGCTATTCCGCCGAACGCCTGCGCGACAGCATCGTGCCGATGGGGCGCATCACCTTTGGCCGTGACGATCTGTTGCCGCGTCTGGGCGAGCTGAATGCGGCGACCACGCTGGTGGTCTGTGGCGATCAGGACAAACCACGTCCGCCGTCGGAAGCACGGGAAATGGCTGAGCTGATTGGCTGTCCGTGTGTGCTGGTGCCGGAGGCGGGGCATATCTCCAATCTGGAGAATCCGTCGTTCGTGACCGACACGCTGCTGAAGTTTCTGACTGAGCTGAAGTAACGAAAACGCCCACGCATTGCGTGGGCGTTTTTTATTTCGGGCCGAGAATCTTCGCCAGCTTGTCCGGCGTCGGTGCACCTTGCTGCTGTTGCAGCTCGCTTTTGTCGTCCATGTAGAAGATCGCCGGGGTGGCCTGCAAGTCCAGGTCTTCCATCAACTGCATGTTCGCCGCGAGTCTGGTCTGCACGGCGACCGGAATGTCCTTCAAGGCCTTGAGGGTGCTGGCCTTGCCGGCCTTCTCGTGATCTTCCAGGGCTTTGCTCGGATCCTTGGCGGCGAGCAGGGCGGCGGCTTTGGCCGGGCTGTCTTCGCGGATGATGCCGACCATGATGTGTCGCAGCTGCACCTTGCCGGCCTTGACCCATGGGCGGGCCTGTTCCCAGAACATGTTGCAGTACGGGCAGTTCGGGTCGCTGAACAGGTACACGGTGCGCGGGGCATCCTTGTCGCCGTCCTGAATCCAGTTGCTCGCTTCGAACTTGGCCCAGATTTCCTTGGCCATCGGCGCGTAGACCAGTTTTTGCAGTGGCGCGCTGCTCAAGTCGTTGCCGTCGGCGTCGTACAGGTTGCCCAGCAGCACGTGCTTGCCGTCCGGCGTCAGGTACAGCGCCATACCGCGGTTCTGGTATTGCGCGGCGTAACCGCGCAAGCCGTCCGGCGCGTCGAACTGGCCGACGATCCTGGCGCCCTTGGCTTCGATCTTCTTGATCGCTTCAGGCAGTTCTTCAGCAGCCTGGACCGACGGCAAGTGCAGCAGGGCGGCGCCCAGGGTCAGCGTCAGCAGGTGGCGGAGGCGGGGCATGGCAGTTTCCTTGAAGAAGAGGTGGCCGGATTCAGGCTGGATGCCGGGGTGTCGAAGCTTTCCAGAGCACGGGCCAGGCTGGCGTTGGACAATTCGCCCAAATGGCTGCCCAGCAGGCGACCGTCCGGGCTATAGAACAGCGTAGTCGGCAGGGCCATGGAGCCCACGGCCTGGCCGAGGCGTCCGCTGCGGTCGAACAGCACGTTGTTCAGGCTCAAACCCTGGGTTTCGAGAAACGTGGCGACGCTTTGCATGCTTTCGGCCTGGTTGACGAACAGGAATGTCAGGTCCGGGCGTTGTTGCTGGGCGTTTTCCAGCACCGGCATTTCCCGGCGGCACGGCGGACACCAGGTGGCCCACAGATTGATCACCAGCGGCCCGCCCTGATAGTCGGTGAGTTTCACGGTTTCCCCGGCGGCGTTGCGCAGAGTGATGTCCGGCAGGCGCGTGCCTTGCTCGTAGATATTCAGCGACAGGGTCGCCAGCACCCAGAACGCCACACCGCTGACCACACCGAAACCCAGCGGTCGACGCAAACCCGGCCGGCGCCAGCCGCGATAGAGTGCCGCGAGCAACAGCACGATCACCCCCGGCCAGGCGAGAAAACCGCCGTCGCGCAGGTCGATGATCTGCCACAGATCGTTGCGATAGTGGCCCCAGTACACAGCGACAAACGCAATGCGCGCCGCCAGCATGCCGAGCAGAAACAGGCTGAACAGCGCCGACTCGGGGTTGTCACCGCCGCGCTTGGCCACCCGCCAGCCGACGAAGGTCGCCAGCGCCAGCGCGCTGATCAGCAGCAGGTGGTTGAGGGCGATGGCAAAGGTGCCGAGGGTGAAGGTCAGCATTAACGGGCGTCTCGGGTGGTGGTCCAGCGTTGCAGGAAAGTATCGGCATCGACCTCGCCGGTGATGCGCTGGCTGCGGCGCTCTTCACCGTCGGCGCCGATCCACACGAAACTCGGTGGCCCCGGCACTTTATAACGGCCGAGCAGTTCGCGGCTGGCGGCATTGTCGGCGGTGACGTCGAGCCGTAGCAAGCGCACATCGCTCAGGGCCTGCATCACCCGTGCCTGGCCGAACACCTGTTTCTCCATGATTTTGCACGACGTGCACCAGTCGGCGTAGTAATCGAGCAACACCCACTGGCCTTGCGCTTTGGCGGCGTCGAGCTCGCGCTGCAGGGCAGCGGGATCCTTGATCGTCGTGAAGGCTTCGTGGCCGCTGGGCGCCGCAGATCCGACGCGGCCGGCGCTGTACACCTGCAACGGCTGATACGGATCGTCACTGCCACCCGCCGCCCCGACCACCAGCAGACTGCCCCACAGGCCCAGCAACAGCGAACCGGCACCGAACAGTTGCGCCACGCGACCAAAGCCCTCGGACTGTTTCCAGGCACTGTAAGCGGCGATCAACAGCAGCGCGCCGCACAGACCCAGCCACAGCGACGGATCCAGCACCGGGCGCAGCATCAGCAGCGCGGTGGCAAGGAACAGGAAACCGAACACGCCCTTGAGCAGGTTCATCCACGCGCCGGGCTTGGGCAGGAAGCGATTGCCGACCGTCACCAGCAACAACAGCGGGACGCCGATGCCGATGCCCAGAGCAAACAGGATCAGACCGCCGTGCAGCGCGTTGCCACTTTGCGCGATGTAGAGCAGGGCGCCGGCCAGCGGCGCGGTCATGCACGGGCCGACCAGCAGACCGGACAGCGCGCCCAATACGCCGGCGCCGATCAGGCTGCCGCCGCGCTGGCTGCGCGAGGCGTGTTCCAGTCGATCTCGCAGGGCCACCGGCAATTGCAGTTCGAAGAAGCCGAACATCGGCAGCGCCAGAACCACAAACACTGCCGCGAACGTCCCGAGCAGCCACGGGTTCTGCAACCACGCCTGCAGGTTGGCACCCAGCAGCGCGGCAATGACGCCCATCGCCGCATACACCAAAGCCATGCAAACCACATAACTGCCGGCCAGCGCGAAACCGCGACGCGGCGTGGCGCCGCTGCCCACGACCATGCCCGCCAGAATCGGCAGCATCGGCAACGAGCACGGCGCAAACGCCAGCAGCAGACCGAGACCGAAGAACACCAGCAGACTCCAGCCCAGCGAATGCTGTTGCAGACCGCTGGCCAGTGCCTGATCCGGCGCCTCATCTGTCGTTGCTGCGGCTTTGCCGCCGAGGTCGATCACTCGGGTCTGCGGGGGATAGCAAAGACCCGCGTCGGCGCAGCCCTGATAGCTGACCTTTATCTGGCCCGTGGCGGCTGCGGGAATCTTCAGTTCCAGACCCTGACGATAAACCGGTTGCTCGCCGAAATACTCGTCGCTGTGGGACTCGCCTTCGGGCAGGGCCGGGACGCTTTCCGTCGCCAGCCCGTCGAATTTCAGACGCTTCTGATACAGGTAATAGCCATCGGCGATTTGCCAGAACAGCTGGGTCTCGCCGGAATCCAGACGCTCCGAGGTCAGCACGAACGCCTTGTCGACCGGCAAAAACTCCGGTTTTGACGCAAAAGGATCATTCCCTGCCTGGGCCAGACTCGAAATCAACAGTGCAAAAAACAGCAAAAAATGACGCATGGAGGAGCCTTGTCCCTGTGCAATTGAGGGGCACAATGGGCGGCGGCGATTAACCGATGATTAACCGCGACGCCCTTGTCGCGGTGGCGTTCGGGGCATAATGTCGGCTTAATCGGCCAGCGGCCTAATCAGCACTTTTCCACGGGACTCACCATGCACGTACTGGTTTGCGAAGACGATGAGTTGATCGCCAGCGGGATCGTCGCCGGGCTGACGGCGCAGGGCCTGACCGTCGAGTACGTCAACACCGCCTCCAAGGCACGGGCGATCCTCAAGGTTGCCGAATTCGACGTGATGGTGCTCGATCTCGGCCTGCCGGACGAAGATGGCCTCAAGTTGCTGCAACAACTGCGTCAGCAAGGCCTGGAGATTCCGGTGCTGATCCTGACGGCGCGTGATTCGGTCACCGACCGTGTCGACGGTCTGCAGTCCGGTGCCGACGACTACCTGCTCAAGCCATTCGACCTGCGCGAGTTGTTCGCCCGCCTGCAAACCCTGCTGCGCCGGGTGGCCGGACGCAGCGTCAATCTGATCGAACACGGCGCGCTGACTTACGATCCGAGCAGTCGCGAAACCACCCTGGCGGGGCGTCCGGTGGATCTGTCGCGGCGCGAGCAGTCGTTGTTGCAAGCCTTGCTGCACAACCGTGGCCGGGTGCTGTCCACCGAGCAGTTGAAGGACAGCGTCTATGGTTTCAACGATGAACTGGAGAGCAACGCGCTCAACGTGCACATCCATCACCTGCGCAGCAAGCTGGGCAAAGGCATCGTCGAAACCGTACGCGGTCTGGGCTATCGCCTGGGCCCGGCCGATGGCGGAGAACCCGACAAGTGATGAGCCTGCGCCTGCGCCTGAGCCTGACCCTCGGCGCCGCATTCGCGCTGATCTGGGCATTGGCGGCCGCCTGGATGCTCAGCGACCTGCGCAACCAGATGATGTTTTCCCTCGACCAGCGCCTGGTGGCGTCGGCGCGGATGGTCGCCGGGTTGCTGGAACAATTGCCGGCTGTCCCGAGCAAAGGCGAGGGCACTCATTTCAGCGCCGAGCAGTTGAACATTCCCGGCGGCATGGCCTGTCAGGTCAGCTCGCTGCGCGGGGAAATCCTCGCACGCAGCCACAACAACCCGGAACAGGCGCTGGAAGCCCAGAAAATGGGCTTCCACGATCAAATGATCGACGGTGCCCCATGGCGCAGCTTCACCCTGGCTCGGGGCGATGTGCGGATCACCACCGCCGACCGGGTGATCGAGCGTGAAGCCCTGAACATGTCGATTCTGCTGGCGGCCTCGGTGCCGGTCGGCGTGGCGTTGCTTGGCTGCCTGTGCCTGTTGTGGCTGGGGATCGGTCAGGGTCTGGCACCGTTGAATCGCTTGCGCGAAGCCTTGATGCGCCGCAATGCCGACTCGCTGGAGCCGTTGCAGTTGCAGTCATTCCCCAGCGAACTGAAACCGCTGCTGGAAACCCAGAATCAGCTGTTCCACCGCATCGGCAAGACCATCGAGCGCGAGCGTCGCCTGACCGGCGATGCCGCCCACGAACTGCGCAGCCCGCTGACGGCGATCAAGACCCACCTGCAAGTGGCGCGCATGACCGATGGCAGCGCCCGCGATCAGTCTCTGGCCCGGGCCGAGGAGGGTGCCGACCGCCTGCATCGGACCCTTGAGCAGTTACTGTTGCTGGCGCGGGTCGAAGGCAGTCTGTCGTTCGACGACGGTGTGCAGTGCAGCGCCGAGCAGGTAGCGAAACTGGCGATCCAGGACTCGGCCGGCGACCAGCGCCAGCGGATAAGACTGCACCTGCCCGAGCGTTTGTCCGAAGCTCCACTGCAAATGCCGGCGGTGCTGTCGATCGCGGCCCTGCGCAATCTGCTGGACAATGCCCTGCGTCATACGCCGACGGACGGCGCGGTGGATCTGAGCCTGGAAACTACCGCCAATCGCGTGCGTTTCGTGGTGCGCGACCATGGGCCGGGGATTGCCCCGGACGATCTGCAACACCTGACCCAACGCTTCTGGCGCAACGGCCAGAGCACCGGCTGCGGACTGGGGCTGGCGATTGTCCAGGCGATCGTTCAGCGCTGCGCCTGCACCCTGCATTTCGACAGCCGTCCGGATGGTTTGCGGGTCGAGCTGACCATGCCGCTGCAACCGGTCTGACAGTTTGCCGGGCACATCAAATGTAACCTCTCTCCATTAGTCATCCGCCGGCCGCGACGGTATTGTCGCCCCAGCCTTTGACTCAATGGATTGAGGGAAACAGCGCCATGGAAGCACCCATCCACATCTGTCCCGCCACTCTTGCCGACGCCGGCGTCATCAGCCGGATTCTCGAACGCTCGATCCGCGTCGGTTGCGCGCTTGACCATCGCAACGATCCACAACTGGTCGATCGCTGGGTCCGCCGACAATCGGCGGAGCACATCAGCGCGTGGCTCGCCGATCCCCGTCATTATCTGAATATTGCGCTGTTGCAGGACAAACCGGTCGGCGTCGGCATGGCCGCGGCCAATGGCGAGATCACGTTCTGTCATGTGCAGCCGGAGTGGTTTCGTCGCGGTGCGGGTCGCGCATTGATGGGCGATCTCGAAGGCTGGTTGAGAATTCGTGGCCAGCCTCGCGTCAGGCTCGCCAGCACGCGAACCGGCGAGGCGTTCTATCGGCGTCTGGGTTATCGCGAAGCGGCGTCTCCCTTTGCACATCACGGCATTTTGGCCCTGCCGATGCACAAGGCGCTGGCATTGTCGGCCTGACATTCGATCAAGGGTGTAAATCCTCGACACGCTGGTGCGTTTCCAGAACAGGAAAACCTGCATGTGCGCCCCGCGACCGGAACGCGCACCTGCCCGGTGTGCAGTTTTGGTCACTATCCATAGCGTATTGAGGGGTCGAAAGATGTCAGTCGCCACCAGCCTTATCGAAGAGCCGTCGGCCCGGATCGCCTCCGCGTCGGCTGAAACGCTGTATCAGTTCAATGAGTCGCCGTTGCTGGCCCGTCAGAGCCAGCAGGAATCCAATGCTCGCAGCTACCCGCGCCGGATTCCCCTGGCGCTCAAGCGCGCCAAAGGCCTGTACGTCGAAGACGTCGAGGGCCGCAGCTTCATCGATTGCCTGGCCGGCGCCGGCACCCTCGCGCTGGGGCATAACCATCCGGTAGTGATCGAGGCCATTCAGCAGGTACTGGCCGATGAGTTGCCACTGCACACCCTGGATCTGACCACGCCGGTGAAAGACCAGTTCGTGCAGGACCTGTTCGGCCTGCTGCCTCCGGCATTGGCCAAGGAAGCGAAAATCCAGTTCTGCGGCCCGACCGGCACCGACGCCGTGGAAGCCGCGCTGAAACTGGTGCGCACCGCCACCGGGCGCAGCACCGTGCTGTCGTTCTCCGGCGGTTACCACGGCATGAGCCAGGGCGCCTTGAGCCTGATGGGCAGCCTGGGGCCGAAAAAACCGTTGGGCGCATTGCTCAGCAACGGCGTGCAATTCATGCCGTTCCCTTACGACTACCGTTGCCCGTTCGGCCTCGGTGGCGCGGCCGGTGTGAAAGCCAACCTGAGCTACCTGGAAAACCTGCTCAATGATCCAGAGGCTGGCGTGCAATTGCCGGCAGCGGTGATCGTCGAAGCGGTGCAGGGCGAGGGCGGCGTGATCCCGGCGGACATCGAGTGGCTGCGTGGTTTGCGCCGCATCACCGAAAAGGCCGGTGTTGCACTGATCGTCGACGAAATCCAGAGCGGTTTCGCCCGCACCGGCAAGATGTTTGCCTTCGAACACGCCGGCATCACGCCGGATGTGGTGGTGCTGTCCAAGGCCATTGGCGGCAGCCTGCCGCTGGCCGTGGTGGTTTATCGCGACTGGCTCGACACCTGGCAACCGGGCGCTCACGCCGGTACGTTCCGTGGCAACCAGATGGCGATGGCCGCCGGCTCCGCGGTGATGCGTTACCTGGTCGAGCACAAGGTCTGCGAACACGTTGCCGCCATGGGCGAACGCCTGAGCGAACACCTGCGCATTTTGCAGCGCGATTTCCCGCAACTGGGCGACATTCGTGGTCGTGGCCTGATGCTCGGTGTCGAACTGGTCGATCCGAACGGCGCACCGGATGCGCTGGGGCATCCACCGACCTTCGCACGTCTGGCGCCGCTGGTTCAGCGCGAATGTCTCAAGCGTGGGCTGATTCTGGAGCTGGGCGGGCGGCATGGTGCGGTGGTGCGATTCCTGCCGCCGCTGGTGATCACCGCCGCGGAAATCGACCGCGTCGCCGAGATCTTCGGCCGTGCGTTGAGCGCCGCGACCGCCGGCCTGTAAATTTTTCGCCGCGTCGAACGTTCTTTCTACATACCCGGCTGCACCGTCGTGCAGCCCACCCTTACAGCGATGGAGACACAGCATGACGTCAGTATTCGACCGCGAGGACATCCTCTTTCAAGTCGTGGTCAACCACGAAGAGCAGTACTCGATCTGGCCGGACTACAAGGCCGTGCCGCAAGGCTGGCGCACCGTTGGCAAGAGCGGCCTGAAGAAGGAATGTCTGGCCTACATCGAAGAAGTCTGGACCGACATGCGTCCTCTGAGCCTGCGCCAGAAGATGGAAGCGCAAGCGGCTGCCCAGTAAGGCGCCGGACAAAAAGAAACCCGCTGGACTGGAATCAGTCAGCGGGTTTTTTCATGTCCGGCATTCGATCGTTCCCACGCTCTGCGTGGGAATGCAGGCCGGGACGCTCCGCGTCCCTTCCGAAGCGGACGCGGAGCGTCCAATGAGGCATTCCCACGCAGAGCGTGGGAACGATCACTGAACCTCAGGCGCCGCTCAAGCCCTTGAGCAGCACATCCACATTGCCTTCCAGCTCTGCCACCGGATCCGCTGCATCGGTGCTGAGCACCAGCAGTTGACTGCCCGATTCGGCAATCGCCGCTTTCACCGCATCCGAAGGCTGGCGATGGTGCAGCACCACTGCTACGTCGTTGTCTTTCAAAGTCGCGGTCAGTTTTTTCAGCTCCTCCGGCGTCCATTCTGCATCCGGTCGAGCGTCCTGTCCGATCAACTCCAGATTGAGGCTGCCGATCAGGTAACCGAAGTGATCGCTCAGGCTCATCACGCTCAGGTTGTCGGCACGGGCCAGACGCGCTTCGCTGTCGGCACTGAGTTTCAGCAGACGCTGTTTCAGCGCCGCCAGATTGGCCTCGATCTTCGGTTTGTCCTTCGGTGCCAGGCGCACCAGATCCGCCGCCATCACGTCAGCCATACGCCCCATGTTGTTGCTCGCCAGCCACGGCTGACTGTTCAGGCCGTCGACCTTGAGCCCCGGTTGCACGGCAATGCCGGGCAGGGCGCCGTCCACCGGGCGGGCAGCATCGACTTCGACGATGCGGATGTTGCTGCGGCGGGCGATCGGATACAGCGGGTCATCGGCCCACAGCGAGCGCACGCCGATCACGGCATCGGCGCCAGTGGCCAGTTTGCTCAGCGCCGGGGCGCCGCGACCGGTGAAGTAGGCGGTCTGGCGGCTGCCTGGCAGGTTGGCCGGTGCTGCGCGTTCGAGGCTGATGTCGGTGCCTTTGATCAGGACTTCGCCCAGACCATAAGTGATCGGCAGCGAGGCCAGCACCCGCAATGGTTTCTCGGAAGCCAGCAGAGGGCTCGAAACCACGCCGCTTAGGGCGATGGCCAGAGCAAGTTGTCGTAATGAAAAAGCCATTTATCCAAGGTTCCCTTTCAGACTGGGGACGACGCCCCGGGCAATTGCGGCGAGGGCGAAGGCGATACCGGCGACCAGAATGATCGCGGCGCCGGACGGAATCGGCAGGTCGAACACGATCGGCGCAAGAATCCCGCACAGCGTGCTGACCGTGGCGATCAGCACCGAACACCAGAAAAAGCCCTTGAGCGACTGGCTGAGCAAACGAGCCGCCGCCGCCGGAATCACCAGCAGCGCACCGACCAGAATCGCGCCGATGACTTTCACGGCGGCAACGGTGATCAGCGTCACCAGAATCACGAACAGGTAATCCAGGGTTTTCACCGCGACACCGCGCACCGCCGCCAGTTGCGGGTTGAAGCTGGCCAGCATGATCCGGTTGTACAGCGGTAGGGCCAGCGCCATGACCAGTGAACCGACAATCGCCAGCACCAGCAGGTCGTTACCGTTGACCGTCAGCACCGAGCCGAACAGCACGTTTTCCAGAATGTGCACGTTGATCTTGCCTGCCAGAATCAGCAGCAGGCTGGCACCCAGAGCGAGAGACACCGACAGGAATACGCCAATCAATGTGTCCGGGGCCAGCCCGGTACGGTTGCGCAGGTAATTGAGCAAAATCCCGAACAACAGGCAGTAGCCGAACAGGCTGCCGTAAGGCCCGGTGTAGGGTTCGCCGAGCAGAATGCCGATGGCCACCCCGGTCAGTGCCGCGTGGCCGACCGCCTCGGAGAAAAACGCGAAGCGCTTGACCACCACCAGCGTGCCGAGGCCACCCAGTACCGGGCCGATCAGCAGACCGGCGAGCAAGGCATTGACCACAAATCCATAGGCCAGGGCTTCCGGCAGGTAACCGGATGAGGCCCAGCCTTGCACCGTCAAACGAAAGGCTTCGTAACTCATCAGGCAGCGCTCCGTGGATGGGTCGAGAACAGGGTCAGCAGGCGCTCCGGAGTCAGGGCCTGTTGCGGCGTGGCGTCGAACAGCACCCGGCGGTTGAGGCCGGTGACGCGATTGGCCAGACGCCCGACCGCTTCTAGATCGTGCTCGATCCACAGCACGGTGATGCCCGCCGCACGCCAGTCACCGAGCAAACGTTCGAACACCTGGATCCCGGCTTCGTCGAGGGCCGACATCGGTTCATCCAGCACCAGCAATTGCGGCGCCGGAATCAGGCCTTGGGCAAGCAGTACCCGCTGGCGTTCGCCACCGGACAGCGCACCCATCCGGCGCTTGCGCTTGTCCTGCATGCCGACCCGCTCCAGCGCATCACCGATGGCGCCGGCGTAGCGTTTGCTCAGGCCGAGAAAGGCCGGGCGCCGCTGACACATGGCAGCCATGAAGTCGTCGACGGTCATCGGCAGGCCCCGATCGAATTCCAGCGCCTGCGGCACGTAACCGATGGTGCCGGGCTCGCCGGGCCATTGCAGACTGAGCCGGCCCTGATGGGGCATCTGCCCGAGCAGGGTCTTGATCAGCGAACTCTTGCCGCCGCCGTTGGGGCCGACCAGCGCATGCACGCTGCCGGGCTGCACCTGGAAGGAGACTTTGTCCAGAATCGTCGTGCGCCCAAGAGTCAGGCTGACGTCGGCGAAATCCAGGGTCGGGCCGTTAAGGGTGATTGAGAGGTTTTCCTGAGCCGTCATGCGCCGGACTCCTGAATCGCCCGCACTACGGTGTTGAGGTTGCCGGTCATTTCCTTTTCGTACTTGTCGGCGGTGTACTCGCCATAGGAAATGTGCGACAGCGGGTACAGCTTCACACCGGATTCACGCTGGATGGTTTCGACGTAGGTGGACGGGAAATCCATCTCGGAGAAGATCACTTTCACGTCCAGCTCGCGCAGTTGGTCGATGGTTTTCTTCAACTGGCTCGGGCTTGGCTCGATGCCGTGGGCCGGCTCGACCACCGCGGTGACTTCCAGGCCGAATTCACGCAGCAGGTAGTCATAAGCGGCGTGCACCGTGGCCACTCGCAGTTCGGCGTTCGGCGCCTGGGTCAGCTTGGCCAGGGCGTCGGCGCGCATCTGCCGCAGGCGTTTGCCGTAGGCGCGGGCGTTCTGGGTGTAAGCCTTGGCATTGTCCGGGTCGAGCTTGCCCAGCTCACGGGCGATGTTGTTGACCTGGGCAATCGAGGCGCTGATCGAAAGGAAGGTGTGCGGGTTCACCACTTTGCCGGCACCGCGCGCGGCAACCCCGGTGGCGGCCAGCAACGGCACGTTTTCGTTGGCTTCGATGGTCTTGATGTTCGGCGTTTCGCTGGCGGCGATCATGCGATCGGCGAAGTCGTCATGGCCAACGCCGTTGAGCACGATCACATCCAGCCCGCTGATGCGCTTGATGTCTTCGGCGCGCGGCTCGTAGGCGTGCGGGTTGAAGCCGGCGGGAATCAGCGGCACGACCTCGGCCTTGTCGCCGACGATGTTCGCCACATAGCTGTAATACGGATGCAGGGTGATGCCGATGCGCAGGCGCTTGGCATGATCGGCGCTGGCCAGCGGGCTCAGCAGGCAGGCGCACAGACCGATCAGCAGCAGGCGCAGGAAAGGACGGCGTTGAGATGAACTAGGCATGGGCAAGCGGTCTTCTCTCGGTAAAGGCGAGGGTTCAATGGCGATGTTCGCGGGTCACCCCGGCATCGAATTGCGCGACGATCTGTTTCCATCCGGCAGCGGTCAGCGCTGCGTCTGACAGGTCTTTCGGCGCTTGCAGGTCGGTGGCGCGGTTGAGCCAGATGTCCGGCGCGGCGTCGTTCAGGCGCATCAGAAACGAACCGGCCACGGCTGGTGCCTGGCTGTGGCCGAAGTAGGCGCGGTCCGCCAGCAACTGCCAGGCGTGACCGCCTCGACTGACCGAGCTGGCGTCCTGGGCGAACGGTGCAAAACCTTCATCGGCCAGGTTCTGCGGGCTTGGCAGCGTTTGCTGTTCTTCACGCAGCAGGCGGATCTCGTCGAGGGTCACGCGCAGATCCGCATAGATGCCCTGCTCGCTGGCGCCAAGGTCGCGACGGGCGTCCAGTTGATGGCTTGAAACCGGCTCCGGTTCGCGGGAAACGCCGCGCCATGTCACTACCGAGCCGGCAACCGCGATAATCAGCAGGCACATCAGCAGCACATTGAGGGTTTCGTGCCCGGCACCGGCCGGGCGGACAACCTGGGTGGTCGGCGTGGTCATGGGGCTTCGATATCCGCTTGGTCGATTTCGACCACGTGGCCAGGGCCGGCGTCGAACAGCACGTAGAACTCGGCGCCGGGTTTCTTGAAGGTCAGGGTCGAGTCGGCGCCGAGCTTGCCCGGCACCAGGATGGTTTCGTCGTAGCCGATCACATCGAGGGTCACCCCCGGCGCGCCGCTGCCGTCGGAGAAACCGCCGGTGCACTTGATCTGCTCGGCATCGATGGCCTTGCACTCGCACATCGGGTTATGGGCCAGGACGCCGGCGCTGAAACCGGCAGTCAGCACCAGCAAGGTATTGCTCAGGAGCAAGCGGAAGGGGCGTTGGGCATGACTCATGGTTTGGCTCCTTGTTTGTTCAGCCAGGCGAGGGTGGCAGGCGAGGCCTGGCTCAGCGGAATCGAGGCTTGGTGCATGCTGCCGTCCCAGCCTTCCATGGTGATCCACAGTTCGGCGTCGGCAGCGGTCTTTTCCGGAACCGGCAACTGGGTACCCATGCGGTACGGCGTGCCGAAGAAAATCACCCCGGCCGCGCGCAGGCTGCGAGGTTTGCCGATGCGCAGGTACGTCGCCTTGACGTGCTCGACACAGGCGTCGCAGAGGGCGGCGCTGAAATCTTTCATGTAGCCGGCCGGGCCGGTCAGGGTCGGTGCCTGATTACGCAGTTCGGCCAGTCGCAGGCTCCAGGGACCGACCTGGATTTCGCCGATCTCCCGTTCACCCAGTCCGCTGTCACCGCGAAACAGCGAAGCATCGGCGAAGTATTTGGGCATGAAGCCGAGCGGGATCAGCAATAACAGGACATTGAGGTGGAAACGCCATTTGTGCCAGAACCGGTTCAGGCGCGACGTTGGTGTTATTCCAATGTGGCTCACGGACGCACCTCCGAAGGTTCATGTCGGGACGTCGATCGTGACGCGACCTTGCGGTTTCTCTTGTCTTCGCGCTTGAGTGCGTTGAGCGTGGCCAGGGCGGTGCGCTTGGTCCAGATCAGCAGGCCGCTGAGAACCATCATGCTCAGCAGCAGGCCGAAGAAGAACCAGATCAGCTTGATCCAGATTCCGCCGAAATCGCCGGTGTGCAGCGGACGCATCGATTCGGTGACGAACTCCAGGGCGGAGCGGTCGGACAGCAGGCGCGAGGCGGCAATGTCACCGTTGTAAGGATTGAGCGTGGCGGTCTGGAACATCAGCGGATACCAGCCACGACCACCGACACTCATGTGGCTGTAGGCGTTGCCGGGCAGGCTGACGAAACTGGCTTCCAGCCCCGGGATCTTTTGTTGAGCGATCTCGATGGCCGAGTCGAGACTGATCCGCGGTGGAGGTGTGCCGTCGGCGGAGATCGGCACACTCTCCCGGGACATCGCCGGGATGACCGGCTCGCTGGAAATGGAAATCTGGAAATCGAACAGCAGGGCGCGGATCAGGAACCACACGCCGGTAATGGAAATCACCGCGATGAACCAGATCGACCAGATGCCGCTGAGGCGGTGAAAGTCGCCCCAGAAAATCCGCGCACCGTGACGAATGCGCAGGGTCGGGCGGAAAAAGCCTTTCCAGAAGCGCTTGTACACCACCAGCCCGGTCACCAGCGAAGCGAGCATTGGCAGGCCGAGGAACGACACCAGGTACCAGCCCCAGCTGAAACCGTTGGTGAACGGCACCAGCCACCAGCCATGCAGTGCGCGGGTGAACGCCTTGAAGTTGAAGGTTGGCGCGGGGCCCTGGATGACGCCGGTGTACGGGTTGACGTAGACCGTCAGCGAACGCCCGTCGGGGTAGCTGACCTCGACGTCGAGGGCAAAGTGCGATTCGTCCGGACGACTGATGCTTTGCACCACTGTCTGCGGTTCGGCCTTCTTGATCGCGGCCAGGACCTGATCATAGCTGAGCAATGGTGCGTCGTCCGAAGGGGCGCTGGCGCGCATCTGCGGGTTGGCCAGCCAGACGATTTCCTGGCTGACCACCGCCAGGGTGCCGGTGACGCAGACGATCAGAACGAAAAACCAGATCGGCAACGCCAGCCAGCTGTGTACCAGGAACCACAGTTTCGAGCGGGATTTCTTCGACATGATGACGGGTCTTGATTCAGTGAGAGGGAGCGGTACTACGGGCTTCGCAGCACGGGAGTCCCCTGAAAGGCCGGTCGTGGCTTTTGCCTACGCGACCGGCCCGCATCTCTATAAGACGGATGACCGAAGCAAATCCCGATAAACGATATGAAAGTAAATGTTTCGCGATTGCATGTTGCTGTCGCGTGGGCAGATTTCTGCGGGGGAGGCGAAGCAGTCCGACGGCACATGCCGTCGGATTGAAGGAGGGGAATCAGCGGAGAAAGTCGAGCGCTTCGGTGAGCAACAGTTCAGGGACTTCTTCGGCGAGGTAATGCCCGGCCGGCAAAGCCTTGCCCCGTACGTCGGTGGCAACCTGTTGCCATTCCTTGAGTGGATCGAAGCAGCGACCGACAGTGCCCTCGGCGCCCCACAGCACCAGCAAAGGCAGGTTCAGGTGACGACCGGCCGCGAGATCGGCGCGATCATGTTCCAGGTCGATGCCGGCACTGGCGCGGTAGTCCTCGCAGATCCCCCGAGCACTGCCGGGACGTTCCAGGCAACGCCGGTATTCGCTGAAGGCCTCGTCGGTAAAGGGCGCGAGCCCGGCGCTGCGACTGCCCATGACACTGCGCAAATAACCTTCGGGATCGGCTTCGATCAGGGTTTCCGGCAACGGCGCCGGGCGGATCAGGAAGAACCAGTGCCAGTAGGCGCGGGCAAAGGCTTCATTGGTCTGGCTGTACATCGCCAGCGTCGGCGCGATGTCGAGCAGAACCATGCGATGTACGACGGCGGGATGATCGAGCGCCAGGCGATGGGCGACCCGCGCGCCACGGTCATGGGCAAGGATCGAGAACTGCGTGAAGCCCAGCGCTTTCATCAATTCCACGCCGTCGCGGGCCATTTCGCGTTTGGAATAGTTGGTGTGCCGCTCATCGGCCGGCGGTCGGCTGCTGTCGCCATAACCGCGCAGGTCGGCGGCGATCACCGTGAAGTGCTCCGCCAGTTGTTCGGCGATCTTGTGCCAGATGACGTGGGTCTGCGGGTGCCCGTGCAACAGCAGCAGGCCCGGGCCGCTGCCTTTCAGGCGGTAGCTGATGTCCACACCGTTGACGTGGCGCTGATCTTTGACGAATCCGGCAAACATCGGGTGATCCTTTATTCAGGCGAGTGGCCTGCATCCTGAAATCGCCGGGCGTTCATGACAAGACGTGAAGCGTGGTTCGACGGTTCATGAATCGTGTTCGCCCATCCCCGCGCGCTGCGCGGGAATGGACACTCGGCGTTGCTAACCCTGCTGAAACATCTCCTTCGCCCGCTGCTCGATCTGCGCCTGGGTCAGATCCTCCTTGCGCGTGGCCAAGAACCACAGATGCCCGTACGGATCTTTCAACGTGCCGCTGCGGTCGCCGTAGAACTGATCCTTGACCTCGGACACCGAGGTGGCGCCGGCCTCCAGTGCGCGTTGGAAGGATTTGTCGACATCGGTCACGTACAGATGCAGGCCGACCGACACTGCGTTGTCCGGATTGCTCAACGGCCCTTGATCGCACGGCGAGCCGAGCATGATCGCGCTGTCACCGATGCGCAGTTCGGCGTGGCCGATGCCGCCGTCGGGCATGCTCAGGCGCATGACTTCGGTGGCACCGAATGCTTTCTTATAGAAATCGATGGCTTCGGCAGCTTTGTGAATGCCGAGGTACGGGGTAATGCTGTGGTACCCCTCGGGAATGGGTTTGACGCTCATGGCGGTACTCCCTGTTATTTGTTGCCTGGTTTTTATTAGAGGTTGAAGGTGTGCCTTCGCCGGGGTTGCCGGTCGCTCAACTATAGATCCGTGCCGCCGCCATGGCCGAGTAGCCGACGAGCAGCCACCGCAGTGTTCAGCCATCGACAGTGAAGCAGCAGAATGCGCGGGTTTTCATCGTCAGATACCCTGAAAGTCCGCTGTAACCCGCGAAAAACAAGGCCTGTCAGTCAGGCACAGAAGCTGCAATGACCCGGTACAACACCGATACCGAGAGTCATCCATGTCTGAATCTGCCGTTTATCCGATCAACACGCCAGCCGCCCACCGGATCGCCGACGACGCCGAAGCCTTGCGCGTGGCCGCGCAGGTCGCCGCCGTCTTGCAGGAACATGCCGCCGAGCGTGACCGCAGCCGCGAAGTGCCCGCCGAGATCGTCGACCTGTATTCCAACAGTGGCCTGTGGGGCATCACCGTGCCGAAGGAGTACGGTGGCGCGCAGGTGTCCCTTGCGGTGCTGGCGCAGGTGATCGCGATCATTTCCGCCGCCGATCCGTCCCTCGGGCAGATTCCGCAAAACCATTACTGCCTGCTCGAAGACATCCGCCTGCAAGGCACTCCGGCCCAGCAGGCGCATTTCTTTGAGCTGGCGCTGCAAGGTCATCGCTTCGCCAATGCGCTGTCGGAAACCGGCGGCAAGAACGTGCAGGACATTCAGGCGACCCTCCGCCGTTATGGCGACGGCTTCGTGATCAACGGCCGCAAGGGCTACTGCACCGGTTCGCTCTACGCCCACTGGCTGGCGGTGCTGGCGCTGGATGAAGAGCAGAAGGGCCAGTTGGCCTTCGTCGAGCGCGGTACGAAAGGGCTGGTGATCGTCGACGACTGGGACAGCATCGGTCAGCGCACTACTTCCAGCGGCACGGTGCTGGCGGAAAATCTGCAAGTGGCGCCCTTCAATCTGTTTCCGACGTACCGTTCCTACGAGAGCCCGACCCTGGCCGGGCCGTTCGCCCAGTTGACCACCGCCGCCATCGACGCCGGCATTGCCCGGGCGGCGCTGCGCGACACCGTGGAATTCGTCCGCCAGTTTGCGCGGCCATGGATCGATGCAGGTGTGGACAAGGCCAGCGAAGATCCGCTGACCATCATTCAGATCGGCGCGCTGGAAATCCGTCTGGAAGCCGCCGAAGCCTTGCTTGAACGCGCCGGCTGGGCGCTCGACGCCGCACGTCCGGCGCCTGATGAAGACAACGTCGCGCTGGCCTCGCTGGCCGTGGCCAAGGCCAAAGTGCTGACCACCGAAATCGCCATCGAGGCCAGCAACAAGCTGTTCGAACTCGGCGGTACCCGCTCGACCCTGAAAAAGCACAACTTCGACCGCCACTGGCGCAATGCTCGGGTCCACACCCTGCATGACCCGGTGCGCTGGAAATACCACGTGGTCGGCAACTGGCTGCTCAACGGCGTCAAACCACCGCGCCACGACTGGTCCTGACCATGGCCGAGTGGTTCAAACACATTTACTGGGCCGACATCGCCCAGGCCTGTCTCGACACCCTGAGCATGCTCGGCGCGGCGTTGCTGTTCACGGTGTTGCTGGGCCTGCCGCTGGGGCTGCTGCTGTTTCTCACCGGCAAGCGCCAGTTGCATGAAACCGTCGGCCTGTACCGGGTGCTGTCGGTGATCGTGAACATGCTGCGTTCGCTGCCATTCATCATTTTGCTGATCGTGCTGATTCCGCTGACCACGTTGTTGGTGGGGACGTCACTGGGCGTGCCCGGAACCATTCCGCCGCTAGTCGTCGGTTGCACACCGTTCTTCGCGCGGCTGGTGGAAACCGCACTGCGCGAAGTCGATCGCGGGGTGGTCGAGGCGACTCAGGCCATGGGCGCCAACACCTGGCAGATCATCCGCCACACCCTGTTGCCGGAAGCCCGCGGCGGGTTGCTGGCGGCGGTGACGGTCACCGCCATCGTGCTGGTGGACTACACGGCGATGGCCGGCGTGATCGGTGGCGGCGGGCTCGGCGATCTGGCGATCCGCTACGGCTATCAGCGTTTTCAGACCGACGTGATGGTGGTCACCGTGGTGTTGCTGCTGATTCTGGTGCAGGCCCTGCAAATGACCGGCGACCGCCTGGTGGCGCACTACAGCCGACGCTGACAAAACAGTTTCAACCCATAAAAGGCCCCACGTTCACCCCACGACGGCCACTCAAGTCTGCCTTGGAGCACAGCATGAAAAAGACCCTGGCCGTACTGGCTGCCGTTCTGTCGTTCGGCGCCCATGCCAACGAAAAACTGATCGTCGGCGCCACCCCGGTGCCGCATGCGGAAATCCTCGAGTTCGTCAAACCGACCCTGGCCAAGGAAGGCGTGGATCTGGACATCAAGGTCTTCACCGACTTCATCCAGCCCAACCAGCAACTGGCGCTGAAAAACCTTGACGCCAACTACTACCAGTACCGGCCGTTTCTCGATGATTTCAACAAGACTCGCCACACCGATCTGGTGCCGGTGGTCGGTGTGCACATCGAACCGTTCGGCGCCTACTCGACCAAAATCAAGAACATCTCGGAGCTGAAGGACGGCGCCAGTGTGTCGATCCCCAATGACCCGGTGAACACCGGTCGCGCCCTGGTGCTGTTGCACGAGGCCGGGCTGATCAAACTCAAGGATCCGAGCAACACCCTGGCCACCCAGCGCGATATCGTCGAAAACCCCAAGCACCTGAAAATCCGTGAACTGGAGGGCGCATTGCTCGCTCGTTCAGTGAGTCAGGTGGATCTGGCATTCGTGTTCGCCAACTACGCGCTGGAAGCCGGGATCGACACCAACAGCGCACTGATCGTCGAGAAGGGCAAGAGCCTGTACATCGAGTTTCTGGTCGCACGGCCTGACAACATCAACGACCCGGGCCTGCAGAAACTGGCCAAGGCGTTGAATTCCGATGAAGTGCGTCAGTTCATTCTGACTCGCTACAAAGGGCAGATTGCGCCGGGTTTCTGATCGATCAATCCGAGGGTTCCTCTGGGAACCCTCACTTGGGAACATCGAGGAAATGTGCTCCCGGCCCTTGCTCGCCCAACACATCGCCCTGATTGCGCAGCGGGCAGGCTTCCATCGACAGGCATCCGCAACCGATGCAACCGGTCAGCCGGTCCCGCAGCAGCATCAGCTGATTGATCCGTTCGTCCAGCTCACGCCGCCACTGCTCCGACAACACTTTCCAGTCCGCCGCCGTTGGTGCGCGGTTGTCCGGTAGCTGTTTCAACGCCTCGCCGATTTCTGCCAGTGGAATGCCCAGGCGTTGCGCCACCTTGATCAGCGCCACCCGCCGCAGTACTTCCCGTGGATAACGCCGCTGGTTGCCGGCATTGCGCTGGCTCTTGATCAACCCTTTGGATTCATAAAAGTGCAGGGCGGTGACCGCCACACCGCTGCGGGCCGCAACTTCGCCGACGGTCAGTTGCTTGTGCAGATTTTTCGCAGTGATCATTTGAAAAATGCCCCTTGACCTCTAGTTAACTCGAGGTTTTACCCTGCAGGCCTTCGAATCGCAAGATTCGCCTGACCGAGTGGGGATCTCATGCAAGCACCAGCGAAAAACCGCAGCTTTACCCAATTGATCGAATTTGAAATCGAACCCGGCCAGCAACCGGCGCTGGTCTCGGCGCTGGCGCTGCAGACCGAACGTCTGGCCCAGCGTTACGCCGGCTTCGTCAGCGCCAGCGTCCAGGCCAGCGACGACGGGCGGCGAGTGTTGAGCTTCCTGCAATGGCAGTCCCGCGAGGCGGGGGAGGCGGCGTTCCAGAGTTTCGAAACCGGCGAGCAGGACTTCTGGCAACTGATCCGCACCCATCAGGCGCGCACCGTGACCTTCGGTTCATTCCAGGTGCTGAGCAGTATCGCTCGCAGTCACGACGATGGCTTGCACTGTCAACTGGTTGGTTAGATCGACAGCTGGATCAAGCGCTCGCCTTGCAGGTTTTCCGTGGGCCGGCGCTTGTTCACCGCCAGTTCGCCGATTTTGATCAGTCGCGTGCGGGTGACGTTGCGGCTCAGGCCGAGCAAGGACGCGGTGTGCACTTGGTTGTAATGGCAGAAGCGATAGGCCGCGCGCAGCAACGCGTCTTCGACTTTTTCATGCAGGGCGCCGGCCTGTTGCTCGAACAGTTTCTGGAAGGCGCGTTCCAGCAGCGCTTCCGGTGAGTCGTCGGCGGCCGCGTGTTGATCGTCGGGACGGTCGATGCGCAGGTTGGATAGACGTAGATCGTCGCGTTCGATCACGCCGTTACGGCAGATCAACAGCGTGTGATGGATGACGTTTTCCAGTTCGCGGATGTTGCCCGGCCAACTGTAGCCGCGCAGCTTGTGTTCGGCGCCGGGGCTGATGGTGATGCGTCCGTAACCCAGGCGCTGACTGTAGGCCTCGATGAAATGCCGGGTCAGCGGCAGGATGTCGCCGGGGCGGTCGCGCAATGGGCTCAGCTCCAGATTGACCACGTTCAGCCGGTAATACAGATCCTCGCGGAAATGCCCGGCGTTGATGGCTTTCTCCAGTTGCACGTTGGTCGCTGCCAACACTCGCACATCGATGGGAATGCTCTTGCGCGAACCCAGGCGCACCACTTCACGCTCCTGCAACACCCGCAGCAATTTGACCTGGATCGCCATCGGCAGATCGCCGATTTCATCGAGGAACAGGGTGCCGCCATCCGCCTCTTCAAACCACCCGGCCTTGGCGCTGAGGGCACCGGTGAAGGCGCCTTTTTCGTGGCCGAACAGTTCGGCTTCCACCAGCGATTCGGAAAACGCCCCGCAGTTGACTGCAATGAACGGCCGGTTGCGCCGGTTGCTCAGGTTGTGGATGTGCCGCGCTACCAACTCTTTGCCGGTGCCCGTTTCGCCGATGATCAGCACGCTGGCTTCGCTCGGTGCGACCTGTTGCAAATGCGCGAGCAGGGCCTGGGATTTCGGGTCTTCGAACACCTGAGCGGTGGCGCGGATTGAGGTGGCCAGGGCGGGTGAAGGCGGCAGGGTCAGCAGTTGCATGGGGTCTCGCTCCACGAAAGAAAATCAGGAATAGAACGTCGGCACCGGCAGGGACTGGTTCAGCGCCCAGTCGCCCAGCTCGTGGAGCTTGTAATCCAGCGGGTCGTGCAGGGTTTGCGTGCGCAGGTTGCGCCAGTGTCGGTCGAGGCGCAGCGATGCGTGGGTCGAGCGGGCGCCAGTGACTTCGAACAATCGGCTACAAATTTCCAGGCCCTGACGACTGGCGGCGACCTTGGCCGTGGCAATCGCCGTGGCCAGATGACCGCGTTCTTCGGCACTGAGGTTCGGGCCTTTGGCCCAGGCCTCGTCGAGCAACGCGGCGGCGCGTTCTACCAGCAGACGAATACCTTCGAGGGCGACCCAGAACTCGCCGTAATGGGCCAGCACATACGGATCTTCGCGCACCTCGCGCACCGAGGATTTGTGCCAGACACGGGTTTCGCTGAGGGTGTATTGCCGCGCCTCTTCAAAGGCCCCTTCGGCAATGCCGAGAAACATGTGGGTGAACGTCAGTTGCGCGATCAACGGGCGCAAGCAGGCGAACGGTGTGCTCAACGGACCGGGATCCAGCAGCAGTTCCGACTCTTCGACCCGCACCCGTTCGAACGTGGCGCTGCCGCTGTCGGTCTGGCGCTGGCCGATGTTGTTCCAGTCGTTATGCAGGGTGATGCCGCTGCGGCCGCTGGGGATCGCCGCGATCAACAGTTTGCCGCCGTTGCTTTCGTCCACCGCCGAGGCGATCAGCATCTGCGAATCGCTGGCGCCGGAGCAGAAGCTCTTCTTGCCGGAAAACTCGCGCCAGCCGCCCAGATCCTTGACTACGGTGCGGGTGTCCAGCGGGTTGAGCGCGTTGCCCCAGAACCAGTTCTGCCGCGCGGTCTGTTCGAACCACGGTTTCCATTGTTCGGGGCGGGAAAACAGGCGCACGGTGGCGAGCATCAAATGATGAAAACCGAAGACGTGGGCGATCGAGCTGTCGACCTTGGCGAACTCGCGCACGACTTCCAGGGTTTCGCTCCAGCGCGCGCCGAGGCCGCCGTAACGGGTGGGAATGCTCAGGGCCAGCAGACCGCTGTCGCGCAGGGCGTCACGTTCGGCTTTCGGTGTGCCGCCACGCTCGTCGCGCTCGACGGCGGTCAGGGCAAATTCGGCGGCCAGTTGGCGGGCGGTCTGCAACGGGGAGAGCAGGGTGCTTTGCGGTTTGGCAGTCACTCGGTCTTCCTCAGGCGTTGGCTTTGGCGGGCAGTACATCGTTGGCGATCATTTCGCCAAACGGCCCGGTGAGGTTGGTCACGCCGCGTCCGGCCAGGCTCGCGTACGGCTCGGGCAACAGCGGGAAGACCAGCTCGGCAAAGCGGTAGGCCTCTTCCAGATGCGGATAGCCGGAGAAGATGAAACTCTCGATGCCGAGGTCTGCGTACTCCTTGATTCGCGCTGCCACTTGCTGCGGATCGCCGACCAATGCGGTACCGGCACCGCCACGCACCAGTCCGACGCCGGCCCACAGGTTGGGGGCGATTTCCAGGTTGTCGCGGCGCCCGTCGTGCAGGGCAGCCATGCGTCGCTGGCCTTCGGAGTCGAAACGGGAGAAGGATTTCTGCGCAGCCTCGATGGTTTCGTCGCTGATGTGTTCGATCAGTTTGTCGGCGGCTTTCCAGGCTTCTTCGGCGGTCTCGCGCACGATCACGTGCAGGCGAATGCCGAACTTCACCTTGCGTCCGTGGCGGGCGGCGCGCTCACGCACGTCGGCGAGTTTTTCGGCGACGGCGGCGGGAGGTTCGCCCCAGGTCAGGTACACGTCGACCTGCTCGGCGGCCAGATCGTGGGCCGCGTCGGAGGACCCGCCGAAGTACAGCGGCGGATAGGGTTTCTGCACCGGCGGATACAGGGCTTTGGCGTTCTGTACCTTCAGGTGTTTGCCTTCGAAATCCACCGCTTCGCCTTGCAGCACCCGGCGCCAGATCTTGAGGAATTCATCGGTGACTTCGTAGCGTTCGCTGTGGCTGAGGAAGCTGCCGTCGCCACGGTTTTCGTCCGGGTCACCGCCGGTCACGACGTTGATCAGCAAGCGGCCGTTGGACAGTCGATCCAGGGTCGCGGCCATGCGCGCCGAAACGGTCGGCGAGATGATCCCCGGACGGATCGCCACCAGATAACGCAGGCGTTCGGTGAGCGGCACCAGCGCCGAGGCGATCACCCACGAGTCTTCGCAGGAACGCCCGGTGGGAATCAGCACGCCGTGGTAACCGAGGCTGTCGGCGGCTTGCGCCACCTGTTTCAGGTAATTGAGGGTGACCGGGCGCGCGCCTTGGGTGGTGCCCAGATAGTGACCGTCGCCGTGGGTCGGCAGGAACCAGAAAACATCCATGAACAGCTCCTCAGGCGATTTTCAGCAACGGTTTGATGTGAGTGCCAAACAGCGGCGCGGCGCGTTCAGCCGCCAGGCGGATACGTGCCTTGAGCGGTTCGCTGGTGATCTGGTAGTCGGCGAAATCGGCTTCGGTGGCGTACACGCCAATCGGCAGGGTCACGGCCTGGAAGAAACTGAACAGCGGGCGCAACTGGTGATCGAGGACCAGCGCATGGCGTTCGCTGCCACCGGTGGCGGCGAGCAGCACTGGTGTGTCGATCAGCGCATTCAGGTCGATCAGGTCGAACAAATGCTTGAGCAATCCAGGATAGGAACCGCGATAGACCGGCGCGGCGACGATCAGCAGGTCAGCCTGTTCGATGGCTTGCAGCTCGGCTTCGATCTCGGCCGGCAACTCCTGGCGGGACAGTGCGGCGCCAAGCGGGCGGGCGATGTCACCGAGTTCGATCAGATGACTCTCGACCGGCAAGTGCCCGGACAATTCGGCCAGCAGGGCCTGGGTCAGCACCAGGGTGCGGGACGGACGCCAGGTTCCGCCGGACAGGGCGACGACTTTCAGTGGACGCGACATGGTCAGTTCCTTTTTCAACAGTTGCTCGGCGAGCAGTGAGTAGTCACTGGAGCAGAGCAAGCGCTGTACCAATTCCTGTAAGGCCCGTATTCCGGGGCTTTGAGCGTTGTCGGCGGCTGTGCTCGTGTGACTTTCAGGCGGGTTTGTTGAACCGCTGTTGCCTGGGAAACAGTTGCTGGAGCAACAGTGCCGAACGCGATGAAGGATTTATAAAGGCTGACTTTTATTCCGTAAAAGACTGTTAATTGATATTGATAGGTCTTTTGAGAATATGCAGAGCGAATCCTGCCCGAATTCTGATAGCCACTATTGAGAGCGTTGATTTCTGCCAAAGCGTGCCCGGGCGTAGCCTTTCTCCATCGACCCACACTGCTCGCCAGGACGCTCCCATGAATCGTTTACTGACTGTTTCGCTGATGCTCGCTGTCTCCGTTCTCGCCGGTTGCGCGAGTCATGTTTCCCCGGAGCTGCGCCCTTACACGGCGGAGGAAACCCGCGAACTGGCGCTTGAATCGCTGAACCGTCGCGGTCTGTCCTTCGAGGAATACCACGCGAAAAAAGCCGAATTGCTCGGCCAGCCACAGAAGACATTCGGTTTCGATACCAAGGGTGAAATGAGCGCCGAGCGGGCCGTACAGCTGCACGGTCGTCCAAGCTGATAGCAAACTGTACTGCTCGAAGTTTTACCCAACTGTCCGTGGGTTTGCGCGGCGCCGTGGGATAGGGTCAACACCTGAATGACCCTGACGGACTGCCTGCCATGACCCTCTCGCTCGACCTGTTGCTGGGCTTTGCCCTGTTTGCCCTTGTCACCTCGATCACACCGGGGCCGAACAACACCATGTTGCTGGCATCGGGCGTGAACTTCGGTTTCAACCGCACCATCCCTCATATGCTTGGCATTACCTGCGGCTTCTTCGTGCTGGTGGTGGCGGTGGGTTTTGGCCTGGGCGCGGTATTCCAGACCTATCCGCTGCTTTATACGATCCTGCGTTATGTCGGCGCGGCGTACTTGCTGTACCTGGCGTGGAAAATCGCTCACTCCGGCCCGGTCGGCGACAGCGAGCAGGGCGAGGCGAAACCGATCAGCTATCTCGGAGCGGCCGCTTTTCAGTGGGTCAACCCCAAGGCGTGGATCATGGCCATTGGTGCCATCAGCACCTACACGCCGATGCAGGGCTATTTCACCAACGTGATCGTGATTGCGGCGGTGTTCGCCATCATCAACCTGCCAAGCGTCGGCGTCTGGGCGGCGTGCGGGACCTTGCTGCGCAACGTGCTCAAGGATCGCCGCTGGTTGCGGCTGTTCAACTGGGGCATGGCAGCGCTGCTGGTGATTTCGCTGTATCCGTTACTCCTTGAAAGCTTTAGCTGACGCAGCGCTACAACCGCCGGCCCGATGCCTGTTAAAGTCGCGTTCAGGAGCGTTCCTACGCACTTTTAAATGAAGTTGTTCTTCTTTAACGGCCTCCGATCAGGTATTGATGACGCTCTCGAACCCGGACGCAGCTCACAAGGCTGCGTCGTGCCGTTTGCAGACACGAGCCTCCTGATCCCGGAACACGCTCTGCGAGTCTTTTTATGAACACACGTCCGCTGTATTTCGATTACGCCGCCACCACCCCGGTGGACGAGCGGGTCATCCAGGTGATGATCGAGTGTCTGGGTTTCAACGGTAATTTCGGCAACCCGGCTTCCAGTTCCCACGCCTTCGGCCAGCAGGCCCGGCAAACGGTCGAGAACGCTCGCCGGCAAGTCGCCGAACTGGTCGGCGCCCAGGCGCAGCAGATCGTCTGGACCTCCGGCGCCACCGAATCCAACAACCTTGCACTGAAAGGCGTGGCCCAGGCCCGTGGTGTGTCCGGCGGGCACATCATCACCAGTCAGATCGAACACAAAGCCATCCTCGACACCGCCCGGCAATTGCAGGACGCCGGTGTCGCCGTGACCTATCTGGTGCCGGACGCCGAAGGCCTGATTACCGCGCAAGCGGTCAGCGAAGCGATGCGTGAAGACACCTTTCTGGTGTCGCTGATGCTGGTCAACAACGAACTCGGTACCGTAAACGACATCCCGGCCATCGGCGAAGTGGTGCGTGGGCGCGGGGCGTTGTTCCACGTCGATGCGGCCCAGGGCGCCGGCAAGGTCGCGATCGATCTGGCGCAATGGCCGGTCGATCTGATGTCGTTTTCGGCGCACAAACTCTACGGGCCCAAAGGCATCGGTGCGCTGTATGTCGGCCCGCGTGCGCAACAGCGTTTGCAGGCGCAGATTCACGGTGGCGGGCACGAGGGCGGCTTGCGTTCCGGTACGCTGGCGACTCACCAGATTGCTGCCATGGGCTCGGCGTTTGCCCTGGCCGCCGACGCTTTCGATGACGAGAAGAAAACCATCGTTGCGTTGCGCGAACGACTGCTCGAACAACTCTTGAGCCTGCCCGGCGTGCGCCTCAATGGCAGCAGCACCCAACGTATCCCGCACACCTTGAGCCTGACCTTCAGCGAAGGCGAGTTCAACCCGGCAGCGCTGAGCCATTCGATCGCGTTTTCCGCGACCTCGGCCTGCAATTCCGCGAGCAACACACCGTCCCACGTTTTGCTGGCATTGGGGCATGACGCGCACCTGGCCGGCCGTACCATTCGCCTGAGCCTCGGCCGTTTCACCACCGCCGAAGACATCGACAAGGCTGTAGATCTGATCAAGACCGCCTGCGCCAGTGCTCCGGCATTCTGGGCGACAGGACTTTAACCAGCCGACCTGACGGCTACGAACAATAACGATGAAGTGATTGGCAGGAGACATGATGAGTACCCAGACTTTGACCGAAGGAACGGTTCCCCAGCGCCTCGCGCACACCCGTGAATTGATGCGTCGCGAAGGTATCCATGCGTTGCTGGTGCCGTCCGCCGACCCGCACCTGTCGGAATACCTGCCGGGTTACTGGCAGGGCCGGCAATGGCTGTCGGGTTTCCATGGCTCGGTCGGCACGTTGATTGTCACCAACGATTTCGCCGGGGTCTGGGCCGATAGCCGTTACTGGGAACAGGCGACCAAGGAACTCAAGGGCAGCGGCATCGAGCTGGTGAAACTGCAACCGGGTCAGCCGAGCCCGCTGGACTGGCTGGCCGAGCAGACGCCGGAAGGTGGCGTGGTTGCGGTCGACGGCGCGGTGATGGCCGTCGCGTCGGCGCGTACGCTGGGCAGCAAGCTCGAAGCGCGGGGCGCCAGCCTGCGGACCGACATCGACTTGTTGAAGGAAGTCTGGAGCGATCGCCCGGCGTTGCCGAACGCGCCGATCTACCAGCACCTGCCGCCGCAGGCGACTGTCAGCCGTGGCGAGAAACTCGGCAAACTGCGCGAAACCTTGCAGGAACGCGGCGCCGATTGGCACTTCATCGCCACCCTTGACGACATCGCCTGGCTGTTCAACCTGCGCGGCGGCGATGTGTCGTTCAACCCGGTATTCGTTTCCTTCGCGCTGATCAGCCAGCAACAAGCCACGCTTTTTGTGGCACTGAGCAAGGTCGATGCTGAGCTGCGCGCAGTGCTGGAAAAAGACGGCGTGGCCCTGCGCGATTACAGCGAAGTCGCTGACGCCTTGCGGGCGATCCCGAGTGGCGCGAGCCTGCTGGTGGATCCGGCGCGGGTCACCAGCGGTCTGCTGGATAACCTCGACACTGGCGTGAAACTGGTCGAAGGCCTGAACCCGACCACACTGGCCAAGTCGCAGAAGAGCCTGGCGGACGCCGCACACATCCGTCAGGCGATGGAGCAGGACGGCGCGGCGCTGTGCGAGTTTTTCACCTGGCTGGATTCGGCCTGGGGTCGTGAGCGCATTACCGAACTGACCATCGACAAAAAACTCACCGCCGCCCGGGAGCGTCGCCCGGATTATGTGTCGCTGAGTTTCAACACCATCGCTGCGTTCAACGCCAATGGTGCGATGCCGCACTACCACGCCACTCCGGAAGAACACGCGGTGATCGAGGGTGACGGCTTGCTGCTGATTGATTCCGGTGGCCAATACCTGGGCGGTACCACCGACATTACGCGGATGGTGGCGGTCGGTACGCCGAGTGAAGAGCAGAAACGTGACTGCACTCGGGTGTTGAAGGGCGTGATCGCCTTGTCCCGCGCGCATTTCCCGAAAGGCATTCTGTCGCCGCTACTGGATGCGATTGCCCGTGCGCCGATCTGGGCCGAAAACGTGGACTACGGTCACGGCACCGGTCACGGCGTGGGCTACTTCCTCAACGTGCATGAAGGTCCGCAGGTGATCGCCTATCAGGCGGCGCCGGCGCCACAAACCGCCATGCAGCCTGGAATGATCACCTCCATCGAGCCGGGCACTTATCGTCCGGGCCGCTGGGGTGTGCGGATCGAGAACCTGGCGATGAACGTTGAAGCGGGGAGCAGTGAGTTCGGCGAATTCCTCAAGTTCGAAACCCTGACCCTGTGCCCGATCGACACTCGCTGCCTGGAACCGTCGTTGCTGACGCAGGAAGAGAAGCAGTGGTTCAACGCCTATCACGCCGAAGTGCGCGAGCGTCTGAGCCCGTTGCTTGAGGGCGCGGCGCTGGATTGGTTGAACACCCGTACTGCCGCTATTTAACAGGTTGAAGCTCGGGCGCTGCGGCCAGCGCCTGGGTCATGAAGTCGACAAACGCGTTGACCCAGGCGGACTGGTGTGGTTGTGGAGATTTAACGCAGGGCTTCCACAACGAAGTCGAGCCGGTCCTGACCGAAGAACAACTGGTTGTCGATGAACATGCTCGGCGCACCGAAGACGCCACGCTTCACGGCGGTTTCGGTGTTGTCCTTGAGCGCAGCCTTGACCGCTTCATCGTTGGTCAACGCCAGTACTTCTTCAGGATTGAAGCCATGTTCGGTCAGCACGGCGGCAACTGTTGCCGGCTCATCGAGGGCGCGGCCTTCAACCCACAGCGCTTTGAACAGGCAATCGATGAATGCCAGGAAGCGATCCGGATAACGCAGTTGAATGCCGGTGACCGCGCGCATCAACATCAGGGTATTGATCGGGAAATGCGGGTTGAATTTCAGGGGCACGCCGTAGCGTTTGGCGTAGCGGTCCAGGTCCTGAAACATGTAACGACCCTTGGCCGGGATCATTGCCGGCGACGCGTTGCCGGTGGCTTTGAAGACGCCGCCCAGCAATATCGGAATGTAGATCAACTGGCTGCCGGTTTCAGCGCAGATTTTCGGCAGTTGGGTATACGCCAGGTAGGTGGCGGGGCTG
Organism: Pseudomonas sp. B34(2017); assembly: GCF_002112915.1. Taxonomy (NCBI): domain Bacteria; kingdom Pseudomonadati; phylum Pseudomonadota; class Gammaproteobacteria; order Pseudomonadales; family Pseudomonadaceae; genus Pseudomonas; species Pseudomonas sp. B34(2017). The sequence continues at coordinate 3,022 of NZ_NEJA01000009.1, read as the reverse complement.
CCGAGATCAAAATAGAACTCCACGGTTTTGCTCATGTTCGCTGCACTCTGTTTTTGTTCTTGGTGGGATTACCAGCGTTCGTTCCACGGACGCAGATCCAGTTCGAACGTCCAGGCGTCCCGTGGCTGGCTATGCAGATACCAGTAGTTCTCGGCAATGTGTTCGGGGTCGAGGATACCGTCCTGATCTTTGGTGGCATATTTGTCAGGGAAGTTGTCGCGGATGAAATCGGTATCGATGGCACCGTCGACCACAACGTGGGCGACATGAATGTTCATCGGGCCGAGCTCTCTGGCCATGCTTTGTGCCAGAGCCCGGATACCGTGCTTGGCTCCCGCGAATGCGGCAAAACCCGAGGCGCCCCGCAGACCAGCGGTGGCACCCGTAAACAGGATCGTGCCGCGACGGCGGGTCACCATACGTTTGGCGACTTCCCGGGCATTGAGAAACCCGGAGAAACAGGCCATCTCCCAGATCTTGAAATACTTGCGGGCGGTTTCTTCAAGAATGCTGCAGGGCACGTTGGCGCCGATGTTGAAAACGAACGCTTCAATCGGTCCGAGGCGGGTTTCGATATCTTCAATCAGTGCAATTACGTCTTCTTCCTTGCGCGCATCGCACGCAAAACCGTGGGCTTCGCCGCCGTCCGCCTGAATGGCTTCCACCAACGGCTGCAGTTTGTCGGCGCTGCGCCGCGTGACGCACGCGACGAAACCTTCCTTGGCGAACCGCTTGGCGATGGCGCCGCCCGTGGCATCACCTGCACCGACAACCAATACGACCTTCTTGTTATTCATGGGTGGATCCCTTTAGTAAACGATCGTTAAGTGAACGAACGTTATGCTAGGATTTGCTCAGCGTCAAGGCACTCAATGTGAGGACAAAACATGCGGTATTCCGCCGGTCACAAGCTGGAAACCAAAGAAAAGCTCCTGCAAAGCAGCTCGTTGTCTGCGAAAAAAAATGGGTTTTCATCAATGGGCGTCGATGGTCTGATGAAGGCGATCGGCTTGAGCGGGGCGGCGTTCTACAGTCATTTCTCGTCCAAGGACGCCTTGTTCGCGGCGATCGTCGAACGCGAGTTGGGCCAGAGTCTGGAGCGCTTGGGCGGGCAGGGTACGCAGGATCGCGAACGGTTGGAGCGATGCTTGAAACTGTATCTGAACATGGCCCATGTCGAGCAGCCTGATCTGGGCTGCGCATTGCCTGCGTTGGGCGCCGAGATCGCGCGGTCCGATATTGTTGTGCGGGAGCAGGCCGAGCTGTGGATTTGCAAACTTCAGGAGAATTGGGCGCAAATTCTGGAAAGTGACAGCCTGGCCTGGGCAATTCTGTCGCAATGCGTCGGAGCACTGGTGGTGGCGCGTATGCTGGCGTCGCCCAGGATTCAGCAGCGGGTGCTGGATTCATGCCGTGAAGAGATCGGGATCCAGCTCGCCGCTTCGCGAACGCAGTAGGGGCGATGATTTATTTGCAGATGACGATCATGCTACGGCTGGTATAGCCGGCGGGGTTGAGGCCAAAGGGATAATCACCTGGCTCTTCCACGGTGTCGCCAGATTTTGCAATGACTTTGTAGCCCTTCGGCGCGCAAGAGTTCGCGGCACTGGCGTAGCACTTGTCCCAAGAGGAGGACAACCCCGAACAGTTGATGTGCAGCCCTTTTTTGCCGTGTTTGACCTGGGTCTTCGACGTCGCCGCGCAGCCCGCAACGGCGAGTATGGCGATCAGTATCAAAATTCGTTTCATTACCGTCCTTATGGCCGCCTCGAGTCTGACGCTCGGGTCTGCCTGTATGCGCTCTCGCTTGAAGCGTTCCGATATCCCTATCCGAAAAAATCCATGTCTGGCACTGGGTTGCGAGGCTAAACATGGCCTAAATGAACGCCAATTGCCAGACCTTCGTAAAATCCTCTTTCAATCTGCCGCGATGGCGGGTTTAGAGGTGCTGCCCATCGTCATGGTTGCTCCTACGGAGGCCAGAATAATGCACAGGATCGCCATCCATTGTGACAAAGAGAGGTATTCCTGAAGGAAAAACAGACCCGAGAGTGCGCCGAAGGCCGGTTCGATGCTCATCAGCGTGCCGAAGGTGCGGGCGGGCATGCGGGTAAGGGCGACCATTTCCAGTGTGTAGGGGAGAGCTGTGGACAGGATCGCGACCCCGATAGCGATCGGGATCAATGCGGGTGTCAGCAGTGCGCTGCCGGCGTGGACGATGCCTATGGGGGCGACGAACAGGGCTGCGATCATCACGCCAAGCGCCGCGGTGGTCACGCCATTATCTGCTCCAGCCTTCTGGCCAAACAGGATATACAAGGCCCAGCACGCGCCGGCTCCCAGCGCATAACCTGCACCGATCAGATCGATACCCGTTGTCGTGGCGCCGGTCGGTATCAACAGCAACAAGCCGATAGCAGCCAGGGCAATCCAGAGAAAATCGATCGCGCGACGCGAGGCATAGATAGCTACTGCCAGCGGACCCGTGAACTCCAGCGCGACTGCGATGCCGAGCGGAACGGTGCGCAACGACATATAGAAAAGGAAGTTCATGCCGCCTAGCGCCATCCCGTAGATAATCACTGTGCGCAGTGATTTGGCTGTCAGCTTCGCTCTCCAGGGTTTGAGCAATAACAGCATGATCACGCTGGCGAAGATCAGGCGAAGGGTAGTAGTACCTTGGGCTCCAACGATAGGGAACATGCTTTTGGCCAGCGAAGCGCCTGACTGGATTGATGCCATGGCTATTAATAGCAGGCCAACCGGGAACAGAGTTGAGGCAAGGCTGCGAGGTTGATCGTTCATTGCGTGGCATCATCCGAAGAGTAGCTGTTGTATTGGGCAATATAGTGCGCACTCGCCAAGTCCCCGTCTATATAGAAGCGGTCTTTTTCCTTCTCTTGATAGAAAATTCAAATTAAGGGTTGACGGCAGATTCTGAGTCTCTATAATTCGCCCCACTTCCGGCGCAGCCGAAACGGAAAACTCCTTGAAATTCAATGAGTTAAGCAGGTTTCGAATG
>NZ_NEJA01000008.1:0-332853 GCF_002112915.1 Pseudomonas sp. B34(2017) | reverse complement strand
GAATTTCTTGACGACCATAGAGCGTTGGAACCACCTGATCCCATCCCGAACTCAGAAGTGAAACGATGCATCGCCGATGGTAGTGTGGGGTTTCCCCATGTGAGAGTAGGTCATCGTCAAGATTAAATTCCGAAACCCCAATTGCGAAAGCAGTTGGGGTTTTGTTTTGCCTGCAGGAAAATGGATCGTTTGAATTCTATGCAGCGGCCTGGTGCATGGCTATTATTCGGGCCTCATTTTGAGGCGAGATCAGCATGCTGACGTTGTTGAACCTTCTGAAGGATGGTCGATTCCATTCCGGTCAGGCCTTGGGTGTTGCCCTGGGAATTAGTCGAAGTGCGGTGTGGAAGCAGCTTCAGCATCTGGAAGCAGAGCTTGGGTTATCCATACATAAAGTTCGAGGGCGGGGCTATCAATTGGCCTCGCCGCTGACGCTGCTTGACTCGCGCGAAATAGAGGAAAGTATTGCTGACTGGTCTGTCAGTGTCTTTGATTCCATCGACTCAACTAATGCGGAATCGCTGCGCGCGATAGATCGAGGACGGGTGGCGCCCTTTCTTATACTGGCTGAACGGCAGAGTTCCGGGCGAGGGCGCAGGGGGCGTAAATGGGTGAGTCCATTTGCCGAAAACCTTTATTACAGTCTCGTGTTGCGCATCGATGGTGGGATGCGTCAGCTCGAGGGGCTAAGTCTTGTTGTCGGTTTGGCGGTCAGGCAGGCCTTGCATGTGCTAGGGGTGCCAAGTGCAGGGCTGAAGTGGCCCAATGATGTATTGGTCGGACGAAAAAAAATCGCCGGGATCCTGCTAGAGCTGGTTGGTGATCCAGCAGACGTTTGCCATGTAGTGTTGGGCATAGGCATCAATGTCAACATGCAGGCTACGGACGAAGTCGATCAGCAATGGACTTCAATGCGCCTAGAGTCGGGCAAGTCTTGTGATCGCAATGCTCTGGCGGTTGAGCTGAGTAAGCAGTTGCAACTCTATCTGCAGCGTCACCAATCGGGCGGCTTTTCTGCGCTTCAGGCGGAGTGGGAGGCGAGCCATTTGTGGCAAGGGCGGCCGGTTTCTCTCACTGCCGGTGTCAATAAGGTAGATGGTGTGGTGCTGGGAATCGATAATCAAGGCGCGCTGCGGCTAAAGGTGGATGGTGTGGAAAAGGTCTTTAGTGGTGGTGAGCTCAGCTTGAGGTTGCGTGATGATTCTTGAGCTCGATTGTGGAAACAGTTTTATTAAGTGGCGGGTACTGAATGCCGAGCTGAGAGTCTTGGTCGCGGAAGGTGTGGTCGATTCTGATGGGGCATTGGTTGAGGGGCTTCGATCGCTTGAGAAAATATCTCTCGATAAATGTCGCCTTGTCAGTGTAAGAACTGAAGATGAAACTAATTTGCTGATTGGCTTGCTCAGGCGTGAATTCGGCATTTCCGTCGTCTGTGCGGCGCCTGCTCGCGAGATGTCCGGTGTAAAGAATGGTTACGACGATTATGAGCGTCTTGGCCTCGATCGCTGGCTGGCGATGCTTGGTGGTTTTCACTTGGCTAAAGGGGCTTGTCTTGTTCTAGATTTCGGGACAGCGGTGACTGCCGATTTCATCTCGGCGGACGGTGATCATCTGGGGGGCTTCATTTGCCCTGGCATGCCGCTAATGCGTAATCAGCTACGTACTCATACTCGAAAAATCCGCTATGGGGATCTCGCGGCGGAGCGAGCGTTGACCAGTCAGGCTCCTGGGCGCAACACGGCTGAGGCTGTAGAGCGTGGCTGTTCGTTGATGCTCAGAGGGTTCGTATTGACGCAGCTGGAGATGGCGCATTCCTACTGGGGTGATGACTACAGTGTCTTCATTACGGGGGGTGATGCCGAACTGGTCTCGGATGTTGCGCCTGGCGCTCGGGTTGTTTCCGATTTGGTGTTCGTGGGTTTGGCTATGGCGTGTCCTTTGTCCTGAGGTTTGTATGCGTTGGTTGTTCCTTCTGCTTCTGGTACTCAATGTTTTTTATTACGTCTGGCATCAGCAGGAGGCCCCGCTACGCGCAAAGGATGTCACGCCGCTCAGTCTTTATCGTGGCTCGCAACAGGATATTCGCTTGCTGAGTGAGGCTGGTGGTGATGCTCCCCGTGAAAAAAGGACTGGTGGAAAGTCTGATGAGCAGTGTCTTTACGTAGGTGGTTTGGCGCGTCCCGAGTCCGCTCGGGCGTTAGAGCAGCGTTTGACGGAGCTTGGAGCAAAAGCTCTTCCTTCGTCAAAAGAGTCTTCCGGCGGCTCATATTGGTTCCAGCTTGCGCCCGAAACCCAGCGTTTACTGGGTGATGCTCAGCTACGAAACCTTTCCAAGGAATTCAATGGGTTAAAACATAAAATAATGCCGTGCGAGGGGGTTGCACCTACTGAATAGTTTGCATAGAATGGCGCCCGCTCCACAGCGAAGACCTGAAAAGGTTGATGTGATAGAGTGATGTCAACGCAGCTAACCTCAGGTTTTTAAATGAGAAAATGCTTGACAGAGGGTTGGCATAGTATAGAATGCCGGCCTGATTAGGAGGGGTTCCCGAGCGGCCAAAGGGATCAGACTGTAAATCTGACGTCTACGACTTCGAAGGTTCGAATCCTTCTCCCTCCACCAGATTTTAGCGTGAGCTGCAGGCTCCGCGGGTATAGTTTAGTGGTAGAACCTCAGCCTTCCAAGCTGATGATGCGGGTTCGATTCCCGCTACCCGCTCCAAGTTTGCAGGTTGTGCAAAGTGTTACGCTCTTGTAGCTCAGTTGGTAGAGCACACCCTTGGTAAGGGTGAGGTCAGCGGTTCAAATCCGCTCAAGAGCTCCATATAACAAGGCAGATATGAAAATATCTGCCTTTGTTTTAATGGCTTAAGTTGTTTGCTCAATTTCTTCTGTTAGGGGTGATATCGATGGCTAAGGAAAAATTTGATCGTTCCCTGCCGCACGTCAACGTTGGCACCATCGGTCACGTAGACCACGGTAAAACCACGTTGACCGCTGCTCTGACTCGCGTCTGCTCCGAAGTTTTCGGTTCGGCCGTAGTTGAGTTCGACAAGATCGACAGCGCGCCAGAAGAAAAAGCTCGCGGTATCACCATCAACACCGCGCACGTTGAGTACAACTCGAACATTCGTCACTACGCTCACGTTGACTGCCCAGGTCACGCTGACTACGTGAAGAACATGATCACTGGTGCTGCGCAGATGGACGGCGCGATCCTGGTTTGCTCGGCCGCTGATGGTCCGATGCCACAAACCCGTGAGCACATCCTGCTGTCCCGTCAGGTAGGCGTTCCGTACATCGTGGTTTTCCTGAACAAGGCTGACCTGGTAGACGACGCTGAGCTGCTGGAACTGGTTGAGATGGAAGTTCGCGACCTGCTGTCCACCTATGACTTCCCAGGCGACGACACTCCGATCATCATCGGTTCTGCTCGTATGGCGCTGGAAGGCAAAGACGACAACGAAATGGGCACCACCGCTGTTAAGAAGCTGGTGGAAACTCTGGACAGCTACATCCCAGAGCCAGAGCGTGCTATCGACAAGCCGTTCCTGATGCCAATCGAAGACGTGTTCTCGATCTCGGGTCGCGGTACTGTTGTAACTGGCCGTATCGAGCGCGGTATCGTTCGCGTTCAGGACGCCCTGGAAATCGTTGGTCTGCGTGACACCACCACCACCACCTGCACCGGTGTTGAGATGTTCCGCAAGCTGCTGGATGAAGGTCGTGCTGGCGAGAACTGCGGCGTTCTGCTGCGTGGTACCAAGCGTGACGACGTTGAGCGTGGTCAGGTTCTGGTTAAGCCGGGTTCGGTTAAGCCGCACACCAAGTTCACCGCAGAAGTTTACGTTCTGAGCAAGGAAGAGGGCGGTCGTCACACTCCGTTCTTCAAAGGCTACCGTCCACAGTTCTACTTCCGTACTACTGACGTGACTGGTAACTGCGAGCTGCCAGAAGGCGTTGAAATGGTAATGCCAGGTGACAACATTCAGATGACTGTTACCCTGATCAAAACCATCGCGATGGAAGACGGTCTGCGTTTCGCAATCCGTGAAGGCGGCCGTACCGTTGGTGCTGGCGTCGTGGCTAAGATCATCGAGTAAACAGTTGTAATGTCTTTTTCAGGCCGGCATAATGGTCGGCCTGATTTTGTTTTAGGTCAGTAGCTCAATTGGCAGAGCGACGGTCTCCAAAACCGTAGGTTGGGGGTTCGATTCCCTCCTGACCTGCCAGATTCACTTGGTGTGTCTGGCTTTCTTTTCACAGGATCTTCATAGATGACTCCTAAAGCTGAAGCTCAAGGCTCTCGCTTCGATTTACTCAAGTGGCTCGTCGTAGTCGCTTTGGTAATTGTTGGCGTTGTCGGTAATCAGTATTACGCTGCTTCGCCGATCCTGTACCGTGTACTCGCATTGCTTGTCATTGCTGCTGTAGCCGCCTTTGTAGGTCTGCAGACTGCCAAGGGCAAGTCTTTCTTTGTACTGGTTAAGGAAGCTCGCACCGAGATTCGTAAAGTCGTATGGCCAACTCGCCAAGAAACCACGCAGACCACGCTGATTGTTGTGGCTGTTGTTCTGGTTATGGCGTTGCTGTTGTGGGGGCTTGATTCCCTGCTCGGCTGGCTTGTTTCCTTGATTGTCGGCTAAGGGTGTCCCGTGGCTAAGCGTTGGTACGTTGTGCATGCTTACTCGGGTTACGAGAAGCATGTAATGCGTTCGTTGATCGAGCGTGTAAAGCTGGCTGGCATGGAAGATGGCTTCGGCGAAATTCTGGTTCCCACTGAAGAAGTGGTTGAAATGCGTAATGGCCAGAAACGCAAAAGCGAGCGCAAATTCTTCCCAGGTTATGTGCTGGTTCAGATGGATATGAACGAGGGTACTTGGCACTTGGTCAAGGATACTCCTCGGGTGATGGGTTTTATCGGCGGTACTGCTGATAAGCCGGCACCAATCACCGATAAAGAAGCTGAGGCGATTTTGCGTCGCGTTGCCGACGGTAGCGACAAGCCGAAGCCGAAGACGTTGTTCGAGCCAGGCGAAACCGTTCGAGTCAATGACGGGCCGTTCGCTGACTTTAACGGCGTTGTTGAAGAAGTTAACTACGAAAAGAGCCGGATCCAAGTGGCAGTGCTCATTTTCGGACGCTCTACTCCGGTAGAGTTGGAGTTCAGTCAGGTCGAAAAGGTCTAGCTGAGCAAGCATCCCAACCCCGCAGCCCTAGGCTGTGGGGTTTTGTCGTCACTGGGATAAACGCGCAAGTAACCGGGGAGCCTTTCGAGGCGTTCGAACCCGTAATTGGAGTGCCTCATGGCCAAGAAGATTACCGCTTACATCAAGCTGCAAGTGAAGGCCGCTCAGGCTAACCCAAGTCCACCTGTTGGTCCTGCTCTGGGTCAGCACGGCGTGAACATCATGGAATTCTGCAAAGCTTTCAACGCCCGTACCCAGGGTCTGGAAGCTGGTCTGCCGACTCCAGTGATCATCACGGTCTACAGCGACCGTAGCTTCACTTTCGAAACCAAATCCACCCCTGCTTCGGTTCTGCTGAAGAAGGCGGCCGGTCTGACCAGCGGTTCCGCTCGTCCGAACACCGTTAAGGTTGGCACTGTTACCCGTGCTCAGCTGGAAGAAATCGCGAAAACCAAAAACGCGGATCTGACTGCAGCTGATATGGATGCAGCCGTGCGTACTATCGCCGGTTCTGCTCGTAGCATGGGCCTTAACGTGGAGGGTGTGTAATGGCTAAGCTGACCAAGCGTCAAAAGGCTATCGCCGGCAAAATCGAAGCAGGCAAGGCTTACAACATTGTAGACGCCGCTGCACTGCTGGCCGAGCTGTCGACTGTCAAGTTCAGCGAGTCGTTCGACGTAGCTGTAAACCTGGGCGTAGACCCGCGTAAATCCGACCAGGTTGTTCGTAGCGCTACTGTGCTGCCACACGGCACTGGCAAGACTGTTCGCGTTGCTGTGTTCACCCAGGGTCCAGCTGCTGAGGCCGCTCTGGCTGCCGGCGCTGACCGTGTAGGTATGGACGACCTGGCTGCCGAAATGAAAGGCGGCGACCTGAACTATGACGTAGTGATCGCATCCCCGGATGCCATGCGCGTTGTAGGTCAACTGGGTCAGATCCTCGGTCCACGTGGTCTGATGCCTAACCCGAAAGTCGGCACTGTTACCCCAGACGTCGCTACCGCGGTTAAAAATGCCAAGGCTGGTCAGGTTCGTTATCGCACCGACAAAAACGGCATCATTCACACTTCCGTTGGCAAGATCGGCTTCGATGCCGTCAAGCTGAAGGAAAACGTTGAAGCCCTGATCGCTGATCTGAAGCGTATCAAGCCAGCTTCTTCGAAAGGTATCTACGTCAAGCGCGTTACCCTGAGCACCACTATGGGCCCAGGTCTGGTCATCGATCAGAGCTCGCTGGACGCATAAGACAAAAATTGGCGCAGTTGACTGCGCCAATTGAAAGATTGGGGTCCCTGCCTGGCGGGGGCTATCCAAGACCGTAGGCGACGCAAGTCTTAAACCTCAAGCCTACGCAGATGGTGCTCCCGGTTCCTTACCGAATCAGACACCAAAACGACATTCGGTTTCGATCGAATGAAACGGTAACAAGCAGGAGTTAAACCCGTGGCAATTAATCTCGAAGACAAGAAGGCCATCGTCGCTGAAGTCAACGAGGCTGCCAAAGTCGCTCTGTCCGCTGTCGTGGTTGATGCCCGTGGCGTAACAGTAGGCGCAATGACCGGACTCCGTAAAGAGGCTCGTGAAGCTGGCGTTTACGTACGTGTTGTACGTAACACCCTGCTCAAGCGCGCTGTTGCTGACACTCCTTACAGTGTCCTCAACGACGTGTTCACCGGCCCGACCCTGATTGCATTCTCCAACGAACACCCGGGCGCTGCTGCTCGTCTGTTCAAGGAATTTGCCAAGGGTCAGGACAAGTTCGAGATCAAGGCAGCTTCGTTCGAGGGCAAGTTCCTCGCAGCGAATGAGATCGACGTGCTGGCAAGCCTGCCAACTCGCGACGAAGCTATTGCGAAACTGATGAGCGTGATTCAAGGCGCTACCAGCAAGCTGGCTCGTACTCTGGCGGCAATTCGCGATCAGAAAGAAGCAGCTGCAGCCTGAGGCTGAGCGTTTCCACTCTCGCGTATTTTTGTTTATTTCGACGGCCGTACAGGCTGTCCACCAAATCAGGAATTGAGTCATGTCTCTGACTAACGAACAAATCATCGAAGCAATCGGCCAGAAAACCGTTCTGGAAGTTGTTGAGCTGATCAAAGCAATGGAAGAAACCTTCGGCGTGACCGCTGCTGTTGCTGCTGCTGGTCCAGCTGCTGCTGCCGCTGTTGTTGAAGAGCAAACCGAGTTCAACGTTGTTCTGGTTGAAGCCGGCGAGAAGAAAGTAAACGTGATCAAGGCAGTTCGTGAACTGACCGGTCTGGGCCTGAAAGAAGCCAAAGAGAAAGTCGACGGCGCTCCTCAGGTTGTAGCTGAAGGCGTTTCGAAAGAAGCTGCTGAAGACGCTAAGAAGAAGCTGGAAGAAGCAGGCGCTAAAGTCGAGCTGAAGTAAGCATCGACTTTGCTCCTCCAGCCCGAGCGTCAAGCGACAGGCTGATGGCTGGTGGCTCTTGCCACCGGCCTTTTTCCGTTATTGGCAGCCGACTGGGTCGGTGTCGATAACGAGCTGTAACCACCCGATGCGGTGGCGCAAACCATGGGGTTTGCACGATTTTCTGGCTGCTCCCGTCGGGAGGGGCCAAACAAGCAGGTGACCAAGCTGGGGAACGCTGATGGCTTACTCATATACTGAGAAAAAACGTATCCGCAAGGACTTTAGCAAGTTGCCGGACGTCATGGATGTGCCTTACCTCCTGGCCATCCAGCTGGATTCGTATCGTGAATTCTTGCAAGCGGGAGCGACTAAAGATCAGTTCCGCGACGTGGGCCTGCATGCGGCCTTCAAATCCGTTTTCCCGATCATCAGCTACTCCGGCAATGCTGCGCTGGAGTACGTCGGTTATCGCCTGGGCGAACCGGCATTTGATGTCAAAGAATGCGTATTGCGCGGTGTAACTTTCGCCGTACCTTTGCGGGTAAAAGTGCGCCTGATCATTTTCGACAAAGAATCGTCGAACAAAGCGATCAAGGACATCAAAGAGCAAGAAGTCTACATGGGTGAAATCCCATTGATGACTGAGAACGGTACCTTTGTAATCAACGGTACCGAGCGTGTTATCGTTTCCCAGCTGCACCGTTCCCCGGGCGTGTTCTTCGACCACGACCGTGGCAAGACGCACAGCTCCGGCAAACTGCTGTACTCCGCGCGCATCATTCCTTACCGCGGTTCGTGGCTGGACTTCGAGTTCGACCCGAAAGACTGCGTATTCGTGCGTATCGACCGTCGTCGCAAGCTGCCAGCCTCGGTACTGCTGCGCGCGCTTGGTTATACCACCGAGGAAGTGCTGGACGCGTTCTACACCACCAACGTATTCCACGTGAAAGGCGAAGGCCTGAGCCTGGAGCTGGTGCCTCAGCGCCTGCGTGGTGAAGTTGCTGTTCTCGACATCCAGGACGACAAAGGCAAGGTGATTGTTGAGCAGGGCCGTCGTATTACTGCCCGCCACATCAACCAGCTGGAAAAAGCCGGGATCAAAGAGCTGGACGTGCCTCTGGATTACGTTCTGGGTCGTACCACCGCCAAGGCGATCGTGCACCCGGCTACCGGTGAGATCCTGGCAGAGTGCAATACCGAGCTGTCGACCGAGATCCTGGCGAAAATCGCCAAGGCCGGCGTCGTACGCATCGAAACTCTGTACACCAACGACATCGACTGCGGTCCGTTCGTCTCCGACACTCTGAAGATCGACTCCACCAGCAACCAATTGGAAGCGCTGGTCGAGATCTATCGCATGATGCGTCCAGGCGAGCCGCCAACCAAAGACGCTGCCGAGACCCTGTTCAACAACCTGTTCTTCAGCCCTGAGCGCTATGACCTGTCTGCGGTCGGCCGGATGAAGTTCAACCGTCGTATCGGTCGTACCGAGATCGAAGGTTCGGGCGTGCTGTGCAAGGAAGACATCGTCGCGGTACTGAAGACTCTGGTCGACATCCGTAACGGTAAAGGCATCGTCGACGACATCGACCACCTGGGTAACCGTCGTGTTCGCTGCGTAGGCGAAATGGCCGAGAACCAGTTCCGCGTTGGCCTGGTACGTGTTGAGCGTGCGGTCAAAGAGCGTCTGTCGATGGCTGAAAGCGAAGGCCTGATGCCGCAAGACCTGATCAACGCCAAGCCAGTGGCTGCGGCGGTGAAAGAGTTCTTCGGTTCCAGCCAGCTGTCGCAGTTCATGGACCAGAACAACCCGCTGTCCGAGATCACCCACAAGCGTCGTGTCTCTGCACTCGGCCCTGGCGGTCTGACTCGTGAGCGCGCGGGCTTCGAAGTCCGTGACGTACACCCGACTCACTACGGTCGTGTCTGCCCGATTGAAACGCCTGAAGGTCCGAACATCGGTCTGATCAACTCGCTGGCTGCTTACGCTCGCACCAACCAGTACGGCTTCCTCGAGAGCCCGTACCGCGTGGTGAAAGAGGGTGTGGTCACCGACGACATCGTGTTCCTGTCCGCCATTGAAGAAGCCGATCACGTGATCGCGCAGGCTTCGGCGACCATGAACGAGCAGAAAGTACTGATCGACGAACTGGTTGCCGTACGTCACCTGAACGAATTCACCGTCAAGGCGCCGGAAGACGTCACCTTGATGGACGTTTCGCCGAAGCAGGTTGTTTCGGTTGCAGCGTCGCTGATTCCGTTCCTCGAGCACGACGACGCCAACCGTGCGTTGATGGGTTCGAACATGCAGCGTCAAGCTGTACCAACCCTGCGCGCTGACAAGCCGCTGGTCGGTACCGGCATGGAGCGTAACGTGGCTCGCGACTCCGGCGTTTGCGTCGTGGCTCGTCGTGGCGGCGTGATCGACTCTGTTGATGCCAGCCGTATCGTGGTTCGCGTTGCCGATGACGAAGTTGAAACCGGCGAAGCTGGTGTCGACATCTACAACCTGACCAAATACACCCGCTCGAACCAGAACACCTGCATCAACCAGCGTCCGCTGGTGAGCAAGGGTGATCGTGTTCAGCGTGGCGACATCATGGCCGACGGTCCGTCCACCGACATGGGTGAACTGGCGCTGGGTCAGAACATGCGCATCGCGTTCATGGCATGGAACGGCTTCAACTTCGAAGACTCCATCTGCCTGTCCGAGCGTGTGGTTCAGGAAGACCGTTTCACCACGATCCACATTCAGGAACTGACCTGTGTGGCTCGTGACACCAAGCTTGGCCCAGAGGAAATCACTGCGGACATCCCTAACGTGGGTGAAGCTGCACTGAACAAGCTGGACGAAGCCGGTATCGTTTACGTAGGTGCTGAAGTCGGCGCAGGCGACATCCTGGTAGGTAAGGTCACTCCGAAAGGCGAGACCCAACTCACTCCGGAAGAAAAACTGCTGCGCGCAATCTTCGGTGAGAAAGCCAGCGACGTTAAAGACACTTCCCTGCGTGTGCCCACCGGCACCAAAGGTACTGTCATCGACGTACAGGTCTTCACTCGTGACGGCGTTGAGCGTGATGCTCGTGCCCTGTCGATCGAGAAGTCCCAGCTGGACGAGATCCGCAAGGATCTGAACGAAGAGTTCCGCATCGTTGAAGGCGCGACCTTCGAGCGTCTGCGTTCCGCTCTGGTAGGCCACAAGGCTGAGGGTGGCGCGGGCCTGAAGAAAGGTCAGGACATCACCGACGAAGTACTCGACGGTCTTGAGCATGGTCAGTGGTTCAAACTGCGCATGGCTGAAGATGCTCTGAACGAGCAGCTCGAGAAGGCCCAGGCCTACATCGTTGATCGTCGCCGTCTGCTGGACGACAAGTTCGAAGACAAGAAGCGCAAACTGCAGCAGGGCGATGACCTGGCTCCAGGTGTGCTGAAAATCGTCAAGGTTTACCTGGCAATCCGTCGTCGCATCCAGCCGGGCGACAAGATGGCCGGTCGTCACGGTAACAAAGGTGTGGTCTCCGTGATCATGCCGGTTGAAGACATGCCGCACGATGCCAATGGCACACCGGTCGACGTCGTCCTCAATCCACTGGGCGTACCTTCGCGTATGAACGTTGGTCAGATCCTTGAAACCCACCTCGGCCTCGCGGCCAAAGGTCTGGGCGAGAAGATCAACCGGATGGTCGAAGAGCAGCGTAAAGTCGCTGAACTGCGTACTTTCCTGGACGAGATCTACAACCAGATCGGCGGTCGTAACGAAGATCTGGACAGCTTCTCCGATCAGGAAATCCTGGATCTGGCGAAGAACCTGCGTGGCGGTGTTCCAATGGCCACTCCAGTGTTCGACGGTGCCAAGGAAAGCGAAATCAAGGCCATGCTGAAACTGGCAGACCTGCCAGAAAGCGGCCAGATGCAGCTGACCGACGGCCGTACCGGCAACAAGTTCGAGCGTCCAGTTACCGTTGGCTACATGTACATGCTGAAGCTGAACCACTTGGTAGACGACAAGATGCATGCGCGTTCTACCGGTTCGTACAGCCTGGTTACCCAGCAGCCGCTGGGTGGTAAGGCGCAGTTCGGTGGTCAGCGTTTCGGGGAGATGGAGGTCTGGGCACTGGAAGCATACGGTGCTGCTTACACTCTGCAAGAAATGCTCACAGTGAAGTCGGACGATGTGAACGGCCGGACCAAGATGTACAAAAACATCGTGGACGGCGATCACCGTATGGAGCCGGGCATGCCCGAGTCCTTCAACGTGTTGATCAAGGAAATTCGTTCCCTCGGCATCGATATCGATCTGGAAACCGAATAACACGTGACGCGATCGAGAGCGGGGCAGGATTGCCCGCTCTCTGCTCCGCCAGGAGGAAAGGCCTTGAAAGACCTACTGAATTTGCTGAAAAACCAGGGTCAAGTCGAAGAGTTCGACGCCATCCGTATCGGATTGGCCTCGCCTGAGATGATCCGCTCGTGGTCGTTCGGTGAAGTTAAAAAGCCGGAAACCATCAACTACCGTACGTTCAAACCTGAGCGTGACGGTCTGTTCTGCGCCAAGATCTTTGGCCCGGTAAAGGATTACGAGTGCCTGTGCGGTAAGTACAAGCGCTTGAAGCACCGTGGTGTGATCTGCGAGAAGTGCGGCGTTGAAGTTGCACTGGCCAAGGTTCGTCGTGAGCGCATGGCGCACATCGAACTGGCTTCGCCGGTTGCCCACATCTGGTTCCTGAAATCGCTGCCGTCCCGTATCGGCCTGCTGATGGACATGACCCTGCGTGATATCGAACGCGTTCTCTACTTCGAGAGCTATGTCGTTATCGATCCGGGCATGACCACTCTTGAAAAAGGTCAGTTGCTGAACGACGAGCAGTACTTCGAAGCGCTGGAAGAGTTCGGTGACGATTTCGACGCCCGCATGGGTGCTGAAGCTGTCCGTGAACTGCTGCACGCTATCGACCTGGAACACGAGATTGGCCGTCTGCGTGAAGAGATTCCGCAAACCAACTCCGAAACCAAGATCAAGAAGCTGTCCAAGCGTCTGAAGTTGATGGAAGCCTTCCAGGGTTCCGGCAACCTGCCAGAGTGGATGGTGCTGACCGTTCTGCCGGTTCTGCCGCCAGATCTGCGTCCACTGGTCCCGCTGGATGGCGGTCGTTTCGCGACTTCCGACCTCAACGACTTGTATCGTCGAGTGATCAACCGTAACAACCGTTTGAAGCGCCTGCTGGATCTGTCCGCTCCGGACATCATCGTGCGCAACGAAAAGCGTATGTTGCAGGAAGCTGTCGATGCACTGCTCGACAACGGTCGTCGTGGCCGCGCTATCACAGGTTCCAACAAGCGTCCTCTGAAATCCCTGGCTGACATGATCAAGGGTAAGCAAGGTCGTTTCCGTCAGAACTTGCTCGGTAAGCGTGTTGACTACTCCGGTCGTTCGGTAATTACCGTAGGTCCGACCCTGCGTCTGCACCAGTGCGGTCTGCCGAAGAAGATGGCTCTCGAGCTGTTCAAGCCATTCATTTTCGGCAAGCTGGAAATGCGTGGTCTGGCGACCACCATCAAAGCGGCCAAGAAAATGGTCGAGCGCGAGCTGCCGGAAGTTTGGGACGTTCTCGCTGAAGTTATTCGCGAACACCCGGTTCTTCTCAACCGTGCACCGACCCTTCACCGTCTGGGTATCCAGGCGTTTGAACCGGTACTGATCGAAGGTAAGGCTATCCAGCTGCACCCGCTGGTCTGCGCCGCGTACAACGCCGACTTCGACGGCGACCAAATGGCCGTGCACGTACCGCTGACGCTGGAAGCCCAGCTCGAAGCGCGTGCGTTGATGATGTCGACCAACAACATTCTGTCGCCAGCCAACGGTGAGCCAATCATCGTTCCGTCGCAGGACGTTGTATTGGGTCTCTACTACATGACTCGTGAAGCGATCAACGCCAAGGGCGAAGGTCGTGTGTTCGCGGATCTGCAGGAAGTTGACCGTGTGTTCCGTGCCGGCGAAGCCGCACTGCACGCCAAGATCAAGGTTCGTATCAACGAAACCGTGAACGATCGTGACGGCAACAGCGTGAACAACACCCGTATCGTCGACACCACTGTCGGCCGTGCGCTGCTGTTCCAGGTTGTGCCAAAAGGTCTGTCGTTCGACGTCGTCAACCTGCCGATGAAGAAAAAGGCGATCTCCAAGCTGATCAACCAGTGCTACCGCGTGGTTGGTCTGAAAGAGACCGTGATCTTCGCTGACCAGTTGATGTACACCGGTTTTGCCTACTCGACCATCTCCGGCGTTTCCATCGGTGTTAACGACTTCGTTATCCCGGACGAAAAAGCCCGCATCATCGGTGCTGCCACCGACGAAGTGAAAGAAATCGAGAGCCAGTACGCCTCCGGCCTGGTAACCCAGGGCGAGAAGTACAACAAAGTGATCGACCTTTGGTCGAAAGCGAACGACGAAGTCTCCAAGGCGATGATGGCCAACCTCTCGAAAGAGAAAGTCATCGACCGTCACGGCGACGAAGTCGAGCAAGAATCGTTCAACTCGATGTACATGATGGCCGACTCGGGTGCGCGGGGTTCCGCAGCACAGATTCGTCAGCTGGCCGGTATGCGTGGTCTGATGGCCAAGCCGGACGGTTCCATCATTGAAACGCCGATTACTGCGAACTTCCGTGAAGGTCTGAGCGTACTCCAGTACTTCATCTCGACTCACGGTGCTCGTAAAGGTCTGGCGGATACCGCGTTGAAAACTGCGAACTCCGGTTACCTGACTCGTCGTCTGGTAGACGTGGCGCAGGATCTGGTCGTGACCGAGATCGATTGCGGCACCGAACACGGTCTGCTGATGACTCCGCACATTGAAGGCGGTGACGTTGTAGAACCGTTGGGTGAGCGCGTATTGGGTCGTGTCATCGCCCGTGACGTATTCAAGCCGGGTACCGAGGACGTTATCGTTCCTGCAGGCACTCTGGTAGACGAGAAGTGGGTTGAGTTCATCGAGCTGAACAGCATCGACGAAGTGATCGTGCGTTCGCCGATCAGCTGCGAAACCCGCTATGGCATTTGCGCCAAGTGCTACGGCCGTGACCTGGCTCGTGGTCACCAGGTGAACATCGGTGAAGCGGTCGGCGTTATCGCTGCCCAGTCCATCGGTGAGCCGGGTACCCAGTTGACGATGCGTACGTTCCACATCGGTGGTGCGGCAAGCCGTACTTCCGCAGCCGACAGCGTTCAGGTGAAGAATGGCGGTACCGTCCGTCTGCACAACCTGAAACACGTTGAGCGTGTGGATGGCAACCTGGTTGCTGTGTCTCGTTCCGGTGAGCTGGCAATCGCTGACGACTTCGGTCGTGAGCGCGAGCGTTACAAGCTGCCGTACGGTGCCGTGATTTCGGTTAAAGAAGGTGACAAGGTCGACGCTGGCGCAATCGTGGCCAAGTGGGATCCGCACACTCACCCGATCGTTACCGAAATGAAAGGTACCGTGACCTACGTGGGCATGGAAGAAGGCATCACGATCAAGCGTCAGACTGACGAATTGACCGGTATGACCAACATTGAAGTACTCGATGCCAAAGACCGTCCGGCTGCCGGCAAGGACATCCGTCCTGCGGTGAAGATGGTTGATGACAACGGCAAGGATCTGTTGCTGCCAGGCACTGACGTTATCGCTCAGTACTTCCTGCCAGCCAACGCCCTGGTCGGTGTTGCGGACGGTGCGAAGATTGCGATCGGTGATGTTATCGCTCGTATCCCGCAAGAAACTTCGAAAACCCGTGACATCACCGGTGGTCTGCCGCGTGTTGCCGACCTGTTCGAAGCCCGTCGTCCGAAAGAAGCGTCGATTCTGGCTGAAGTCAGCGGCACCATCGCGTTCGGTAAAGAGACCAAAGGCAAGCGCCGTCTGGTCATTACCCCGAACGACGGTAGCGATCCGTACGAAGAGCTGATTCCGAAGTGGCGTCACCTGAACGTGTTCGAAGGCGAACAGGTAAACCGCGGCGAAGTTATCTCCGACGGTCCGAGCGATCCGCACGACATCCTGCGTCTGCTGGGTGTGAGCGCGCTGGCCAAGTACATCGTCAACGAGATCCAGGACGTTTATCGTCTGCAAGGCGTGAAGATCAACGACAAGCACATCGAGACCATCCTGCGTCAGATGCTGCGTAAAGTTGAGATCTCCGAGTCCGGCGATTCCAGCTTCATCAAGGGCGACCAGATGGAACTGACTCACGTTCTGGTAGAGAACGAGCGTCTGAATGCGGAAGACAAGTTTGTTTCCAAGTTCACCCGCGTTCTGCTGGGTATCACCAAGGCGTCGTTGTCGACCGAATCGTTCATCTCGGCGGCTTCCTTCCAGGAAACCACCCGCGTACTGACCGAAGCGGCGGTAACCGGCAAGCGCGATTACCTGCGCGGCCTGAAAGAAAACGTGGTCGTGGGTCGTCTGATCCCGGCCGGTACCGGTCTGGCTTATCACAGCGAGCGCAAGCGTCGTCGTGATGCGGACAAGCCGTTGCGCGTAAGCGCCAGTGAAGTGGAAGCTGCACTGACCGAAGCGCTGAACTCGAGCGGTAACTGAGTTCTGCGAAAAATGAGCTGAGGCCCTGATCAAGCCGTTCATCGAATCGAGACAATTTGTCGAGGTTCGACGAGCGGGGAGGTCGGGGCCTTGCCTTGACTGGGGGCAAGATCCTCTTTAGACTCTTGATCCCCTAAATTTGGCGGGAATTCGTTCCTGCCATTTTGCTTTTCTTGCAAGACAATAGCGTCGCAAGACAACAGTGGAGCTAGTAGATGGCAACTATCAACCAGCTGGTACGTCAGCCGCGTAAGCGTATCGTCGAGAAATCCGACGTGCCTGCGCTGCAGAACTGCCCGCAACGTCGTGGCGTGTGCACCCGTGTGTACACCACTACGCCGAAAAAACCTAACTCGGCACTGCGTAAAGTATGCCGTGTGCGTCTGACCAACGGTTTCGAGGTTTCCTCGTACATCGGTGGTGAAGGCCACAACCTGCAAGAGCACAGCGTGGTACTGATCCGCGGCGGTCGTGTAAAAGACTTGCCAGGTGTTCGTTACCACACCGTTCGCGGCTCCTTGGATACTTCCGGCGTTAAAGGCCGTAACCAGGGTCGTTCGAAGTACGGTACCAAGCGTCCGAAGTAATCGGCCGTTTTGCAGATTTTCATTTTATTGAGTCGATAAGAGTAAGGTCGGGCGCGCATCCACTGGATCTGTCCCGAGCTAACCTGAAGACCGTTTGAGGGCTTATCAATGCCAAGACGTCGCGTAGCAGCAAAGCGTGAGATTCTGGACGATCCGAAATACGGAAGCCAAATCCTCGCCAAATTCATGAACCACGTTATGGAAAGCGGCAAGAAAGCCGTTGCCGAGCGTATCGTTTATGGTGCCCTGGAAACCGTTGCGGCTCGCAAGACCGGCACCGATCCCCTGGAACTCTTCGAAAAAGCACTCGACGCCATCGCTCCGCTGGTCGAAGTGAAGTCGCGCCGCGTTGGTGGTGCTACTTACCAGGTTCCGGTCGAGGTTCGTCCGTCCCGTCGTAACGCTCTGGCAATGCGCTGGTTGGTAGACTTCGCCCGCAAGCGTGGCGAGAAGTCTATGGCTCTGCGCTTGGCTGGCGAGCTGCTGGATGCTGCTGAAGGTAAAGGTGCTGCTGTTAAGAAGCGTGAAGACGTGCACCGTATGGCCGAAGCTAACAAAGCTTTCTCGCACTACCGCTTCTAATTTTAGCTTCACTAATTTTGCGAGGGCTTTATGGCTCGTACTACTCCGATTAGTCGCTACCGTAACATCGGTATCGTCGCTCACGTGGATGCTGGTAAAACCACCACCACCGAGCGCGTCCTTTTTTACACTGGCAAAAGTCACAAAATGGGCGAGGTGCATGATGGCGCCGCGACCACAGACTGGATGGTTCAGGAGCAGGAGCGTGGTATTACCATTACTTCTGCTGCCATTACCGCCTTCTGGAAAGGTTCCGAGAAGCAGTACCCACACGAGCATCGCTTCAACGTAATCGATACCCCGGGTCACGTAGACTTCACCATTGAAGTAGAGCGTTCCCTGCGCGTACTCGACGGCGCTGTCGTTGTGTTCTGCGGTACTTCGGGTGTTGAGCCTCAGTCGGAAACCGTATGGCGTCAGGCCAACAAATACGGCGTTCCACGTCTTGTTTACGTAAACAAGATGGACCGTGCTGGTGCAAACTTCCTGCGTGTGATCGGTCAGATCAAACAGCGTCTGGGTCACACTCCGGTGCCGATCCAGCTGGCTATCGGTTCGGAAGACAACTTCCAGGGCCAGATCGACCTGATCAACATGCAAGCTGTCTACTGGAATGACTCTGACAAGGGTATGGTTCCGGTTCGCAAGGAAATCCCTGCGGACATGCTCGAGCTGGCTGAAGAGTGGCGCAACAACATGGTTGAAGCCGCCGCCGAAGCCAACGAAGACCTGATGAACAAGTACCTGGAAGGTGAAGAGCTGTCGATCGCTGAGATCAAGGCTGCTTTGCGTGCACGTACTATCGCCGGCGAAATCGTTCTGGCTGTTTGCGGTTCTTCGTTCAAGAACAAGGGCGTTCCCCTGGTTCTCGACGCCGTTATCGACTTCCTGCCTGCTCCGACCGACATTCCTGCTATCAAGGGTTCCAACCCTGATAACGAGGAAGAAGAGATGGAGCGTCATGCAAGCGACGACGAGCCGTTCGCGGCCTTGGCGTTCAAGATCGCTACCGACCCATTCGTGGGTACCTTGACCTTCGTCCGCGTTTACTCGGGTGTGTTGAACTCCGGCGACGGCGTGATCAACTCGGTTAAAGGCAAGAAAGAGCGCGTGGGTCGTATGGTGCAAATGCACGCAAACGCCCGTGAAGAGATCAAGGAAGTGCGCGCTGGCGACATCGCGGCCCTGATCGGCATGAAGGACGTCACCACTGGTGAAACCCTCTGCAACGCTGACAAGCCAATCATCCTGGTTCGCATGGACTTCCCGGAGCCGGTTATTTCGGTTGCCGTAGAGCCTAAAACCAAGGATGACCAGGAAAAAATGGGTATCGCTCTGGGCAAACTTGCTCAGGAAGACCCGTCTTTCCGTGTTAAAACTGATGAAGAGACTGGTCAAACGATCATCTCCGGCATGGGCGAGCTGCACCTGGACATCCTGGTTGACCGGATGCGCCGTGAGTTCAACGTCGAAGCCAACATCGGCAAGCCGCAGGTTTCGTACCGTGAGCGCATCACGAAGAACTGCGAAATCGAAGGCAAGTTCGTTCGTCAGTCCGGCGGTCGTGGCCAGTTCGGTCATTGCTGGATTCGCTTTGCTCCTGCTGACGAAGGTGAGGAAGGTCTGCAATTCCTGAACGAAGTAGTGGGTGGTGTGGTTCCTAAGGAATACATCCCGGCTATCCAGAAGGGTATCGAAGAGCAGATGAAGAACGGCGTTGTTGCCGGCTATCCGCTGATCGGCCTGAAGGCTACCGTGTTCGATGGTTCTTACCACGACGTCGACTCCAACGAGATGGCGTTTAAAGTGGCTGCTTCCATGGCGACCAAGCAACTGGCCCAGAAGGGCGGTGGTGAGTTGCTCGAGCCGATCATGGCGGTAGAGGTTGTTACGCCTGAAGACTATATGGGTGATGTGATGGGCGACCTTAACCGTCGTCGCGGCATGATCCAGGGTATGGAAGACACAGTGTCCGGCAAGGTTATCCGTGCCGAAGTTCCACTGGGTGAGATGTTCGGTTATGCGACCGACGTTCGTTCCATGTCCCAGGGTCGCGCAAGCTACTCTATGGAATTCAAAAAATACGAGACGGCTCCGTCGCACATCGTCGAATCCGTTACCAAAAAACAAGGCTGATTCAGCCCCTTTAGGCTAGGAGTTAATTGTCGTGGCTAAAGAAAAATTTGATCGTTCCCTACCGCACGTAAACGTTGGCACCATCGGCCACGTTGACCACGGTAAAACCACTCTGACCGCTGCTCTGACTCGCGTCTGCTCCGAAGTTTTCGGTTCGGCCGTAGTTGAATTCGACAAGATCGACAGCGCACCAGAAGAAAAAGCTCGCGGTATCACCATCAACACCGCGCACGTTGAGTACAACTCGAACATTCGTCACTACGCTCACGTTGACTGCCCAGGTCACGCTGACTACGTGAAGAACATGATCACCGGTGCTGCTCAAATGGACGGCGCTATCCTGGTTTGCTCGGCCGCTGATGGTCCGATGCCACAAACCCGTGAGCACATCCTGCTGTCCCGTCAGGTAGGCGTTCCGTACATCGTGGTTTTCCTGAACAAGGCTGACCTGGTAGACGACGCTGAGCTGCTGGAACTGGTTGAGATGGAAGTTCGCGACCTGCTGTCCACCTATGACTTCCCAGGCGACGACACTCCGATCATCATCGGTTCTGCTCGTATGGCGCTGGAAGGCAAAGACGATAACGAAATGGGCACCACCGCTGTTAAGAAGCTGGTGGAAACTCTGGACAGCTACATCCCAGAGCCAGAGCGTGCTATCGACAAGCCGTTCCTGATGCCAATCGAAGACGTGTTCTCGATCTCGGGTCGCGGTACTGTTGTGACCGGTCGTATCGAGCGCGGTATCGTTCGCGTTCAGGACGCCCTGGAAATCGTTGGTCTGCGTGACACCACCACCACCACCTGCACCGGTGTTGAGATGTTCCGCAAGCTGCTGGACGAAGGTCGTGCTGGCGAGAACTGCGGCGTTCTGCTGCGTGGTACCAAGCGTGACGACGTTGAGCGTGGTCAGGTTCTGGTTAAGCCGGGTTCGGTTAAGCCGCACACCAAGTTCACCGCAGAAGTTTACGTTCTGAGCAAGGAAGAAGGCGGCCGTCACACTCCGTTCTTCAAAGGCTACCGTCCACAGTTCTACTTCCGTACTACTGACGTGACTGGTAACTGCGAGCTGCCAGAAGGCGTTGAAATGGTAATGCCAGGTGACAACATTCAAATGACTGTTACCCTGATCAAAACCATCGCGATGGAAGACGGTCTGCGTTTCGCAATCCGTGAAGGCGGCCGTACCGTTGGTGCTGGCGTCGTAGCTAAAATCATCGAGTGATCTCTTTATTGAGTCAGCTCTGATGAGTTGAAAAAGCCCCCGCTTAGCGGGGGCTTTTTTATTGGGTTGACACCTATCTGGGGCGTCTATAGAATTGCGCCTCCTTTTAACGGGCGTATTGCGCCCGGTGGGAATAGCAGCCGGAGTCTGAAATCCAATGCAAAATCAGCAAATCCGTATCAGGTTGAA
Organism: Pseudomonas sp. B34(2017); assembly: GCF_002112915.1. Lineage (NCBI taxonomy): Bacteria > Pseudomonadati > Pseudomonadota > Gammaproteobacteria > Pseudomonadales > Pseudomonadaceae > Pseudomonas > Pseudomonas sp. B34(2017). The sequence goes on along the minus strand of NZ_NEJA01000008.1, from coordinate 312,000 downwards.
GGCTTTTGACCATCGCCTGATCGACCAATCAACCCAGGAAATCGTGGAAACCGCGAAACGTACTGGTGCTCAAGTGCGTGGTCCAATTCCACTGCCTACCCGTAAAGAGCGGTTCACCGTTCTGGTTTCCCCGCACGTCAACAAAGACGCGCGTGACCAGTACGAAATCCGCACTCATAAGCGCGTTCTGGACATCGTTCAGCCAACGGATAAAACCGTTGATGCACTTATGAAGCTTGATCTTGCGGCCGGTGTGGAAGTGCAGATCAGCCTCGGCTAAGACTCGGTCTTGGTCGTGTAACGCTCTGAAATGGGCGGCCATAGCGGGTGAAAGCCCCGTACACTCATGAGGTTTACAACATGACTATTGGTGTAGTCGGTCGTAAAGCGGGTATGACCCGTATTTTCACCGAAGAAGGTGTCTCCATTCCGGTCACGGTCATTGAGATCGAGCCGAATCGCGTCACCCAGTTCAAAACTGAAGAAACCGATGGCTATCGTGCAGTGCAAGTCACTGTCGGCGAGCGTCGTGCTTCCCGTGTTACAGCTGCTCAAGCTGGCCACTTCGCCAAGGCGAACGTTGCCGCTGGTCGTACCGTAATGGAATTCCGTCTTGAAGAAGGCGAGTACCAGGCCGGCGATCTGATCAACGCTGAAATCTTCGCTGCTGGTCAACTGGTTGATGTAACCGGTCAGTCCAAAGGTAAAGGCTTCCAGGGTACGATCAAGCGTTGGAACTTCCGCGGGCAAGATAACACCCACGGTAACTCCGTATCCCACCGCGTCCCAGGCTCTATCGGCCAGTGCCAGACTCCTGGTCGTGTATTCAAGGGCAAAAAAATGTCCGGTCATATGGGCGCTGAGCGCGTGACCGTGCAGTCCCTGGAAGTAGTGCGCGTGGACGCTGAACGCAATCTGTTGTTGGTCAAGGGCGCTGTACCTGGCGCTACTGGCGGCAACCTGGTTGTACGTCCGGCAGCCAAGGCTCGCGGTTAAGGGGAAGCTGACATGCAATTAAATGTAAATGACGCTCAAGCGATCGAAGTTTCCGAACTGACATTTGGCGGCGAGTTCAACGAGACGCTGGTTCACCAAGCAGTCGTGGCCTACATGGCTGGCGGCCGTCAGGGTAGCAAGCAGCAGAAGACCCGTTCCGACGTTCGTGGTGGCGGCAAGCGCCCATGGCGTCAGAAAGGTACTGGCCGTGCTCGTGCCGGTACTATTCGCAGCCCAATCTGGCGCGGCGGCGGCACCACCTTTGCAGCTCGTCCACAGGATCACTCCCAGAAGCTGAACAAGAAGATGTATCGCGCAGCAATGCGTTCCATCCTTGCTGAGCTGGTGCGTACTGATCGTCTGGTCGTGGTTCAGGACTTCGCAGTTGAAACTCCGAAAACCAAAGACCTGCTGGGCAAACTGAACAACATGAGCCTGACCGATGTTCTGATCGTGTCGGACGCTGTTGATCAGAACCTGTACCTGGCTGCTCGCAACCTGCCACACGTTGATGTACGTGACGTGCAAGGTTCCGATCCAGTTAGTCTGATCGCATACGACAAGGTGTTGATCACCGTGTCGGCCGTGAAGAAATTCGAGGAGCTGCTGGGATGAACCAGGAACGCGTATTTAAAGTTCTGCTTGGCCCGCACGTTTCCGAGAAGGCTACGGTTCTGGCAGACAAGAAAGGCCAGTTCGTTTTCAAGGTTGCTACTGATGCAACCAAGCTGGAAATCAAGAAGGCCGTCGAAAGCCTGTTCAGCGTGAAAGTTGAGCGTGTTACTACCCTGAATGTTCTGGGTAAGAGCAAGCGCACCGCTCGCGGTCTGGGCAAGCGTAATGACTGGAAGAAGGCAGTTATCTCCCTTCAGCCAGGCCAAGATCTCGATTTCAGCAGCAGTGCTGAGTAAGGAAGGGGTGCATCATGGCAATCGTTAAATGCAAACCGACTTCCCCTGGCCGCCGTTTTGTGGTCAAGGTGGTCAACCAGGAGCTGCATAAAGGCGCTCCTCACGCACCGCTGCTCGAGAAAAAATCGAAGTCTGGTGGTCGTAACAACAATGGCCGTATTACCACTCGTCACATCGGTGGTGGTCATAAGCAGCATTATCGTCTGGTCGACTTCCGTCGCAACGACAAGGATGGCATCGCTGCCACTGTCGAGCGTATCGAATACGATCCAAACCGTACTGCTCACATCGCTCTGCTGCTGTACGCAGATGGCGAGCGTCGCTACATCATCGCCCCTAAAGGCGTGAGCGCTGGCGACCAGCTGATCGCAGGTGCTCTGGCACCGATCAAGCCGGGCAACGCTCTGCAACTGCGCAACATTCCAGTTGGTAGCACCGTACACGGCATCGAACTGAAGCCAGGTAAAGGCGCGCAAATCGCTCGTTCCGCTGGCGCTTCGGCTCAGCTGATCGCTCGTGAAGGCGTTTACGTGACCCTGCGTCTGCGTTCGGGTGAAATGCGTAAAGTACTGGCTGAGTGCCGTGCGACCCTGGGCGAAGTCTCGAACTCCGAGCACAGCCTGCGTTCGCTGGGTAAAGCTGGTGCCAAGCGCTGGCGTGGCGTTCGCCCAACCGTTCGTGGTGTTGCCATGAACCCGGTTGACCACCCACATGGTGGTGGTGAAGGTCGTACCTCTGGTGGTCGTCATCCGGTATCGCCATGGGGCTTCCCGACTAAGGGCGCGAAGACTCGTGGTAATAAGCGTACCGACAAAATGATCGTCCGTCGTCGCAAGTAAATAGAGGGATACGACAGTGCCACGTTCTCTGAAAAAAGGTCCTTTTATTGATCTTCACCTACTGAAGAAGATCGAAGTGGCGGCGGAAAAGAACGATCGCAAACCAATTAAGACTTGGTCGCGTCGTTCGATGATCCTGCCACAAATGGTCGGTCTGACCATCGCAGTACACAACGGTCGTCAGCACGTCCCAGTTCTCGTTAACGAAGACATGGTCGGCCACAAACTGGGCGAGTTCGCCGGTACCCGCAACTATCGCGGGCACGTGGCAGACAAGAAAGCCAAGCGTTAAGGGGTAAGGAAATGGAAGTAGCCGCTAAGTTGTCGGGCGCTCGAATCTCCGCCCAGAAAGCCCGCTTGGTCGCCGACCAGATCCGCGGGAAGAAGGTGGGCGAAGCGCTCAACCTGTTGGCTTTCAGCAGTAAGAAAGCCGCCGAGATCATGAAAAAAGTGCTGGAGTCGGCCGTAGCCAACGCCGAGCATAACGAAGGCGCAGACGTTGATGACCTGAAGGTCAGCACCGTTTTCGTCAACGAAGGGCGTTCGCTGAAGCGCATCATGCCACGTGCCAAAGGCCGTGCTGATCGCATCGTCAAGCGGTCTTGCCATATCACTGTCAAGGTTGCTGACAAGTAACGGAGTCGAAGAGATGGGTCAGAAAGTACATCCCATTGGCATTCGCCTGGGAATCGTCAAGGAGCACACCTCCGTCTGGTACGCAGACGGTCGGACTTATGCGGACTACTTGTTCGCTGATCTGAAGGTGCGTGAATACCTCCAAGACAAACTAAAAAGCGCGTCCGTAAGCCGTATCGATATCCATCGTCCGGCTCAAACTGCACGCATCACCATCCACACCGCTCGTCCAGGTATTGTTATCGGGAAGAAAGGTGAAGATGTTGAGAAACTGCGTCAGGACCTGACCAAGCAAATGGGTGTGCCTGTGCACATCAATATCGAAGAGATCCGCAAGCCGGAGCTCGACGGTATGCTGGTTGCGCAGAGCGTAGCTCAGCAGCTGGAGCGTCGTGTAATGTTCCGTCGCGCCATGAAGCGCGCTGTACAGAACGCCATGCGCATTGGTGCCAAAGGCATCAAAATCCAAGTGAGCGGTCGTCTCGGCGGTGCTGAAATCGCACGTACTGAATGGTATCGCGAAGGTCGTGTGCCACTGCACACCCTGCGTGCCGACATCGACTATGCCAACTACGAAGCTCACACCACTTACGGTGTGATCGGTGTAAAGGTTTGGATCTTCAAAGGCGAAGTAATTGGTGGTCGCCAAGAAGAGCTGAAGCCACAAGCACCAGCGCCTCGTAAAAAAGCTGCTAAGTAAGGGGTACGCCAAATGTTGCAACCTAAGCGTACGAAGTTCCGTAAGCAGATGACCGGCCACAACCGTGGTCTGGCACTGCGCGGTAGCAAAGTCAGCTTCGGCGAGTTCGCGCTGAAGTCTGTAGCTCGTGGTCGTCTCACCGCTCGTCAGATCGAGTCAGCGCGTCGTGCACTGACCCGTCACGTAAAACGTGGCGGCAAGATCTGGATCCGTGTATTCCCGGACAAGCCGATCTCCAAGAAGCCTCTCGAGGTTCGTATGGGTAAAGGTAAGGGTAACGTGGAGTACTGGGTTGCCCAGATTCAGCCAGGCAAAGTCCTGTATGAAATCGAGGGTGTTTCTGAAGAGCTGGCGCGTGAGGCTTTCGCCCTGGCTGCTGCAAAGCTGCCGCTCGCCACCTCCTTTGTTAAACGGACGGTGATGTGATGAAAGCGAATGAACTTCGTGAAAAATCCGCACAGCAGCTGAACGAGCAACTGCTCGGCTTGCTGCGCGACCAGTTCAATCTGCGTATGCAGAAAGCAACTGGCCAGTTGGGGCAGTCTCATCTGCTCTCGCAAGTTAAGCGTGACATCGCTCGCGTGAAGACTGTGCTCAACCAGCAGGCAGGTAAGTGATCATGGCTGAAGCCGAAAAAACTGTCCGTACGCTGACTGGCCGTGTTGTCAGCGACAAGATGGACAAAACCATCACCGTTCTGATCGAGCGTCGCGTTAAGCACCCGATCTACGGTAAATACGTTAAGCGTTCGACTAAGCTGCACGCGCACGACGAAACCAATCAGTGCCACATCGGCGACAAAGTCACTATTCGTGAAACTCGTCCGATGGCCAAGACCAAGTCTTGGGCGCTGGTTGATGTTCTCGAACGCGCTGTGGAAGTCTAAGGGCTAGGGGTCGGAGAAATTATATGATTCAGACTCAATCCATGCTCGATGTGGCCGATAACAGCGGCGCTCGCCGTGTTATGTGCATCAAGGTGCTGGGTGGCTCCCATCGTCGTTACGCTGGTATCGGTGACATCATCAAAGTTACCGTGAAGGAAGCAATTCCTCGCGGTAAGGTGAAAAAAGGCCAAGTGATGACTGCTGTTGTAGTCCGCACTCGTCACGGCGTACGTCGTGCTGATGGCTCCATTATCCGCTTTGATGGCAACGCTGCTGTTCTTCTGAACAACAAGCAAGAGCCGATCGGCACCCGTATCTTTGGGCCAGTGACCCGTGAACTTCGTACTGAGAAGTTCATGAAGATCGTCTCGCTCGCCCCAGAAGTGCTGTAAGGAGATCCGACATGCAAAAGATTCGTCGTGACGACGAGATCATCGTGATCGCCGGCAAAGACAAAGGTAAGCGCGGTAAGGTGCTGAAGGTTCTTGCTGACAACCGTCTGGTTGTTGGTGGTCTGAACCTGGTCAAGCGTCATACCAAGCCTAACCCGATGTCGGGCGTACAGGGCGGTATCGTCGAGAAAGAAGCGCCACTGCACGCTTCCAACGTCGCCATCTTCAACGGCGAAACCAACAAGGCTGACCGCGTTGGTTTCAAAGTAGAAGACGGTAAGAAAATTCGTGTCTTCAAGTCGACCCAAAAAGCGGTTGATGCTTGAACACTGCTAGGTAGAAGACCATGGCACGACTAAAAGAGATTTACCGGAAGGAAATCGCTCCGAAACTTAAGGAAGAACTTAAGCTTTCGAACGTGATGGAAGTTCCGCGCGTTACCAAGATCACCCTGAACATGGGTCTGGGCGAAGCGATCGGCGACAAAAAAGTCATCGAGCACGCTGTTGCTGACCTGGAAAAGATCACCGGCCAGAAAGTCGTTGTGACCTACGCTCGCAAATCCATCGCTGGCTTTAAAGTCCGTGAAGGTTGGCCGATCGGCGTCAAAGTGACCCTGCGCCGTGAGCGTATGTACGAGTTCCTGGATCGTCTGCTGTCGATCTCCCTGCCTCGGGTTCGCGACTTCCGCGGCCTGAATGCCAAGTCCTTTGATGGTCGTGGCAACTACAGCATGGGCGTGAAAGAGCAGATCATTTTCCCGGAAATCGACTACGACAAGATCGATGCTCTCCGCGGTCTGGACATTACCCTGACCACCACTGCTAAGAACGATGACGAAGGCCGCGCTCTGCTGCGTGCTTTCAAATTCCCGTTCCGCAACTGATTGGAGTAGGAAAATGGCCAAGAAGAGCATGAAAAACCGTGAGCTGAAGCGTCAGCTCACCGTTGCTAAATACGCCGTCAAGCGTGCAGCGCTGAAAGCTATCATCGTCGATCTGAACGCAAGTCCAGAAGCGCGTTGGGAAGCTACCGTAGCTCTGCAGAAGCAACCGCGTGACGCAAGCGCCTCGCGCATGCGTAACCGTTGCCGTCTGACCGGTCGTCCGCACGGCGTTTACCGCAAGTTCGGCCTCGGCCGTAACAAACTGCGTGAAGCGGCAATGCGTGGTGACGTACCAGGCCTGGTTAAAGCCAGCTGGTAATTGCTGTCAAAGCCTTGATGGTCGGGGTCGCAAGAACCTGACCATCGGTGGCCTTGAACTTGAATCAAGCCCCTTTTGGGGCTTGATTCATTTCTGGGGTGTGTCTAGAATGACCGGCTCGCCTGAGCCCGTGTTTTTTACGCCCGGAATTCCTCGGCGACAAGTAGTAGCCGCAAGGCTAATTTTTCTGTATTAGGAGCGTCTAGCCCATGAGTATGCAGGACCCGTTAGCGGACATGCTAACTCGAATCCGTAATGCCCAGATGGCTGAAAAGTCCGTCGTAAGCATGCCGTCTTCCACGTTGAAGGTGGCTGTAGCAAAAGTCCTGAAGGACGAAGGTTACATCGCGGGTTATCAGATCAGCAGCGAAACCAAGCCGCTGCTGTCCATCGAGCTGAAATACTTCGAAGGCCGTCCGGTCATCGAAGAAGTGAAGCGCGTTAGCCGTCCAGGCCTGCGTCAGTACAAGTCCGTCGAAGATCTGCCAAAGGTACGTGGTGGTCTCGGTGTGTCTATCGTCTCCACCAACAAAGGTGTGATGACTGATCGTGCTGCGCGCGCTGCCGGTGTCGGCGGCGAAGTTCTTTGCACTGTGTTCTAAGGGGGGATAAGCATGTCTCGCGTCGCTAAGAACCCCGTTAAGCTGCCAGCCGGTGTCGAAGTAAAATTCGCAGGCCAACAGCTTTCGGTGAAGGGTGCCAAGGGTACTCTTGAACTGAACGTCCATTCGTCCGTTGAAGTCGTTGAAGAAGCTGGTGAGCTGCGTTTTGCTGCTCGCAATGGCGATCAACAGACTCGCGCAATGGCCGGTACCACTCGTGCGTTGGTAAACAACATGGTCCAGGGCGTAAGCCAAGGCTTCGAGCGCAAGCTCCAGCTGGTCGGTGTTGGTTACAAAGCGCAAGCAAAAGGTCAGGTGCTGAACCTGGCTCTTGGCTTCTCGCACCCAGTGGATTACGAACTGCCGGAAGGCATCACCGCTGAGACTCCTAGCCAGACCGATATCCTGATCAAGGGCATCGACAAGCAGCTGGTAGGTCAAGTGGCCGCCGAGATCCGCGACTTCCGTCCACCAGAGCCGTACAAAGGCAAAGGTGTGCGCTACGCGGACGAAGTCGTCCGTCGTAAAGAAGCCAAGAAGAAGTAGGGCATAGCAAATGACCGACAAAAAAGTTACTCGACTGCGTCGCGCTCGCAAAGCACGCCTGAAAATGCACGAACTCGAAGTCGTGCGTCTCTGCGTGTTCCGCTCTTCGCAGCACATCTACGCCCAGGTCATTTCGGCCGACGGCAACAAAGTCCTGGCAAGCGCCTCGACTTTGGATAAAGAACTGCGTGATGGCGCCACTGGCAACATCGACGCGGCCACTAAGGTTGGCCAGCTGGTCGCTACGCGTGCTAAGGCCGCTGGCGTCTCGCAGGTGGCTTTCGACCGCTCTGGCTTCAAGTACCATGGCCGCGTGAAAGCGCTGGCTGATGCTGCTCGTGAAGCTGGGCTGGAGTTCTAAGTTATGTCAAATAACGACCAAAAGCGCGACGAAGGCTACATCGAGAAGCTGGTTCAAGTTAACCGCGTAGCCAAAACCGTTAAAGGCGGCCGTATCTTCACTTTCACCGCGTTGACCGTGGTTGGTGATGGTAAAGGGCGTGTTGGCTTCGGCCGTGGCAAGTCGCGTGAAGTGCCTGCTGCGATCCAGAAGGCAATGGAAGCTGCTCGCCGCAACATGATCCAGGTTGATCTGAACGGCACCACTCTGCAGTACGCAATGAAGTCCGCCCATGGCGCTTCGAAGGTGTACATGCAGCCTGCTTCTGAAGGTACCGGTATCATCGCTGGCGGCGCTATGCGTGCTGTCCTCGAAGTTGCTGGCGTTCAGAACGTTCTGGCCAAGTGCTACGGCTCGACTAACCCTGTAAACGTGGTTCACGCCACTTTCAAGGGTCTGAAGGCTATGCAATCTCCTGAGTCCATCGCTGCCAAGCGTGGCCTGTCTGTATCGGAGATCAAGTAATCATGGCTACCGTTAAAGTTACGCTGATCAAAAGCATGACCGGCCGCATCCCTAACCACAAACTGTGCGTTAAGGGTCTGGGTCTGCGTCGCATCGGTCACACTGTAGAAGTCCAGGATACTCCCGAGAATCGCGGGATGATCAACAAGGCTTACTACATGCTGCGTGTCGAGGGTTAATCGATGAAACTCAATGATCTGAGTCCAGCGCCGGGTTCCCGTCGCGAAAAGCATCGTCCGGGCCGTGGTATCGGTAGTGGTTTGGGTAAGACTGGTGGCCGTGGTCACAAAGGTCAGACTTCCCGCTCCGGTGGCACCATTGCTCCAGGCTTTGAAGGCGGTCAACAGCCGCTGCATCGTCGCCTGCCGAAGTTCGGTTTCGTTTCCCTGAAAGCCATGGACCGCGCAGAAGTGCGTCTGTCCGAGCTGGCTAAAGTGGAAGGCGATATCGTCACCGTGCAGTCCCTGAAAGATGCCAACGTGATCAACGTCAACGTACAGCGTGTGAAAATCATGCTGTCCGGTGAAGTGACTCGCGCTGTCACTATCGGCAAGGGAATCGGCGCCACCAAAGGTGCGCGTGCGGCTATCGAAGCAGCTGGCGGCAAGTTCGAGGAATAAATGGCTAAGCAAGGTGCTCTCTCTGCGCTCGGCAAAGGCGGTATGTCTGAACTTTGGGCTCGTCTGCGTTTTCTGTTCCTGGCGATTATCGTCTACCGAATAGGCGCACACATCCCGGTTCCAGGTATCAACCCGGACCGACTCGCAGACCTGTTTCGACAGAATGAGGGGACCATTCTTAGCTTGTTCAACATGTTTTCCGGCGGCGCGCTGGAGCGGATGAGCATCTTTGCACTGGGGATCATGCCGTATATTTCGGCATCGATCATCATGCAACTGATGACCGCCGTCAGCCCGCAGCTGGAGCAGTTGAAGAAGGAAGGTGAAGCTGGCCGTCGCAAGATCAGCCAGTACACCCGCTACGGCACCGTCGTCCTCGCTCTCGTTCAGGCCATTGGCATGTCCATTGGTCTGGCAGGGCAGGGCGTTGCGTTCACTGGTGACTTTGGCTTCCATTTCGTCGCGGTCTCCACGTTTGTGGCTGGCGCGATGTTCATGATGTGGCTGGGTGAGCAGATTACTGAGCGTGGTGTAGGCAACGGTATCTCGATGTTGATTTTTTCGGGTATCGTCGCCGGTCTTCCGAGAGCAATCGGGCAGTCTTTTGAGTCTGCGCGTCAGGGCGATATCAACATCTTCGCCTTGGTTGCCATCGGTTTGCTGGCAGTAGCGATTATCGGTTTCGTGGTGTTCATTGAGCGTGGTCAGCGTCGTATCGCTGTTCACTACGCCAAGCGTCAGCAGGGCCGCAAGGTTTTTGCTGCGCAGACAAGCCACTTGCCGCTGAAGGTGAACATGGCCGGTGTTATTCCGGCTATTTTCGCGAGCAGCATTTTGCTGTTCCCGGCTTCGTTGGGTGCCTGGTTTGGTCAGTCTGAAGGTATGGGCTGGTTGCAGGACATCTCGCAGTCGATCGCTCCTGGTCAGCCGTTGAATATTCTGCTGTTTAGTGCAGGGATTATTTTCTTCTGCTTCTTCTATACGGCGTTGATGTTCAATCCGAAAGACGTAGCGGAAAACCTGAAGAAGTCCGGTGCCTTTATTCCGGGCATCCGTCCAGGTGAGCAGTCCGCACGCTATATTGATGGCGTTCTGACTCGCTTGACCATGTTCGGTGCTCTTTACATGACGGCCGTGTGCTTGTTGCCCCAGTTCCTGGTGGTTGCAGCAAACGTTCCGTTCTACCTTGGCGGGACCTCGTTGCTGATCGTGGTCGTGGTTGTGATGGACTTCATGTCCCAAGTACAATCGCACCTCGTTTCGCACCAGTACGAATCCCTGATGAAGAAAGCCAACCTGAAGGGTTACGGCAGCGGCATGTTGCGCTGAGTACCCATAAGGTTCGAGGAGTTGGTGATGAAAGTTCGTGCATCGGTGAAAAAGCTGTGCCGTAACTGCAAGATTATTCGCCGCGAAGGTGTTGTTCGAGTAATTTGCAGCGCGGAACCGCGTCACAAACAGCGCCAAGGCTGAGTGTGATTGTGCTTCAAGCCCGGTAGCTAGTGCGCTACCGGGTTGATTATTTGTTATTACAGCGATATTATCTCGCGCCCTATTTCTTGGCTTCCGGGGCGTAGGTAGCTGTCAATTGGAGTCCCACTGAATGGCCCGTATTGCAGGCGTTAACATTCCAGATAACAAGCATACTGTTATCTCGCTGACCTACATCTATGGTGTTGGTCGCACTACTGCACAGAAGATCTGTGCAGAGACTGGGGTAAACCCAGCCGCAAAGATCAAGGATCTGAGCGACGAGCAGATTGAACAGCTGCGTGGCGAAGTGGCGAAGTTCACCACTGAAGGTGACCTGCGTCGCGAAATCAACATGAAAATCAAGCGCTTGATGGACCTCGGTTGCTATCGCGGTCTGCGTCATCGTCGTGGTCTGCCAGTACGCGGTCAGCGTACCAAGACCAACGCGCGTACCCGTAAAGGTCCGCGTAAGCCGATCCGCAAGTAATCGCCCCAGCGAATCGACAGGAATTTAATCATGGCAAAACCTGCTGCTCGTCCTCGTAAAAAAGTTAAAAAGACAGTGGTTGATGGCATCGCCCACATCCATGCCTCTTTTAACAACACCATCGTGACCATCACCGACCGTCAAGGTAACGCTCTTTCCTGGGCTACCTCCGGTGGTTCGGGTTTCCGCGGTTCCCGCAAGTCCACCCCGTTCGCTGCTCAAGTAGCTGCTGAGCGTGCTGGTCAAGCTGCGCTGGAATACGGCCTGAAAAACCTCGACGTGAATGTCAAGGGCCCAGGTCCAGGTCGTGAATCCGCAGTCCGCGCTTTGAACGGCTGTGGCTACAAGATCGCCAGCATCACCGACGTGACGCCAATCCCGCACAACGGGTGCCGTCCGCCGAAGAAGCGCCGCGTGTAATCCAGGAGATTGTAAAGAATGGCTCGTTACATTGGTCCAAAATGCAAACTCGCTCGTCGCGAAGGCACCGATCTCTTCCTGAAGAGCGGCGTGCGCGCGATCGAATCGAAGTGCAACATTGAAGCAGCACCTGGTATCCACGGCCAACGCCGCGGTCGCCAGTCCGATTACGGCACCCAACTGCGCGAAAAGCAGAAGGTCCGTCGTATTTACGGCGTTCTCGAGCGTCAGTTCAGCGGCTACTACAAAGCTGCTGCCAGCAAGAAAGGTGCAACTGGTGAAAACCTGCTGCAACTGCTCGAATGCCGTCTGGACAACGTTGTATACCGTATGGGCTTCGGTTCGACTCGTGCCGAATCCCGTCAGCTGGTATCGCACAAGTCGATCAGCGTTAACGGCCAGACCGTAAACGTTCCGTCCTACCAGGTTCGTGCTGGTGACGTGGTTGCTGTTCGCGAGAAGGCAAAGAACCAACTTCGCATTGTCCAAGCTCTCGAGCTGTGCGCCCAACGTGGTCGCGTAGAATGGGTAGAGGTAGATGCTGAGAAGAAGTCGGGCGTTTTCAAGAACGTTCCTGCTCGCAGTGATCTGTCCGCCGACATCAACGAAAGCCTGATTGTCGAGCTCTACTCCAAGTAAGTAAGGGCTAGAAAATAGGTGCATCCATGCAGATTTCGGTAAATGAGTTCCTGACACCCCGCCACATTGATGTGCAGGTTGTCAGTCCAACCCGCGCCAAGATCACTCTCGAGCCTCTCGAGCGTGGTTTTGGCCACACCCTGGGCAACGCGCTGCGCCGCATCCTGTTGTCCTCAATGCCCGGCTGCGCAGTAGTCGAGGCCGAGATTGACGGTGTGCTCCACGAGTACAGCGCCATCGAAGGTGTACAGGAAGACGTAATTGAAATCCTGTTGAACCTTAAAGGTCTGGCCATCAAGCTGCACGGTCGTGACGAAGTTACGCTGACCTTGTCGAAGAAGGGTTCGGGGGTGGTTACCGCTGCCGATATTCAGCTGGATCATGATGTCGAGATCGTTAATCCCGATCACGTAATCGCTAACCTGGCGTCTAACGGCGCCCTGAACATGAAGCTCACTGTAGCTCGTGGTCGTGGTTATGAACCAGCCGACTCGCGTCAGAGCGATGAAGACGAAAGCCGCAGCATCGGTCGCTTGCAGCTTGACTCTTCGTTCAGCCCGGTTCGCCGTATCGCATACGTGGTGGAAAACGCCCGTGTCGAGCAGCGTACCAACCTGGACAAGCTGGTTATTGATCTGGAAACCAACGGTACCCTGGATCCTGAAGAGGCTATCCGCCGCGCTGCAACCATCCTGCAACAGCAGTTGGCTGCGTTCGTCGACCTCAAAGGTGACAGTGAGCCAGTGGTTGTCGAGCAGGAAGACGAGATCGATCCGATCCTGCTTCGCCCGGTTGACGATCTGGAACTGACTGTACGTTCGGCTAACTGCCTTAAGGCGGAAAACATCTACTACATCGGCGACCTGATTCAGCGTACCGAAGTAGAGCTGTTGAAGACTCCGAACCTGGGCAAGAAATCCTTGACTGAAATCAAGGACGTTCTGGCCTCCCGCGGTCTGTCCCTCGGCATGCGCCTCGACAACTGGCCGCCTGCAAGTCTTAAGAAGGACGACAAGGCGACTGCCTGATCGTCGTAATCACCGAACGTAGTGTTTGGTAAGGAATGAACCATGCGTCATCGTAAAAGTGGGCGTCACCTGAGCCGCACCAGCTCGCACCGCAAGGCCATGTTCCAAAACATGGCGGTGTCGCTGTTCGAGCACGAGCTGATCAAAACTACTCTGCCAAAAGCCAAAGAACTGCGCCGCGTTGCCGAGCCGCTGATCACTCTGGCCAAGACAGACAGCGTTGCTAACCGTCGTCTGGCTTTCGACCGTACTCGTTCGAAAGCTATCGTTGGTAAGCTCTTCAACGACCTGGGCAAGCGTTACGCTACCCGTGAGGGTGGCTACCTGCGCATCCTCAAGTGCGGTTTCCGCGCTGGCGACAACGCGCCTATGGCGTACGTCGAACTGGTTGATCGTGCTGTCGGCGGTGAAGCTGTATCCGCTGAGTAAGACGTCAGTCTTAAACAAGGAACCGGGCCTAGTGCCCGGTTTTTTGTGCCTGTAAGAAATGCGCTGTTCGTACAAGCTTCTACCCTGTTTGGGTCTGCACTATGTGCGGGGATTCGGTGTTAGTTTTTCTCTATTGATGACCATAAGTTAATGAATTTGTGGCTGTCATACTGATGATCGATACTCCCCAACAAGCCGATTAGCCGGCAGTTCAAGACCGATAGAGGATGAAGATCGCATGAGCCAGAACAAGACGCTTACGACCGCCAGTGGCGCACCTGTCGCCGATAACCAGAACTCTCGCTCCGCTGGCCCTCGTGGCCCGTTGCTGCTCGATGACTTCCACTTGATCGAGAAGCTTGCCCACTTCAACCGGGAAAACATTCCTGAGCGTCGTGTACACGCCAAGGGGTCGGGTGCCTACGGCACTTTCACCGTTACCCGTGACATTACTCAGTACACCAGCGCCAAACTGTTTTCTGCCGTCGGCAAGCAAACCCCGACATTCCTGCGCTTCTCCACCGTCGGTGGTGAGCGTGGCTCGGCTGACACCGAGCGCGATCCGCGTGGTTTCGCCCTCAAGTTCTATACCGAAGAAGGCAACTGGGACATCGTTGGCAACAACACCCCGGTGTTCTTCATCCGTGATCCACTGAAATTCCCTGACTTTATCCACACCCAGAAGCGACTGCCGCAAAGCAACCTGAAAAGCGCGCAGATGATGTGGGACTTCTGGTCGCATTCGCCTGAAGCGCTGCACCAGGTCACGATTCTGTTCTCTGATCGCGGTATTCCGGACGGATATCGCCATATGCACGGTTTCGGCAGCCACACCTACAGCCTGATCAGTGCTCAGGGCGAGCGTCACTGGGTGAAGTGGCACTACAAGACCAAGCAAGGGATCAAGAACCTTGCGCCGGCAGACGCTGCACGCCTGGCGGGCACTGATCCGGATTACGCACAGCGTGACCTGTTCGAAGCCATCGAGCGTGGTGACTTCCCGAAATGGAGCGTATGCATCCAGATCATGACCGAAGCCCAGGCCGCTGCGCACTATGAGAATCCGTTCGACGTGACCAAGACCTGGTCGCAAAAGGAGTTTCCACTGATCGAAGTGGGTGAACTGGAACTGAACCGTAACCCGCTCAACTACTTTGCCGAAGTCGAGCAAGCCGCGTTCGGCCCGAGCAACATGGTGCCTGGCGTAGGTCTGTCGCCAGATCGCATGCTGCAAGGTCGGGTATTCGCGTACGCCGATGCCCACCGCTACCGCGTAGGTACCAATCACCAGCAACTGCCAGTGAACGCCCCACGCAGCCCGGTGAATACTTACCAGCGCGACGGTTCGATGGCATTTGGCAGTAACGGTGGCGCAGCGCCGAACTATGAGCCGAACAGCTACGTAGAGTCGCCGAAACAAGCGCCGCACTATGCCGAGCCTGCACTGGCCCTGAACGGCGCGGCTGATCGCTACGATCACCGCGAAGACACCGACTACTACAGCCACGCTGGCGCGCTGTTCCGCTTGATGAGCGACGAACAGAAAGCGTTGCTGGTCAGCAACATCGCCGGGGCGATGGCGGGGGTGTCGAGTGACGTCGTCGATCGTCAGCTGCAGCATTTCTACAAGGCCGATCCGGCGTACGGAGAAGCAATCGCAAAGCTGCTCAACGTACAGCTTAACGAAGTCTAAACGAGAAGCAGAACCGCCCTCATTTGGGCGGTTTTTGCGTTATTTAGGCTGCTTTTCTCAGAATATCTTCGCTTTTATTGCGCGAAGTGAGTGACCTTCCAGTCAGGTTGGTTCAAACTACAGACTTTCAAGCAGGGAGATGTAGGGCGATGCAAGGCCACCCAGACGTTATCGATTACCTCAACACGTTGCTGACCGGCGAACTGGCCGCGCGTGACCAATATTTCGTTCACTCGCGGATGTATGAGGACTGGGGATTCACCAAGCTCTACGAACGAATCAACCACGAGATGGAAGAAGAGGCCGGTCACGCCGATGCGCTGATGCGCCGGATTCTGATGCTCGAAGGCACTCCGCGCATGCGCCCGGATGACCTGGATGTCGGTACCACGGTAGAGACCATGCTCGAAGCGGATCTGCGCCTTGAGTACAAGGTTCGTGCTGCACTGTGCAAAGGCATCGAGCTGTGTGAAAAGAATGGCGACTATGTAAGCCGCGATATCCTCAAGCTTCAGTTGCATGACACCGAAGAAGATCACACCTACTGGCTTGAGAAGCAGTTGGGCCTGATCAAACTGATCGGTATCCAGAACTACCTGCAGTCCCACGCGTCCTGATTGCAGCCGGTACAAAAAAGCCCCTGTCACTGATGAAGTGACAGGGGCTTTTTCATGCCCGGCGATCAGGCCCGATCGCGGATCAACAGCGGCTTGAGGTAATGCCCGGTGTGAGACTGCTTCATCTCGGCCACTTCCTCCGGCGTACCGGTGGCGATGATCTGGCCACCTTTCGAACCGCCCTCGGGGCCGAGATCCACCAGCCAGTCGGCGGTCTTGATCACGTCGAGGTTGTGCTCGATCACCACCACGGTGTTGCCGTGGTCGCGCAGGCGATGCAGTACGTCGAGCAGTTGCTGGATATCCGCGAAGTGCAGACCGGTGGTCGGCTCATCGAGGATGTACAGGGTTTTGCCGGTATCGCGCTTGGACAGTTCGCGGGACAACTTGACCCGCTGGGCCTCACCACCCGACAGCGTCGTGGCCGACTGCCCGAGCTTGATGTACGACAGGCCCACATCCATCAGCGTTTGCAGCTTGCGCGCCAGCGCCGGCACCGCGTCGAAGAACTCCCGCGCTTCCTCGATAGTCATCTCGAGGGTTTCGTGGATGCTCTTGCCCTTGTATTTGATCTCCAGGGTTTCGCGGTTGTAGCGCTTGCTCTTGCACACGTCACACGGAACGTAGATGTCCGGCAGGAAATGCATTTCCACCTTGATCAAACCGTCGCCCTGGCAGGCCTCGCAACGCCCGCCCTTGACGTTGAACGAGAAACGCCCCGGCCCGTAACCACGGGAGCGGGACTCGGGCACGCCGGCGAACAGTTCGCGAATCGGCGTGAACAGGCCGGTGTAGGTCGCCGGGTTGGAGCGCGGCGTGCGGCCGATCGGGCTCTGGTCGATGTCGACGACCTTGTCCAGATGTTCCAGGCCCTTGATGCTGTCGTGGGCTGCCGCTTCCAGGGTGGTCGCGCCATTGAGTGCCGTGGCGCTCAGCGGGAACAGCGTGTTGTTGATCAGCGTCGATTTGCCGGAGCCGGAGACGCCGGTCACGCAGGTCAGCAGGCCGATCGGGATTTCCAGGTCGACGTTGCGCAGGTTGTTACCCCGCGCGCCCTTGAGCGACAGCACCTGCTTCTTGTTGCGTGGCGTGCGCTTGGCCGGCACTTCGATCTTGACCCGGCCCGACAGGTATTTACCGGTCAACGAATCCGGGTGCGCCATGACTTCGGCCGGCGTGCCTTCGGCGACGATCTGTCCGCCATGAACACCGGCGCCCGGGCCGATATCCACTACGTAGTCGGCCAGTCGAATCGCATCTTCGTCGTGCTCGACCACAATCACCGTGTTGCCGATGTCGCGCAGGTGCTTGAGGGTGCCGAGCAGCCGATCGTTGTCGCGCTGGTGCAGACCAATCGACGGCTCATCGAGGATGTACAGAACACCCACCAGGCCCGCGCCGATCTGACTGGCCAGACGAATCCGCTGCGCCTCGCCGCCAGACAACGTATCGGCACTGCGATCCAGGGACAGATAGTCCAGGCCGACGTTGACCAGAAACTGCAGGCGCTCGCGGATTTCCTTGAGAATCTTGTCGGCGATTTCGCCACGGCGGCCGGTCATCTTCAGCGCGCCGAAGTAATCGCAGGCGTCGCCGATCGGCAGGTTGGTTACCGCCGGCAGGGTTTTCTCGCCGACCCACACGTGTCGCGCTTCGCGACGCAGGCGGGTACCACGGCAATCCGGGCACGACTGGGTGCTGAGGAACTTCGCCAGCTCTTCACGCACACTGGCCGATTCGGTTTCGCGGTAGCGGCGCTCAAGGTTCGGCACGATGCCTTCGAACGGGTGCGAGCGTTTGACGATGTCGCCCCGGTCGTTGAGGTATTTGAAATCGACGTTCTGCGAACCGCTGCCGTGCAGGATGAACTTCTGCTGATCGGCCGGCAGCTCGTTGAACGGCTGCTCCAGGCTGAAGCCGTAATGCGCGGCCAGTGATCCGAGCATCTGGAAGTAATAGACGTTGCGCCTGTCCCAGCCACGGATCGCGCCTTCGGCCAGGGTCAAATCACCGTTGACCAGTCGCTTGATGTCGAAAAACTGCTTCACCCCCAGACCGTCGCAGGTCGGGCAGGCGCCGGCCGGGTTGTTGAAGGAAAACAGCTTGGGTTCCAGCTCGCTGATTGCGTGGCCGCAGATCGGGCAGGCGAAGCGCGCGGAGAAGATCATCTCTTCGCCCGGCTCGTCGTCCATCGGCGCCACCAGGGCGATGCCGTCGGCCAGCTTCAGTGCGGTTTCGAAGGATTCCGCCAGACGCTGCTGCAGGTCGGCGCGTACCTTGAAACGGTCGACAACGACTTCAATCGTATGCTTCTTCTGTTTATCCAGTTTCGGCAGTTCGTCCAGCTCACAGAGCCGGCCGTTGACCCGGGCCCGGACGAAGCCCTGGGCACGCAGTTCTTCGAACACCGACAGGTGCTCGCCCTTGCGCTCGCGGATCACCGGCGCCAGCAGCATCAGCTTGCTGCCTTCCGGCTGGGCGAGTACCAGGTCGACCATCTGGCTTACAGTCTGCGCTTCCAGCGGAATGTCGTGATCCGGGCAGCGTGGCGTACCGACGCGGGCATAGAGCAGACGCAGGTAGTCGTAGATTTCGGTGATCGTGCCGACCGTGGAACGCGGGTTGTGCGAGGTCGACTTCTGTTCGATGGAGATCGCCGGCGACAGGCCTTCGATGGTGTCGACGTCGGGTTTTTCCATCATCGACAGGAACTGCCGGGCATAGGCCGACAGGGATTCGACATAGCGGCGCTGACCTTCGGCGTACAGCGTGTCGAAAGCCAGGGAAGACTTGCCGGATCCGGACAGGCCGGTGATGACGATCAGTTTGTCCCGTGGCAGGGTCAGGTCGATGTTCTTCAGGTTGTGGGTGCGGGCCCCACGAATCAGGATCTTGTCCAAAATGGCCTCGCTCGGCGGGCGTCGAAAACACAGGAGTATACGGCCAAATACTGGATGGATGCACACTATCAAGTGAAGGGTTTTTTGCCTTACATGAAGAGAGTTTCATCTGTACGCGTCAAAGCGTCGCGATATACCCCGTCTCTCGATGGGACTGGTAGAATCGCCGCCGGTTCACACGAGGTTTTTCCATGCACGATCCCCACAGCGAACGCATGAGTGGCAGCGAGACCCGCGCGGCGAGCGGTCTGGCCCTGGTGTTCGCCTTCCGTATGCTTGGCATGTTCATGGTGTTGCCGGTACTGGCGACCTACGGCATGGATCTGGCGGGAGCGACCCCGGCCCTGATCGGGCTGGCGATCGGCGCTTACGGCCTGACCCAGGCGATTTTCCAGATTCCGTTCGGGATCATTTCCGACCGCATCGGCCGGCGTCCGGTGATTTACCTGGGGCTGATCGTCTTCGCCCTCGGCAGTGTGCTGGCGGCTCAGGCCGATTCGATCTGGGGTGTGATCGCCGGGCGGATTCTGCAGGGCGCCGGGGCGATTTCTGCGGCGGTCATGGCCCTGCTCTCCGACCTGACCCGCGAACAGCACCGCACCAAAGCCATGGCCATGATCGGCATGACCATCGGCCTGTCGTTCGCCGTGGCCATGGTGGTCGGCCCGCTGCTGACCCGTGCGTTCGGCCTGTCCGGCCTGTTTCTCGCCACCGGCGGCATGGCCCTGGTCGGGATCGTGATCGTGATGTTCATGGTGCCGAAGTCCACCGGGCCGCTGAGTCATCGCGAGTCCGGCGTTGCACGCCAGGCGTTGATGCCGACGCTCAAGCACCCGGACCTGCTGCGGCTGGACCTGGGCATTTTTGTGTTACATGCGATGTTGATGTCGAGCTTCGTCGCACTGCCCCTGGCGCTGGTCGAAAAGGCCGGTCTGCCCAAGGAGCAGCACTGGTGGGTGTACCTCACCGCACTGCTGATTTCCTTCTTCGCCATGATTCCGTTCATCATCTACGGCGAGAAGAGACGCAAAATGAAACGAGTTCTGCTCGGCGCCGTGATGACGCTGATGCTGACTGAGCTATTCTTCTGGCAGTTCGGCGACAGCCTGCGGGCTCTGGTGATCGGGACGGTGGTGTTCTTCACCGCGTTCAATCTGCTGGAGGCATCGCTGCCGTCGCTGATCAGCAAGGTTTCACCGGCAGGTGGCAAGGGCACGGCCATGGGCGTGTACTCCACCAGTCAGTTCCTCGGTTCGGCACTCGGCGGTATTCTCGGCGGCTGGATGTTCCAGCATGGCGGTCTGTCGGTTGTGTTCCTCGGATGTGCCGGGCTGGCTGCACTTTGGCTGGCCTTTGCTGTTACCATGCGCGAACCTCCCTACGTGACGAGCCTGCGCCTGCCGTTGTCGCCCGAAGCGATCCGCGAAGCGGGTCTGGTCGAGCGTCTCAAGGCCCTCGTAGGGGTAACTGATGCAGTGATAGTCGCTGATGAAGCGGCGATCTACATCAAACTGGACACCGAATTAATGGATCGCACCACTCTCGAACGCCTGGTGAACAACCCGGCGCAGACTGCGTGCGAAGCCTAGGAGAACGTTATGGCCCGTGGGGTTAACAAAGTCATTCTGGTCGGTACTTGCGGCCAGGATCCCGAAGTACGCTACCTGCCCAACGGTAACGCCGTGACCAACCTGAGTCTGGCGACCAGCGAGCAGTGGACCGACAAGCAGACCGGTCAGAAGGTCGAGAAGACCGAGTGGCACCGCGTATCGATGTTCGGCAAGGTTGCCGAAATCGCCGGCGAATACCTGCGCAAAGGTTCGCAGGTCTACATCGAAGGCAAGCTGCAGACCCGTGAGTGGGAAAAAGACGGTATCAAGCGTTACACCACCGAGATCGTGGTCGACATGCAAGGCACCATGCAACTGCTCGGCGGCCGTCCACAACAAGGCGACCAACAAGGCGGTGGCAACAACTATCAGCAGCAGGCGCCACGCCAACAGGCTCCGCGTCCGCAGCAGTCGGCACCTCAGCAGCGTTCGGCCCCGGCTCCACAGCAGGCCGCACCGCAACCGGCTCCGGATTTCGACAGCTTCGATGACGACATTCCGTTCTGATTCGCTGCTGTATCTGCGCTAAATAAAAAAGGCCCGTCGCTGAACACGACGGGCCTTTTTCATGCGCGCAGGTTTTTTAATCAAGAATCAGATGTGGCAAAAACCGGCTCGAATCCTTGGTGATAAGACTGTTGTCTTCGCGCACGCCAATCCCCGCCGCCTGATCGCCGATCACCCAGGAGCCGATCAGCGTGTAGCTGTCGTCGAACTTCGGCAAAGGGGCAAATTCCTGCAGGATGAAGGGCGCATCGGTGTAGGGCCCATCCTCTTTGACGATCAAGCCTTCAGCGGTCTGCAACTCGATATTGGCGCCTTCCCGGGAGAAGTACGGTTTGCGCACCCAGCCCTTGGGCACCGCACTGCCCGGGTTCGGATCGAGGTGAGCAGCCAGCAGATTCGGGTGGCCTTTATGAAACTCCCATAGCAGGGGCAGGGCGCCCTTGTTGGATAGGATCGACTTCCACGCCGGTTCGAAAAACTGGGTGTCGCACTCGGCAATCGCCGCGCCGAACGGTTCGTGGAAGATGAACTCCCAGGCGTGCAGCTTGAACAGGTGCGGAATCCAGCGATCTTCGAGATCCACGAAACGACCGTCAGCGCTCAGGCCGATGTCTTCGATGTCGATGTGCCGCGATTCGATGCCGACCTTCTCTGCGATCAGCCGCAGATAATCCGTGGTGCCCTTGTCTTCGACCGAGTCTTTCATCGAGGCGAAGTAAAACGGCCGCGTGAGTTTCAGTTCGGCGAAGGCCTCGTGCAGCCGGGTGTCGATGCTGTTGAACTGGTCGGCATGGCGCGGCAGCATCCCGCGCTCGATGCATTGCTCCAGCCAGCCCCACTGAAACGCCGCCGCTTCATAAAGGCTGGTGGGCGTGTCGTAGTTGAGTTCGAGCAGTTTCGCCGGGCCGTTGCCGTTGTAGGAGAAGTCCATGCGCCCGTACAGATGTGGATGACCTTCCAGCCAGGACGTTCGGATCATGTCGTAGTACGACGCCGGAATGCTCAGGCGATCCAGCAGTTCTTCGCTGTGCACGACGCGGTCGACCAGGTCCATGCACATCTCGTGCAGTTCAGTGGTCGGATCCTCCAGGTCGTTTTCGATCTGTGCGAGCGTGAACTGGTAGTAGGCGCGCTCGTCCCAGTACGGCTCGTCGTCGATGGTGTGAAACAGAAAGCCGAGGCTTTCGGCGGTCTGCTTCCAGTCGTGGCGCTCGGCGCAGTGGATCTTCTTCATGGTCAGCTGCTCGAACGGCCCCAGCCGCCCCAACCACTGCGTGCGCTGGACTGGCTGCCGAAGCCGCCACGGGAGGTGGACGCAGCGACGTTGACCGGTTTGCGGTAATCGCTGTCGTAGTCCCGCTGGCTGCGGCTCGGCGCCGATTCGATGCGACGGTTCAGCGTGGAGGTGTCGTAGGTCTGGCGGGTATTGCGCTCACGATAAACCGGCCGCGAGTCGATCGCGCGGTTGTTGCTCATGGCATTGCCGATCAGCCATCCGGTGAGCCAGCCGTTGCCTGCACCGCTGGACGAGTGCGAAGTGCTCGTCTGATTGCTCTGCACGGCGGCCGCGTCGCCGGCGGGCATCTGGGCATTGGCGATCGCATCGAGGTTCTGCGCCGGCTCACCGTCCTGCGGCACTTTGAAGCCACCGAGTTTCGGTACGAAACGGCCGGCGGAATTTTTCTGACACCAGTCGGCGGCGAAGTCTGCGTCGCAGGCAGCCTTGTCGTCGTAGGCCGGGGAGATCCGCCGGTGTTCGGCCAGGGCTGCGACGTAGGCGTTCGAGCAGACATCCGGCGCCACTTCGGCGTCGACGCATTGTTCGACGCTCTGGAAGTTGCGTTGCTGCTCCTGGGCGGCCACTTCAGCGGAAATCGCCAGGGCTACCGAAGCGGCCAGCGACAGTTGAACGTACTTGCTTCGTTTCATCTCAGGCTTCCTGCCGATCAGTAGGACGGGGTCATGCACGCGGCGTTGAGCATGCCGACGCTGATCGCCACCGCCGCCACATAGATGCCGGCGGCGATTTCACCGTTAACGATGCGCTGGGACGTGCCCTTGAGCACCAGCCCGGTCGCCAGGAAAGCCAGCAATTGCACCGCGGCCGCGATCACCGCCCAGAGAACGAAGTCGAGGACGTTGATCGAATGAGCGATCACGTTGCTGGCCGGAATCGCGAAGCCGATGATTGCGCCGGACAGGGCAATGGCGGCGGCGCTGTTGCCAGCACGGATCAGCTCGAATTCCTTGTGCGGCGTGATACGGGTGTAGACGAACTGAAACAGCATGAACAGCAGCACGGCGCCGATCAGGTAGGCGACGAAACCGACCAGCGCGGCTTTGTTCAGGGAGATGGACAACGCTTCCAGCATGGAAAACTTCCTTTTAGATGGTGCTCAAATCAGTGGTGTACAGCGAGATGCCCAGCGAAGTGCTCAGGCTGACGGTGCCTTCTTCGTCCTGCTCGACGGAGAACAGCAAGAGCTCGCGGCGATCGGTCAGGCCGGTCTCCCGGGCGTAGAGCATCGAGTGATGGTTGATGGTGTACGACTCGTCGGGGTTGATCACCTGTTCGGTGAGCGGCACCAGTTCGGTCTGGCCGCGTTCGGTGCCCCATTCACGGGTGTATTCGACACCTTCGTGGCGATAGGTCGGCAGGCCGATCAGGCTGTTCGGCCCGGCCAGGCGCTGCAGTTCGGCGTCACTGTTGACCGTCACATAGCTGACGTAATTGAACAGCGTCACCGATTCGATCTGATCGTCGCCCGTGACATGGATCTGTACCCAGAATTCTTCATCGTTCAGGTAGTAGCGATGCAGTTTGTTCGACTGTCCGAGGTCGATCCAGCCGGCGCTCCAGATCGCCTGGGCGTCGGGAACCCGCACTGAAGTGCTGCCGTCGAGCAACAGGCCGAGAGTCGTGTCGAAGCGGATCGCCTTGCCCTGCGCCAGTCCGAGGGGGCCGCCGGTAGACCCGGACGCCGGCGCAGCCGACTGCCAGTTGCTGGTGCCGAGCAAATCTTTGAACCATCCCATGGGTACATTCCTTGAAGCGGGTGGAGGTATTCGGTGGCAAAAACGCCGCTAGTGTACCGGGCGCGCGGCGAACGAGCAGGCAAAAAAGAAGGGCACCCGGTGCCCTTCCTTACTCCCGCCGCCGTTACTGGGCGGACTTCTGCTTCAGACGCTCGAGGATGGCGTTGGCGCTGCCTTCGTTCGGCGTGATACCGGCTTCGCGCAGCTTGCGATCCAGGTCGTTGCCGGTCGACGCGTCGGCCAGCTCGTCGGCAGCGCTCAGCTCGGCAGCGCGTTGCTGCTGCTTGGCTTGCAGACGGTTCAGGGTGCCGACGGCGGTTTCCAGCTTGCCGTTGGCGCCGCCGCTGGCGATCGAAGCACTGACCTGAGCCTTTTGCACGCTGTCACGGGCCTTGGCCATGTCGACTTGCTGGCGCAGGCTCTTGATCCGCGCTTCGGCCTTGTTGATGTCCTTGCGCATGTTGTCGGCGTAGGTGCCGAATTCGTCGCTTTGTTTCTTCTCGACGCCCAGGTCGTTGGTCAGGGTCGAGATCGCTTCGGCCACTTCCAGTGCCAGGTCCTCGCGGCCGGCGTTCAGGGCGGAAACGGCCTTGGCTTCCAGGTCCCTGATCTTGGCTTCGTACTCGCTCACGCGATCGGCGG
This sequence comes from Pseudomonas sp. B34(2017), assembly GCF_002112915.1. Taxonomy (NCBI): domain Bacteria; kingdom Pseudomonadati; phylum Pseudomonadota; class Gammaproteobacteria; order Pseudomonadales; family Pseudomonadaceae; genus Pseudomonas; species Pseudomonas sp. B34(2017). The sequence goes on along the minus strand of NZ_NEJA01000008.1, from coordinate 287,321 downwards.
AGAGTTTGTGCTTGGCCATGATGGTGACCAGTTCGCGACGGGCGTTGGACAGCGCGCTGTCGGCGTCACGGATTTCCTGATCGAGGATGCGCAGGGCCTGTTGATCGGCGATCGCTTCGCCGACTTCGTTGGCGCCGCCGCGCAGCGCGGTGAACAACTTGCTCCAGATGGACTGAGTCATTGGATTTTCCCTGTTGATTACTTGAAGAAGTGTTCGAAGGCTTCGCTGGCGCGCTGCACGTTGTCGACCAGGGTTTTCACCTCGGTGACCACGTTGGTCAGGCTCGAGTCGGCACTCAGTGCACCGAACATGTTGTAGACGGTCTGGCCGTTGGGCATGGTCTCGATGCCGATCGACGACAGCGGGAACATTTCCCGGCTGCGCAGCACGGCGTCGTTGAACGCGCGCACGTCGGTGATCGAATCGATGTCCACCAGCACGGTGTCGACAATGATCTGCTGACCGGCGAGGGCGATGTGAATCGGCAGACCGCCGAATTCGTTCATTTCCAGCTTGAGGCTGGGTTCGGAGCTCTGGATCAGAGACAGCGTGATCTCTTGCGAAGCCACCTCGTCCAGCGCCTTGAAAGCGTTGTAGAGGCTATCGATGTTCCAGTTGTTGCCTGCGCTCATGTAATTCTCCGACATGAAAGAGCCAGCCAGAATCGGTTGGCGTAGCTGTTGCTCCATTTGCTTGAGCAAGCTTCGGTTTTCCGGAAGCACCCAAGTTTCGTGTTTCACATAACCGGCGGCAGCCAGGCCCGCGCGCATCTGCTTCATGTAGAAGCTCGACGGTTTTTTCGCGGACGGTGTCGAGCGCACTCCCTTTGGGCTCTCTGACTGGGTGGCAGGGGAGCGGCTTTTCATGGCGATGACTCCGTTATGAACATCTCACGCGTGAGCCACACTACAACCAAATCAAAATGCCATCAATGGCTCACGCGTGAGATTTTCTTGACCCACAAAAAAACGCCCGCAGCGAGGCGGGCGCAGGTATTTCCAGTTGTATCAGAGCAGAGCTCAGCGGCTGGCGGCGAGGAACTCGTCGGTGGACACCACGCTGGCGTAGGCAAACCCCAGCGCCGACATGAACGCCGCATGCACGTGGGCGGCGGGCACGGTCAGACCGTTGAATTCCAGGTCACGGCTGGCGCAGGCATCGTGGATCACCGTAACGGTGTAACCCAGATCGGCCGCCGCACGGGTGATGCCGTCGACGCACATGTGGCTCATGCTGCCGACCACCACCAGCTCGTTGATGCCTTGTTCGTCGAGGATCGATTGCAGCTCGGTTTCGCGGAACGAGTTGACGAAGTGCTTGAGCACCACCGGCTCATCGGCGCGGTTGAGCACTTTCGGATGCAGTTTCGCGCCTTCGGAGCCCGGGGTGAAAAACGGTGCCTCGGGCGAGGTGAATTCGTGGCGGATGTGCACCACCGAATCACCGGCTTCACGGAAGGCCGCGATCAGCCGGGCGGCGTTGTCGGCGGCGGCGTCGGCACCGACCAGCGGCCACTTGCCTTGGGGGAAGTAGTCGTTCTGGATATCGACTACGATGAGCGCTTGCTTGGCCATGGGTGTGTCCTCGAAGTGTGGGTTGGCGTGGGTTCAGTATTGGCGCTGGCCACGGTTTCGAGGATTGGCCGCACCGACAATACACAGGGGAAAACTGACAATGGGTGCAGAAAGGACCGTCGCGGAACTGGGCGTGCTGATGTATCCCGGGGCGCAGATGGCGGCGGTGCATGGCCTGACCGACCTGTTCGGGGTCGCCAACCGGATCGCCGCCGAACACCAGGCCACGCAATTGCCGCTGCTGCGGATCAGCCACTGGCAGGTCGATGACGACCACCCGCCCGTGCGGGTTTACGACAGTCATCCCGGAGCCGACTACGGTTTGCTGGCGGTGTTGATCCCGCCGTCGATTGCCGGTTTTTCCGCGGCACAGATGCCGGCCGGGCTGCAGCCCTGGCTGCGTGAACAACATGCTCGTGGCGCGACGCTTGGCGGGGTTTGTGTCGGCTCGTGGCTGCTGGCGGAGAGCGGGTTGCTCGATGGTCGCAGCGCTACCACGCACTGGACTTCGGCCAAGGCCTTCGCCGAGTGTTACCCGAAGATCAGGCTCAAGGCCGACACGCCGATTGTCGACGACGGTGACCTGATAACGACGGCGGGGCTGATGGCCTGGTCAGAGCTTGGTTTGCGTCTGGTGGACCGATTGCTCGGGCCGAGCATCGCCAGCAGCACCGCGCGGTTTCTGGTGGTGGAGCACAGCGACAGCGCCAGTGCGTGCGGCAGCAATTTTGCGCCGATCCTCAATCATGGCGACGGGCCGATTCTTCAGGTTCAGCATTGGCTGCAGGGCACCGGCGCGACCGATGTCTCGCTGACGGCGATGGCCGAACGTGCGGGTCTGGAGGAGCGAACATTTCTGCGCCGGTTCCGTGCGGCGACCGGCTTGAAACCCACCGAATACTGTCAGCACCTGCGGGTCGGCAAGGCCCGGGAAATGCTCGAATTCACCAATGGCACCATCGATCACATTGCGTGGACGGTGGGCTATCAGGATCCGGGCGCCTTTCGCGCGACGTTCAAGAAAATCACCGGGCTGGCGCCGAGTGAATATCGCGCGCGATTCGGCGTCAGTCCGCCGCCTACCGTGGCGAAGTAAAACGTACCCGTCGTGCAAAATGCCGGACCCTGCAGCGCGGTCGTGCAGATTGAAACGGGCGCGGTGCCAGTACGGGTTTTTCAAGTGGCTGATTTTCAGAGTGTTTCAGGCGAGCCCCGGTTGGCCTGATCTCTGCACCCTCTGACCTACATTCAACCCGCCGTTGGAGGGGGACGCATGACCCCGACATCCCGCAGGAAAGTGGTCGTCGCCCATTCGGTCCGGCCCGGCGCACCACAACATGAAGTGCAGACCAACAAGGCCCTCGCGCGATGGCTGGCGCAGATCCTCGGCCTCAAGTTCGGCGGCAGTTACGACGCTGAAAAACATCGCGGCCGGGATATTTATCTGCTGCCGACCCAGACCCTCGTTGGCGCTGCGGCCCGCGAACTGGGCGTGAGCGGCCCGGACGATTTGTGGGGCGGTTTTGTCGAGCACGATTTCATCTGCACCAAAGCCATCAGCCACGGTTTGCGCAGCCATCAGGCCCATGCGCCGCAAGGCTGGTCGCCATTGTTTTCCGAGCGGGTGCGCACCGTGGTGCTGGACGGGCTCAGTGTTTTTGCGCTGGAGGATGCACGGCCCGCCGCCGAACATCTGTTGTACAGCGGCCCGATCCGGATCAAGCCCATCCACGCCTGTGCCGGGCGGGGTCAGGAAGTGATCAAGAGTCTCGATGCGTTCGATGAAATCCTCGCCCGACCCGAGGCTGAAGAATTGTTCAGCGATGGCGTGGTGCTGGAGCAGGATTTGAGTCAGGTAGTTACCCACAGCGTCGGCCAGTCGTTCATCGGCGGCAGGGTGCTGAGTTACTGCGGTGATCAATACTTGACCAAGGACGCCCACGGCGAAGAGGTGTACGGCGGCTCGAACCTGCTGGTGGTGCAGGGCGGTTACGAGGATCTGCTGACGCTGGATCTGCCCGACGACGTGCGTCTGGCCATTCAGCAGGCGCAGGTGTTCGACCGGGCGGCGGACGAAGCCTATCCGCATTTCTATGCCTCGCGGCGCAATTACGACATCGCCCAGGGCCTGGACAGCGAAGGCCGGCCGCGCAGTGGCGTGCTCGAGCAGTCCTGGCGCATGGGCGGCGCCAGCAGCGCGGAAGTGGCGGCGCTGCAAAGTTTCGTCAACGATCCCTCGATGCGCGCGATCCGCGTGTCGTCGGTGGAAACCTATACCGATCAGGACCTGCCGGCGGATGCCATCGAGGTGTATCGCGGGCCGGCAGAGAACAGCGACTTTCTCCTCAAATACGTAACGGTCAAATCCTATGACGGCTAGAAGCGAAAGCATTCAAATCGACATTGATGATGAACAGATGAGCGGGACGTTTCTCAGTCCCAAATCGAAAGTCCCCGGCGTGTTGTTCGTGCACGGCTGGGGCGGCAGTCAGGAGCGGGATCTGGAACGGGCCAAAGGCATCGCCGGCCTGGGTTGTGTGTGCCTGACGTTCGACCTGCGCGGGCACACCGGCGGCACCGGCATTCCGCTGAGCCGGGTCACCCGCGAAGACAACCTGCGTGACTTGCTGGCGGCCTACGATCGGCTGCTCGCCCATCCGGCACTGGACACTTCGGCCATTGCGGTGGTGGGCACCAGCTATGGCGGTTACCTCGCTTCAATTCTGACCTCGCTGCGCCCGGTGCGCTGGCTGGCGCTGCGGGTGCCGGCGCTGTACCGCGACGAGCAATGGCACACGCCCAAGCGCGAGCTGGACAAGGCCGATCTGCGCGATTATCGCAGCACGCTGATCCGCGCCGACAGCAACCGCGCCTTACACGCCTGCTCGCAATTCACCGGGGACGTGCTGCTGGTGCAGTCGGAAACCGATGAGTACGTGCCCCATGCGACGATCATGAGTTACCGCGCCGCATGCCAGCAGACCCATTCGCTGACCCACCGCATCATCGACGGCGCCGACCATGCCCTGAGCGATCCGACCTCTCAGCAGGCCTACACCTCAATCCTGGTCGACTGGATCACCGAGATGGTGGTGGGTGAGCGGTTGAGCATCATTCAGTCCACATGAGTTCGCGTCGGCCGGTCAGGCGCTAAGGATCACTTGGGTTTCTTCTCGATCCGCAACGCCTTGGCCTTGGCTTCTACCACCAGATACATGACCACGGTGATCAGCAGCGGCAGCAGGAAATAAATCGCCCGATACGCCAGCAGCCCCGCCACCAGACTGCCGCGTGAGGCCTCGTGTTGCAGCAGCGCCACGAACACCGCTTCCAGTACGCCGAGCCCGGCGGGAATGTGGGTGATGACCCCGGCAATCGCACTGATCAGCAGCACCCCGAGCACCAGCGGATAGTCGAGCTTGCTCGGCAGCAAGGTGAAAATCACCGCCGCCATCAACGACCAGTTGAGCGCCCCGAGCAGCAATTGCAGAACCGCCATGCGCAGCGATGGCAGGTTGATTTCCACCCCGCGAATCGACCACTCGCGACGCCGGGAAAACTGGCAGGCGACCAGATAACCGACACTGACCAACAGCAGCAACACGCCAATGCCCTGCAACGCGCCGCTGCTGACTTTCCAGCCCGGTGGCATGCGCACCAGCCCGCTGGCGAACACCACGCCGGCGATGGTCATGTAGCCGAACCAGTTGGTCGCCAGGCTCAGGCCGAGGATCTTGGCGATGTTGCTTTTGCTCACCCCGAGCCGCGAGTACAACCGATAACGCATGGCGATCCCGCCGACCCATGCACTGAGGTTGAGGTTGAATGCATAGCTGATGACGCCCACCGGCAGGATCTGTTTCCACGTCAGGTCCTGACGAATGTAAGTGCGGCCGATCAGGTCGAAACTGGCGTACACCAGAAAGCTCAGCAAGGTCAGGCTGGAGGCGATGATCAGCGTGCGCACCTTGAAGTCGGCGAGGGTTTGCAGCACTTCGGCCCATTCGATGCGACTGGCGAACATCGTCAGCAAAACGATCAGCGCCAGAAAGAACAACAGGGTCAGCGGACGTTTCCAGCGACTCCAGCGGGACTTGCTCGCCGGTGCCGGATGCACGGCTGCGTGGGCTTCGGAATGGCTCATGAAGGATCGCTCCCGGCGGCATGGGAAAAGGGTTTGAGTCGTGGCTTGTGCGCCGGCAGCCAACCGGCCATGGCCGGAAAATGCCGCAGGAAGTGAAACACCAGAAAGCCCACGGTCATGTGCCAGATCCGTCCGCGTGGCGATTTCGTGGCGTCCATCGCCTTGCAGTGGTTGTGGCTGAGGTCTTCGAGGCGTTCGAACAGGTGGCTATTGAAGGCGCGGTCGCGGATCAGCACGTTGGCTTCCAGGTTCAGCGACAGGCTCAGCGGATCGAGATTGCTCGAGCCGACGGTGCTCCATTCCTCGTCCACCAGCGCCACTTTACCGTGCAACGGCCGCTCGCAATATTCGTGAATCTGCACCCCGGCCTTGAGCAGGTAGTCGTAGGTCATGCGCGCGGCGAGTTTGGCCACCAGCATGTCCGGCTGCCCCTGCAGAATCAGCCGCACCTCGACCCCGCGCCGGGCAGCGTTACGGATTTCGCGCAGCAGGCGATAGCCGGGAAAGAAGTAGGCGTTGGCAATCACCACCCGCCGTTGGGCGCGGCGCAGTACCTGCAAATAGACATCTTCGATATCGGTGGGGTGGCGATCGTTGTCGCGGAACACCAGACGTACCTGACCGTCGTGATCGTCAAACGCCATCTCGGCGCGACGCTGCCGGCGCCGTTGCCACCAGAACCTCGCCCGTCCCGGACGGCCGCTTTGCAGCAGGGCGAAATGATGGATGTCGGCCACCGCGGGGCCCTGAATTTCCACCGAGTAATCCTGCTTCGCTTCGGGACCGAAATCGGCCAGATGATCGCCGGAAAAATTGATCCCGCCGATGAACGCAACCAGCCCGTCGACCACCACAATCTTGCGATGCAAACGGCGGAACCAGTTGGTGCGAATACCCAGATGCTTGGGGGCCGGATCGAAGATTTGCAAATGCACGCCGGCTTCACTCAGCGCGGCGAGATAGCCGGTGCTCAATTCGCCGCAACCGAAGCCGTCGAGGCTGACGGTGGTGCGCACGCCACGCCGGGCGGCATCAATCAGAATCTCCTGCAATTCCTTGCCGACCTTGTCTTCGAAGACGATGAAGGTCTCCAGCAGGATTTCGCTTTTCGCCGCGCGCATCGCTTCGAACACCCGGGGGAAATACTCTTCGCCGTTTTCCAGCAGCTCGATCCGGTTGTTGCCCTGCCAGCGATACTCGACATCGACGGTGCCGGGCTCGCGCACGGGTGGGGTGATGCTGACCGGTTCTACGGCGGACTTCTCCAGCGGTGCACTGCTCATAGTTCAATCTCCACCGATAGCGGTGCATGGTCGGAAAGGTGTGACCAGGGACGGTTCGCCAGCACTTTGGGCTGGCTGGCTTTGAGGTTGCGCACGTAGATCCGGTCCAGGCGCAGCAACGGCATGCGGGCCGGAAAACTGCGCGCCGGTTTGCCGTGATGCGCCGCAAACACTTCACGCAGGCCACAGGGTTCAAGCAAGGCATCGGCGCGCTGGCGCCAGTCGTTGAAATCGCCGGCGACGATCACCGGCGCATCCTCGGGCAGTTCGGCCAGGCGCTTTTTCAGCAGAGCCAACTGAGCGTTGCGATGGCTTTCGCGCAGGCCCAGGTGGACGCAGATCGCATGCACTTCACGGTCGTCTCCCGGCAGGCGCAGCACGCAATGCAGCAGCCCGCGGTTTTCGTGGCCGCTGATCGACACGTCGAGGTTGTCATGGCGCACGATCTGGAATTTCGACAGCACCGCATTGCCATGATCGCCCTCCGGGTACACGGCGTTGCGGCCGTAGGCGAACTGCGGCCAGAGACTGTCGGCGAGAAATTCGTACTGCGGCATCGTCGGCCAATTGTTGTAGCGCTTGGGATGATGTTCGTGGGTGCCGTGAACTTCCTGAAGAAACACCACGTCGGCGGACACGCTGCGCACCGCTTCGCGCAATTCCGGCAGGATGAAGCGCCGGTTCAGGGCGGTGAAACCCTTGTGGGTGTTCACCGTCAGCACAGTGAAACGGCGCTCGGTGGTGATGACCGTGGACTGCTCGTCGGTGAAGCCGAGCGGCTCGGGAATGCTCATGCGAGTACCCCTTCGGCGGCCGGTTCGCCGGGCACGGTTTCGAGTGTTTTATCCAGATCGAATCGCTGCAACAGGCTGCGGGCATCGAACGGCGCGCGGACCTTGATGTCGTTGTCGAAGTAGCAGAACACCTCGCGGGATTTACGGGCCCGAGGCTTCAGGCGCGGGGCGATCAAATGGGCGTCGCCCGGTTGCCGGCCATGGTGCCAGTCATCAATCCGTTCGGCCCAGCGTTGCAGCGCAGCTGAGGTGTAGCCGCTGGCGTAAAGTTCTTCGGCACCGTGCAGGCGCAGGTAGACGAAATCGCTGGTGAGGTCTTCGCGGTACGGCCATTTCCCGGCGGTGTCGGCGATCACCAGCGCAGTGTTGTAGCGCTTGAGCAGGCGCACGAAGTCGGGATCGATGAAACTGTCGTTGCGGATTTCCACGGCATGGCGCAGCGTTTTTTTGCCGTAGGCCTTCAGGCTCGCGTGGCCGTGCAGGTGTGAGTCGTGCTGACGGGCGAGGGCGGCAGCGGCCTGGGTGTCGTGGGGCAACTGGTCGAGAAAGGCTTCGAAACGCTCGGGGTCGAAAGTGAAGTTGGGCGGGAATTGCCAAAGGACCGGCCCGAGTTTTTCCTTCAGTTCCAGCACCCCGGAGGCGAAGAAATTGGCCAGGGGTTTTTCGATATCGCGCAGACGGCGGATGTGGGTGATGAAACGGGGTGCCTTGATGCTGAACACGAAATCGTCCGGCGTTTCGGCGTACCACTGGGCGTAGCGTTCCGGCCGTTGCAGGGCATAGAACGATCCGTTGATTTCGATGCTGTTGACCGCCCGTGAGGCGAACTGCAATTCGCGTTTCTGCGCCAGCCCCTTCGGGTAAAAGTCCCCGCGCCACGGGGCGTAACGCCAGCCTGAAATACCGATGTGAATCGTAGCCATGCCGCCTCCCGTCGAAAGTCCCCATACGGCCTCTGTCTGTGGATGACTGCGGGCGGTCGCGGAAAGTTTCGACGGGATTACGGACGGTCGGGCTGGCTTGATCAGTGCCCGGTGACGATCCGGGCCGAGCCTTCGGCGGGTTCGGCGTATACCGGGCCCAGGCGATCGAGGCGACCGCTCCAGGCCGTCAGGGCCAGTGCCACCAGCACCACCAGGCCGCCGATCCACGCGGTGTGAATCAGGCCGATGTGCTCGACGATCAGACCACCACCCCACGCGCCACCGGCAATACCGAGGTTGAATGCGGCAATGTTCAGCCCCGAGGCCACGTCCACGGCGTGCGGTGTGTGATGTTCAGCCTGACGCACCACATACACCTGCAAGCCCGGCACGTTGCCGAAGGCGACCGCGCCCCAGACCAGCACGGTGGCCAGTGCCAGCCACGGGTTGGCGGCGGTGAAAGTGAGTACGAACAGCACGGCGGCGAGCAGGGCGAAGATGATTTTCAGCGCGCTGATCGGCCCGCGTTTGTCGGCCAGTTTGCCGCCCCAGAGGTTGCCGACCGCCACCGACACGCCGTACACCAGCAACACCAGGCTGACGGTGCCGGCGCTGAAACCGGAGATGTCCTGGAGGATCGGCGCCAGGAACGTGAAGGCGATGAACGAGCCGCCGTAGCCAATGGCGGTCATGGCGTACACCAGCAACAGGCGTGGTTGCCTGAGCACCTGCAATTGCTGCAACAGCGACGCCGGTTTGCTGTGGGCAATGTTGTTCGGCACATACAGCAGGCTGCCGATAAACGCGATCACGCCCAGTGCTGACACGGCGAGGAAGGTTTCACGCCAGCCGAAATGCTGACCGATGAACGTGCCCAGCGGCACGCCGGTGACCAGCGCCACGGTCAGGCCGGTGAACATGATCGCAATCGCACTGGCGGCTTTCTCCTTGGGCACCAGGCTGGTGGCGATGGTCGAGCCGATCGAAAAGAACACGCCATGGGCCAGACCCGTGACGATCCGCGCCAATACCAGCGATTCATAACTCGGCGCCAGCCAGGCCAGCAGGTTGCCGAGGGTGAACAGCACCATCAGCGACAGCAGCAACAGTTTGCGCGGGACCTTGCCGGTGAGGGCGGTCAGCACCGGCGCACCGATGGCTACGCCGAGGGCATACAGACTGACCAGCAGACCGGCGGACGGCAGGCTGACGCCGAGATCGGCGCCGATGGTGGGAAGCAGGCCAACGATGACGAACTCGGTCGTCCCGATGGCGAAAGCGCTGAGGGTCAGCGCGAGCAGGGCAATGGGCATGACGGCACTCCGGTTGAGGATTGAATGGAGCGCAGTGTCAGGGTTTGGTGGGGGTGGAAAAATACAGGGATGGGCATTTGATATTTGCGTGCGACGCAAATATCAGCCCCTAAGGTGATCGCAAGGTGATCGTTCCCACGCTCTGCGTGGGAATGCCTCCGTGGACGCTCTGCGTCCGCTCTTCGAGACGCGGAGCGTCTCTGGCTGCATTCCCACGCGGAGCGTGGGAACGATCAACGAGGGGAGTGGAGCTTGGGAACGATCAACCGCAAAAACCGAACTTGCCGGGCCAAAACCGATCAGTTCCTTACAGGTTCAACCAAGGGAGCTCTGCGTTTTGACCAGGTTCAGGATCGCGATTCTATTGGGGGCATTGCTGTTGTTCGGCGGCCATGCAGTGCAAGCCGCCAGCCTGCCGGGCGTTGCGGCGGCCAGTGAAGAGCCGGCCAAACCGGAGCCCATCGTGCAGGGCGGACTGCTCGGCGCCATCAGTTCCGGCATCGACGACGTGCAGGACAAGCTCGACCTCAACGAACATCTGGTCGACGCCTGGCGCCTGCGCGCCGATCGGGCGGCGGATGAAGTCGACAGGCTGGTCAATCAACCTTCGAACCGCTCAGGCTGGAGCGTGGCGGGGGATTTCATGATGCTGTCCGGCGTGTGGCTGGGCACGTTTGCCGTGTTGACGGTGCTCGGCAGCGTGCTGGGCAAGCGTCTGCGGGAAGGGCGCTGGCTGCGCACCCGCCAGCGCAGTCAGGACCTGCTCGGTTACCTGTTGCCCTACACGCTGCCCGCGCTGATCTGCCTGCCGCTGACCCTGTACGTCAGCCATTTTCTGTCGGCCTCGGTGGGGCGAGCGCTGGCGCTGTGTTTTGCCTACGCCACCAGCAGCGGGATATTTTCCACGTCGATGCTGTTGTGCGTGGTGGTGATGTTCAATGTCGGCCACAAGCGCCGCGCCGTGCAGATCATCCGCGACTACTGCCCGAAACCGCTGTTCCTGATCGGCTTTCTCGCCGCGTTGAGTGACGCCCTGACCAGCCCGCAGATCGCCCGGCAACTGGGCGGCAACATCACCAGCAGCATCGCGGTGTTCACCGGTCTGCTGGCGTCGATCATCTTCGGTCTGCTGGTGATTCGCCTGCGTCGGCCGGTGGCGCACCTGATCCGCAATCGCCCGCTGGCACAGCGCCTGAAACAGCCGTCGCTGCAGGAGTCCCTGAGGATTTTTTCCGGGCTCTGGTACTGGCCGATCGTGCTGATGGTGCTGGTCTCGGCGGTTAATCTGATCGGCATTGGCGAGGACAATCAAAAGGCCTTGCGCTGCGCATTGCTCACCACGGTGCTGTTGATCGGTACGGTGTTTCTCAGCACCGTGCTGCAACACCTGTTCAAATCGCGCAGGGCCGAGGCGATCCAGCGCAGCAGTGCCTACAAGGAACGCTTTCTCAGCCTGTTGCACGCCTTGCTGCGGATCGTCATTGCGATTGTGTTCATCGATATTCTCGGGCGGATCTGGGGTGTGTCGCTGCTCGATTTTGCGCAAAGCAGCACGGTCGGTCGGGCGATCAGCAATGCCCTGAGCAGCATCGGTCTGATCTTCCTCGTGACGTGGCTGTTGTGGGTGGTGCTCGACACGGCGATTCAGGAAGCGTTGAAGCCACCGGTCAGCAAACGCTCGGCGCGCCAGCCCAGCACCCGGGTGAAAACCATCCTGCCGCTGCTGCGCAATGCGATCAAAATCATCCTGGTGGTGATCTGCGCGATCACCACCATGGCCAATCTCGGGATCAACGTCGCACCGCTGCTGGCCGGTGCCGGGGTGGTCGGCCTGGCCATCGGTTTCGGCTCGCAGCAACTGGTGCAGGACGTGATCACCGGGCTGTTCATCATCATCGAAGACACCCTGTCGATCGGCGACTGGGTGGTGCTCGATTCCGGGCATGCCGGCACGGTCGAAGGCCTGACCATTCGCACCCTGCGCCTGCGCGACGGCAAGGGCTTCGTGCACTCGGTGCCGTTCGGCCAGATCAAGGCTGTGACCAATCAATCGCGACAGTTTGCGTTCGCGTTTTTCTCGGTGCAGTTCACCTATGACACTGATGTCGACAAGGCCATCGAGCTGATTCGCGAGGCAGGGGATTCGATCCGCGAAGACCCGTTCCTCAAGTACAACCTGCAAGGGCCGCTGGATGTGTTCGGGGTGGACAAGATGGACCTGAACGGCGTGGTGCTGACCGCGCAGTTCCGCACGGTGTCTGGCGGGCAGTACGCGGTGAGTCGCGCGTTCAACCAGCGCCTGAAAAAGCTTGTGGATAACAGCCCGTGGGTGCATTTCGCGCAGACTTATCCACAGCAGGTTCTGTTGCCCAAGCGACAGGACGACGAGGTGGCGCCGGCGCATTCGTCAGTGGTGTTGCCGGAGCAGGCGCGCACTCAGTGACGGGTCAGCTTGTTGCGGATTTCGCTCATGGCGGCGGAGTCCAGTTCCACCCAGAATTGCGGCTTGCCCGCGACCTCGGCAGCGACCGGCAATCCGTCGCGATACACCAACCGATTGCTCGCCAGTGCCGGCACTTTCGCCCCCGGCAACAAGGTGCCGGCGAGGTTCAGCGGATCGACGCCGCACACCGCGATCAGGCTGCCGTCATGGGGGCGACGGCGGACTTCGCGCAGCAACGGAATCGCCTCGGGCAGGGCGAATTGCTCGCCGGCCAGACCGCTGACAAAGCGCCCGCCACGAATCTCGCCCCGCGCTTCCAGTCGATGGAACGTGCGCAGGAGTTCGCGCCAGCTCGGCAGCCAATCGGCCTCGCGTTCCAGCAGGCGCCAGAACACCACGCCATAGCGGCGTAACAGGGTCATGGCGATGTGTTCGAGGGTTTCGGGCGACGCCGTTTGACGGTTTTCCACCACCGGCCCGCGACGCAAAAGCGCCCAGCGCCCGGCATCGTCCATGCCACCGACAAACGCCCCGCGCCCGCGTCGACTGCTGCGCTGCTGGCGCTTGCTCGCCGGGGTGATCAGCGCCCGCAATCCGGCAAAGCTGTCGGCATTCACCAGCCCGGCGCCGACTAGTTCCTGCAAGGCGATTTCCAGCTCGGTGCGCAGCAGGTGTGCTTCATGAATCAGCTCATCGAAAAACAACGCGCCGTGCTGGCTCAGTGCGTCGAACACCTTGCGGGTTTTGGGCGACAGTTCACTGATTAGCGTCTGCTCGGCCAGCGCACTCCACAAGCCGACCTGACTGCGCGGCAGCAACACGATGGGGGTGCTGCGCAATGCCGTGCCACTGCTGTTTTGCCGGGCGCTGAGGCGCGTCCATACCACCTTGCCGCTGCGGCACAGATCATCCAGCCAGCTCGGTGAATAATCCTTGAGCCGCGCCGGAAGAATGTCGCTGTCCCAGGCCGAAGCGGCGGCCGGGTAGCCTTCGAACTGGCCGACAATCACCGGCAATACGGCGTTGCCCTGACCACGGGTGGACGGGGACACATGCTGCCAGTCGAACAGAAACCGCATGAAATCCTGCAACGCCACCGGCTCGATTTCCCGGCGCAGACGCTTGACGGTGTAGCGGTGAATTCGCGCCAGCAGATGCCGTTCGCACCATTCTTCAACGGTCGATCCCGGCGTGAAGCGGCCGCGCAGTACATAACCTTCGCGCTCCAGATGAGCGAGGGCTTGATGAACAGCGGCCGGCATCAGGGCCAGCGGTTCGGCAATCGCCGCCAGCGGTAGCGGACCGAATGCGCCGAGCCGCGCGCGGATCACTTCGATCAGTGCCTCATCGGCGGTCCATGCTTCGTCGAAACCGGGCAACGCGGCCAGTTCAGAATGCGCCTTTGGATAAAGCGCTTGCAGACAGGTCAGGCGTTCTCTCGCCAGCCACAGTGAGTGCTCGGGACCGATCTGCAATCGGCAGGCTCGTCCGGTTTCTGCCAGGGTATTCAGCCAATCGCGCCACTGCGGATTGGCCTCGACTTCGCGGTCGCTGATGCAGGCCAGGCTCATCAATGCTTCGTGCATTTCATCGGCGCTGTTCGGCGTCGGCCAGGCCTCTTCGCGCACGGCGTTGATCGCGTCGGCGTCCAGCGCGCCGAGGTCATCGGTGGATTGGGGATCGCTCCAGCGGCGGTTGAGCACGGCCTGGGTGCGACGCTCCTCCAACGGCGCATCGTCGAGAAAGGTGTAGGGCCGGGCGCTGAGGATTTCCGCCGCCAGCGGCGAGGGCGCCGGCAGGTCGCGGGCGATCAGCCGCACTTCGCCGCGCTCCATGCGCCGCAGGAGTTCGAGCCAGCCTTCGCTGTCCATCGCCTCGTGCAGGCAGTCGTCGAGGGTCTGTTCCACCAGCGGATGCTCGGGAATTTCCCGTTCACCGGCGAGGTTTTCCAGGCAGGCGATCTGATCGGGAAACACGCTGGCGATCAGGTCTTCGCTTTTCATCCGCTGCAATTGCGGTGCGACCTTGCGTCCGCTCGTGTAACGCGGCAGGGCCAGCGCCACCCCGGCATTCCAGCGCCAGCGCACACCGAACAGCGGCGCATCCAGCACCGCTTGAATCAGGATGTGCTCGGCGCTGTTGCTGTGCAGGTAACGCCAGACCTCGTCGAGTTCGAAACTGTGGCTGGTGGACAGCGACAGGACGATCGCGTCTTCGCTGGCGGCGGCCTGCAATTCGAAGTTGAAGGTGCGGCAGAAGCGCTTGCGCAGGGCCAGGCCCCAGGCGCGGTTGATACGACTGCCGAACGGCGAATGAATGATCAGCTGGGTGCCGCCGGACTCGTCGAAAAACCGCTCCATCAGCAGCGTGTCCCGCGACGGCAACGCACCGAGGGCGAGGCGGGCGCGGGCCAGGTAATCCACCAGTTGTTCGGCGCTGGCCAGGTTCAGGCCGAGGGTGTCGGTCAGCCAGTCGAGGGCCGGTTGCAGGTTGCCGGGGCTGGCGCTGAGCAGTTGATCCAGCTGCGCGTGCAGGCGCGCCACGGCCGCCGACAGTTCATCGCTGCGTCCCGGCGCCTCACCGAGCCAGAACGGAATGGTCGGCGGCAGGCCCTGGGCGTCTTCGACCCGCACCTTGCCGGAGTCCACCCGCAGGATCCGATAAGAGGCGTTGCCGAGCTGGAACACGTCGCCGGCAATGCTTTCCACGGCGAAGTCTTCGTTGACGCTGCCGATGTTCAGCCCTTGGGGTTCGAGCAAGACGCTGTAGTCGGCATTGTCGGGGATGGTGCCGCCGCTGGTGACTGCGGTCAGCCGTGCGCCGCGTCGTCCGCGCAGGGTTCGGCTCACGGCGTCGCGGTGCAGGTAGGCGCTGCGGATGCCCTGACGGCCGTTGTAGCCTTCGGCGAGCATGCCCAGCAGCGCCTGATAATGTTTTTCGTCGAGGCGGGCGTAGGGCTCGGCCCGGCGGAACAGCGCGAGCAAATCGTCTTCGGCCCATTCCTGGCAACTGACCTCGGCGATGATCTGCTGCGCCAGCACATCCAGCGGCGCCTTGGGGATGTGCAGCGTATCGAGTTCGCCCCGGCGCACGCAGTCGAGCAGGGCGGCGCACTCGATCAAATCGTCGCGGGTGGTGGCGAACAGGCGGCCCTTGGGCGTGCCGCCGACCTGGTGCCCGGAGCGGCCGACTCTTTGCAGAAAACCGGCAATCGAGCGCGGTGAAGCGATCTGACAGACGAGGTCGACTTCGCCGATATCGATGCCCAGCTCCAGCGAGGCGGTGGCGATCAGCACTTGCAGCTCGCCACGCTTGAGCCGTTGTTCGGCGTCGAGGCGAAACTCCTTGGCCAGACTGCCGTGGTGCGCGGCCACGGCGTCTTTTCCGAGGCGTTCGCTGAGGTGTCGACTCAGGCGCTCGGCCAGACGTCGGGTGTTGACGAAAATCAGCGTGGTGCGGTGTTCACGGGCCAGTGCCGCGAGGCGGTCGTAGACCAGTTGCCAGACGTCATTGGCCATCACCGCCGACAACGGCACCGGCGGTACTTCAATGCCCAGATCCCGTGGGCGCGCGTGGCCGATGTCGATGATTTCGCACGGGCGCCCATGGCCGACCAGAAACCGCGCGACGGCATCGATCGGTTTTTGCGTGGCCGACAGACCGATGCGGGTCAGTGGTTCGGCGCACAGCGCCTGCAAGCGTTCGAGACTCAAGGCCAGGTGACTGCCGCGTTTGCCGGCGGCGATGGCGTGGATTTCATCGACGATCACCGTGCGCGTGGTGCCGAGCATTTTGCGCCCGGACTCGGAGCCGAGCAGCACGTAGAGCGATTCCGGGGTGGTCACCAGAATGTGCGGCGCGCTCTTGCGCATGGCGGCGCGGTCTTTCTGCGGGGTGTCGCCGGTGCGCACGGCGGTGGTGATTTCCAGCGCCGGCAGGTCCATCTGGCGTAACTGCTCGGTAATCCCGGCCAGCGGGTTCTGCAGATTGATGCGTATGTCGTTGGACAGTGCCTTGAGCGGCGAAATGTAGACCACCAGCGTCTCGTCCGGCAGACCGTCCGGGGTTTCCAGGCCACGGTGGACCAGTTCGTCGAGCACGGCAAGGAACGCGGTGAGGGTCTTGCCGGAACCGGTGGGCGCGGCGATCAGCGTCGAACGGCGCTGGCGGATCAACGGCCATGCGCGGGCCTGGGCGGCGGTTACCGTCGGGAAGGTGCTGCTGAACCAGGCGCTGACGGCGGGGTGAAAGCCTGCCAGCGCCGCGTCCGTGGGAAGGGGCAGATTCATGGCTCCAGTTATGCGGGTGGGTGGGCGAAGTTGCAAGTACCGCTCGGGATCTACACTTTACGGGTGACGGTTGCGCACTAAACCCGCAAAATGCAACGATTCCGGCAATTATCGACGACGGTGTCACAAGCATCGTCGCCAAAGCCATCGTTCCAATCAGACTGGGCCTGCTGACTCTATGCGAATGCGCCTTATGTTACTGGGCGGCGGAAATGCCCTTGGGCAGGCGCTGATTCGCCTCGGTGCGGAGGAAGACATCGGTTTCCTCGCCCCCCGCCCGCCCGAAGACGGCTGGGATGCCGCGAGCCTGACCCAATTGCTCGACGACACCCGTCCCGATGCATTGATCAACCTTGCCTACTATTTCGACTGGTTCCAGGCCGAGGTCGTCAGTGAAAGCCGTCTGGCCGGGCAGGAACGCGCCATCGAACGCCTGGCCGAACTGTGCCAGCACCACAACATCGTGCTGGTGCAGCCGTCCAGTTATCGGGTGTTCGACGGTTCCCGCGCCACTGCCTACAGCGAAAAGGACGAACCGGTGCCATTGGGCCTGCGCGGTCAGGCGTTGTGGCGGATCGAACAGAGCGTTCGCGCCACTTGCCCGCAACATGTGCTGCTGCGCTTTGGCTGGTTGCTCGACGACAGCCCGGAGGGGATCCTCGGGCGCTTCCTGGCCCGTGCCGAACAGCCGGAAGAACTGCTGCTGGCCGATGACCGCCGTGGCAATCCGACGCCGGTCGACGATGCGGCACGGGTGATCATTTCGGTGCTCAAACAACTCGATTGCGCCGCGCCGCTGTGGGGCACGTACCACTACGCCGGCCACGAGGCGACCACGCCGCTGGCACTGGGTCAGGCGATTCTCTCCGAAGCGCGCAGCCTGCACCCGTTGGCCATCGAAGCGCCGACCGCCCAGGCCCACGCCGCGCGGCCGGATGCCGCCGAAGAACCGCAACACGCGGTACTCGCCTGCAAGAAAATTCTGCACACCTTCGGGATCAAGCCGCGCGCCTGGCGTGCCGCACTCCCGGGCTTACTGGATAGGTTTTATCGTCATGGCTGAAGGCCCTGTTCTCATCACCGGCGGTGCCGGTTTCATCGGCTCGCACCTGACTGACGCGCTGCTTGCCAAGGGCCATTCGGTGCGGATCCTCGATGACCTGTCGACCGGCAAGCGCAGCAATCTGCCGCTGGATAATCCCAGGGTCGAACTGATCGTCGGCGATGTGGCCGATGCCGCATTGGTCGCACAGGCAATGCAGGGTTGCAGCGCGGTCGCACACCTCGCCGCCGTCGCTTCGGTGCAGGCATCGGTGGACGATCCGGTGAAAACCCACCAGAGCAATTTCATCGGCACGCTGAACGTCTGCGAAGCCATGCGCGAGGCCGGCGTCAAACGCGTGCTTTATGCTTCCAGCGCGGCCGTCTACGGCAACAATGGCGAAGGCGAGTCGATTGACGAAGACACGCCCAAGGCACCGTTGACGCCTTACGCGTCGGACAAACTGGCCGGCGAGCAGTACTTCGATTTCTACCGCCGCCAGCACGGTCTGGAGCCGGCGATCTTCCGTTTCTTCAACATCTTCGGCCCGCGCCAGGATCCGTCCTCGCCGTACTCCGGGGTGATCAGCATCTTCAGCGAACGCGCGCAGAAAGGCCTGCCGATCACCGTGTTCGGCGATGGCGAGCAGACCCGGGATTTCATGTACGTCGAAGACCTGGTCGATGTGCTGGTGCAGGCGATCGAGACGCCGCAAGTGGACGTCGGTGCGGTGAACGTCGGCTGGAATCAGGCGACCAACCTCAAGCAGATGCTGGCCGCGCTCGAAGCGGTGGTCGGCGAGTTGCCGCCCGTCAGCTATGGCCCGGCGCGCTCCGGTGACATCCGCCACTCGCGGGCGAACAACAGCCGGCTGCTGGAACGATTCAAGTGCCCGACGCCAACGCCGATGAGCGTCGGCCTGGCCCGTCTGCTCGGCCGCTGAGCTTCTTGCAGACATGAAAAAGGCGCCTTTTGACAGGCGCCTTTTTCACGGCCGGAATTCGGCTTTCAAACCGGTTTCCTGTAGCGAGGGAGCTTGCTCCCCGGTCGATGGCGTAACATCGCCGTCAGTTCTGAGCTGCCCGCCACCAAGCCTCATTCACCACCACGTGAACGTTCTTTAGAACTTGTAGCCTAGACCAACCATGTAGATGAAGGGATCAACGTCCACATTCACCCGTGCACGGGTGCCCGGGGCCACGGCGTTGTTCTCGACGGTGGCGCGGGTATCGATGTCGATGTAGCGCACCTGGGCGTTGAGCATGATGTTGTCAGTCAGCATGTAGTCGGCGCCGACCTGCCAGGCCAGGCCCCAGGAGTTTTTCGCCTTGAAGTTGCTGAAGCCGTTGGACTGGGCTTCGCTGCCGACGTGCTCGTCGTAGATCCAGGTGTAGTTGATGCCGCCGCCGATGTACGGCTGGAAGGCCGACTTCGCGTCCAGCGGGTAGTAGACGACGCTCAGGGTCGGCGGCAGGTGTTTGAGGGTGCCGAGTTTGCCGTTGGCGGCTGGCAGGGCAGTGCCCTTGAGCTTCACGTCATGTTCGAACGGCGAGGCGGCCAACAGCTCGATACCGATGTTGTTGGTCAGCATGTAGGCGAAGTTCAGGCCCAGTTGGGTGTCGCTGCTCATGGTCGCCTTGCCGCCCAGGTTGGTGCCGCTCAGCGGACCCTGATCGACCTTGACGCTGGAGCTGTCGGCCTTCGGGTTGACGGTGATCGCACCGGCACGAACGATGATGTCGCCGGCTTCGTGGGCGTGGGCGAGCGGGGCTGCGAGCGCGAGGGCAAACAGCGAGGCGCTGAGCAAGGACTTGTTCATGGAAGCTCCCAAAGGACGTTAAAAATGTTTGATGTCCTATGGTACGAATCCGTCTGATACGGTCTTTTGACTCAGCTCAATGAAACAGTGATACCCCGGGTTTTTGTGGAACTTTCATGGCCCCATCGCTGACAAGCAATAAAGAACCAGCAGATTTACTCCGGCAGTTCGTACACATAAATCTTGTCAGCTTCCATCTGATACCCGGCATCGGCCAGTTCGCTGGTGGACTGCTTGACCTGCAACGGCCCTTCCACCCAGTACGGCTGATACAGCTCGTCGAGCTTCACGCCGAGTTCGCTTTTCACGTGCACGATCTGGTTCGACGGCGGGGGCGGCACGTGGATGCAGGCGCCGAAATACGGCACCAGCAGGAAATCCGTGGTGCGACCTTCTTCGCTCACTTCCAGCGGCACGATGTAGCCCGGCAGGCGGATGTTCTGGCCATCGAGGCTTTGCACCACGGGGGCGTTGGGCATGTCCTGTTTGGCCGCTGGCGCGGACTCCGCCGACAGCGCGTCGCCCATCTTCGACAGGTCGTGCAGCGGCGTCATGTTCGGCACTTCGGGCGCGGCGTCCGGCGGGATCATTTCCGACCAGGTCAGGTCTTTTGGCGCCGCCGCCCACACGGGCAGGGCGACCAGCAACAACAGCGCAAGCACGGCGCGGGGCATGGTGAACATCCTCATAAACGGATCGACAGGCCGTCGGCCAGAGATTGGCGATACGCGCGCCAGGCCGGCACGCTGCCCATCAGCAGCGCGGCCGCCAGAATGCCACCGAGCAGCGTCCATTCATACTCGCTTGGCCAGGCCAGCGGCAGATACAGACCGTAATTGGCCTGCACATAACCCTGTGCCGCAGCGATGCCGATATACAGCAACGCCAGCCCGGCGATCACCCCGGTCAGCGCCAGAGCGAACGCTTCCAGCACCAGCAGGCTCGCGATGTGCCACGGCCGCGCGCCCACTGAACGCAGGATCGCCATCTCGCGGCGGCGTTCGTTGAGGCTGGTGAGAATTGCCGTGAGCATGCCGATCAACCCGGTCAGCACCACAAACAGCGAGACCACGAACAGCGCTTTTTCAGCGGTGCTCATCAGGCTCCACAACTCCTGCAAGGCCACGCCCGGCAGGATCGCAAGCATCGGTTCGCCACGGAATTCGTTGATCTCCCGTTGCAGGGCGAAGGTCGAAATCTTGCTGTTGAGGCCGAGCATGAACGCGGTGATCGCTTGCGGCGTCAGGTCCATGTTGCGTGCCTGATCGGCGCTGATTCGCCCGTTGCCACGGGCCGGCACGCCGTTGTGCCAGTCAATGTGGATCGCCTCCATGCCGCCGAGGCTGATGTGCAGCGTGCGGTCCACCGGGGTGCCGGTGCGCTTGAGAATGCCGACCACGGTGAACGGCTTGTCATCATGCTTGACCAGACTGATCGCCGCCACGCCGTGGGCCAGCACCAGTTTGTCGCCGAGCTTGTAATGCAGCGCTTCGGCCACTTCGGCACCGAGCACCACTTCGAACGGATCGGTGGCGAAGGCGCGGCCATCCGCCAGTTGCAGATGTTGCTGACGCCCGTACTGGTAATGCTCGAAATACGCTTCGGTGGTGCCCATCACCCGGTAGCCGCGATGGGAATCGCCGAGGGACATCGGAATCGCCCACTTCACCTTCGGGTTGCTGGCGAAGTGTTCGAAGCTGTCCCAGCGGATGTTGTTGGTGGCGTTGCCGATGCGGAACACCGAATACAGCAACAGGTTCACCGAACCGGAACGGGCGCCGACGATCAGGTCAGTGCCGCTGATGGTGCTGGCGAAACTGGCCTTGGCTTCAGTGCGCACCCGTTCCACGGCCAGCAGCAGGCAGACGGAAAGGGCAATGGCGAAAGCAGTGAGCAGGGCGGTGAAACGCCGGTTGGCGAGGCTGGCCATGGCCAGACGGAACAGATACATCTCAGACCTCGGCAGACGTGGCGGCGCGATTGAGTTCGGCCAGGGACAGGTGACGGTCGAACAGCGGCGCGAGGCTCTGGTCGTGGCTGACGAACAACAGGCTCGAGCCAGCTTCGCGGCATTCGGCGAACAGCAGACGAATGAAGTTTTCCCGGGCGTCGTAATCCAGTGCCGAGGTCGGTTCGTCGGCGATCACCAGTTCCGGTTGCCCGATCAAGGCGCGGGCAGCGGCGACCCGTTGCTGCTGACCGATCGACAGCGAATCGGCGCGGCGACTAAGGAGGCTTTCGTCCTTCAAACCCAGGTGGGCGAGCAGGGTGGCAGCAGCCTGATCGACGCTGCCGTGGCGTTGCTTGGCACGCTCGGCACGCAGCTTCGAAAAGTGGCACGGCAGCTCGACGTTCTCGCGCACCGAGAGAAAGGGCAACAGGTTGAACTGCTGGAAAATGTAGCCGGTGTGGTCGACCCGAAAGCGATCACGGGCGCCGGCACCCAGTTCGGTCAGCTCCTGGCCGAGCAGGCGAATGCTGCCGCGACCGGGTTTCTGCACCCCGCCGAGCAGGCCGAGCAGGGTGGTCTTGCCGCTGCCGCTGGGTCCCTTGAGGAACAGGGTTTCGCCGGCCTCCAGACGAAACGCCGGGATGTCCAGCAGCGGCGGGTGACCGGGCCAGTTGAAGCTCAGGTCGGACAGTTCGATGAGTGCTTGGGTCATGGCGCCGTTTCGTGTCAGAACTTCAGGGCGGCGGCCTTGGCCGTCACTTCCGTGCCTTGCTGGCCGCTCGGGCCGATCAGTTGTACCTGAATTTTCTGGGTGGCCGGGAAGGTATTGAACAGGTTCGCCAGATCCAGGGTTTTCAACGCGCCCGGCGCCGCGCAGCTGAACTGGTAGTGGGCGTGGATTTCGCTGTGGTCGTGATGATGCTCGTGACCGTCCTTGCCGGCCTCCTCTTCGTCGTGGTCGTCGGCATCCGGCTTGTCGCCGAACAGCGGGCTTTCCAGCTCCTGATGGGTGACTTTGCAACCGGCGGCGGCCGGCAGACTGAACAGAGCCTGCGGTTTTTCCAGTTGCGCGCGGGCGGCGGCGACCTTGGCCTTGTCGGCATCGCTGGTGGCGACGTGTTCAAAACCCACAAGGTTCATCGCCGGGCTTTCCAGCTCCAGCTCCAGGGTCTGGCCGTCGAGCGCGGCGTTCAGGCGTCCAACGCCATGTTCGTGGGCAGCGAGGCTGCCGTGCTCATGGTCGTGATCATGCTCATCGGCAGCCTGGGCGATGGCCAGCGGCAACAGGGCAAACGGCAAAGCGAGCAGCAGACGACGCATGATGGTCTCCGGGAAGTAAAGTGAAGAGTTTGTTATGTAATCTTATAACGAAAGTGCGCAGAGTTTGCCCGCCCGCTTGGCGTTACACAAGTGCCATGGGAGCATGCAGGTCAGAAATGTGCGGGAGAAAGCTTATGTTGCGGATACGCGGAACCGTCGGCGACTTGCCGGTGGATTTGACCCTGGAACTGGATGAAAGCGACTGGGCGCGGCTCGGTGCGCAGTTTGGTGTACAGGTGCAAACGGCCCAGCCGCAGACAGCAGCGGCGGCGCCGGTGGCGAAACCGGTGAATCAGGATGACGCGTTGTGGCAGGTCGCCAGGGATCTGTTGCGCAAGGCCGGGCAACTCAGCGGGCCGGAGCTGCTGGGACAGCTCGAAGGGCTGACCGGCAGCGCAGCGGCGGGCAAGCGCTTGCTGGTGCGTCTGCGTCATTCGGCAGATGTGAAGGTGGCGAGCGGCGGGGATACGCCGCTCTACAGCTGGATCGAGTAAGGAGGTTAGTACAGCGCCGCAAACACCTTGCGCCGGTAAGCGGTCACCAGCGGGTGATCGTTGCCCAGCAGTTCGAACACTTGCAGCAAGGTCTTGTGCGGCAGGCCTTCGCCGTAGCTGCGGTTGCGGATGAACAGCTTGAGCAATGCGTCCAGCGCCGCTTCGTATTGCTGACGGGCCAGTTGCTGGATCGCCAGTTGATACACCGCTTCATCGTCCTGCGGGTTTTGCGCCAGACGGCTCTTCAGGTCGGCGGGGTCCGGCAGGTCACGGGCCAGGCCGAGGAACTTGATCTGCGCCTTGGCACCGGCGAGTGCAGCCTTGTGTTCGTCGCTCTTGACCGCGTCGAGCACGGTTTGCGCTTCGCCCAGCTCACCGCGTTCGGTCAGGCAACGAGCGTAAAGAATCAGCGCCTTGGCGTTGGTATTGTCCTCGCCCAACAGCACGACCAGCTTTGCTTCCGCGTCGGCGTAACGGCCCTCGTCAAACAGTGCCTGAGCCTGTTCGAACGGATCGGCGGCGGACGGCGCCGGCATCTGCACATGGGGTTCGAGCAGGGCGCGCACGGCGGATTCCGGTTGCGCGCCGGCAAAGCCGTCCACCGGTTGACCGTCCTTGAACAGCACCACAGTCGGCAGGCTGCGGATGCCGAAACGGGCGACGATGTCCTGCTCGATATCGCAATTGACTTTGGCCAGCAGTAACTCGCCCTGATAGCTCTCGGCGATCCCTTGCAGCATCGGCATCAGCGCCTTGCACGGCGCGCACCATTCGGCCCAGAAATCCACCAGCACCGGTTTTTGAAAGGAAGCCTCGATCACCGACTGGTCGAAGTCGGCCGTCGTGGCGTCGAAGATGTACGGCGTTTGCTGACTCATGGGGTATCTCGTAAAAGCGTGAATGGGGCAACTATACGGTCAGGCGCGGGCCGCGTGGTAGAGGCTGACATGGCGAAACTCTTCCGGTTCGGCCAGATCCGGCAGGGTCATGGCTTCCAGCATTTCGATGCGCCGGTACAACGGATGACGGAAATCCCGAACCCGCGAATCCGCCACCAGCGCTTCGCGGCCACGGCTCAGGAAGGCGTCGAGCAGCGGCAGGTTTTCCCGGTCGTAGAGAACGTCGGCCACCAGGATCAGATCGTAGCGATCGGCCTCGGCGAAGAAATCCGTGGAATAACTCATTTGCACATCATTGAGTTCGGCATTCGCCCGACAGGCGGCAATCGCCAGCGGGTCGAGGTCGCAGGCCACCACCTCCAGCGCTCCGGCTTTCACCGCTGCGATGCCGGCGATTCCGGAACCGGCGCCGAAATCCAGCACCCGTTTGCCCCGCACCCACTCGGGAAACTCTGCCAGATAGCGCGCCACCGCCAGACCGCTGGCCCAGCAGAAACTCCAGTAGGGCGGTTCATGCAGGATGCGTTGGGTTTCTTCCTGGCTGAATTCGCGGGCCATGTTGTCGCCATCGATCAGCCACAGCTGCAAATCGGTGTCCGGCAACGTACAGGCTTTCAGTCGAGCGTCGCCGAGCAACTCGCCCAGCGACTGTTGCAGGTCTGACGGGGCATTCATGGGGCTTTGACAAATTGCAGCTGGCCCAACGCCTGGGTGGTTGGCTGAGTGATGGTCTGCGACGGCAGGTGCAGGATCAACTGGCCGGACTGGCTGGCGCGGCCGCGCAATTCAACCCGCGCGCCAACCGGGAAGGATTCGGGGTTGAAGCGCAGGTGAAACGGCAGAATCTGGTTGTTGCCGATCAGGCTGGAACTGGCGAGCAATTGTTGCGGGCGATCCTTTTCGTCGATCACCAGCAGCGCCAGTTCGACTTCGGCGCCGGCCGGCACGCCTTGCAGGGTGCCGCTCAGTTCGCGCTGATAGGCCGGCAGCGGGCCGAGGTCGGCGGCTTCCCGGGCTTTTTTCTGCGCCTGTTGCGGCGCCGGGCCCGGCGTAGGCGGCTGAGGCTTGGGCGCGTCGCTGCCACAGGCCACCAGCAGGCTGAAAACACTGAGCAAAACGAGCGGTCGTAGGGACATTGGTGGCTCCAGCAAAATGAAATCCATGGATCAATCGATCATGGCAGTCTGTATACCGCAAAGCCTATGGCTTGTCTTGCCACCGGGATGCGCTACCATGGCCCTCCCTTTTTTTGTTGCCAGCCACCATGCACTGTCCCTTCTGCGGTGCCAACGACACCAAGGTCATCGACTCGCGTCTGGTCGCCGAGGGCGAACAGGTGCGCCGCCGGCGTGAATGCCTGGCCTGCGGCGAACGTTTCACGACGTTCGAGACGGCCGAACTGGTGTTACCGCGCCTGATCAAAACCGACGGCAGCCGCCAACCGTTCGACGAAGAAAAACTCCGCGCCGGCATGCAACGCGCCCTGGAGAAACGTCCGGTGAGCGTCGAGCGCCTCGAATCCTCGCTGGTCCATATCAAGCACAAGCTGCGCGCCACCGGCGAGCGCGAGGTCAAATCCCTCGTGGTCGGCGAACTGGTGATGGCCGAGCTGCAAAAGCTCGATGAAGTCGCCTACATCCGTTTCGCTTCCGTGTACCGCCGCTTCCAGGACCTCAACGAATTCCGCGAAGAGATCGACCGCCTCGCCCGCGAACCGGTGAAAGAATGACCGCCGCCGAGCAGGCCATCCTCGACGCTCACTTCATGGCCCGGGCCCTGGAGCTGGCGCGCAAGGGGCATTACACGACTCACCCCAATCCACGGGTCGGCTGCGTGATCGTGCGCGACGGGCAGATTGTCGGCGAAGGCTGGCATGAGCGCGCCGGCGAACCCCACGCCGAAGTCCACGCCCTGCGCGCCGCCGGTGAACGGGCCCGTGGCGCCACGGCTTACGTGACCCTCGAACCTTGCAGCCACCACGGCCGTACGCCGCCGTGCGCCGATGCGCTGGTGAATGCCGGTGTTGGCCGGGTGGTTGCGGCGATGCGTGATCCGAATCCTCAAGTCGCCGGACGCGGCCTGCAGCGCTTGACCGATGCCGGCATCGCCACCGAAAGCGGCGTGCTGGAAGCTGAGGCGCGCAAGCTCAATCAAGGTTTTCTGAAGCGCATGGAACACGGCTTGCCGTTCGTGCGGGTCAAGTTGGCCATGAGCCTCGATGGCCGTACAGCGATGGAAAGCGGTGAGAGCCAATGGATCACCGGCCCTGCCGCGCGTTCGGCGGTGCAGCGTCTGCGCGCCCAAGCCAGCGTGGTGCTGACCGGCGCCGACACGGTGCTGGCCGATGGTGCACGCCTGACCGTTCGCGGTGACGAGCTGGGGCTGGATACCGAACAAACCGCGCTGGCCCTGAGCCGTCCGCCGCTGCGGGTGTTGATCGATGGTCGTCTGCGAGTGCCGCTGGATGCGCCTTTCTTCAAGGCCGGCCCGGCACTGGTCGCCACGTGTGTGGCCATCGAAGAGCAGTACGCCCACGGCCCGGAATGCCTGATCGTGCCGGGCGATGACGGTCAGGTCGATCTGCACCAGTTGCTGATCGAACTGGCCAACCGTGGCGTCAACGAAGTGCTGGTCGAGGCCGGCCCGCGACTGGCCGGCGCGTTTGCCCAGCTCGGACTGGTCGACGAGTTCGTGATCTTCATCGCCGGCAAGTTCCTCGGCTCCACGGCGCGTCCGCTTCTGGACTGGCCGCTGGCCTGTATGAAGGATGCGCCGGAGCTGAAAATCACTGAAATTCGCGCGGTTGGCGATGACTGGCGAGTCACTGCCGTCCCTGTCCCATCGGCGAGCGTATAATTCCCGGCCATCGCGTTAGCGCTGGCTTCGTTCTCAAGGAGAACCCCATGTTTACCGGCATCATCGAATCCATCGGCAGTATCCGCGCACTGACCCCAAAGGGCGGTGATGTGCGGGTGCATGTCGAAACCGGCAAGCTCGACCTGAGCGACGTCAAACTTGGCGACAGCATCGCGGTCAACGGCGTGTGCCTGACCGCGGTTGAACTGCCGGGCAACGGCTTCGCCGCCGACGTCAGTCGCGAAACCCTCGACTGCACCGCCATGAATGACCTGAAGAGCGGCAGCCCGGTCAACCTGGAAAAAGCCCTGACCCCGACCACCCGTCTCGGTGGCCATCTGGTCAGCGGTCACGTCGACGGTGTCGGCGAAGTGGTTTCGCGCAGCGACAATGCCCGCGCAGTGGAATTTCGCATCCGCGCGCCGAAGGAGCTGGCCAAGTACATCGCCCATAAAGGCTCTATCACCGTCGACGGCACCAGCCTGACCGTGAACGCGGTCGATGGCGCCGAATTCCTGCTGACGATCATCCCGCACACCCTGAGCGAAACCATCATGGCGTCCTACAAGCCAGGTCGCCGGGTGAACCTGGAAGTCGACCTGCTGGCGCGTTATCTGGAGCGTCTGCTGTTGGGCGACAAGGCTTCAGAGCCAACGTCCGGCGGCATCACTGAAAGCTTCCTGGCCGCCAACGGCTACCTCAAATCCTGACTGAAGGGGGTGCCTTGTGGCGCTCAATAGCATCGAAGAACTGGTTGAAGACATCCGCCAAGGCAAGATGGTCATTCTCATGGATGACGAAGACCGCGAGAACGAAGGCGACCTGATCATGGCCGCCGAATGCTGCAAGGCCGAGCACATCAACTTCATGGCCAAATACGCCCGTGGCCTGATCTGCATGCCGATGAGCCGCGAGCGCTGCGAAACCCTGAAGCTGCCGCTGATGGCTCCGCGCAACGGTTCCGGTTTCGGCACCAAGTTCACCGTCTCGATCGAAGCGGCCGAAGGCGTGACCACCGGCATTTCCGCCGCTGACCGTGCGCGCACCGTGCAAGCGGCCGCCGCGAAAGACGCCAAGGCCGAAGACATCGTCAGCCCGGGCCACATTTTTCCGCTGATGGCCCAGGCCGGTGGCACCCTGGCGCGCGCTGGCCACACCGAAGCCGCCTGCGACCTGGCGCGCATGGCCGGTTTCGAGCCGAGCGGCGTGATCTGCGAAGTGATGAACGATGACGGCACCATGTCCCGTCGCGCCGAGCTGGAAGCCTTCGCCGCTGAACACAACATCAAGATCGGTACCATCGCCGACCTGATTCACTACCGGATGATCCACGAACGTACCGTTCAGCGGATTGCCGAGCAGCCGCTGGACAGCGAACTGGGCCAATTCAACCTGGTGACCTATCGTGACTCCGTGGAAGGCGACGTGCACATGGCACTCACCCTGGGCACCGTTTGCGCCGAAGAACCGACCCTGGTTCGCGTGCACAACATGGACCCGCTGCGCGACCTGTTGATGGTCAAGCAACCGGGCCGCTGGAGCCTGCGCGCCGCCATGGCTGCGGTTGCCGAGGCCGGCAGCGGTGTGGTGCTGTTGCTCGGTCATCCACTGGATGGCGACGTGTTGCTGGCGCACATCCGCGAAACCGGCGATCAGGCCGCACCGAAAAAACCGACCACCTACAGCATCGTCGGTGCCGGTTCGCAGATCCTGCGTGACCTCGGTGTGCGCAAAATGCGCTTGATGTCGGCACCGATGAAGTTCAATGCGATATCCGGTTTCGATCTGGAAGTTGTAGAATACGTGCCCTCCGAATAATGACCGGTTGTTTCCGGCCCTGTATTCGCGGCAAATAAATCACTGAGGGACGCGAAACAGACGCGTCCCGGCTCTTTAAGAGATCTGACGAATGACCCTGAAGACCATCGAAGGTACCTTCATCGCCCCTAAAGGCCGCTACGCTTTGGTAGTGGGCCGCTTCAACAGCTTCGTGGTTGAAAGCCTGGTCAGCGGTGCAGTTGATGCCCTGGTTCGCCACGGCGTGAGCGAAAGCGACATCACCATCATCCGCGCACCTGGCGCCTTCGAAATCCCGCTGGTTGCGCAGAAAGTCGCCCAGAAAGGCGAGTTCGCAGCAATCATCGCCCTGGGCGCGGTCATTCGTGGCGGTACTCCGCACTTCGAATACGTGGCTGGCGAGTGCACCAAGGGCCTGGCCCAGGTGTCCATGGAGTTTGGCGTACCGGTCGCTTTCGGCGTCCTGACCGTTGATTCCATCGAGCAAGCCATCGAACGTTCCGGCACCAAGGCAGGCAACAAAGGTGCTGAAGCTGCCCTGTCCGCTCTGGAAATGGTCAGCCTGCTGGCGCAGTTGGAGGCCAAGTGATTAGCGACGAAAGCGATCGTTTCAACCCGCGCGATCCGAAACCTGCGGATGCCGGCAAGCCATCGAAGAGCGCCAAGCGCCGCGAAGCCCGTCAGCTCGCGACCCAGGCCCTGTATCAGTGGCACATGGCTCGGCAGTCGTTGAACGAGATCGAAGCGCAGTTCCGGGTCGATAACGATTTCACCGATGTCGACGGGGCTTACTTCCGCGAAATCCTCCACGGGGTTCCGCAGTTCAAGACTGAAATCGACACCGCGCTCACGCCTTGCCTGGACCTGGCGATCGAAGAGCTGGACCCGGTTGAACTGGCGGTTCTGCGCCTGTCCACCTGGGAACTGCTCAAGCGCGTCGACGTGCCGTACCGCGTTGTGATCAACGAAGGTATCGAGCTGGCCAAGGTGTTCGGTTCGACCGACGGCCACAAGTTCGTCAACGGCGTGCTCGACAAGCTGGCTCCGCGCCTGCGTGAAGCTGAAGTGAAGGCGTTCAAGCGCTGATCGGCGCTTGAATACTTTTTCTCAGCCATGGGCGAGTTTGAGCTGATCCGCAATTTCTTCGCCGCCGCGCCTTGTGCGCAGGGCGGCGAAGGCGTTGCACTGGGGATCGGTGACGACTGCGCCTTGCTGGCGGTTCCTTCCGGGGAACAGCTGGCGGTTTCCACCGATACGCTGGTGGCCGGTGTGCATTTCGCCGACCCCTGCGATCCGTTTCTGCTCGGTCAGCGCTCGCTGGCCGTGGCGGTCAGCGACCTCGCTGCCATGGGCGCCACGCCCGTCGCCTTTACCCTTGCCCTGACCTTGCCGACGGTGACTGCCGATTGGTTGCAAGCCTATGCCCGCGGTTTGAACCGCATGGCGCAGGGCTGCGGCGTGGCACTGGTGGGCGGCGACACGACGCGCGGGCCGTTGAGCCTGACCGTCACCGTGTTCGGCCGTGTCCCGGCTGGCAAAGCGCTGACCCGCAGCGGCGCGCAGCCGGGCGATCTGCTGTGTGTCGGCGGTGAGCTGGGCAATGCCGCCGGGGCCTTGCCGCTGGTGCTGGGTCAGCGAGACGCCGAACCACACATCGCCCAGCCGCTGCTTGATCATTACTGGTCGCCGCAACCGCAACTCGCTCTCGGTCAGGCCCTGCGTGGCAAGGCCACTTCGGCGCTGGACATCTCCGATGGGCTGCTCGCCGATTGCGGTCACATCGCATTGGCCTCGAAGGTCCGCCTCGAAGTCGAGCGCGAGCGCGTTCCGTTGTCGGAGGCGCTGGTGGCGTTTCTCGGTCAGCGCGGCGCCGAACGTGCGGCGTTGAGCGGTGGCGATGACTACGTGCTGGCCTTCACCCTGCCGGCCGTCGAGTTGCCGGCGCTGCTCGCCGATGGCTGGCCGATCCATGTGATCGGTCGTGTGACGCAGGGCCAGGGCGTGGTGCTGCTGGATCGCGACGGGCACGACATCACCCCGCAAATCCGGGGTTATCAACATTTTCAGGAGTCACCGTGACAGATCACCCGAAACAGGTTCCGGCCGAATTCGTTCCGCCGTCGGTCTGGCGCAATCCCTGGCATTTCCTCGCGTTCGGTTTCGGCTCGGGCACCTTGCCCAAGGCGCCGGGCACTTGGGGCTCGTTAGTTGCGCTACCCTTTATTCCGTTGTGGCAAATGCTGCCGGACTGGGGTTACTGGCTGATGCTCGGGATCACCATGCTGTTCGGCTTCTGGCTGTGCGGCAAAGTGGCGGACGATCTGCGGGTGCACGACCACGAAGGCATCGTCTGGGACGAAATGGTCGGGATGTGGATCACCCTGTGGCTGGTGCCGGAAGGCTGGTACTGGTTGCTGGCCGGGTTCCTGGTGTTCCGCTTCTTCGACATTCTCAAGCCGTGGCCGATCCGCTGGATCGACCGGCATGTTCACGGCGGCGTCGGCATCATGCTCGACGACGTGCTGGCCGGCGTGTTCGCGTGGCTGGCGATGCAGGGACTGGTGTGGGTTTTCGCCTGATTTCCAGGCGTGGATGAGGGACGCAGGGATGACTCGACGCTGGTTGGCGATAGTGGTTTTGACCTTGCTTGGCACCGTGGCCCAGGCACAGGACGCACCGCCGTCGGTCATTCACCTGGCCAGCGAAGACTGGGAAGACTACACCGCCGCCGATGGTCATGGCCTGGGCTGGGACGTGTTGCGCAAAGTGTTCGAGCCGGCCGGTGTGACCCTGGATATTCGCACCGTGCCCTACACGCGCTCGGTCGGGCTGGTGCAGTTGAAGGAAGCCGACGCACTGGTCGGCTCCTATCGCGGCGAAGCCGAGCAGGTGCTGTACCCGAAATGGAATTTCGATTCCGACCACATCTACGCGCTCGGCCTGGCCAGCAATCCGCCGCCAACCCAGGCAACGCTGGGCAAGTACCGACTGGCCTGGGTGCGCGGCTATCGCTACGAAACCTATCTGCCGAACGTCAAACGCTTCAACCAGATCGAGCGCCGCACCGGGATCCTGTCGATGCTCAAGCAGGGGCGGGCGGATTACTACATCGATGCGCTGACGGAAATCGAAGCGGTGCTGCGAAACGCCGCCGATCCTTCGCCATACCGTTATTCGCATCTGGCCGAGTTGCCGCTGTACCTCGGCTTCGCCGACACCCCGCAAGGCCGGGCGCTGATGTCGATCTACGACCAGCGCATGGAGCAACTGGTGAAAAGCGGCGAGTTGAAGCCGATCTTCGAGCGCTGGAAGCAGCCGTATCCGTTCGAGTAAAGGCGATAGCGACGAGCCTGTCATCAAACTTTTTGATAGTTATCCCCGATAATTCAGCCTAAGCGCCTCTGGGAACCTGCTGTTACAATGCCGCCCAGCGAATCTCGGACTTTTCAGATCAGGAGCACACCGGTGCCTGTCGTTTTTGTCGCCGCTTCCAAGCTGCCAACGCCTTTTGCGCAATTCACCATGCACGGTTTTCTCGACGAAGCCACCGGCCGCGAGCACGTCGTGCTGAGCCTGGGCGAGATTGCCGACGGTGCCCCGGTACTCGGCCGTCTGCACTCCGAATGCCTGACCGGCGATGCCTTGTTCAGCCAGCGTTGCGACTGCGGTTCGCAACTCGAAGGCGCCCTCAAGGCCATCGCTCGCGAAGGCCGTGGCGTGTTGCTGTACCTGCGTCAGGAAGGGCGCGGCATCGGTCTTTTGAACAAGATCCGTGCCTACGAATTGCAGGACGGCGGCGCCGACACCGTTGAAGCCAACGAGCGTCTGGGCTTTGCCGCCGACCAGCGTGACTACGCCATGTGCCTGCC
The DNA here is from genome assembly GCF_002112915.1 of Pseudomonas sp. B34(2017). Classification (NCBI taxonomy): domain Bacteria; kingdom Pseudomonadati; phylum Pseudomonadota; class Gammaproteobacteria; order Pseudomonadales; family Pseudomonadaceae; genus Pseudomonas; species Pseudomonas sp. B34(2017). Next base: position 254,510 of record NZ_NEJA01000008.1, on the reverse strand, counting down.
GATGCTTGAGCATCTGGGCGTCAAATCCCTGCGTCTGATGACCAACAACCCGCGCAAGGTCAAAGCCTTGACCGACATGGGCATCGTCGTCGCCGAGCGCGTGCCGCTGCACACCGGCCACAATCCGCACAACAAACTCTATCTGGCGACCAAGGCCAGCAAGCTCGACCACATGATGGGCAACGAGCATCAGGGCGAGGTAGACCGGGCGTGACCCGCGGGCAAGTGCGGCGCCGTCTGTCGATCGCCTGGTGGAAATACCTGGCACTGGCGCTGTTGCCGCTGTTCGTGATCAACGGAGTGTTCGGCCAGGGCGATGCGATCCTGCCGGTCTTGGCGATGCCTTTGTTTATCGCTGGCGTGGCGTCGATGTTTGTCAGCCTGAAGTTTTTCGGGCGCTACAAACATGCGCTGATCGCCACGCAAAAAGCCCTCGATACCCCTGAAGAACCCGCTGCCTGGATCGCCCTGGCGGCCTGCCTTCGCAGTGCATTCGTGGTCGCGGCGCTGCCGGCATGGATCGGCGCGCTGGCGGTGTTCGTCGGCCTTGAAGCGGTGCCGCTGATGTTGCTGGCGCTGTCCACGGCGGTGCTGTTCTACCTCTACCGTATCCCGCGTCAACTCGCCTGATGCGGCGTCTCTGGCTGGCGGTTCTGCTGCTGGCCGTCAGCGGTGAAACGCTGGCCGCCCTGCGGGTGGTCAGCCTCGCGCCATCCCTGTCTGAAATCGTGGTTGAACTGGATTCGGCCGATCTGCTGGTCGGCGTGCTGGATGCCGGTGAGCGTCCTTCCGCGATCAAGGACGTGCCTTCGGTGGGCCGTTACGGCCAGCTCGACATGGAACGGCTGCTCAGCCTCAAACCTGACTTGTTGCTGCTATGGCCCGGCAGTGTTGGCCCGGCCCAGCGCGATCAGCTCAAGCGTCTGAACATTCCGACTTTCGTTGCCGAGCCTCACAGTCTCGAACAGCTGACTGCGCAGATTGAGGGCATCGCGATACAGCTCGGTCGTCCTGAGCGTGGGATCGCGCGGGCCAGCGAGTTGCGGCAAAAACTCGATAAGCTGCGCCAGCGCTACCGCCGCGAAGTACCGCTGCGGGTGTTCTACCAGGTCTGGGACAAGCCGCTGTACACCGTCGGTGGCGGGCAGATCATCAGCGATGCGCTTGAAGTGTGTGGCGCACGCAATGTGTTCGCCGACCTGAGCCTGCCAGCGCCACAGGTGAGCATCGAAGCGGTTTTACAGCGTGATCCCGAAGTGATTCTGGCTGGCGATCAGCCGCAACTGGATGCGTGGAACGCCTGGCCACAGGTGACAGCGGTCAAGCACGGGCAGTTGCTGCTGGTCACCGACAAAGGCCTTGAGCGTCCGAGCGGGCAGATGATCGAGGCGACCGCCAAGCTCTGCCAGCTGATCGCGCCAGATCGTTAGAACTGCGGCGTCCAGGTCACGCCGAACATGAACGCCCGACCTTCCTCGCGATAGCCAAACTGACTGCCGTCATGGCTGTACAGCGCCCGGCTGTAACTCTTGTCCAGCAGGTTGTCGACCTTGAAATCCAGTTTGATCTCGCGGTTCAGCGCCCAGCTGCTGCGCAATCCGAGTAGTGCATAACCGCCCAATGGTTGCTGATTGTTCAGGTCGTCATAACTGCTGCTGACGGCCTGCCAACTGGCGCCGAGGCCAAGGCGATCGAACTGTCGGTCCAGATCCCAGCTCAGGGTGCGACGGGCACGACGTGCCAGGGTGTGGCCGGTGTCGCGGTCGCGGGGATCGATGATCGCCACGCCGAGGTTGCTCTGCCAGCCGAACAGCTCCTGTTTCAGCGCTGCTTCGAAGCCGTTGATCCGCGCCGAGGCGACGTTTTCCGGGCGTGAGTTGCTGCCGAAGATGATCGCGTCTTCCAGATCGGTCCGATACAACGAGGCTTCGAGGCGAGTGCTGTCGCTCAACTGGCTGCGCCATTGCAGCTCGTAGCTTTTCGAGGTTTCCGGTTTCAGGTCGGGGTTGCTGAAGTCCGGGTAATACAGATCGTTGAAGGTCGGCGCGCGGAAGCCTTCGCTGTAGCTGAGCAGCAGATCGTTGTCCGGGTTGACCGGCAATGTCAGCGTGCCGCTCCAGCTGTTCTGGCCGCCGAACTGCTGGTTGTCATCGCGACGCAGGCCCAGTTCGGTGGAGAAGCTGTCTGCCTGGAAGCGATGCTGGACGAAGGCTGCGCGGTTCCAGCGACTATCTTCGTCGAACGCGGTGCTGCTGTTGACCCGGTCTTCGTACCAGTCGCCGCCTAGGATCAGGCTGTTGCGCGCATCGAGGGTCAGGTCGTTCTGCCAGGTCACCGAGTCGCGGTAGGTGTTGAACACCGAGCGTTCGTCGCTGAGCTTGTCGAAGGACTTCTCGCGGTTTTCGCTGTGGCCGAGTTCCAGGCGCGACTTCCAGCGCTCGTTGATCCGCGCGTCGATGTAGCTGCTGAAACTGCTGACGGTGAAATCGCTGTACGGTTGCTGCTGCACAGAGTCGAAGGTCACCGGGTCGAAGCGCCCGAACGGGTTGTCGAACTCGCTTTTGCCACGGTTATCCAGCAGGTTGGCGCCGACTTCGATGTCATCGGTCAGCGCATGGCTGAGGCTCAGGCTGATGGATTTGTTGCGGTAGGCGTCATGATCGCTGTCGCTGGGATACGACTCGTGGGTGCGGTCGAGGCCGGCGGTTTCATCGAGGCTGGCGCCGAGGTTGAAACGGGTTTTCTCGTCACCTCCGGAGAGGCCGGCACTGCGTTCCCAGGTCTGGTTGCTGCCGAATCCCACATGCATCCGGGGCTGCAAGCCTTGTTCGCCGCCGCGCCGGGTGAAGATCTGGATCACCCCGCCAATCGCATCGCTACCGTAAATCACCGAGCGCGAACCGCGCAGCACTTCCACGCGCTCGATCTGCTCGATGTTCAGGTGTTGCAGGTTGCTGTCACCGGAGGTGGAGTTGCCGATGCGCTGGCCGTCGACCAGCACCAGGCTCTGCGCCGATTGCGTGCCGCGAATGTAAATTCCCGGCAGGCTGCCGCGTCCGCCGGTTTGCGCCACTTGCACGCCCGGCACCCGCTGCAGCAGGTCGGTGACGCTACGAGGTTGCAGGCGTTCGATTTCTTCACGGGTGAACACGGTGTTGGCGGCGCTGCTGTCGTTGCGCGCTTCGACCTGGCGGTTGGCGCTGATCAGCACGTCCGGCAGCTTCAGGGCCTGATCGCGTTCGAAGGTGTCGGCGAGGGTGTTGGCGGATGGCAGCAGCAGGAGGGGCAGGGCGAGACGCGAGAGGTTCATCGGAGTCCGTTGGTACTTGAGGTGTTCACAAATCAAATGTGGGAGCGAGCCTGCTCGCGATTGCGGTGTGTCAATCGGCATTTAAGTGACTGACAGTGCGCTATCGCGAGCAGGCTCGCTCCCACATGGGCATTGCGTTTTACTTGTTAAGCAGTTCCAGGCGCTCACGCACCGCCGCTTCGATCCCGGCCTCATCCAGCCCGCACTCGGCCAGCATCTGCGCCGGCTTGGCGTGCTCGACGTAAACGTCCGGCAAGCCCAGGTGCAGCACCGACTTGAGGATGTTCTCGCGGGCGAGGAATTCGCTGACCGCGCCACCAGCGCCGCCCATGATCGCGTTTTCTTCGATGGTTACCAGCAGATCGTGGCTGTTGGCAATCTCGCGCACCAGCGCTTCGTCCATCGGCTTGACGAAACGCATGTCGACCACGGTCGCGTCCAGCGTCTCGGCGACCTTCAGGGCTTCGGCCATTTGCACGCCGAACACCAGCAGGGCGACCTTGCTGCCCTGACGACGCACCACACCCTTGCCGATCTCGATCGGTTCGAGGTCTTTTTCGATGGTCGCGTTCGGGCCGTTGCCGCGTGGATAGCGCACCGCCGCCGGGCCGTTGTACAGGTGGCCGGTGGTGAGCATTTTGCGCAGTTCGTTTTCATCGCTCGGGGTCATGATGACCATGCCCGGGATGCAGCGCAGGAACGACAGGTCGAAGCTGCCGGCGTGGGTCGGGCCGTCTTCGCCCACCAGACCGGCGCGGTCGATGGCGAACAGCACGTCGAGGTTCTGCACCGCGACGTCATGCACCAACTGGTCGTAACCGCGTTGCAGGAACGTCGAGTAGATCGCCACCACCGGTTTCGCGCCTTCGCAGGCCATGCCGGCAGCGAGGGTCACGGCGTGTTGCTCGGCAATCGCCACGTCGAAGTAGCGCAGCGGGAAGCGTTCGCTGAACGCCACCAGATCCGAGCCTTCCTTCATCGCCGGGGTGATGCCCACCAGTCGCGGGTCGGCAGCGGCCATGTCGCACAGCCATTCACCGAACACGCCGGAATACTTCGGCCCGCCGGCCTTTTTCGGCGCAGCGGCCGGGGCGTCCAGCGGTTCGAGCTTGGTGATGGCGTGGTAACCGATCGGGTCGACTTCCGCCGGGGCGAAGCCTTTGCCCTTTTTGGTGACGATGTGCAGGAACTGCGGGCCTTTCAGATCGCGCATGTTGCGCAGGGTGGCGATCAGGGTCGGCAGGTCGTGGCCATCGATCGGGCCGATGTAGTTCCAGCCCAGTTCCTCGAACAGGGTGCCGGGGACCAGCATGCCCTTGGCATATTCTTCGGTGCGGCGTGCGATTTCCCAGGCGCCGGGCAGGCGCGACAGCACTTTCTTGCTGCCCTCACGCATGCTCGCGTAGGTGCGGCTGGAAAGGATTTTCGCCAGATAGTTCGACAGCCCGCCGACGTTGCGCGAGATCGACATGTCGTTGTCGTTGAGGATCACCAGCATGTTGGCGTCGACTTCCGGCGCATGGTTCAGCGCCTCGAACGCCATGCCGGCGGTCAGTGCACCGTCGCCGATCACCGCAATCGCCTTGCGATCACTGTTCTGCAGGCGGGCGGCGATGGCCATGCCCAGCGCTGCGCTGATCGAGGTGCTGGAGTGGCCGACGCCGAATGTGTCGTACTCGCTCTCGGAGCGGCGCGGGAAGGCGGCGATGCCGTCCTTCTGGCGCAAAGACTCCATGCGCTCGCGACGACCGGTGAGGATCTTGTGCGGATAAGCCTGATGACCGACGTCCCACACCAGCCGGTCGTCCGGGGTGTCGAAGACGTAATGCAACGCGATGGTCAGCTCGATGACGCCCAGGCCGGCACCGAAATGCCCACCGGTCTGGCCGACCGTGTAGAGCAATTCCAGGCGCAACTCATCAGCCAGGGTTTCCAGCTCGGCTTCGCCTAACCGGCGCAGGCCGTCCGGCGTATTAGCGCGGTCGAGCAGGGGCGTGGTCGGGCGCTTGCGGGGAATCTCATGAAACGTCGTGGGCATCAGGCGAATCGTTATAGGTATAAAAGATGCGGCAGTTTACCTGATGCATCGCCCCCTGCCCACGCGTTGGTCTTTTTTGGCAGATAAGCCTTCAGTTGCGCCGGTCGACGATATACCGGGCCAGATCGCGCAACGGCTCGGCAGCCGCGTCAAACGGTCGCAGCGCGTGCAGGGCCTGATCGCGCAGTTCCAGTGCGTAAGCCTTGGCCGCGTCGAGGCCCAGCAGGGCCGGGTAAGTTGGCTTGTCACGGGCAATGTCGGCGCCCTGGCGTTTGCCGAGGGTTTCGGTATCGCTTTCGACGTCGAGGATGTCGTCCTGGACCTGGAATGCCAGGCCGATGGCCTGTGCATAAGTCTGCAGGGACTTGAGTTCATCCCTCTCGGCACGGCCGCTGGCCAGGGCGCCGAGCTTGACGCTGACTTCGATCAGCGCGCCGGTCTTGTGCCGGTGCATCTGTTCCAGCGCTTTCTGATCAAGCTTGAGGCCGACCGAACCGAGGTCGATGGCCTGACCGCCTACCATGCCGGCCGGGCCCGCCGCGTGCGCCAGCGCTGTGACCTGTTGCAGGCGGATGTCCGCGCTCAGGTCGCTCAGACGCGGGTCGAGCAGGGCGCTGAACGCCAGGCTCTGCAAGCCGTCGCCGGCCAGAATCGCGCAAGCTTCGTCGAATTTCTTGTGGGTGGTCGGCTGGCCGCGACGCAGATCGTCGTCGTCCATCGCTGGCAAATCGTCGTGCACCAGCGAATACGCGTGAATCAGCTCAACCGCACACGCCGCGCCGTTGGCCTGTTCAGCCTTGCCGCCAAGGGCTTCACACGCCGCGTAAGCCAGAAGCGGACGCACGCGTTTGCCACCGTTCATCACGCTGTAGCGCATGGCTTCATAGAGACGCGCCAGTTCTGGCAGCGGGGCGTTGAACAGGGTTTCCAGTGCCGCATTGACCCGTGCCTGGCTGGTGGCCGAATACGCTGCAATCATTCTGGCTGATCCGCGTCGAAGGGTTCCTCGGCGAGTTCGCCATCGCGCTCCAGCAACACCTGGACCTTCTGCTCGGCCTGGGCCAGCGCCGCCTGGCAGTCACGGGTCAGGCCGATGCCCTGCTCGAAAGCGGTCAGCGAGTCTTCCAGCGACAATTCACCGTTCTCCAGACGCTCCACCAGCGTTTGCAGGTCGGCGAGGGACTGTTCGAAATCCAGTGCAGCTTTTTTGCGGGCCATGGCGGCTAATTCCGGTTGACGTTAAACCGGCGCGACACTAGCAGATAGGGGGGGTATGGGCAAATGAGCGGGCCGACGGACAAGGGTGTCAGTCGGTCGATTCGCCAGGATATTGAATCTGATACCGAGTGCTGCGTCCGCCGCCCGGAAGACGTTGCAGGCAGCCCTTTTCCAGCAGTTCCGCCAGATGTCGGGTCGCCGTGGCCTTGGAGACTTTTGCCACGGCCTGATACTGGGCCGCACTGATACCGTGCTCGAAACCGCGTTCACCACCGTCGAGCAGGCGGTTGAGCACTTTGATCTGCTCCACCGACAGCTCGGATTCCCGGTGCGTTTGCCAGAAACGTGACTTGCCCAGAACGCCTTCAATCCGCGCGATGGCCTGTTGCAGACTGCGCAGCAGGGTTTGCAGGAACCATGCGAGCCAGTCGGTGATGTCCAGCGTGGCTTTCTGGCTGGATTCGAGAATCCGGTAATAGCCCGCACGATCATCGAGAATGCTGGCGGACATCGCATAAAAACGAATGGCCTGCGCTTCGCCTTGAGCCAATGCCAGATCGGTGAGGGTGCGAGTCAGGCGCCCGTTGCCGTCATCGAACGGGTGCAAGGTGACGAACCAGAAATGCGCGATGCCTGCTCGCAGCAAAGGATCGAGGCCTGCCTGATGCTGACTGGCGTCGAACCATTTGAGAAAACTGTCGAGTTGTCGCTCGAGGCCTTGTCGCGGTGGCGCCTCGAAATGCACGGTCGGGCGGTCGATTCGCCCTGAAACCACCTGCATCGACTCATCGCCGCGTAAAGCGCCGACATTGATCGCGCGCGCGAAGAATCCGTTTTCCTGTTCTGGAAACAGCCACGAATGCCATTCCAGCAGACGCTCCAGCGTCAGCGGTTCGGCGAAGCGCCGGGTCGCATCAAGCATGAGCTGCGCCAGCCCCTCGCTGCGTTGACTGACTTTGTCGCCATCGGGTAATTCCAGCCCCAGGCGCCGTGCCAGCGAAGATCGCACGGATCCGACATTCAACTGCTCACCCTCGATGGCCGAGGAGGTCACGATGTTTTGCAGCAAAGCGTCCAGCTCTGTCTGCGCGCTCAGTGAATGGCTCACCGATCCCGCCATGCCCATCAATTGACCTTGTGCCTGAACACACTCGCGCAACAACGGTGCCAGGCATTCCGCCTGCCAGTTGAAGTCGGGCCAATCAGGCTGCTGCCAGATCCAGTGAGTCGCCATTAATTGCTGATCCTGAGTGCGTGAGCCGATTGGAAACGCTATTCGGCTCATTTCGTGAGCCGAATATGACGCCTAATCGGCTCATCGTCCACTGGTCGCCGTGATTCCTACCGCAAATCCAGATGTATCCGATTGTTAAAAAACTGCCGAATCGCTAACCTTCGCGCCTTCTACGACCCGACAGTCACGGGTCTTTCAGACGAAACGCAGTAACGCCCACTGTGAAGCGCCGAGGATCGGGTGCAAGGTTTCGTTCAGGCATGGCAGGAGGCATCACATGCGTTCACTTCTTTTGCTGCTGATCGGGTTGGCCTGCGCGCCCGCGCTGCTGGCGGCGCCGAGCGCGGAGCTGTCGGAGCCGGTGGGCGGCTGGCGCTATCACGGGCTGCTCGATCGCACGGAAAACCCGCAGGTCGCCTATCCCACGCCGCCCATCGATCGAGGCATCCAGCGCAATCGCACAATGATCCAGGGTCAGCTCAAGGCGATCGGGCATCTGCGCCCGCCCCACAGCCTGGCGGTGAATGGCAATCCACTGAATCTGTACACCGACGACCAGGGCCGTTTCGCCCGGCCGTATGCGTTCGGCGCCGGCTCCAACAGCGTCGAAGTGATCAGCGCCGACGGCCAGTCGCTCAAGCGCGTTCAATTCTACGAAGCCAATAACCTGCGCACGCCGGCGCGGATCCGCGTGTTGCTCGGTTGGGACGACCCTAAAGCCGAACTCGACCTGCACGTCATTACGCCTGACGGCCAGCACGCCTTCTGGGCGCGCCCGGCGATGAGCAACGGCGGCGGCCTCGACCCCGACGGCGTCGATGGCCCCGGCCCGGAAATGTTCACCATGACTGCGCCGCTGCACGGCACCTATCTGGTTTACGTCAACTATTGGGGCAACTTCGGTAACGGCGGCTATAACTTCGAGGAGACCAGCAACCAGAACGAGGTCATCACCTCGCAAATCACGCTGGTGCTCAACGAAAACACCGTCGACGAAAAACGCGAAACGTTCATCGTGCCCCTGCGGGCCATCGGTGATCTGCTGCTGGTCAAGACTTTCAACTATTAAGCATCCCGCCACGGATGAACTCGGGTTCTGGAAAGATGAGCGATAACACTGCTGCACCGGCCGCCGTAACACCTGTCGGCAAACCTTCCCGGCGCTGGCCGTTACTGGCGGTCGGGCTGTGCCTTGTCGCCGGCGTGGCGGGCGGGCTCGGCTGGCTGATGCACAAACCCAAGGCGCCGCCGGCGGAACTGGCCAGCGACAAGCTCGGCTTGAGCCGCCCGGACGCGCTGCTGGAAACCCGCTCCCTGAGCCAGTTGCCGAAGGACCTGCTGACGGTGCCGTTCCTCAAGGCCACGCTTACCGAGGATTTCGTCTTCTATTACGAAACCCACGCCGACCGTCTCGGGTTGATCGGCAGTCTGCGGCGGATCATTTACGAGCATGACCTGAAGTTGCAGGACAGCCTGATCGAGCAGCTCTTCGATCAACCGGCAGACGTGGCGTTGTGGCGCGGCGCCGATGGTCGCCTGAAGGATTTCCTGCTGGTGATGGATCGCGGCGGCCTGGCCAAGGTGCTGGAGCCGCTGGCGAAAGTCGCCCTGGATGATTCGCAACTGAGCGTGCTCAGCACCCTGAAAGCTGGCGGCGACGAAGTGCCGCTGTATCAGCTGACCTACAACGCCGGCAAATCCCTGTTGTTCGCCTCCCGTGGCGACAAACTGGTGGTGCTGTCCAATCCGGCCAAATTCTACGACCCGGAAAGTGGTGCTTCGGAGGACTCCGGTCACGTCTCGCCGCAGGCGCTGGCGGCGTTGCTCAATGGCGAAAAACTGTTCCCCGAAGCGTTCGGATTGCCGGCCAAGACGCCGGAAACCAAGCAGCGGCTGTCGGTCAATTCCAGCGTCCTGGCCATGGGTTATCAGCGTTTCATTCCGAACTTCGCCGGCCTGCGTTTCGACATGGATGACAAGGGCTGGCACAGCTATCTCGCCATGGACGAACTGGAGAACCAGCCGGACTTCGATTTCAAACCGGTCTGGCAAGCCATGCCGCTGGGCGCCAGCGCCTGCGTGACCTTGCCGGTGGCCGCCGAACCGCAAAAACCGTTGCTGGTGAAACTCGGCGCCGAAGAAGCCGTGGCGCAAAAGCTCACCGAACACGTGGCCGGCGCGGCGGGTCTGTGCTGGTACGCCGATTCGCGGCTGTACACGCCGTTGCTGGTGGCCAGTCTGAACGACGAAGACAACGGCAAACTCGACGCAGATATCGGCACGCTGTTCGATTCGATGGTCGGCGCCTACGAAGGCAAGGTCGACGAACACGCGTTCCCGGTGGTCGAGAAGCAGGAAGGCCAGAGCCACCTCTGGCAGCGTCAGGTCAGTTCCAACTTCGGCCCTTACGCGGCCAAGGATGCCGAGAATCCGGACGCGATCACCGGCCGTGCGTTCATGAAAGTCAGCCTGGCGCGCCACGGTTCGACGCTGCTGTTTTCCCTCGACGACAAACTGGTCGACAAGGCCCTCGGCACCCTCGACAAACGCTTCCCGCCGATGGCCGACGTACTGCCCAAAGACGTGCTGATGCCGATCTACTTCGGCCCGGATTCGATGGCGCAACTGATCCAGCAGGAAACCCTCGACAGCCTGCCGCAGGACATGGAGCCGGTGTTCTACAACGCCGCGCAAACCTACCTGATCCCGAAACTGCGCACTCTCGGCGGCATGGGCAAATACGCTCTGACCCTGCCTGAAGGCAGCGAGCCTGACGGTCACTGGCAATGGCTGCCGCTGGAGTGGAAAGCGCTGTGACTGCATTGATTCGCAGCCTTGGCCTGCTGGCGTTGTTGCTCAGTGCCGGTGCCCGAGCCGTTGAGGCTCCGGCCCTCGATCCGCAGCAGTCCCAGGTGTTTCGTGCCTGGTTCGTGCGCATCGCCCAGGAACAATTGAGCAAAGGCCCGAGCCCGCGCTGGTATCAGCAGGACTGCGCGGGACTGGTGCGTTTCGCCGCCAACGAAGCGCTGAAAGTCCACGACGACAAATGGCTGCGCAGCAATGGCGTGTCCAACCGCTACCTGCCGCCGGAGCTGGACCTGAGCGCCGATCAGCGCAAGCTCGCCCAGCAATGGCAGCAGGGCGGCGGCAAGGTCGGGCCGTACGTCAACGCGATCAAACTGATTCAGTTCAACAGCCATCTGATCGGCCGCGACGTGTCCCAGGCACGGCCCGGCGATCTGATGTTTTTCGATCAGGGCGACGACCAGCACCTGATGATCTGGATGGGCCGCTACATCGCCTATCACACCGGCACGACCACCCCAACCGACAACGGCATGCGTTCGGCAAGCCTGCAGCAACTCATGACATGGAAGGACACCCGATGGATACCCGACGCAGCCAACCCCAACTTCATCGGCGTCTATCGACTGAACTTTCTCTCCCAATGACCGGTGCCCGCATGCTGCGTTTACTGCCTTTTCTGTTGCTGTTGACCCTGCCGTTTTCGGCCGTCAATGCCGAAGACACCGTGGAGCCAAGCGGCTACACGCCGGTGTCCGGTGAAAGCTTTTTCCTGCTGGCCGACAGCAGTTTCGCCGCCGACGAACAGGCGGTGGTACGCCTCGAAGCACCGGGTCGCGACTATCGCCGTTTCCGCATGGAGCCGTACGGCGGCGCCGATATCCGGGTGTACAAGATCGACAAGCCGCTGGACTTCCTCAAGCGCCAGAAGAACCTGCACCGCGTGGTCAGCGACGGCCAGTTCAAGGGTGAAGGCCTGTCGAACACCCTGGCGTACCTGTGGGACAACTGGTACCGCAAATCCCGTCGGGTGATGCAGCGTGCGTTCTCTTACGAGTCGCGCCAGCAAGTCACCGAGGAAGTGCCGGAGCTGAAGATGGGCAATGCCATCGCCGCGCCGACGCCGTACGACGCGCAACCGCAGTTCGCCCTGATTCCGGGTCTGCCGGTGGTCAGCCAGTTCCGTTATCCGCTGTGGCAAGCGAAGCCGATCCAGCCGCCGACCGGCGTCAATCTGGCCGGGTCTTCCAGCGAGTTTGTCAGCGTTGCGCCGGGTAACGTCTACATCCCGCTGGGCAATCTGAAACCGGGCCTGTATCTGGTCGAAGCGCTGATTGGCAAGTACCGCGCAACCACCATGGTTTTCGTTTCCAACACCGTGGCGGTGAGCAAGATTGCCGGTGATGAATTGCTGGTGTGGGCCGCGCGCAAACACGAAGGCAGCTCGGTGCCGAAGGTCAACGTGCTGTGGACCGACGGCCTCGGCGTGATGAGCAGCGGCGCCACCGATACCGATGGTCTGCTGCGCCTGAAACACGTCAGCCCGGAGCGTTCGTTCGTGATTGGCGAGGACGAAGAGGGCGGTGTATTCGTCTCGGAAAACTTCTATTACGACAGCGAAATCTACGACACCAAACTCTACGCCTTCACCGATCGGCCGCTGTATCGTCCGGGTGATTGGGTGTCGCTGAAAATCGTCGGCCGTGAATTCAAGAACGCGCGGGATTCGGTATTGCCGGGCGCGGCGGACGTCAATGTCAGCGTGCTCGATGCGACCGGCACCGAGTTGCAGCGCCTCGATCTGAAACTTGATTCCAAGGCCGGCACCCAGGGCCGTTTCCAGTTGCCGGACAACGCCGTGGCCGGTGGTTACGAGCTGCGTTTCAACTACAAGGATCAGGCCTACAGCAGCGCGTTCCGGGTGGCGGAGTACATCAAGCCGCACTTCGAAATCTCGCTGAATCTGGCCAAGCAGGATTACCGCACCGGCGAGCCGGTGAAGGGCAGCCTGGTGCTGCTGTACCCGGACGGCAAACCGGTGGCCAATGCCAAACTGACCCTGAGCCTGCGTGCCCAGCAACTGTCGATGGTCGACAACGAGCTGCAATACCTCGGGCAATTCCCGGTGGAACTGACCAGCACCGAACTGACCACCGACAGCAAGGGCAACGCGACCCTCGACCTGCCGCCCGCCGACAAACCGAGCCGCTACATGCTCACCGTGTTTGCCAGCGACGGCGCGGCGTATCGGGTCAAGACCACCAAGGAAATCCTCATCGACCGCGGCGCCGCCAGCTTCCGCCTGAGCGCGCCGCAGCGTTTCAGCACGGTCGGTGACAAAGTTGCGTTCAGCTACGCCAACGAGGGTGGCAGCGAACAGGCGCAGGCCGTTGTGCCGAGCAGCTACAGCTGGGTGCGTCTGGAAGACCAGACCACCGGCGAAGGCAAACTGGCGGCGAAGGACAAAGGCTTCAGCGTCGCTTTCGATCGCCCGGGCACCTACAACCTGTCGCTGAAAGATCAGCACGGCCGGGTGCTGGGTGCGACCGGTCATTCGGTCACCGGCGACGGCGTCAAGGCTGTGCCGGGCACCGTGGAAATCGTCCTCGACAAACCCGAGTACAAGGCCGGCGATGAAGCGCTGGCGCTGATCACCTTCCCCGAGCCGGTCAGCGATGCACTGTTGTCGCTGGAGCGCGACAAGGTCGAAGCCACCGCGCTGCTGGCCAAGGGCGGCGACTGGCTGAAACTGGAAAAGCTCAGCGATACCCAATACCGCGCACGCATTCCGGTGAAGGACAATTTCGCGCCGAACCTGACGTTCTCCGTGCTGTACACCAAGGGCGGTCAGTACAGCTTCCAGAACGCCGGGATCAAGGTTGTTGCGCCGCAGATCGACGTGGCGATCAAGACCGACAAAGACACCTATCAGCCGGGCGATACCGTGACGGTCGATCTGACCACGCAGTTCGCCGGCAAGGCAGTGCCGGCCCACCTGACGGTCAGCGTGGTCGACGAAATGGTCTATGCGCTGCAACCGGAAGTCGCGCCGACCATCGACCAGTTCTTCTATCACCCGCGCCGCAACAACGTGCGCACCAGCGCCAGCCTGTCGTTCATCAGCTACGACGTGGCGCTGCCGGGCAGCCCCGGCGCACCGGGCAAAGCCAACCGCAGCGAGCGTGGGGTGAAAGTGCTGGAGCGGCCGCGTCGCGAAGACGTCGATACCGCTGCGTGGCAGCCGGAATTGCTGACCGACGCTGACGGCAAAACCCGTTTCACCTTCAAGATGCCGGACTCGCTGACCCGCTGGCGCATCACCGCGCGAGCGATTGCCGATGACGGTCAGGTCGGGCAGAGGAAGCAGTTCGTGCGCTCGGAAAAACCGCTGTATCTGAAGTGGAGCGGGCCGAGCAAATTCCGCAAGGGCGATCAGCCGCAACTCGGCGTGTTCGCCTTCAGCCAGGCCGAAAAACCGGTCAAGGCCGAGCTGGTGACGCACTACGCCGGCGCCGAACAGCGCTTGCCCGTGACGCTCAACAACGGCATCAACTACCTGCCGCTGCCGGCCTTCGCATTGGCCACCGGCGAATTGACCGCCGAGCTGGTACAGGACGGCAAGACCGCCGACGCCCTCGCGGTGCGCCTGACCGCCACCGGTGAAGGCTGGCAAGTGACCCAGACCCAGAGCCTCGACGTGGCCAGCGGTGACACGCCGCTGAGCCTGCCGGCGGACGCCACCGACATTCGGCTGCGTCTGGATGACAGCCCGCAAGCGCTGTTCCGTTCCGCCCTCGACGATCTGCTCAGCTATCCGTACGGCGGCGTCGAGCAGACCGCCAGCCGTTTGCTGCCGCTGAGCATCGCTTATCCGTCGCTGGCGTCGAGCCCGCAGATCCGCGACCGCTTGCGCCTGATCATGCAGAACAGCCGTCTGCGCCTGGTGCAAATGGCCGGGCCGTCGGCGAGCTTCACCTGGTGGGGTTTCGATGGCGAGCCGGATGCGTTCCTCACCGCTTACGCCTATTACGCCGACTGGAACGCCAGCCAGGTGCTGGATCTCACCTTGCCACCGGAGCACTGGCAGCGGGTGCTGGAGGTCTACGCCAAGCAGGCGCCGAACACACCGTTGCTGCAACGGGCGCTGATCCTGTCGTTCGCCAAGCAGATGCATTTGCCGGTCAACACACTGCTCAGCGGTTTGCTGGACGATCTGGCCAAGGCCGGGGAAGGCAATGCCGAAACCCTGATGGACGACGGCGAAGACAATCTGGTGATGGGCGATCCGGATTCGGCGCTGGGTCTGGCGGCGGCGCGGGTCTTGGCCGCATCGTTGGCCACCCAGTCGAAAGTCGCTTTGCCGGACGCGTTCAATCGTCAGCTGGGCGCTGCGCAACAGCGCTTGTCCGTCAGTTCGCAGCCGTTTGCCGAAGCGCTGAACCTGTCGCTGCAACCGTTCGATCAGGCTCGTGCGACAGCGTTGTTGCAACGCCTGTTGCCACAGCAATCGACCCTTGAACGTGCGCTGGCGCTGACCTGGCTGCAACGCAGCATCGCCCAGGCCTCGCCGACCATCGCGCTGGCTCCGGGCGAAGGCTGGAAGAAAAACTACGGCGCGACCGGCGAGATGTACTGGACGTGGCAAGGGACTGCGCCGGTGCCGAGCGTGTTGTCGGTGTCGGGCACTCAGGAGCGTCCGTTGCGTGCCGCGCTGAGCTTCCAGACCCAGCAACCGGCGGTCGATCCGATGGCCGTCACTATCACTCGTCGCCTATCGCGTCTGGTGCCGGGTGATGAAGCGTTCACCTTCAAACTGGAGCCGGTCGGCACTAAACCGCTGTCCAGCGACAGCCTGTACCTGGACGAGGTGATCCTCACCAGCAAAGCACCAAAACCGCTGCGCTACGGCATGCTCGAAGTACCGCTGCCGCCGGGCGCGGATGTCGAGCGCACCACGTGGGGCATCAAGTTGCAGGGCAAGGACGGCACCGAGCCGACCGCGCTGGAGAAGGCGCGTTTCGAGCCGGGTCAACTGGCCTATGCGGTGCCAGTGGATGCGCTGAGCGGCGAATTGCGTCTGCGCCATTTGGTGCGGTTCTCGCAGAAGGGCCAGTTCAACCTGCCGCCGGTGCGTTTCACTCAGGTCTACGCGCCGCAGCATCAAGCCCGCGAAGCGAAAGCGGCCCTCGGTCAGGTCACGGTCAACTGACATGACCCGGCCGCTGGTCTGGCTGCTGATGTGTGTGATTCCTGCGCTGGCGACGGCGCAGGATGAGCCGTTGCGCGTGGCCTACAAGGGTGAGTTGCTGTCGCTGAACACCACACAACTGACTGCTCGCGAGCCGTTGCCTTCTTCGCTGGAGACACCGCTGGGCAGTCTGTGGAAGGTGTTCGTTTATGCGTGGCTGGTGGATACCGGTGCGCGGGAACCGGCTTATGAATGTCGTGGGCAGTCGAAGGAAGAGGTTTATTGCTGCACGGCGGGCGGGAAGATCGAGCGTGATCAGGCGCTGGTGAAATCCTGCGGGCTGTATTTCGAGCCGGCGCGGTTGGGGATTTCCTCTGCTGATTGGCGGACTTATTGGCAGGCGCGCGGTGGGCCTTCGTGGTTGCTGGAGTTGCCTTCGCTAAAGCCTGAGACGCGCGTTTCGGTGGCTGAATTGCTGGGCTTTCTGGCTCGGCTGCCGGCTCAGGAGCAGATGCGTCGGGTGCTGCTCGACGTGGTGCTGAACGCGGCGGACGGCAATGTCGTCGGCGAACTCGGCGGGCGCTTGCGGGTGAAAACCTGGAGCTGGCTTGGCGATCAGGACCCGCAATCACGTCAGGGCGGTTTTGCTGGCTGGACGGCGGATGGCTCGCCGATCTGGGCCGGTGGCCGGGGCACCAGTCAGATGGTTTTGCGGCATTACGGTGCTGCGTTGGCGACAGTGTTGCCTGCTTCCTGGCCGGCGGAAGCGGGGCGTTGTGTTGAGGTGGGATTGTTCTCGCGATATCCGGTTTCGCGGGTTCTGTCCGGTGATCGGGGGATGAGTTCCGGCCCGTTGCAGGGCGATTACCGCGTGGAGTTCGCCAATGGCAATGCGCTGGATATCCACAGCGACGGCGAACTGTTTCTGCTCAACGACAAACTGGTCGCCCGGCTGGATCGCGAGGAGTACGTCGCCCGTGTGCTGGAGCGTGAAGCCAAATCTGAACCGGCCGAAGCCGCGAAAGCGTTAGCCGTGGCGATCCGCACGTATCTGCTGCAAAACGCCACGCGCAATGGCGAATGTTTGAGCATCGACGACAGCAGCACTCGCCAGCGTGTTGCACCGCGTCCTGCTTCCGCCGAATCCCGCAACATCGCCGCATGGACGGCGGATCTGGTGTTGGCCGGCAGCACCGTCACCTATCACTCCGATCAACCCGGCCCCGACAAACTGGCCTGGCAACAAGCGGTCGAACAAGCCAAGGCCGGCCAGCGTTACGACGCGATTCTGCTGCACGCCTATCCGCGCGCCAGCCTCAGCCGCTGGGACAACCCGGTGGCGTCCTGCGAAGCGCTGCCTGCCGCGCAAGACTGGCTGCAAAAGCAACGGCGCGGCTGGCGTCCGAGGCTGGAAAGCGAAACCGGCTACAACGAAGTCAGCACGTTCGCCGTTTGCAAACTCGCCTTCGGCCGCCCCTTCGTCGACCGCGAACGCCAGCGCATCTACGTGCGCGGCGTGCTGTCCTTGCAGGATCGCCTGGACCTGACTCACGAATACCTGCACCTGGCCTTTGAAGCTCACCCCAACGGCCAGGATGAAACCTATATCGAAGGGCTCGCCCGTCACCTTTTGCTGGAATAGACCATGACACTCCGTTATCCACAGGTCTTGCTGTTGCTCTGCGCGCTTAATGCATTGCCAATGGCGATGGCTGCCGACAGCGTCAAACTCGACACCCCGGTCGGCGGCTGGCGCAGTGGCGCGCCCGAAGGCGAGGGCGAGAGCTTCCGCCAGACCGTCAACTACCCGGCCTCCTCGGTGAACACACCGATCGGCCAGGCCAACACCGCCCGTATCAGCGGCGAAATCAAAGCCACACCAAAAAACAAAGAGCCCGGCCGCCTGATCGTCAACGGCGTCAGCATGCCGCTGAAAATCGACGACAGCGGCCGCTTCGACCGCCCGTTCTCCTTTCCCAACGGCAGCAACAGCGTCGAAGTCCGCAGCCCGGACGGCCAGCAACGGCACCGCACGCAATTTCTCAACACCAGCGGCGGCGCTACTCCGGCGAAACTGCGGGTGTTGTTGGCGTGGGACAGTGACGGCACCGACCTCGATTTGCACCTGATCACACCCGACGGCGCGCATATCTGGTACGGCGACCGCGTCGCCCCCAATGGCGCTGCTTTGGACGTTGACGTGACCACCGGTTACGGCCCGGAAATCTTCGCCATGCCGGCGCCGATCAAGGGGCAGTATCTGGTGTATGTGAATTATTTTGGTGGTGGGTATCGCGGGGATGATGAGGGTGGGGAAGAGGCGGTGCAGCCGCTGACTACGGCGCAGGTGACGGTGATCACGGAGGAGGGGACGCCTAGCGAGAAGATGGAGACGTTCCTGGTGCCGATGCGGGCGGTGGGGGAATTGACGTTGGTGAAGTCGTTTAGTTATCCCTGAGCAGGAGCCTGCTCAGGGTTGCATTAGAAGCCGGGTGGAATGTAGCCGGGCACGAACGGAACGTTGATGCACTTCCCGTGAATGATCTTCCCGTCTTCAATCCTGAACAGCACGATCTTCTTGGCTTTGTTGACGGTGGCCTCCAGTTTGCAATCCGAACTGTGACCGACTGTCTCGTAGTACTCGGTGTAAACCATGCCGTTGCCGGTATGGTTCATTGAAGTCCCGGCCGCTTCTGTAGTGGTCCAACTGGAGGATTTGAACCAGGTGAGAACCGCCAGATTCTCACCGTTGGCACCGGTCTGTTTTTTCATCGAGTCGGGTTTGCCGAACAGGTCGAGTGCTTCCTGGACATCGCGCCCTTCCCAGCGAGACTGAGCAATCAGGTGGCAGCCATGCAGCAGCAATAGTGTGGGTGTCAGCAGGACCGCCAGTAACGTTTTAGTCCATTGATTCATCATGCGTTCCGCCGCTTACTTGTTACCGAGGATCGAATCCAGGTTGTCCATCATCTGCCCCTTCTCCTGAATCGGTGCCAGCTTGAAGAACATCTGTTGCATGCCCTGAATCATCTGCAAGGGCTCCATCTTGCCCAGCGCGATCATGTCCTTTTTAGCGGGGGAGCAAACAAACTCGGCGGCGCGCTGTACCCAGAACTCCTTCGGCTGCTGCCATTGGTCGTTAACTTTCAGGTGCCGCATCATGTAGGCAATGCGATCTATGGATTGCCCATTAAGAAAGCGGACCTTGTTCGTGGAGCACTGCACTTCGAGGTTGTAGGCATCGATCATCGGTTTGCCGGGTTCTTCATACACCAGCGTCACGGCCACCAATTTCGCACCCTTGGTATGGTTCGACGGCACGACTGAAGTGCTGTCGGCTACATACATGATGTTCTTGTTGGGAATGCCGTTGCCGTAAATGATCCACCAGTCACCGACGGGGTTCGGTTCTTCTGCCTGCGCGCAAGTAGTGGCGGTCAGAAGTGCGGTTACTAGAACAAGGGATTGATTGAGTTTGAAAAACGACATGGTGTTGCTCCATTCCTTGGTGCTTTTGCAATGCACAAAAACAGAATGGAAATTTAGTGGCGAGGTTGGGTGAGCGGCAATTAGGGCGGATGTGCTAATGGCTTATTGCGATGGTTCAATAATCGCCTGAGCCGTCTACTCATTGCACGTGCCAAGCGGACAGGCAAACTCGCATTTATTGTCTGCGTCAGGCCGCTATTTTCGGGCTGAAACTGCTGGAGATCAGGCGATTAATCGCAATTTCAAGAGCTTGATCATCGAATAGTTTATTTTTGCGCACCGCAGCTCCACCCCCGCCGTCCCAGTTTCTCAGTGCTTCACGTACCGCAGAAACGGTCGGAACAACCCCTTCCTTAATCAGCAACCAATCGACGGTCGCGAGTAATTCCATTCCGAAGGGGGATTCAAAGCCATCGATTAATTCAGCTGTGCGCTCTAAAGCTTGGGAATATTCCCTGGCTTCAGTCTTTAGGTAGGTCTGCAAAAAAGCCTTGCGATCTTGATCAAACCAAATCACATCGGTGATTTCCGCATCACTGATACGCTTGTCGCAATGTAGATAGCTACCATCCAGATTGTTGAGCAGATGCTCCAGTCGATTGGCGTATGGCCCGAATTTATGAGCGATAAATTTCAGGTTTAGCGGGTTCTCTGTACTTGGAAGTTTTTCAATTGCCCGCTCAAGAAACCAAGCCAGTTTTTGAATCTCGAGCAGACTGCATTCCATGCCCAACACCCAATAGCGTCGAACCAGTTCAGCGATAAGGGCACGGGCCGGCGTGAGCGTCTCTACACCGTTGCGCTTGGCGACATTCAGATATTGATTGGTCGGCTCGAACACCAGCACGTCGACATCCAGATCCCCCAAAACCTCAACGATCTGTTCGCGGACTTCAGGCCAACTCAATCCACCGTTACCAGCACCCAGTGGCGGGATAGCGACGGATTTCACGTCATTCTCAATTAGAAAACGACGCAGGTCGTGCAGACCTTCTGTTATCCAGGCCATTTGCGAAGGTGAACGCCAGTGACGTTTGGTCGGGAAATTGACGATCCAGCGAGGTCCTTCAAGTTCGTTGGTGGCGGTCACGTGCATCTTGCCGGTTTCAACTTCCTTGGCCTTGCACGCCGCTGCGTACAGGCGATAGTTCTGTGCAAAGCGTTCTTTGAACATCAGCGCGATGCCTTTTCCCATCACGCCCACGGTGTTCACCGTGTTGACGAGGGCTTCGGTCTTGGCTTCCAGCAGGTTGCCTTGGGTAAATCTGATCATTGGAAATACCATTTGGGACGCGCATGGACAGACAACGTCAGGCCTCGAGCGGCGACGTCTTGTTCTATGCGTTCTTTCATTGCATCGGTGTGGCACATGATGCCCAGTAGTCCCGTAATCGGTAAGTGATGGTGGATCAGCGCTTCCGCTTGATAACGCTCTATTTTACGAGGGTCATCAGGATCGCGCTTGAAGTCGCGCCGTTGAAGGATAGTCCAATCGATCTGGTCGAGATTCGCCAGATCGCTGTAATAGTCTGTCCAACTCGGATAGGCATGTGCGTTTGTAAAGACAAACGGTAGGCCGAGCTCTTCAACGCGATGGAGGCTTGAGACCAGAATGACGATCTCGTCATTGCTGCGTTGCTGCACGCTCCACCCGGAGTGGATGTTCTGCATCATCACCGAGAAGGGCGTGAAATAGAAGGGCACGTAGTCGGCCAGGACGCCTTCGGGTGCGATAGGCACCTGACGGGAACGGCGCTTGTCGATCAAGTCGACGTTGCCGATGTTCACGTAATGAGGTGCCTGTACTTCCGAGTTTGCGCAATGCAGGCCGTTGTCCAGAATCCAGGGCAGGTTATCGCGATGGACGATACGCCAAATCAGAGCTTTCTCTGGATTCAGGCTGGTGTAGTTCATTGATAAAACATTCTCTGATTCACGCTGGTCTGCACATTAACATCCGCTGCCTGCAATTTAGCTACGCAAAGTGCATCGACTTCTTCGCTGGGGGTAAAGATTTTGAAGAAGGCCTCAGGTTTAACAACCCCCGGTGCGAGGCACTCGGCCATGCAGATGCTTTTGCAATGAGGGTCCAGGTAATCGCGACTGCTCATGACATCCCACTCGATGGCTTCGAAACCCTGTTCGTAATCAAGTAGCTGTATTGAGTCGCCTGCTAACGGGTGGCGTGGAATGATTTTCCAGCCGTATTGCCTGGCCGTTGATCTGTAGACCGAGATCAGTACAAATTGGGCCTCTGGCCTGTTGCGCTGGACGCTTCCGTCAAATGGATTCTTCGCAAACCAGTGGAAGGACACGTAATTGTCGAGCTGCAGAGCCTGCCGCTTTTTCAGGATTTCAGCATCTGCGACGTCTTTGAAACCCGAGAGGCCAGCGCGAGGTTTCAAACCATCCTTGAAAATTCCATCCAGGTTTTCAACTGAAGTGAGATGGTAGAGAAGCTTCTGATCCTTGATGCTTTTAACGTCCGCCATAGTGGTCTCCTTGACCTGCACATCAACCTAAACTGGATTCAGTTCCGGCCTCGCCCCGTGCTGATGTAACCCTCGATCCGTAGGGGTTGGTAGAACAATCGCTGTGATTCTAGTGTGCCATCACTTTTGGCCACAAGCCCACTAAGGAAATTGGTTAGCAGGGTCAAGCAGCAACACGCCCGAACTCACTCTTCATCAAAATAATCGCGATCCAGCGTCGGCAACCGCAACAAACGCGATGTCACGCCCACCTCATGATCCATCATCAGATGCACCAGTCGCGTCCCGTCTACCAGCACAATACCGTCCACCGATTTGGCGAAGTCGACGGCGCGCGCCGTAAAACCAGAGGTGGTAATGAACACACCGCGCTTGGCCTTTTGTCCTGCGAGCGCGCCATAGAACGCCTGTAACTCAGGTCGGCCAACCGTGTTCTGCCAACGCTTGGCCTGTACGTAAACCTTCTCCAACCCCAATTTATCGAGCGAGATAATGCCGTCGATGCCGGCATCACCGGAACCTCCGACACGTTGCAAGTCGTTGCGACTGGCGCCGTAACCCAAGCGATGAAGAACATCCAGCACGATTACTTCAAAACGGTTAGGGCTTACTTGCAGCAAGTTGTCCAAAAGGTCGGCCGCCGTGGCATCGCGTAATTCCTTAAGCGCTCGCTCCAGTCGGTCGTCGGGGCTCTCGGTGGCGGAGGCTAGATCGGGCTCCACATTTGGTTGGTCATCCAGTGGCTCGGCGTCAGGCGCGACTTTCAGCTTCACATTCATGTAGCCGATTGCTATGTGCTCCACATCCGTGGTCGACAGTGGAAATGCATGCTCCTTGGCGTACTGCACGCCTGCGTCGGTCAACTTCCAATAACCGCGTTTGGCACTGCTGGAAAGACCTGCGCGCTTGAGTCGATCGTGCGCCCAGCCTGATCGGTTCTTGTAGGTAGCCTGACCACTGGCGATCAGTTCTTCGCGCTGAGCTTCACTCAGTTGCAGCATTTTTGCTGCTGATTCATGAGCGTCCCGAGCGATTGCACCCTCGGGTTTTGTGGCGAGAAAGCGAAGGATCGGCTCAATGAACTGATCGTAGGTTGGAACGGACATGGGCGCATCCCTGTGCTGAAATTGTTTTCGTGCCGATCGGATGGCGATTGTAAATCAACGGTGGATATGGAGGGCTTCGCGACTAAAGCGTCTGCAGGTGAAAGCGTAAGTCGCTATGTCAGTTTCACCATCAATCCGCAAAAACACCGCAAAGCGCATTGCCTTGGTAACCATGAACGATCGGTCCCAACATCATGAATGGGCCGCAAGCGTAGAAAGGGGATGGGACTTTTTGCTGCGAGTCGAGCAGAACGGCTTCGTTTCCGAACTCGTCGTTGCCGAAGGACTGCTCGAAATACGATGTGCACACCGGTAGTTTCAATGGCACCGGAATGATCAGTGCCCAAACGGTGATCCCGCACCATTCCCGTGTAGGCGTCGACGTGACCGTTCTGCTGATTTGCGGTGTGATTGATCGATAGCTTTGCGCTTTGTAAGCGTCTGTCTTGACGGTTGTTTTTTCCGGGAGCGATACGATTGCTCCAACACATCCTGAAAGACAAAGGCACGAGGCAGCTGTCAGGCCAACTGATTTCATGTTTGAAGTGATGGTTTTGGGCATCAATGTTGAACGTCCTTGTGGGGTGACTTGAGCAATCTAAGTTGCCGTCGCTTCCAGCAGGTGGGGCTCTGTTATGCGATGAGTTGTGCAAGCACCATTACACAGCGCTCTGCCCGTAAACCGACCCCCGGCCGGTTTTTCAGCAGGCATTAAAAAGCCGGCTTGTGGCCGGCTTCTCGGGGACTGGCTTGGTTTATTTTTGGTAAACCGCGCCAGCCTTCAAAACGTACATCCGGATCTTGCGTCCGGCTGCGGGACTTGGTCAGACAGTGGTCTGCCGCGTCAGGCGTCATCTGGGCCGCTTGGCGGGTCGATGCGCGAATGTGGGGCGCAGGATACTGAGTTTTGTTGGGGATTCCCAGTGCGAAGTGCGGGATAGAGCGTTCTATCCAGGAAAAATCCCGTATTTGTACCGACTATCCGGGCCGGTTGCCCCTCACGACAGAAGCTGGCTCAGAGAAACGGCACCACCGGCCGCCGCTTGCCCAGCGTCGACCACCAGAACACCCACCCCAATACATGAATCCGCTGTTCCTCAATTTGCGCCGCGCGGAAGATCTCGTCCGGGTATTCGGCGCTGTTGTGGCTGCGCAGGCGCAGGGCGTTGCCGGGCATGCGGTGCAGGTATTTGATGCGCAGCATGCCGTCATGTTCGATGGCGTAGATTTCGCCGTCCACCACCTGGGTGAGGCCGCGGTCGATGGCGAGGGTGGAGCCGTCTTCGATTTTTTCGGCCATGCTGTTGCCGATCATTTGGGTACAGATGGCATCGGTGGGGCGGATTTCCAGGGCTTCGAGGTGGCTGCGGGGCAGGCGAATGGTTTGGTCCGGGTCCTTGATGACGTGGGTCTTGTCGGAGCCAGGAGCAGTCGGGGCTTCCTTGTAGAGAGGCAGTTCGATGTCGTTGGTTTCGAGCACCGTGTAGACGCCGCGAATGGCATGGGCATCGAGGATGTCGCCCGAGTCCGTATGCAGGTGCGGGGCCTCTTTCGGGCCTTCGCCGGTCTTCAGCCATTGGCTGTTGACGGACAGCAGGCGTGCGACCTCTTCCAGGCGGTACGCGGGTACGCCCCGGGTGTACCAGTTATGAACGTTTTGGGCTTCCGTGCCCCAGAACTTTGCGAATCCCGTGGTGGTGATGTTCGCAGCTTCCAGGAGTGCCTTGAATCTTGGACCGCTAGTGTTCTTTCTCATAAACACGAGTCTACGGCCGGCCTAGAGCGGTTTGAATAAACCTTGCGTTCAAAATCAGGGCAAATTTTGCGACGGGATGTAAGACGTCCTTGTGGGAAATTACACACACTAAAACTTTTCTGTAGGCCGACATAAACAAGCTGTTTAAGCGCCTTTCGGGCAGGCACAAAAAACCCCGGATCAACCGGGGTCTTCTTCAAGCGTGTCGCAGGTCGTGAGGCTTAGCCTTTGTAGGCAGCAACCGACTTGGTGATCGCTTCGCGGGCGGCGTCTGCGCCCGCCCAGCCTTCGATTTTCACCCACTTGCCTTTTTCGAGATCCTTGTAGTTCGCGAAGAAGTGCTCGATCTGCTGGATCAGCAGGGCTGGCAGGTCGGTGTATTCCTTCACATCCACGTACAGCTGGGACAGCTTGTCGTGTGGGACTGCGATGACTTTGGCATCGCCGCCGCCGTCGTCGGTCATGTTCAGGATGCCGACCGGACGCGCGCGGATCACCGAACCTGGAGCAACCGGGTAAGGGGTCACGACCAGCACGTCCAGGGGATCACCGTCGTCAGCCAGGGTGTTCGGGATGTAACCGTAGTTGGCCGGGTAGAACATCGGGGTGGCCATGAAACGGTCAACGAACAGGCAATCGCTGTCTTTGTCGATTTCGTATTTGATCGGCGCGTGGTTGGCCGGGATCTCGATCGCGACGTAGATGTCGTTCGGCAGGTCTTTGCCAGCCGGAATCTTGCTGTAGCTCATTGGGCGTTGCCCCCGTTAGTTGACCAAAAACACTTGGCCGGATTGACCAAAAAGTGGCGGCGATTATAGGCATATTCTGCCGTGGACGCCATGTACCGGAAGTCGTGCAGACCTTTACTCGTGAGCCTGATAGACCGGGTCGCTGGCCTGAAGTTGCTTCAGGCGGGTCAACGGATCCTGGCGGTAGAAAAGCTGCAGCTGCGCATACACCTGTGGATAAGCGTCGTGCAGCAGATCCGGGGCGCTGAAGAAGTACTCGCTGGTGACGGCGAAGAACTCGGCCGGGTTCTCGGCGGCATACGGGTCGATGGCGGTTTCGGCGTCGGGATGGCGGTCGAGCTGGCGGTTGAGATCGTCGTACGCCGCCTGCATCACT
Organism: Pseudomonas sp. B34(2017); assembly: GCF_002112915.1. Taxonomy (NCBI): domain Bacteria; kingdom Pseudomonadati; phylum Pseudomonadota; class Gammaproteobacteria; order Pseudomonadales; family Pseudomonadaceae; genus Pseudomonas; species Pseudomonas sp. B34(2017). The sequence goes on along the minus strand of NZ_NEJA01000008.1, from coordinate 228,749 downwards.
TCGGCCCAGTCGCTGACCCGCATGTCGGCGTGCAGCGGCGGCAGGCCGTTGGCGTCACCGTTGAGCATGTCCAGCTTGTGCGCCAGTTCATGGATCACCAGGTTGTAGCCTTCCCAGCCACCACTGGCCATCACGCCGGGCCAGGCGAGGATGATCGGCCCTTGTTGCCACGCTTCGCCGCTGTGTTCGCCGTCCCACTCATGCTCGACGCCGCTGGCATCGCGATGGCGCTGGGGGCTGAGGAAATCGTCGGGGTAGAGGACGATTTCGTGGAAACCCTGATACCAGTTCAGATCGCCAAGATGCAAAAGCGGCAATTGCGCCTGGGCGGCGAGCAGCAGGCGTTGTTCCTGGTGCAGCTCGACGCCGGGCAGGGCGGTCAGGTGCTTGTCTTCGAGGAACAGCACGCTGGCTTCACGCAGCCACTGGTCTTCAGCGGGCGTGATGCCATCGAGAAAACTCAGGTGATGGCGCACCCGCTGCCACAGTTCGTCGGCAATCGGGCGCCTGGCCAGAATGCGCCGGCGGCGCCAGGCGCTCAGCGACCACATCGGCTTAGTGCGATTGGGCTTTGGTGCCGCCGAAACGGCTGCGAACCACGCCGATGATCATCGGAATCAGCGACAGCAGGATGATGCCGACCACCAGCAGCGACAGGTTCTTCTTGATGAACGGCACGTTGCCGAAGAAATAACCCAGCGTCACCAGACCGCCAACCCACAGAACGGTGCCGAACACGCTGAAGCCGAAGAACCGCGGGTAAGGCATCTTCGCGACACCGGCGACGAACGGTGCGAAGGTGCGGATGATTGGCAGAAAGCGCGCCAGGGTCACGGTTTTGCCGCCGTGCTTGTCGTAGAAATCGTGGGTCTGTTGCAGATAGTCGCGGCGGAAGATTTTCGAGTTCGGATTGCTGAACAGCTTTTCACCCGCCGTTCGCCCGATCACGTAGTTGGTACTGTCGCCGAGAATCGCCGCGAGCATCAGCAAGCCCGCCAGCAATACCGGGTCCATGCCGCCGCCCGCAGCGACCGCGCCGGCGATGAACAGCAGAGAATCACCCGGCAGGAATGGCATCACCACCAGGCCGGTCTCGCAGAAGATCACCAGAAACAGGATGGCGTAGATCCATGGCCCGTAATTATTCACCAGCAGGTCGAGGTAAACGTCGAGATGCAGGACAAGATCGAGCGGGTTGAAATCCATGGAGGCACCTGTGGTGACGGCCTGACTCGGCAGACCTGTGCGGATGACTTCGTGTAAGCCTACAAGCGGGTGTAGTTTTTCTTACAAGCCGGAAAGATCGGGATTATACGGGCAGAGGGGTGAAAAGCGCGTTGGTTTTGTAGCGGGGGATGTCGGTGTGAATAAATGTCGGGTTGGCATTCATTTTGGGGAGGGAGTCTGCTCCCTCCCCGCAGGACACCTCGCGATCAGAGTTCTTCGCTGATCGGCAGCACGTAGTTCTTGAACTCGGTGTCTTCCTTGAACCCGATGGATTCGTAGGTTTTCTGCGCCACTTCGTTGTCGGCGCTGGTGGAGACGCGCATGCGCACGGCCTGGGTTTCCTTGGCCATTTTCTTCGCGGTGCGGATCAGGTTGTCGGCTACCAACTGGCGGCGGGCGTCTTCGGCGACATAGATGTCGTTGAGAATCCACACGCGCTTGAGCGACAGCGAGGAAAAGCTCGGGTAGAGCTGGCAGAAGCCCATGAGCTTCTTGTCGTCGTCATCGGCCAGGGCCAGATAGATCACCGATTCCTTGCGTCGCAGGCGCTTTTCGAGAAAGGCCCGGGACGAGTCCGGATAGGGCAGGGAGCCGTAAAACTCGCGGTACTTAACGAACAACGGGGTCAGCAAATCCAGGTGTTCGAGGGTCGCTTGGATAATCCGCATGGTAGGTCTCGTCCTTCAAGTGGCTGTCTTCACGTGCTCTGACGGCGATGGGAAACCCGGGCGGCCGTGCATCGATCCTGCCTGAAACCGGCGCAGAAAGGCAATGCGGAAACGGTTCAGGCTGGGGGCGGATCGAGTAGGAAATTACTCTTCATGTCTGCACCGGCTTCCGATTCCAGCGTCTGAACCTGCGCCTCGTCCTTCAGATTGACGCCCGACAGCTGGCGCCGACAGGCTTCGCGCATCAGATACAGCAAGCGATGTGCCGCCATGCCGTAGCTGAGCCCTTCCAGCCGCACATTGGAGATGCAGTTGCGGTAAGCATCCGTGAGGCCGACCTTTGGATTGTAGGTGAAATATAAACCCAGGCTGTCCGGCGAACTGAGGCCCGGACGCTCTCCGATCAGCATCACGACCATTTTCGCGCCCAGCAACTGGCCGATTTCATCGCCAATCGCCACTCGGCCCTGTTCCACCAGCACTACTGGCGCTGTCGACCATTCGTCGGCGCTCATCTGCTCTTCCAGACGGGTGAGAAACGGCAGGGTATGCCGATGCACCGCCAGCGCCGACAGACCGTCCGCCACAACAATCACCAGATCCTCACCCCCCGGATGCGCCTTGGCGTATTCGCGCAGGGTTTGCGCCGATTCATCGCTGAGCTTGCGCCCCAGATCCGGACGTTGCAGGTAGCTGTTGCGATCCACCGCCGCGCTGTGCAGCACAAGACTTTCACGTTGGCGTTCAGTCAGCTGGGCGCTGAGCCCGGCGTGATCGAACGGCAAATGCACCGCGTCCCGTGCCTGTGCGTGGGCGTACTGGAAATCCAGCTGTGCGCGGGTCGGCAGGCTGGTGCCGGTGCGGCCGAGGGCAATGCGCGCCGGGGTCAGGCGACGCAGCTCCAGCCACGGGTTTTGCGGATCGACGGGCGGTTTTTCCATCTGACTCATCCCAGTTGCGCCAAGGCCTGGCGAAAGGCCGGCGGCAGGTTGTTGCCGAAGCGGACCTTGCCGTCCGCCTGGGTGAAGATGCCCATGTTCGCCAGCCACTGCTCGAACTCCGGCGCCGGTTTCAGGCCCAGGGTCTGGCGCGCGTAGAGCGCGTCGTGAAACGAGGTGGTCTGGTAGTTGAGCATGATGTCGTCGGAGCCGGGGATGCCCATGATGAAGTTGATCCCGGCCACGCCGAGCAGGGTCAGCAGGGTGTCCATGTCATCCTGGTCGGCTTCGGCGTGGTTGGTGTAGCAGATGTCGCAGCCCATCGGCACGCCGAGCAGCTTGCCGCAGAAATGGTCTTCGAGGCCGGCACGGATGATTTGCTTACCGTTGTAGAGGTATTCCGGGCCGATGAATCCTACGACGGTGTTCACCAGAAACGGCTTGAAATGGCGCGCCACGGCGTAGGCCCGGGTCTCGCAGGTCTGTTGATCGACGCCGTGGTGGGCGTTGGCTGACAGCGCACTGCCCTGACCGGTTTCGAAATACATCAGGTTCTGCCCGAGCGTGCCGCGATTGAGGCTCAGGCCCGCTTCATAACCTTCCTGCAAAATGTTCAGGTTGATGCCGAAACTGGCGTTGGCCGCTTCGGTGCCGGCAATCGACTGGAACACCAGATCCAGCGGCACGCCACGGTTGATCGCTTCTATAGAGGTGGTGACGTGGGTCAGCACGCAGGCCTGGGTCGGAATGTCGTAGCGCTGGATGATCGCGTCGAGCATTTCCAGCATCGCGCAGATCGAGGCGATGCTGTCGGTGGCCGGGTTGATGCCGATCATCGCGTCGCCGTTGCCGTACAACAGACCGTCGAGAATGCTCGCGGCGATGCCGGACGGCTCGTCGGTCGGATGATTGGGTTGCAGCCTTGTGGATAACCGTCCCCGCAGGCCCAAAGTGCCGCGAAATTTGGTGACGACGCGGATCTTCTGCGCCACCAGCACCAGATCCTGCACGCGCATGATCTTCGACACGGCAGCGACCATTTCCGGTGTCAGGCCGGGGGCGAGGGCGCGCAGGCTGGTTTCATCGGCGGCGTCACTGAGCAGCCAGTCGCGAAAACCGCCAACCGTGAGATGGCTGACGACTGCGAAGGCCTGTTTGTCATGGCTGTCGATGATCAGTCGGGTGACTTCATCGGCTTCGTAGGGAATCAGTGCTTCCTGCAAAAAATGCGTGAGCGGGATGTCGGCCAGCGCCATTTGCGCGGCCACCCGCTCGCCGTCGTTGAGCGCGGCGACGCCGGCCAGGAAATCCCCGGAACGCGCGGGGCTGGCCTTGGCCATCACGTCCTTGAGGCTGTCGAAGCGATAGGTCTGGGCGCCGACGGTATGGGCAAATGCGGCCATTGGGCGCGTTCCTCCTGAATGAATGCTTTTAGTGCAGGCACCGAGCCCAAGGCCCGGTGCCGGTGCAACTCAGATAGTTTTTTAGATACCTTCGAGCATAGCGTCTGCCGGTGCTTCGGAGCGTTGCTTGGCGGTCAGCTGGAAGTACAGGTAGCCAGCGGCCATGAAACCGAGGAACACACAACCGATCAGCGTGTTGAACCAGGCCATCGCCACCAGGCACACCAGCGCCAGAAACAGCGCGATGGCCGGCACCACCGGATAGCCCGGCGCGCGGAAGGTGCGCTCCAGGTTCGGCTCGGTTTTGCGCAGTTTGAACAGGCTGAGCATGCTGATGATGTACATCACGATGGCGCCGAACACCGACATGGTGATCATCGCCGCCGTCAGGGTCATGCCTTGCAGATTGACCAGACCGTCGCTGTAGATTGCCGCGATGCCGACCACGCCGCCCGCCAGGATCGCCCGGTGCGGGGTCTGGAAACGCGAGAGTTTGGCCAGGCCTTTCGGCAGATAACCGGCCCGGGCCAGGGCAAAGAACTGTCGTGAGTAGCCGAGGATGATCCCGTGGAAACTCGCCACCAGCCCGAACAGGCCGATCCACACCAGCATGTGCATCCAGGTCGAATTGTTGCCGACTACCGCTTTCATTGCCTGCGGCAGCGGATCGTTGATGTTCGACAGTTGACGCCAGTCGCCGACGCCGCCAGCCATCACCATCACGCCAATGGCCAGGAACACCAGGGTCAGGATGCCGCTGACGTAGGCCCGTGGAATCGTGCGTTTCGGGTCCTTGGCTTCCTCGGCCGCCATGGCCGCGCCTTCGATGGCGAGGAAAAACCAGATCGCGAAGGGAATCGCGGCGAAAATGCCAGGAATCGCGCCCATCGTGAACTCATTGGCGCCTGACCAGCCGTTCAGCACAAAGTTGCTGAAGCTGAAGCCCGGTGCGACCACGCCCATGAACACCAGCAATTCGGCGACGGCGAGCACGGTCACCACCAGCTCGAAGGTCGCGGCGATGCTGACGCCAAGGATGTTCAGGGTCATGAACACGAAATACGCGCCGACCGCCGCAAGTTTGGGATCGAGCCCCGGATATTGCACATTCAGATAGGCGCCGATGGCCATGGCAATGGCCGGCGGGGCGAACACGAATTCGATCAGAGTGGCGATGCCGGCGATCAATCCGCCTTTTTCGCCGAACGCCCGACGGCTGTAGGCAAACGGCCCGCCCGCGTGAGGAATTGCGGTGGTCAGTTCGGTGAAACTGAAGATGAAGCAGGTGTACATGGTCGCGACCATCAGGGCCGTGACCAGGAAACCCAGGGTTCCCGCCGTGCCCCAGCCGTAACTCCAGCCGAAGTATTCGCCGGAAATCACCAGGCCGACGGCAATGCCCCAGAGGTGCAGGGTGCCGAGTGTGGGTTTGAGCTGTGTGGTGGAAGTCATAAGTCCTCTCTGTCTTTTTTATTGTTCGATCTGTTGGACTTTCGGGTGCAGCGGTTGATTGGGTGGATGCTGTTCACGCAGCGGCAGTGTTCCTGCAAATCCTGAATGACGGGTACGCAAGGCCCGTGCCAGAGCGGCCAGGCTTTGTGTTGTGTCATTAAGGACGCTATCGCTGGCTTGCCAGCGATGGCTATTTGAGGGGCAACACAGGACTACCTGTATTGCCCCGAGGTTTTAGAAGAAGCCCAGCGGATTGATGTCGTAGCTCACCAGCAGGTTTTTGGTCTGCTGGTAGTGGTCGAGCATCATCTTGTGGGTTTCACGGCCGACACCGGATTTCTTGTACCCGCCGAACGCGGCGTGCGCCGGGTACAGGTGGTAGCAGTTGGTCCACACGCGACCCGCCTTGATGGCGCGACCCATGCGATAGGCGCGGTTGATGTCGCGGGTCCAGAGGCCGGCGCCGAGGCCGAACTCGGTGTCGTTGGCAATCGCCAGGGCTTCGGCTTCGTCCTTGAAGGTGGTGATGCTCACCACCGGGCCGAAGATTTCTTCCTGGAACACACGCATCTTGTTGGTGCCCTTGAGCAGCGTCGGCTGGATGTAATACCCGGTCGCCAGGCTGCCCTCGAGTTTTTCCACCTTGCCGCCGGTCAGCAGTTCGGCACCTTCGCCCTTGGCGATTTCCAGGTACGACAGGATCTTGTCGAATTGCTGCTCGGACGCCTGGGCGCCGACCATGGTGTCGGTGTCGAGCGGGTCGCCACGTTTGATCTGGCTGACTTTCTTCATCACCGCTTCCATGAACTGCGGATAGATCGACTCCTGAACCAGTGCACGGGACGGGCAGGTGCAGACTTCGCCCTGGTTGAAGAACGCCAGCACGAGGCCTTCGGCGGCTTTTTCAATGAAGCTTGGCTCGGCCTGCATGATGTCTTCGAAGAAGATGTTCGGCGACTTGCCGCCCAGTTCCACGGTGGATGGAATGATGTTTTCGGCGGCGCACTTCATGATGTGCGAGCCGACCGGGGTCGAGCCGGTGAAGGCGATCTTGGCGATGCGCTTGCTGGTGGCCAGGGCTTCGCCGGCTTCTTTGCCGAACCCTTGCACCACGTTGAGCACGCCCGGCGGCAGCAGATCGCCGATCAGTTCCAGCAGCACGCTTATGCCCAGCGGGGTCTGCTCGGCAGGCTTGAGCACCACGCAGTTGCCGGCGGCCAGGGCCGGGGCGAGTTTCCACGCGGCCATCAGGATCGGGAAGTTCCACGGGATGATCTGGCCGACCACGCCCAGCGGTTCATGGATGTGATAGGCCACAGTGTTCCCATCGATCTCGGCGGCGCTGCCTTCCTGGGCGCGCAGGCACCCGGCGAAGTAGCGGAAATGGTCGGCAGCCAGCGGGATGTCGGCGTTGAGGGTTTCGCGGATGGCTTTGCCGTTGTCCCAGGTTTCGGTGATCGCCAGGGTTTCGAGGTTCTGTTCGATGCGGTCGGCGATTTTCAGCAGGATCAGCGAGCGGGCCTGGGCGGAAGTGGAACCCCAGGCATCGGCAGCGGCGTGGGCGGCGTCCAGGGCCTTGTCGATGTCTTCGGCGGTGGAACGCGGGAATTCGGCAATTGGCTGGCCATTCACTGGCGAGGTATTGGTGAAGTACTGACCTTTGACAGGCGCGACGAACTCGCCGCCGATGTAGTTACCGTACTTGCTCTTGAACGAGACTTTGGCGCCTTCAGTACCGGGGTGAGCGTAACGCATGATGATGTTCTCCTTGGCTTTGTACTTATTAGAGAAACGCGCATGAGCGCTTGCTATAAGCGTAGAGCAAAGGTCGGGCCACTGCCGTGCAGGTCAGGCAAATCAAGGCCTTGCGTAATTTGTGTCAGACAAGTGGCAAGCGCCTGTGACGGTATCGGTACAGCTCGGGTGACAGTTTGTACCGCTTGTGGCACAACCCGTGACCGGGCGGTCTTGCCAGCATTGCAAAGACCGGTTGGCTGGAGGATGCTGGGCACCACTTCACGCATGGGCCGATGAGCCTCGGGGAGAATAATAAGAAATGCACGACAACCATTTGAGTCGCCATGCCCGACAGGTTCTCACCGTCACCCAGGGCAAGCCGCACCTGCATGGCCCCGGTGCCGACCCGTCGATTGCCCGTTCGTGGCTGCGTTGTCTTGAGGACTATCACCTCGACCCGGCCCTGAGCATGGCGCCGACCGTGCTCGAACACGGTCGAATCCTCGAAAGCCGCGAACGGCTGCAACAGGTGTTGCAGATTGCAGGCAATGAAATGAGCAGCCTGCATCAACAACTCTCCGGCGCCGGCCACGCGGTACTGCTGACCGACGCGCGCGGGGTGATCCTCAACTGCGTCACCGCCCCCACCGAACGCAAGATCTTCGAACGCGCCGGCCTGTGGCTGGGTTCCGACTGGAGCGAGGCCTGCGAAGGCACCAACGGTATCGGTACCTGCCTTGTCGAGCGTCAGGCCCTGACGATTCATCAGGATGAACATTTTCGCGGCCGTCACACCGGCCTGACCTGCTCGGCGAGCCCGGTGTTCGACCCGCACGGCGAACTGCTGGCGGTGCTCGACGTTTCCTCGGCGCGGCATGACGTCTCGCGGCAGAGCCAGTTCCACACCATGGCGCTGGTCAATCTGTCGGCGAAGATGATCGAGAGCTGCTATTTCCTGCGCTGTTTCGATAACCAATGGCTGTTGCGATTCCATCTTCAGGCGGAGTCCGTCGGGCTGTTCAGCGAAGGGTTGCTGGCGTTTGACGGGGAAGGGCGAATCAGTGCGGCCAATCAGAGTGCCTTGAATCTGCTTGGGCACATTCGCGGTGGTTTGCTCGGCAAACCGGTGGAGGCGTTTTTCGATTGTTCCCTGGATGAGTTGCTCGGGCGTGCCAGTGCCAATGCCAGCGCGAGCTGGCCGCTGCGTACTCGCGACGGGCGGCATCTGTTTGCGGTGCTGCGTGGCGAAACTCGCCGGCCGCTGCCGGTAGCGCCGGTTCCCGCGCCGGTCGAAGCGCCGCGTCTTGCAGGCATTTGTCTCGGTGATGCGGCGTTGCAGGCGGATTTTCGCAAGTCGCTGCGGGTGTTCGAGCGCGACGTGCCGCTGCTGATCAACGGCGAAACGGGCTCCGGCAAGGAAGCATTCGCCAAGGCTGTGCATAACGCCAGTCAACGCGCCGGCAAAGCCTTCGTGGCCCTCAACTGCGCGGCGATTCCCGAAAGCCTGATCGAGAGCGAGCTGTTCGGCTATCGCGGTGGCAGTTTCACCGGCGCGCGCAAGGACGGCATGCGCGGCAAGTTGCAGCAGGCCGATGGCGGCACGCTGTTCCTCGATGAAATCGGCGACATGCCGCTGGCCTTGCAGACCCGTCTGCTGCGGGTGCTGGAGGACCGGCAAGTGGTGCCCATTGGCGGCGAGCCGGAAGCGGTCAACGTGCGGATCATCAGCGCCACTCACCGCAATCTGCTGGAGCGGGTCGGCGATGGCAGTTTCCGTGAAGACCTGTATTACCGGCTCAACGGACTGGAAGTCGCGTTGCCGCCGTTGCGCGAGCGCAGTGACAAATCGCAGCTGCTGGATTTTCTGCTGGCTGAAGAGGCGGGCGGGGAAAAGATCCTGATCGAAGAACCGGCGCGCCAGGCGTTGCTGGGTTTCAACTGGCCGGGCAATGTGCGGCAGATGCGCAATGTGCTGCGCACGCTGGCGGCGTTGTGCGATGAAGGGCGGATCGGATTGGAGGATTTACCGGCGATGTTTCGGCAGGTGCAGCCGCTGTTGGTCAAAGTCGATGAATCGTCGTCCGAACATCCATTGGAAGATGCCGAGCGGCTGGCGTTGCTCAATGCGCTGGAACACACGCGCTGGCATATGACCCACACGGCGCAGCAGCTCGGCGTGAGCCGCAATACGCTTTATAGAAAGCTGCGCAAGCATGGGATTGCCCGAACCGCCTGAATACTCCTGCCGATCGTTCCCACGCTCTGCGTGGGAACGCCTCCCCGGACGCTCCGCGTCCGCTTTTGGACGCAGAGCGTCCTGCGCTGCATTCCCACGTGGAGCGTGGGAACGATCAGGGTCGGGTGATCAGCTAAAGAGTGCGGTTTTCACCTCCCTGCGCTAACCTGCGGCCATGTTTTACGAGGTCGACTATGCACATTCATATTCTGGGTATCTGCGGGACTTTCATGGGCTCGATGGCGGTTCTGGCCAAAGAGCTGGGCCATCACGTGACCGGCTCCGATGCCAACGTCTATCCGCCGATGAGCACCCAGCTCGAAGCCCAGGGCATTCAGCTGACCCAGGGTTACGACCCGGCGCAGCTTGATCCGGCACCGGATCTGGTGGTGATCGGCAACGCCATGTCCCGCGGCAACCCGGCGGTGGAATATGTGCTGAACAAAGGCTTGCCGTACGTTTCCGGCCCGCAGTGGCTGGCCGACCATGTGCTGCAAGGTCGCTGGGTGCTGGCGGTCGCCGGTACGCACGGCAAGACCACCACCAGCAGCATGCTCGCCTGGGTGCTGGAGCACGCCGGCATGAGCCCGGGTTTCCTGATCGGCGGCGTGCCGCAGAATTTCTCGGTGTCGGCGCGTCTGGGCGGCACGCCGTTCTTCGTGATCGAAGCCGACGAGTACGACAGCGCGTTCTTCGACAAGCGCTCGAAATTCGTCCACTACCGTCCGCGCACCGCGATCCTCAATAACCTTGAGTTCGACCACGCCGACATCTTCCCTGATCTACCGGCCATCGAACGTCAATTCCATCACTTGGTGCGGACCATCCCGAGCGAAGGGCTGGTGATTCACCCGACCACCGAACCGGCCTTGCAGCGTGTGATCGAGATGGGCTGCTGGACACCGGTGCAAACCACCGGTGCCGGCGGTCAATGGCAGGTCAAGTTGCTGAAAGACGACGGCTCGGCGTTCGAAGTGATGTTCGAAGGCGTATCCCAAGGCGTGGTCGAGTGGGAATTGACCGGTCAGCACAACGTTGCCAACGCCTTGGCGACGTTGGCAGCCGCGCGTCACGTCGGTGTTGTTCCGTCGATGGGCATTGCCGGGTTGAGCGCGTTCAAGAGCGTCAAGCGCCGTATGGAGAAAGTCGCGGAAGTGCGCGGCATCACTATCTACGATGACTTCGCCCACCACCCGACCGCGATTGCCACGACCCTCGACGGCCTGCGCAAACGCATCGGTGATGCGCCGTTGATCGCGATCATCGAGCCGCGCTCCAATTCGATGAAGCTTGGCGCGCACCGTGATGGTCTGCCGGACAGCGTGGTCGATGCCGATCAGGTGATCTGGTACGCCCCGGCCAACCTCGGCTGGGATCTGGCAGGCACCGCCGCGTTGTGCACCGTGCCGTCGATCGTCAGCGATTCGTTGGAAGGCATCATCGAACGCGTGAAGAGTCAGGCCCAGCCCGGCACCCACGTAGTGATCATGAGCAACGGCGGCTTCGGCGGCCTGCACGGCAAACTCGCCGAGGCGCTGAAATGAACACTCGTTTCGAGAGCAATGGCCCGGAACGCATCACGCTGGCGATGACCGGCGCGTCCGGCGCCCAGTACGGCTTGCGCCTGCTGGATTGCCTGGTGCGCGAGGATCGTGAGGTGCATTTCCTGATCTCCAAGGCCGCGCAACTGGTAATGGCCACCGAGACGGACGTGTCGCTGCCGGCCAAGCCGCAAATGATGCAGGCGTTCCTCACCGAATACACCGGCGCGGCCGCCGGGCAGATCCGTGTGTACGGCAAGGAAGACTGGATGTCGCCGGTGGCCTCGGGCTCCGGCGCCCCGGCCGCGATGGTGGTGGTGCCCTGTTCGACGGGGACTTTGTCGGCCATCGCCACCGGCGCCTGCAACAACCTGATCGAACGGGCGGCGGACGTGACGTTGAAGGAACGTCGCCAGTTGATTCTGGTACCGCGCGAAGCGCCGTATTCGAGCATTCACCTGGAACACATGCTCAAGCTGTCGAACATGGGCGTGACCATCCTGCCGGCCTCGCCGGGTTTCTATCACCAGCCGCAGACCATCGATGACCTGATCGATTTCGTGGTGGCGCGAATTCTCAATCTGCTGGGCATCCCCCAGGACATGCTGCCGCGTTGGGGCGAGCACCATCTGAGCAGCGATGAATAAGCTGCTGGCGATCCTGCTGGTGTTGCAACTTACTGGCTGCGCCACCGCGCGCACGCTGGATGCCGCCAAGCCCGGCGCGCCGGTGGTGTATTCCGGCACCCGGCTGGATCTGTATGCGATGAATGGCGGATGTTGCGCGATGGATCGATTCGGCGCCGAGGCGCCGAGTTACCCCGGTGTGGATCTGCCGGCCAGCGCACTGCTCGACACGCTGCTGTTGCCGTTGTCGTTGCTGACGGTGATCGGCGTGGGGTTCCAGGCGACTGGCGGACTCTAAAAAGATCGCAGCCAATGGCTGCGATCTTTTGTTTTTACTTGCCGAGTTTTCTCAACTCGTCCGATTCGACGATCCGCACACCATCCTGCTCCTCCAGCGCCAGCCGCCACATGGCCCGGGCCAGTTGGCAGGCTTCGATGCCGCGGTATTTGCCGGGAATCAGTTTCGAGAACGGTGCGGCAAGCTGCTCGCCCAGGCGCGGCTCGCTGCGTTCGCCGAGCAACAGCGATGGCCGGCAAATGGTCAGCTGCGGCCAGTCCTGCGCACGCAATGCGTACTCCATCTCGCCTTTGACACGGTTGTAGAACACCGAGGACCGGCGGTCGGCCCCCAGGGCACTGATCACGATCAGGTGCCGTGCGCCCATTTCCCGTGCGCGCTTGGCGAAAGCTACGACCATGTCCAGATCCACGGCGCGGAACGCTTCTTCGGAGCCGGCCTGCTTGATGGTGGTGCCGAGGCAGCAATAGGCGATGTCGACGCGACCCGCCAACTGCGGCAGGAAGGTCTGTGGGTCGCCGACCGGGTTTTCCAGATGCGGATGTTCGGCCAGCGGCCGGCGTGAGGGGGCAAGGACACGGCTGATAGTTGGCTCGTTGAGCAGGCGGTCGAGCAGATGTTCACCGGTCAGACCGGTGGCTCCGGCAAGCAAGACATGCTGAGGCGTCAAGTACATAGTGTCTCTCCCTTGATACTGTTCAGCTTAGTTGCTGTTTGTCGCTCCGTCGTTCAATGCAGCACTTTGCAATGCTTTTCTCGCTTGCTGTTTACGCAGCAGTTGCCAGTGCGCCAGTACGGTTTTCGGCGCCCAGATCTGCGGTTCAGAGGCTTCGAAGCTGTCCGCCAGTTCCCGTTCGGCGACGGTGGCCTTGGCCAGTTTGAAGGCTTGTTCCAGGTCGTCGGTCTGGTTCAGCGCCTGGGCAAACAGGGCGTCGCCGAAGTAGGTGAAGTTGGCCTCCTCGGAGCAACCGAACGAAACGCGATCGGCGCGCGAGGCGGTCATGATCAGCGTGCGCTCGTCCTTCAGCGCCGGAATGAAGCCGCCGGAATAGCACGAAGAGATGACAATGATCTTGTCGCGGTTCTTCAGCGGCGCCAGCACGGCGGCGAGTTCGTCGGCGGGCAGGTCGGCCAGTTCCATGCGCGGCTGGTCGAGTACCAGTTCGTGCTCGGCGGTGCCGTGGCTGGTCAGGTAGATGAAGACCAGATCTTCCGGACCGCTGCGTTCGGCCAGGGTCAGCGCTGCGCGGCGCAGGTTTTCGCGGGTGGCCATCGGTCGGTCGCCGAGGTGGTCGCGGTGGTTGACCAGGCGAATCTGGCCAAACGCGCCGAAACGGCTGGTGAGCATGTTGGCCACGTAATCGGATTCGCGCAGGAACACGCTCTGCTTGCCATCGCCGCCGAGGGTCAGGGTGTACAGCTCCACTGCCGGGGTCGAGGCCGGCACATTGGCCAGTGCTTCATCGAGCAGGCGACCCTGGGCCAGCAGGCCGAGTTCGAGGGTGTCCGGCAGCAACTTGCCGTCGGCATCGCGTACCCGCTGGCCGTTGATCCAGGTGCCGCTGAGCACGCTGCCATCGGTGAGCACCAGGGTGCCGCGTCCTGAATAGCTGTCGCTGTCGAACCCGCCGACGTAGAAGCTGCCATCGGACAGGTTCAGGCGACCCTGACCGCTGAAGCGCCAATCATTGAAGTAACCGATGTAGTGGCTGCCGTCGGCGCCGATCAGTTCGCCCTTGCCGGTCAGCGCGCCTTCCTTGAACTGCCCGAGCCAGACATCGCCATCGGCGTTTTCGTAGCGACCCTTGCCGTGCAGTTGATTGTTCTTGAAGCCGCCGACGTAGATGTCGCCGTCGGCACTGTTGAACGTGCCGTTGCCTTCGAGCTGGCCGTTGACGAAGTGGCCGGTGAACTGATTGCCGCTGGCATCGCCGCGCTGGCCTTCGCCGTTGGGTTTGCCGTGGGCGAACTGGCCCTGATAGGAACTGCCGTCATCCAGCTCGAGGCGACCGAGCCCGGAATACTGGTCGGCCTTGAATTCGCCGCGATAGGTCATCGCGTTTTCTTTAAGGGTGCCTTCGCCGTCACGTCGGCCCAGCTTGAAGCCGCCGGTGTAGCTGCCGGCCGTGGTGGTCAGCGTGCCCTGGCCGTCGAACAGCCCTTGCTGGAAGTTGCCGCGATAGACCTCGCCATTGCTGCCGTGCCATTCGCCCTGGCCATGCCATTGCCCCTTGTCGAACGCCCCGGCGTACCAGCTGCCGTTGGGGTAGTCGACCCGGCCCTGGCCTTGCAGCAAGCCATCGACCAGTTCACCACGATAGCGGCCGCCGTCGGGCAGGCGCGCATCCGGCGGCAACAGCGATTCGCCGTCGCCACACGCGGCCAGCAAAAGGGTCAAGGCAAGGGGAGCAAGAGGGGCGAATGAGCGCATAGCGGGATCCGGGCAATTAGGCGACCGAGTATGCCGCAGCTATGTGACCTTATACAGCCGGCAGGGAGGAGCGGATGCGAAACAGCGTGAGCCGCTTCGCATCCAGGCGCTTAAACGAAGCAGAGCGACAGCGGTTCGGCGATGTAGGCCGGTTTGTCCGAGCCTTCGATCTCCAGGGTGGCGGTGGCCTTGAGCAGCCACTGGCCAGGTTTTTTCTCGGTCACTTCACCCAGATCGACCTTGAGCCGGACTTTGGAGTCGACCTTGACCGGCTGGATGAAACGCACGCTGTCCAGGCCGTAGTTGACCACCATCTTCACGCCTTGCGGCAGGATCAGGATGTCTTCCATCAGTTTGGGGATCAGCGACAACGACAGGAAACCGTGTGCAATGGTGCTGCCAAATGGCGTTTGCGCGGCTTTGACCGGATCGACGTGGATGAACTGATAATCCCCGGTGGCTTCGGCGAACAGGTTGATGCGCTCCTGATCGATGGTGAGCCATTCGGAACGTCCGAGTTCCTTGCCGACATAATCTTTGAGCTCTGCAACGGGAACATAGGGCATTGAGACTCTCCTTGGGTTCATCGGTTTTATAGTTTTTCAGGTGGGGGATTTGACCGCCCTGCGAACCACTGTAGATCATCATGGCGATTTGCTCAGGTCAACCGACCATGCTTTTGGCGAATGCCGGTTCATAGCGCAGGCGTGCTTATAATGCGGGCGACCTGCGGGGTGAAAAGTAAGACGGAGATGTCGGATGTTGCTACGTGGCCTGACCATGCTGGTGCTGTTTCAATTGCTCGGCACGGCCCTCAATCATTTGCTGTTGCCGGTGCTGCCGGGGCCGATCATCGGCCTTTTGCTGTTGCTGGCATTCCTGATCGTGCGCGGTGAAGTCGGCGAGCCGCTGAATCTCGCCGCCGGCAGCCTGTTGCGTTATTTGCCGTTGTTGCTGGTGCCGCCGGCGGTGGGTGTGATGGTCTACGCCACGGCGATTGCCGCCGATTTCTGGGCCATCGTCGGGGCGTTGGTGGTGTCGCTGATTCTGTCGATGGCCTTCGCCGGCGTGCTGATGCAACGGCTGGTCAAGCGTCACGCGCCGCATTCGGAGGAATCCTGATGCTGTTCGACTGGCAAGGTGCCTGGGCTTCGGTGATTCACCATCCCCTGTTTGGCATCGGCATCACCCTCGGTGCCTATCAACTGGTGCTGGCGGCATTCGAGAAAACCCGCTGGATCTTTCTGCAACCGGTACTCGTCTCGATGTTGCTGGTGATCGGCGTGCTGGTCGGCTGCGGCCTGACCTACGCCGAGTACCGCAAAAGTACGGAAATCCTCAGCATTCTGCTGGGGCCGGCAACCGTGGCGCTGGCCGTGCCGCTGTATTTGAATCTGCGGCGCATCCGCCAATTGTTCTGGCCGATTTTTACTACGCTGGTGATAGGCGGCGTGGTCGCCACGGGCATGGGCGTGGCGCTGGGCTGGTGGTTCGGCGCCGATCACATGATTCTGATGACCATGGCGCCCAAGTCGGTGACCTCGCCGATTGCCATGCTGGTGGCCGAGCAGATCGGCGGTGTCGCGGCACTGGCGGCGGTGTTCGTGTTGATCACCGGGGTGATCGGTGCGATCTTCGGCCCGGCGCTGCTGACCCGCCTTGGCGTGCACAGCCCCGAGGCGCGCGGCATGGCGCTGGGCATGACGGCGCATGCGGTCGGCACTTCGGTGGCGTTGCAGGAGAGCGATGAGTGCGGCGCCTTCGCGGCGCTGGCGATGAGTCTGATGGGCGTGGCCACGGCGGTGTTCCTGCCGTTGGCGGTGTCGATGGTGGTGTAAGGAAATGTCTATGAGTCTGCCGCTTTTTCCGCTGAACACGGTGCTGTTTCCCGGCTGCAATCTGGATTTGCAGATCTTCGAGGCGCGCTACCTGGACATGATCGGCCGTTGCATGAAACAGGGCGGCGGATTCGGTGTGGTGTGCATCCTTGAAGGCACTGAGGTCGGCGTGGCGCCGGAAGGTTTCGCCATGGTCGGCTGCGAAGCGCGGATCACCGATTTCCAGCAGCAGGACAACGGACTGCTGGGCATCCGGGTGCAGGGCGGGCGGCGCTTCATCGTGCAACGCACCGACGTGCAACGCGATCAGTTGATCGTGGCCGAGGTCGAGTGGCTGGACGAAGAACCCGAACAACCGTTGCAGGATGAAGACGCCGATCTGGTGGCGCTGCTCAAGGCCCTGGCCGAGCACCCGATGGTCGAAGCGCTGAACATGGGCACTGAAGCGGTTGGCCAGCAATCGCTGGCCAACCAGTTGGCCTACCTGTTGCCCTTTGCCGAAGAGGACAAGATCGACCTGCTGCAACTCGACGATCCGCAGCAGCGACTGGATGCGATCCAGGCGTTGCTCGATGAGTTGCAGGGGGAACTGTTTGCGTAAGGCCGGCTGAGCGGTTCCGTTACTCGGGCCAGACGATGTCGCCGGCGAACCACTCCTTGCCCGGGTCCAGTGTCAGTATCGGCTTGCCGGCCTTGGCGACCTTGTCGATCAGCGCGTCATATTCATGCTGGTTGTAGGCGCCGCGATGGGTACGCTCTTCAATACTCGAAGAGGTGAACCAGGGGTCTATTCCTGCCTCAGCCACATCGTCGACTTTCGCCGCCCGTGTATGGGTTGAGTCGAGCAGCCAGAGTCGGCTGGACTCGATGCCCTTTTTCGAGGCGGAGATAAGCGCTTCAAACTCATCCTGAGGAAACCACGCGCCATTCTTCTCAGCGGATAGATTGAGTAGCTGGTTTTCTTCCCTGAGCACGACTTCCATTTTTCGCGTGTCGATGATGTAGGCGAAGATGAAACTCTGGTTATGTCGAGTCGTTTCGTAGTTGCGCTCGGAATCGAGTTCCACGTCAGAGGCATCAGACCACTCGTTATCGGATTCGCCGGAATCAGGGTCAGGCTTACCGGTTTTTTTGCCGGGGTATTTGTTCTTCTGGTTGTTGTAGAGCAGGTATTCCGGATCCGGCGGATTTCTGCCATTGCCGCCATACTCGTGGAGCAACTTCAGACTGACCGTCGCGCTGATCGGCTTTTGGGTGGTCGCTCCCTGCGGATGTTTCCAGCGCGGCAGCATTCTGCCGTCGTTATAAAACTCGAACGGCGTTCGCTCATCTGCCCGGAACAAACCGGGAATATCAAGGCGATACAGGCAACCGCTGTTGTTGCGCAGGTAACCCAGACTGGCTAGAAACCCGTCGAGAAACGGCCGGCTCAGGCTTTGGTCGAAGTCCAGCAGATCGCCGCGCCAGAGCTTGCCGTTTCTTGTCGGGATGATCAGCGGCTCGATTTCCCGACGCAGTTGATCGAAGCGCCCCGGGTCGTTTTCGTCGAGCGAGCGCAATCGGTGCTGCTCCGCCCACTGCGGCATTTGCTGCGGGTTGTCGAGCAGATCCTTGCGCAGCTGCACATGCTGCACGGGCGAAAGATTGTAGCTGCGCAGATGTTCAGTCACTTCATCAAGCGTCTTCTGAGGATGCAACCAGCGCAAACCATCCATGATCAGATCCTGTCTGGCATTGCCGGTCACCATCGGTTTGACCCAGTGCGGCCGACTGCCACCGGTCTGGCCTTCTTCCCGCAAACGCGTGATGTCCTGGCCGTGAATGCCGTATGCCTCCCATATCTGATGGTCCTTCCAGGCTGTCAGGTGGGTGGGCGAACCATTGAAACCGGCCGGCGGTTCGTCAACCTGAACCCAATAGTTGTCAGGACCCTTGAATCCGTAAAAATAATCGGCGTTCGGTAAGCTGGAAAAAAATTCCTGCCGTCGGTAATAACCTTGGGTATCAACCTGTACCCAGTGAGGCATGGGGGCCAGGTGCATACGTGACAAAGGCCGGAAATGTTGCGGTTGTGAAGTGGTCGTACGCTTGATTTGTGTGTCGCCCTGATCAGAGGCAGGACGTTTGGCCAATGGTGCTTTCGGCGGTTGATCGGCAAGGTGCCATGTTGTTTCGCCCGGATCTCTGCGGATCAGCGGGCCGGGTGCCAGTTTCCTGTACAGATCGGTTACCCGATAGGCGGCGTGGACTGCGTCGAACTCCACATGCACGGTGCCGAGGTCCTGGATATCGACGAAACGGCGTCCGACGACAAAGCGAAAACCATCGGCGTCCGCTGCCTGCATGTTGCGCAACAGCGCCTGGTTCAACAGGTAACCGGTCAACCCGCCGCTTGTTACGGGTTGGGCATCCGGCAGGTCGGATATCTCGACCCTGGGCGGGGTGCCGCTGTCGGCCGAGTGACTGCCGGAACCCTGCCCGGGTGTGACGACAGGTGGGGTGGGAATATCCGGGTGTGGTCGATGCCGTACCGGTATTTCCACCTCCGGACGCGGTCGATTGACGAACGTGTCCGTTGGCGTTTGCGAACTCACTCTCGAAGAGTTAGATGGCGGGGGTGTTTTGGGGCGCATCGTGTCATTCCTTGACGATTGATGTGGTTAGCGGGCCGCGACTCAGTTCGCGGCCGTTATGGCGGCAACCCTGTTTTCGATGATCAGGTGTTCGGGATCGACCAGACGCGTGGGAGCGCCGTTGGCTGTCCACTTGCCTGTTGCCGCGTTGTAGAAAATCTCTGCATGAGGTGCGTCGGACAGATGAATGTTTTCGATGAGAACGTTATCGCTTTCCAGCATCTGTCGGCGTTTATGGTCGTTCACCAGGACGACGATTGCCTGGGTCGATCCGCAGGACGAGGCGTTGACGCTATGCAGACCAATCACCTCGAACAGTGCATTGACCCGGTACCGATCTCCCGATGTAACGATCACGTCGATGGTTTCCAGGGGCAGCGAAACGTCGTTGGTGTCGGGCAGATGAACATGAAGGCTGCCGATCTTCAGCAGGTCATCCTTGATGGAAAGATGGCTGTCGTTGATTTTTTCCTTCATCTGGTGCGCATGAATGTGCCAGGTCGATGAACCCCGCAGGTTCGCGTCCGCTTCGGCGGTGGACAGGCGAATGGACAGGTTGCTGGACGGGTAGAGCGCATAGGTCGAGGATCGTCCTTCCAGCCAGTAGCTCGTGTTGTGATCGATGGCTTTGAAATCGATGCGTTGCGGGGTATTCCTCAGGGTTCGCTTTTCGACAGAGGGTTTGACGAACAGGTAGGTACCGGCACGCTCTCGCAGTGAGGCACGGCTTGCCACCGATCGATAGCCCGGGTTCCTGGCGTCGTCCAGGCAGACATTGGCCGGATAGTCGAGGGCATAGGAAACACCGTCACGCATGACCAGGGTGAAGGCGTGATTCATCTTCCAGCCCGCGGTCAGGATCCCCGCGCCGCTGTCACTTTTTTTTCCCGTATCTTCGATGACGGCCCCGTGCACCGAGAGCAGCCCTGCACCCGCACCGAAAGCAATCCTGAAGTGGACATCGTCGTAGTCGAGCACGGTAAATGCGTTTGTCTGTCGGACTGTAACGGTATAGACGGCCTCGACATCGGCAATGTCCTTGCTGTCGAAGTCGATATAAAGCGTACTGCGCCCGCCATTGCTCTGCGGTGCTGCCTTCAGGACGGTGTGGTAGTTGCGTCTGGAGACGAAGTAGAACGAGTGCGCTTTGGTCGGCGGTATGTTGACCGGGCTGTTGAGCTGCACCGGGGAGGGCTTGGCCAGGCCGGCAGTGAGGACGTTGACACGCAGGGGGCGGTCGCTCTGGTCCGCAATCTCGGCGGGCCATTGAGGTTGCAGGTGGTAACCGTCCTGCGTGATGAATATCCATTTGTCGTTGTTCAATACGCGCTTGCCATCGACGGTCCGGTAAACCGCTTCGAGCACGAGGGCGCGCAGCGGAGATCGGGGATGGTCGTCGCGCAATGATTCGACGACCAGGGCATGAGTCCGAATGGTCCAGCTTTGAACGGCCTCGAGGGTGACACCCAGATAGACCCTGCTCGGCTCCAGACCATCCTCAGTGACGAGGATCTGGCGACTCAGAGGGTCGAGTTGGTAGATATCGTTACCGCTACCGCCGTCAACGCTGACGAAGTGGCCTCGAACTGAAATGTGGTCATCCCCTGCACCGGCATTGACCTGATCCTGCCCGTTGGCGGTAATGACGTCGGCCTGATCCGATCCGTTGACCCGGTTGCGGGCACCGGCCAGGGTTTCGACTTTCTCGATGGAACTGAACGTGGAATGCAATACCGGTTCGATTGCGGGGTTTGCTGAACGCAACCCGAGCCTTCCGGTTTTCATGTCGATGTCGTAACCGAGGTAAAGCGGTGGATTCGGGATGTGATCCAGATGCCTGTGAGTGCCTTGAAGCCAAAGCAGGTCGGTACCGTCTCCCCCTTGCAGATGATTCGCGCGGACCTCTGCGCGAGAGAGTGCGTCGCCGGCGGACTGAAAGAGAAACGAATCGTCCTTGTCGCCGCCGGTGAGGGATTTGTCGCCGGCGCCGTAACTGAAAAAGTTCGGTTTGTCGCGCACGCCTTGCACCGTGTCATTGCCTCCACCCAGATTCCAGAACACCCCTTTGGCAGTGTCAGTCTTCAGGCTGGTCACGATGGCATCCGAGTCAGGCAGACCGGCTCGTGCATCGTAATGGTCATCGGTTTCGACGATGACTGGCAGGTTTTCAGTGACATAGGGTAATTCGCCCTTGGCCTCATCCCATTGATACCGTGAGAGACGAGTGGGCTGAAGCCTGACATCGAATCGGCCATTGACGATCGCGTCGACACTGTCCTTGAGTTCATTGTCCAGCCAGCGCAGGCTTTGGGTTTTCAAGGCCTTGGCATAGTCGCTGGTGGTTTTCGAGATCAGATATCGCTCCATCAGCGCCTTGTCCTGGTCCTGCCCGGTGAAGGCGAACCAGCCGGCACGCCAGCGTTCGTTCACGGACAGTTCGATGTAATCGTCGATGTCGTCGACAGCCCGGACGGCGCCGTAGATTCTGGCACCGACAATCATGATGGCCGCCGCTGCGATACCCACCGGGCCGGCTGCCTGGAAACCTGCCAGTGCCGCGCAACCCAACGCGAGGGAGAGCGCGGCGCTGAATACACTCAATCCCCCGGTCACGTAGAGATCCTGCGCCTCTTTTCCCTGGGCCTTGGCGGCATCGTTGAAGGATTTGATCGCGGTGTAGATGTCAAAGGGCAGTGTCAGCGCACTGGCGATCAGGCCTGCCCCCCGGCACAGCCATTTGCCCATGCCGGTCTTGCCGAAGTGTTCGATGGCCATCGATCCCTGCCGGATCATGTGCTCGCCTGTCCTGCTCAAGGCGTACTCGAATCCCAGCGAGGTTATCTCCGCAATGCCGCCGCCGACATTGATCAGCACTTCCCCCATTTGGCCTTTCTTGAGAGCGTCGATGGCGCCGGTATACGCGCTGTACAGTCCGTAGGCCTGCAACCCCACCCCCATGCTGGTCATGCTGCGACTCTTGGCCTTGTCTACCCAGCTGGGCAAATGATCCGGCAGCGGGTCTCTGCGAATGTCCAGACGTTGTGTAGCTTTCAGCAGACTGTTGATCTTGTTCATCGCTGGCGCGGAATCGCCGGCGGCCATCTCGCGCATCAGCGCTGGGGCATCGGGTGAGCGTTGCGTGACAATCTCATACAGCAGTGGCGCAACTTTCTGGCCTTCTTGCGTATTGACTGATTTGATGCGCTGCTCAACTTCGGCCGGATCGAACTCCAGTGCGTCGATGAATGTTTGATCGGGCTCGGGGAAATAGGAGTTGGCGGCTGTGATGACCTGCCCGTTAAGCCGTCCGCCCAAGGCTCTCAGTTCCTCGCGGGTAACGGTCATCTCACCGATACGCAGGGGGCCGAACAGGCTGTCTGTTTCATGCAGGCTGGGTGTGCGATCGATCGGAGAGGGAGTGTCGGTCTCATTGTTAGTTGATGAATTACTTAGGTCGGAAATAACAATTGCGGCTGTAGGATAAGTTTCCGAAGTTTTTTCGAACGGGATAGACAAGATCAATACTCTTCCATGAGGTAATGAGTATTCAATCTGTCATGCAATAAATTTTTGGCCAGGCTTAATGTTTTGCTAATTATATTTATGGTTGTCGGTTTATCGCGATGACGAATGTTGTCTTTTTTACTTGGAGCAAGCTTGGCGGTGACGTATTTGTCGAAACAGCAGCGTTTCAGTTCAGAAACAGGACTGATCGCCGCTTGCGGATTCGCCCCGAAGGGGAATCCGCAAGCGGCGGATGCGGCTCAATAGGCGTATCGAAGCAGGGTGTGTGGCAGGTGTCGCAATACGAAGAAGCCAAATAGAGCGACCAGAGCTGGCAATACCAGCCACCAGACTTTCTGCGGCATTGCACCAAGAGGTGCATGACGTTGACTGAGCCACAGGCCCGCTGCGCAGACACAGGCGGCGAGCATGGCGCCGGCCAGGACATCCGTTGGCCAGTGCGCGCCCAGATATACCCGTGACAGGGCAATTGCCAGTGCAGGAATGCAGCCGACCAGCAGCCAGGTCAGTCGCAGCCGTGGCGGTTGCCCGCGTCCGGCGAGTACGGCCAGGGTCAGGAACAGCGCGAACGATCCGGATGCATGGCCGCTGGGCATGCTGTAACTGGTGAGTGGGTCAGTCAGCACTTCCGGGCGTACCCGGGCGAAAAACAGTTTGGTCCCGGTGTTGGCCAATGCCGTGACGAGCAGGGTGCCGCCGACGAAGATCGCGTGGCGCCACTGACGACACAGCAACAGTAGCGCTGTCAGCAGGGCGCTGAACAACAGCATGTTGCGGAACTCACCGATCAGGGTGAAAACCACTGCCACTTCATCCAGCGCCGGCCTGCGGTGCTCCTGCACCAGGGTCATGACGCCCTGATCGAGCGCGGTCAGGTATGGAAAACCGATGAACAGGCCGATCAGGATCAACAGGCTCATGCTGCTGATCCAGATGGTCGCCCGGCGATGACGGCGCAGGCTGCTGTTGGCGCTCAGACCGACCATCACGGCGATGCTGCCGGCGACGATCCCGGCCTGCAGCCAGAAGCCTTCCGGCAAGGGCAGGCGAATCGCCGCCCCGGTGGCCCAGCCCGGCAGCAGATAGGCGAGGCTCCAGCCGGCCGCCGCCAGCAGACTCACGGCGGCGAAGCGCGGGAAGGGCATGTCGCACATACCCGCGACCATCGGCAGCATCGGTCGCAGCGGGCCGATGAAACGGCCGACCAGCAGGCTGGCGATGCCGTAGCGTTGGAAGTAGGTTTCCGCGCCGGCCATCCACTCCGGGTGATGGCGCAACCCCGGCAAGCGCCGGATGTTCTGGTGGAAGTGGCGGCCGAGGAAATACGAAATCACGTCACCGAGAATCCCGCCAAGGAAACCCAGCAACAGAGTTTCACTCAACGACAGCGCTCCGCTGCCGGCCAGCACCGCCACGGCAAACAGCAGCACCGTGCCGGGCACAATCAAGCCGGCTATCGCCAGGCATTCCACGCAGGCCACGACAAACACAGCGGCGGCCAGCCACTGCGGATTGGCGGCCAGCCACCCGGTCACGCTATCGAGCCATGGGCCCATACAAACCACTCCATTTCATTGATGTCCCTGATCGGCGAGCCGAAGGGTGTGCATTCACAGCAGAAAATAATCGCGACCTTCGACCTGACCCCGGCGCAGCGGGTTCCGCGTGCACCACTGGGCGTAAGCCGCATCGACGAAGCGATACATCAAGTGTTCGTCGCGGCCATGGGGAATGCCCAGGCGGGTGGTCTGAATCACGTGGGTCGGCGCGGGGCCGGTGTCTTCCACCAGCAGGATTTCGTGGTCGAAGCGCTTGGCATCCCACACCGGCACTTTCAGCCCCAGCGCCTTGCACAGCAGCGTCTGCCCGGCACACAGTTTCTGCGACGGGCGCGGTCGGCCTTGGGCGTCGGGGTTGTTCAACAGCATCTGCGCCAAGCTGGCCGGGCCGCTGATCTCGTCGACCCACGGATAGGCCGATTTGATCAGCACCGCATTGCCCGGACCCTGCGCACTGAAGTTCAGCGAATCGCCGCCACGGGCGTAGTACATATAGATGTGGCCGCCGTCCAGAAACAAAGCCTTACGCTTTTCTGTGTAGCCGAGGGACGCGTGGCTGCCTTTTTCCTCGCGGTAATAGGCCTCGGTTTCGATGATTCGGGCACTGAGCCACAAGTCACCGACCCGATGGCGAATGACTTTGCCGAGCAGATCCTTGGCCAGCGTCTGGGCGTCACGGTCAAAAAAGGCGTCCGCAAGGCCGACAGGCTGGCGCGCGGAGGTGGCGCGAACGGTCAGGTTGGACATGGCAAACAGTGTTTATCCAGGCGGAGGAGGTCGTGATGATAACAATTCAAGGCTTAATCCCGGCTGAACGTCGGCAAATCGCCGTCCATTTCGACCATCCGCCCGTCACCGCTGTTAGTCCCGGGACGCGACAGCTATAATCTGCCGCTTTCCTCTTTGCCAAGACCCCAGCAGACCATGACTGAGTCCGTTCTTGACTACATGACCCGATTGGGTCGCGCCGCCCGCGAAGCTTCCCGCGTCATCGGCCGTGCCAGCACCGCGCAGAAAAACCGCGCCCTGCTGGCTGCCGCCAATGCCCTGGATGCCGCCCGCGCCGAGCTTGCGGCAGCCAATGAACAGGATCTGGCCGCCGGTCGCGCCAACGGTCTGGAACCGGCATTGCTGGAACGTCTGGAGCTGACCCCGGCACGCATCGACGGCATGATCGTCGGTCTGCGTCAGGTCGCAGCACTGCCGGATCCGGTCGGTGCGATCCGTGACATGAGCTTCCGTCCGTCGGGCATTCAGGTCGGCAAGATGCGTGTCCCGCTGGGCGTGATCGGGATCATCTACGAATCCCGTCCCAACGTGACCATTGATGCCGCCAGTCTGTGCCTGAAGTCCGGCAACGCGACGATCCTGCGCGGCGGTTCCGAAGCGATTCATTCCAACCGCGCGATTGCCGCTTGCATCCAGCGCGGTCTGGCCGAAGCCGAACTGCCGGCCGCCGTGGTGCAAGTGGTGGAAACCACCGACCGCGCCGCCGTTGGCGCGCTGATCACCATGCCCGAATACGTCGACGTGATCGTACCGCGCGGTGGCCGTGGCCTGATCGAGCGCATCAGCCGTGACGCCCGGGTGCCGGTCATCAAGCATCTGGACGGCATCTGCCACGTCTATGTCAGCGAACATGCCGACCTGGCGAAAGCCCAGCGCATCGCCTTCAATGCCAAGACCTATCGCTATGGCATCTGCGGTGCGATGGAGACCTTGCTGGTCGATCAACGTGTTGCGAAGGATTTCCTGCCGTCGATGGCCAAACAGTTCCGCGAAAAGGGCGTCGAGCTGCGGGGGTGTGAACGCACCCGGGCGATCATCGAAGCCGTAGCGGCGACCGAAGAAGACTGGAGCACCGAGTACCTGGCGCCGATCCTGTCGATCCGCGTGGTGGATGGTCTGGATCAGGCCATCGAACACATCAACCATTTCGGCTCCCACCACACCGACTCGATCGTCAGCGAAAACCTCGCCGACACCCGCCAGTTCGTGGCTCAGGTCGACTCGGCGTCGGTGATGATCAACACCCCGACCTGCTTCGCCGACGGATTCGAATACGGATTGGGTGCCGAGATCGGCATTTCTACTGATAAGCTGCACGCCCGTGGCCCGGTGGGCCTGGAAGGACTGACCTGCGAGAAGTACATAGTGGTCGGTGATGGCCAGTTGCGCGGCCAGGCGACGGTCTGACTTGTCCGACCTCGACCTGAAAGCGCCGAAACCCGGCAAGAGGTCCCGTCCCCGGCGCATTGGCGTACTGGGCGGGACGTTCGACCCGGTGCACGTCGGCCATTTGCGTGGCGCGCTGGAAGTCGCCGAAGCGCTGGGGCTCGATGAGCTGCGCATGATGCCCAGCGCGCGGCCGCCGCACCGCGATACGCCGCAGGTGTCGGCGCAGGATCGGCTGGCAATGGTTGAATGTGCGGTGGCCGGTGTGCCGCCGCTGGTGGTGGACGCCCGCGAATTGCAGCGGGACAAACCGTCCTGGACCATCGATACCCTGGAGTCGCTGCGTGCCGAAATGGCCGCCGAGACCCAGGTTTTTCTGCTTCTGGGCTGGGACGCGTTTTGCGGCCTGCCCACTTGGCACCGCTGGGAAGAGTTGCTCCAGCATTGCCACATCCTGGTGCTACAGCGCCCGGACGCCGACAGCGAACCGCCGGATGCCTTGCGCAACCTGCTGGCAGCGCGTTCGGTGAGCGACCCGCTGGCCCTGAAGGGGCCGAGCGGACAGATTGCATTCGTCTGGCAGACACCGCTCGCGGTTTCCGCCACCCAGATCCGTCAACTGCTGGCCAGCGGTAAGTCGGTACGTTTCCTGGTGCCCGACGCGGTCCTGGCCTACATCGATGCGCACGGTCTGTACCGTGCGTCGAACTGAACAAGGCGTGCTTCACTGATACGAATCCACGTGTCGCCAAGCCGCCGAAAATATGAGCAAAACGAGTTTTATATGACTGACAAAGACCAAACCAAAGTAAAGCGCAAAGGCACATTCAAGAGCGCCCCGCTGCCAGAACCGGTCAACACCAACGAACCGCTGAAGGGCGACGAGCTGGTCAAGGTGGCCGTTGCAGCCCTGGAAGACGTCAAGGCCCAGGACATCCAGATCATTGATGTGCGCGACAAGCAGAGCATCACCGACTACATGATCATCGCCACCGGTACCTCCAACCGCCAGATCAACGCGATGCTGGACAAGGTTCGCGAAGAAGTGAAAAAGCAGGGCGCCAGGCCGCTGGGCGAAGAAGGCAAGGGCGACAGCGACTGGGTGCTGCTGGACCTGGACCTGGTGATCGTGCACATGATGACTGCCTCGGCACGTCAGTTCTACGACCTGGAACGCCTGTGGGCCGGTGCCGAGCAGAGCCGTGCGGCGGACGCCAAGCACCACAGCCCGGAAAACACCCACGAGCATTTCACCAAGCTCAACAAAGACCAGCTGTAAGGGATTGCTGTGCGACTGCGACTGATCGCCGTCGGTTCACGCATGCCCAAGTGGGTGGAAGAAGGCTGGCATGAGTATGCCAAGCGTCTTCCATCCGAGCTGGCGCTGGAACTGGTGGAAATTCCGCTCAATACCCGTGGCAAGAACGCCGACGTGGCCCGCTTCATCCGTCAGGAAGGCGAAGCCATGCTGGCCAAGGTCGGGCAGAACGAGCGGATCGTCACCCTCGAGGTTCATGGCAAGCCGTGGAGCACCGAGCAACTGGCGGTCGAACTCGATCGCTGGCGCCTGGACTCGCGCACGGTCAATTTCATGGTCGGTGGCCCGGAAGGGTTGGCACCGGAAGTCTGTGCCCGCGCGGATCAGCGCTGGTCGTTGTCGCCGCTGACGCTGCCGCACCCGCTGGTGCGCATCCTCATCGGCGAGCAGTTGTATCGTGCCTGGACCGTGCTGTCCGGCCACCCTTACCACAAGTAATCCGCCCTCATGTCTCAGCCGATCCGCATCAAGGACCACGAAAAAGACGCCCGTCTGGTGCGTGGTCGCGTCGTGTTCGGCGCAATTGCGGTGGTGGCGCTGATCTGCGTGCTGATTGCGCGCCTGTATTACCTGCAGGTGATTCAGTACGAATATCACTCGACCCTGTCGGAAAACAACCGGGTTCACGTTCAGCCGATCCCGCCGACCCGTGGCCTGATTTTCGACCGCAACGGCGTGGTGGTGGCGGACAACCGTCCGAGCTTCAGCCTGAGCATGACCCGCGAGCGCTCCGGCGACTGGCAGCAGGTGCTCGACGTGATCGTCGAGGTCTTGCAGCTGACGCCTGAAGACCGGGTGATCTTCGAGAAACGCATGCGCCAGGGCCGCCGGCCGTTCGAGCCGGTGCCGATCCTGTTCGAACTGACCGAAGAGCAGATCGCCCGGATCGCGGTGAACCAGTTCCGTCTGCCGGGCGTCGAGGTGGTCGCGCAGTTGGTGCGTCACTACCCGCAGGGCGCGCATTTCGCGCACTCGGTGGGTTACATGGGGCGGATCAACGAGAAAGAGCTGAAGACCCTCGATCCGGTCAACTACAGCGGCACCCACCACATCGGCAAGACCGGCATCGAGCGCTTTTACGAAGCCGAGCTGCACGGCCAGGTGGGTTACGAAGAGGTCGAGACCAACGCCCGTGGCCGCGTCCTGCGCGTGCTCAAACGGACCGATCCGGTGCCGGGCAAGGACATTGTCCTGAGCCTCGACATCAAATTGCAGGAAGCTGCCGAGGCTGCGCTGGGCGGTCGGCGTGGTGCGGTGGTGGCGCTCGATCCGAAAACCGGCGAAGTGCTGGCGATGGTCAGCCAGCCGAGCTTCGACCCGAACCTGTTCGTCACCGGCATCAGCTTCAAGGCTTACGCCGAGCTGCGCGATTCGATCGACCGGCCGCTGTTCAACCGTGTATTGCGCGGTCTGTACCCGCCGGGCTCGACGATCAAGCCGGCGGTGGCGATTGCCGGTCTCGATGCGGGCGTGGTGACGGCGTCGAGCCGGGTGTTCGACCCCGGTTACTACATGCTGCCCAACTACGATCACAAGTACCGCAACTGGAACCGCACCGGGGACGGCTTCGTCGACCTCGATACGGCGATCATGCGGTCCAACGACACCTACTTCTATGATCTGGCGCACAAGCTGGGCATCGATCGGTTGTCGGCCTATATGAACAAGTTCGGCATCGGCCAGAAGGTCTCGCTGGACATGTTCGAAGAGTCCCCCGGCCTGATGCCGTCCCGCGAGTGGAAACGCGCGACCCGGCGTCAGGCGTGGTTCCCCGGCGAAACCCTGATTCTCGGGATCGGCCAGGGCTACATGCAATCGACCCCGCTGCAACTGGCCCAGGCCACGGCGCTGGTGGCCAACAAGGGTGTGTGGAACCGCCCGCACCTCGCCAGGACCATCGAAGGCGAGAAGCCCAAGGATGAAAATCCGATGCCGGACATCATCCTTCGCGATCCGTCGGACTGGAACAAGGTCAACCACGGCATGCAGCAGGTGATGCACGGTGCCCGTGGCACCGCGCGCAAGGCCTCGATCGGCGCGCAATACCGGATCGCCGGCAAGTCGGGTACGGCACAGGTCGTGGCGATCAAGCAAGGCGAGAAGTACGACCGCTCCAAGGTTCAGGAGCGCCACCGTGACCATGCCCTGTTCGTGGGTTTCGCGCCGGCGGATGACCCGAAAATCGTGGTGTCAGTGATGGTCGAGAACGGTGAGTCCGGTTCCGGCGTCGCGGCACCGGTGGTGCGCCAGGTCATGGATGCCTGGCTGCTGGATCAGGACGGACGGTTGAAGGCCGAATACGCCAGCCCTATCAGTGCGGAGGCTACGGCCCGTGATGAATAATTTCGATCGCATGCTCTCCAGCGAGGATGTGATGCGTCGCCGGGCGACGCTGCTGCAACGTTTGCATATCGACGGCCCGTTGCTGGTGCTGTTGTTGATCCTGGCCGCCGGCAGCCTGTTCGTACTGTATTCGGCCAGCGGCAAGAGCTGGGACCTGTTGGCCAAACAGGCCACGTCGTTCGGTATCGGCCTGGTGTCGATGATCGTCATCGCCCAGTTCGAGCCAAGGTTCATGGCGCGCTGGGTGCCGCTCGGCTACGTGATCGGGGTGGTACTGCTGATGGTGGTGGACATCATGGGCCACAACGCCATGGGCGCGACCCGCTGGATCAACATCCCCGGGGTGATCCGCTTCCAGCCCTCGGAATTCATGAAGATCCTGATGCCGGCGACCATCGCCTGGTACCTGTCCAAGCGCACGCTGCCGCCGCAGCTCAAGCACGTCGGCATCAGTCTGCTGCTGATCGGCGTGCCGTTCGCCCTGATCGTGCGTCAGCCGGATCTGGGCACTTCGCTGCTGATTCTGGCCGGTGGCGCCTTCGTCTTGTTCATGGGCGGGCTGCGCTGGCGCTGGATTCTCAGCGTACTGGCGGCGGCGATTCCGGTGTCGGTTGCGATGTGGTTCTTCATCATGCACGACTACCAGAAGCAGCGGATCCTGACGTTCCTCGACCCGGAAAGCGATCCGCTGGGTACCGGCTGGAACATCATTCAGTCGAAAGCCGCCATCGGTTCCGGCGGCGTGTTCGGCAAGGGCTGGCTGCTGGGCACCCAGTCGCACCTGGACTTCCTGCCGGAAAGCCACACCGACTTCATCATCGCGGTACTCGGCGAAGAATTCGGCCTGGTGGGCATTTGCGCGCTGT
Organism: Pseudomonas sp. B34(2017); assembly: GCF_002112915.1. Classification (NCBI taxonomy): domain Bacteria; kingdom Pseudomonadati; phylum Pseudomonadota; class Gammaproteobacteria; order Pseudomonadales; family Pseudomonadaceae; genus Pseudomonas; species Pseudomonas sp. B34(2017). Next base: position 197,935 of record NZ_NEJA01000008.1, on the reverse strand, counting down.
TGCTGATCTATCTGTTGCTGATCGGTCGCGGCCTGGTGATTACCGCCCAGGCGCAGACGCTGTTCGGCAAATTGCTGGCCGGCGCTCTGACCATGACGTTTTTTGTTTACGTTTTCGTCAACATCGGTATGGTCAGTGGCCTGTTGCCGGTGGTGGGGGTGCCGTTGCCGTTCATTAGCTACGGCGGAACTTCGCTGGTGACGCTGCTGTCAGCGTTTGGGGTTTTGATGTCGATCCATACCCATCGCAAGTGGATCGCACAGGTTTGAATAAGGTGAAGAGTTCAATGCAAGTAATGCGTGACTGGGCGACACGATACGCACCGTGGCTCGGCCTGGTAGGCATCCTTGGCAGCGCGCAGGAAGCGTTGGCCGGCGATTACGAAGGCTCGCCCCAGGTGGCCGAATTCGTCGGTGAAATGACCCGCGACTACGGTTTTGCCGGCGAACAGCTGATGGCTGTGTTCCGCGAGGCCCAGCGCAAACAGGCGATTCTCGACGCCATTTCCAAACCGGCCGAACGGGTCAAGCAGTGGAAAGAATACCGGCCGATGTTCATCACCGACGCGCGCATCGCCCGCGGTGTGGACTTCTGGCGCCAGCACGAGGCCACCCTGGCCCGCGCCGAGCAGGAATACGGCGTTCCGGCCCAGGTGATCGTGTCGATCATCGGCGTTGAGACCTTTTTCGGACGTAATACCGGCAATTACCGGGTGATCGATGCTTTGTCCACGCTGGGTTTCGACTATCCTCCCCGTGCCGAATTTTTCCGCAAGGAGCTGCGTGAGTTCCTGCTGCTGGCCCGGGAAGAGCAGGTCGACCCGCTGACCCTCAAGGGTTCCTATGCCGGGGCGATGGGTTTGCCGCAGTTCATGCCGAGCAGCTTTCGCGCCTACGCGGTGGATTTCGACGGCGACGGCCACATCAATATCTGGAACAACCCGGATGATGCGATCGGCAGCGTCGCCAGCTATTTCAAGCGTCACGGCTGGGTCGCCGGTGAGCCGGTAGTCAGCCGCGCGGATGTCCGTGGCGAGCAGGTGGATGAAGGCCTGACCACTGGCATCGAACCGACGAAAACCGTCGGGGAGTTGCGAGCGCTGGGCTGGTCGAGTCATGATGCGCTGCGCGATGACATGCCGGTCACCGCATTCCGCCTGGAAGGCGACAACGGCCCGGAATACTGGATGGGCTTGAAGAATTTCTACGCGATCACGCGTTATAACCGCAGCGTGATGTACGCCATGGCCGTACATCAACTGTCTGAACAGCTGGTACAAGCACGGGGCGTCAAGTAATGCGGGCATTGCCTATCAATAAACCCCTGAAGCTGGTGGCTTTCGCTGCGTTGGTGGTGCTGGTCGCCAGTTGCTCGACCAGCCGTTCGCCGAGCCAGAAGCCGACCACCGCCGTACGTTCGCAGCCGGGCCTGGACATCAACCGGGCCCACAAGGATGGCGCGCCGTGGTGGGATGTCGATGTGTCGCGTATCCCGGACGCCACGCCGACCCTGCACACCGGCCCGTACAAGGCCAACCCGTACACCGTGCTGGGCAAGACCTACTTCCCGTTGCAGGAATCCAAGACTTACGTGGCCTCCGGCACTGCGTCCTGGTACGGCACCAAGTTCCACGGTCAGAACACCGCCAACGGCGAGGTCTACGACCTGTACGGCATGAGTGCCGCCCACAAGACATTACCGCTGCCGAGTTATGTTCGGGTGACCAACCTGGACAACAACAAGAGCGTGATCCTGCGGGTCAATGACCGCGGGCCGTTCTACTCGGACCGGATCATTGACCTGTCCTACGCCGCCGCCAAGAAACTCGGTTATGCCGAAATCGGCACCGCGCGGGTCAAGGTCGAAGGCATCGACCCCCAGCAATGGTGGGCCGCGAAGGGCCGTCCGGCGCCTTTGATGCTCAACGAGCCGCAAGTCGCGCAGAATAGCGCCCCGGTGATCACGGCCTCGGCCGGCACCGTCGAGCAATGGACTCCGCCGCCGCAGCAGCACGCCGCGGCCGTCGTGCCAGTCCAGCTCGATGCAAAAAAAAACGCTTCTGCACCAGCGTCTGGCCAGTATCTGCAGGTGGGCGCGTTCGCCAACCCGGACGCTGCAGAACTCCTGAGGTCGAAGCTCAGCGGGATGGTGAGCGCTCCGGTGTTCATCAGCTCGATCGTGCGCAATCAGCAGACCCTGCACCGGGTTCGCCTGGGACCGATCGGTTCGCCGGGTGAAATTGCCCAGGTACAGAACAGCGTGCGCCTGGCCAACCTCGGTTCGCCAAGTGTGGTCACTGAGTAAACGTAGGACTTGATTGACGGTTCACCAGCGATTGGGGGGTGAACCAGGTTGTTGGCTCGTCGAAGAACAAAAGCCCGGCAAGGGTGACTGGAGTGAGCAACTGAACACGCGATGCTCGTAGGGTTTGCTCGAAAGCTCGCCGAGCGGCGATCAGGCAAGGCAAAAACAGGTGAGGAAGCGGAGTGTAGGGGACCTACATGAGCATTCCGAATCTGTTTTTAACGCAGCATGATCGTCGCGCAGGCAGGTTTCGGGCAAAGCCTGAAAGACATCTGATTAAATTTTGTCCGCTAGGACAGTTTCCATTAGCGATTTCGAGAGACGGATGAACATCACCACCTTTGCCAAACGCCTGTGTCTGCTAGTCCCGCTGCTCCTCTCGCCAGCCGCCTTCGCGGCCGAGATGATGCCGTCGCCACCACAACTGGCCGCCAAATCCTACGTGCTCATGGATGCCAACAGCGGCAACGTGCTGGTGGAGAACAACGGTGACCAGCGTCTGCCGCCGGCCAGCCTGACCAAACTGATGACCGCGTACATCGCCACGCTGGAAATCCGTCGCGGCCAGATCGGTGAAAACGACCCGGTGACCGTCAGCGAAAACGCCTGGCGCACCGGCGGTTCGCGGATGTTCATCAAGGTCGGCTCGCAGGTCACTGTCAGCGACCTGCTGCACGGCATCATCATCCAGTCCGGCAACGACGCCAGCGTCGCGGTGGCTGAACACATCGCCGGCAGCGAAGACGCCTTCGCCGACCTGATGAACAAGACCGTCGCCGATCTGGGCATGACCAATACCCACTTCATGAACCCGACCGGTCTGCCGAACCCCGAGCACTACTCGTCGGCTCACGACATGGCGATCCTGGCGCGCGCGATCATCCACGAAGACCCGGCTCACTACGCGATCTACTCGCAGAAAGAATTCTTCTGGAACGGCATCAAACAGCCTAACCGCAACCTGCTGCTGTGGCGCGACAAGACCGTCGACGGTCTGAAAACAGGTCACACCGACGAAGCCGGCTACTGCATGGTGTCCTCGGCCGTACGTGACGGCATGCGCCTGATCGCCGTGGTGTTCGGCACCAACAGTGAAGTGGCTCGTGCCGCCGAGACCCAGAAGCTGCTGACCTACGGTTTCCGCTTCTTCGAAACCCAGACCTTCTACCAGAAGGGCACCGAACTGGCTCAGGCCCCGGTGTGGAAAGGCACTACCAGCCAGGTCAAGGCCGGTCTGGCTCAGGACCTGACCATGACCCTGCCGAAAGGCCAGCTGAAGAAGCTCGCTGCCAGCATGACCATGAACCCGCAACTGACCGCGCCAATCGCCAAGGGCGACGTGATCGGTAAAGTCGAAGTGAAACTGGACGACAAGGTGGTGCACAGCGCCGACCTGATCGCCCTGGACGCTGTCGAGGAGGGTGGTATCTTCCGCCGCATGTGGGATAGCATCCGTCTATTCTTCTACGGCTTGTTCAACTGATTTGAGTTGACCTGCATGGCCCCGTTCCGATCCGGAGCGGGGCCTTGTTCGTTACCGGGCTTACGCTTACGAGGCCGTTACGCCATGACCGATACCGAAGTAAAGGCGCCAAAGATCGAATTTCCCCAGGTTGATTATCCGGTTAAGGTGATCAGCGATACGGGCGTCGGCAACAAAGACAAGATCATCGACATCGTCAAGAAACACGCCAGGATCAACGATGAGCGTGTCGACGAGCGTCAAAGCAGCAACGGCAAGTACACCACCATCCAGTTGCACATCGTCGCGACCGATCAGGATCAGCTGTACAACATCAACAGCGAACTGCGGGCTACCGGTTTCGTGCACATGGTGCTGTGATGCCCGGCACGCTGGGCTTTCGCGAGCTTGGCCAGATGGCTTACGAGCCGGTCTGGCAGGCCATGCAGCGTTTTACCAACGAGCGTGGCACCACGGCCCCGGACGAAATCTGGCTGGTGGAACACCCGCCGGTGTTCACCCAGGGTCAGGCCGGCAAGGCCGAGCACCTGTTGCTGCCGGGAGACATTCCGGTGGTGCAGGTCGACCGCGGCGGTCAGGTGACCTACCATGGACCAGGCCAGTTGGTAGCCTATCTGCTGCTGGATGTGCGCCGACTCGGTTTCGGCGTGCGCGATCTGGTCAGCCGCATGGAGCGCTGCCTGATCGAACTGCTGGCCAGCTACGGCGTGACCGCCGTGGCCAAGCCGGATGCTCCCGGCGTCTACGTCGACGGAGCGAAGATCGCTTCTCTGGGTTTGCGGATTCGCCACGGTTGTTCCTTTCATGGCCTGGCCCTGAACGTGGACATGAACCTGGAACCGTTTCGACGGATTAATCCCTGCGGCTATGCCGGGCTGGCGATGACCCAGCTGAGCGAGCACGCAGGATCGATTGAATTTGCCGAGGTAAGTGCCCGGCTGCGCGCGCAGCTCGTCAAACACCTCGACTATGCTGAGCAGACGACCCTGACGGGCGGAATCGACTGATATGACTACTGATGCAGTGCAAACCATGATCCCGACGCTCGACGTGACCGAGCGCCCGGCCCCGCGTCCCAAGGTTGAAGCCGGCGTCAAGCTGCGCGGCGCCGAGAAGGTTGCACGCATCCCGGTGAAGATCATTCCGACCACCGAACTGCCGAAGAAACCCGACTGGATCCGCGTGCGCATCCCGGTTTCGCCGGAAGTCGACCGCATCAAGAGCCTGCTGCGCAAACACAAGCTGCACAGCGTCTGCGAAGAGGCCTCCTGCCCGAACCTGGGCGAGTGCTTCTCCGGCGGCACCGCGACCTTCATGATCATGGGTGACATCTGCACCCGTCGCTGCCCGTTCTGTGACGTTGGCCACGGCCGTCCGAAGCCACTGGACGTCAACGAGCCGGAAAGCCTGGCCATCGCCATCGCCGACCTGAAACTCAAGTACGTGGTGATCACCTCGGTTGACCGTGATGACCTGCGTGACGGCGGTGCCCAGCACTTTGCCGACTGCATCCGCGAAATCCGCAAACTGTCACCGAACGTACAGCTTGAGACCCTGGTTCCGGACTACCGTGGCCGCATGGACATCGCCCTGGAAATCACCGCCGCCGAGCCGCCGGATGTGTTCAACCACAACCTGGAAACCGTACCGCGCCTGTACAAGGCTGCGCGTCCGGGTTCGGACTACCAGTGGTCGCTGACCCTGCTGCAACGCTTCAAGCAGATGATGCCGCACATCCCGACCAAATCCGGCCTGATGCTCGGCTTGGGCGAGACCGACGACGAAGTCATCGAAGTCATGAAGCGCATGCGCGAACACGACATCGACATGCTGACCCTGGGCCAGTATCTGCAACCGTCCCGCAGCCACTTGCCGGTGCAGCGTTTCGTGCACCCGGACACCTTCGCCTGGTTCGCCGAGGAAGGTTACAAGATGGGCTTCAAGAACGTCGCGTCCGGCCCGTTGGTGCGTTCTTCGTACCACGCTGACGAGCAAGCGAAACTGGTCAAGGCCGAGCTGCTCGGTTCCTGATTAAGCGCTGAATGAAAGAATGCCCGCCGGGGTTTATCGCCCGGCGGGCATTTTTTTGCCCGGCCTACACGCGTTACTGACTTTTCCTGCAATCTGCGGCGCAGCCGAGCCTCTTCTGTTTGTCGCCGTTCCTGACTACTGTGTGAGCATGACTTCACACAGGGAGATCCATGGATGACCGTTCGACCGACCCACACCCTTTTTCCGCACAAGTCTGTGCCCGCACTGCCGTCGGAAGGGCTGATCGGCGTCATTGCGCCCGCCGGCCCCGGCACGCTGGATACCGAAAAGGCCGTTCAGTGGATGCGCGCCCGGGGTTACGGCTTACGGGTGTTCCCGGGCGTCTATGAAAAGGACGGTTATCTGGCCGGCAGCGACGAGGTGCGGCTCAACGATCTGCACGCGGCGTTCGCTGACGAAGAGGTCGATGCGATCATTTGCCTGCGCGGTGGTTACGGCACGCCAAGGTTGCTGGATCGGATCGATTACGACCTGCTGAGCCGTCATGCCAAGCCCTTCGTCGGTTACAGCGACATCACCGCACTGCACCTGGCCATCAGTCGCTACGCCGGGTTCGTGACCTTTCATGGGCCGTTGTTGAATGCCGATCTGCTGGGGGACAAGGAACCGCCGACGGTGACCTCGTTCTTCGCCATGCTGCGCGGTCAGTTGAAGGCCGGCAGTGTACTGAGTCATCCAGCGGCTTATCCGTTGACCACCGTGGAGCCCGGCATTGCCCACGGGCGTTTGCAGGGCGGTAATCTGGCAATGATCGCCTCGACTCTTGGCACGCCTTACGAAATCGATGTCGAAGGGGTGATTCTGCTCATCGAGGACATCAACGAGCCGCTGTACCGGATCGACCGCTTGCTGACCCAGATGCGTCTGGCGGGCAAGTTGGCCAGATTGCGCGGCGTGTTGGTCGGGGATATTGCGGGGGTGGATGTCGATGCGCTGAATCGCTTGCTCAAGCAGACCTTCGAACCGCTGCGGATTCCGGTGCTGTCAGGATGGCGTAGCGGGCACTGTAATCCGAACCTGACGCTGCCGTTGGGGGCGCTGGTTCGACTGGACGCAGGGAAGAAGGAGTTGATGCTGGAACAGGATGTGGTGATTCGCTGATCGAGCCGCAAAAAAAGACCGCCGCCTGAAGAGGCGGCGGTCTTTTTGTTTTTACTGGTTGCGCAGGCTTTCCAGCAGCTTGTGCGTCGGATAACCATCCGCCGGCCAGCCAAATGACTGCTGCGCAGCGCGAATCGCCTTGCGCGTATTGGCACCGATGATCCCGTCGGCGGTGCCTGCGTCGTAGTTGCGCGCGGTCAACAGGTTTTGCAGTTCGATCCGCTCGGTGCGGCTCAACGGCAGGTCGTCTTTTGGCCAGGTGCCATTGATGAGGCCGGCGCCGTTGAAGCGCTCGGACAACAGGCTGACGGCCAGTGCGTAGGACGACGAGTTGTTGTACTTGAGGATCGCCCGGAAGTTATCGAGGATCAGGAACGCCGGGCCACGGTAGCCAGCCGGCAGCAGCAGGGCGGCGGACAGTTGCTCGGAGCCGGCCGGCACCTGGCCGCCGTTCGGCAGGATCACGCCCAGTTGCCGCCATTCAGCGACGCTCTTGCGAATCGCGCCATCGGCCAGGGTGTAGTTGAAACTGCTCGGCAGTTGCACTTCGAAGCCCCACGGCTGGCCACGCTGCCAGCCGGAGCTTTGCAGGTAATGCGCGGTGGAGGCCAATGCGTCAGCCGGGCTGCCCCAGATGTCGCGGCGACCGTCACCGTCGAAATCCACGGCGTGGGTGTTGTAGGTGGTCGGGATGAACTGGGTCTGGCCCATGGCGCCGGCCCAGGAACCGAGCATTTTCTCCGGGGTGATGTCGCCCTGTTGCAGGATCTGCAGCGCCGCAATCAGCTGCGCATGGGCAAAGCCCGGACGGCGACCTTCATAAGCCAGGGTCGCCAGCGAGTTGATCACCGACTTGCTGCCCTGGAACTGGCCGAAGTTGCTTTCCATCCCCCACACCGACACCAGCGCCTGGCGACCGACGCCATAACGCTGCTCGATGCTTTGCAGAATGTCGGCGTACTGGCTGATCAGTGCCTGGCCTTTGCGCACGCGCAACGGCGACAGTGCGCCATCCAGGTATTCCCAGACCGGCCGGGCGAATTCCGGCTGGCTGCGGTCGGCGCGAATTACGCTGGCATCGAAGCTGACATTGGCGAATGCGCGGTCGAACAGGTCGGCACGAATGCCGGCGGCCAGAGCGTCCTTGCGGAAACCAGCCTGCCATTCGGCAAAGGTCTGGGTCGGTTGCAGGTCGAGATCGTCACCGGACGGCACTACCGGCGGGATGACCGCTGGGGCTGTGGCAACGGGGACGGTCTGAAGCGGTTGAGCGTCAGCGGCGGTGGGTTTTTCCGCGCAAGCGACGAGCAATACGAAGCTGGAGGCAGCGATCAGTTGGCGAAAGGGCCAACGACGGGAAAGACTGAGGGGCATGCACGGGTCCAGGGAATACGAATCAGGTGCAGACCTTAACATGAGGAAGGGGTGCTGCGCTTTAAGCGGCCAGAAAGTAAGAAGCCTCCCAGCTGTCAGACTGGAAGGCTTCGCGGCGGTAGCTGCCTTTACCCTTGGTTGGTCGTTCCTGGCGGCTGCGGAACAGGGGTTGGGCGACGATGGATTTGGCCTTGTTGTGGCCATGTTTCGATGGCTTTTTACTCATGATGATTCTCTCGATTGAGTGAGGTTTTGCGCGGCAGATAATCTGCCGATCCAGAGCGTCTGTCTATAGGACCGACGGCGGGATGTTCTGTAGGAAATGGACTCGGTAAAAAAAACGGGATCACAGCGCGCGATCCCGGATTTCATTCGGCAGGCAAGGTCAGACGCTGACCGGCCATCAGCAACGCCAGTCGGCTCAGGCTCATCCACGGTGAGCCGGCTGCCTGGCCCTTGATCTGCGCATCGATGCGCTGGGCTTCGAGCAGCAACTGCGCCCAGCGTTGCGCCGAGTAGCGTTGCAAGGCCTTGCTCATCAGCGGTTTGCGCTTGTCCCAGACCGGCGGCTTGGCCTGACTGAAGCATTTGTCCAGCGGTGTGCCCTGGCTGTATTGCAACGAGATATTGGCCAGCAGCCGTAACTCCCGAGCCAAGGCCCAGAGGATCACCGGCGGCTCGACCCCTTCACCGCGCAGCCCTTCGAGCATGCGCAGGGCGTGGGCCGGTTCGCCGTTGAGCACTGCATCGGTCAGGCCGAACACGTCGAAGCGCGCACTGTCGGCCACGGCCGCCTGTACGGTTTCGATGGTGATCTGCCCGCCCTCGGCCATCAGCTTGAGCTTTTCGATCTCTTGCGCAGCGGCGAGCAGGTTGCCTTCGACCCGCGCGGCAATCAGTTCGACCGCGTCCTGACTGGCCGACAAGCCGGCCTGGGACAGGCGCTGACGAATCCAGCTCGGCAGCTGGTTGGCGTCCACCGGCCAGATCTGCACGAACTGGGTCTGCTGACCTTCGACCAGCGCCTTGCCCCACTTGGTTTTCTGCGCGCTACCGTCCAGCTTCGGCAGGCTGATCAACAGCACCGTGTCTTCAGCCGGGCGCGAGCAGTATTCGATGAGTGCGGCAGCGCCCTTGTCACCGGGCTTGCCCGAAGGCAGGCGCAGTTCCAGCAGGCGTTTTTCGGCGAACAGCGACATGCTGGCGCCGGCCTGCAGCAACGTCCCCCAATCGAAATTGGCGTCGGCGGCAAAGACCTGGCGTTCATCGAATCCTTGCTGGCGGGCAGCGGAGCGAATGGCGTCGGCGGCTTCCTGACACAGCAGCGGGTCATCGCCGCTGATGATGTAGACCGGCGCAAGAGCGCCTTGCAGGTGTTTGCCGAGTTGGGCGGGAGCGAGCTTCATAAGAGAGGGCGAACGGGGCGCCTGAGCGCCCCGAACGTCTTACTGCTGCGGCAGTTCGAGCGGCGACTGACGCGGGGTTTCCGCTTCAGCCTTCTGTGCCGCTTCGAGGGCGTCGGCCTCTGCCTTGGCACGGGCATTGGCGGTTTGCTGCAGAGCGTCCAGCTGTGCCGGCGTCAGCTGTTGCAGACGCAGCATCATGCGCTGTACCAGCTCGCGGCGGGTTTCACGGCGTGCATCGTTGGCTTCCTGGTCGGAACCCACCAGGTTGTTGCCGTCGTGGATGAACACTTTCTGCACTTCAAGCTTGTCGCTTTTGAGCAACAGGTCCTTTTCGCCGCGGATATCGTAGGTCAGCACGGTGCTCACCTGATATTCGCCAGTACGACCGGCGCCCGCGTAGCTGAGGATGCGCTGGCTTTCCTGCTCATCGGACAGGTAAAGCTTGTACGGCGCACCGGAAACGACCTTGACGCCGCTGGCCTCCAGCACCTGACGCAGTTGCGTCACGGTTTCGCCGTAGGCGTTGCGGGCGCTCAGATCGAGCTCCTTGATCGACAGTTCGTTGGTGCCGGTACCACGCAGCTGGAAACCGCAGGCGCTCAACAGGACGGCGAGGCCCATCACCAGCAGATTGCGTTTGATCATTGTGTTGCTCCCCTTGAAACCATGTGGGCCGACTCTGTGGCCCGAAAGGTTTTACTGGGCGTCAGGCACACCTGACGCCCGATCCAATTAGCTGGCGACGATATTGACCAGTTTCCCGGGCACTACGATCACTTTGCGAATCGTCAGGCCGTCAACGAAACGCAGTACGTTCTCGTTGGCACGGGCTGCCGCTTCGACTTCTTCACGGGTGGCGGCGGCCGGCATTTCGATCTGGCCACGCAGCTTGCCGTTGACCTGGATCACCAGGGTCAGGCTGTCCTGAACGAGTGCGCTTTCATCCACCACTGGCCAGCCGGCGTCGATCACAGGATCGGCGTGGCCCAGTTGATTCCACAGTTCGTGGCAAATGTGCGGGGTGATCGGAGCCAGCAACAGCGTAACGGCTTCCAGACCTTCCTGAACCAGCGCGCGATCCTGTTCGGTGGATTGTGCTGCTTTTTCCAGCACGTTCATCAGCGTCATCACCTGGGCGATGGCGGTGTTGAATTTGTGGTTCTGGCCAACATCGTGGCTGGCCTGCTTGATGGCCTGGTGAATCGCGCGACGAACGGCTTTCTGCTCGTCGTTCAGGCCGGCGATGTCCAGTTTGCCCGGCAGGCCCTGAGTGACGTGGGCCTGAGCCAGACGCCAGACGCGCTTGAGGAAGCGGTGCGAACCTTCAACGCCGGAGTCGGACCACGCGGCGCTCATGTCGGGCGGCGAGGCGAACATCATGAACAGGCGGCAGGTGTCCGCGCCGAACTGGTCGATCATCGATTGAGGGTCGACGCCGTTGTTCTTCGACTTGGCCATTTTCTCGGTGCCGCCGATTTCCACCGGCAGACCGTCGGTTTTCAGTCTGGCACTGGTGACGTTGCCCTTGCCGTCGCGTTCGAGATCGACGTCCGCCGGGTTGAACCAGGTGTAGGCGCCGTTGGCTTCGCGGCGATAGTAAGTCTCGGCAATCACCATGCCTTGAGTCAGCAGGTTCTTGAACGGCTCGTTGGAGCTCACCAGGCCTTCGTCGCGCATCAGCTTGTGGAAGAAGCGCGCGTAGAGCAGGTGAAGAATGGCGTGTTCGATACCGCCGATGTACTGATCCACCGGCAACCAGTGGTCGGCCGCGGATCTTTCCACCAGACCGCCTTCGAAGTGCGGCGAGGCGTAACGGGCGTAGTACCAGGACGACTCGACGAAAGTGTCCATGGTGTCGGTTTCACGCTTGGCAGGCTGACCGCATTTCGGGCAGCTGCACTCGTAGAACTCGGGCATGCGCGCCAGCGGCGAACCGGCGCCGTCCGGCACCACGTCTTCCGGCAGGACGACAGGCAATTGATCTTCCGGCACCGGCACGTCACCGCAGGCATCGCAGTGGATGATCGGGATCGGGCAGCCCCAGTAGCGCTGGCGGCTGATGCCCCAGTCGCGCAGGCGGAACTGGGTGCGCGAGGCGCCCAACTCTTTCTTGATCAGGGCGACTTCCATGGCGTCGAACGCGCCAGCGAAGTCCAGGCCGTCGAACTCGCCGGAGTTGATCAGCGTGCCGTGCTCGCCGTAGGCGTCTTGCCATGGCGCCGGGTTGGTTTCACCGGAGCTGGTGCGAACCACCGATTTGACCGGCAGGTTGTACTTGTGGGCGAACTCGAAGTCGCGCTCGTCGTGCGCCGGCACAGCCATGACCGCGCCGTCGCCGTAGTGCATCAGTACATAGTTGGCGACCCACACCGGCAGTTTTTCGCCGGTCAGCGGGTGCTCGACGAACAGCCCGGTCGGCAGGCCTTTCTTCTCTTGAGTGGCGACGTCGGCTTCGGCGACGCTGCCGCCCTTGCATTCGGCGATGAACGCTTGCAGCTCAGGGTTGTTCTTCGCGGCGAGAGCGGCCAGGTGGTGCTCGGCAGCCACGGCGACATAAGTCGCGCCCATCAAGGTGTCCGGACGGGTGGTGAAGACTTTCAGGGTGCCGGTTTCGCCGATCGAGTCAACGTTGTACGGGAACTGCACTTCCATCCCGCGCGACTTGCCGATCCAGTTGCGCTGCATGGTCTTGACCTGCTCGGGCCAGCCGGTCAGTTCGTCGAGGCTCTCCAGCAGCTCATCCGCGTAGGCGGTGATCTTGAAGTAGTACATCGGAATTTCGCGCTTTTCGATCAGCGCGCCGGAACGCCAGCCGCGACCGTCGATCACCTGTTCGTTGGCCAGAACGGTCTGGTCGATCGGGTCCCAGTTCACGGTGCCGTTCTTGCGGTAGATCACGCCTTTTTCGAACAGGCGGGTGAACAGCCATTGTTCCCAGCGGTAGTAATCCGGCTTGCAGGTGGTGACTTCCCGCGACCAGTCGACCGCCAGGCCCAGGCTGCGCAGCTGGGATTTCATGTAGGCGATGTTTTCGTAGGTCCACTTGGCCGGGGCCACGTTGTTCTTCATCGCGGCGTTTTCCGCCGGCATGCCGAAGGCGTCCCAACCCATCGGTTGCAGAACGTTCTTGCCGAGCATGCGCTGGTAGCGGGAGATCACGTCGCCGATGGTGTAGTTGCGCACGTGCCCCATGTGTAGCTTGCCGCTGGGGTAAGGGAACATCGACAGGCAGTAGTAGGTTTCCTTGCCTGGCTGTTCACTGACTTCAAAGGACTTTTGCTCGTCCCAGAACGATTGGGCGGCGGCTTCGATTTCACGGGGCTGATATTGTTCGTGCATGGCTACTTTTGTACTGGATAGGGGTGGCCTAATCCTCTTCAATGCGACGTCCCGGGCATGTCGGACGAGCTGGAAGTGGAGTTACAGGAAGCGCCGTAGCATACATGACCGCGCTTGGCCTAGGGAAACCCTGATTGCAGCCGTTTGACCGGCCGAAATTGCGGCGAGGGCCGTTGGTCGCGGCACGCAGCCGGTTTGTGCAGCGAAGCTAAGCTCTAACTGGGGAGTGAGTCTTATCTTCAATGAGGTGAGGGATGGTGGAGTCACAGCAAAAAAACGTTACCAAACCCGAGTTGTACGAGCGGTTGATCGATCGTCTTGGGATGGCCCTGGACGCGGCAAAAACCGCTGGAAGGCTGCGCGACGAGCGCCCCCTGGAGCTGGAATTGCGTGGCTTGAGTCCCGCCGAGTTCAAACTGGTCAAGGCCTATCTGGATCGCAGTGAGCGTGAAACCCACGGATACCTGTCACAAGCAGTGAAACAGCTCGATGCTGCCCATTCGGCCAAGGTCATCTGGCTCAAGGACAAGGCACCCGGCAGAGACGCCGTCAAAGTGCGGACTCTGCAGGCCAAGTAAACGCATGGCAGGTCAAAAAGCGGATCTTTTTCAACGGGATCCGACCCTACTGGTTGTCGCGCTGTATCAACCCACTTAGGCTTCGGGCATCTCTGGAGATGCTCGATGCCTTTTCGTTATTTCATTAAACAACTTCTATTGCCGCCAGGCCTTCTTTTGCTGCTGTTGCTGGCGGCCTGGTGGCTGCGTCGCTCGCGGCCGCGACTGGCCGGGCTGTGTTTTGCCCTGGGTTTTGGCGGCTTTTTGCTAATGAGTCTGCCGGTGGTCGTGCAGTGGGGCGCCAAAGCTCTGGAACGTGAGCCGCCGCTGGCCCGGGAAGCATGGGCAAACCTGGCGCAGCGCGCCGATGCGATTGTGGTGCTGGGCTCCGGCCGCGAGCGCGGCGATCTGGCCTGGGGCGAAGATCAGCCGACCGGTGTTGGACTGGAGCGCCAACGTTACGCGGCGCGACTGGCCAAGGCGTCGGGGTTGCCGATTCTGACCAGCGGTGGCCTGCATTACGGTACGCCGCCGACTGAAGCCAAATTGATGGCCGACTCGTTGCGCGATGATTTCGGTGTGACGGTGCGCTGGCAGGAAGGGGAGAGCCGCACCACGTGGGAGAACGCCGAATTCAGCGCCAAAGTGCTGTTGCCGGAAGGCGTCAAACGCATCGTGCTGGTGACCCAGGCCTGGCACATGCCGCGAGCGGTGTGGAGTTATCAACAGGCCGGATTCGAAGTGGTGCCGGCACCGGTCGGTTTCCTCGGCACGGACAATGCGCGACCGTTTGGCGGCTGGCTGCCGGAGTTCAAGTCGATCTGGCAGAGCGGGCAGTTGATGAACGAGGCGGTGGGGCAGATCGGTTATTCGCTGTTCTACCGAGGGAATGACAGAGCCGAGTGATCACTCCCGCGCAGGACGCGGGAGTGAGCGGGTTTTCAGAGTGTCTTGGACATCCGGTTGGTCATCAGCGCCCAGCCGAACAGCACCACGCACAGGATGATCAGCGGCCACGAGCGCCATTGCAGATACGGCGTCAGGTTGTGCATCGGCACCACTTCGCCGTACAGCACGCCCTGTTCGAACTGCGGAATTCGCTCGGTGATCTGGCCGAACGGATTGATCAACCCGGTCACGCCGTTGTTGGTCGCGCGAATCATCCAGCGTCCGGCTTCAAGCGCACGCATCTGCGCCATTTGCAGATGCTGCAACGGGCCGATGGACGTACCGAACCAGGTGTCATTGCTGATCGTCAGCAGCAGATCACTGCGTGCCGCCAGGCCCGCGGCGAATTCCGGGTAGACCACTTCGTAGCAGATGAACGGCGCGATCTGATATCCCTTGGCCTGCAACAGGGCCTGATCGGCAGGGCCGCGGGCGAAGTCGGACATTGGCAGGTCGAAGAACGCGATCAGCCCGCGCAGGATGTCCTGCAACGGTACGTATTCGCCGAACGGCACCAGCTTCTGTTTCAGATAAGTACCGTCGCCTTCGCCGACCACGGTGATGCCGTTGAAGAAGCGTTTTTCGTGACGGACCACTTCGCGGATCGGCACGCCAGTGATCAGCGCTGATTTACGCTCGGCGGCGAAGTTGCCCATCATGGTCAGGTAGCCCTCGGCGGACTCCTTGAGCACCGGCACTGCGGTTTCCGGCCAGATCAACAGGTCGACCGGTTTGGAGCGGAAACTCAGGTCGCGGTACAGCGCCAGCTGCGCATTGAGCTCGGCCGGGTCCCATTTCATGCTTTGCGCGACGTTGCCCTGAATCGCAGCAACGGTCAGCGGCGCGCCGGCCGGGCTGGTCCAGGCATGACCCTTGAGTGCAATGCCCGCTGCCCATGGCCCGATCAGCAATACCAGGCCGGCGGCGATGAAGCCTTTGCGGCGGGTTTGCAGCAGGCGCGGTGCGTTGTAGATCAGTGCAGCGGTCAGTGCCAGGACGAACGACACCAGCCACATGCCGCCCACGGGCGCGAGCCCGGCCAGCGGGCCGTCGAGCTGGCTGTAACCGGAATACAGCCACGGGAAACCGGTGAGGAACCAGCCACGGAAAGCTTCCTGGCCGACCCACAATGCCGCAAACGCCAGGGCGTCGGCCACCGGCGCTTCGTTACGCCGCAACCAGCGCGCCCACAGCCAGGCGGGAAGGGCGAAGAACCAGGCAATGGCCGCCGTGAAGATCAGCATCAGGAAACCGGCCAGCAGCACCGAAGCGCCGCCGAAGTGGTGGATGCTGTAATAGATCCAGCTGGTGCCGGCGCCAAACAGGCCGAAACCGAAGCACCAGCCACGGCCCAGGGCCTGTCGCGGGCTCAGCTCGCGCAGGCCGGCATAGAACAGGCCGACCGCCAGCAACGCCAGCGGCCAGAGATCGAACGGTGCCAGAGCGAAGGTGGTGATTGCACCGGCCGCCACGGCCAGCAGGTTACCGGGCCAGCCGGGGCGGGTTGTCCAGCGCATTTCAATCCTTAGATTTTTTACCGGGCGATTGGGGTCAGTCGCAGCAAATGAATCCGACGGCTGTCGGCGTTCAGGATGCGGAAACGATAGGCGCCGATTTCAGTGATTTCGTTGCGTTTTGGCAAGTGCCCGAACGCGCTCATCACCAGCCCGCCGACGGTGTCGAACTCGTCGTCGGAGAATTCGCTGTCGAAGAACTCGTTGAAGTTCTCGATCGGCGTCAGGGCCTTGATCAGGAAGTCACCGCTGGGCAGCGGCTTGATGTAGCTGTCTTCTTCGACGTCGTGCTCGTCTTCGATGTCGCCGACGATCTGCTCGAGCACGTCTTCGATGGTCACCAGACCGGCCACACCGCCGTATTCGTCGATGACGATGGCCATGTGGTTGTGGTTGGCGCGGAATTCACGCAGCAACACGTTCAGGCGCTTGGACTCCGGCACGAAGGTGGCCGGGCGCAGCAGGTCCTTGATGTTGAAGCTGTCGCCGTTCTCCTTGAGGATCAGTGGCAGCAGATCCTTGGCCAGCAGCACGCCCATCACGTCGTCATGGCTTTCGCCGATGACCGGGTAGCGCGAGTGGGCCGAGTCGACCACGGCGGGGAGGAATTCGCGGGGTGTCTGGGTCGCCTTGATGCTGATCATCTGCGAGCGCGGCACCATGATGTCGCGAACCTGCAGGTCAGCCACCTGGATGGCGCCTTCGACGATGGCCAGCGCTTCGCTGTCCAGCAGTTTGTTCTGATGTGCATCGCGCAGCAGCTCAAGCAGCTCCTGGCGGTTCTTCGGCTCGTGGGCAAAAGCCTGGGTCAGTTTACCCAGCCATGACTTTTGCCCGTTGCTCGATCGATCTTCGCTCATAGCGATTACTCTGAATCCTTTGTCGTAACAGTAGGGGATGTTTCGGTTTCGTCGTCCGCGTACGGATCGGGATAACCCAGTTCGGCAAGCAACTCGCGTTCCAGTGCTTCCATTTCCTCGGCTTCCTCGTCATCTATATGGTCGTAACCCAGCAGATGCAAGCAGCCGTGAATGACCAGATGTGCCCAGTGGGCCTTTAGTTCCTTGCCCTGTTCGGCAGCTTCGCGCTCGACCACGGCCACGCAGATCACCAGATCGCCCAGCAATGGAATGTCGAGAAACTCGTCAGGCACTTCGGCGGGAAAGGACAGGACGTTGGTCGCGTAATCCTTGTGCCGCCAGGTGTGATTCAGTTCGCGGCCTTCTTCCTCGTCGACCAGACGAATGGTCATTTCCGAGTCGGCTGTGCGCTGGCGCAGGGCCAGTTCGCACCATTGGCGGAACTCGGCTTCGGTCGGCGCAGACGCTTCGGTCGCGATTTGCAGGTCAAGCTCAAGCATCGTGGCGAGTGTCCTTTGGCGCTTCGTCGGCCAAGCGCGTCTCGAAGCGCTCGTAGGCTTCGACGATGCGTTGCACCAATGGATGGCGCACCACGTCTTTGGGCTGGAAGTGGGTGAAGCTGATGCCCGGCACATCTTTCAGGACTTCGATGACGTGATGAAGTCCGGATTTGGTGCCGCGCGGCAGGTCGACCTGGGTGATGTCGCCGGTAATCACGGCAGTGGAGCCGAAACCGATCCGGGTCAGGAACATCTTCATCTGTTCGACGGTGGTGTTCTGGCTCTCATCGAGAATGATGAAGCTGTTGTTCAGCGTGCGACCGCGCATGTAGGCCAGCGGCGCGACTTCGATCACCTGACGTTCGATCAGCTTGGCCACGTATTCGAAACCGAGCATTTCATAGAGCGCGTCGTAGAGCGGGCGCAGGTAAGGGTCGATCTTCTGCGACAGGTCGCCGGGCAGGAAGCCGAGTTTTTCACCCGCTTCGACCGCCGGACGCACCAGCAGAATGCGGCGGATCTGCTCGCGCTCCAGGGCATCGACGGCGCAGGCCACGGCCAGATAGGTCTTGCCGGTACCGGCCGGGCCGATGCCGAAGTTGATGTCGTTGCCAAGGATTTCTTTCACATAGCGCAGCTGATTCAGGCCGCGTGGGCGAATCATGCCCTTCTTGGTGCGCAGGGCGACGGAGGCTTCGGCGGGGGCGTGGTTGTCCAGTTGCTCGACGGCCGATTCCTGGAGGAACAGGTGCACCGTATCCGGCGACAGCTCTGAACCCTTGGTTTCCCGGTACAGGCGGCGAATCAGGTTTTCCGCGGAAGTGGTGTGCTTGGGTTCGCCGATCAGCTCGAACTGATTGCCGCGGTTGCGGATCTCGATGGCCAGGCGCTGTTCGATCAGCCGCAGGTGCTCGTCGAACTGCCCGCACAGATTGGCGAAGCGGCGAGCCTCAAAGGGCTCGAGGATAAAACGATGTGGTTCGATGGGTGCGTTCAAGGTCGTATTTAGCCGCCCTGGGGCAATTAGGATGAAATCAAGGATAACGCCAGCGGCGTGGGTGCGAAAGCTCTTAAAAAGCCTTGCATCGATTCAGCCGTCTGGCGGGGTCTCCTTGCGGTGTTACTGGATCAGCGAGCCGCGCAGCGAGTGCGGTTGCGCCGCGTCGATGTGGACGTCGGCGAACTGGCCGATCAGGGTCGGATTATCGCAGCGGAAGTTGACGATACGGTTATTCTCGGTGCGCCCTTGCAGCTCGCCCGGGTCTTTCTTCGAATAATCGGTCACCAGAATCCGCTGGATCGAGCCGACCATTTGTCGGCTGATCTCGAACCCTTGCTGGTTCAAGCGATGCTGCAAGGCGTTCAGACGTTCTTTCTTCAGTTCTTCCGGGGTGTCGTCGGCCAGATCGGCGGCCGGGGTGCCCGGGCGCTGGCTATAGACAAACGAGTAGGAAAAGTCGAAACCGACGTCGGCAATCAGCTTCATGGTCTGTTCGAAATCTTTCTCGGTTTCCCCCGGGAAGCCGACGATGAAGTCCGAACTGATGCAGATCCCCGGTACGGCGGCGCGCAATTTGCGCAGCTTGGATTTGTATTCCAGCGCCGTGTGGTTGCGCTTCATCGCGGCCAGGATCCGGTCCGAACCCGACTGCACCGGCAAGTGCAGATGCTTGACCAGTTCCGGCACTTCGGCGTGGGCCTGGATCAGGCTGTCGGAGAATTCCAGCGGGTGCGAGGTGGTGTAGCGGATGCGGTCGATGCCGTCGACCGCCGCGACCACGCGGATCAGTTCCGCCAGATCCGCCAGGCGACCGTCGTGGGTCAGCCCGCGATAACCGTTGACGTTCTGCCCCAGCAGGGTCACTTCACGCACACCGTTCTCGGCCAGGTGAATGATTTCGGCGATCACGTCGTCGAACGGCCGGCTGACTTCTTCGCCGCGGGTGTAAGGCACCACGCAGAAGGTGCAGTACTTGCTGCAGCCTTCCATCACTGACACATAGGCGCTCGGGCCGTCGATGCGCGGCTCGGGCAGATGGTCGAATTTTTCGATTTCCGGGAACGAGACGTCGACTTGCGGCAGCTTGCTGATGCGCGCGGCGTCGATCATTTCCGGCAGACGGTGCAGGGTCTGCGGGCCGAACACCACGTCGACGTACGGCGCGCGATCACGGATCGCCGCGCCTTCCTGGCTGGCCACGCAACCGCCGACGGCGATCACCATGTCCGGGTTGGCCAGTTTCAGTTCGCGCCAGCGGCCGAGCTGGGAATACACCCGGTCCTGGGCGCGTTCGCGGATCGAGCAGGTGTTGAGCAGGATCACGTCGGCATCTTCGGCGCGCGCCGTGACTTCCAGGGCCTGGTGTTCGCCCAGCAGATCGACCATGCGCGAGCTGTCGTACTCGTTCATCTGGCAACCGTGGGTTTCGATGTAAAGCTTCTTGGCCATGGAATAGGGTCGTCACGTGGTTCAAAGAACCGCGCATTATAGGGAACATGTCCCCAGGTTCCTACCGCTGCGCGTCCGGTGGCTATGCTATAGTTCGCGCCCTCATTTTTACCCCGATGTCGTCCGCCCGCCATGACCAAACGCGAAGCTCCAATCTACAAGGTGATTTTCCTCAACCAGGGCCAGGTGTTCGAAATGTACGCCAAGCAGATCTATCAAAGTGATCTGTGGGGTTTCCTGGAAGTGGAAGAGTTCGTCTTTGGCGAGCGCACGCAAGTGGTCGTCGACCCGAGCGAAGAAAAGCTCAAGGCGCAGTTCGAAGGCGTGGTGCGCAGCTTTGTGCCGATGCACTCGATCGTGCGCATCGATGAAGTCGAGCGACTGGGGACGCCAAAGATCAGCGAAGCCCGTGGCGGTGTTGGCAATGTGATGCCGTTTCCGGTGCCGATGCCCGAGAAGTAAAACCGGGTTTTATGGAAGTGATCGTTCCCATGCTCTGCGTGGGAATGCCGCCTTCGACGTTCCGCGTCGGTGACGAAAAGCGCGGGAACTATCGTTAGTCAGGGCAGGGGCGAGAACGGCGTACGCCCGTCGGCGCTCTGCAGTTCCATCAGGTATTTACGGAAAATTTGCCCGAGCACCTGGGTCGCGGTTTCCAGGTCTTCGCGGGACATCTTTTCAGACACTTCGTCGGCGGTGTCTAGCGCGTCTTCGGCGCCGTTGACCGCGGCCATCTTCAGCACGATATAAGCCTGAATGTTGTTGGCCTGCACGCCTTCACCGTGGAAGAACATGGTGCCGAGCTTGAATTGCGCCTGGGCGTGACCTTGCAGCGAGGCCTTTTCGAAATAGCTCAGGGCTTGATTGAGGTCGCGCGGCGCATTCTTGCCGTCGTAGTAGAACTCACCCAACTCGTATTGCGCTTGCGCATCCCCCTCATCCGCTGCCTTTTGGCAGGCGGCGAGTGCCTGCGTGACATCTTGCGGCTGAGTATTGAGGGTGCAGCGACCCATCGCCGGGATCAACAACGAGTTGCCGCCTGCTTGTGCATGTGCGAGCAGCGGCTGAAGGAGCAACAGGCAGCCCAAGGCAAGGGTGCGGCCGGTGCGGTTCATGGGAATCGACTTACCTCTGAAGGGCGCGCGGACCCGTCGAGGGATCCAATAAGCGCGCATTATGAAATAAGCAGGGCCATCCTTACAAAGTCTTTACTCGATTTTCTGCTGCGCGGGAAATATATCGCCCACTTTATGGGAGATTTTTGGCAGGCGTGTCGGAAAAGGCGTGCGGATGTAGGAGAACGCTGACGCTGGCAATGGCCAACGTCAGCGGCGGGGCGTTTTACTTCAACTTGGCGAAGGCGCGTTCGGCGGCGTCGAGGGTCAGTTTCAGCTCGGCTTCGCCATGGGCGATCGAGGTGAAACCGGCTTCGAAGGCGCTCGGTGCCAGGTACACGCCACCTTCCAGCATCAGGTGGAAGAAGCGGCCGAACAGCGCTGCATCGCTGGCCATCACGTCTTCAAAAGTAACAATGTCGTCGGCACCGCTGAAGTACAGACCGAACATGCCGCCCGCCTGGGTGGTCACGAACGGAATGCCGGCGGCATCGGCGCGCTGTTGCAGGCCGTCGAGCAGGCGCGTGGTGTAATCGGTCAGTTCGGCGTGGAAACCCGGACGGCTGATCAGGCGCAGGGTGGTCAGGCCGGCGGCCATCGCCAGTGGGTTACCCGACAAGGTGCCTGCCTGATAGACCGGGCCCAGCGGTGCGATGCGTTCCATGATCGAGCGTTTGCCGCCGAAACAGCCGACCGGCATGCCGCCACCGATGATCTTGCCGAAGGTGGTCAGGTCGGGGGTTACGCCGTAGTAAGCCTGGGCGCCGCCGAGGGCGACGCGGAAACCGGTCATCACTTCGTCGAAAATCAGCACCACGCCGTGCTTGTCGCACAGGCTGCGCAGGCCTTCGAGGAAACCCGGCGCCGGCGGTACGCAGTTCATGTTGCCGGCCACTGGCTCGACGATGATGCACGCCACGTCCTGACCGACTTCGGCGAGCATTTTTTCAACCGCGTCGATGTCGTTGAACGGCAGGGTCAGGGTGTGTTTGGCGAACGCTGCCGGCACACCGGCCGAACTCGGTACGCCCTGGGTCAGTGCGCCGGAACCGGCCTTGACCAGCAGACTGTCGGAGTGGCCGTGGTAGCAGCCTTCGAACTTGATGATGCTGTCACGGCCGGTGAAACCACGGGCCAGACGGATCGCACTCATGGTCGCTTCGGTGCCGGAGCTGACCATGCGCACCATCTCCATCGATGGCACCAGCGAGCAGACCAGATCGGCCATCTCGGTTTCCATCGCGGTCGGCGCGCCGTAGGACAGGCCGTGTTGCAACTGGTTGCGCACCGCATCCAGCACGTCCGGGTGGCTGTGGCCGAGGATCATCGGACCCCAGGAGCCGACGTAATCCACATAACGCTTGTCGTCTTCGTCAGTGACGTAGGCGCCTTCGGCGTGCTTGAAGAACAGCGGCGTGCCGCCAACGCTCTTGAACGCGCGAACCGGCGAGTTCACGCCACCGGGAATGTGTTTCTGGGCGTTGGCAAACAGGGTTTCGGAACGAGACATGATCGGGCTCTCAGACTTTTAGTAATTCATTGAAGGCGCGGGCGCGGCGGGTCACTTCGGCGCTGCTGTCGGCGCCGAACAGGCCATGGACCACGGCCAGCAGATCGACACCGTGGGCCACCAGTGGCGCAGCGTTGTCGAGGGTGATGCCGCCGATCGCGCAGATCGGCAGGTGCAGGGTGCGTTTGGCCTCGTCGAGCAGATCGAGGCTGCAACTCGGTGCACCGGGTTTGGTACTGGAATTGAAGAAGCGACCGAAGGCGACGTAACTCGCACCTTCCTTGGCGGCCTGTTCGGCCAGTTCAAGCTGCGCGTGGCAGGTCGAACCGATGATCGCCTTGGAACCGAGCAGGGCGCGGGTCGGCGACAGCGGGCCGTCGGTCTGGCCAAGGTGCACGCCGACGTTCAGGCGCGCGGCCAGTTCGGCATCATCGTTGATGATCAGTTGCGTCTTGTAGCGCTCGCACAGATCGCGCAGGGCTTCGGCCTCACGCAGACGGCGGGCCTCGTCGCTGGTCTTGTCGCGGTATTGCAGCAGGGTGACGCCGCCTTCCAGCGCCGCCTCCACGTAGGACAGAAACTTGCCGGCCAGCAACTGGCTGTCGGTGATGGCATACAGGCCACGTAGTTTCATCGCGCAGACCTCAGGCTCGAAACATCAGGAACAGAAATCCAGCGGCAGACGACGCGGCACGAACTGGCCTTTGCCCAGCTGTTCGGCATCGCGCAGGGTGCGCCAGGTGTAATCCAGCGCAGTACGCACCGCGCTGGCGAGGTTTTCGCCCAGTGCCAGGCGGCCGGCGAGGGTGCTGGCCAGGGTGCAGCCGGAACCGTGATAGCTGCCGGGCAGGCGCTGGCACTTGAAGGTTTCGCGCAGGCCGTCGCGGCTGTACAGGCGGTTGTGGATTTCGGTTTCGTCGCCGTGACCGCCGGTGATCAGCAGGTTCTTGATGAACGGCAGGAGTTTTTCAGCGCACTCGTCCGCGGTGCCTTCCGGCAGTTCGGCAAGGATCCGGGCTTCGGGAAGGTTGGGGGTGGCGATGATCGACAGCGGCAGCAGGCGTTCGCGCATGGCGTAGCCGACTTCGTCCTTGCCCAGGCGTCCGCCGCCGCCGGCACGCAGCACCGGGTCGCAGACCACTGGCAAGTGCGGGTGCGCCTGAAGCAGTTCGACGACGGTGTCGACCATTTCCAGGGAACCGAGCATGCCCAGTTTCACCGCCGCGACTTCGGAGTCGTTGAGCACGGCATTGGCCTGGGCCAGTACCCACTCACGGTCGAGGACGCGAAAGTCAGTGACGTTGACGGTGTCTTGCACGGTCAGGGCGGTGACGGCCGGAGCCGCATGGCAACCCTGAGCGAGCAGGGCTTCGATATCTGCCTGCAGGCCGGCGCCACCACTGGGGTCGTGGCCGGAGAGACAGAGGACAACGGGGCGTGAGCTGTAGATATTCATGGTGCGCGAGCTTACCACCAAACCTGTTTTCCGGGTGTTGTGGCGCAGTGCGCGGCCGATAACACGGGTAGCGAGATCCACAGCGCTTGTCACAATCTGACCGAGCCAACAGCTCTAGTCCGGTGTTTTGCTCTGGAACGCCCGTTCTAGAGCCTTTGTAGGAAAAATTTCCATGGTGCTCAATGGCCATCAACGGCTATGCTAGAGTGGATCCAAACCAATAACAGGTAATACCGGTTTTACGTCATCTCAAAGGGAATGGGGGGCTTCCTGACACAACCGGCCAAGCCACGCTGGGGCTTCAATGCGCTATTTGTTGATGTTGCTGTTCTGCTTGCCCCTCCTGGCAAGCGCCGTCGAGTTCGACGAGTTCACCCAGAGCCTCCCGCTGGGTCGATCCCTGCAAGTGTTCGAAGACCCGAGCGGTCAGGCGAGCATTGCCGACGTCCGCGCGCAAGTCGCCGCCGGAAACTTCAAACCCCATGACAAAGCCACGCTCAATGCCGGTTATTCGCGCTCGGCGTTCTGGCTGAAGATCGACCTGCATTACCGCCCGACCAACCCGTCGGCGCAACGCAGCTGGCTGCTGGAACTGGCGTATCCGCCGCTCGATCATCTCGATCTGTATCTGCCCGATGCGGCCGGTGACTACCGTCTGGTGCGGCAGACCGGGGACGCCTTGCCGTTCGCCAGTCGCGAGATCCGTCAGAACAATTACCTGTTCGACCTGGCGTTCAAGCCGGATCAGCAACGAACCGTTTATCTGCGGTTGTCCAGCGAAGGTTCGATCCAGGCGCCGGTGACGTTGTGGTCGAGCACCGCGTACCTTGAAGACCAGCCGGTGCGCCTGTACGTGCTGGGGATCATTTATGGCGTGCTGCTGGGGATGCTGGTTTACAACCTGTTCATCTACCTCAGCGTGCGCGACACCAGTTACCTCTATTACATCTTCTATATCGCCTCGTTCGGCCTCTATCAGCTGTCGGTCAACGGCGCGGCGGTCGAGTATTTCTGGCCGGACAATCCATGGTGGGCCAACGCCGCCACGCCGTTCTTCATCGGATGTGCGGGGTTGTTCGGCAGCCAGTTCGCCCGCAGTTTCCTGCAGACGAAGAACCACAGCCGTTGGCTCGATCGTCTGTTGATCGCCCTGATTGTTTTTGGCGCCGTGGTGATCGGTCTGTCGTTGATGACCAGTTATGGCCTGGCCCTGCGTCTGGCGACGACCCTGGCCCTGACCTTCACCGTGGTGATCTTCGCCGCCGGGATCCTGGCCTGGTGGCGTGGCCTGCGGGTGGCGCGTTATTTCATCATTGCCTGGTCGGCATTCCTGATCGGCGGCATCGTCAACACCATGATGGTGCTGGGCCTGCTGCCAAATGTGTTCCTGACCATGTACGCCAGCCAGATCGGTTCAGCCATCGAAGTGGCGCTGCTGTCGCTGGCGCTGGCCGACCGCATCAACGCCATGCGCGAACAACAGGCGCAGACCCTGTTCGACGCCGGCCAGAAACTTGAAGTGCTGAACCAGCAACTGGCCCACAGCAACAAGCTCAAGGATGAATTCCTCGCGACTCTGACCCACGAACTGCGCACGCCGATGAACGGGGTGATCGGTTCGCTGGAGCTGATGCAGACCGTCGAACTCGATCCGGAACTGGAGCAATACCAGCAGACCGCCGCCGGTTCGGCGCGGGACATGATGCGCATGGTCAACGGCATCCTGACCCTGACCGAATTGCAGGCCGGCAAGCTCAAGGCCACGCCTGGCAGTTTCAGCCTGCGCGGGGTGGTCGAGGCGTTGCGGATGCAGTTCGATAGCAACGCTTCGAGCAAGTCGCTGGACTTCAAGGTCGACGTGCTGCCGACCCTGCCGGATCGCCTGCATGGCGACAGCGCCAAACTCGCGCAATGCCTGGAGTGCCTGCTGGATAACGCGATCAAATTCACCCGGGTCGGCGGTCTGGCGTTGCGGGTCACCGGCAAGCCATCGACGGACAATCGCCTGGCGTTGTCCTTTGCGGTGATCGACACCGGCATCGGTTTTACCGATCTGGGCGAGGCGACGATGTATCAGCGGTTCTTCCAGCTCGACGGTTCGATGACCCGCGAATACGGCGGGCTGGGCGTCGGTCTGGCGATCTGCCGTCAATTGGTGGAATTGCTCGGTGGCAAGCTCACACACCGCTCCGAGCCGGGGCGCGGCAGCCGTTTTCAACTGGATGTCGAGTTTGAGTTGCCGGAAGTGGAAGCCGTGCCCGCGTTCAGCCGTGACACTGTGCGCGCGCCGCAGGATTGCACCGTGCTGCTGGTGGACGACAACAGCGTCAACCAACTGGTGATGCGCGGCATGTTGCTCAAGCTCGGATTTCGGGTGCGCACTGCCGACCACGGCGCGACGGCGCTCGACTGTTTGCAGCGCGAGCGCTTCGATGCGGTGCTGATCGACTGCCAGTTACCGCCGCTCGACGGGGCATCGCTGTGTTGCCAGATCCGTGACCTGCCGGGATGCGCCCATTTGCCGGTGTTCATGATCGCGCTGGGGGCGGATCGCGAGCATTGCGCGTCGGGCGGCTCGATCGACTACCTGAGCAAACCGGTGAAATTCGAGGATCTGCAGGTGGCGATGCAGCGGCGGGTGTTGAGTTGCTGACAGGGTGAAAGCGCCGGTATTTAGGCCGATATGACACTTTGATCGGTTCCGGGGCGGTGCTTAACTGAAGCTCTGGCCGATCAAGGAGCCCCGTCATGAACCTGCATCAGTTCGCCGAAACCCACGAAGTCACCAACCAGCCACCGTCGCTGGACGGCACCAACCTCTACCGCATCGACCTGCCGTTGCAGGAGTGGTCGCGGCGGTTCGGCGCCGGCTGGGCCGAGTCGCGGATCGACGCTTACGGCGCCTTGGCCGGCGGCCCGTTGATGGAGGCCGGGTTCCTCGCCAACCAGAACAAACCGGTGTTCGCCAGCCATGACCGCTACGGTCATCGCATCGACCTGGTGGAGTTTCATCCGGCGTATCACGAGCTGATGCGCACGGCCATCGAACATGGCTTGACGTCGTTGCCCTGGGCTCATCCACAGGACGGCGCCCATGTTGCCCGCGCCTCCATGACCTATTTGCACAGCCAGGCCGAGGCCGGCAGCGGTTGCCCGCTGACCATGACTTTCGCCAGTGTGCCGGCGATGCGTTTGCAGCCGAATCTGGCTGAGCAATGGCTGCCGAAAATCCTCGCCACCGAATACGACCCGCGCAATGTGGGCATGGCCCACAAGGCTGGCGTGACCATCGGCATGGCGATGACCGAGAAACAGGGCGGCACCGACGTGCGCGCCAACACCACCAAGGCTTATCCGGTCGGCGCCAGTGGCCCGGGCCAGGCTTATGAACTGGTGGGGCACAAGTGGTTCTGTTCGGCGCCGATGTGTGATGCGTTTCTGACGCTGGCGCAGACCGACAAGGGTCTGAGCTGTTTCCTGCTGCCGCGCCATCGCCCGGACGACACGCGCAATCAGTTCTATATCCAGCGTCTGAAGAACAAGCTCGGCAACCAGTCCAACGCCTCCAGCGAAGTTGAGTTCCGTGGTGCGCTGGCGTGGATGGTCGGCGAGGAAGGACGCGGGGTGCCGACCATCATCGAGATGGTGGCCATGACCCGTTTCGACTGCATGGTCGGCTCCAGTTCGCTGATGCGTCAGGCGCTGACCCAGGCCAGCCATCACTGCGCCCATCGCAAGGTCGGCGGCAAACTGCTCAACGAACAACCGCTGATGCAGAACGTGCTGGCCGATCTGGCGCTGGAAAGCGAAGCCGCGCTGGCTCTGAGCCTGCGCATGGGCAAGGCGCTGGATCATCTGGACGACCGCCATGAAGCGCAGTTCGCCCGGCTGGTGACAGCGGTGGGCAAATACTGGATCTGCAAACGTGCGCCGGGGATGATCAACGAAGCCGCCGAGTGTATGGGCGGCGCCGGGTATGTCGAAGACAGCATCCTGCCGCGGCTGTACCGCGAAGCGCCGGTGAACTCGACGTGGGAAGGCTCTGGCAACGTGCAATGCCTCGATGTGTTGCGCGCCTTGTCGAAAGAGCCGGGTGTGCTTGACGTGTTGTTCAGCGAGTTGGGCGACGGCCATGGCGACAAGCGACTGGCCACGCACATCCAGCAATTGCAGGCGCAGTTCAAGGACACAAGCGACATTCAGTACCGCGCTCGGCAATTGACCGAAGACATCGCTTTGGGACTGCAAGCCAAGCTGCTGCTGGAGGCCGGGAATGCGGCGGTCAGCGATGCTTTTATCGCCAGTCGCCTGAGCGGTGGCGGTCGGGCCTACGGCGCGTTACCGCGTGGGCTGGATGTCGAGGCAATCGTCGCTCGCTCGACACCGCAAGGTTTCTGAAGGGGGATCGCGACAAAGCCACAACGCCACTGTTTCCGTGACGCCACGATGCAGGCAAGATGAAGCTCTGCAAGTCAGAACACAGGAAGCTGATCGTGACCGAAGCGTTTATTGTCGTTCAAACCGCCGAACAGGCCGTGGATCGTCTCGCCGAGCTGCATGAGCGGGCCACCACGGCGCTGAACTCGGCGCTCAAGCGTTATCTCAAGGATCGCGTCGAGCCCGACGCCGAGCAACGTGCCCTGTTCCGTTATCCCGAACTGCGTCTGACCTACCACTGCCAGGGTGAAGTCCCGCAGACCACCCGCGCCTACGCCAAGGTGCAGTTGCCGGGCACCTACAGCGTGACCGTTACCCATCCGAAGGCGTTTCGCAAATACCTGCTCGAGCAGCTCACGCCGCTGATGCACGACTTCACCGTGACTGTCGAAGTCGGAGTCAGCGGGCAGAACATTCCGTACCCGTACGTGGTCGAGCAGGGCGATGAACTGGCCGGCTCCGGTGTCACTGCCGCCGTGCTGGCGCGAGTGTTCCCGAGTACTGACCTGTCCGCCGCCACCGATGGCATCGCCGACGGCCTCTACGACTGGGAAAACACCGATCCACTGCCATTGGCGCTGTTCGATGCGGCCCGCGTCGACTTCTCGCTGCGTCGTCTGGTGCATTACACCGGCAGCGACTGGCGCCATGTGCAGCCGTGGATTCTGCTGACCAACTACCACCGTTATGTCGACCAGTTCATCGTCCATGGTCTGGAGCAACTGCGCCGCGACCCGCGCTTCGTGCGCATGGTGCTGCCGGGCAACGTGATCATCGAAAAAGGCATGGATCACGGCGAAGCCTCGGCGATTGCCGCCGGCGTGGTCTGGCACCGCTACCAGATGCCGGCCTATCACCTGATCGCCAGCGATGGCCATGGCGTGACTCTGGTGAACATCGGCGTCGGCCCGTCCAACGCCAAGAACATCACTGACCACCTGGCCGTGTTGCGTCCGCATTGCTGGTTGATGATCGGTCACTGCGGCGGCCTGCGTCAGTCGCAGACCATCGGCGACTACGTGCTGGCTCACGCTTACATGCGTCGCGACGGGATTCTCGACCGGGTGGTGCCACCGAATATTCCGATTCCGGCGCTGGCCGAAGTGCAACTGGCGCTGCAACAAGCGGCAGCCAATATCACCGGCGAGAAGGGCGAAGAGCTGAAGAAGCGCCTGCGCACCGGCACCGTGCTGACCTACGACGACCGTAACTGGGAACTGCGTTGGGCCCAGGAGCGACCGCTGATCAACCTGTCCCGCGCCGTGGCGGTGGACATGGAAAGCGGCACCATCGCCGCCCAGGGTTATCGCCTGCGAGTGCCGTACGGCACGTTGCTGTGCGTTTCGGACAAACCGCTGCACAGTGAAATCAAGCTGCCGGGTTCGGCCAACGCGTTTTACGAACGTGCGGTCAGTCAGCACTTGAAGATCGGCATCGAAGCGGTGGATCTGCTGCGCACCGAACTCAATTCGCTGCACTCGCGCAAACTGCGCAGCTTCGACGAGCCGCCGTTCCGCTAAAGGTTTGTCGTGGTCATTTGGCGGTCGGGGCACTAGCATTGTCAGCCCAGATCGCCAGATGTTGTTTTGCCCATGTCCCGTCCCCAACGTCCACCTTCTCGCCGCCCCGGCGTGAAGCCATCCTCTTCAGCCCCGCGCCGTGTCGCCAAGGCACCACCGGCCGAGCCGAAGCTGATCCTGTTCAACAAACCGTTCGATGTGCTGACGCAATTCAGCGACGGTGAAGGGCGGGCGACGCTCAAGGATTACATCGACATTCCGGGCATCTATCCGGCCGGGCGGCTGGATCGTGACAGCGAAGGTTTGCTGCTGCTGACCAACGATGGCCAGTTGCAGGCGCGGATCGCCGACCCCAAGCACAAGCTGGCGAAAACCTATTGGGTGCAGGTCGAAGGCGTGCCGACAGCCGAGCAGTTGCAGCGTCTGCGTGACGGCGTCGAGCTGAATGACGGCATGACCTTGCCCGCGCAAGCGCGGCAACTGGATGAGCCCGAGCTGTGGCCGCGCAATCCACCGGTACGCTTTCGCGCAACCATACCGACAACCTGGCTGGAACTGGTGATTCGCGAAGGACGCAACCGTCAGGTGCGGCGGATGACGGCGGCGGTGGGGCTGCCGACGTTGCGGCTGGTGCGGGTCAGGATTGGTGACTGGACGATCGAAGGGCTCGACCAGGGCCAGTGGAAAGAAGTGCCGGCGCGTTTATAAGGCGCCGGATTCGATCAGGCCGATCACCACGCTCTTGATGATGAACGCGGCCACGCCCAGGCCCAGCACGAAGAACAGAATGAACGAGCCGAAGCGCCCGGCCTTGGACTTCTTCGCCAGATCCCAGACGATGAAACCCATGAAAATGATCAGGATGCTGACAAGGCCAGTCATCATCCACTCTTCAAATACTGCTGGATCCATCGGGTTCTCCGGCACGCACGCGGCTAAAAGGGCGCGGCGAGTATACGCCAAGGGGGGCGGGGTGGCATTGATCTGGGTCTGATCCGACGACTGGCCCTCACCCTAACCCTCTCCCTCCGGGAGAGGGCTGGGCGGGCGGCGTTCCGATGAGGGCAGCTCTTGATCAGCTACGCAGATGCGTGAGAGGCAATTCAGTGCTGTTGAGCACCTGATTCAGCACAAAACTCGAGCGCACGCTGGTTACGCCTTCGATCCGGGTCAGATGCCCCAGCAGCAGCTTTTGGTAGTGATCCATGTCCGGCACCACCACTTTCAGCTGATAGTCGGCATCCACGCCAGTCACCAGGCTGCACTCCAGCACTTGCGGCAACGTGCGAATCGCCGCTTCGAAGTTCTCGAAACGCTCCGGCGTGTGCCGGTCCATGCCGATCAGCACGTAGGCGGTCAGGCTCAGGCCGAGCATCTTGCGATCGAGCAGGGCAACCTGACGGGAGATGTAGCCGTCATCCTCCAGTTGCTTGACCCGGCGCGAGCACGGGGAGGGCGACAGACCGATGCGCTCGGCCAGTTCCTGGTTGGAGATGCGGGCGTCGCGCTGCAATTCCGCCAAAATACTCAGGTCGTAACGGTCGAGTTTGCTCATCAAACGGTCCTTTGTCTTAACTATTGCGGCGGATTATCTATCCAGGGTTAAAAATTGCGCAAGTGATGTTTATTTGAGCAATCTTCGCAATCATCTGTCGCGGCTCCGAGCCTATTCTTATCACCAGAATCACTGCTCGGTAACACAGTCCACTGCGGCCCGCCCAATCCGGCCCGCCGCGGCCGCCACCCCCACCGGGGTTGTGCCGGCCCCCGAGCTGCACACTGTCCAGAAGACGGCGTGAGGTGAGCCGACGTCAAAAGCGTCGAGCCAGGACGAAGTTCTCTAGAAGGGAGGCCGACGGGTCTCCCTTTTTTCTTGCCCGCGATTTGGCCCATCTCGCTCAATAAATAAATGACGTGACTGATAACCTGTAGCAGAACCCGGTGTGTCCATCTCCGGTCTTAGCTACACGCCCTCTTAATTTCAGGCTCAAGTCCGCAGTGAGGAATTCCATGAAGTCGCGCATCTGGCGTCTGGCCAGTGTTGGTTTGCTGTGTGTGAGTGTCGGTGCGCAAGCGCTGGCGGATGAGCCGCAGAATCGCGGCCCCGACGGCGGCGGACGCGGGCCGGAGCATCAGGGCAACAATCAGGGGCATGGCGGCGGTGATCAGCAGCGCGGCCAGAACAGTCCGCAGCGGCAGAACAACGACATCATTCGTGGCGACAATAGCCGCCAGTTCGAGCACAACGGTCAGCAGAACCACGGTCAGTGGCAGAACCAGAACCAGCCACGTCCGGCCTATAACCCCAATCCGGTGCGCCAGCCGCCACCGCCGCCGCAATTGCCGGCCAACGATCTGCCGATCCAGCCGCGCCCCGACACCGTGCGCCAGACCCAGGAACCGCGTCAGGGTTACTACCGCGACGAGCGCCCGCAGAACGGTTATCACCAGAACTGGCAGACCGGCAACCGCCCCAACGACAACCGCTGGCCGGGTCGACCCGATGGGCATGGCAACGGCTGGGGCCCCGGTCCGCAATACCGGCCGGGTCATGTGATCGACCGTTTCCCGGATCGCGATTACCGTGTGCCGTATCGCGGCCAGGATTATTTCTACTCCGGCGGTTACTGGTATCGCCCGCAAGGCCCGCGCTACATCGTGGTTCAGCCGCCGCGCGGGATTCGCATCCAGTACCTGCCGGATTACGCCCGTGAAGTGTGGATCGGCGGCTCGCTGCTGTTCCTTGCCGCCGGCTCGTACTACGCCTATCAGGAAGCGACCCAGGATTACGTGGTGGTCGAACCGCCGGCGCAGCAGCCAACGCAGCCGACCGGCAATGGTTATGACGTGGAGGCGTATCCGGCCAACGGCCAGTCACCGGAGCAGGTTCAGCGCGACGGCTATGAGTGCTATCAGTACGCGGTGCAGCAGAGCGGCTTCAATCCGCGCACCGCGACTTACCAGCCGGCGCCCGAAGTGGTGCAGGCCTACCGCCAGGCCCAGGGCAATTGCCTGAGCAGTCGCGGTTATCAGGTCAACTACTGAGCCCGAGCGGCTTTGACCACTTCCTGCGGGTCGGCGTGCACCAGCACTTCGGCCCGTGGGTAGGCTTTGTGAATGGCATCCGCCGCCTGATCGCTGATGCCGTGAGCCACTGACAGTGTCAGTTCCCCCGGCAGTTCCAGGTGCAACTGCACGAACCAGTGATTGCCGGAAATCCGTGTGCGCAGATCATGCGCGCCCAACACGCCCGGCACGCCGCACGCCAGTTCGAGCATGTGCTGACTGACATCCGCCGGCAGCTCTTCATCCATCAGCACCGAAAAACTTTCCCGGGCGATCTGGATCGCGCTCCATAGGATGTACGCCGCGATCCCCAGACCGAACCACGCATCCAACTGCTCGAACCCCAGCCCGGCCAACACCAGCGCAATCAGAATGCTGCCGTTGAGCAACAGGTCCGAACGGTAATGCAGCGAGTCCGCCCGCACGGCGTTGGAGCCGGTCTGCTTGATCACCCGATGCTGCAGCATCAACAGCGCCGCCGTCAGCAACAGGGAAAACACGATCACCCCGATGCTCAGCCAAGGCGCGCCGAGTGGCTCGGGATGTTTCAGGCGCTCATAAGCCTGAAACGCGATCAGCACCGCACTGCCGCCAATGAACAGCGCCTGCGCCATGCCCGCCAGCGACTCGGCCTTGCCGTGGCCATAACGGTGATCGTCGTCCGCCGGACGCAGCGCGTAATGCACCGCCAGCAGATTGAGCAACGAAGTGACGCCATCGAGGGCCGAGTCGGTGAGGCCGGCGAGCATGCTCACCGAACCGCTCAGCCACCAGGCGATGGCTTTGGCGATAATCAGCGTACAGGCCACCGCCACCGAGGCGCGGGTCGCCAGCCGCAGCAGGCGGGCGTGTTCGGTGCTTGTGGTCATGGGTGCGTCAATTCCTTATGCGGCAGGTTGCAGGCCGAACATCGCCAGTTGCTGGGTGCTGCCCTTGTGCTGGATCAGGCGCGGGTCGTCCAGCGGCAGATTGCGGCCCAGCTCCGTTTCGAGAATAGCCTGCAACTTCAAGTTATCGACCTGACCGTCCGGGCCGATGGCTTGCTTGAGCTTGGCCGGATCGACCTGCGCCGTGTGGCCCGGTTCGAAGTAGATCGCGCCGGTGGCGAAGTCCACGGCAAACGCGATCACGCCGGGAAGGATATAGAACAGCAGGCCCACGGCATCGAGCACGGCAATCGCCGGGTCGATCTTGCCGTCGATCTGGCCCCGCCGGTCTGGGTAGAAAATCGAACCGCACGCGGTGATCTGAGTGAGCAGGGTGGCAACCAGTACACCGCCGATCAGGCGAAAAGGTAAGCGCATGGGAATCTCCTGAGTCATCTGTTAACGAAGCGTCATCGTGTGAAGTTAAGACCCTGACGAACGCCTGGCAGTTCGCCGTTATACTCGCCGCTCTGTTTTGGAGCCAGTATGAATTCGTTGCCGATCGATGACGTTTTACCCGCCCTGCGTGAAGCCCTCGCGACACGTCACGAAGCCGTGCTCGAAGCACCGCCCGGCGCCGGTAAAACCACCCGCGTGCCCTTGGCCCTGCTCAATGAAGCGTGGCTGAACGGGCAGACCATTCTCATGCTCGAACCGCGTCGGCTGGCCGCCCGCGCAGCGGCGGAACGGCTGGCCAGCGAGCTGGGCGAGAAGGTCGGTGAAACCGTCGGTTATCGCATCCGCCTCGACAGCAAGGTTGGCCCTAACACCCGCATCGAAGTGGTCACCGAAGGCATCCTCACCCGGCGCTTGCAGGACGACCCGGCGCTGGAAGGCGTGGGCCTGCTGATCTTCGACGAATTTCACGAACGCAGCCTCGACGCCGATCTGGCGCTGGCCCTCAGTCTGAACGGTCGCGAGCTGTTTCGAGCTGAACAACCGCTGAAAATTCTGCTGATGTCCGCCACCCTTGAAGGCGAACGTCTGGCCGGGTTGCTCGACGACGCGCCAATCCTGCGCAGCGAAGGCCGGATGTTCCCGGTAACGATGCGCTGGGGCCGACCGTTCCAGCCCGGCGAGTACATTGATCAACGCGTCACGCAAACGGTGCTCGAAGCGCTGCACGATGAAACCGGCAGCCTGTTGGTGTTTCTGCCGGGGCAGGCGGAAATCCGGCGGGTTCATCAGCAACTGGCGGACGCCATCGGTGAGCGCAGCGACGTCTTGCTCTGCCCGTTGCACGGCGAACTCGACCTGAATGCACAACGCGCCGCCATCGACCCGGCCCCGGCGGGCCAGCGCAAAGTGGTGCTGGCCACCAACATCGCCGAGACCAGCCTGACCATCAACGGCGTGCGCGTGGTGATCGACGCCGGGCTGGCGCGGGTGCCGCGTTTCGATCCGGGCAGCGGCATGACTCGCCTCGACACCCAACGCATCTCTAAAGCCAGTGCCACCCAGCGTGCGGGCCGGGCCGGGCGTCTGGAACCGGGCGTGTGTTATCGCCTGTGGTCGCAGGATCAGCACGAACAACTCGCGGCTTATGGCAGTGCGGAAATCCTTTCGGCGGATCTGGCTGGCCTGGCTTTGCAACTCGGTCGCTGGGGCGTGGCGCCGAGTGATCTGATCTGGCTGGACGTGCCGCCGGCCGCCGCTTATGCACAGGCTCAAGACCTGTTGCAGCGCCTCGGTGCACTGGACGGTGAAAGCCTCAACCGCCACGGTCAGGCCATGGCTGAATTGCCGGCCCATCCGCGCATCGCTCATTTGCTTTTGCGCGGTCAGGCACTGGGTCTGGCGAACATGGCATGCGACGTCGCCGCGTTGCTCGGCGAGCGGGACATTTTGCGCGGCGCCGGGGCGGATCTGCACAGTCGTCTGGTGCTGCTGTCCGGCGAAGAGCGCGCGGCGCGCGGTGCCCAGGGCGGCGTGCAGCGTGCCCGGCAACTGGCGCGGCAATATCGTGGTTACCTGCGCGGCAAGGCGAGCGAGCCGGTCAGCGATCCAGATCACCCGCGCTGGCTCGGCGCTCTGCTGGCGCTGGCCTACCCGGATCGCGTCGCCCAGCAGCGGCGTGCCGGTGGTGCTGAATATCGTCTGGCCAACGGCCGCGCGGCGCTGTTCGCCGAAGCCGACAGCCTGATGAAGGAACCGTGGATCGTGATCGCCGACCTCGGCAGCCGCCAAGGCCAGCGTGAAGAGCGGATTTATCTGGCGGCGGATTTCGATCCGGCGCTGTTCGACTCAGTGCTGGCCGAACAGGTGCACAACGTCGATCAACTGGACTGGGACGAGCGCGAAGGTGTGCTGCGCGCCGAGCGCCAACGCAAGGTCGGCGAACTGATCCTCAGCCGCGAGCCGCTGACCGGTCTCGACGAAAACGCCCGCAGTCAGGCGCTGGTCAATCTGGTGCGGCGCAAGGGTCTGGAACTGCTGCCGTGGACCCCGGAACTGCGCCAGTGGCAGGCGCGAGTCGCGTTGCTGCGCCAACTCGATCTTGACGCCAAGGGCGACAGCCAATGGCCGGATGTCAGCGACGCCACACTGCTGAAAACCCTCGAAGACTGGCTGATGCCTTATCTGGGCAAGGTCTCGCGCCTCAGCCATTTCGCCAACCTCGACCTGTCGAGCATCGTGCGCAATCTGCTGCCATGGCCACTGCCGCAACAGCTCGACGAACAGGCACCGCATCACCTGAGCGTGCCGTCGGGCTCGTCGATTCGACTCGACTACAGCGAGCAACCGCCGATTCTCGCGGTGCGCTTACAGGAGCTGTTCGGCCTCGCCGACACACCGCGCATCGCCGGCGGCCGGCAAGTGGTCAAACTGCACCTGCTGTCGCCCGCACGGCGCCCGGTGCAGGTGACGCAGGATCTGGCCAACTTCTGGCGCAGCACCTATGCCGAAGTGAAGAAGGATCTGAAGGGGCGGTATCCGAAGCACTATTGGCCGGATGATCCATTGGTGGCTGAAGCCACTGCTCGGGCAAAACCACGGGGTACGTAACAGACGGCATTCAGGTAGGCCTTCCATCTTCCTCAATTATGCGTAATTATTTCTTTATTCATAAATTATGTATTTTGACATAAAGGCTCATAATGACTCCGGAAACCAAGGACTCGCTGCTCTTCCCTCGCACCAACCTGGCTGAAGGAATCCTGGTCACTTTCGAGTCACGCCTGCAGAACGCCGCGACGATATTCGCACCTCGGCGCAAAGGCAAAACCACCTTTCTGCTCAACGACTTGATACCAATTGCCAAGGCTCACGGCTTTATTGTTGCAACAGCAGACCTGTGGTTTGACAAGGCGCATCCTGAGCGGGTGATCGCGGGTGCGTTGTATGAGGCCATCCACGGTACAGGGTTCTTGCGACGCAACTGGCTGAAGCTCATGCGACCGGGGTCTCTGGTCCAGTCGGTGGAGGCCGGCGCCAGTACCGACGGCGTAACAGTGAAGGCCGAGCTGGCGAAGGAGGGCGGACTGAACCTGATCGAGCTCTTCGAGCGCTTCCGGATACTCGGTAACGGCAAGGCGCTGCTGATCATCGATGAGGTTCAGCATCTGGCGAGCCGGAAAGAATTCGAAGACTTGACTGCTACGCTCCGTTCGCTACTGCAGCACGCGCACGGTGAAGTCTTTGCAGTGTTTACAGGTTCCTCCCAGGATGGCCTGCATCGAATGTTTCGTCGTACCAAAGCACCGTTCTATCAGTTCAGCCACGAGATCCAGTTTCCTAATCTTGGCCTGGAATTTGTCCAGCATCTGGGCCAGCGGTTCCAGGAAATCACCGGAAGGGAGTGGGAGGTAAACGCCGCTTTCGAGCGTTTTGCTGCCCGGGGATACATGCCCAAGTACATTCGCGATGTATTTCTGCTGTGTCTCACTGAGGGGCTCAGCGTGCGAGATGCAGATCATCGAGCCTGGGGCACCATGACGGACGAAGGCAACTTCGAGAACCTGATTCTGGAGATGGCTCCTCTGGATTTCACTGTACTTATCGGGCTGGTGAGGGGGCTTCCCATTTTTTCTACCGAAGGACGCGAGTGGATTGGCAGCGAGATGCCCGGTGGCCACGTGCCCAGCGCGGCGACGGTTCAGACTGCCTTGAAGCGCCTGCAACGCCGCGACCTGGTCGGCAACCTCGGGCATGGTGAGTGGGCGATTGAAGACATTGCCATGGAAGGTTACTTGCGTCGGAACTTCGTTGAAATTGACCCTCAACTCGGTACGGAAAACGATCAATAGGTTTTTTGGGGGTTGGCATCGGCTTTCCGGCGACAGCCTGAGTTTTATAAAGCTGGTATCAAAAGATCGCAGCCTGCGATCTTTTGATTTTCATCGGCTGGCCTTCGCCGTCAGCTGCTCCCGACAATAATCGGCAAACAGCTGCGCCGGTTTGGTCAGTTGTCCGCGTTTGAGCCACGCCGCCACCAGGCCTGACCCGGTGACGTTTTCGACGATGTCCACGCACACGACTTTCTTGCCGTCGTAGGTGCATTCCGAATGCGGGCGGGTGACCAGGATCGAGAAGCCGAAACCTTGGCCGACCATGCCGCGCACCATTTCGATTGATGGCGAACTGAACTCGATGCGTGGCGACAGGCCGAGTTCTTCGAACAGGCTGACGAAGTAGGTGCGGCTCGGTTGTACGTCGAGCAGGATCATCGGTTCCAGGCACAAGTCCCGCAGCGAAACCTGCTTGAGCTGGGCGAAGCGGTGATCGGCCGGCAGCAGGGCGTAAGGTCGTTGGGCCGGCATCAGCGGTTCGGTTTCGATGGTGGCGTCGAGGTCGTGCTTGTACAGGATTGCCAGATCGAAGGTGCCCGAGGTCAGGCCTTGCACCAGTTCCTGTTGTTCGCCGTCGCGGATGCGGATCTTCACCCCCGGATACAGCGCCGAGAAGCCGGCAATCAGTTGCGGCAGGTACAGCGGTGCCACCGTTTCAAAACAGCCGATATCGATCTGCCCGGCCACCACGTCGTTGTCGGCGAGGGCGTTCTGTTCGAACTCCTTGGCCATGCGCAGCAGTTCCTGAGCCTTGCGGAAGAACCGCGCACCGCTCGGCGTCAGGGACACGCCCTGGGCGTGATGGCGGATCAGCAGTTGCACGCCGAAGCTGTCTTCCAGCCCCTTGATCGCTGTGGAAATCGCCGGTTGCGCGATGTACAGCTTGCGCGACGCTTCGGCGACGCTGCCGCATTCGACGGTGGTGATGAAGTATTTCAACTGACGCAGGTTGTAAGCGGCCACGGTGAACCTCAAAGCGAACGGATTTCACATCCAAGCAATTTGTAAGCCGCCGGCCTCCGTTCTGTCGGCGGTTTTTTTGTCCCTGAACAATAGCCCCATACGCGCGCGAAGGGGCCATCGGCTGGTTACCTTTTTTATTGTCTGCGAAGACATTTTTACTGGTTTTAGCGCGCACGGGCCTGAGCGACTATCGACCCCGCACTGTTCTCAAAAGAATAAAAGTCCAAGGAGCAACCACCGTGTTCGAGCTTGCAGACTGGCAGCGCAAGGCCGCTGAATTGAGCTATCCATACCAGGCCGTGAGCGACGGCAAACTGCGTGCGGCGCAGTCGGGGCAGACCTTTGCCGCGATCAACCCGGCCACCGGCCAGCTGCTGGCAAACGTCGCCGCGTGTGGTGAAGAGGATGTCGACGCGGCGGTGCAGAATGCGCGACAGGTGTTCGAGGCCGGCACCTGGGCCGGGCGTTCACCGACCGAGCGCAAGCAAGTGCTGCTGCGGCTGGCGGATCTGATTCTGGCCAATCGCGAAGAACTGGCGCTGCTCGATTCGCTGAACATGGGCAAACCGGTGATGGACGCTTACAACATCGACGTGCCGGGCGCCGCCGGGGTGTTCCGCTGGTACGCCGAAAGCCTCGACAAGCTCTACGATCAGGTCGCGCCGAGCGCCTCGAACGTGCTGGCGACCATCACCCGCGAAGCGCTGGGCGTGGTCGCGGCTGTGGTGCCGTGGAACTTCCCGCTGGACATGGCCGCGTGGAAACTCGCCCCGGCGCTGGCGGCGGGCAATTCGGTGATTCTCAAACCCGCCGAGCAATCACCGTTCTCCGCGTTGCGTCTGGCCGAGCTGGCGCTGGAAGCCGGGCTGCCGGCCGGTGTGCTGAACGTGCTGCCGGGGCTCGGCGAACAGGCCGGCAAAGCCTTGGGCCTGCACCCGGATGTCGATTGCCTGGTGTTCACCGGCTCGACCCAGGTCGGCAAATATTTCATGCAGTACTCCGCGCAGTCGAACCTCAAGCAGGTGTGGCTGGAGTGCGGCGGCAAGAGCGCCAATCTGGTGTTCGCCGACTGCAAGGATCTGGATCTGGCGGCGCAGAAAGCCGCGTTCGGGATCTTCTTCAATCAGGGCGAAGTCTGCTCGGCCAACTCGCGGTTGCTGTTGGAGCGCTCGATTCATGAGGAGTTCGTCGAACGACTGAAGGCCCAGGCCGAACGCTGGCAGCCGGGCGATCCGCTGGACCCGGCGAGTGCGGCCGGGGCGATTGTCGACACCCGTCAGACCGAAAGCGTTCTGCGCTTCATCCATCAGGCCGAACGCGAAGGCGCGACCCGCGTCTGTGGCGGCCGTCAATTGAGTTTCAACGGCTCGGACAACTTCGTTCAGCCGACGATTTTCACCGACGTGCAGCCGCACATGACCCTGTTTCGTGAAGAAGTGTTCGGCCCGGTGCTGGCGGTGATGCCGTTCGATGACGAGGCCCACGCCTTGCGACTGGCCAACGACAGCGTCTACGGTCTGGCGGCGTCGCTGTGGACCGATGATCTGCACCGCGCGCACCGGGTGGCGCGGCAATTGCGAGCCGGTACGGTGTCGGTCAACAGCGTCGATGCGCTGGACGTGACCGTGCCGTTCGGCGGCGGCAGACAATCCGGTTTCGGCCGCGATCTGTCGCTGCACTCGTTCGACAAATACACCCAGTTGAAAACCACCTGGTTTCAACTGCGCTCATGACAGCCGCTCACAACAAGAAAGGAGATCCGGCGATGACCACCTCACGTGAAACCCGCGACTACCAGGCCGCCGATGCAGCGCACCACATTCATGCATTCGTCGACCAGAAGGCCCTCAACGACGAAGGCCCACGGGTGATGGTGCGCGGTGAGCGTCTGCATCTGTGGGACAACGACGGTCGGCGCTACCTCGACGGCATGTCCGGGCTGTGGTGCACCAACCTCGGTTACGGGCGCAAGGATCTGAACGCCGCGGCGAGTCGGCAACTGGAGCAGTTGCCGTACTACAACATGTTTTTCCACACCACCCACCCGCAGGTGATCGAGCTCTCCGAGTTGCTGTTCAGCCTGCTGCCGGGCCACTACAGCCACGCGATCTACACCAACTCCGGCTCCGAGGCCAACGAGGTGCTGATCCGTACCGTCCGCCGTTACTGGCAGGTGCTGGGCAAGCCCGAGAAGAAAATCATGATCGGCCGCTGGAACGGTTACCACGGTTCGACCCTGGCGGCGACGGCCCTTGGCGGCATGAAGTTCATGCATGAAATGGGCGGGATGATTCCCGACATCGCGCACATCGACGAGCCGTACTTCTTCGCCCACGAAGGCAACCTGACCCCGGCTGAATTCGGCCTGCGGGCGGCGCAGCAACTGGAAGCGAAGATCCTCGAACTGGGCGCCGACAAGGTCGCCGGATTCATCGCCGAACCGTTCCAGGGCGCGGGCGGGATGATCTTCCCGCCGGAAAGCTACTGGCCGGAAATCCAGCGCATCTGCCGCCAATACGACGTGCTGTTGTGCGCCGACGAGGTGATTGGAGGCTTTGGTCGCACCGGCGAATGGTTCGCCCACGAATACTTCGGTTTCGAGCCGGACACCCTGTCCATCGCCAAGGGTTTGACCTCCGGTTACATCCCGATGGGTGGCCTGATCCTGTCGAAGAAAATGGCCGACGTGCTGGTGGAGCAGGGCGGTGTGTTCGCCCATGGTCTGACCTATTCCGGGCACCCGGTGGCGGCGGCTGTGGCGATTGCCAACCTCAAGGCATTGCGCGATGAAGGCGTGGTGACGCGGGTCAAGGATGACATCGGGCCGTACCTGCAACAGTGCCTGCGCGAGGTGTTCGGCAATCACCCGTTGGTGGGCGATATCCAGGGCACGGGCATGGTTGCGGCGTTGCAACTGGCCGAAGACAAGGCCACGCGCAAGCGCTTTGCCAATGAGAACGACATCGCCTGGCGCTGCCGCACGATCGGTTTTGAAGAGGGGGTGATCATTCGCTCGACACTGGGGCGGATGATCATGGCGCCGGCGTTGATTGCCAGTCGTGAAGAGATTGACGAGCTGGTGGGTAAGACGTTGAAAGCGCTGGATCGTACGGCGCAGGAATACGGCCGGCTCTAACTCCCCCGATCGCTCGTTCCGTGTCCTGATCGTTCCCACGTCGAGGCGTCGAACCGTCTGCGTGGGAATGCCTCAAGGGACGCTCCGCGTTCCAGCTCTCGAATGGGACGCAGAGCGTCCCGGGCTGCATTCCCACGCAGAGCGTGGGAACGATCTCCGCCAGACTTTTTCCCATCTGCACCCACCTCGGGCACCCCCGCCCGACGCGCCCTTTCGCGGTGCGCACTACCCAGTTTTTTCATCGTTCGCGTCTAACTATTTCCTCGTTTTCCTGAGGCCAAGCCTGGGTCAACATCGATTTCGCCAGCCAAGGCATTGCCCGCCAGAGTCCAGCAGAGACCGCAGCGTGCAACCGCGAGACCACGGCTGGCCGTACTGCCCATGACAACTAAATCAACAGCGTTGGGAGTGCTCCATGAACAAGTCCTTGTTTACCCGTCTTGCAGGTCCTCTGGCGATTTCCGCCCTTTGCGTCACCGCCGCTCAGGCTGGCACCTTGTCGATCGGCCACACCACGTGGGTCGGTTACGGCACCCTGTATCTGGCTCAGGATCTGGGCTACTTCAAGGAAAACGGCCTGACCGTCGAATTGCCGGTGGTCGAAGAAGCGTCGATGTACATGGCCGCCCAGGCGTCCGGGCAATTGTCCGGCTCGGCCTCGACCATCGATGAAGTGCTCAAGTACCGCCCGCAGTTCTGCTTCAAGGCCGTGGCCGCGCTGGATGACAGCCATGGCGGCGACGGTGTGCTGGTCGGTAAAAACGTGAAGAGCCTGCAGGAACTCAAGGGCCAGGCCGTGGCCGTCAACGAAGGGTCGACCTCGCAGTTCTGGCTCTCGTACCTGCTGAAAAAGAACGGCATGAGCATGAGCGATATCACCGTGCAGAACATGACCGCCGACGATGCCGCCACCGCGTTCATCGCCGGTCGCGTGCCGGCCGCCGTGACCTGGGAGCCGCACCTGTCGATGGTGCGTGACAAGCAGCAGGGCAAGGTGCTGATCGACAGCAGCAGTACGCCGGGGGTGATCGTCGATGTGGTGGCGCTCAACTGCACGGTGATCGAGAAGCAGCCGGAAGACGTCAAGGCGCTGGTCGCCGGTCTCTACAAAGCGGTGCAGTACACCAAGGACCATCCACAGAAAGCCTACGAAATCATGGCCAAGGGCGTCGGTGGTTACCTGTCTGATCCGAAGGAACTGGCCGCCGCTGCGCAAGGCGTGCGCTTCTACGATCAGGCCATGAGCGAAAAACTCCTTGGCTCGCCGGGCAAGCCGGGTGACAGCGCACCGCTGATCAAACTGGCCAACGAAACCGCCAGCGAATTGCAGGGCAAGCCCTACAACGTCAGCAACGACGATCTGGTGGATAACCGTTTCGTCAGCCCGCTCTAGGAGACTGCTCATGTTCAAGCGCAATTCATGGCTGAGCCGTTGCATCACGCCGAAGACCGGCTTGCCGGTGCCGGTGGTGTGGAGCGCCAGCGGGCTGGCCTGGGTGTTGCTGGTCGGCCTGTGGGCCGGGTTGTCCTACGGCGGCATCGTGCCGGAGATGTTCCTGCCGACGCCCGGCGCGGTGGTCGAGGCCGCGGTGCGCCTGAGCCGCGATGGCACCCTCGGCCAGCATGTCTGGGCGAGTGTCGAAGTGGTGATGGTCGGTTTCATTGTTTCGTCGCTGGTGGCGGTGCCGCTGGGGTTGCTGATGGGCAGCTTTCGCATCGTCCAGGCGTTCCTCGAACCGCTGGTCAATTTCATTCGCTACCTGCCGGTGACCTCGTTCGTGCCGCTGTTCATCCTCTGGATCGGTATCGGTCTGGAGCAGCGGGTGTCGGTGATCATTTTCGGTGTGTTCTTCCAGCAACTGGTGATGATCGCCGACGTGTCCAAAGGCATCTCCAAGGACTTGATCAACGCCTCCTACACCCTCGGCTCCAACCGGCGTGACGCAGTGCTGCACGTGATCGCCCCGGCGTCGTTGCCCGGTGTGCTCGACACCTTGCGGGTGACCATGGGTTGGGCGTGGACGTATCTGGTGGTCGCCGAACTGGTCGCCGCGTCCAGTGGCCTCGGTTACTTGAGCCTCAAGGCCATGCGCGGCTTTCAGGTCGACGTGAT
Organism: Pseudomonas sp. B34(2017); assembly: GCF_002112915.1. Classification (NCBI taxonomy): domain Bacteria; kingdom Pseudomonadati; phylum Pseudomonadota; class Gammaproteobacteria; order Pseudomonadales; family Pseudomonadaceae; genus Pseudomonas; species Pseudomonas sp. B34(2017). The sequence goes on along the minus strand of NZ_NEJA01000008.1, from coordinate 153,517 downwards.
TTTTCTCGCCATCGCGATCATCGGCCTGCTCGGCCTGGTCACCGATCAACTGTTCCGCTTCTTGCGTTTGAGGATTGCCGCATGGGCTCAGTAACCGCTGCCAACCGTCGTTTCATCGAGCCGGTCGCCGCACCGGCCCACGCCGCGCCAAGGTTGCAGGTGGACAAGGTCAGCCTGCGCTACACCAAGCCCGGCGGCGGTACATTCACCGCGTTGGAAGAAGTGTCGTTCGAGGTGCCGGATCAGCAGTTCGCGGTACTGGTCGGGCCGTCGGGCTGCGGCAAGTCGAGCCTGTTGTACCTCACCGCCGGCCTGGCCGAGCCGACCTCTGGCGAAATCTACGTCGGCGGCCAGCAAGTGCAGGGCCCCGGCGCGGATCGCGGGATGGTGTTCCAGAGCTACACGCTGTTTCCGTGGCTGACGGTGCGGCAGAACGTCGAATTCGGCCTCAAGCGACGGGGCATGCCGGCGGCGCGGCGCAAGGAAATCGTCGATCACTATGTGCACGAAGTCGGCTTGTCCGGGTTCGCCGACAACTACGCCAAGCAGTTGTCCGGCGGCATGATGCAGCGGGTGGCGATTGCCCGGGCCCTGGCCAACGATCCGCAGATCCTGCTGATGGACGAACCCTTCGGCGCCCTCGACAGCCAGACCCGCCTGCAAATGCAGCAGCTGTTATTGCGGGTGTGGGGCAACAGCAAGAAGACCGTGCTGTTCGTCACCCACGACATCGACGAAGCGATCCTGCTTGGCGACCGGGTGTACGTGATGGGCGCCAGGCCTGGGCGAATCAAGCAGATTCTCGATGTGCCGATCGAGCGTCCACGCACGCTGGATATGGTGATGGAGCGCTCGTTCATCGACATGAAACGGCAGATCTTCGGGCTGTTGCACGATGATCTCGAAGAGACTCATTGAGGTCAGTTGGGTGGCAGGAGGAACTTCGCAATCACCGGCAGATGATCGGAAATGCGCAACGTATCGTCCTGCCGCACCGTGGCTTCGACCCGTTTGATCTTCGGGCTGTAGAACAGGTAATCGACCGTGCGGTCCGGGCCGTTGAGGCCGGGGTCGTTGGGGTAATGGGTCAGCCACTTGGCGCGGTCGATGCCGCTGGCTTCGTTGTTGGTCGGGATCATCGGGTACTTGTCCCACAGCACATGCAGCGCACTGTCGGCGGAGTAAGGCGTGCGCTGCTCGGTGGGCAGGCGCCGGTACTGGCCGAGCGGCAGCAGATTGAAGTCGCCGCCGATCAGCCACGGCGTGCCGTGGCTTTCGTGTTTGTCGAGGACCTTGGCCACCGCTGTCACCTGCGCCTGCAAGGTGTCGTCCGGTTGGGTGGCGCGATCCAGATGGGTGTTGAACACCACCAGTTGCCCGCCATCGCTGAGCGGCAAAGTGGTGGCGAGCAGCGCATCTTTCGGCTGGAACTGACGGCTGATGAGGTTCGCCGGCTGCACCGGCAATTGCAGGCGCTCGGCGTGTTCGATGCGGTAGCGGCTGAGGGTCGCGAGTTGCCGGCCGACGCTGCCGAAGATGTGCGGTTCCGGGACGAAGTCGGCCTTCCAGTCAAAGGCGTGGGCGCTGCACGGATAGAGGTCGGTCAGGCGCTCCTGCAACAGCTTGAGTTGATTCTGATAGTCGCTGGCCTTGGCGCCGTCATCCAGTTCCTGCAACAGCACCACGTCGGGCTGTTCGTCGCGGATCACCCGCGCCACTTCATCGAGGCTGAACGCCATGTCTTCCGGGGTCGGGGCTTCGTCGTCGCCTTGCGCCAGGTCATTCCAGAACACGTAGCGCTTGCCGGCCAGGTATTGCACGTTCCAGGTCATGACTTTCAGGGCCTGGCCGGGGACCAGCGTCGGCGGTTGCCCGATGCAACTGACCGGCAGGGTTTCCCGGGCATCGGGGCGCCAGGTCAGGCTGTAGATCAGCGTGCCGATCAGGGCGAGGGCGAGCAGTACGGGCAACAGGATGTAGCGCAGTAGACGGGTCATGGCTCGGCTTATAGCGATACGGAAGTGGTCCCGAGCATACCCGAGACCCATCGATCAGCCCAAGCGCCGTGCAGTCAGACTATTCCGTCACGTTTGTCGGGCAATTCGCTGATCAGCATGAACAGGCGGAACAGCACCACGCTGGTGAACAGTTGCAGGAAGCTGTGACCGCTGTCGATCAGCACTGCAATCAACGGATTCTGCGGATCGGGATAGACCTGCAGGGTCAGGCCCTTGAGCAGCCACAGCGGCCCCATCACACACAGGATGCACGCCAGAATCCGCAGAAAATGCCCGCGGCTCAGGCGCAGGCTTTCCTTCATCGCCTGCAACGGGCCGTAACCGCGCAGCACCAGCAGATACTCACCGAAGGCCAGAGTGACCATCAGCCACAGGCCCGGCAGGAAATACAGCGACAGCCCGAGCAGAATCAACAGCGTGTTCAGCGCAGTCAGCAGGGCAAAGCGCGGCCACAGACGAGCGGCCATCGCCAGCAGATCGCGGGTTTGTGGGGATTCGCCGCGGGTGCGGGCATCGAGAAACAGAATCAGCGCTGCGGTGTACAGCGGATAGACCAGCAGGCCGACGATCACGCTGATGGCCGAGTAACCGTCCGGGTCGCTGGCATGGTCGACCACCTGTTGCAGCACGGCTTCGACAATCACCAGCGGCAGGCACAACTGGACGATCCGGCCCAGATTGCGTTTGAAGAAATACAGGGAGTCGCGCAGCACATCGAAGGCATTCATCAGTCGGTATCGCAGGTCAAAAACAGTGGCCCACTTTAACCGATGATCCGTTTCGCTGCGCAAACGTAAACGTTCGGTAAAGGTCATTGAAACATTCTGTTGCTGCCTCCATTACAGAGGTGCGCCTGCTCCGACGTGGAGGAGGGCAACGTTATCCCCGGCAATCTACGAGGTCGCCATGAACAGCGAAGAACAAACCCTGATCGATGGACTGTTTTCCCGGCTGCAACAGGCCGAAACGGAGGCAGCCCCGCGCGACGCCCAGGCCGAGGCGCGGATCAAGGAACACCTGACGCGCCAGCCGGCCGCAGGTTATTTCATGACCCAGGCGATTCTGGTGCAGGAGGCTGCCCTCAAGAGCCTCGACGAACAGAACAAACAACTGACTCAACAGGTCAAGCAATTGCAGGCCGAACTGCAATCGGCCAAGGCGCAGAGCGCGCCGCCGGCCTCCAGCGGTGGTGGCTTCCTGTCGAGCATCTTCGGTGGCAGCAGCTCGCGCCCGGCGCCGACCCAGAGCGCCCCGGCCTCCACTGGCGGCTGGCGTGAGCCGGCACCGCAGCAGAGCTTCGGTGCGCCCGCGCCACAACAGAACTTCGGCGCGCCACCTCCGGGTTATGGCCAGCAACAAGCGGCCCCGGCAGCCGGCAGCAGCTTCCTCGGCGGCGCCCTGAAAACGGCGGCCGGTGTGGCCGGTGGCGTGATGCTGGCACAAGGCATCAGCAGCCTGTTCCATCACAATCAGCAGCCGGAAGAAATCGTCGAAGTCATCAAGGAAGAGCCGGCCCAGGTCAACGACCAGAGCAACAACGGCTGGGGCGATGACCAGCGCATGGCCAACAATGACTCCTACGGTAATGATCAGGGCGGCTTCACCGACACCGACTACAGCGATGACAACTCATCGTTCTTCGATGACGACGATTCTTTCGTCTGATTCACCATTCGTCCGGGGCGCCTGATCGCCCCGGGCCGATTATTCGCGGAACCTTCCTTCGGGCTGGCATACTGAGCGCCTTTTTCGGGCCAGGTGCCTGATCCGGCTCATGCGCGTCAGCGCTCACAGGAACTCCGGTGAAAAAAATCGCAGTGTTCGCCGATGTGCAGAACCTCTACTACACCGTGCGTCAGGCCTATGGTTGCCACTTCAACTACGCGGCGCTGTGGGCGGATGTCAGCCAGCACGGGCAGATCGTCGAGGCCTACGCCTACGCGATCGACCGGGGCGACAGCAAACAGCAGCAGTTCCAGCAGATCCTGCGCAATCTCGGTTTCACCGTGAAACTCAAACCCTACATCCAGCGCAGCGACGGCTCGGCCAAGGGCGACTGGGATGTGGGCATCACCCTCGACATCATGGACGCCGCCGACCACGTCGACGAAATCGTCCTGGCCTCAGGTGATGGCGATTTCGACATGCTGCTCGAACGCATCATCAACAAACACGGCGTGCAAGCGGTGGCCTACGGCGTTCCCGGCCTGACCGCCAACTCGCTGATCCGCGCCGCCAGCCGTTATGTGCCGATCGAAGGCGCACTGCTGTTGAAAAATTGAGCCCTGCTCAAGCATTGATTTGGACGGAGTACAACCCGGTTTGGAACGCATTGCAGTCATCGACTTTGAAACCACCGGCATCTCGCCGAGCAGCAGCTGCCGGGCCACGGAAATCGCCGTGGTCATGCTGGAAAACGGCCGCATCGTTGAGCGTTACCAGAGCCTGATGAACGCCGGCGTCCGCGTCCCGGCCTTCATCGAACAACTCACCGGCATCAGCAACGCCATGCTGCGCACCGCGCCGTCGGCCGAACAGGTGATGAACGAAGTCAACGAGTTCGTCGGCTGCACGCCGCTGCTGGCGCACAACGCCGCGTTCGACCAGAAGTTCTGGGACTTCGAACTGGGCCGGATCAAACGCACCCGTTTGCAGAACTTTGCCTGCTCGCTGCTGCTGGCCCGCCGCCTGATGCCGGCGGCGCCGAACCACAAGCTCGGTACGCTCACCACCTTCGCTCAACTGCCGCATACCGGCCAGGCGCACCGGGCGATGGCGGATGCGGAGATGGCGGCGAATTTGCTGGCGCATCTGGCGGATGAGTTGCGGCGCAAGCATGGGGTGCGCGAGCTATCGCACGACTTGCTGTGCAAATTGCAGAAAGTCCCGGCCGCCAAGGTCGGTGAGCACTTGCAGCGCTATCGCTGAATTCCGGCCCCGGTTGATCGTTTGATCGTTCCCACGCTCCGCGTGGGAATGCAGCCCGGGACGCTCCGCGTCCCAGCTCTCGAGCGGGACGGGAAGGTTACTTGCCGTTGCCTTCGATATGCCCCAACGGCACCCGCTTCTCTATCGCACTCGATAACACGATCGACGTCTTGCTGAACCCGAATTTCGCCACCCGGTTGATCAGCTCTTCCAGCTCGGTCATCGAGCCCACGGCTGCCTGCATGATCACGCACGGGTCGCCGGTGACGCGGTGGCATTCGGTGAGTTGCGGAATTCTGATCAGTTCGTCGTACACCTTCGGGTTGCCGTGCTGGTTCAGGCGCAGTTCGATAACGCACTGGATCGGCAGGCCGAGTTTGGCCATGTCGACTTTGGCCGAGTAGCCGGTGATGACGCCGCTGGCCTCGAGTTTGGCCACGCGCTCGGCGACGGCGGGGGCGGAGAGGTTCACTTTGCGGGCGAGGTCGGCGTAGGACGCGCGACCGTTTTCGAGCAGGGCGCTGAGCAGCATGCGGTCGTATTTGTCCAAGGTCGGACTCCTGAAAATGCCAGACTTTCGAAATCGCGGTTTTGGCCGTCGATCTCCGTGTTTTCAAAAGTGTACCGGCGCTATAAACAGGATTTGTAACTTATTTTTAGCGATTGGCCTTTCTAGAATAACCCATTCCCTGAGTCTGACTTTCGAGCTGCCCATGTCTGCCTTGCGCCGTTTTTCCCTGCCCTTGATCGCTGCGTTTTTTGCGTTGTACGTGATTTGGGGATCGACCTATCTGGTGATCCGCATCGGCGTCGAGTACTGGCCGCCGCTGATGCTCGGTGGCGTGCGCTTCGTGATTGCCGGCACTCTGATGTACGCGTTCCTGCGCTGGCGCGGGGCACCGGCGCCGACCTGGGCGCAGTGGAAGGCGGCGGGGATCATCGGGATTCTGCTGCTCAGTTTCGGCAACGGCGCGGTGACTTTGGCCGAGCACAGCGGCGTGGCGTCGGGTGTTGCCGCGTTGGCGGTGGCGACGGTGCCGCTGTTTACCTTGCTCTGCGGTTATCTCTGGGGCGCGCGCAACACTCGCCTGGAGTGGGCCGGGGTGGTGATGGGGATTATCGGCATCGCGATGCTCAACATGGGCTCCAACCTGCAATCGAGTCCGCTGGGCGCGGCGTTGCTGATTTTCGCGGCAGCGAGCTGGGCGTTCGGTTCGGTGTGGAGCAAACACCTGCCGCTGCCTCAGGGCGCAATGGCCAGTGCCGTGGAAATGCTGGTCGGTGGGGCGGTGTTGCTGATCGGCAGCGCGGCCAGCGGTGAACACCTGCAAGCCATGCCGCCGCTGGAAGGCTGGCTGGCGCTGGCCTACCTGATCTTCTTTGGCTCGATCATCGCCTTTAACGCCTACATGTATCTGTTGAAAAACGTTCGTCCGGCGGCAGCCACCAGTTATGCCTACGTCAACCCGGCGGTGGCGGTGTTGCTGGGGATCGTGTTTGTCGGCGAGACCATCGGCATTGAAGAAGCGCTGGCAATGCTGGTGATCATCGGTGCGGTGGTGCTGATCAGTCTGCCGCAGTGGCGGCGTCCGGCGCGGTCGCCGGTGGTCAGCGAGCCGGCTGCCGCAGCGAAGGTCATAGCGACGGAGCAGCGTGCGAATTAGGGTAAACTGCGCGCCATCGCATACTCGTTTTGCACAATCTGCTCTGATTTTTCCTACGGTACTCCCATGACTTTCGCCACCCTTGGCCTGATCGAACCCTTGCTGCGCTCCCTCGAGAAGCTCGGCTACCAGACCCCGACGCCGGTGCAGGCGCAAGCCATACCGGCCGTGCTGGCCGGTCGCGACCTGATGGCCGCGGCCCAGACCGGCACCGGCAAGACCGCCGGTTTCGCTTTGCCGCTGCTGCAACTGCTGGCGATGGAAGGGCCGAAAGTCACCGCCAACTCGGTTCGTGCGCTGATTCTGGTGCCGACCCGCGAGCTGGCCGAGCAAGTCCACGAGGCCGTGCGCCAGTACGCCGAAAACCTGCCATTGCGCACTTACGCGGTGTACGGCGGCGTCAGCATCAACCCGCAGATGATGAAGCTGCGCGGCGGCGTCGATCTGCTGGTCGCGACCCCGGGCCGTCTGCTCGACCTGTTCCGCCAGAACGCGCTGAAGTTCAACCAGCTGCAAACTCTGGTGCTGGACGAAGCCGACCGCATGCTCGACCTGGGCTTTTCCGAAGAGCTGGCGAACATTTATCGCGCGCTGCCGAAGAAGCGGCAGACGCTGCTGTTCTCCGCGACCTTCTCCGATGACATCCGCCTGCTGGCCGGGCAGATGCTCAACGATCCGCAGAGCATCGAAGTCAGCCCGCGCAACGTCGCCGCCAACACCGTCAAGCAGTGGGTGGTGACGGTGGACAAGAAGCGCAAGCCGGAACTGTTCGTGCACCTGATGCGCAAGAACAAGTGGAAGCAGGTGCTGGTGTTCGCCAAGACCCGTAATGGTGTGGACGCGCTGGTCGAGAAGCTCCAGGGCCTGGGCGTGAACGCCGACGGCATCCACGGCGACAAGCCGCAAGCGACCCGGCAGCGGGCGCTGGACCGTTTCAAGCTGAGCGAAGTGCAGATTCTGGTGGCCACCGACGTGGCGGCCCGTGGTCTGGATATCGAAGACCTGCCGCTGGTGGTCAACTTCGATCTGCCGATCGTTGCCGAGGATTACATTCACCGCATCGGCCGGACTGGCCGCGCGGGTTCGACCGGTGAGGCGATTTCGCTGGTGTGCGCCGATGAAGTGAACATGTTGTCGGCGATTGAAATGCTGACCCGCAGCACGTTGAAGCGTGAGGTTGAGCCGGACTTCGTGCCCGAGCACCGCGTGCCGGACACCGATGCCAGTGGTCAGGTGATCAAGAAGCCGAAGAAACCGAAAAAGCCGAAAGCTTCGGGTGGCGGTGGCAAGCGCAATCTGGGCAAGTGGGTGGACAGCGGCGAGACTCAGGCGCCGGAGCCTTCGATCAAGCCTGTTCGTAAAGTTCCGGTGTTTAATACCGGGCCGCGTAAGCGTAAGCCATAAGGGCAGCGGCGAGTTTCAAGCTGCAAGCTACGAGTTAAGGGCGGTTTGTCGTTAGCTTTTGGCTTGTAGCTTGCCGCTGTTGTTGAGCCACTTCAGCATTCCAGCTCCGGCCGCCCGGCCGCTGGCAAAACACGCCGTCAGTAGATAACCCCCAGTCGGCGCTTCCCAATCCAGCATTTCCCCCGCACAAAACACCCCCGGCAACGCCTTGAGCATCATCCGCTCATCCATCGCCTCAAACGTCACGCCACCGGCACTGCTGATCGCTTCATCCAGTGGTCGGGTTTTCACCAGCGTCAGCGGCAAGGCCTTGATCGCTCCAGCCAACAGTGCCGGATCAGCAAACGTCGTCGCATCAGTGAGCTCTCGCAACAGCGCCGCTTTCACCCCATCAATCCCGACCTGACTGTGCAGGTGCTTGGCCATCGAGCGCGAACCCCGTGGTTTGCTCAGTGCCGCCTGCAATTTATCCACAGGACGGCCGGGCAGCAGGTCGATGTGAATGGTCGCCGCACCGTGCACATTGATCGCCTCACGAATCGGCGCCGACAGCGCGTAGATCAAACTGCCCTCGATGCCGGTTGCGGTAATCACGCATTCACCCAAACGCGGAACGTCGTCATTCAAACCAATGGCGATATTTTTCAGCGGCGCGCCGGCGAATTTGCTGACCATCAATTCGCTCCAGGCCTGCACCTCGAAGCCGCAATTGCTCGGCTGCAACGGCGCCAGTCCTACACCGCGTTGTTCCAGCGGCAGCATCCACGCGCCGTCGGAGCCCAGTCGCGACCAACTGCCGCCGCCGAGGGCGAGCAGGGTGGCGTCGGGGGAAAGGGTTTTCTCGCCATCGGGGCTGTCGATGCGCAGCGCGCCGTTTTCATCCCAGCCGAGCCAGCGGTGGCGGGTGTGGATAACCACGCCGCTGTCGCGCAGGCGCTTGAGCCAGGCGCGCAGCAATGGCGCGGCTTTCATGTCGGTGGGGAACACCCGGCCGGAGCTGCCGATAAAGGTTTCGATGCCCAACTCGTGAATCCAGCGGCACAGTGCGTCGGCGTCGAACGCGCGCAGCAGCGGGGCGATGTTCGGGGCGCGTTCGGCGTAGCGCGAGAGGAAGGCCGGCCAGGCTTCGGAATGGGTGATGTTCATGCCGCCGACCCCGGCCAGCAGGAACTTGCGGCCTACCGAGGGCATTCCGTCGTACAGATCGACGCGAACTCCGGCCTGGCTCAGCACTTCGGCGGCCATCAGGCCGGCGGGGCCACCGCCGATGATGGCGACGTGAGCGGGAAGGGCGGCGGAAGTCTGGGTCATGGCAGCGGCAATAGCGTGGCGGAATAAGCCGCGCATTCTAGCAGCAGCGACCAGCGCCAGGCCTGATCAAAAAACAACCAGCGCGCTGCAAGCCATGTTCAGCATGGGCTGTAGTCCCTTTCGCTCAGGTTATCCACAGGCCGTTCCACAGCCATTGTGGGTAACGCAGCACAACTCAATGACAACCGGATGACTGCCAGACGCGCTGCGCACTGTGATGCAGGATGCCGTGGCGGCGGGCGAGGGCGTGGCGATCCTTGCTGTATCCGCCGCCGATCACCCCGACCACCGGGATGTCGCGGCCCAGGCAGTGGCGCATCACGCTTTCATCGCGGGCGGCGACGCCTTCGTCGGTCAGTTGCAGATAACCGAGGGCGTCGTCCTTGTGCACGTCGACACCGGCGTCGTACAGCACCAGATCCGGCTGATACAGCGGCAGCAGATAGTTGAGCGCGTCATCGACAACCTTCAAGTAGTCGGCGTCGCCCATGCCGTTGGGCAGCGGAATGTCCCAGTCGCTTTCGGCCTTGCGTGCAGGAAAGTTCTTTTCGCAGTGCAGGGAAACGGTGATCGCTTCCGGGGTGTTGTGCAGAATCCGCGCAGTGCCGTCGCCCTGATGCACGTCGCAGTCGAAGATCAGCACCCGGTTCACTCGGCCGCTTTGCAGCAGGTAGTGGCTGATGATCGCCAGGTCATTGAAGATGCAGAACCCGGCGGGGTAATCGTAGTGGGCGTGATGGGTGCCGCCAGCGAGGTGACAGGCCAGGCCATGTTCCAGGGCTTTTTCCGCTGCCAGAATCGAACCGCCGACCGCCCGCACCGTGCGTCGGGCCAGGGCTTCGTTCCACGGCAGACCGAGGCGCCGCTGGTCTTCGCGAGACAACTCGCCACTCATGTAACGTTCGATATAACCGCGGTCATGGGCCAGGGCGAGAATGTCGGCGGGGCACAGCTCAGGGCGCAGCAGGTCTTCGTCGCGGGTCAGGCCGCTGTCCACCAGGTGATCGCGCAGCAGGCGGAACTTGTCCATGGGGAAGCGGTGATCCGCCGGAAATTCCGGGCTGTAGTCTTCGTGGTAGATCAGCGGCAACGGCATGGTGGACTATTCATAAAGGCTGCAGGAAAGAGTGCAAAGCCTAACAGCGATGTAGACTGACGGCATCAAGCGGAGGGGCGGGATGGAACCGATACTGGAGCTGCAAAGCGCAAGGCTGCTGATGCGCCAATGGCAGGACGAGGATTTGCCGGCATTCGCGGCGATGTGCGCCGATCCGCAGGTGATGCGCTACTTCCCCGCGCCCTTGAGCCGGCTGGAAAGCGCCGCGCTGATCGGCCGGGTGCGCGGGCATTTCGCCGAACACGGGTACGGCCTGTGGGCGCTGGAGCGCAAGGACACTGGCGAATTCATCGGTTTTACCGGGCTCGGCGTGGTCGGCTTCGATGCGCCGTTCACCCCGGCGGTGGAAATCGGCTGGCGCCTGGCCAAGGAACATTGGGGCCTGGGTTATGCCAGCGAAGCGGCGTGGACTGCACTGCGCTGCGGTTTTGACCGTTTGTCCCTGAAGGAGATCGTGTCCTTCACCGCGCAGAGCAATCTGCCGTCGGAAAAAGTCATGCAGGCGATCGGCATGCATCACGATCCAGCCGACGATTTCGATCACCCGAAACTGGCTGTCGACCATCCGTTAAGTCGACATGTGTTGTACCGCATCACCCGGGAGCAATGGCTGCAGACCTTGCATGGCTAAGCCGACACGGACGTTTACAATGGCGCGATCAGTGGCTCGCGCCAGAATCTGAATTGGCCGCCGCAGCCAGGGCTGCGCGGCATAGCGTTGTGTGAGGAGAGTCTGAATGAGCCAAGTGTTGGAAGATCTGGTGGATCTGCTGACCCTCGAACCGATCGAGGAAAACCTGTTCCGTGGTCGCAGTCAGGATCTGGGCTTTCGCCAGTTGTTCGGCGGCCAGGTATTGGGCCAGTCGTTGTCGGCGGCCAGTCAGACCGTTGAAGAAGCGCGCCATGTGCATTCGATGCACGGTTATTTCCTGCGTCCGGGCGATGCCAAGTTGCCGGTGGTCTACTCGGTTGACCGCGTGCGTGACGGCGGCAGTTTCAGCACCCGCCGCGTGACCGCGATCCAGAAGGGCCACCCGATTTTCACTTGCAGCGCGTCGTTTCAGTACGACGAAGAAGGCTTCGAGCACCAGAGCCAGATGCCGCAAGTGGTCGGCCCGGAAAACCTGCCGTCGGAGCTGGAACTGACCCAGCAACGCGCGCACCTGATCCCGGAACACATGCGCGAAAAGCTGCTTTGCCCGAAGCCGATCGAAGTGCGCCCGGTCACTGAAAAAGACCCGTACAACCCGCAACCGGCGGACCCGATCAAGTACGTGTGGTTCCGCGCCGACGGCGCGTTGGCCGACATCCCGGCGCTGCACAAGTATCTGCTGGCGTACGCTTCGGACTTCGGTCTGCTGACCACCTCGATGCTGCCGCACGGCAAATCGGTCTGGCAGAAAGACATGCAGGTCGCCAGCCTCGACCACGCGCTGTGGTTCCACAATGATCTGCGTGCCGATGACTGGTTGCTCTACGCCATGGACAGTCCGTGGGCCGGCAACTCTCGCGGGTTCTCCCGTGGCAGCGTGTTCAACCGTGCCGGGCAACTGGTGGCGTCGGTGACCCAGGAAGGCCTGATCCGTCATCGCAAGGACTGGGCATGAGTCTGGCGGATGTGCGGCACTGGGTGTTCGACATGGACGGCACCCTGACCGTCGCCGTGCACGACTTCGCGGCGATCCGCGTGGCGCTGTCGATCCCGCCGGAGGACGACATCCTCACCCACCTCGCGGCATTGCCCGCCGAGGAAGCGGCGGCGAAACACGCTTGGTTGCTGGAGCATGAGCGCGATCTGGCGCTCGGTTCGACCCCGGCGGTCGGGGCGGTGGAGCTGGTGCGCGACCTGCACGCCCGGGGCTATCGCCTCGGCATCCTGACCCGCAATGCGCGGGAGCTGGCCCACGTGACGCTGGAGGCCATCGGCCTGGCTGACTGCTTCGCGGTGGAGGATGTGCTGGGCCGCGATGAAGCACAGCCAAAACCGCATCCGGGCGGTTTGCTGAAACTGGCCGAGGCCTGGCAAGTGCCGGCGAGCGAGATGGTGATGGTCGGTGATTACCGGTTTGATCTTGATTGCGGCCGGGCGGCGGGCACCCACACGGTGCTGGTGAACCTGCCGGATAATCCGTGGCCGGAGCTGACCGACTGGCATGCGAAGGATTGTGTCGAGTTGCGGCGAATGCTGTTCGCCTAAAAAAACGGGGGCTTGGACCCCCGTTTTTTATTGCTCGAACAGTGCTTTCTGGCCTTCCGGCGAGGTCAGCATGCCGTCGCCGTTATGACCGACCCCGGGCACTTCGATCAGGCGCTGATTGATCCCTTCAGGGTGACGACGCAGCAAGTAACCGAAAAACAGCTTGCCGCGCTCCAGTCGATAAGCCCCCTGGGCTTTGGCGGCGCAGCTCTTGTCCAGCGCCGGGTGTTGCGGGTCGGTGTCCTGCTGGCCCAGCAGATAAATCACCTCGCGTTTGACGTAACGGCCTTCGAGCTGCGCGGGCGTTTGCCCACCCGCGTAGATCGGCGGGTCCACCAGACCGTACTTCCAGCGGTTGAAACCCGGACACTTGGCATGATCGAAGGCCACCGGGCGTTGCTCATTGAAATAGGCGTACGACGACGGGTTGGCCACCACATAACGCAAGCGAATGCCTTCGGTCTTGAGCGCCGGTTGTTCCTGGGCCAGCAGCGCGTAACGCTGCACCACCTGCGCGCCGCCGGAGTGGCCGAAGATCACGATCTGCTTCACGTCCGGAAACTGCTTGCGATCGCTCAGCCGCCCGACGATTTCGTCCAGTGCGGCGTAGGAACTCAGCGGGTTCGGCCCTGTGGATAACCCGCCACCCATCCATTCGTTGCCTTGCCAGCGCAGCACGCTGGCGGGTAACGAGTAGAGCGACACATCGCTTTCGTTGAGAAACTGCGGGGCGATCACCAGGGTGTTGGCGGTTTGCCCGGCCAGTTCCGCCGCGACTTCACCGCTTTTGCGATAGGTCTCGGCGTTGCGCAGACGGCCATGAATGACGATCAGCACGCGCTCGATTTTCGCCGGCGCCGGGCCGATGCCCACCGCCATTTCGCCGGCCTGCAATTGCAGGCGCCCGGGACTGATTGCGTCGACGCCGGCCGCTTGTGCGGTGCCGCCGATGAACAGTAAAGCCAACAGCCATTTATGCATTTACAGGTTTTTCGCCGCAAAGGTATCGCACTGGCCGACCTGGCCCTGGGCGAATCCGGTTTTGAACCAGCGCACCCTTTGCGCCGACGTACCGTGGGTAAACGAGTCCGGCACCACGCGGCCCTGACCCTGTTGTTGCAGGCGATCATCACCGATGGCGTTCGCTGCGTTCAAGGCTTCTTCGATGTCGCCCGGTTCCAGCCAGTTCAGGCGCTTCTGCGCGTTGTAGGCCCAGACCCCGGCCAGACAATCGGCTTGCAGTTCCTGGCGCACAAGCAGTCCGCCGTCACCTTCCATCTGCCGGCCTTGCTGACGGGCTGTCTGAATTTTCGCCGAGACGCCGAGAAGCGTCTGTACATGGTGTCCGACTTCGTGAGCGATCACGTAGGCCTGGGCGAAGTCGCCGGCGGCCTTGAAACGCTGGGCCATTTCCTGGAAGAACGCCATGTCCAGATAGACCTTCTGGTCTGCCGGGCAATAGAACGGGCCGGTGGCCGAGGTCGCCAGACCGCAGGCGGAGTTGACCCGGTTGCTGAACAGCACCAGGGTCGGGTCCTTATATTGCCGGCCGGCCTGCTGGAAGATCGCGCCCCAGGTGTCTTCGGTGTCACCGAGGATCGAACGCACGAATTCGGCCTGTTCATCATTGGCCGGCGGCGCCTGACGGGTTTGCGAAGTGGGGGCCGATTGTTCGGTCATCTGCCCGGTGAGCTGGCCCAGGATCTGCAGCGGGTCCTGTCCGGTGATCCAGCCGATACCGACGATCAGCAGGATCGCCCCGAGGCTCAGCCCCTTGCCACCGCCGAAGCGCATGCCGCCACCACCGCCCATATCATCGCCACGGGCATCGACGACGTTGTCACTGCGTCGGCCTTTTTTCCATAGCATGTGGGAATCCTCTATCTGTAGGTGGTGATGAGTGTTGCTGGTGTGTGAGTGTGGCGCCAGTCCGGTCGTCCGTCTATTCGCACACACGCACAAAGGCCCGGCCTCGGGGTGACGAGGTCGGGCCTGTTATTGACGAGCGCGAGCGCCGGGAATTCAATTCGCCGGCGGATTTCTTTCGCCGGGTCAGATGTCAGCGGTCGAAGGCATCCCATACCGGAGCGAAGTCCGGGCTGACCTGACGTTCGCGCTTGGGCAGCGCGGCGATCAGCGCCCGGTCGTCATCGTCCAGTTCGACCTTCAATGACGCCAGGTTGGCCAGTTGATTGGTCTTGCTGCTGGCCTTGGGAATCGCCGCGACGTTGTCCTGATCCAGCAGCCACTTCAGCGCCACTTGAGTGGGCAGCACGCCGTGCTTTTCGGCGATCTGCTGAATCTGAGGAATCTCCGAGACCTTGTTGCGTGCCAGCGGCGTGTAGGCTGTCAGCGCCAGATCGTGTTGACGGGCGTAGTCGAGCAGGGCGTTTTGTCCGAGCAGGACGTGGTACTCGACCTGAATGGCTGACAGAGGAATGCCGTATTCCTCGACGACTTTGCGCAGCAATGGCAGCGGAAAATTCGCCACGCCGATATTGCGAGCCAGCCCCTGCTCCTTGAAGGATGCGAGGGTTTCAAGGGTATGCGGCAGGTCCCAGTCGGTGGTTGGCCAATGGATCATGAACAGGTCGACGTATTCACTGCGCAAGGCCTTGAGGCTGCGATCCAGCGAGTGACGCATGGCGTCCGGTTGCAACTGGTCCCACCAGACCTTGGTGGTGACGTGAATCTGCTCGCGGGGTGTCGGCGTATTTGCCAGCGCCTGTCCGACTGCGTCTTCGTTGTTGTAGGCCGCTGCCGTGTCGATGTGGCGGTAACCGAGTTCCAGGGCTTGCTCCACGGCGCGGGTGCATTCGTCGCCGAGCATCGGCCAGGTGCCGAGGCCGAGTTTTGGCAGGTTCAGTCCTTGTCTGTTAACGATGTGCTGCATGGTCGATCTCCTGTTCGAAAGCCGTGACGCCCGCCATGTGCCGGGCTGCGATGTAACCGAAAGTCAGGGCCGGGCCGAGGTTGATCCCGCCCGCCGGATAATGCCCGCCCATGATGCTGGCCATGTCGCCACCGGCCGCGTACAGCCCGGCGATGGGCCTGTCTTCGGCGTCGAGCACTTGCGCATGCGGGTTGACCTTGAGCCCGGCGAAGGTGCCGAAGCAGCCCGGCTGCACCTTCACCGCGTAGAACGGGCCTTGTTCGATGGGCGCTACGCACGGGTTGGGCTGTTGCGCGGGATCGCCCTGTTTGCGGTTGTACGGGGTCGAGCCGCGACCGAACAGCGGGTCTTCGCCGTGCCGGGCATGGTGGTTGTAATCATCGACGGTGGCGCGTAAACCCTTCGCGTCGATGCCGCATGCGCCGGCCAATTCCTCCAGGGTATCGCCGGTTTTCAGATAGCCGCTGCGGATAAAACCTGACACCGGCACCGGAAACGGCCGAGACATGCCGAGCCCGTAACGCCGCTGGAACGCGCGGGTGCAGATCAGCCAGGACGCGACCTCTTCGCCCTCGGGGGCGGCGGCGACCATGGCGCTGACGTAGTCGTAATAGCCGTTGGCTTCGTTGACGAAGCGCTGGCCGTTGCGCAGCACGCCGATGACGCCCGGTTTGCCGCGTTCGATGATGTGTGGGAAATGGCCGATGCTGCCGTCGGAATGTGGCACCTGCGAGACCGGTGCCCACGCCACGGGCGAGGCCACATCGGTGTTGACCCGGCCTCCGACGTTTTCACCCAGCCGCAGGCCATCGCCATTGACTGCCAGCGGAGGCAGTGCCCAATGTTCATGACCGCTGGGCTTGCGAGGGAACAAGGCTTTGCGTCGCTCGATGTCGTTGGCAAATCCGCCAGCGGCGAGCACCACGGCTTTGCGGGCATGGACAGTGATCGGGCCTTTTGTGGTGTTCACGCGAGCGCCGGTGATGCGTGAATCGTCGCGCAGCAGTTCGGTCACCGGCGCCGACTCCCACAGCAGTACGCCGAGGTCTTCGGCGGATTTCGCCAGCCGCGCCACCAGCGCCACGCCGTTGACCAGTTGCATCGCTCGGCCGTGCAGCGCCAGGTCCAGCAGGTGGCGAGTGAAACGCCGGGTCACGTGCCAGGCCGCCGACAACGAGCGAGTCAGATTGAGAAACGCCGACAGGTCCGCGCCGGCCATGATCGGCATGCCCATGAACGATGTTTCCCGCATCGTTGTGCGAAGACGCTTGAGCAGGCGCCCGACCTTTCGTCCGTCGTAGGGAGCGGCAATCACCGAGCGTCCGCCGGTGCCGGCGCCCGGTGTTTCGCCGTGGATGTCGGCGATGGCGTTGCCGTCGGCGAATTGCAGGGCGGTGTGTTGTTCGAAGAACGCCACCATGCGCGGGCCGGCTTCAAGGAAGGCGTCGATCATGGCCGGGTCGTAGTGCTCGCCGAGTTCGTGGCGCAGATAGGTGCGCGGCAATTCCACGTCTTCCACGATCCCGGCGCGCCGGGCCAGCGGATTGCACGGCACCCACGCCCAGCCACCGGACCACGCGGTGGCGCCGCCGAACACCGGATCCTTTTCCACCACGATGACCTTCAAGCCATGCCAGGCGGCGGTGACGGCGGCCGACAAACCGGCGGCGCCGGAGCCGACCACCAGAACGTCGCAGTGGATATCGGGAAGGGCAGGCATCAGGAAACGCTCCAGCAATCAATTATTTTTAGAATCAGGTTCCAGAAAATAACCAGTGCTGGCGAAGCAGATCAACCCGACTGACGCGCAAAGTGGGCGGTTATCGGACGCTAGGTTCCAGATTTCGCATTCCTCGGGATGTCTTCTAGAATCGGCGAAATTTCACCGAGAGCGCACCATGGCCGGCAGTCAAATCGAACGGGTTTTCAGCGTGCTGGAAAGCCTCACCAGTGATCCGCGCGGGCTGCCGATGCAGACCCTGGCCGAGCAACTGGACATTCCGAAGAGCGCGACGCACCGCCTGCTCGCCGAGCTGATCCGCTTGGGTTATGTGCGGCAGAACCCGGAGACGTTGCGTTATCACCTGTCGACCAAACTGGTGGCGATGGGCTTTCAATACCTGTCGAGCAGCGGTGCCGACATCGTGCAGCCGGTGCTTGATCGCCTGGCCCAGGAAACCGGTGAGTTGGTACGCCTCGGGGTGATCGACGGCGAGCGTCAGACCTGGATCGCCAAGGCCCAGGGCGCTCGTAGCGGTCTGCGTTACGACCCGGACATGGGCCGCGACGCGCCGCTGTTCTACACCGCATCGGGCCATGCGTGGCTGGCGTGCATGAGCGACGCCGAGGCGTTGTCGCTGGTCGAGCGCCAGGGCGCGGAGGTGCCGGCGGATATCGGGCCCAATGCGCCGCGCTCCAATATTGAACTGCTCGAACGCCTGCGCGTGGCCCGGGAACAGGGCTATGCCTGTGTGGAAGAAAGCTCGGCGGTCGGCACTTCGGCGATTGCTGCCGTGGTGAAACATCCCGCCGATGGTCGGGTGATTGGCGTGCTCAGCATTGCTGGGCCAAGCGCACGGATGTCGGCGGCGCGATTGCATGAATTGGCGCCGTTGCTGCTGACGTTCACCGAGGAGTTGTCGGCGGCCAGCCTGGCCTCGGAGTTGTTCGTTTAAGCAAAGCTGTGCGCTGTTCGCCCACTTTTCAACCGAGTGGGTGTGAGAATCTGGAACCGGGTTCTAAATTGTTGATGGAGTGAGTTTTCCTACAACAATCACAAGAGGATCGCACCTTGAACCCGCCCCTTCGAATCGCCCTGATCGGCGCCGGCAACATGGGCCAGCAACATTACCGGCACCTGAAGAATCTCACTGAGGCCACGGTATGCGCCGTGGCCGATCCCGGCCCTCAGGCACGGGCCCTGGCGGCGGAGTGGGGTGTGGCGCATTTCGCCGATCACCGTCAGATGCTGGAGCAGAACCGGCCAGACGCAGTGATCGTCGCCAATCCGAATAATCAGCACGTCAGCACCGCGCTGGATTGCCTGGCTGCAGGCGTTCCGGTGTTGCTGGAAAAACCGGTGGGCGTGCATCTGAATGAGGCGCGGGAATTGGTGGCAGCGGTGGAGCGCAGCGGTGTGCCGGTGCTGGTCGGCCATCATCGGCGGCACAATCCGTTGGTCGTGCGAGCCCATGAGCTGGTCAAGGGTGGGGCGTTGGGACGGCTGACGCTGGTGACTGCGTTGTTCCAGCTGCGCAAGCCCGACCAGTATTTCGAAACGGTGTGGCGGCGCGAGGCAGGTGCCGGAATGCTGTTGACCAATCTGATTCACGACCTCGATCTGCTGCGTCACCTGTGTGGTGAAGTGCGTTCGGTGCAGGCGATCACCGACCATTCGGTGCGCGGTTTCGCCAATGAAGACAGCGCGGCGATCCTGCTGCAATTTGCCGGTGGAGCGCTGGGCACGCTGACCGGTTCCGATGCGGTGGCGGCGCCGTGGAGCTGGGAGTTGAACTCTGGGGAGAACCCGGTCTATCCACGTCAGGCGGATCAGCCGTGTTATTTACTGGCGGGAACGGCAGGAGCCTTGAGCATTCCGCAACTCAAGCGCTGGCATTACAGCGCCGATCAGGTGGACGCCGGTTGGCACGAGCCGTTGCTGGCGGTCGATGAACCGTTCACCCCTGACGAAGCCCTGCGGTTGCAGTTGCAGCATTTCGTCCGCGTGGCGCGACGGGAGGTTGAACCGCTGGTGAGTGCCGCCGACGCCGCCCGCACGCTGGCGCTGGTCGAGGCTATCCGTGAAGCGGCGGCCAGCGGTCGCGCCACTACACCTGCGCAGATCGAGGCCTGAACATGAGCGAACGAATTCTGTCCCTGGCCAGCCTGACCGTGCTGGAGTTGTCGCCACCCGAGATGGTCGAGGTCGCGGCCCGTGCCGGATACAGTCATGTCGGCCTGCGTCTGGAGCCGGCGACGCCCGAGGAATATCACTTTCCGCTGGTAGCCGATGGCGATTTGCGGCGTCAGACACTGGCGCGTTTGCGTGACACCGGAATCGGCGTGCTCGACGTGGAAATCCTTCGATTGAAGCCGCAGACAGTGGTGGCGGATTTCGAGCCACTGCTCAGCGTTGGCGCGGAGTTCGGTGCCAGTGAATTGCTGGTCGCCGGTAACGATCCCGACGAACAGCGGCTCACCGATAATTTCGCGGCACTGTGCGATCTGGCGGCGCGCTACGGTTTGCATCCGCATCTGGAGTTCATGCCCTGGACCGATGCACGCAATCTTGAGCAGGCGTTGCGCATCGTCGCCAAGGCCGGGCGCGAAAACGGTGCGGTGCTGGTCGATGCGTTTCACTTCGACCGTTCCGGGTCGCGGCTTGAGGAGCTGGCCGGCGTGCCGGCCTCGCGGCTGCGCTACGCACAGTTGTGCGATGTTGCCGGGCCGAGGCCGGCGGACATGGCCGAGATCTTGCGTCAGGCCCGCAATGAACGACGGTTTCCCGGCGAGGGTGATTGTGACTTGAGCGGCTTGTTGCGCAGTCTTCCGGCTAACCTTCCCCTGAGTCTGGAAATTCCCACGGTCAAATTGCTGGAGCAAGGCGTGAGTGGATTGCAGCGGGCGCAAATGGCGATCGACCGGACACGGGAATTGTTGGCCCGGCTTTAAGTCTGCTTCAAGGGGCGAGGGCGCACGCGTCCTCGTCACCGTTTATTTTTCATTCAGAGAGAGCCCATGACCGTCAGCACTCCGCTTTCCGGCGTCAACCAACCCTTCAAGGGGATCTTGCTGATTGTCGTGGCGACGTTCCTGTTCTCCAGCCACGACGCGCTGTCGAAATACCTCTCGGGTTTTTATCCGATCGTCATGGTGGTGTGGGCGCGGTATCTGGTGCACACGCTGCTGATGGCCGGGATTTTCCTGCCGCAGTCCGGGCTGCGGGTGCTGCGCACCAAACGCCCGTTGTGGCAGTTGGCGCGGGCGTTGTGCCTGTTGGGCACCAGCCTGTTTTTCACCACGGCGTTGCTGTACATCCCGCTGGCCGAAGCCACGGCGGTCAACTTTCTTGCGCCGGTGCTGGTGACGGCGCTGTCGGTGCCGCTGCTCAAGGAGCGGGTGACGCGCGGTCAGTGGATCGCGGTGGTGTGCGGGTTCATCGGGGTGCTGATCATCGTCCATCCGGGCGGTGATCTGTTCACCCCGGCGATTCTCCTGCCATTCTGTTCGGCGCTGTTTTTCTGCTTCTATCAATTGCTCACCCGCAAGCTCGCTGAAGTCGACAGCCCGACCACCAGCAACTTTTTCGCCGGGCTGTGCAACACGCTGGTGATGAGTGCGCTGGTGCCGTTCTTCTGGCAGGTGCCGAGCCTGGGGCATGCGTTGTTGATGCTGGCGCTGGGCAGTTGCGGAATGACCGCGCATCTGTTTCTGACCCAGGCGTTCCGCCATGCCGCACCAGCACTGCTGGCGCCGTTCGGCTATTGCCAGATCGTGTTCGCGGGGTTGTTGGGCTGGTTGCTGTTTGCGCACACGCCGACCCTGATGACGGTGATCGGGATCGCAGTGATCTGTTGCAGCGGACTGGCGGCAGCGTGGCAGCAGAGCCGGCGCTGAAAGAAAAACCGGCCTGAAATCAGGCCGGTCGGTGCAGGACGGCTTCTCAGTATTGAAGGGCTACTCGGTGACGGTAGGAATCTTGCGCGGCGCCATGAAGTACATCCAGGTCAGCGCGATGAAGTACATCGCCGGGATCAGGGTGAACAGCACGGTGTAGTTGTTGTTGGTGACGGTCAGGATGTGGCCGACGATCTGGGTCATGAACATCCCGCCGATCGCCGCGCACATGCCGCCGAAACCGAACACCGTGCTCATCATGTGCTTGGGCGTGTAGTCCATCACCAGGCTCCAGATGTTGGCGGTCCAGGCCTGGTGCGCGCCGATGGCCAGGGAGATGGCAGCGACGGCAATCCACAGGTTGGCGGAACCGGCGGCCATGACCACGCCGATGATGCAGCAGGCGAACAGGAACATCGACAGCAGCCGTGCCTTGATCGAGTTCATGCCGCGACCGATCAGGAACGAAGACAGAATCCCGCCGCCCACGCTGCCGAAGTCAGCGGTGACGTAGATGATGATCAGCGGAATGCCCATCTGGGTGACGTTGATGCCCAGGTTGTATTGCTGATTGAGAAACGGCGGCAGCCAGTACAGGTAGAACCAGAACACCGGCGCGGTCAGCGAGTAGGCGAGGGCAAAGGCCCAGGTGCCGCGCATCCGCAGAATTTTCGAGAACGGCACGCGGGCCTGTTCCGGTTCGACTTCTTTCTGGATGTATTCCAGCTCCGACTGCTTAACGTTTGGGTGATCTTCCGGGTTGAAATACTTCAGGCCCCAGAACAGCAGCCAGATCCCGCCCAGTGCCGACATGCACAGGAACGCGGCCTGCCAGCCCCACACGTGAAGGATCAGCGGCAGCAGCATCGGGGTGAACATCGCGCCGACGTTGGTGCCGGCGTTGAAGATGCCGGTGGCCACGGCGCGCTCGCCGGCCGGGAACCACAGGCGCGTGGTCTTCACGCAGGCCGGGTAGTTGGCTGCTTCAGTCAGACCGAGGATGAATCGGCAGACCATGAAGCCCACCGCCGAGGTCGCCAGACCGTGGGCGCCGGTGGCCAGGCTCCAGAGCAGCACCGCGCAGAAGAACACGCGCTTGACGCCCACCCGATCGATCAACCGTCCTTGCAACACGAAGCCGATCGCGTAGCCGACCTGAAACCAGAAGTTGATGTTGGCGTAGTCCATCGCCGTCCAGCTCATTTCCTTGGCGAGGATCGGCTGCATGACGCCGAGTGCGGCGCGGTCGATGTAATTGAGGGTGGTGGCGAAAAACACCAGCGCCAGCATGCCCCAACGGGTCTTGCCGACGGCCATGGCGCCGCGGATCTTGTCGCCGATGCCACCCGTGGCAGTGCTCATGGCCGGAGCCATGCGGGAAGTCTGTGAAGGAATCATGTGTTCCACCCGTTTTTGGATTTGTTATTTGGTGTGCTTTTCTTGTGCACGCTGCGACCGGTGGTTCAGTTCCGGACTCAAGGTGAGACGGATGTTGGGCAGTGGACGAAAAATCGTCAATTCGCCAAACCGGCATTCTGTTCGATAATCGCACGCAAAACTAACCGGGTAGTACAGTTTAAATTGCTCAATGAAAAACCGGGACCAATAATTCGCTCACCCTATAAAAGCGGCGCAATTTCCGTAGCCGACGTCTCCACCGGGAGTTGAAACATGCAGCGATCCATTGCCACCGTCTCCTTGAGCGGAACCCTGCCGGAAAAACTCGAAGCCATTGCCGCCGCCGGGTTCGACGGGGTGGAGATTTTCGAGAACGATCTTCTGTATTACGACGGCAGCCCCCGGGAAATCCGGCAGATGTGCGCCGACCTCGGGATTGCCATCACCCTGTTTCAGCCGTTCCGCGATTTCGAAGGCTGCCGCCGTGATCGTCTGGAGCGCAACCTGGAACGGGCCGAGCGCAAGTTCGACCTGATGCAGGAACTGGGCACCGACCTGGTGCTGGTCTGCAGCAACGCCTCCCCCGACAGCCTCGGCGATCAACAGATCCTCATCGACGACCTGCGCCTGCTGGCCGAGCGCGCTGGTGCCCGTGGCCTGCGCATCGGTTATGAGGCGCTGGCCTGGGGCCGTCATGTGAACACTTATCAACAGGTCTGGGACATCGTGCGTCAGGCCGATCACCCGGCCCTCGGCGTGTTGCTCGACAGCTTCCACACCTTGTCGCTCAAGGGCGATCCGCGGGCGATTGCCGAGATTCCCGGCGACAAGATTTTCTTCGTACAGATGGCCGACGCGCCGATCCTGGCGATGGACGTGCTGGAGTGGAGCCGGCATTTCCGCTGCTTCCCGGGGCAGGGCGAATTCGATCTGCCGGGCTTCCTCGCGCCGATCATCCAGAGCGGCTACACCGGGCCGCTGTCGCTGGAAATCTTCAACGACGGCTTCCGCGCCGCGCCGCCTCGGGCCAATGCCGCTGACGGTCTGCGTTCGCTGCTGTATCTGGAGGAGAAAACCCGCCAGCGTCTGGAGCAGGAAATCCGTCCTGTGGATAACCGCGACATCCTCTTCGAAACGCCGAAGGCCAGCGAATACAACGGCATCGAGTTTCTTGAGTTCGCCGTGGATGAAAGCCTGGGCGCCAAGCTGTCGAACTGGCTGGAACGGCTGGGTTTCGTCAAGGCCGGCCAGCATCGCTCCAAGAGTGTCAGCCTGTTGCGTCAGGGTGATATCAACCTGATCCTCAACTCTGAACCCTATTCGTTCGGCCACAGTTTTTTCGAGGCCCACGGCCCGTCGCTGTGCGCCACCGCCTTGCGGGTCAAGGACAGCGCCAGCGCGCTGGCCCGGGCCGTTGCCTATAAAGGTCAGCCGTATCGCGGACTGGTCGGCCCCAACGAACTGGAGCTGGCGGCGGTGCGTGCGCCGGACGGCAGCCTGATTTATCTGGTGGATCAGGAGGCGGATGTCTACGGCACCGACTTCAATCTGCTGCCAAATGCAGTGGCGGGCGGTGGTCTCAAGCGCATCGATCACATGGCTATGGCGCTGCCGGCGGACAGCCTCGACAGTTGGGTGTTGTTCTACAAGAGCCTGCTGGATTTCGAGGCTGATGACGAAGTGGTGCTGCCGGATCCTTACGGGCTGGTGAAGAGTCGCGCCCTGCGTAGCCGCGACAGTTCGATCCGGCTGCCGCTGAACATTTCCGAGAACCGCAACACCGCGATCTCACACGCGCTGTCGAGTTATCGCGGTTCCGGGGTGCATCACATCGCCTTCGATTGCGACGATATCTTCGCCGAAGTCAGCCGGGCGAAAGAGGCAGGCGTGCCGCTGCTGGACATCCCGCTGAACTATTACGACGACCTGGCGGCGCGCTTCGATTTCGATGACGAGTTTCTCAGCGAGCTGGCGTACTACAACGTGCTGTACGACCGCGATGCGCAGGGCGGCGAGTTGTTTCACGTCTATACCGAGCCGTTCGAGGGGCGCTTCTTCTTCGAGATCATCCAGCGCAAGAACGGATACGCCGGTTATGGCGCGGCCAACGTCGCGGTGCGGCTGGCGGCGATGGCCAAATCACGCAGTGGCGCCGTTCGCCAGGCCAAGTTGTAGGAAATTCGTAAACGCGGGATTAAACACCGGTCGCGCGGCTTCCTTCACTGGATCGCGCGGCCCATAATCGCCAGCCTGTGCAGTGATGGCCGTGAGCCCGCAATGACAATGACTTCAGAACTTTCCGCAGCCCCCGTTCTACCCGCGGTAGAGCCGCGCAAAAGTCGCAAGAACAACCCGGAAAAGACCCGCGAGAATATCCTGCAGGAGGCGATCGTCGAGTTCGTCCAGCAGGGGCTGTCCGGCGCCCGCGTCGATGC
This sequence comes from Pseudomonas sp. B34(2017), assembly GCF_002112915.1. Lineage (NCBI taxonomy): Bacteria > Pseudomonadati > Pseudomonadota > Gammaproteobacteria > Pseudomonadales > Pseudomonadaceae > Pseudomonas > Pseudomonas sp. B34(2017). The sequence goes on along the minus strand of NZ_NEJA01000008.1, from coordinate 128,536 downwards.
GATCGCCGAGCGCATCCACACCTCCAAGCGCATGATCTATTACTACTTCGGCAGCAAGGAGCAGTTGTACGTCGAGGTGCTGGAGAAGCTCTACGGCGATATCCGCAACACCGAAAACCGCCTGCACCTGGCTGAATTGCCGCCAGTGGAAGCGATCCGGCGTCTGGTGGAATTCACTTTCGATCACCACGATCGCAACGTCGATTTCGTGCGGATCGTCAGCATCGAAAACATCCACAACGCCGAGTATGTGAAGCGTTCCGACGCGATCAAGGCGATGAACAACACCATCCTCGATTCCCTGAGCGAGATTCTGCGTCGGGGTGCTGAAGAAGGCGTGTTCCGCGCCGGGCTCGACGCGCTGGACGTGCATCTGTTGATCAGTTCGTTTTGCTTCTATCGCGTGTCTAACCGCCACACGTTCGGTGAGATCTTTCAGATCGACCTGCCGGACGAGAGCATCAAGCAGCGTCATCGCGAGATGATTTGCGAGTCGGTGCTGCGCTACCTGCAGGCGTGACTGAAGTCGAGGGGGCGTCGCCCCCTCACGGTTTTATCCATTCATGCTTTGAAAATGCGCGAGCATTCGCTGCGCATCCGGCACCTTGCCGCTGAACAGCTCAAACGCCTTCACTGCCTGAAACACCGCCATGTTGCCGCCATCCAGGGTTCGGCAACCCAGGGCGCGGGCGTTGCGCAGGAGTTCGGTTTCCAGCGGGAAATACACAATCTCCGCCACCCACAACTCGGGCCGCAGCAGCGCCGCCGGCACGGGCATGCCGGGCAATTTGGCCATACCCATCGGCGTAGTGTTTACCAGACCATCGGCCTGACTCAGCGTGCTCCCCAGATCATGTCCGGCCACGGCCCGACCGGCACCGAAATGCTGATTGAGGTTGTTGGCCAGGCTTTCGGCGCGCTCGACATCCACATCAAAGATGCTCAGCTGCTGTACGCCTTCGCTCAATAAGGCGTGGGCCACGGCCGCGCCTGCACCGCCGGCGCCCATCTGGACTACGCGCTCGCGGGCAACGTCTGGCAGGCCGCGACGAAAACCTTCGGCAAAACCCAGGCAATCGGTGTTGTGGCCGACGCGTTTGCCGTCCTTCAGCACCACCGTGTTCACGGCGCCGATGCCTCGGGCTTCCGGGGACAATTCATCGAGCAGCGGGATGATTGCCTGCTTGCACGGGAAGGTGATGTTCAGGCCGGTGTAATTCATGCGTTCGGCGGCCTGCAACAGATCGGGCAGGGCGCTGCTGTCCAGTTGCAGTTGATCAAGGTCGATCAGCCGGTACAAGTAGCGCAGGCCCTGTTCGTCGCCTTCGTGTTCATGCAGTGCCGGAGTGCGGGAAGCCTGGATGCCGGCGCCAATCAGCCCGGCGAGTATCACGTTGTTGCGGTTCATGCGGTTCGCCCCTTCAGCCGCTGGCTGAAATGTTCCAGGGCCAGGCGATAGCCGTGGCTGCCGAAGCCGCACATCACGGCGGTGGCGATGGCCGAGACGAACGAGTGATGACGGAATGGCTCGCGGGCGTGGACGTTGGACAGGTGCACCTCGATCACCGGCAATTCGCTGGCGACCAGAGCGTCGCGGATCGCGACCGACGTGTGAGTCCAGGCGGCCGGATTGATCACGATACCGGCGCAGCGCTGACGGGCGCCGTGAATCCAGTCGAGCAGTTCGCCTTCGTGGTTGGTCTGGCGAAACTCCACGGCCAAGCCGAACTCTTCGGCGGCGCGCCCGCACAGGGCAGAGATGTCGGCCAGGGTTTCGTGACCGTAGGTCGCCGGTTCACGGGTGCCGAGCAGGTTCAGGTTCGGGCCGTTGAGCACCAGAACGATAGGGGGCATGGGGGCAAACTCCACTTATTGTTTTTGGCTTGGGCCGAGGGTTTCGACCTGTGGAGTTAAATTGTACTAGATGGTTACTTTAATCAATTGCTCTGCATCGGCAGCCCGGTTTTGTGTGCGGTGATCGCACACAGGTGAAATCACTGCGGCAACTGCTCGACCAGAAAATCGATGAAAGCCCTGACGCGCAGCGGCATGTGGCGATTCTGCGGGTACAACAAGGTGAACGGTCGCGAGCGTCCGCTGTAGGGCTGGAGCACTTCCACCAACGAGCCGTCGGCCAGTTCCTTTTCGACAATGAAGCGATAGGTCTGGAACAACCCGGCGCCATGTTTGGCCAGGGTCACGCCACCGAGCACGTCATCGGAGCAGCAGAAGTTGCCCTCGGCGAGGATTTCCCGTGGCGCGTCTTCCTCATAGAACAGCCAAGTGATCCGCCGCCCGCTGCTGGGCAATTCGTACTGAATACACTCGTGTTGTTCGAGGTCTTCGAGGGTCTGCGGCGTGCCGGCGCGTTTGAGGTAGTCGGGGCTGGCGACCATCACCAGCGCTGCGTCCTCCAGATGGCGGGCGATCAGGCCGGAGTCGGGGATTGCCCGCACGCGGATCGCCATGTCGTAACCCTCGCCGACGAAGTCGATGTTGCGGTTGCTGATGTGCATGTCGACCTTCACCTGCGGGAAGCGCGCACGAAACGCGGGCAACAGCGGCAGGATCCGGTGATGGGCGTAGGTTGTAGGAATACTGATACGCAGGGTGCCGGACGGTTCCTGCTGCTGGCCCATGACTTCCCGTTGCGCCTCGACCAGTTGCGCCAGCGCCTGGCTGCATTCTTCGTAGTAGCGACGGCCGCTGTCGGTCAGTTTCACGCTGCGGGTAGTGCGCGCAAACAACCGTACGCCCAGCCGTTCCTCCATGCGGGATACCGAGCGGCTCACCGCTGCCGGCGTCACCGAAGCCGCCTGCGCCGCGCCGGTGAAACTGCCGCACTCGGCGGCCAGGCAAAACAGCTCGATGCTGCCCAGCTGAAGATCGTCGAAGTGTCTCTGCATGATTGATTACGCCGGGGAAGGAGTCTTCGTATGTAGCAAATGCGTGGCCGCTGCGAAAGAACTGCTTACCATTTTGCGCGGGGCTTTCCTGAATCCCGCACTAGGCTCGAAAACGTAATGACCATTTGAGGCAGCAATGCCGATGGTCGGAATTGTCAAGGAATGGCAGTTTTCGAAATTCTTTAACCTAACGGATGGGTTAGCATGAAAGTGTGCAGTTACAAGGGATTGTCGGTGGTGATCATGCTGCGAGACGAACATTGTCCGCCCCATGCGCACGTTGATTCAGGTGCATGGAGTGCCCGTTTCAAATTCAGCTTCTGGCACAACGGCGTGGAGTTATGGGATGTGGTGCCCCTGTCGCGTCGGCCACCGATTGCAGTGCTTGAGGGGCTGCGTCAATCGCTGCGTGAAACTGTTCATCTGCGGCGGGCCCGTCGAATCTGGTGGACTCGTTTGCAGACGGCGTGTCTCGATAATCAATGGTGGGACGGGGACTCGAACGAAGTGGCCGTCATGCGCGCAGTCACCGGAGCAACCTTCAGAATCGGATCGGCGTATTACGAACCAGAAGAAAACAAAACCCTGCTGGCCCTGGTTGGTGCTCGGGAAGGTGTGGAGATCGAACTATGAAAACAGTAAAAGCCGGTTTGCATGCTGATCGACCGGTAACAGAAAAGCGTCTCGATGAAGCTGTTGAGCGGGGAGGGCTGCGCCGACGCAGCAGCCTTCAAGCCGTGTCGGTGGCCTTTCAGAAACCCTGCCTGGTGATTCACTTCGAGGACGACAGCGGCGTGCTGCTCCCAGTGAATCTCTACCGCGAATTCGATGATTTCGAACCGGAAGACTTCACTGGATTGAACGTTGGCTTTGCCGGCACAGCGCTCTGCCACGACGGCAAGGATCTGCAGGTTTCCATCGCCGGCATGATCTCGGCCAGTCAACCTTTGATGGCCATGGCTGCCTCGGTGATCGCCTCTCGCAATGGCCGCCAGAGCAGCACCGCGAAAGCCGAAGCTGCCCGGGCCAACGGCAGGAAGGGCGGGCGCCCGCGCAAGATCGATCCCGTGCCATGAACAGGCACAAAAAAGCCGTCGCTCAGGACGGCTTTCTTGTATCTGGCAGTGCGATCAACGCCGGGTCAATAGCACGCCGGATTCCATGTGGTGAGTCCACGGGAACTGGTCGAACAGCGCGCAGCGGGTGATGCGGTGCGTGTCGTGCAGTTGGGCGATGTTGGCTGCCAGCGTTTCCGGGTTGCAGGAGATGTACAGGATGTTGTCGAAGCGCCGGGTCAGTTCGCAGGTGTCCGGGTCCATGCCGGCCCGTGGCGGGTCGACGAACACGCTGCCGAACTCGTAGCTTTTCAGGTCGATACCGTGCAGGCGACGGAACGGGCGAACTTCGTTCAGTGCTTCAGTCAGCTCTTCGGCGGACAGGCGCACCAGCGTGACGTTATCCACAGCATTTTCGGCCAGGTTGCTCAGTGCGGCGTTGACCGAAGTCTTGCTGATTTCGGTGGCCAGCACTTTGCGCACGCGGGTCGCCAGCGGCAGGGTGAAGTTGCCGTTGCCGCAATACAGCTCCAGCAGATCGTCGCTGCGATCACCCAGTGCTTCGTATGCCCAGTTGAGCATCTTCTGGTTCACGGTGCCGTTAGGCTGGGTGAACGCGCCTTCCGGCTGGCGGTAGCTGAACGTGCGACCACCGACGTCGAGTTTCTCGACCACGTAATCGAGGCCGAGTACTTCGCGCTTGCCCTTGGAACGGCCGATGATGCTGACGCCCAGATCAGCCGCCAGTTTGGTGGCCGCTGTATGCCAGTGCTCGTCCAGCGGGCGGTGATAGCACAGGGTGATCATCGCGTCGCCGGCCAGGGTGGTCAGAAACTCCACCTGGAACAGCTTGTGGCTCAACGCCGCGCTGGCCTGCCAGGCCGCCTTCAATTGCGGCATCAACTGGTTGATGCGCAGGCTGGCGATAGGGAACTCTTCGATCAGGATCGGCGTGCGTTTGTCGTCCTGGGAAAACATCGCGTAATGCCGCTCACCGGCCTCGCGCCACAGGCGGAATTCGGCGCGCAGGCGGAAGTTCTGCAACGGCGAGTCGAACACCGTTGGCTCCGGTGCATCGAACGGGGCCAGCAGGTCACGCAAGCGCGTGACCTTGTCTTCGAGTTGTGCGGCGTAGGCCTGGGAATCAAAAGTCATGCGTTGAACCAACCCAGCTTGATCACGAACAGAATCGACAGGATCACCAGCGCCGGATTCAGCTCGCGGGCGCGGCCGGACAGCAGTTTGATCGCAGTCCAGGCGATGAAGCCGAAGGCGATGCCGTTGGCGATGGAATAGGTGAAAGGCATCGCCAGGGCGGTAACTACGACCGGCGCGGCGACGGTGATGTCGTCCCAGTCTATTTCCGCCAGACCGGAAGTCATCAGCACGGCGACGAACAGCAGCGCTGGTGCGGTGGCGAAGGCCGGTACGCTGGAGGCCAGTGGCGAGAAGAACAACGCCAGCAGGAACAGGATCGCGACGACGATGGCGGTCAGGCCGGTGCGGCCGCCGGCGCTCACGCCTGCGGCAGATTCGATGTAGCTGGTGGTGGTCGAGGTGCCCAGCAGCGAACCGGCCATGGCCGCGGTGCTGTCAGCGATCAGTGCACGGCCCATTTTCGGCATGTGGCCGTCCTTGCCCATCAGGCCGGCGCGCTTGGCGACGCCGATCAGGGTGCCGGAGTTGTCGAACAGGTCGACGAACAGGAAGGCGAAGATCACGCTGACCAGACCGATGTCCAGTGCGCCCTTGATGTCCAGTTGCAGGAAGGTCGGGGCCAGCGAAGGTGGCATCGAGGTCACGCCGCCGAACGGGGTGAAGCCCATCACGATGGAAACGATGGTCACCGCGAGAATGCCAATCAGCACCGCGCCGCGTACTTTCAGGGCCTCAAGGGCGACGATCAGCGCGAAACCGAGGGTGGCGAGGATCGGAGCCGGTTGTTTCAGGTCGCCGAGGCCGACCATGGTCGCCTGGTTACTGACCACGATGCCGGCGTTGTGCAGGGCGATCAGCGCCAGGAACAGGCCGATACCGGCGGCAATCGCCGAGCGCAGTGGCAGCGGGATGCTGTTGATGATCCATTCACGGATTCGGAAGATCGACAGCAGGAAGAAGCACACCGCCGAGATGAACACCGCGCCCAGCGCCACTTGCCAGGTGTGGCCCATGTGCAGCACGACGGTGTAGGTAAAGAAGGCGTTCAGACCCATGCCCGGCGCAAGGGCGATCGGGTAGTTGGCGATCAGGCCCATGACCGTGGAACCGATGGCAGCTGCCAGGCACGTGGCGACGAACACCGCGCCCTTGTCCATGCCGGTCTCGCCGAGGATGCTCGGGTTGACGAACAGAATGTAGGCCATGGCCAGGAAGGTCGTGACGCCCGCCAGAATCTCGGTTCGCACGTTGGTGTTGTGTGCCTTGAGTTGAAACAGCCTTTCCAGCATGTCTGCTCCCCGTGGCGCGCGTGGCGCCGTGAATGTATCGACCTCAACAGCAAAGCACAGACCGTCGCAAGCGCCTGGAAAATTGTGGTGGGCCGGAAAAAGCCGCGCATCATACCAGCAGCGTGAGGAAGATGGCGGATGTTGGTGTCGATCGTCGGCGAAGTTTTGCACCACGCCCAAGTACGCCATACTGCGCGCTGTTTTTTCGGGGATGGATCGCATGAACAAGGGTTGGATGAAGACCGCTGGACTGATGGCCTTGCTGCTGGCCGGTGTACCGACGGCACTTGCGGCGTCGGCACCGCCATTGAGCGAGGTGAAAGTCATCAAGGTTCAGTCGTCGTCCTGCGGGCTCGAAGACATTACCGATGGCCAGGTGCAAACCCGTTGCGATCACAGCGCGCCGGGCATCAAGGTGTATGTGCTGGAAATCGGCTACGGCCAGAGCCAGCCTCAGGCAGCGCTGGACGGCTTTGAAGTGAACGGCACCCGAAGCCCGGTCTGTGCTTTCGATAACGGCAACCTGACCGAATGCACGCCAGGCGCGAAAACCGTCGGTTCGCTGTACACCTTCGATCTGGCGACCCGACAGGAAGGCACCTTTACCTTCAGCAACACGTCGATCAACGCCCCGCGCAATACGATGTCGACCCAGCTTTACATCAAGTAACGGCTGTCGCCGAACAGGGCAGGGCAAAGCTGACTACGCTTTAAGGATCACCCAGCGGATGGCGCCCATGACCTTTAGAGCCCTGATTACCCTCGCCGAGGGCATCGATGATCTGCAATGCGTGACCCTGATCGACGTGCTGCGTCGCGCCGGCGTCGAAGTGGTGGCGGCCAGCATCGAGGGCCGGCGCATGCTGACCTGCGCCCGAGGCACTCGACTGACCGCCGACGGCATGCTCATTGATGTGCTGGCCCAGACCTTCGACCTGATTGTCCTGCCCGGCGGCGCTGTCGGCGCGCAACACCTTGCCGCGCACCAGCCTCTTCAACAACTGCTAAAGGATCAGGCCAGTGCCGGACGACTGTTCGCCGCCATCGCCGAAGCCCCGGCCGTCGCCCTGCAAAGCTTCGGTGTATTACGTCAACGCCGGATGACCTGCCTGCCCGTCAGCAGTCATAACCTTTCCGGTTGCACCTTTGTCGATCAACCCGTAGTGGTCGACGGTAATTGCATCACCGCCCAAGGCTCCGGCGCCGCGCTGGCATTTGCCCTGACACTGGTCGAGCAACTGGCGGGCAAGGCCGTCAGAGCGAAGGTGGCGGGGGAGTTGCTGGCCTGAGAAGTTCAGGCCTTCACCTCTTCCACCGGCACATGCATCCGGTCGCGGTTGGCCAGGGTCGGGAACAGTTTGATCCAGGTTCCGGTCACCACCAGCGTGCCGACCCCGCCCATCACCACCGCCGGCACGGTGCCGAACCAGTGGGCGGTGAGGCCGGATTCGAATTCGCCCAGCTGGTTGGAGGCACCGATAAACAGGCCGTTCACCGCGCTGACCCTGCCGCGCATTTCGTCCGGGGTTTCCAGTTGCACGAACGAGGCGCGGATCACCATGCTGATCATGTCCGCCGCGCCGAGCACCACCAGCACCGCCAGGGAGAACCAGAACGAGGTCGACAGACCGAAGGCGATAGTGGCAACACCGAACACGCCGACGGCAGTGAACATCACCCGACCGACGTTTCGCTCAACGGCAAACCGCGCCAGGAACAGCGACATCATCAACGCCCCGACCGCCGGCGCCGAGCGCAGCAGCCCGAGCCCCCACGGCCCGGTCAGCAGAATGTCCCTGGCGAACACCGGCAGCAACGCGGTGGCGCCGCCGAGCAGCACGGCGAACAGATCCAGCGAAATCGCCCCGAGAATGTCTGGACGGCTGCGAATGAAGCGGATTCCGGCCAGCAACGAATCCAGCGTCGCCTTGCCTTTGTTCAGCGGTGTTTGCCGCGCGGGCAGGTTGAGCATCAGCGTGCAGGCGATGACATACAGAATGACCGTCGGGCCATAGACCCACACGCTACCGAAGGCATAGAGCAGACCGCCGAGCGCCGGGGCGACGATGGTGGCCGATTGCTGCGCCGATTGCGCCGCGGCAACCGCCCGTGGGAACAGCGTGCTGGGCACGATGCTCGGCAGCAGCGCCTGGGTGGTCGGCATTTCGAACGATCGTGCGGCGCCCAGCAGGAACGCCAGGATAAAGATCATTTCCCGGGTGACATGGTCGGTGGCGCTGCCGATGGCCAGTGCCAGGGCGATCAAGGCCTGCAACGACTGGCAGATCGCCGCGACCTTGCGCCGGTCGTAGCGATCGGCAACGTGGCCGGTGTGCAGCATGAACAATACGCGTGGCGCGAATTCCACCAACCCGACCAGACCCAGGTCGAGCACATTGCCGGTCAGTTGATAGAGGTTCCAGCCGATCGCCACGGTGAGCATCTGAAAACCGCTGGCGGTGAAGATCCGGGCCAACCAGAACGCAACGAAGGGACGGTGGTGACGTAACAGCAAGGGCTCTTGGCTGGGCATTTGCGGGCCGGTCTTGATCGAGGGGAACCGCGAGATTATCACCAGTCTGTAACAGGAAGTTGCTATGATAGAAAATTTAGTTAGCCAGACATCGATTTTTCCCCGTCGTGGCGCGAGCTCCGGCCACGGACGTATTTCAGAGCGTTGCCAGGTCTGTGAGGCAACTTGTCACGCGGCAAAAGACCACGCGGTTCTCCGTCGGAAATGGGACTACTCTTTCAACGTTGATTGATCCAGATCAAGACCCATCGCGGAACTGATCCCGGACCCGTCGGCAGACTCCCTGCGTCGCGATGCCTGTAAAAAGAAGAACGAATTCGAGTTCGCCGCACTCCATACCCGTGGGGGCAGTGGTTCAAGGCCGCCAGTCCTGGAACCGTTATCTGATAGAGGAAAGCTTATGTTCGGTTTAGAGGCCCTGGATCTCGCCCGAATTCAGTTCGCGTTCACCATCTCGTTCCACATCCTGTTCCCGGCGATCACCATCGGTCTTGCGAGCTATCTCGCGGTGCTGGAAGGCCTGTGGCTGAAAACCGGCAATGACACTTACCGTGACCTCTACCATTTCTGGTCGAAGATCTTTGCCGTCAACTTCGGCATGGGCGTGGTCTCGGGGCTGGTCATGGCCTACCAGTTCGGCACCAACTGGAGCCGCTTCTCGGACTTCGCCGGTTCAGTCACCGGCCCGTTGCTGACGTATGAAGTGCTCACGGCGTTCTTCCTCGAAGCCGGTTTCCTGGGGGTGATGCTGTTCGGCTGGAACAAGGTCGGGCGCGGCCTGCACTTTTTCTCCACGGTGATGGTGGCCATCGGCACACTGATTTCCACGTTCTGGATTCTCGCCTCCAACAGTTGGATGCAGACCCCGCAGGGCTTCGAGATCGTCAACGGTCAGGTCATTCCAACCGACTGGCTGGCAATCATCTTCAACCCGTCATTCCCCTATCGCCTGATGCACATGGCGACGGCAGCGTTCGTCGCAACGGCCTTCTTCGTCGGCTCGTCGGCGGCCTGGCACCTGCTGCGCGGCAAGGACAACCCGGCGATCCGCACCATGCTGTCGATGGCGATGTGGATGGCGCTGATTGTTGCGCCGATCCAGGCAGTCATCGGCGACTTCCATGGCCTCAATACCCTTGAACACCAACCGGCGAAGATCGCCGCGATCGAGGGTCACTGGGAAAACGTCGGCGACGAAGCGACACCGCTGATCCTGTTCGGCTGGCCGGACATGAAGGAAGAAAAGACCAAGTTTGCTGTCGAGATTCCATACCTCGGCAGCCTGATCCTGACCCACTCGCTGGACAAGCAAGTCCCGGCGCTCAAGGAGTTCCCGCCAGAAGACCGGCCGAATTCGACCATCGTGTTCTGGTCGTTCCGGATCATGGTCGGTCTCGGCTTCCTGATGATCTTCACCGGTCTGTGGAGTTTGTGGCTGCGCAAGCGTGACTCGCTCTACACCTCGCGGCCGTTCCTGTACCTGGCGCTGTGGATGGGGCCGTCCGGCCTGATCGCGATCCTGGCGGGCTGGTTCACCACTGAAATCGGTCGTCAGCCATGGGTGGTCTACGGGCTGATGCGCACGGCCGATGCGTCTTCAAACCACAGTTTCATGCAGATGAGCATCACGCTGATCATGTTCGTGGTGGTGTATTTCGCGCTGTTCGGTGCGGGGCTGGGCTACATGATGCGCCTGGTGCGCAAAGGGCCGAAGACCGACGAAGGCAAGGAAACCAACGACGGTGGTCCTGGCCAGAAACGCACACCGGCACGTCCGTTGTCCGCTGCCGACGACGACGGCGCCGAACACGACCGCAGCCTGACCAAGGAGATTTGAGTCATGGGTATTGATCTTCCGCTGATCTGGGCCGTGATCATCATCTTCGGGATCATGATGTACGTGGTGATGGACGGTTTCGACCTGGGGATCGGGATTCTCTTCCCGTTCATCCCCGGCAAGACCGACCGCGACGTGATGATGAACACCGTCGCCCCGGTGTGGGACGGCAATGAAACCTGGCTGGTACTGGGGGGCGCTGCGTTGTTCGGCGCATTCCCGCTGGCCTATTCGGTGGTGCTGTCGGCGCTGTATCTGCCGCTGATCTTCATGCTGATCGGGCTGATCTTCCGTGGCGTGGCGTTTGAGTTCCGCTTCAAGGCCAAGGACGACAAGCGTCACCTGTGGGACAAGGCGTTCATCGGTGGTTCGGTGGCGGCGACGTTCTTTCAGGGCGTGGCGCTTGGCGCGTTCATCGATGGTCTGCCGGTGGTCAACCGGCAATATGCCGGCGGTTCACTGGACTGGCTGACGCCGTTCACGCTGTTCTGCGGCGCCGCGCTTGTTGTGGCGTATGCGCTGCTCGGTTGCACCTGGCTGATCATGAAGACCGAAGGCAAGCTTCAGGAGCAGATGCATGACCTGGCGCGCCCGCTGGCCTTCGTGTTGCTGGCGGTGATCGGCATCGTCAGCCTGTGGACGCCGCTCTCTCACCCGGAAATCGCCGAGCGCTGGTTCAGCCTGCCCAATCTGTTTTGGTTCCTGCCGGTGCCGATTCTGGTGTTGGTGACGCTGTACGCACTGATCCGTGCGGTGGCGCGCAACGCCAACTACATGCCGTTCCTGCTGACCCTGGTGCTGATCTTCCTCGGCTACAGCGGTCTGGGCATCAGCCTGTGGCCGAACATCGTGCCGCCGTCGATCTCGATCTGGGACGCCGCCGCGCCGCCGCAAAGCCAGGGCTTCATGCTGGTGGGTACGCTGTTCATCATCCCGTTCATCCTGGGGTACACCTTCTGGAGCTACTACGTGTTCCGCGGCAAGGTCACCCACGAAGACGGTTATCACTAATGGTGATCACGATGGCGCCGACCGCGGCGCCATCTCCCGCAACCGGAGGATGCAAGCATGACCGGCAAACATTCCCTGCACGACATTGAACAAGCCGAAAAAAAGCCGCTGTGGCAGCGGCTCGGCTGGTTGGCCATGATCTGGGTCGGCAGCGTCGGTGCTCTGTTCATCGTCGCCAGCCTGATGCGTATGTTCATGAATGCAGCAGGCCTGACCACGCACTGAGACTTCCCATCCCGCTGCCTTGCGGCACGGATTTTCGACCCTCCGACCGGAGGGTTTTTTTGCCCGGATTATTTGCGCGCCTTGAGGATCACGAATTTCGGAGTCGCGGCGACTTGCTCGACACCCCGAAACAGTCGCGCCAGTTTGCTGTGATAACCCAGGTGACGGTTGCCGACGATGTACAGCGCACCGCCAACGACCAGCGCTTCGCGGGCCTGCTGGAACATGCGCCAGGCAAGGAAATCGCCGACCACCTGTTGCTGGTGGAATGGCGGGTTGCACAGGACTACGTCCAGCGATTGCGCCTCCTGGCCGGCCAGACCGTCGCCGGCGCGTACGATCACGTCACGTTCACCGAACGCCGCGCGCCAGTTCTCGGCTGCCGATTGCACGGCCATGAACGATTCGTCCACCAGCGTGTAATGCGCTTCAGGATTTTGCAGGGCGCTGGCGATGGCCAGTACGCCGTTACCGCAGCCAAGGTCGGCGACTCGTGCCGAGCCGAGGTTTTTCGGCAGGTGCGGAAGGAAGGCACGGGTGCCGATGTCCAGCCCTTCACGGCAGAACACGTTGGCGTGGTTGAGCAGTTCGATGGCCGGCTCGTCGAGGTGATAGCGGGTCGGGTAGGGCGAGACGGTCGGTGCCTTGGCCTCGGGCGTGGCGATCAGCAGTCGGGCCTTCTTCACCGCCAGCGAAGCCTGAACCGGCCCGATGTAGCGTTCCAGCAGATCACCGGCGGCGCGGGGCAAATGCTTGACCATCGCCGCTGCCACTACCTGAGCGCCCGGTGCCAATTGGCCTTGCAGGCGAATCAGTTGTTCTTCCAGCAGCGCCAGAGTTTTCGGGACGCGAATCAGCACCTGGTCGAACGGCCCGATCAATGGCGCGCTGGCGGGAATACCGCGCACAGCATCGAACGCCTGGCCGTTGCGCAGCAGGTTTTTTTCCAGCCCCTGAAACGCCAGGAACGAATCACCGCTGGTGCTGACCTGCAGTTTGCTCGAGAGGCTGATGGCCAGCGCGCCGAAACTGTCGTTGAGCACCAGAACCCGAGTCTGCGCCGACAGGTTCTGTTCGGCCAGATGATTGAGCAGATATTCGTCGGCTGCGTCGAAGGCTTGCAGCGGTTCGTTCTGCTGTTCGGGCTGGCGGATCAGATCGAGCTGGGCGAAGGGCGTATCGAGCAAAGGCATGGGGCGGGGACTCTGGGTAATCGACGGGTGTCCCGCGGCCCAGGGGGAGTGCGGCGGAACCGTCCGAGTGGACAGCGGCGCAAAAGATCGCGTCATCACTCAGGAAGGTTGCAAATGGTACGTTTTTTTTGTTGGCAATACTCGCCTGATTTCAGTACGGGTGAGTGGGAATAAACCCGGCCCTGGTGGCGGCGATGACGGCTGACACCTTGTTGCAGGCGTTGAACTTAACGATCAGGTTTTTGATGTGATAGTTCACGGTTCGTTCGGCCACATTCAGAATCTGGCCGATTTCCCAGGCTGTCTTGCCCAATGCGCACAGCCTTACGATTTCGAGCTCCCGGGTAGACAGTCGTACGGGCGGTGATTTGGCCTGTGCCGGCGGGAGGGCGTGGACGATCATTCCACTCAAGTGCTGCGTGATGAAGTGCATCACACCGTATTGTTCGTAGAGCTCCAATGCAGAGATTTCGCAATGGGGTCGTGCCAACTGATGGTGCAGCACAGGTCGTTCTCTTCGTCGAGATACGACTGTGACCAGCCATGTTCCATCCCGTGATTCTGAAGCGCACTCCACATTGTCGGTGCCTCGGAAAATGCTTTCCTGTTCCAGAGAAACGGCAACATTGAATGATGGCAAAAAGCTGTAATCGGGTCGTTTTCACAGCAATGTTTTTCGTATTCGTCGTTCCACGCCTCTGTGAAGTTATTGATATAAAACGGTTTGAATGACTGGGAGTCAGGCCGCGAGACGGTAATACCGCAGAATTGAAAACCGATGTTGTTGGCAAAGTTTTTCAAGATCGGGAATGCGTTTTCAATATTCTTCGCGCGCGTAAGCTGTTCTATTTGATACTCCTTCCACCTTTCCATTTTAGGTTGTTCTCCAGTGTTTCATTTCCGCGGGGGGGGCAAATTGGATCCAAGGAACCAGCACGGGTGGAAGTGTAGGAGGGTTCCTACAAAGCTGTTGGATTTTTTTGTTCTTGGACGGTGGCAGAAACTGGAATATGAATAATGAGTTTTTATATGCAGGGAATCATTTAAAGGGTTGCATCGCTTCGGCCTCTATAATCGATGTCCGCTGCTGGCTTTTAGATGATGGCACTTTGAAATGTCATTACAAATTGTCGGTGTTCCACTGAAGATTAATGGGTAACACTTGAGTCATTGTTGATGGAGTAACCCAATGACTGCCAGCAGTGAAAAATTCAGCCGCCAGATCTTGCTCGATGTGCAACCGCTGACCCCTGGACTGTTCACCCTGCGTACCACCCGGGATGCCGGTTTCCGCTTCCGCGCCGGGCAATTCGCACGGCTTGGCGTTACGCGTGAGGACGGCAGTACGGTGTGGCGTGCGTATTCGATGGTATCTTCGCCGTTCGACGAATTTCTCGAGTTTTTTTCCATCGTGGTGCCGGGCGGCGAGTTCACCAGCGAACTGAGCCGGCTGAAGGCGGGGGATACCTTGCTGATAGAGCGCCAGGCCTTTGGCTATCTGACGCTGGACCGATTCATTGATGGCCGCGATCTCTGGCTGTTATCCACAGGCACGGGCGTGGCGCCGTTTCTGTCGATCCTGCAGGACTTCGAAGTCTGGGAGAAATTTGAGCGAATCATATTGGTCTACAGCGTGCGAGAGGCCCGGGAACTGGCTTATCAACAACTGATCGCGGAACTGACACAGCGCGACTACCTCGCGGAATACGCCCACAAGTTCCAGTTTATTCCGGTGGTCACGCGTGAGCCGTATGCCGGCGCCCTCAACGGTCGCATCACTACGTTGATCGAAAATGGCGAACTGGAAAAGATGGCCGGTGTGGAGCTGACGCCGGCGCATTCCCGGGTCATGCTCTGCGGCAATCCGCAGATGATCGATGACACCCGGGCCTTGCTCAAGCAACGCGGCATGGCCCTGAGTCTGACCCGGCGACCGGGACAGGTGGCGGTGGAAAACTACTGGTAAGGAAACGGCGCCCTAAGGCGCCGTTTCAGTCTTCAAGGCTGGTTGTTCTGGGCCTTGAGCAAATCGCGGATCTCACCCAGCAATTCTTCCTCTTTGGTCGGTACCGGCGGCAGGGTAGGGGCTACAGCTTCTTCGCGCTTCAGGCGGTTGATGGCTTTGACGCCCATGAAGATCGCGAAGGCGACGATCACGAAGTCCAGAACACTCTGGATGAACTTGCCATACGCCAGCATCACGGCAGGCGCATCGCCCTGGGCAGCCTTGAGTGTGATGGCCAGGTCACTGAAATCCACGCCGCCGATCAGCAGGCCGATGGGTGGCATGATCACATCGCCGACAAACGATGAAACGATCTTGCCGAAGGCCGCGCCGATGATGATACCGACGGCCATGTCGACCACATTGCCTTTGACCGCGAAGGCCTTGAACTCGCTGAGCACGCCCATAGTTATTTCCTTGTTACAGATGAGTTTGGTGTACGCAGTGTAAATCAGCATAACGCGTCCTGCGCGAAACACCTTCTTACAAAGCCCGCTTTTATCGACACACCATTTCGCAATTAGTTTGCAAAGTGCCACTAATCGCGCGCGAAATACGCTGCAACGTCCTGATCTTCAAGAAAAAACGCTCAATCATCGCGTTACGAACTTTCTATTTATGTTTGGCAAGCCGAGCTTCTAGCCTCTGTCTGGCGCACCTGGATGCGCCTCAAAAAAACAGAGGAGCCTGAAATGAATTCCATGCCTGGCCTGGGGGGCTTTCCCCTTCGTCGTACCTTCGGTTTATTGACTGCCGGCCTACTGACCCTTTCTGCGAATGCGGCGCCCTTGACCCGAGATAACGGTGCCGCGGTCGGCGACAACCAGAACTCGCAAACCGCCGGCGCCAACGGTCCGGTGCTGTTGCAGGACGTGCAACTGATCCAGAAGCTGCAACGCTTCGACCGCGAACGCATTCCCGAACGCGTCGTGCATGCCCGAGGCACCGGTGCCCATGGCACGTTCACCGCGACCAACGATCTGAGCGATCTGAGCAAGGCCAAGGTATTCGCTGTCGGCCAGGTCACGCCGGTGTTCGTGCGTTTCTCGGCGGTCGTTCACGGCAATCACTCTCCGGAAACCCTGCGTGACCCACGGGGTTTCGCGACCAAGTTCTACACCGCCGATGGCAACTGGGATCTGGTGGGCAACAACTTCCCGACGTTCTTCATCCGCGATGCGATCAAGTTCCCGGACATGGTGCATGCCTTCAAGCCCGATCCACGTACCAACCTCGACGATGATTCACGTCGCTTCGACTTCTTCTCCCATGTACCGGAAGCTACCCGCACATTGACCGAGTTGTATTCCAACTCGGGAACTCCGGCCAGTTATCGGGAGATGGACGGTAATAGTGTGCATGCCTATAAGTTGGTCAATGCCAAAGGCGAAATCCACTATGTGAAGTTTCATTGGAAAAGTTTGCAGGGGATAAAAAATCTCGATCCAAAACAGGTCGTGCAAGTTCAGGGCCGTGACTACAGTCATATGACCAATGACTTGGTAACAAATATTTACAATGGCAACTTTCCAAAGTGGGACTTGTACATTCAGGTCTTGAATCCGCAAGACTTGTCCAAGTTTGATTTCGATCCTCTTGATGCAACCAAGATCTGGCCAGGTATTCCAGAGCGAAAAGTTGGACAAATGGTCTTGAATCGCAATCCTGCGAATGTCTTCCAGGAAACCGAACAAGTGGCCATGGCTCCCTCAAATGTTGTTCCGGGCATCGAGCCCTCGGAAGACCGTCTGCTGCAAGGCCGGATATTTGCCTATGCCGATACGCAAATGTATCGACTCGGCGCCAATGCCCTGCAATTGCCGATCAATGCTGCCAAAACTGCAGTCAACAATGGCAATCAGGATGGCGCGATGAATGCCGGTGCGAGCACCTCGGGGGTCAACTATCAGCCAAGCCGTCTGCAACCGCGTGAAGAGACGCCGGGTGCGCGATACAGCCAGACCGCACTGCAGGGCAGTACGCAACAGGCGAAGATCCAGCGCGAGCAGAACTTCAAGCAGGCCGGTGATCTGTATCGCTCGTTCAGCAAGAAGGAGCGCCAGGATCTGATCGAGAGCTTCGGCGGTTCGCTGGCCGGCGCCGATGACGAGAGCAAGCACATCATGCTGTCCTTCCTCTATAAGGCGGATCCGGAATACGGCGCCGGTGTGACCAAAGTGGCCAAGGGTGACCTGGATCGGGTCAAGGTCCTGGCGGCCAAACTGGTCGACTGACAGCGGCCCTCTCAAGCCCCGGCAACTGTCGGGGATTGACCGGCAGCAGCGCCGCGCGTCCGGCCAGCGGAGAAATCCGTCCCGGCGCGGCGCGCTGATCGACGATGGCTGCGTTATCATCGCGGTTTTTGCCGGGGGTTCAGATGGCCAAGGCCAAGCGCATGTACGGCTGCACCGAGTGCGGCGCAACCTTTCCCAAGTGGGCCGGGCAATGCGGCGAATGCGGCGCCTGGAACACCCTGACCGAAACCATGGTCGAGAGCGGCGGTGCCGCCGCCCCGAGCGGGCGCACTGGCTGGGCCGGACAGCAGGCCCAGATCAAGACCCTGGCCGAAGTCAGCATCGAAGAGATTCCACGTTTCTCCACAGCCTCCGGCGAACTGGACCGAGTGCTCGGCGGTGGTCTGGTGGACGGCTCGGTGGTACTGATCGGTGGCGACCCCGGCATCGGCAAATCAACGATCCTTTTGCAGACCCTGTGCAACCTCGCCAAGAGCATGCCGGCGTTGTACGTCACTGGCGAAGAGTCCCAGCAACAGGTCGCCATGCGCGCGCGCCGCCTGGGCCTGCCGCAGGATCAATTGCGGGTCATGACCGAAACCTGTATCGAAACCATCATTGCCACCGCCCGTCAGGAAAAACCCAAGGTGATGGTGATCGACTCGATCCAGACGATTTTCACCGAACAACTGCAATCGGCACCGGGCGGGGTGTCCCAGGTACGCGAAAGTGCGGCGTTGCTGGTGCGTTACGCCAAGCAAAGCGGCACGGCGATTTTCCTGGTCGGCCACGTGACCAAGGAAGGCGCGCTCGCAGGGCCGCGGGTTCTGGAGCACATGGTCGATACCGTGCTGTATTTCGAAGGCGAGTCCGATGGCCGGTTGCGTTTGCTGCGAGCGGTGAAAAACCGTTTCGGCGCGGTCAACGAGCTGGGCGTGTTCGGCATGACCGACAAGGGCCTGAAAGAAGTCTCCAACCCTTCGGCGATTTTTCTCACACGTGCTCAGGAAGAAGTCCCGGGCAGCGTGGTCATGGCAACGTGGGAAGGCACCCGGCCGATGCTGGTGGAAGTCCAGGCGCTGGTGGATGACAGTCATCTGGCCAACCCGCGTCGGGTCACCCTGGGTCTGGACCAGAATCGTCTGGCGATGCTGTTGGCGGTGCTGCACCGGCATGGCGGCATTCCGACCCACGATCAGGATGTGTTTCTCAACGTGGTCGGCGGGGTGAAGGTGCTGGAAACCGCGTCCGACCTGGCGTTGATGGCCGCTGTCATGTCGAGTCTGCGCAACCGTCCGCTGCCTCATGATCTGCTGGTGTTCGGAGAAGTCGGTCTGTCCGGCGAAGTGCGCCCGGTGCCGAGCGGCCAGGAGCGTTTGAAGGAAGCCGCCAAGCACGGCTTCAAGCGCGCAATCGTGCCCAAGGGCAATGCGCCGAAGGAAGCCCCGCCAGGCTTGCAGATCATTGCGGTGACACGACTGGAGCAGGCGCTGGACTCGTTGTTCGAGTGATCAGACGTCGATCAGCGCCCCGAGCTCGCGTTCCAGTTCGGTTTCGTCGGCCAGATTGAGTTCGATCAAGCGACGCAGGCGCTGAATCGACTCCAGGCTGATGTGCCGGCACACGAAACCGAGCTGGCCGTGATCTTCATGAGCCAGTTGCACATCCATCTCGATGTGCACGTCTTCGCTCAGATGAATGTCGACGAAAAAGTCCTGCTCGGGATTGCCCAGCCAGGGCTCGGGCCGCTCGATCAGCAGCCCCTTGAGCGAGAGGTCGATCAGCTTCACCGGCCAGATGTATTCGCCCTGGCTCAATTCGGTTCTGGCATCGAACGCGATACGTTTGAAGCGGCGACGCTCGGACGGGTGCTCGCTCATGGCGCAATCCTCAGGAAGGTCAGCTGACTATAGACCCGACCGGCGGGGTGATGCCAACGAATGGACTGTCTAGACCAATGTCGGGGTATGGCCTTTGCCGCCAACAGCGCTAAACTCGGGGTGGCTGTCTTTCTTGTCCACCCTGGCTGGAATAATAAAATGAAAAATAATAATAGCCTGCTACGCCACTTACCCTGGCTGCTGCTGGCAATCGTAGGAGCGTGCGCCCTGGGCGTAGTGGCATTGCGCCGAGGCGAGGCGATCAACGCCTTGTGGATTGTGGTCGCCGCCGTGGCCATCTATCTGGTTGCGTACCGTTACTACAGTCTGTTCATCGCTAACAATGTGATGCAACTCGATCCGCGTCGGGCCACCCCCGCCGTGCTCAACAACGACGGTCTGGACTACGTTCCGACCAACAAACACATTCTCTTCGGTCACCACTTCGCGGCTATTGCCGGCGCGGGGCCGCTGGTCGGTCCGGTGCTGGCGGCGCAGATGGGCTATCTGCCCGGTACGCTGTGGCTGATCGCCGGCGTGGTGCTGGCGGGCGCGGTGCAGGACTTCATGGTCCTGTTCATGTCCACCCGCCGCAACGGCCGTTCCTTGGGCGATATGGTGCGTGAAGAAATGGGCCGCATCCCCGGCACCATCGCTCTGTTCGGCTGCTTCCTGATCATGATCATCATCCTCGCGGTGCTGGCGCTGATCGTGGTCAAAGCCCTGGCTGAGAGCCCGTGGGGCATCTTCACCGTGATGGCGACCATCCCGATCGCGATGTTCATGGGCATCTACATGCGCTACATCCGTCCGGGCCGCATCGGCGAGATCTCGGTCATCGGCGTGTTGCTGCTGCTCGGTTCGATCTGGCTGGGCGGGCAGATTGCCGCCGATCCGGTCTGGGCCAAGGCCTTCAGCTTCACCGGTGTGCAAATCACCTGGATGTTGATCGGTTATGGCTTTGTCGCCGCCGTGCTCCCGGTGTGGCTGATCCTTGCACCGCGTGACTACCTCTCCACCTTCCTCAAGATCGGTACCATCGTCGCCCTGGCGATCGGCATCCTGGTGACCATGCCCGAGCTGAAAATGCCGGCCCTGACCCAGTTCGTCGACGGCACCGGCCCGGTGTGGAAGGGCGGTCTGTTCCCGTTCCTGTTCATCACCATCGCCTGCGGTGCGGTATCGGGCTTCCACGCGCTGATCTCCTCCGGCACCACGCCGAAGTTGCTGGATAACGAAACCAACGCCCGTTACATCGGTTACGGCGGCATGCTGATGGAATCGTTCGTGGCCATCATGGCCATGGTCGCTGCCTCGGTGATCGAGCCGGGCGTGTACTTCGCCATGAACAGCCCGGCTGCCGTGGTCGGCGGTGATGTGGTGGCTGTGGCAACCGCGGTCAGCAACTGGGGCTTTGCCATTACCCCGGAAGCCTTGCAAGCCGTGGCGCATGACATCGGCGAAACCACCATCCTGGCCCGTGCCGGTGGTGCGCCGACCCTGGCGGTCGGTATCGCGCAGATCCTGCACAGCGTCCTGCCGGGTGAAAACACCATGGCGTTCTGGTACCACTTCGCGATCCTGTTCGAGGCGCTGTTCATCCTGACCGCTGTGGACGCCGGCACCCGTGCCGGGCGCTTCATGCTGCAGGACCTGCTCGGCTCCTTCGTACCGGCACTGAAACGTACCGAATCCTGGACCGCCAACCTGATCGCTACCGCCGGTTGTGTGGCGATGTGGGGCTGGTTGCTGTATCAGGGCGTGATCGATCCGCTGGGTGGTATCAACACCCTGTGGCCGCTGTTCGGCATCTCCAACCAGATGCTGGCCGGTATCGCACTGATGCTCGGCACCGTGGTCCTGATCAAGATGAAGCGCCAGCGCTACATCTGGGTCACCCTGTTGCCGGCCACCTGGCTGCTGATCTGCACCACGACCGCAGGCTTCATCAAGCTGTTCGACGCCAATCCGGCGATCGGCTTCCTGTCGCTGGCCAAGAAATACAACGACGCACTGGCCGCGGGTCAGGTGCTCGCTCCGGCCAAGAACGTCGAGCAGATGCAGCACGTGATCTTCAACGCCTACACCAACGCCACATTGACCGCGCTGTTCCTGTTCGTGGTATTCAGCATCCTGTTCTATGCGCTCAAGGTCGGCATCGCCGCCTGGGGCAAAAAAGAGCGTACGGACAAAGAATCGCCATTCCAGGCCCTGCCGGACGCGTAACCAGAGGATTGCAGCATGTTCAATGACCTGAGTCGCCTCGGTAAATACCTCGGTCAGGCCGCGCGCCTGATGGTCGGCATGCCCGACTACGACACCTACGTCGAGCATATGCAGACCAAGCACCCGGACAAACCGGTGATGAGCTACGAGATGTTCTTTCGCGAACGTCAGGAAGCCCGTTACGGTGGCAAGGGTGGGCCGAAGTGCTGTTGATCTGACAGCCTTCGGTTGATGCAGTCCCCAGCTGTGGGAGCGGGCTTGCTCGCGAAAGCGGTGTGTCATTGAGCAATGATGTCGACTGACACGACCCCTTCGCGAGCAAGCCCGCTCCCACATTTGTTTTGTGTTGTTCATCAATTTTGCGAAGGGGATCGATGTTGTCTTCTCCAATACCTGTAACGGTACTCAGCGGTTTCCTCGGCGCCGGCAAGACCACCTTGCTGCGCCATCTGTTGAAAGCCGAGCACGGCCTGAAAATCGCCGTGATCGAAAACGAATTCAGCGACGCCGGTATCGATACCCAATTGCTGGGCGACGAGCCGGTGCAAGTCATGACCCTGGCCAACGGCTGCGTCTGCTGCACCATTCACACCGACCTGACCAAGGCCCTGTATCTGCTGCTCGAACGGCTGGACAGCGGCGAAATCGCTTTCGATCGACTGGTCATCGAATGCACCGGTCTGGCCGACCCGGCCCCGGTGGCACAGACCTTTTTCATCGACGAAGAACTGCGCGAGCGTTACCTGCTCGACGGCATCATCACCCTCGTCGACGCGGCCCACGCCGAACAGCACCTGACCCAGACCATCGCCCAGGCGCAGATCGGTTTTGCCGACCGCCTGCTGGTGAGCAAGACCGATCTGGTGGACGAGGCTGCGTTCACGGCGCTCAGCGAGCGCCTGACCCGCATCAACCGCCGTGCACCGATCCGCGTGGTCGAACACGGCAATATCGATCTGGCTGAATTGCTCGATGTGCGCGGTTTCAACCTGAACGCCGATCTCGGTGGCGGGGTGAGTCTGCGGCCGGTGAGCAAGGCGCCATCCATCGACCGGATTTCCAGTCTGGTGCTGCGTACCGACCAGCCGCTGGATATCGATCAGCTCAGCGAGTTCATGAATGAATTGCTGGAAGAGCACGGCAAGCAATTGCTGCGCTACAAAGGCGTGTTGAACATCGCGGGCGAAGACCGGCGGCTGGTGTTCCAGGGCGTGCTGAAACTCTATGGCTTCGACTGGGACACCGAGTGGGCGGAAGGCGAGGCGCGGGAAAGCGTGATCGTGTTTATCGCCGACGATTTGCCGGAAGAGAAAATCCGGTTGGGGTTTGCCAGGGTGGCGGCGAACTGAGTCCGCCGCGCTTTCAGTGCGTGGAACCGCTGAGAATCGTCTGCTCCAGGTGATCCAGATGACGGTTCATCAGCGACACCGCCTCGACGGCGTCATCACGCTCGATCGCCTCGACGATCCGGGCGTGATCCTGCCAGCCGCAACAGCTGTGCGTGGTCTCAGTGCATCGCGCAATCGCCAGTGAGGTCAGCGGCACCAACGTGCCGAGAAAATGCGCCAACGGTGCATTCCGCGCCATTTTCGCCACCTGCAAATGAAACTCCCCGGACAGGCGAATCGCCGCCCCGCGCCGATCTTTATCCACAGCCTGACGCTCCCGTTCGATCAACGCTCGCAGGCGCTTCAGATCTTCAGCCTGTGCGTGCTGGCAAGCCAATCGAACCAGCGTGTTCTCGGCCAGACGCCGGGCGTGCAGGGTCTGACGTGTCTGCTCGGCATCCGGCGCGGCCACTCGTGGTCGATGGTTGGCCCGCAGTACGATGATCTGTTCGTGGGACAGCTGGGTCAGCACCCGACGCACATCGGCGCGGCTGACCCCGAACATCTGCTTGAGACTTTCTTCGGTGAAACGGCTGGCAGCATCGATGCGCTGTTCGAGGATTGCGTCGAACAGGCGCGGATACAGATCCTCCACCGGCGCGTGCAGGCGGGAGAAGGGCAGGGCCGTCGAGATCGGGCGAGGGTGCGACGGCGTGGCAAGACTGTTCATGGCCGGTCTCCAGTGTGAGGCGTTTCAGTGGCTCAGGTTGTCATCCGGAATATTCAGCTCGATGCCCATCCGCTGGCCTTCACGCAGGATGTGCCGACGCATTTCGGCACTGGCCTGGGCGCTGTTCTTGCTGCGGATCGCGCGCACCACGGCTTCGTTTTCTTCAAGGCGTTCGGCCAGGTGCTCCGGCGAATTGCGCAGCACCTCGGCGCTTTGCTTGAGGGCGTTGCTGGTCTGTTGCACCACACTCTGGAAAATCGGATTCGAGGTCAGGGTGAACAGCTCCTCGTGGAACGCGACGTAGGCGCTGACCCCGGCCTCGCTGTCGCCCGCTTCGAGGGCTTCGCGCATGTCCATCAGGGTCAGGCGCAGCTGGCCGACTTCCTTGCTGCTGATCGACTGCGCCACCAGCCCGACGATGAACGGTTCGAGGGTGTAGCGCAGTTGCAGCACGTCTTCGAGGCTGGCGCCGGCCACTGCGCTGTCGTGGCTCTGACTGTCACTGGCCTGGGCGTCGAGCACCACCACGCCTTTGCCGGGCATCGAGCGCACCAGGCCGAGGGTTTCCAGCACGATCACTGCTTCACGCAGGCTCGGGCGGCTGATGCCCAGTTGTTCGGCCAGTTCGCGCTGGCCCGGCAGCATCTCGCCGGAGCGCCACTGACCACGGGCCAGCGCAGCCCGAAGTTTTTCTACCACTGAGTTGACGACGGTTGATGAAGTAATCATGGGTTCGCTCCATGTGCCGTGCCTGCATTGGCGCAGGCACGGCGGTCATTCAGAATTCTTTGGCCGCCGCTTGAGCGACGG
This sequence comes from Pseudomonas sp. B34(2017), assembly GCF_002112915.1. Lineage (NCBI taxonomy): Bacteria > Pseudomonadati > Pseudomonadota > Gammaproteobacteria > Pseudomonadales > Pseudomonadaceae > Pseudomonas > Pseudomonas sp. B34(2017). Next base: position 104,116 of record NZ_NEJA01000008.1, on the reverse strand, counting down.
TTTTTCTCGGCTGAAAGTTATAGCCCTGCTCGCCGTTGAGCACCTTGTTCGCCCGTTGCACGTCGATGTCCTTTTCCCAACGGGCGATGGCCACGGTGGCAACGCAGTTGCCGATCAGATTGGTCAGTGCCCGGCCGATGCCCATGAACCAGTCCACGGCCAGCACCAGCACCAGACCGACCACCGGAATCGCCGGGATGGCCGTCAGCGTCGCCGCGAGAATCACCAGCGCCGACCCCGGAATGCCGTGGGCACCTTTGGAGGTAATCAGCGATACCAGCAAAATCGTCAGCAGATCGGTCATGGCCAGTGGCGTGCCGGTGGCGTTGGCGATGAACACGATGGCCAGGGTCAGGTAGATCGAAAAACCGTCGAGGTTGAACGAGTAACCGGTAGGAATCACCAGCCCGACGGTCGAGCTGCCGATGCCCAGATGTTCCAGCTTGCGCATGATCTGCGGCAGCACGGCATCGGAAGAGGCGGTGCCCATGACGATCAGCAGTTCTTCACGCAGGTACTTGAGCAGCGGCCACATGCGCAGGCCGGAGAGGCGCATCACCAGACCGAGAATCAGCGCGACGAAGGCGATGCAGGTCAGGTAGAACAAGCCGACGAGGCTGCCCAGATGTTGCAGCGAATCCAGGCCGTATTTGCTGGTGGTGAAGGCGATGGCGCCGAACACGCCGATCGGTGCCAGACGCACGATCATGCCCATGATGCGGAAGATCACGTGGCTCAGTTCGTTGATCAGCCGCGAGATTCCGGAAGCGGCTTCGCCCACCAGATTCAACGCACTGCCGAACAGCACCGAGAACAGCAGCACCTGGAGGATATTGTTATCGGCGAAGGCGCCGAGTACCGAGGTCGGGATCAGGTCCATCAGGAACTGAGTGGTGGTGTGCATATGCTGGCCGCGTTCGGCGATGTCGCCCATGTCGGCGGCGGACAGTTGCTCCAGATGGATGTTGGCGCCGCTGCCGATTCCGGTGGTGAAGGCGAACACGAGACCGATCACCAGGGCGATGGTGGTCAGCACTTCGAAGTAGATCACCGACTTGAGGCCGATGCGCCCGACCTTCTTCAGATCGCCCGCGCCGCTGATGCCGCTGACCACCACGCAGAACACGATCAGGCCGATGAGCATCTTGATCAGTTTGATGAAACCGTCGCCGAGCGGTTTGAGCTGGGCCGAGTATTCGGGAAGGGTCAGCCCGCAGACGATGCCGAGCATCAGTCCGAGAACCACTTGGAGGAAGATTGAACGCGAGCACCATCTGAGCATGGGAGGAATCCTGGTCGGTGTCCTGGCTGCCGTGCGCGGGGCGCATCAGATTCAGGACTTAATTATTGTGGTCTTACCGGTATGTCCAGTGCGGGTGCAGTCTAGGCGCTGTTTTTTACGGATCGCAAGTGAAAAATGACGAATTGGCATTACCGGTCTGACCAGTTGAGCGGCAAGTCCCATTCTTGAGCGATTCAGCTGTTTGAAAAAATCCGGGCGAAAAAAAACCGGCCAATCACTTGGCCGGTTTTCTTGCTGCGGGTTTAACGTCGCAATTAAGCGCCGTATACCGGCAGTTTCTTGCAGATGGCTTTGACTTTCTCACGAACGGCGTCGATCACCGCTTCGTTGTTCAGATCAGCCAGGATGTCGCAGATCCAGCCCGCCAGCTCTTTGCACTCTGCCTCTTTGAAGCCGCGAGTGGTCACGGCCGGAGTACCGAAGCGCAGGCCGGAGGTGACGAACGGGGAGCGTGGGTCGTTTGGCACGGAGTTCTTGTTCACGGTGATGAACGCTTTGCCCAGAGCGGCGTCGGCGTCTTTACCGGAGATTTCCTGCTTGATCAGCGACAGCAGGAACAGGTGGTTTTCAGTACCGCCGGAAACCACGTCGAAACCGCGTTCGATGAACACGCCGGCCATGGCCTGGGCGTTTTTCACCACTTGTTGCTGGTAAGCCTTGAACTCAGGCTGCAGTGCTTCCTTGAAGCAGATCGCTTTGGCGGCGATCACGTGCTCCAGCGGGCCACCCTGGGCACCCGGGAATACGGCGGAGTTCAGCTTCTTCTCGATGTCGGCGTTGGCGCGAGCCAGGATCAGGCCACCCCGTGGACCGCGCAGGGTCTTGTGGGTGGTGGTGGTCACAACGTCAGCGAACGGAACCGGGTTCGGGTAGACGCCAGCGGCGACCAGACCGGCCACGTGAGCCATGTCGACGAACAGGTAGGCGCCAACCTTGTCGGCGATGGCGCGGAAGCGTGGGAAGTCGAGGATCTGCGAGTAGGCAGAGAAACCGGCCACGATCATTTTCGGCTTGTGTTCAACAGCCAGGCGCTCGACTTCGTCGTAGTCGATCAGACCGTTGGCGTCGATGCCGTACTGGATGGCGTTGTACAGCTTGCCGGAGGAGGAAACGCTGGCGCCGTGGGTCAGGTGACCGCCGTGAGCCAGGCTCATGCCCAGGATGGTGTCACCGGCCGACAGCAGGGCCAGGTAAACAGCGGCGTTGGCCTGGGAACCGGCGTGCGGCTGAACGTTGGCGTAGTCGGCGCCGAACAGCTCTTTGGCGCGGTCGATAGCCAGTTGCTCGACAACGTCGACGTACTCGCAACCACCGTAGTAGCGCTTGCCCGGGTAGCCTTCGGCGTACTTGTTGGTCAGTACCGAGCCTTGAGCTTCCATCACCGCTGGGCTGGTGTAGTTCTCCGAAGCGATCAGCTCGATGTGTTCTTCCTGGCGCTGGGCTTCTTGCTCCATGGCGGCAAAAAGATCGGCGTCGTACTTGGCAATAGTCAAATCACGGCTGAACATGGCGGTCCTCAAGGATCGGGGGGCAGAAAAGGGGGGCATTCTAACCCAACGGGTTTTGGATGGCATATGAAACGACATCATGTCGCAGACAAGTGGCGTTCATGACCAGATGTGTGGCGTCCGTGCCGGCCTTTTCGCTGACCAGCCGGTTTGCACAATAACCGAGGCCGCCCCGCGATTTTGTGATCGACATCAATCCCTGTGGAAACGAGCTTGCTCGCGAAGAACGCGCCGCCGATCTTCAGTCGAACATGAACAGCGCATCATTGCTGAACTGCGCTTCGAACCGGCCCGCCGGCATCGGCCGCCCGAACAGATAACCCTGAACCTCGTCGCAGCCATGCTCGCGCAGGAAGTCCAGTTGCTCATGGGTTTCCACGCCCTCGGCGATTACCGCCAGATTCAGGCTGTGGGCCATGGCGATGATTGCCCGGGCGATCTGCGCGTCCTGCTCGCCGGACGGCAGGCCGTCGACGAAGGTGCGGTCGATCTTCAGCACGTCGATCGGGAATTGCTTGAGGTAGTTCAGCGACGAGTAGCCGGTGCCGAAGTCGTCGACTGCAATGCTCAGGCCGAGGTTCTTCAGACCGGCAAGAATTTGCATCGCCTCGCTGACTTCGCGCATCAGGATACTTTCCGTCAGTTCCAGCTCCAGGCAAGCCGGCGGCAGGCCGGTCTCGCGCAGGATCGTGGCGATCCGCGTGCCGAGCTGGCCGTCGGAGAACTGCCGCGCCGAGATGTTCACCGAGACCTTCGGTACGCGCACACGGTTCTGGTGCCAGGTCTTGAGCTGACGGCAAGCCTCGCTGATCACCCAGTCGCCGACGTCCACCACCAGCCCGAGTTCCTCGAGCACCGGTATAAAATCCCCCGGTGGCACCAGCCCGCGACGGGGATGACGCCAGCGCAGCAGGGCTTCGGTGCCGGTCAGGCGTTTGCCGTCGCCGCTGAACTGCGGCTGGTAATAGAGCACGAATTCATTCTGCTCCAGGGCGTGGCGCAGGTCGCTTTCCAGTTCCAGACGTTCCAGCGCACTGGCGTTCATGTCGGCCTGATAGAACTGGAAGTTGTTCTTGCCGCGCTCCTTGGCGTGGTACATCGCGGTGTCGGCGTTTTTCATCAACTGGCTGAGTTCATTGCCGTCCTGCGGGCTCAGGGCGATACCGATACTGGCGGTGACGAAGAACTCGCGCCCCTCCAGCACGAACGGTCGCACCAGACTGCCAAGAATCTGTTCGGCCACGTGGATCGCACGGTTCAGCGCCATTTCGCGGCTGGAGCGGTGTTGCAGCAGCAGGGTGAATTCGTCGCCGCCCATCCGCGCCACGGTGTCGTCATCATCGACGCAGGCCAGCAAGCGCGTGGCCATGTCCTTGAGCATGCGGTCGCCGGCGGCGTGGCCGAGGGAGTCGTTGATCGGTTTGAAACGGTCGAGGTCGAGGAACATCAGCACCACCCACGACTTCTGCCGTTCGGCCGATTGCAGTGCGGTGTGCAGGCGATCCTGGAACAGTGTGCGGTTCGGCAGGTGAGTCAGGGCGTCGTAGTAGGCGAGGCGGTGAATCCGCTGCTCGCTGGCCTTGCGCTCGCTGATGTCGCTGAAGAAGCACACGTAACTGGCGAGGTCACCCTCGTCATCGAGCACGGCGGTGATGCCGACCCATGCCGGGTAGTGCTCGCCGTTGCGACGCTTGAGCCAGACTTCACCTTCCCAGGTGCTGTGCTGGTGCAACTGCTTGAGCACGTAGCGCAGGTGTGCGTCCTGCTGTTCGTCGACGGTCAGCATGTTCGGCAGCTGGTCGAGCACTTCACCCACCGCGTAACCGCTGACCCGGCTGAACGCCTCGTTGGCCTGCACGATGTAACCGGCCGGGTCGGTGATCAGGATTGCCGAGGTCGAGTGTTCGAATACCGTGGCCGCCATGCGCAGGTCTTTCTCGGCGCGGCGCTGCTGACTGATGTCGCGACCGACCCCGAGCACGCCTTCGAAGGCGCCATGCTCGTCCCACACCAGCACCAGACGCAGTTCGATCGGGATCTTGCGGCCGTCGGCGCGTAGGCAGTCGAACAGGAACAGCTGGGTCTGCACCTGGCTGCGCAAAATCACCAGTTGTTCGGGTTTGCCCAGGGCTTTGCTGACGCGATCCATCAGGTGATAGATGCCGCTCAGCTGCTGCGGGTTGGCGATGGTCGATTGCCAGCCGTTCTGGAAAATCCATTCGGCGTCATAGCCCAGCACGGCTTGCACCGACGGGCTGACGTAGTTCAGCGAGAGCTTGCTGTCGGTGGAGAAAATCACGTCGCTGATGCTTTCGGCGAGCATCCGGTAGCGCTGTTCGCTGTCACGCAGGGATTCGCTGGCTTCGATCTGCTCGGTGATGTCCTTGGCCACGCCGATGATCCGCGTGACCTGATCGTGCTTGTCCCGGGCCAGCGCCTGTTCGCGAATGTCGAAGCGCCGCCACTCGCCGTCGCGATGACGGAAGCGCAGCTGACATTGCAACAACTGGCTGTAACCGGCGTGACGCTGCATCTGCCGTGAGCGGTGGTAATAGTCGGCGTCTTCCGGGTGCAGGAGAATTTCCCAGAAGTACTCGCCCATCTGATGCAGTTCGGTGCGGTTGTAACCGAGGGTCTGGCCGAGGTGATGATTGCTGAAGATCATCCGCTGGCTGATCACGTCCTGCACATACAGATGATCCGGCACGGTGCGCACCACGTCCGACCAGAAACCTTCGCGCTCCAGCAGCGACAGTTCGATCAGCTTGCGGCTGGTGATGTCGTTGATGCTCAGGATCACGGCCTTGTAGTCGTGCTGTTCCTGAGGCAGTCGCAGCACCAGCCACAGGTGCTGGTCGCGGCCATTGATGTCCGGCAGTCTGATTTCCAGTTCCAGCTGCTTTTGCTGCTGCAGCACCGCGTCGAGCACCTGATTGCCGATGGCGCACTGACTGTGCGGCTGACCGTCGATCAACAGTTGCCAGGCGTGGTCGCAGGAATTGACGTTGAGCAGTTGCAGCGCGACCTGGTTGACCTCGGTCACCCGCAGTTCGTGGAGCAATTGCTGGCGCTGTGCCGGCTGGTCGAGCCAGGCCTTGAGCTGGTCGCTGGTCTGGATCTGGGCCCTTTCGAAAACCTGTTTGAGCCCCGAAAGATCCAGCACGCACAACGCCACGCCGGTGCCTTCGAAAATATCCTGATAACGCCGACGCCCCTCATGCACCTGACGCTGACGGCGACGCATGTTGAGCAGGGCGATAAACGGCAGCAGCGACAGCGCCAGGCCCAACAGGCATTTGCCGATGAACGCCGGCAGCAGTTGTTCGAGCACATGCTGGCGGTCGAACAGGCCACGCAGTTGCCAGTCGCTGCTGCTCAGCGGCACTGTCAGCACGCTGTTGGCGAGATCGTCCGGGGTCAGGACGCTGGTGCTGCCGACGGGCATCGCTTCGTCGCGGCTGATGATCTGATGGTTGATGCGGTTTTCCACCAGCCACAGAGGACGGATGCCTGTTTCGCCTTGTTTGGTCAGTGCTTTAAAGAAGGTGGGTGTCAGCCGCAGCGCCCAGTAACCGCGAGTGCTGCCACTGGCCTGATGCAGCAGCAGATGCACCACCGAACCGTCTTCGTCGTTGCTGAAGTAATGCGCCTGAGCGCGACTGCGGCGCACCAGATCGCTGAGGTAATCGGCGTCATGGCTGTCGGCGGCGCTGTCGCTGAGGATCTTTCCGGAAGGGCTGAGCAGGGCCAGGCTGCGCAGGTCGGGCAGTGATTTCTGAAGTTTGCGCAGGAGTGCCTGCTGTTCGTCGGCCGACTGCGGTTGTTCGACGATCGGTAGCAGGTTGAGGGCGATCTGCGCGTTCAACGCCATGTTCAGGCTGACCTGAGCGGCGAGGTCGGCGGTGTAGTCGATGGTGTACTGACGCTGGTTTTTCTGGGTTTCACGCAGTTGATCGAGCAGTTGCCAGAACAGCAGCGCCAGCAGCAAAAGCACCAGCGTCGCCAGCGCGCCTTTCAAGGTTCCGCGCAGGGACGAGCCGGGCGCCGGTTGGGTGCTGCTCACAGAGGCTGGCGGAGTGACGTTGGACAAGCTGTAATCCTGCGGTCTGGCTGGGCTGGCGCGACGTGCACTATAAGCCGGACGCCCAAGAGGCGGCTAGCATGCCTTGAGTTGTGGCGAAGTGCCAGCCCCACTCGGCTGGACTGCCTTCCGTCATTAAGGTAGCTTTGCCGGTTACGCGGGAGCGTTCCAGCTCCTAGACTCAGACTTTTTCAGCGCGCACGCATTGATGACCATCAAGTGAACGACGCGCATCGGTCTGGCCGGGCATCGCCTGCGCTCCAATCATTCATCTGTCACTGACCCAAGGTTCTCCATGGCTCAATACGTCTTCACCATGCATCGGCTGGGCAAAGTTGTTCCGCCGAAGCGGGAAATCCTGAAAAACATTTCGCTGTCTTTCTTCCCCGGCGCCAAGATCGGCGTACTCGGCCTCAACGGTTCGGGTAAATCCACGCTGCTGAAAATCATGGCCGGCGTCGACACCGAGTTCGAAGGCGAAGCGCGCCCGATGCCGGAACTGAACATCGGTTACCTGCCGCAAGAGCCGCAACTGGATCCGACCAAGACCGTGCGTGAAGTGGTCGAGGAAGCGGTCAGCGTGATCAAGGATGCGCAAGCGCGTCTGGACGAGGTCTACGCGGCCTACGCCGATCCGGATGCCGACTTCGACAAGCTGGCCGCCGAACAGGCCAAGCTCGAAGCGATTCTGCAGGCCAGCGACGGTCACAACCTGGAGCGCCAGCTGGAAGTCGCCGCCGATGCGCTGCGTCTGCCGGCCTGGGACGCCAAGGTCGAACACCTGTCCGGTGGTGAAAAACGTCGTGTGGCCCTGTGCCGTCTGCTGCTGTCCGCCCCGGACATGCTGCTGCTCGACGAACCGACCAACCACCTGGACGCCGACTCCGTTGCCTGGCTCGAACACTTCCTGCACGATTTCCCGGGCACTGTGGTCGCGATCACGCACGACCGTTACTTCCTGGACAACGTCGCCGGCTGGATTCTGGAACTCGACCGCGGCGCGGGTATTCCTTACGAGGGCAACTACTCGGGCTGGCTGGAAGCCAAGTCCGATCGTCTGGCCCAGGAATCCAAGCAGCAATCGGCCCACGAAAAAGCCATGAAGGAAGAACTGGAGTGGGTGCGCAAAGGCGCCAAGGCCCGCCAGTCGAAATCCAAGGCTCGTCTGCAACGCTTCGAAGAAATGCAGTCGCAGGAATTCCAGAAGCGTTCGGAAACCAACGAGATCTACATCCCGGCCGGTCCGCGCCTGGGTGACAAGGTCATCGAATTCAAGAACGTCACCAAGGGCTACGGCGATCGCGTACTGATCGACAACCTGTCGTTCTCGATGCCCAAAGGCGCCATCGTCGGCGTGATCGGCGGTAACGGTGCCGGTAAGTCGACCCTGTTCCGCATGCTGATGGGCAAGGAAACCCCGGACTCCGGCAGCATCGAGATCGGCGAAACCGTGCAGCTTGCCTGTGTTGACCAGAGCCGCGAAGACCTGGACGGTAGCAAGACCGTGTTCCAGCAGATCTCCGACGGTTCCGACCAGATCCGCATCGGCAACTACGAGATCCCGTCGCGTACCTACGTCGGTCGCTTCAACTTCAAGGGCGGCGATCAGCAGAAGTTCGTCAAGGACCTGTCCGGTGGTGAGCGCGGTCGTCTGCACCTGGCGTTGACCCTGAAGGAGGGCGGCAACGTCCTGCTGCTCGACGAACCGTCCAACGACCTCGACGTTGAAACCCTGCGTTCCCTGGAAGAAGCCCTGCTGGACTTCCCGGGCGCCGCCATTGTGATCTCTCACGATCGGTGGTTCCTTGACCGCGTCGCGACTCACATCCTGGCGTACGAAGACGACTCGCAAGCGGTGTTCTTCGAAGGCAACTACACCGAGTACGAAGCCGATCGCAAAAAGCGCCTCGGCGAAGCAGCGGCCCAGCCACACCGGGTACGCCACAAGAAACTGGCCTGATTACGGGTTGGTTGCATGAAAAAGCGGAGCCTTCGGGCTCCGCTTTTTTTTGCCTGCAATGCAGACTGTTTTATACCTTGTGTACTATTTGTTTTCATAAATGCGACATTTTTGTCTGTTGCTGTGTACATGTCGTTTGTTACAGTCCGGCTCAATCGCTTCCAACGACAACAAATCTGCCGAGACTTTTCCCATGATCGAATCCGTCGAATCCTTCCTCGCCCGTCTGAAAAAACGCGATCCGGATCAACCCGAATTCCACCAGGCCGTCGAAGAAGTCCTGCGCAGCCTGTGGCCGTTTCTCGAAGCCAATCCGCACTATCTGACCTCGGGGATTCTGGAGCGCATCTGCGAGCCGGAGCGGGCGGTGGTGTTCCGGGTGTCGTGGGTCGACGATCAGGGCAAGGTGCAGGTCAATCGCGGTTTCCGCATCCAGATGAACAGCGCTATCGGCCCATACAAGGGCGGTTTGCGCTTCCATCCTTCGGTGAACATGGGCGTACTGAAATTCCTCGCCTTCGAACAGACCTTCAAGAACTCCCTGACCTCATTGCCCATGGGCGGCGGCAAGGGTGGCTCGGACTTCGATCCGAAGGGCAAGAGCGACGCAGAAGTCATGCGTTTCTGCCAGGCATTCATGAGCGAGCTGTACCGGCACATCGGTGCCGACGTGGACGTGCCGGCCGGTGATATCGGTGTCGGCGCACGGGAAATCGGTTTCCTGTTCGGCCAGTACAAGCGCCTGAGCAACCAGTTCACCAGCGTGCTGACCGGCAAGGGCATGACCTACGGCGGCAGCCTGATTCGCCCCGAAGCCACCGGTTTCGGTTGCGTGTACTTCGCCGAGGAAATGCTCAAGCGCCGCGAGCAGAGCGTCGAAGGCAAGCGCGTGGCGATCTCCGGTTCCGGCAACGTCGCGCAATACGCGGCTCGCAAAGTGATGGATCTGGGCGGCAAGGTGATTTCCCTGTCCGACTCCGAAGGCACGCTGTATTGCGAGGCGGGCCTGAGCGAAGAACAGTGGCTGGCGCTGCTGGAACTGAAGAACGTCAAGCGTGGGCGGATCAGCGAATTGGCGGCGGCATTCGGCCTGGAGTTCCGCGCCGGTCAATTGCCATGGTCGTTGCCGTGCGACATCGCGCTGCCATGCGCGACCCAGAACGAGCTCGACGCGGAATCCGCCCGCACCTTGCTGCGCAACGGCTGCATCTGCGTGGCCGAAGGCGCGAACATGCCGACCACCCTCGAGGCTGTGGATATCTTTATCGAGGCCGGCATTCTGTTTGCGCCGGGCAAGGCCTCGAATGCCGGCGGCGTAGCGGTCAGTGGGCTGGAGATGTCGCAGAACGCCATGCGCCTGCTGTGGACCGGGGGCGAAGTGGACAGCAAGTTGCACGGGATCATGCAGTCGATCCACCACGCCTGCGTGCATTACGGTGAGGAAAACGGCCGGATCAACTACGTCAAAGGCGCGAACATCGCCGGCTTCGTCAAAGTCGCCGACGCGATGTTGGCGCAAGGCGTAGTTTAAGAACGCTCTATACGGATCACTTCAATCAGTTGATCGCCGGCCGGGCGCTGCCACAGCACTTCATCGTTGAGCCGCGCGCCAAGCAGCGCACGGCCCAGCGGTGAGGCCCAGTTGATCAGGCCGTTGGCCGCATCGGCCTGGTCTTCACCGACCAGTTGCACCCGGTGCTCGGTGTCGTGTTCGTCGGCGTAGGTCACCCAGCTGCCGATCTGCACTTTGTCGGTAGATGTCGGGGCCGGTGCGACCTGAGCGCTGCCGACCCGTTGATTGAAATATCGCAAATCCCGTTCGAGATCGGCCAGCCGCTGCTTGTCGGCCTGTTCGCCCTTGGCCGACTGCTCGGCATGCAGGGTTTGCAGTTCGGCGACTTTTGCCTGCAATTGGGCAAACCCTTGCGGCGTGACGTAATTGGGCTGGGTGCTGACCTGCCGTTCGACCGGCTGATCGGCTTGCGCAGCGGCATTGTCTTCGTTGACGAAAGCGCGACTCATGGTGGGCTCCTGTTATAGCCGTTGGGCCATGGTCGCAGGCAAAAGGTTTCGCTGGATGTCTGGAAGCGACCTACGGCGAACGATAAGCCCGCGCGGCGCCCTGATCCTTCTCCTGCTGCCAGGCGCGCTCGCGTTCGTCCCAGTGTTCGTTGCGATACTGTTCGCGGTCCTTGTTTTCCAGCATCGCCTGACACTGGCGGAAGCCGTCGCTCCAGCCTTCGGCGTATTGCTTGTCCTTGAGATAACGCGGCACATTCTTGCGAAATTCGCCGCTGATCGAACCGGCGGCCTGACGACCGCTGATGCACCCGTCATCGAAACCGTCGGCGAACGCCGGTGGATAACCCTTGGCAATCAAGTCTTCGTGGGTGCTCTGACAGCCACCCAGCAACAGCAACACGCCCGCAAACACCGCACACCGCCACATCACACTCTCCCGGGCCGTCATACGGCTGATAGGGAAAGTCTAGAAGCGGATTCGTCGATGGGGCGTGAAAGAAAGATCAAAACCTCAGTAGTGATACCACTTCACTTCCAGCATCACTTCGGTCTCCGGTGTTGCCAGATGGCTGAACTCGCGCTGCGCACTCAGGCGCAGGCCGAGGTTGCGCGACAGTTCCCACTGTTGGTTCAGACTCAGGCTACGGCGCACTTCACCGTTGAAGAAGTAATCGCCTTTGGCCTCCAGGCTGAGATTGCCCAACGGGTTTTTCCACAGTACGCCGGTATTGAAACCGCCTGCGGGGGAAACGAACTCGGCGAAATCATTGTTGTGTTCAACGCGCACCGTGCCGAGGGCAAAACCCAGCACATCGTCGCCCAATGCCCAAGTACCGCCACCGCCGCCGTTGACATGGCTGACCAATGTCTCGTCATCGTGCTTGCCCGGCACACGCTCAAGACCGCCGGTGACTTGCCAAGACAGCGGCTGCAACAGCGCATTGCGCGGCGTCAGTGAGCGGATGGTCGCCAGATCCAGTTGCTGGAATTGCCAGTGATTACCTTCGTACTGGCGCAGCTTCATCTGCAGGATTTCGATCTGCGCGCCGAGGGGGAAACTCTCGGCGTTGTCGTTGAGGTCGTGATAGGCCATGCGCAAGCCGTACTCACCGAAAGCACGGTCACCGCGAGTGCCGAGACCGGCCTGCCAGGTGCGCGATTCATGGCCGTCTTCGGGCAGGCCTGGTTGTGGAATTTGCAGCTCTGGCGCCGGGTTCTTGTTGATCGCTCGTAGCAGTTCGAAGCTGCGCTGGGCTCGCTGTGGATCACGTTCCTGGCCGTTGGCGCGGTAGCGCTCCAGCCGATACGCCGCGTCAACAATCAGCGCCTGGCGATCCCGGGGCAGGGCCTGGAAGGCTGGATCCTGCAATTGCTGCTGGTCGGCGCTGACTTTCAGCACCCAGTCCTGTTCTTCGCCGCTCAGGGGCTCGGCGCGGCTGAGCAATTCGCGCTCGCGGGACGGACGGTATTCGATGTGCTCGACCAGTCCGGCCTCCTTCACTGCTTTGACGGTATCGGTCGGGATCGCGGTCAGCGGGAATTGCTCGGTCAGGCGCAGGCTCGGACGGGCGACTTGCAGCAGTTCAAGCAGGCGATAGGAGCAGTTTTCATCGAAGAAAAAATAGTCGAACTGGATCTGCTTCAGCTCCCACACATGCTCGACCATGCGCGCGGTTTCGGCTTGCGTCAGGTTGAGCCGGTACTCCCACAGGTCGCGGTTTTCCAGGCTGCGGTATTCCGAGAGTTTTTCCTGATAAGGCACGAGTGCGAACAGTCCCGGATAACCACCCATCAGGCCTTTCCAGGCGTAAAGAATGCTGTTGTCCGAACCTTCGATGTAGGCGCCGAAGTTGATCGCGTAACTGAGCAGCGAAGTCTTGTCGCTCTGCACGTCGGCCTGGTCGATGCGCAGCAGGGTATGGCCGAACATCGACGACGGGCTGTTGAGGTAGGCCGCCGGGAAAATCATCACCGCGCTGTGGGGCGAGACGTCCTTGAACCATTTCTTGAATTCGGCGCAGTCCGGCGTCGGCAGGTCGGTCAGGTTGAGTTGATCTTTCAACCAGCGGGTGCGTGCCGGGTAAACGCATTGGGCGTGTTGTTCACCGAGACTGGCCGGAGCGTACAACGCCTGCACGGTGGCGGCCAGTTCATGGTCGGGGTGTTCGTTGCCGTCGGGGGCGAGGAAGAATTTTTTGTCGCTGACGTAGCTGCGCCAGCCACCGAGTTTGGCGGTTTCGTAATGACCGAGGGAAATCCAGAAGCGGTCGTTGGCCAGTTGCTGCAAACGTTGAGGGTCGATGTGAGGCGCGGCGGACAGCGGGGCGCAGACACACAGCGCCAGCCAGGCAAGGCGTTTGAGCATAAATGGCAACTTAAGTCGAAAGAAACAAAGACCCAAGGCGGGCGGGCCGAAAAAATAAAACCCGCTTCCCGAAGGAAGCGGGTGGGTCGAGCTTAAGCCTGAGTCGCGTACTTGGCCAGACGTGGGTCTGCCTTCAGAACGGCCAGGGTGTTGGTATGCACGTCTTCAGCGGTCACGTCAGCCTTGCTGAAGATCTGCTGGAAGTGCTCGTGAGTGACGGCGGCGAAGTGCGCACGGTCTTCCGGCGCCACGCCCAGTACCACGGCATAGGTCGTCAGCGCTTCGCCGTTGCCTTTTGCCATGTCTTCGGACAGCTCGTTCATCATGCCATTCATGGCAAACCAGGATTTGCCGCCATAGGTCAGCGAAGCGTTGGTGGAGCAGCCGTTGGTGCCGGACGTCATGCCGAACGTCGCGTTGCCGGAGGTGCCGTTGGTGGTGGATGCCAGGAAGTGTGCCGGGGTGCCACGCTGACCTTCGAACAGCATGTTGCCCCAACCGCAATCCGGGCCGCCTGGAGCTTGCGCCATTGCGTTGATGGATACAGCGGTGAAGAGAGTACCGAGAAGAATCCGTTTCATAGCTTTGTTCTCTTTGTGTGCATACCAATGGACAGGGTTCTGGCCGGCTCTAAACGTAAGCTGCCTGCGCGACGATCATGCTGCGTTGAAAACAGGCTCGGAATGCTCATGTAGGACCCTACACTCCGCTTCCTCGCCTGTTTTCGCCTTGCCTGATCGCCGCTCGGCGAGCTTACGTTCAGAGCCAAACGAAGCCAGTGGGCCGGTATTAGTTCCAGCCGCGCAGTTTGGAGTTTAGGCACGTTCCGAGGGTTCCGTGAGTTTTTGCACAATATTTGGAATAAACCCCGGTTTCACGAGGCGGCGCCGCGTGCAGGGCGGTTGTCTATGCTTTGTCGTGTGGCGCGCCTTGCCAGTGGGGCTCGGGCAGCGCCAGAATGCCGCTATCTGCCCCGCCTGATTGTTAAGGAAGCCCGATGCCTGATCCTGTTGCTGCCAGCTTGCGTCTAGCGCCCGAAGCGCTGACCCGTCCGTTTTCCGCTGAACAGTTCAGCTTCACTACCACCAATGATCTGGAGCCCTTTCGCGGTGTGCTCGGCCAGGAACGTGCGGTCGAAGCCTTGCAGTTCGGTGTGGCCATGCCACGCCCCGGTTACAACGTATTTGTCATGGGCGAGCCCGGCACCGGCCGTTTCTCGTTCGTCAAACGCTACCTGAAGGCCGAAGGCAAACGCCTGCAGACCCCGGCGGACTGGGTCTACGTCAACAATTTCGATGAGCCGCGCGAACCCCGCGCTTTGGAGCTGCCATCGGGCAGCGCCGCTGCTTTCATCGGCGACATCAACGGCCTCATCGACAACCTGCTGGCGACCTTTCCTGCGGTGTTCGAGCACCCGTCCTACCAGCAGAAAAAAAGCGCCATCGACCGCGCCTTCAACCAGCGCTACGACAAGGCGCTGGACGTCATCGAACGTCTGGCCCTTGAAAAAGACGTCGCCCTGTACCGCGACAGCAGCAACATCGCCTTCACCCCGATGCTTGAAGGCAAGGCGCTGGACGAAGCCGAGTTCGCCCAGTTGCCGGAGGCCGAACGCGAGCGTTTTCATGACGACATCTCCGGCCTCGAAGAGCGCCTGAACGAAGAGCTCGCCAGCCTGCCGCAATGGAAGCGCGAGTCGAGCAACCAGCTGCGTCAGCTCAACGAAGAAACCATCACCCTGGCCTTGCAGCCCTTGCTCGCACCGCTGTCGGAAAAGTACGCGGAAAATGCGGCCGTCTGCGGTTACCTGCAAGCGATGCAGGTCTATCTGCTGAAAACCGTGGTCGAGCAACTGGTCGATGACAGCAAGACCGACGCCGTCGCGCGCAAACTGCTGGAAGAGCAATATGCGCCGAGCCTGGTGGTCGGCCATCCGGCCAGCGGCGGTGCGCCGGTGGTGTTCGAACCGCATCCGACCTACGAAAACCTGTTCGGCCGCATCGAGTACACCACCGATCAGGGCGCGCTCTACACCACCTATCGCCAGTTGCGTCCGGGTGCGTTGCACCGCGCCAACGGTGGTTTCCTGATTCTTGAAGCGGAAAAAATGCTCGGCGAGCCGTTCGTATGGGATGCGCTCAAGCGCGCTCTGCAATCGCGCAAGCTGAAGATGGAATCGCCGCTGGGCGAGATGGGCCGTTTCGCCACCGTGACGCTCAACCCGCAGCACATTCCGTTGCAGGTCAAAGTGATCATCATCGGCGCGCGTCAGTTGTATTACACGCTGCAGGACCTTGATCCGGACTTCCAGGAGATGTTCCGTGTTCTGGTGGACTTCGACGAAGACATCCCGATGGTCGACGAAAGCCTGGAACAGTTCGCCCAGTTGCTGAAGACCCGCACTTCGGAAGAAGGCATGGCGCCATTGACCGCCGACGCGGTGGCGCGTCTGGCGACTTACAGTGCGCGTCTGGCCGAACACCAGGGGCGTTTGTCGGCGCGGATCGGCGATCTGTTCCAGTTGGTCAGCGAGGCGGATTTCATCCGGCATCTGGCCAACGATGAAATGACCGACGCCGGCCACATCGAGCGTGCCCTGAAGGCCAAGGCCACCCGCACCGGCCGGGTGTCGGCGCGGATTCTCGACGACATGCTGGCGGGGATCATCCTGATCG
Organism: Pseudomonas sp. B34(2017); assembly: GCF_002112915.1. Taxonomy (NCBI): domain Bacteria; kingdom Pseudomonadati; phylum Pseudomonadota; class Gammaproteobacteria; order Pseudomonadales; family Pseudomonadaceae; genus Pseudomonas; species Pseudomonas sp. B34(2017). The sequence continues at coordinate 88,202 of NZ_NEJA01000008.1, read as the reverse complement.
ACACCGACGGCGCCGCAGTCGGAAAGTGCAACGGCCTGACCGTGCTCGAAGTCGGCGACTCGGCGTTCGGCGTGCCGGCGCGAATTTCCGCCACGGTGTACCCGGGCGGCAGCGGCATCGTCGACATCGAGCGCGAGGTCAATCTCGGTCAGCCAATCCACTCCAAGGGCGTGATGATCCTCACCGGGTATCTGGGCAGCCGTTACGCCCAGGAATTCCCGCTGGCGATTTCCGCGAGCATCGCGCTGGAGCAATCCTACGGCTACGTCGATGGCGACAGTGCGTCGCTGGGCGAGGCGTGCACGCTGATTTCGGCGTTGTCGAAAACCCCGCTCAAGCAGTGCTTCGCGATTACCGGTTCGATCAACCAGTTCGGCGAAGTGCAGGCGGTGGGCGGGGTCAACGAGAAGATCGAAGGCTTCTTCCGTCTCTGCGAAGCGCGCGGGCTGACGGGCGAGCAGGGCGCGATCATTCCCCAGGCCAACGTCGCAACGTTGATGCTCGATGAGAAAGTACTGGCGGCGGTGCGTGCCGGGCAGTTCCACGTTTACGCGGTGCGTCAGGCCGACGAAGCGTTGAGCCTGCTGGTGGGCGAGCCGGCCGGTGAGCCGAACGAAGAGGGCGAATTCCCGGAAGGCAGCGTTAACGCGCGGGTAGTGGAGCGTCTGCGGGTGATTGCCGAGATGATCAGCGAAGAGGATCTGAAAGAAGCCGAGAAGGAACTGGCGCAGGAAGCGCTGGCGGAGGCCAAACCGGCGTAAGCCAGGCAGCCTTCAAAAAACGGGAGCCTAGTGTTCCCGTTTTTGTTTTGTCGCGAACGTCGGCAAAAGTGCCATCACTCTGGCGTCAATATTCACACAATGACCATTCGGCGCCTTCTGGTTCTGTGCGGCTTGCGCGGCGGACTTTTCTTCTATTCTCTGCTCAAGGACATCGACAGTATCACTGGATCGAAACAGCTCTTCAGCAAGGGCTGAACACCGGCTTTACCGAGGGTCGCCGCCATGTCGCGCAACCTCTGCCTCACCCGTCAGTGCCTGGGTCTCGTGACCCGTATCGAATGCGCCATCAAGCCGTTGGCGGGCGATAACGGCATGTGGACGTTGCTCTTCGCCGCCGGCATGGCCGGTGAACAACCTTCCGCCATCAAGGCCCAGGGCCCGTTCCACGGACCGATCGCCGCCGAGTCGATTCTCGACACCATCGTTGAAAGCCTGACGATGCACGGCTATGAGCTGGCCAATGATCCACAGATCTGGTCGTTGCATCTGCAGGCGCAGTTGCGGCAGATCAACGGTGGACGCGGACGCAGCATCGGCACCTTCGACCATTAGCGCCGATCATCAGCGCCGATCAGGGCGCAGCGCCCTGGGTCTGCGGCTTGTCGAGTTTGACCTCAAAGCCGTATTGCACGGTGGCGAGGTCGGTTCGCTGGTAGGTTTCAACGTGCGTCGGACGGCCGTAGAAATAATGCACGCCGAATAACGCCGGCCCTTCCGTGCTCGCGTCGTGGCTGACCGACAGAATCCGCTTCAGATAATGACCGCTGTCGTCCTTGACGAAGAATCGCCATTCGTTGGCGGGGAATCGCTTCAAATCCACCACCAACGCGTTGTTCCTGATTTCCAGACCTTTAGGCAGGGCCTTGGCTTCATAAGCCTGTTTGTCCACCGTGGCCAGGAACAACGGCATCGAGCCGACGGCAATCGCCGGGGTTTCCGGGAACAGGTTCAGGTCATAAGTGATGGTCGCCTGCAGCGGGTCGACCTGATACGCCTCGGGCGGCAGTTCGATCGGCTCGTCGAGTTTGCCATTGTGTTTTTCAGTGAAGAACGTCACCGGGCTTTCGCCGGGGCTGAAGTCGTCGCCGAGCATTTCATCGTTGAAGGTTTTGCGGTGGTCGAACTCGATCCGCGCGGCGCTCGGCTCTTCAACAGACTGGCGGATATGGACGCCGCTTTTCAGCTGTTCTTCAGTCAGGGACGCGCCTTTGAGCCATTCGGGCGCCTGATCGTCGTAGACAGTGATCGGCAGGTCGAGCGGCTGCACGGTTTTTTCCGTGGTGTGCGGATCGAATTCGCGCACGGGCAAGTCCAGCGCCTTGCGGGTGACGGTTGCTTCGGAAAAATCCAGCAGGCTGACTTCGAGGGTGTCGATCGGGCCGTTGAAGTACACCTTGTTGTAGTGGCGCGGATGCTGTTGTTCAAAGGCCTGTTGTTCATCGTCCAGCTTTTTTTCCAGGACGTCGCTCCAGGCTTTTTGCTGTTGCAGGTAGGCCAGCTGCTTTTGATAGAACGCCACCTGCTCGGGGTTTTCATTGATGGCGCCGGCGCGCACCAGAAACTGGCCCGTCGAGTCGCGGGCCTGGACGATCAACGGATTGAGCCGGGTATTGGCGACTTCCGGGGCGAGCGGCAGTTGGTTGCTGAACTCGAGTTCGGCGTAGTGTGTGTCCAGTTTCAGCAAGGTCACGCTGAGGTTGCCATCGGAGCGGGTCTGGCCGACGTCCTTTTTATCCAGATTGAAACTGTGCAGGCGTTTCGGGGCGATGACTTCCACCTGTCCTTGCAGGCTGACCGGGCGCGGCAGGTTCTTCTTGTCGACATTCAACCCTTCGATGAACGGGTAGGTGACGGTCAGGTCGTCGGGGTTGGTGACGTTGGAGCTGGACGGACTCAACTGAATACCCGGATCGGTTTCCGACCATTCCGGCTGATAGGCGATCACCCGTTTGTTGCTCAGGGTCACCGAGTGCCACTCCACGCCATGGGGGAACAGAAAGCCGCCGGGGATGTTGAGATTGAAGGGGAACACCGGTTGCAGATCGGTGAGGTAATCGGAACTGGAATCCTTGTGCAGCACGAACAGGCCATTGATGAAGGTATCGACCAGCGTCTGTGGCGTGGGGTAGTGCCTGAGCACGCCGAGGGCGTCTTCGCCGTATTCGGTAATGGACGGTTTGTTGTCGAGCTTCTGTTGCGCGCGCTCGAGCAACAGCAGCGAACCGCCGAGTTCGGTCACGGCGTCCTTGAGTTTGGGGTCGGTGATGGCGTCCAGCGACTGCTCGAACTGCGCAGTCTTTTCTTCAAGACTGACGGCAGGCTTTTCATCGCCGGGCGAACACCCGCCAAGCAACAGGGCAAAGCAAATTCCGGCAGTCGTTATCGGCAATCGCACATCCATTTCCCGTCTTCCTGTGCACTGTCGCTGGGCTGTCAATGGTTTGGACACTAGCAGAAAAACTTTGACACACACACGCAGGTGGCGGATTTCCGGGCGGTTTCTGGCTGTCATGGGCGGCTGGTATACTCGCCGCCGATTTCAACCCTTCTTGTGTGAGAGTCAATGGAACGCTTTATCGAAAATGCAATGTACGCCACGCGCTGGCTGCTGGCGCCGATCTACATCGGGCTGTCCCTCGGGCTGCTGGCGCTGGCATTGAAATTCTTCCAGGAAGTGTTTCATGTCATTCCCAACGTTTTCTCCATGGCCGAGTCCGAGCTGATTCTGGTGCTGCTGTCGCTGATCGACATGGCGCTGGTCGGCGGCTTGCTGGTGATGGTGATGATTTCCGGCTACGAGAACTTCGTCTCCGAGCTGAACATCGATGAAGGCAAGGAAAAGCTCAGCTGGCTGGGCACCATGGACTCCTCGTCGCTGAAGATGAAAGTGGCGGCGTCGATCGTTGCAATCTCTTCGATCCATCTGCTGCGGATTTTCATGGATGCCAAGAACGTCGATCCCGAGCACCTGATGTGGTACGTGATCATCCACATGACCTTCGTGATCTCGGCGTTTGCCATGGGTTATCTGGACAAGCTCACCAAGCACTGATGAGCTGACGATTGCTGTAACAAAACCGCCCGTCTGTTGCGAAACAGACGGGCGGTGTCGTTTGTGGCTTGTACTTTGATCCGCCGAGGCATATCCCTGTAGGTCTCAAGGCTCGTCACCGCGTGAGGTGCGTTCATGAACCTGCAAGAGTTGAATGCGTTTGCCGTCGCCAGAAAGGTCGACGAACTGAACCTGATCTCCATGGAAGGCGGGATCTATCTGCTTGAAGCCCGGATGCATGGCGCAGCGTACCCGCTGAGCGACCCGCAAGGGAAAATGCTGACGCTGCGTTCGGTCGAGCATGCCCGGGATCTACTGCATAACTTTCCGGTGCTGCCGTTCAACCTGGTACACACCTCGGTGCACGATGAAATGTGCGGTCTTGGCGCCAGTGCCGAAGAGAGCCTGAAGGTGCCGCTGGCCTGGCGATCCGCGCTGTAGGCGCTGGGGCCTGATCACTGCCGGAACATCTGTGCTAGTCTGCTCGCCCTTTTGGTTCCGGGCGCGCCGGGACGCGCTGTGTACGCACGGCAGGTCCTGAGGCCGTCCGCACAGCGGAGCAGTGTCATGTCCGAAGTAAATCTGTCCACCGACGAAACCCGCGTCAGCTACGGTATCGGCCGTCAGCTGGGTGACCAGCTGCGCGACAACCCGCCACCGGGTGTCAGCCTGGACGCCATCCTGGCCGGCCTGACCGACGCATTCGCCGGTAAGGAAAGCCGTGTAAGCCAGGAAGCCATGTCCGCCAGCTTCAAGGTGATCCGCGAGATCATGCAAGCCGAAGCCGCTGCCAAAGCTGAAGCCGCTGCTGGCGAAGGCCTGGCATTCCTGGCTGAAAACGCCAAGAAAGAAGGCATCACCACCCTGGCCTCCGGCCTGCAGTTCGAAGTACTGACTCAAGGTGAAGGCGCCAAGCCATCCCGTGAAGACACCGTGCGTACTCACTACCACGGCACGCTGATCGACGGCACTGTGTTCGACAGCTCCTACGAGCGTGGCCAGCCGGCTGAATTCCCGGTTGGCGGCGTTATCGCTGGCTGGACCGAAGCCCTGCAACTGATGAATGCCGGCAGCAAATGGCGTCTGTACGTGCCGAGCGAACTGGCTTACGGCGCTCAAGGCGTTGGCAGCATCCCGCCGCACAGCGTTCTGGTGTTCGACGTCGAGCTGCTCGACGTTCTGTAATCCCGTTACCCTGCACAAGCGTGGCTTGTGCAGGGTTTCTCCGCCGTTCTCATACTTCGATCTTGTTGTGCAGTTCACTGGTCGGGCGCAAGGCCCGGGCATAGCAGAACAGGAACAGATTGCGCACCAGCTCCTTGAGCACCAATGGCTCGCTGGAACTCAGGCCGCTGACATCCAGATCCCCTTGATCCTGCAGTTCATGCAGGGCTTCTTCTTCCAGTACGGCACAGACTTCACCGGTTTCCCGATGCAGGATCCTGAGGTACGGATGCGGGCGATCCAGCCAGGCGTCGATCAAATAAGTCATGGGTCTCATCTCCATTGAAAGGTTTCAATGAGAATAATTCTTATTCGTCAAATAGCAAGCGCCTATTGGCGGTTTGTGATTTTTTGCGGGTAAAGATTGCGTAAGGTCAAAACGGCTGGCGTTTGGCTATTGCGTGGATTGACTGGGGATTGCGGGGGAGGGCGAAGCTCCATCCCACGGCGGGCGCGGGATGGAAGACAGCAGACTCAGACTTTTCTGACGAACTCGGATTTGAGTTTCATCGGGCCGATGCCGTCGATCTTGCAGTCGATGTCATGATCACCATCGCACAGGCGGATGTTCTTGACCTTGGTGCCGACCTTGACCACCAGCGAGGTGCCCTTGACCTTCAGGTCCTTGATCACGGTAATGGTGTCGCCGTCCTGCAGGACGTTACCGACCGAATCTTTCTTCACGGCATCATCGGACGCCACTTCGGCTTCACCGCCGGCAGACCATTCGTGGGCGCACTCCGGGCACACCAGTTGGGTGCCGTCTTCGTAGGTGTATTCGGAATTGCATTTCGGGCAGGGTGGCAACGTGCTCACTAAGGCTCCTTGGAAAGGGGATCGCTAAAAGTCGCACATTGTATAGGGTTTTAGCCGCCGATGGCAGGCAACAAAAAACCGCAGGCTCCGACGGGGGCTGCGGTTTTTTGATGATGCGGCGTTGATCAGTGCGTGCGGGCGACCGCGAACTCGCTCAGCTCGACCAGCGCATCGCGGTATTCGCTGGCCGGCAGCGCGTCGAGGCACTTGATCGCACGGGCCACGTAATCACGGGCCAGTTGCGCTGTGTATTCCAGCGAACCGGAGGCTTCCACGGCGATGCGGATGCTTTCCAGGTCTTCGATCCCGCCTTTCTGGATCGCCTGGCGTACCAGTGCGGCTTGCTCTGGCGTGCCTTCGCGCATGGTGTAGATCAGCGGCAGGGTCGGCTTGCCTTCGGCCAGATCGTCACCGACGTTCTTGCCCAGGGTTTCGGCGTCGCCCTTGTAGTCGAGCAGGTCGTCGACCAGTTGGAACGCCACGCCCAGGTGATCGCCGAAAGTGCGCAGGGCTTCGCTCTGCTCGGCAGTGGCACCGGCCAGCGCCGCGGCACTGTGGGTCGAAGCCTCGAACAGCATCGCGGTCTTGCCGCGGATGACTTCCATGTAGGTTTCTTCGGTGGTGCTGGCGTCGCGGACCTTGGACAGTTGCAGCACTTCGCCTTCGGCGATGATGCGCGTGGCCTGGGACAGGATCTTCATCACCGGCATCGAGCCCAGTTCGACCATCATCTCGAACGAGCGCGAGTACAGAAAGTCGCCCACCAGTACGCTCGGGGCGTTGCCCCACATGGCGTTGGCGGTGGAGCGGCCACGGCGCATGCCGGACATGTCGACCACGTCGTCATGCAGCAGGGTGGCGGTGTGCAGGAATTCGATGGTGGCGGCCAGCAGGCGCATGTCGTCGCCTTCGCGACCCAGGGCCTTGCCACACAGCAGCACCAATAAAGGACGCAGGCGTTTGCCACCGGCCGACGTGATGTAATCGCCGATTTTCGATACCAGCGGCACTCGGGAAGTCAGCTGCTTCTTGATGATGCCGTCGACGGCGCTAAAATCGTCCGCCACCGCGCGGTAGAAAGCTTGGGGTTGCATCAGCGACAGGTGCTCCAGAAGGGTTGCGCGGCATGCTAGGACCCACGTCCGGGCCTGTCAAGGCGCGATGGACGGCCCCTTGCATGACTTCGAAGGCTTGCGTACAATCGCGCACCCTGAACTTCCTGGGCAGCACCTGCCTTACGCAATTGCACTTGGGCCGTTCCAGCCCCATGCAGCCATGCCAGCCAATACCTCTTCTTATAAAGAGCTGGGTGAGCAGGATTATCGGAGAAATACCATGTACGCAGTAATCGTTACCGGCGGTAAGCAATACAAGGTCGCTGAAGGTGAATACCTGAAGATCGAAAAACTGGAAGTCGCCACTGGCGAATCCGTGACTTTTGACCGCGTTCTGTTGGTCGCCAACGGCGACGACGTGAACATCGGCGCACCTGTTGTTGCTGGCGCAACCGTCAAGGCTGAAGTGATCTCCCAAGGTCGTCACGATAAAGTCCGCATCATCAAGTTCCGTCGCCGTAAGCACCACATGAAGCGTATGGGCCACCGCCAGTGGTTCACCGAGATCAAAATCACCGGTATTCAGGCTTAATTACAGCCTAATTCCTCACTAGGAGAATTGAACTCATGGCACACAAAAAAGCTGGTGGTAGTACCCGTAACGGTCGCGACTCAGAAGCCAAACGCCTTGGCGTGAAGATGTATGGCGGCCAGGTCATCAAGGCCGGCAACATCATCGTGCGTCAGCGCGGCACCCAATTCCACGCTGGCTACGGCGTTGGCATGGGTAAGGATCACACCCTCTTCGCGAAAATCGAAGGCGTGATCAAGTTTGAAGTAAAAGGCGCCTTCGGTCGTCGTTACGTGAGCGTTGTCGCAGCCTAACTGCGAGAGTGCTGGAGAAGCCCTGTCTTGCGACGGGGCTTTTTCGTTTGTGGGGTGAGTCTCTTGCAAAGCTGTTTGTATGGGCTGCCGGCGTGCGATGCAGGTCGTGGATTGGGGTCGCTGCGCTCATTTTTGCAAGAGTCTTATGTCTTGATTGTTTTTCGGCTCGTCCGTGCGGCGAGAGGCGTTGGTTATGAAGTTTGTTGATGAAGTATCGATCCGCGTAAAGGCTGGCGACGGCGGCAATGGCTGCATGAGTTTCCGTCGGGAAAAATTCATTGAAAACGGCGGCCCGAACGGTGGTGATGGCGGTGACGGCGGTTCCATCTACATGATGGCCGACGAAAACCTGAACACCCTGGTGGACTACCGTTACACCCGGCACTTCGATGCCGAGCGTGGCTCCAACGGCGGCAGCACCGACTGCACCGGCAAAAAGGGTGAAGACCTGATCCTGCGCGTGCCGGTCGGCACCACCGTGATTGACTCCGCCACCCAGGAAGTCATCGGCGACCTGACCAAGGCCGGTCAGAAACTGATGGTGGTGCAGGGCGGCTGGCACGGTCTGGGCAACACCCGTTTCAAATCCAGTACCAACCGTGCGCCGCGCCAGACCACGCCGGGCAAGCCGGGCGAGCAGCGCGACCTGAAGCTGGAAATGAAAGTGCTGGCCGACGTCGGTCTGCTGGGTCTGCCGAACGCCGGTAAAAGTACCTTTATCCGCTCGGTGTCGGCTGCCAAGCCGAAAGTTGCCGATTACCCGTTTACCACTCTGGTGCCGAACCTGGGTGTGGTCAGCGTTGATCGCTGGAAAAGCTTCGTCATCGCCGACATTCCGGGTCTGATCGAAGGCGCTTCCGACGGTGCCGGTCTGGGTATTCGTTTCCTCAAGCACCTGGCGCGTACCCGTCTGTTGCTGCACCTTGTCGACATGGCGCCACTGGATGAAAGCAGCGCTCCGGACGCCGCTGAAGTGATCGTCAACGAGCTGATCAAGTTCAGCCCGTCGCTGGCCGAGCGTGACCGCTGGCTGGTGCTGAACAAGTGCGACCAGATCCTCGAAGAAGAGCACGAAGCGCGGGTCAAGGAAATCGTCGATCGTCTGGAGTGGACCGGTCCGGTCTACGTGATCTCGGCCATCGCCAAAGAAGGCACCGAGCGCCTGACGCGCGACATCATGCGTTATCTGGAAGATCGAGCCGATCGACTGGCCAATGACCCGGCCTACAAGGAAGAGCTGGCCGATCTGGATCAGCGCATCGAAGACGAAGCCCGTGCGCAGTTGCAGGCGCTGGATGACAAGCGTGCCCTGCGTCGCAGTGGCGTGAAGTCGGTCCATGACATCGGCGACGATGACTGGGACGAAGAAGATGTGGATGACGAAGACGGTCCGGAAATCATTTACGTGCGTGACTGATTCGTTGCAGTAAACTTAAGCGCCGCTCAATCGAGCGGCGTTTTAGTATCTGGAAATCGATTGTTGGTCACGAAGAACCACGAATAACGTCACGGGCAGTGCCAGGTCGCGCTGCCCTCAAGCTAAGGTTGAAGATGATGCGGAGCAAGGTGACAGGTGCGCAGCGTTGGGTCGTGAAGATCGGCAGCGCTTTGCTGACAGCGGATGGCAAAGGGCTGGATCGCGCGGCAATGAGTGTCTGGGTCGAGCAGATGGTGGCTTTGCACGAGGCCGGCGTCGAGCTGGTGCTGGTGTCCTCCGGGGCAGTGGCGGCGGGCATGAGTCGCCTCGGCTGGACCGCGCGACCCAGTGCGATGCACGAGCTTCAGGCCGCCGCTGCAATCGGTCAGATGGGCTTGGTGCAGGCTTGGGAATCGAGCTTTGCCGAGCATGGCCGGCATACTGCGCAGATTCTCCTGACCCACGACGACCTGTCTGACCGCAAGCGCTACCTGAATGCCCGCAGCACCTTGCGTGCGTTGGTCGAGCTGAAAGTCATCCCGGTGATCAACGAGAACGACACCGTGGTTACCGACGAAATCCGCTTCGGTGACAACGACACGCTCGCGGCGCTGGTTGCCAATCTGGTCGAGGCCGATCTGCTGGTGATCCTGACGGATCGCGACGGTATGTTCGACGCCGATCCGCGCAATAACCCTGACGCCCAGCTGATTTACGAAGCGCGCGCCGATGATCCGACGCTGGATGCGGTGGCGGGCGGTACCGGTGGTGCGCTGGGGCGTGGCGGCATGCAGACCAAGCTGCGCGCGGCGCGGCTGGCGGCGCGTTCCGGGGCGCATACCATCATTGTCGGCGGGCGTCTGGAGCGCGTGCTCGATCGTCTGAAGGCGGGTGAGCGTATCGGTACGCTGCTGTCGCCTGAGCGCGGCATGCTCGCGGCGCGCAAGCAGTGGCTGGCCGGTCATCTGCAAACCCGTGGCACGCTGGTGCTGGATGATGGTGCGGTTTCCGCGTTGTCCCAAGGCAACAAAAGTTTGCTGCCGGTCGGCGTCAAGCTGGTTCAGGGCAGTTTCCGTCGTGGCGAAATGGTAGTTTGCGTGGCGCCGGACGGTCGTGAGATCGCCCGTGGTCTGGCCAACTACAGTGCACTGGAAGCACAAAAAATCATCGGTCAGTCGTCGGATGCGATTGTCGGTTTGCTGGGTTACATGGCTGAGCCGGAACTGGTTCACCGTGACAACCTGATTCTGGTGTAAGGAAAAACGCGATGCGTATGGCAAAAGGATTGTTGGGCTTGCTGGTGGCGTTGCCATTGCTGGCCTCGGCCGAGGAAATCGGCCAGGTGTCGACGGTGTTCAAGTTTGTCGGGCCGAACGACCGGATCGTGGTCGAGGCATTCGATGATCCGAAGGTTGAAGGTGTGACCTGCTACCTGTCGCGCGCCAAGACCGGTGGTGTGAAGGGTGGGTTGGGTCTGGCCGAGGATCGTGCCGAGGCGTCCATTGCTTGCCGCCAGGTCGGGCCGATCAACTTCAGGGGCGAGTTGAAGGATGGCGAAGAGGTGTTCAAGGAGCGCACCTCGCTGGTGTTCAAGACCATGCAGGTGGTGCGCTTCCTCGACAAGAAGCGCAATACGCTGGTCTATCTGGTCTACAGTGATCGTCTGATCGAGGGTAGCCCGCAGAATGCGGTGACGGCGATCCCGATTCTGCCGTGGGCGTCAGCTCATTAATCACGCGTAAAAAAGAGGAGCCGATTGGCTCCTCTTTTTTTTGGCCTTGATTTCAGCAAATCGCAGGTAATAAAAAACCGACCCTGAGGTCGGTTTTTTAATGACTACGTCGCTTAGGCAGCTTCTTTCAGTGCCTTGACGTGGCCATTCAGACGGCTCTTATGGCGAGCAGCCTTGTTCTTGTGGATGATGCCTTTATCGGCCATACGGTCGATAACTGGCACAGCCAGAACGTATGCAGCTTGAGCTTTTTCAGCGTCTTTTGCGTCGATGGCTTTAACTACATTCTTGATGTAGGTACGAACCATGGAACGCAGGCTGGCGTTGTGGCTGCGACGCTTCTCAGCCTGTTTTGCACGTTTTTTGGCGGAAGGTGAGTTGGCCACCGTCGAGCTCCTCGAAAGACTTTTTAGGAAATAGCAAACAAAATAGGCCGCGAATCATGCCGATGAGTTGAAGTCTTGTCAAGGGCGCTTGAAACGTTCCGCTAAGTGGTAGGCGTGGTGCGACGGGATATTTCTTTCCGGCGTGTGACCTGTAAACTCGCGAGCTTTGGCTCTGTGCTGTTGCGGCGCGGAGTATCGCACAAGTGGGCGCGTTATTCGCCTGCTGTTTATCGACAGGCACACATTCCTTCAATGAATCTGCTCAAATCGTTGGCCGCCGTCAGCTCTATCACGATGCTTTCCCGGATTCTCGGGTTTGTTCGCGACACGCTCATCGCCCGCACCTTCGGCGCCGGAATGGCGACCGACGCCTTCTTCATCGCCTTCAAACTGCCCAACCTGCTGCGCAGGATTTTCGCCGAGGGCGCATTTTCCCAGGCTTTTGTGCCGATCCTGGCCGAATATAAAAGCCAGAAGGGCGAAGAGGCGACCCGCACCTTTATTGCCTACGTTTCCGGTCTGCTGACGCTGGTGCTGGCGCTGGTCACCGCGCTGGGCATGATTGCCGCGCCCTGGGTGATCTGGGCCACGGCGCCGGGTTTCACCGATACCCCGGAAAAATTCCAGCTGACCTCCGACCTGTTGCGAGTGACCTTCCCTTATATATTGCTGATCTCCCTGTCTTCCCTGGCGGGGGCGATCCTCAATACCTGGAACCGTTTCTCGGTGCCGGCATTCGTGCCGACGCTGCTCAACGTCAGCATGATCGTGTTTTCGCTGTTCCTGACGCCGTATTTCGATCCGCCGGTCATGGCCCTCGGCTGGGCGGTGCTTGTCGGTGGTCTGGCGCAATTGCTTTATCAACTGCCGCACTTGAAAAAGATCGGCATGCTGGTGCTGCCGCGCCTGAATCTGCGCGATACCGGTGTCTGGCGGGTCATGAAGCAGATGTTGCCGGCGATCATCGGCGTCTCGGTCAGTCAGATTTCCCTGATCATCAACACTATTTTCGCCTCGTTCCTGGTCGCGGGCTCAGTGTCCTGGATGTACTACGCCGACCGTTTGATGGAGCTGCCATCCGGCGTGCTCGGTGTTGCATTGGGCACGATCCTGCTGCCGACATTGGCCAAGACCTATGCGAGCAAGGATCGCCACGAGTATTCGCGGATTCTCGACTGGGGTCTGCGCCTGTGCTTCGTGCTGGTGCTGCCATGCGCGCTGGCGCTGGGTATCCTGGCCGAGCCGTTGACGGTTTCGTTGTTCCAGTACGGCCAGTTCAGCGGGTTTGATGCGGAAATGACGCAGCGGGCATTGATTGCCTATTCTGTCGGTCTGCTCGGCATTATCGTGATCAAAGTGTTGGCGCCTGGCTTTTATGCGCAACAGAACATCCGGACACCGGTAAAAATCGCAATCTTCACCCTGGTGGTGACGCAGCTGTTCAACCTGGTGTTGATCGGTCCGCTGGCCCACGCCGGTCTGGCGTTGGCGATCAGCGCCGGTGCCTGCCTGAACGCCGGACTGCTGTTCTATCAACTGCGCAAGCAGCAGATGTATCAACCGCAGCCGGGCTGGCTGAAGTTCGGTTTCAAGCTGTTGGTCGCGGTGGCGGTGATGTCGGCCGTGCTGTTGATCGGCATGCATTTCATGCCCGCGTGGGATCAGGGCCACATGCTTGAGCGCTTCCTGCGCCTGGGCGCGTTGGTGATTGCTGGCGTGGTCGCCTATTTCGGCATGTTGCTGCTGCTCGGTTTCCGCCTGCGCGACTTCAATCGCAAGGCGTTGAGCTGAGGTTTCACCCCTGAAAGACGGGCGCGAGCCGGCAGTTTTGTCGGCTCGATCACTTTGGGTTACGGTGTTGCCTGTCGTCGGCCGTCGGGTGTGGTTATAATCGGCCACTTTATGAGCAAGAAGCGCGTTATGCAGCTGGTTCGAGGCCTCCACAATCTGCGCCCCCAGCATCGGGGCTGCGTCGCCACTATTGGCAACTTTGACGGTGTTCACCGTGGTCACCAGGCCATCCTGGCCCGACTGCGTGAGCGTGCGCTCGAGTTGGGCGTACCCAGCTGCGTGGTGATTTTCGAGCCGCAGCCACGGGAATTCTTTGCCCCGGAGACCGCGCCGGCGCGTCTGGCCCGGTTGCGCGACAAGCTGCAACTGCTGGCCGCCGAAGGCGTCGACCGGGTCTTGTGTCTGGCCTTCAACCAGCGCTTGAGCAAGCTCAGCGCCAGCGAGTTCGTCGATACCATCCTGGTTGATGGCCTCGGCGTGCAGCATCTGGAGGTCGGTGATGATTTCCGCTTCGGTTGCGACCGCCTCGGCGATTTCGATTTCCTGTTGCAGGCCGGGCAGGTCCACGGCTTTACCGTGGAAGCCGCGCAAACCGTCGAGCTGGACGGCATTCGTGTCAGCAGCACTCAGGTGCGCAACGCGTTGGCCGCCGCCGATTTTGCTTTGGCTGAGCGTCTGCTCGGCCGCCCGTACCGGATTGCCGGTCGCGTGCTGCATGGCCAGAAACTGGCCCGGCAGTTGGGTACGCCCACGGCGAACATTCAACTGAAACGCCGTCGCGTGCCGTTCACCGGGGTTTACCTGGTCGACGTCGACATCGACGGCAAGACCTGGCCCGGCGTCGCCAATATCGGCGTGCGGCCCACGGTCCAAGGTGATGGCAAGGCCCACCTTGAAGTCCATCTTTTAGATTTTGCCGGCGATCTGTATGACCGGCGTTTGACGGTGGTTTTCCACCAGAAGCTGCGTGAAGAGCAGCGTTTCGCCTCCCTGGAGGCATTGAAAACGGCGATCAGCGCGGATGTCGCCGCCGCCCGTGCACTAGCCGCACCTAGCGCCCATCGCTAATGAAGAGCCTTAAATGACCGACTATAAAGCCACGCTAAACCTTCCGGACACCGCCTTCCCAATGAAGGCCGGCCTGCCACAGCGCGAACCGCAGATCCTGCAGCGCTGGGACAGTATTGGCCTGTACGGAAAGTTGCGCGAGATTGGCAAGGATCGTCCGAAGTTCGTCCTGCACGACGGCCCTCCGTACGCCAACGGTACGATTCACATCGGTCACGCACTGAACAAGATTCTCAAGGACATGATCATCCGCTCGAAGACCCTGTCGGGCTTCGACGCGCCGTATGTCCCGGGCTGGGACTGCCACGGCCTGCCGATCGAGCACAAGGTCGAAGTGACCCACGGCAAGAACCTGGGCGCGGACAAGACCCGCGAACTGTGCCGTGCCTACGCCACCGAGCAGATCGAAGGGCAGAAGACCGAGTTCATCCGCCTCGGCGTCCTGGGCGACTTCGCCAATCCGTACAAGACCATGAACTTCAAGAACGAGGCCGGTGAAATCCGCGCCCTCGCCGAAATCGTCAAGGGCGGTTTCGTGTTCAAGGGCTTGAAACCGGTGAACTGGTGCTTCGATTGCGGTTCGGCCCTGGCCGAAGCGGAAGTCGAGTACGAGAACAAGAAGTCCTCGACCATCGACGTAGCGTTCCCGATCGCTGACGAGGCCAAACTGGCCGCCGCATTCGGTCTGCCGTCCCTGGGCAAACCGGCCTCGATCGTGATCTGGACCACCACCCCGTGGACCATCCCGGCCAACCAGGCGCTCAACGTTCATCCGGAATTCACCTACGCCCTGGTCGACATCGGCGACAAGCTGCTGGTGCTGGCTGAAGAACTGGTCGAATCCTGCCTGACCCGTTACGGCGTCGAAGGCACCGTATTGGCCACCGCACCGGGTTCGGCGCTGGAACTGATCAATTTCCGTCACCCGTTCTATGACCGTCTGTCGCCAGTGTATCTGGCCGACTACGTGGAACTGGGCGCCGGCACCGGCGTGGTTCACTCCGCGCCGGCCTACGGCGTGGACGACTTCGTGACCTGCAAGAAATACGGCATGGTCAACGACGACATCCTCAACCCGGTACAAAGCAATGGCGTCTACGTGCCGTCGCTGGAGTTCTTCGGCGGCCAGTTCATCTGGAAGGCCAACCCGGCCATCGTCGAAAAACTGACCGAAGTCGGTGCGCTGCTGCACACCACCGTCATCGAACACAGCTACATGCACTGCTGGCGCCACAAGACCCCGCTGATCTACCGCGCCACCGCGCAGTGGTTCATCGGCATGGACAAAGAGCCGGTCAGCGGCGACACCCTGCGCGTACGCTCGCTCAAAGCCATCGAAGACACCAAGTTCGTCCCGGCCTGGGGCCAGGCGCGCCTGCACTCGATGATCGCCAACCGTCCGGACTGGTGCATCTCCCGTCAGCGCAACTGGGGCGTGCCGATCCCGTTCTTCCTGAACAAGGAAAGCGGCGAGCTGCACCCACGCACCGTCGAGCTGATGGAAGAAGTCGCCAAGCGCGTTGAAGTCGAAGGCATCGAAGCCTGGTTCAAACTCGACGCGGCCGAACTGCTGGGCGATGAAGCGCCGCAGTACGACAAGATCAGCGACACCCTCGATGTCTGGTTCGACTCGGGCACCACCCACTGGCACGTCCTGCGCGGTTCGCACCCGATGGGCCACGAGACCGGTCCGCGTGCCGACCTGTACCTGGAAGGTTCGGACCAGCACCGTGGCTGGTTCCATTCGTCCTTGCTGACCGGTTGCGCCATCGACAACCACGCGCCGTACCGCGAGCTGCTGACCCACGGCTTCACCGTGGACGAGTCCGGCCGCAAGATGTCCAAGTCCCTGGGCAACGTGATCGCGCCGCAGAAAGTCAACGACACCCTGGGCGCCGACATCATGCGTCTGTGGGTTGCGTCGACCGACTACTCTGGCGAAATGGCCGTGTCCGAGCAGATCCTGCAGCGCAGCGCGGACGCCTATCGTCGTATTCGTAACACCGCGCGTTTCCTGCTTTCCAACCTGACCGGCTTCGACCCGGCCACCGATCTGCTGCCGGCCGAAGACATGCTGGCGCTGGATCGCTGGGCGGTGGACCGTACGCTGCTGCTGCAACGCGAGTTGCAAGAGCACTACGGCGAATACCGTTTCTGGAACGTCTACTCGAAGATCCACAACTTCTGCGTGCAGGAGCTGGGTGGTTTCTACCTGGACATCATCAAGGACCGCCAGTACACCACCGGCGCCGACAGCAAGGCCCGTCGTTCGTGCCAGACCGCGCTGTTCCACATCTCCGAAGCGCTGGTGCGCTGGATCGCGCCGATCCTGGCGTTCACCGCCGACGAGCTGTGGCAATACCTGCCGGGCGAGCGCAACGAATCGGTGATGCTCAACACCTGGTACGAAGGCCTGACCGAGTTGCCGGAAGGCTTCGAGCTGGGTCGCGAGTACTGGGATCGCATCATGGAAGTGAAGGTGGCGGTCAACAAAGAGATGGAAATCCAGCGCGCGGCCAAGGCCGTCGGTGGCAATCTGCAAGCCGAAGTGACGCTGTTTGCCGAAGACGCGCTGACTGCCGACCTGGCCAAACTGAGCAACGAGCTGCGCTTTGTCCTGATCACCTCGACTGCCACTGTTGCGCCGTTCGTGCAGGCTCCGGCCGACGCCGTGGCCACCGAAGTCAGCGGCCTGAAGCTGAAGATCGTCAAATCCGCCTTCCCGAAATGTGCCCGTTGCTGGCACTGCCGCGAAGACGTCGGCGTGAACCCGGAGCATCCGGAAATCTGCGGCCGTTGCGTGGACAACATCGATGGCGCCGGCGAGGTTCGTCACTATGCCTAATGCCGTTGGCCGTTTCGGACGGCTGAGCTGGCTCTGGTTGAGCTTGCTGGTTCTGGTCATTGACCAGGCCAGCAAGTTCTACTTCGAAGGCAAGCTCGAGATGTTCCAGCAGATCGTGATCATCCCTGATTACTTCAGCTGGACCCTGGCCTACAACACCGGCGCTGCCTTCAGCTTCCTCGCGGACAGCTCCGGCTGGCAGCGCTGGCTGTTCGCCCTGATCGCGATTGTGGTCAGTGCGGTGCTGGTGGTCTGGCTCAAGCGTCTGGGGCGCAACGAAACCTGGCTGGCCATCGCGCTGGCGCTGGTTCTTGGCGGCGCACTGGGCAACCTTTATGACCGCATTGCCCTGGGCCATGTGATCGACTTCATTCTGGTGCACTGGCAGAACCGCTGGTACTTCCCGGCGTTCAACTTCGCCGACAGCGCCATCACCGTTGGCGCGGTGATGCTGGCACTGGACATGTTCAAAACCAAGAAATCCGGAGAAACCGTTCATGACTGAACAGGTATTGGCTGAGCAACGCATCGGCCAGAACACGGAAGTCACCTTGCACTTTGCATTGCGCCTGGAGAACGGCGACACGGTCGACAGCACTTTCGACAAAGCCCCTGCGACCTTCAAGGTCGGCGACGGCAACCTGCTGCCGGGTTTCGAGGCTGCGCTGTTCGGCTTCAAGGCCGGCGACAAGCGTACCCTGACCGTCGAGCCGGAAAACGCCTTCGGCCAGCCGAACCCGCAAAACGTACAGATCATCCCGCGTTCGCAGTTTGCGGACATGGAACTGTCGCCGGGGCTGCTGGTGATCTTCAACGATGCGGCCAATACTGAGCTACCGGGTGTGGTGAAAGAGTTCGACGACGCGCAAGTGACCGTTGACTTCAACCACCCGCTGGCTGGCAAGACGCTGACCTTTGACGTGGAAATCTTCTCCGTCAAAGCGCTCTGAGTAACACAGCAGAACCCCTGTGGGAGCGGGCTCGCTCGCGAATGCTGACTGACATTCAACATAAAAGTTGTCTGACACACCGCTTTCGCGAGCAAGCCCGCTCCCACAGGGATTGCAATGATCCATTTTCTTGCGCGCAAGACACGAGGCACAGCATGCAAATCAAACTCGCCAACCCCCGTGGCTTCTGCGCCGGCGTGGACCGGGCGATCGAAATCGTCAACCGCGCCCTGGAAGTCTTCGGCCCGCCGATCTATGTGCGTCATGAAGTGGTGCACAACAAGTTCGTGGTCGAAGACCTGCGCAGTCGTGGCGCGATCTTCGTCGAAGAGCTGGATCAGGTGCCGGACGATGTCATCGTGATCTTCAGTGCCCACGGCGTCTCGCAAGCCGTGCGTAGCGAAGCCGCCGGCCGTGGCCTGAAAGTGTTCGACGCCACCTGCCCGCTGGTGACCAAGGTGCACATCGAAGTCGCGAAATACAGCCGCGACGGCCGTGAATGCATCCTGATCGGCCACGCCGGTCACCCGGAAGTCGAAGGCACCATGGGCCAGTACGACGCCAGCAATGGCGGCGCGATCTACCTTGTCGAAGACGAGAAGGATGTCGCCGAGCTGCAGGTGCGCAACCCCGACAAGCTCGCCTTTGTCACCCAGACCACGTTGTCCATGGATGACACCAGCCGTGTCATCGATGCGCTGCGTACGCGTTTCCCGGCCATTGGCGGGCCGCGCAAGGACGATATCTGCTACGCCACACAAAACCGTCAGGACGCGGTCAAGCAACTGGCCGACGAATGCGACGTGGTGTTGGTGGTAGGCAGTCCGAACAGTTCCAACTCCAACCGCCTGCGTGAGCTGGCCGAACGCATGTCCACGCCGGCTTATTTGATCGACGGCGCCGAAGACCTGCAGAAGAGCTGGTTCGACGGAGTCGAGCGTATCGGCATCACCGCCGGTGCCTCCGCTCCGGAAGTTCTGGTGCGTGGCGTGATCCAGCAGTTGCAGGCCTGGGGCGCCACCGGCGCCGACGAACTGGCCGGGCGTGAGGAGAACATCACGTTCTCGATGCCTAAAGAGCTGCGCGTTCGCTCGATCTGATCGCTTTATCCTTTCGGCAAAGCGCCTGTTCAGCCTTTTGGCTGGTCAGGCGTACGCGACCGGTTGCCGCCAGCACCACCTGGAGCTGGCTGACCGGTTCACGAACCGAACATAGATGTATCGTCCCCGCCTGAAACTTGCGGTCCGGCACCAGTGGCTGGCCCAGGCTGCTGAAGCGTATGTACCGGCTCACCAGCCAGTTGCCGACAATCGGTATCTTTCCGTCACTCGCCTGCTCGATCAGCAATGGATTACCCGCATCCGCCGCCCCCTTTCCATTGAGATCCAGGATGATCCGCCAGCCCTGACCCCAGTCACCGTTGATGCCATGAATCACCACGCTCTGGTTGCGCGTGATGGCCATGGTCCGGGCATTGCGAATCCCGTCGAGCAAAGACTGCGCGGCCTGCTGCCGCCGGTTTGATTCGGTGAAGTCCGCCAGCGCCGGACCGACCAGCGACAGAACAATTGCGCCGATCGCCAGTCCCATAAGCAGTTCGACCAGACTGAAACCCTGTTGCGGCATGTGCGCCTCCTCCCTGGATTGTGCACGGCGGCGCAATCCGTGCGCCGCACGCGGTAAATCAACCGGCGCATGCCGGTCGAATGTTCTAGGTTTGTACAGGTATAGCCGACGGCAACGGAGGGCATCGATGGATCATCGTACAAAAGGTTTCACGCTGATCGAGCTGTTGGTGGCGGTCGCGGTGTTTGTGATCCTGATCACGATGGCGGTGCCGGCATTCACCCGTTCGGTGCAGGGCAGCAAGGCCGACACCGAGGTCGGCGACCTGCAACGGGCCCTCAATTACGCCAGGCTCGAGGCGATCAACCGGGGCGTCACCACTCGCTTGCGGCCGAGCGCCGGCGGCAGTGTCTGGACCGGCGAGTTGTCGGTCTACGACAGTACTGGCACTCCGGCCAATGTATTGCGGGTTGTTCCAGCGATGAGCAGCGGCGCGACTCTGACGCTACCCTCTGGAGTGACCGCGCTGGATTTCAACAACCTGGGCGGGCTGGCGGCACCGTCCACAGCGGTGGCCATCAGTTACACGCTGGGCACGCAAAGCAGGACGCTGAACGTGTGTCTGAACGGACGAATTCAATTGGGTGGAAGTTGCGGATGAGGGCAGGGAGCAAGTACGCACAGGAGGGCATGACGCTGATCGAAGTGCTGGTCGCGTTGTTGATTCTGACGGTCGGGTTGCTGGGCGCGGCGGCGGTTCAGCTCAATGCGCTGAAGTACACCGACAGCTCGCGGATGACCAGCCAGGCGAGTTTCATCGCCTACGACATGATGGACCGGATTCGCGCCAATTCCGGCGCCGACTACACCGTCACTCCGCCGACCACGGGCAACCTGAGTGTCGCCCGGGATCAGGATCTCTACGACTTCAGCACCAACATCGTCAATTTCGGCGGCCCGACCGCCACCGGCAGCATCACCCTCAATCAACGCGTGTACACCATCACCATCACCTGGAGTGACGCGCGCGCCGCCAATACGACCGGTGCAACCCGCAGTTTTGTCCTGACCAGCCGCGCCGCGGTCGATCCGGTGGCCACACCATGAAGCGTCATAACCTGGGTTTCGGCCTGATCGAAATGCTGGTCGCTCTGGCGCTGGGGCTGATCGTGGTGCTCGGCGTGGTGCAGATCTTCCTGGCGGCGAAGAACACTTATGTCAGTCAGAACAGTGCGGCCGCCATGCAGGAGGACGCGCGGTTCGTGTTGAGCAAGATGATTCAGGAACTGCGCATGGTGGGCATGTTCGGCTGCCTGGGCACGATTACCGATTCCAGCTCGGCGGGAGATTTCACAGCGGCCCAGATCACGCCGATCAGCTGGGACAACGCCAATCTAAAACTGACCCTGGTCACCGCCGATGTCGGCAGCGCGGGCGGGACGCCGACCTGGACCGTGGTCTCCGATTGCCGCAACAGCGCCACGGCTTATACCGGTGCGCGGGTGGCGGCGACAGGACAGATCGCGTTTCCGATCCGTCGGCTGGTCTACAGCTTCAGCAACAACCAGATTCTGATGGGCACCGGCAGCGGCAACCCCGCCCAGCAGGTGCTGGTGAACAATGTCAGTGCGTTCACCGTGATGTTTGGTCTGGCGAGTTCCGCGACCGATGTTGCGGCGTCCACCTACAGCGCCAACCCCGGTGATCCGGCGCGGATTCGCAGCGTACGCCTGAGCCTGACCCTCACTGATCCGAATAATCGGGTCCGCAATCAAACCTTCAACGTGGTTGCCGCCTTGCGCAACCGCTTGCAGTGAGGGGCGAGCGATGAACGTTTCTCTCCATCGGCGACGGTCCCAGGGCGGCATGGTGTTGCTGGTCAGTCTGGTGTTTCTGTTGCTTCTGACGGTGATCGGCCTGTCATCGATGCAAAGCGCCAACCTGCAGGAAAAAATGGCCGGCAGCGTGAGTTTGCGCAATCAATCGTTCCAGACGGCCGAGGCGGCGTTGCGCATCGGCGAAAGCGCGGTGCAACTGGATGGCTACGCGCTGGCGGTGTGCGCCAGCCCTACCCAATGCGCGCCGCCGGCGGAGTCCTCGGTGGTCAGTGCGGCCGGGTTCAACTCCACGTCGGGGGTCACCTGGATCGCCGCCGGCAGCGGGTTCTACGGGGTGCAGAACATCGGCACGACCCTGACGGCGGTGAACGTGCCGAGCAATACCTCGGCGACGTTGTACCGGGTCACGGCCATCGGCATCGCCGGCACTTCGCGCAGTGTGGTGGAGAGTGTCTATGCGAAGTACTGAGCGACGCTTCAAATGGTTGTCGCTGCTGCTCGGCGTGTTGACCGGGCTCTATCTGGCGGCACCGGCGTACGCTTTCACGCCGTCCGATTCGCCGCTGTTGAGCGCGGCCGCCGTGCCACCGAACGTGATGTTGATGATCGACGACTCGGGCAGCATGAACAGCATCATCTATGCAGCAGGGTTCGATCCGACCGTGGATCGCACGCCGGCCCGCCAGTGCAACGCGGTCATCGGCCTGTGCCTGAGCTCAACTGCCATTACCGGCGATACGATCTTTCTCTCGAGCCTGCCAACCTCCGGCTGCTCCGGCGGTGCCTATGCGTTCTACAACAACAGCCTGACGCCGCTCTGCCTGAAGCTGCCGGATCCGGTGGGCAGCGGCAACACTCGCTATTCGGCGGATTACATTTCCTATGTGGTGAGTCTGGCGATCAACAACGGCACACGCGACTTCACCACCGGGGCAATTCCCAACGATTACCGGATCAACGTAGCGCGCAACGTTTCCACCGCACTGGTCACCAGCAACCGCAACCTGCGCATGGGCCTGGCCACCTTCAATCCGGCCACCAGCAACAACCCTGGCAACGGCGGTTTCATCGCGCGCTCCATCAGCGACCTGTCACCGGTCAGCGGCAGCGTGACCCAGGCCCAGGCCGACACCAACTACAACGCACTGATTTCCTCGATCAACGGCCTGAGCGCGGTGGCCAACACGCCACTGGCCGAGACCTACTACGAGATCACCCGCTATATGCGCGGGATGGCGCCGTACTACAACACCACGCCGAGCACTTACACCAGCCCGATCCAGTATCGCTGCCAGAAAAACTACGGCGTGGTCATCACCGACGGTTTGCCGACCTACGACCGCACCTTTCCGAGCAACGACCCGCTGGGCGGCAGCCGCCTGCCGAACTGGGACGGCATCAACAATGACGGGAACAACCTCAACGGGGACGGGGAGGGCGATACGCTGTACCTGGACGATATCGCCAAGTTCGCCTTCGACATCGACATGCGTTCCACCGGCACCGATGCAGCGGGCAAGAGCTGGAACGCGGTGGATTTCCCCAGGCAGAACATGAACACCTACACCGTGGGTTTCACCGCTTCCAACGACATGCTCTCGGATGCCGCCGATTACGGACAGGGCCGCTACTACCAGGCGACCGACAGCGCCGGTCTGAATGCCGCGCTGTCTTCGGCGTTGAGCGACATCACCTCGAAGGCCGGTTCCGGCGGCAGCGGTGTCGCCAGCGGGACGACGCTGGCGAGCGGCACCAGTTATTTCCAGACCAGTTATGACCCCAAGGACTGGCGCGGCACGATCAAGTCCTTTGGGTTCAACTCGGCCGGGGCGGTCAATACTTCGGCGGTGCTGTGGACCACCGATACGGCCATCGTGCCCGGAGCCACTGCGCCGACCTACCAGTCGTGGAACTCCCTGAACAACGCGGCGGTGACGCTGGCTTACGGCAACTTCTCCCCGGCCCAGCAGACCGTTCTCAGCCAGGGTTTGCCCACCGGCATCAGCGGCATCGATCTGGTCGAGTGGAGCAAGGGCACCAACAAGGCCGGGCTCAAAGTGCGCAGCGTATTGCTCGGGGACATCATCAACTCGCCGCTGGTGCTGGCCTCGCCCACGGAAAAAACCGCCTCCGATCTGGCCGGTGACACCACCTACAGCACCTACCTGACCACCAAGGCTTCGAACATGAATGCCAGCCTGGTGGTGAACGCCAACGACGGTTTTGTCAGCGTCATCAACTCGGCCAACGGTACCCGGCGCTATGCCTACATGCCGTCCAGCGTATTGCCCTCGCTGCGCCTGATTGCCGATCCGAACTACGTCAACGGCGTCAGCCACAAGTTTCTGGTGGATGGTCAGATCGGTGTGTTCGACGCGCAATTCGGCACGGCGTGGAAAACCCTGGCCATCGGCGGGACGGGGGCCGGGGACAAGACGTTCTACGGACTCCAGCTGTTCGACGCCTCGGCAGGCAACGTCATCCGTGCCTTGTGGGAGGTCAGCGCGCCGACGACCGCCAGTACTTCAAACGCTTTTAATGATCTGGGTTACGCCTATGCCCGCCCGGAGGTGGCACGCTTGGCCGATGGTCGCTGGGCGGCATTCATTGCCAACGGTTACGGCAGCAACTCCGGGGTGGCGGCGCTATATGTGCTGGATGTGCGTGACGGCTCGCTGATCAAGAAAATCGTCATCGACAGTACGGAAACCACCAACGGTTTGTCCTCGGTGAAGCTGCGGGTCAATTCGCAGAACGTGGTGCAGGCCGCATATGGCGGTGACTTGAAGGGGCGGTTGTGGAAATTCGACCTGAGCGCCACGTCCTCCGACAGCTGGGGCGTAGCGTTTTCCGGCAAGCCGTTATTTACCACGGCTGGCGGGGCGACTCAGCCGATCACCGCGCAACCGTTGCTGGCGGACAACGCTCTGGGTGGCAAACAGATTTTCGTCGGCACCGGCAAATTCAAC
Source organism: Pseudomonas sp. B34(2017) (assembly GCF_002112915.1). NCBI lineage: Bacteria > Pseudomonadati > Pseudomonadota > Gammaproteobacteria > Pseudomonadales > Pseudomonadaceae > Pseudomonas > Pseudomonas sp. B34(2017). The sequence continues at coordinate 63,826 of NZ_NEJA01000008.1, read as the reverse complement.
GAAGCCGCTGACAAGACCAACAAGGATTTGCAGGCGTTCTATTCGGTGTGGGATGCCGATGGCGGGTCGGGCCAGATCACGGTCAGCAGTTTGCAGGCGCAGGCGATTACCGGGGTGTTCTCCGGCAGTACCGGACAGTTCGTCACCACCAGCCAGAACGACACGACGTATCCGGCGGAGAAGGGCTGGTACCTGCCGCTGGTGTACAACAACGCATTGACCGGCGAACGGGTGATCAACCAGGCCAGTCTGGTGCTGGGACGAATCGTGTTCACCACGGCCAGTGTCGATACCACCGACCCGTGTTCCAGTTTCGGTACCGGCAAACTGATCGAACTCGATGCGTTCAGCGGTAAGATGCTCAACTACGCGGTGCTCGATACCAACGCCGATGGCGTGGTCGACAGCAACGACACGATTTCCAGCGGCGTGGTGTTCACCGGCGGTATCCCGACCCTGAACGCCATCGTCAACGGTGCATCACGCAAGGTCGTGAACGATTCCAGTGGCGGTATCACCACCCTGGTGGAAAAATCCGGCGGCGGCAGCCGTCGTATCATGTGGCGGCAAATTCAGTAAGCGAGAGTTCGAGGCATGCGCAGATCCAACCGAGGTTTCACCCTGATCGAAATCATGATCGTGATTGCGATCATCGGGATCATGCTCACAATTGGCCTTCCAAGTTACAACGAATATGTGAAAAAGGGGCGCCGTGCCGACGTGGTCAGCACTTTGTCGGAACAGGCACAGATCCTCGAACGCTTCTATTCGAAGAACAACGTCTACACCGGTGTCACCGGGTTGAGCACCGGCAACGATTTCTACACCATCACGCCGACGCTCACCGATCAGACCTTCCTGCTGACCGCGACCCGCAAGACCGGCACGGCCATGGCCACCGACAAGTGCGGGGATTTCACCCTCACCAACACCGGTGTCAGAAGCATGAACAACGCGACCACCGGGCTGACCACCAAGGATTGCTGGGGCCGCTGAGCCGCATTATTTCGGGTGCCTTTTGCGCCCACTGTCTTTTTTACGGTTGGATCAAACATGACCAGGCAACAGCAAGTGGTGATTGTCGGTGGCGGGGTGATTGGCCTGCTCACTGCGTACAACCTCGCCTCCGAGGTCGGCAGCGTGGTGCTGCTCGATCGTTCGAACGTCGGCCAGGAATCGTCCTGGGCCGGCGGCGGTATCGTGTCTCCGCTGTACCCGTGGCGCTACAGCCCGGCCGTCACCGCGCTGGCGCACTGGTCGCAGGATTTTTATCCACAACTGGGTGAGCGCCTTTTTGCCGATACCGGGGTCGACCCCGAAGTGCACACCACCGGCCTGTACTGGCTGGACCTGGATGACGAAGCCGAAGCGCTGGCGTGGGCTGCGCGGGAAAACCGTCCGCTGCGGGCTGTGGATATCTCGGCGGCGCATGATGCGGTACCGGTGCTCGGTGGCGGTTTTTCCCGGGCGATCTACATGGCCGATGTCGCCAACGTGCGCAATCCACGGCTGGTGAAGTCTTTGAAAGCGGCGTTGCAGGCGCTGCCGAACGTGACGATTCACGAGCAGTGTGAAGTCAGCGGATTTGTCCGTGAGGGTGAGCGGGTGGTGGGCGTGCAGACCTCCACGGGTGTGATCACCGGTGATCAGGTCGTGCTGACGGCGGGCGCGTGGAGCGGCGAATTGCTCAAGACTTTGGACCTTTCGCTGCCGGTGGAGCCGGTCAAGGGCCAGATGATTCTCTACAAGTGCGCGGCGGATTTCCTGCCGAGCATGGTGCTGGCCAAGGGGCGCTACGCGATTCCGCGCCGTGACGGGCACATTCTGATCGGCAGTACGTTGGAACACGAAGGCTTCGACAAGACCCCGACGGACAACGCACTGGAAAGCCTCAAGGCCTCGGCAGTCGAGTTGTTACCGGCGCTGGCCGATGCCGAAGTGGTGGGGCACTGGGCCGGGCTGCGACCGGGTTCGCCCGAGGGCATCCCTTACATTGGCCGGGTTCCGGGTTTTGACGGTCTGTGGCTGAACTGCGGGCATTACCGCAATGGGCTGGTGCTGGCGCCGGCATCCTGTCAGTTGTTTGCCGATGTGATGCTGGGGCGTGCGCCGATCATTGATCCGGCGCCGTATGCACCGGCCGGACGGATCTAGTCAGTTTTTCTTTCGGTGACTGACAAATCGCTTTCGCGGGCAAGCCCGCGAAAGAGGCGTTAATCCAGACCCAGTTTCTTCAGCCTGTAGCGCATCGAGCGAAACGAAAGACTCAACCGCTGCGCTGCCGCCGTGCGATTCCAGCGGGTTTCTTCCAGCGCCTGCAAAATCAGTTTGCGCTCGACGCTTTCCAGATAGTCTTCCAGGTTGTCGATCTGCGTGAGATCGGCAATGCCGCCTTCAGCAGTGCCGTTTCCTTCACTCAGACGTAAATCCTCTGCCTCGATCGTGCGGTTTTCACACAGGGTGTGCGCCCGCTCGAGCACGTTCTCCAGCTCCCGCACGTTGCCCGGGAAGCGGTAGTTTTTCAGTGCCTCGAGGGCATGGGGATGAAGGCGTGCCGCCGGTTGCCCGGTGCCATTGGCCAGGCGTTTGAGCATGTGGCCGGCCAGTGCTTCGATGTCCTCACGACGTTCGCGCAGGGACGGCACACGCAGTTCGATCACGTTCAACCGGTAATACAGATCCTGACGAAAGCGCTCGGCAGCCACTTCCGCGTCGAGGTCCTTGTGCGTCGCGCAGAGGATGCGCACATCGACCACGGTTTCCTGTTGCCCGCCGACGCTGCGCACGGCTTTTTCCTGGATCGCCCGTAGCAGCTTGACCTGCATCGGCAGCGGCAGATCCGCCACTTCATCGAGAAACAGTGTGCCGCCATGGGCCGCCTGAAACAGTCCTGGTTTATCCTCCACTGCACCGCTGAAACTGCCTTTGCGGTGGCCGAAGAACTCGCTCTCCATCAACTCTGAAGGAATCGCCCCGCAGTTCACCGGCACGAACGGCTGATTGGCGCGGGGGCCTTGTTCATGAATCAATCGGGCCACCAGCTCCTTGCCGCTGCCGGACTCGCCGCTGATGTACACCGGTGCCTGGCTGCGGGCCAGTTTGTCGATCTGCTTGCGCAGGTTGCGCATCGGCGGTGAATCGCCGAGCAGCCGCCGGTCGATCGAAGTGCAGACATTGCCCGGCGCCGGCATGCGCAACGCCGAGCCGACCAGCTCGCGCAGGCGTGTCAGGTCCACCGGTTTGGTCAGGAAGTCGAAAGCCCCGGCCTTGAGGGCGTTGATTGCTGTTTCCAGGCTGCCGTACGCGGTGATCATCGCCACCGGCAGTTGTGGATAACGTTGCTGAATGTGCTGCACCAGTTCCAGGCCGGTGCCGTCGGGCAGGCGCATGTCGGTCAGGCACAGATCGAAGCTCTCGCGGCGCAGCAGCGCCTGGGCTTCATTGAGATTGCGTGCGCTGAAGGTGTCGAGTTTCATCCGTCCCAGGGTGATTTCCAGGAGTTCGCGGATATCCGGCTCGTCGTCGACGATGAGGATTTTTTGCCGTGGGCTCGTGTTCAACTTTGTTTCCGTCCGTGAGCAAAGGTGATGCGAAAGCAGCCGCCGCCTTGGCGTGATTTGAAGTCTAGGCGCGCTTGATTGCTTTCGCACAGCTCACGGGACAGATAAAGCCCAAGGCCGGTGCCTTGGCTGCTGGTGGTAAAGAACGGTTCGAACAGATGAGCCTGTTGATCGAGCGGCACGCCGGGGCCGTTGTCTTGCACTTCGAGCACGGCCAGCGTGCTCTCGGGGTCGATGGACAGCGTCAGCCAGACCTCGGCCGGATCGTGCAACAGGGCACTGTGGCGCCAACCATTGCGTAACAGATTGTCGAGAATCTGTGTGAGCTGGCCCGGATCCATCAGGGTGCGAAAATCCCCCGGGCCGATGTGCAGATGAATGTGCTGGCGCTCGCCGGCCTGTTCGCGGCTCTCGTCGACGAACTGCTCCAGCCACGGTTTGAGGTCGAGCCGTTGCGGTGCGCTCTGCTGGCGGCGGGACAGTTGCAGGACGTTTTCGATGACTCGGTTCATGCGCTGGGAGTGGTCTTGAATGATCTGCGTCAGACGCCGATCCGCGCCGTCGAGTTCCTCGGATTCCTGCAACAGCTGCGCGGCATGACTGATGGCCCCCAGCGGATTGCGGATTTCATGGGCGATACCGGCAGTCAGCCGGCCCAGCGCGGCCAGTTTCAATTGTTGCGCCTGCTGGGCGATCTGGGCGAGGTCTTCGAGAAACACCAGGGTCTGGCGGTTCGGGCTCTGTTCCAGGGCGATGAAACTCGGCTGCAGCTCCAGGCCATTGCCGGCGATTTTCAGGCTTTGCGGGCGCAGGGTCGGGTTGTTCAGCCACAGTTGCAGGCGTTCGACCAATGCGCTCGAGTGCTCATCGATCAAGTCGCCTTCAAGGTGTGTTTGGCCCAGGAGGGTCTTGGCGCTGTGATTGGCCAGTTGCACCCGGCGCTGTTCGTCGAGCACCAGAATGCCGGTGCGCATGCGTTGCAGGATCAGCGCGTTGAGGGCTTCGAGCCCCACCACTTCGCTGGCGCGCAGCTCGGCCAGGTTCTCGCTGACTTCGAGACGGCGCATCAATCCCTGCACCAGCAGCGAGGCGGCGAAGCACAAGGCGCCGAGGGTGCCGGCCTGCAGATAGTCGTTGGCGCTCAGGGAATGGCTGAAACTCAGCAGAAAGCTGAGCCCGACAATGCCCAGGGTGGCGATGGCGGCGATCAGCAAGCCGATACGTCGTCGCAGCAAGGTGTTGCTGATGGCCACCGAAACGATCAGCAAGTTGCCAATCGCACTGGCCACACCGCCCGCTGCGTAGAACACGCCGCACAGCAGCAGAATGTCGACCAGTGCCAGAGCGAACAACTGGGCCGGGCGGCGGATGTTCTCGAGGAACACCACCAGCAGGATGTTCAGCACCAGGTACAACCAGCTGCCATTGCGCAGCCACTCGTCGTTGGCCGAGGTCAGCAGGCGGTTGTCCATGTTGCTGGAGATCAGCAACACCAGGGTGATGCCGACACTTAAACGGTACAGATGATAGAGACGCAGCAGTCGCTGGGCCTGTTTGCTGTCGGCGTTGTCAGCCTCAGCGATCACTGGAACCGGGGCCTTGCTCAAGGTGAGCCTGGCTGCAATACCACTGTTGTTGAAGGTTCAGCGCGCGGTCGCGGGGCAGGTGCACGCCGCAATGGGCGCAGCGCACCATCGGCGCGGCATCCTGTTCGCGAGGCGATCGGGTGGACGAGGCGGGGGCCTTGAATTTGCGCCACAACCAGACAGCAGCGGCGATCAAGGCAATCCAGAACAGTAAACGAAGCATGATGGGCGGCTTTTCGGCTAATGATTCGGCAGTTTAGCCAAGGACCCGACAGGCGCACAGCCCAATCACACGCCGCAATAAAAAGGGAGATCCGAAGATCTCCCTTTTTGGCATCACCGCAGTGATCAGTCGAACAGACCGAAGGTCATGTAGCTGAAGATGGAACGGTCGCTGTCGCTCGACTCCGGTTCCGGCTCTTCGATCACGTCGCCGTTTTCGTCTTTCGGCTTGAGCTCGTTCGGGATCGCGTCTTTCGCGTCCTGGAACTGCTTCTGCACGTCCTGGTTGGCGCGGGTCTCTCCCGGCGGCAGCGGCGGACGGGATTCGATCAGACCCAGGGTGGCCTTGCTCAGGAACGAACGGTTGTCGGCTTCGGCAACGCGAGGCACGAACTGACCGTCCTGCAGGCTCGGGTGGTTCGGGTAGTTGAGCTTCAGGGTTTCCAGACTGGTGGCCGCCAGTTCGTCCAGATGCAGGCGCTGGTAGGCTTCGGTCATCACCGCCAGGCCGTCACCGACCGATGGGGTTTCCTGGAAGTTTTCCACTACATAACGACCACGGTTGGCAGCGGCGACATAGGCCTGACGGGTCAGGTAGTAGTCGGCCACGTGGATTTCGTACGCGGCCAGCAGGTTGCGCAGGTAGATCATGCGCTGCTTGGCGTCCGGCGCGTAGCGGCTGTTCGGGTAGCGGCTGGTCAGTTGGGCGAACTCATTGTAGGAGTCGCGGGCGGCACCCGGGTCACGCTTGGTCATGTCCAGCGGCAGGAAGCGCGCCAGCAGGCCGACGTCCTGGTCGAACGAGGTCAGGCCCTTGAGGTAGTAGGCGTAATCGACGTTCGGGTGCTGCGGGTGCAGACGAATGAAACGCTCGGCAGCGGATTTTGCAGCTTCCGGCTCGGCGTTCTTGTAGTTGGCATAGATCAGTTCCAGCTGCGCCTGATCGGCATAGCGACCGAACGGATAACGCGACTCCAGAGCCTTCAGCTTGGCTGTGGCGCTGGTGTAGCTGTTGTTGTCCAGGTCCTGTTGAGCCTGCTGGTACAGCTCGGCTTCACTCAGGTTTTCGTCTACGACTTCCTTCGATGAGCAAGCAGCGGTCAATGCGAGGATGGCGATCAGCAGCAGGTGTTTCACTTGCATGGCGGCTTGCGTCCCTATGACGGCCGCTGTCTTGGGCGGGGCCGTCCTGTTATGATGAGCGCCCCGTTGAAAAGCCCCGGGGCAAAAGACGCCGTATTTAACCACAAGCGCGCAGCCGAAACCAAAGGCTGTAGCCGACGCCCAGTCCGAGCATGTCCGATAAAATTGAACTTCGCGCAGAGGTGCCGTCCGAATTGGGCGGCCAACGCCTCGATCAAGTCGCCGCCCAACTCTTCGCCGAGCACTCGCGCTCGCGCCTTTCCGCCTGGATCAAAGAAGGTCGCCTGACTGTGGACGGGGCGGTCATCCGCCCGCGCGACATCGTTCATGGCGGTGCCATCCTTGAGCTGACTGCCGAGCAGGAGGCCCAGGGTGAATGGGTCGCTCAGGACATCGAACTCGACATCGTCTATGAAGACGACGACATTCTGGTGATCAACAAGCCTGCGGGCCTGGTGGTGCACCCGGCTGCCGGTCACGCTGATGGCACCTTGCTCAACGCCTTGCTGCACCACGTGCCGGACATCATCAATGTCCCGCGCGCCGGTATCGTGCATCGTCTGGACAAGGACACCACCGGTCTGATGGTGGTGGCCAAGACCATTCAGGCGCAGACCAAACTGGTCGCGCAGCTGCAAAGCCGCAGCGTCAGCCGGATCTACGAGTGCATCGTGATCGGCGTGGTGACCGCCGGCGGCAAGATCAACGCCCCGATCGGCCGCCACGGCCAGCAGCGTCAGCGCATGGCGGTGATGGAAGGCGGCAAGCCGGCCGTCAGCCACTACCGCGTGCTGGAGCGCTTCCGTTCCCACACCCACGTACGGGTGAAGCTGGAGACCGGTCGTACTCACCAGATCCGCGTGCACATGGCGCACATCAACTTCCCGTTGGTCGGCGACCCGGCGTACGGCGGTCGTTTCCGCATTCCGCCGGCCGCGAGCCAAACCATGGTCGAATCCCTCAAGCACTTCCCGCGTCAGGCCTTGCACGCGCGGTTCCTCGAGCTGGATCATCCGACCACCGGTGAGCGCATGAGCTGGGAATCGCCGCTGCCGGAAGATCTGGTGTGGCTGCTGACCCTGCTCAAGCAGGATCGCGAGGCATTCGTCGGATGAACTGGCTGACGCCGGACTGGCCCGCGCCGGCCAGCGTCAAGGCCTGTGTCACCACCCGCGAGGGCGGCGTCAGCGAGGCGCCGTTCGACAGCCTCAACCTGGGCGATCATGTCGATGACCGCCCGGAGGCCGTCGCCGAAAACCGTCGGCGCCTGACCGAACACTTCTCTATAAAGCCTGCCTGGTTGCAGCAAGTGCACGGGATTGCCGTGGCGCATGCGGATCCGTCCGTGGTGGCCACGGCGGATGCCAGCTGGACGGCAACGCCCGGTATCGCGTGTGCAGCAATGACTGCCGATTGCCTGCCGGCGCTGTTCTGCGACCGCGCCGGTACTCGCGTGGCGGCGGCTCATGCCGGTTGGCGTGGATTGGCAGCCGGCGTGCTGGAAGCCACCCTCGACAGTCTGGATATGTCCGCCGAAGACGTTCTGGTCTGGCTCGGCCCGGCCATCGGCCCGCAAGCCTTTGAAGTCGGCCCGGAAGTCCGGGAAGTCTTCATCAATCAATTGCCCGAAGCCGAGACAGCCTTTGTCCCGAGCCACAACGCCGGCAAGTTCATGGCTGACATCTATAAGCTGGCGCGGCTGCGTCTGGCGGTCCGCGGTGTCACCGCTGTTTATGGTGGCGGTTTCTGTACCGTGACCGATCCGCGCTTCTTTTCCTATCGCCGTGCGCCTCGCACTGGTCGCTTCGCCTCTTTAGTCTGGCTTACCCGCTAAACTCTCTGATCTGCATCAACTCCCTGACGCTTGAATCTTCCAGAATCGACCGCATCTATAGCGGTATCTGGCAGGTTTCTTTATTCAGGATGGTTTTTTAGGTCCGGCCTGCTCAAAAGGAAGGTGACCCATGCGTATAGACCGTTTAACCAGCAAATTGCAGTTGGCGTTGTCCGATGCCCAATCTTTGGCCGTCGGCCACGATCATCCAGCCATCGAGCCGGCGCATCTGATGCAAGCCATGCTTGAACAACAGGGTGGTTCGATCAAACCCCTGTTGATGCAGGTGGGCTTCGACGTCAACAGCTTGCGTAAAGAGCTGACCAAAGAGCTCGATCAATTACCGAAAATCCAGAACCCGACCGGCGACGTCAACATGTCGCAGGATCTGGCGCGTCTGCTCAATCAGGCCGACCGTCTGGCCCAGCAGAAGGGCGACCAGTTCATTTCCAGCGAGCTGGTGCTGCTCGCCGCGATGGACGAGAACAGCAAGCTCGGCAAGTTGCTGCTCGGCCAGGGCGTGAGCAAGAAAGCGCTGGAGAATGCGATCAACAACCTGCGCGGTGGCGAGGCGGTCAATGACGCCAACCACGAAGAGTCGCGTCAGGCACTGGATAAGTACACCGTCGACCTGACCAAGCGCGCCGAAGAAGGCAAGCTTGACCCGGTGATCGGCCGTGACGATGAAATCCGTCGCACCATTCAGGTCTTGCAACGCCGCACCAAGAACAACCCGGTGCTGATCGGCGAACCTGGCGTGGGTAAAACCGCGATTGCCGAAGGGCTGGCCCAGCGCATCATCAATGGCGAAGTGCCGGATGGCCTGCGTGGCAAACGCCTGCTGTCTCTCGATATGGGCGCGCTGATTGCCGGCGCCAAGTATCGCGGCGAGTTCGAAGAGCGCCTGAAAGCGCTGCTCAACGAGCTGTCGAAGCAGGAAGGGCAGATCATTCTGTTCATCGACGAACTGCACACCATGGTCGGCGCCGGCAAGGGCGAAGGCTCGATGGACGCCGGCAACATGCTCAAACCGGCCCTGGCCCGTGGTGAACTGCATTGCGTCGGCGCGACCACGCTCAACGAGTACCGCCAATATATAGAGAAGGATGCGGCCCTCGAGCGGCGCTTCCAGAAAGTGCTGGTGGACGAGCCGAGCGAAGAAGACACCATCGCGATCCTGCGTGGCCTCAAGGAGCGTTACGAGGTTCACCACAAGGTGGCGATCACCGACGGCGCGATCATCGCGGCAGCCAAGCTCAGCCATCGTTACATCACTGACCGACAGCTGCCGGACAAGGCGATCGACCTGATCGACGAAGCGGCCAGCCGGATCCGCATGGAGATCGACTCCAAGCCGGAAGTGCTGGATCGTCTGGAGCGGCGACTGATTCAACTGAAAGTAGAATCCCAAGCGCTGAAGAAAGAAAGCGACGACGCGGCGAAGAAACGTCTGGAGAAACTCCAGGAAGAAATCGATCGCCACGAGCGTGAGTACTCCGATCTGGAAGAAATCTGGAACTCGGAAAAAGCCGAGGTGCAGGGCTCTGCGCAGATTCAGCAGAAGATCGAACAGTCCCGTCAGGAGCTGGAAGCCGCGCGCCGTAAAGGCGATCTGAACCGCATGGCCGAGTTGCAGTACGGGGTGATCCCGGATCTGGAACGCAGCCTGCAAATGGTCGACCAGCATGGCAAAAGCGAAAACCAGTTGCTGCGCAGCAAGGTGACCGAAGAGGAAATCGCCGAAGTCGTTTCGAAGTGGACCGGTATTCCGGTGTCGAAAATGCTCGAAGGCGAGCGCGACAAGCTGATGAAGATGGAAAGCCTGTTGCATCAACGCGTGATCGGCCAGGACGAAGCGGTGGTTGCAGTGGCCAACGCGGTGCGGCGTTCCCGTGCCGGGTTGTCCGACCCGAATCGCCCGAGCGGCTCGTTCATGTTCCTCGGCCCGACCGGGGTCGGTAAAACCGAGCTGTGCAAGGCGCTGGCCGAGTTCCTCTTCGACACTGAAGAGGCGATGGTGCGGATCGACATGTCCGAGTTCATGGAGAAACATTCCGTGGCGCGGCTGATTGGTGCACCACCGGGCTACGTCGGCTATGAAGAGGGCGGTTACCTGACCGAAGCGGTACGGCGCAAGCCTTACTCGGTGATCCTGCTGGACGAAGTCGAGAAGGCGCACCCGGACGTGTTCAACATCCTGCTGCAAGTGCTGGAGGATGGCCGTCTGACCGACAGTCATGGCCGCACGGTGGACTTCCGCAATACCGTGATCGTCATGACCTCCAACCTCGGTTCGATGCAGATCCAGGAACTGGTCGGTGATCGTGAAGCACAACGGGCAGCGGTGTTGGATGCGATTTCCACCCACTTCCGTCCGGAGTTCATCAACCGGGTCGACGAAGTGGTGATTTTCGAGCCATTGGCGCGGGATCAGATCGCCGGCATTACCGAGATCCAGCTGGGCCGTCTGCGCAGCCGTCTGGCCGAGCGCGAGCTGAAGCTGGAACTGAGCCCGGAAGCGATGGACAAGCTGATTGCCGTCGGCTACGACCCGGTCTATGGCGCACGGCCGCTGAAGCGGGCGATCCAGCGCTGGATCGAGAACCCGCTGGCACAGTTGATCCTGTCGGGGCGTTTCCTGCCAGGCGAGACCGCGACCGGCGTCGTGGAGAACGACGAGATCACGTTCAACTGACGCCCGACGGTGGTGTCGTCATCAAGGCCTCGCAATGCGAGGCCTTTTTTTTCGCCAGGCTGTTGAACTCAAAGGAAAAGGCTTGTAAAGTGCGCCCCGCAGTCAGTCACCAACAGGGTTTCAGCTCACTGGGCAGAAATCTGAAATAAGTTGCAAATCATTAACTTGAAAGCAATTTAGGGGGTTGACAGAGGTGTTCTAGGTTGTAGAATAGCGCGCCTCAGACACACGAACGCAGCGATGCGAAAACGATGTCGAGAAGCTGCAAGTTTCACCGTAGTAAATTGAAATGTGTAGTTCCGTGATAGCTCAGTCGGTAGAGCAAATGACTGTTAATCATTGGGTCCCAGGTTCGAGTCCTGGTCACGGAGCCAATTTCAAACCGGGGTATAGCGCAGTCCGGTAGCGCGCCTGCTTTGGGAGCAGGATGTCAGGAGTTCGAATCCCCTTACCCCGACCATTTTTGGGTCGTTAGCTCAGTTGGTAGAGCAGTTGGCTTTTAACCAATTGGTCGTAGGTTCGAATCCCACACGACCCACCATTTTTGAAACCAGGTAACACTGGGATCGAATCTTAAGATCAGAGGCCAAAAGCGCTGATCGAAGAAGGCGATCTTTGAAAGGTCGCCTTTTTTTTACCGGGGTATAGCGCAGTCCGGTAGCGCGCCTGCTTTGGGAGCAGGATGTCGGGAGTTCGAATCCCCCTACCCCGACCATATTAAAAATCCTCGTATCGAAAGATACGGGGATTTTTTTTGCCCGGCGGAAATGTTTCATTCAAGTCGTCATACAACTTGCCGATAGCCCGCTAACGAAAGGGGCCTGCCGCATCAAACGCCCCTGAACTCTGCCAATACAAGAAAAAGGGCGTTCGTCATGTTGCTTCGTCAGTTGAATATTGCTCCCCGCGCCGCTCTGGGCTTTGCCCTGATCGCGTTACTGGTGGCGTTGCTCGGGGTGTTCGCGCTGGGGCAGATGTCGAGCATCCGCGACAGCGAAGTGGCAGTGGAGACGCAATGGCTGCCGAGCATTCGTGGTGGCGACGAAATTCGCGAAATCATGTTGCGCATCCGCACCATCTCCCTGCGCATGGCGCTGGATCAGGATCCGGCCAACATCGCCACGTACCGCAGCCAAATGGACACCCGGGACAAAGAGTTGAGCGAGAAAATCGCCGCCTATGATCGACTGGTGACCACCCCGGAAGGTCAGCAGTTGTATGAACAGTTCAAGAAAACCTTCGCCGCCTACCGCACCGGGATCGCCCAGTCGTTCACCCTCGCCGAGCAGGGCAAGCGCGACGAGCTGACCAAGCTGCTGCTGGTCGACATGAAAACCGTGGTCGACGGCTCCGGCAAACAACTCAACGACCTGGCGGATCTGTTCGCCCGCCAGGTCGCCGCCGAAAGCCAGAACTCTGCGGCCCACTACGAAACCTCGCGCACCATCGTGACCCTGTTTATCGCGCTGGCGGCGCTGGCCACCGTGGCTCTGGCCATGTTGCTGACCCGCAGCATCGTCCGCCCCCTGAGCGCCGCCGTCGACGCCGCTGAGCACGTCGCCAGAGGCGATCTGACCCGCCCGATCGAAACTCACGGCAACGATGAAGTCAGCCGGCTGCTCAAGGCGTTGGCAACCATGCAGCAGAACCTGCGCGAAACCCTGCAGGGCATCAGCGGCTCGGCCACGCAACTGGCGACCGCTTCCGACGAACTGAGCGCGGTCACCCATGACAGCACGCAGGGCCTGCAACAACAGAACAACGAAATCGAACAGGCCGCCACCGCCGTCAACGAGATGACTACGGCGGTTGAGGAAGTCGCCCGCAATGCGGTGTCGACGTCCGATGCCACCCGCCAGTCCAGCGAATCGGCGCAGTTGGGCCAGGAACGGGTCAGCGAAACTGCCGACGCCATCAACGCCCTGGCCAGCGAAGTCGAGCACACCGGCGAACTGGTGCAATCGCTGGCCAATCAGTCACAAGACATCGGCAAGGTGCTGGACGTCATTCGAGCGATCGCCGAGCAGACCAATCTGCTGGCGCTCAACGCCGCCATCGAAGCAGCGCGAGCCGGGGAGAGCGGACGCGGGTTTGCCGTGGTCGCCGATGAAGTCCGGGCGCTGGCTTATCGCACGCAGCAATCGACCCAGGAAATCGAGCAGATGGTGCAGGGCATGCGCAGCGGTTCGAGCCTGGCGCTGGAGTCGATGCAGGCCAGTGCCTCGCGCGCTGCCACCACACTGGTGCTGGCCGAGCGGGCCGGTGAAGCGTTGCAGACGATCACGGCTTCGGTACACGAAATCCACGAGCGCAATCTGGTGATCGCCAGCGCCGCCGAAGAGCAGGCGCAAGTGGCGCGGGAAGTGGATCGCAATCTGGTGAACATACGCGATCTGTCGGTGCGTTCGGCGGCCGGTGCCGATCAAACCAACGCGTCGAGCCATGAACTGTCGCAACTGGCCAATGCCCTGCAGGGCATGGTGCGACGCTTCCAGCTGTAATCATGCAGGCGTGAAAAAGCCGCGCTTCTTGTCAGAGAAAGCGCGGCTTTGTTTTGTCGGGCAGGCTGAAAAAAATCAGGCACCGTCCTGGTCTTTCAGGTGTTCGAACAGACCTTTCGGCATTTTCTTGCCGTTGGCTTCGAAATTGGCTTTGACGTTGTTGTACGCCTCTTGCTCGTCGATGAAGCCGTCGTGGTTGGTGTCGATCTTGTCGAAGTCGGACTTCGGTGCAACTTTCAGAAACTCGGCGCGGGAGACCCTGCCGTCGCCATCGGTGTCGGTCTTGGCCATCGACGCATCGCCGCATTTGCCTTCACCGCATTTGCCTTCCGGGGTTTTCACCGAGGTCTCGGCCGAAGCGACCATATAACCCTGGGCCAGCGGTTGCGCGGCGAACACCGAGCCGGACAGCATCAGGCCGCCGGCCAGTACGGCACCGACCAGGCCAAGGGAGTTTTTGCCGATTTTCGCAGTACGGGACATTGCATTCTCCTTCGGTTGCACAGCGCAACCACACGTTAAGGGCGATCAAGCCGGAGCAGGTGTGCTCGGGTGTGGCCATTAAGCGGTGGCGGTGTATCGCGTCTGTGTCGAGGAGCGTGGCGTTTGTAAGCGAAGGTGGGGAAAGCGGGGGCAGATACAGTAGAAAACAAAACACCGTGAGGGCGAGCCCGCCCCCACGGTGTTTTACATCAGTGCAGCTTCAGGCGTGGCTCGGTGCCGCGTCCGATCTTGCTGCCGAGCATCAGCATCGCTGTGCGGAACGGCCCGTACAGCGCCATCTGGTGCATGCGGTACAGCGACACGTAAAACATCCGCGCCAGCCAGCCTTCGAGCATCACGCTGCCGGTCAGGTTACCCATCAAGTTACCCACAGCCGAAAAACGCGACAGCGAAATCAGCGAGCCGTAGTCGGTGTACTTGTACTCCGGCAGGGTCTTGCCTTCGATCCGCAGTTTCAGCGATTTGGCCAGCAGCGACGCCTGCTGGTGCGCAGCCTGGGCCCGTGGCGGAACGTTGCGATCCGAACCCGGTTGCGGGCAGGCGGCGCAGTCACCAAAGGCGAAGATGTTTTCGTCGCGGGTGGTCTGCAGCGTCGGCAGCACTTGCAGCTGATTGATGCGGTTGGTTTCCAGACCGTCGATGTCCTTGAGGAAACCCGGTGCGCGGATCCCGGCGGCCCAGACTTTCAGGCTCGCCTTGATTTCGTTGCCGTCGGCAGTGATCAAGCTGTCGGCGGTGACCTGGCTGACCGAGGCATTGGTCATCACGTTGACCCCGAGCTTCTCCAGGGTCTTGTGCACCGGCCCGCTGATCCGCTCCGGCAGGGCTGGCAGCACCCGTGGCCCGGCTTCGATCAGGGTGATGTGCATGTTTTCCGGTTTGATCCGGTCCAGACCGTAAGCCGCCAGTTCATGGGCCGCGTTGTGCAGCTCGGCCGCCAGTTCGACGCCCGTGGCGCCGGCGCCAACGATAGCCACGCTGATTTGCTGGACCACATCGGTCTGCCCGGCGTGAGCACGCAGATAGTGATTGAGCAGTTGCTGGTGAAAGCGCTCGGCCTGCTTGCGGGTGTCGAGGAACAGGCAGTGCTGCGCGGCGCCCTGGGTGCCGAAATCGTTGGTGGTGCTGCCGACCGCGATCACCAGCGAGTCATAGGGCACTTCCCGCGCCGGGACCAGTTCAACGCCGTTTTCGTCGTAGGTGGCGGCCAGCTGGATCTTCTTCTGCTCACGATCGAGCCCGCTCATGCGCCCCAGCTGGAACTCGAAGTGGTTCCATTTGGCCTGGGCGACATAGTTGAGTTCGTCTTCGGAAGAGTTCAGCGATCCGGCGGCCACTTCGTGCAGCAGCGGTTTCCAGATGTGCGTGAGGTTCGCGTCGACCAGCATGATGCTGGCGGTGCCGCGTTTGCCCAGAGTCTTACCCAGACGGGTAGCCAACTCCAGACCGCCGGCGCCGCCGCCGACAATGACAATACGATGGGACATAGGGATAGCTCGCAAGGTTTTTAAAGGAAATCGGTACGGCTACCCGAGCGAGCGCGATGCAGCTCATAGCGTCAGGTAACTGATAAATCGGCTCAACAGGCCCAGACCAATGGTCACTGCCAGCACCAGCACCAGGAGCATCCACGGCCGGAATGGCCGGCGCTCGACACGGTGTTGGGACAACTGCAGGTACTCTTCGACATGCTTCTGGTCTTCGGGGTTCAGGCGGCTGGTCATAAAGGCCTCGTCAGGTAGACGTTACTGAATGAGAACACGCTACAGCGGTTTTCAACCGGGATTGAACGCAGCATAGCCACTGTCCGGGACCGGTTCGACAGACACACTGTCCCCGAGGCGAATGATCCCGCTTTGTAACACTCGCGCAGTGATTCCGCCATGCCCGCGCACGGCCTGGAACGTGCCCGGGCCGAGGTTGTTCTGCAGGCGCGCGCACGGCTGACACCAGCCCGTGGTTTCGAAAATCGCCTGACCAATGCGAAAGCGCCGCCCCTTGAGGCTGAACAGGTTGATCCCGCTGATAACGAGATTGCGCCGCAGATCTTCAGGCCTGACCGGATGCTCGTGGGGACGGCCCATCAATGCACTGATCACGGCCAGGTGTTCGAACTGAATCAGCGTGACCTGTCGGGCGTTACGTACTCCGGGGCGGGCATGATCCCCGGTCAGTCCCGCTTCAAGGCGTGCTTCTACGGCGTCGAGCTCGAGCATCGGCCCACGAGATTCAGGACGCACGCCAATCCAGCGTACGCGGCCGCTCTGCGGGACCTCGGCGATCAATTGTTGAAGCGGCGTCACAGGCTGATCCCTACATCGAACACGATGCTGCGCCCCAGATTGCCGCGCAGAAAATCCGGGGCATCGGGATGGGCGAACAGCACCCGGGCGAACGTAGGTCCGACCAGCGACAGCGAACGCCAGCCCTGGCGCAGGTATTCGGTGGGCGGCGGAAAGTGGCTGTTGAGGTCGAGCACTTCGCGCTTGAGGCTGGCGAAGGCAATGATGTCCAGCTCGCCGAGATCCATGCCGCGTTCCTTGTAGTTGTGCGCTTTCTTGCGCAAGGTCGGCGCCAGTCTCAGCAGAAATTCATTGGCCGGAATCCGCCGCGGCTTGGCTTCACGGCGCACCAGTTGGCTGAGGGAAAACGCACTGCGCCGACGTTGCAGCTCATCGCGCCATTCGTCGTTCAGCCGACGACCTTCATCGAGGACGAAAAACACCTCGAAATTGGCGTCGCGAAACAGCACGTCCGGCGGCTCACCGGCCGGGGCGAATTCGTCGGCGCGATAAGGAATGTTCAAGCCTTGCAGCAGGCGCTGGCAGACCCAACGCTCACGCTCCCATTTGCGGGCATTGGACAGGAAAGCGTTGGCTTGCTCGGCCGCAATGGTCAGCAGGCGTAAGTAATCTGAGTCATCCATAGGCCCAAGCTTAGCGTTCAATTGCGACAAGCAGAAAGCTTTGCATCGGCAGATGTGCCGCCGTGCAGGTGTAGACTTCGCCGCAGGAGCGCCAATCAAAGGAGTCTGCGGTGCGAATGAAGGTGATGGGATCATGATCGGTGCAGAACTGCTGTCATCGGCAAGTCTGACCCTCGGCTGGCTGATTTACCTGCCGGTGTTGCTCTGGGCGATTGTCCGCGCACCGTGGGTCGAGCTGTTCAGCGACAACCGCCGTCAGCACTTGCTGTTCGGCACGGTGTTCGCGTTGTTTCTGTTGTGGCTGGTGCGCAGGGATTTTGATACCGGGGTGTCTTACCACTTCATCGGCATGACAGCGGTGACGCTGCTGCTGGACTGGCCACTGGCGATCGTCGGTGCACTGGTGGCCCAACTGGGGCTGGTGCTGCTGGGGCGCCAGGATCTGGTGGCCGTCGGGGTCAATGGCACCTTTCTGATCCTGTTGCCGGTGCTGATCACCGAATGCGTGGCGATCCTGGTCGAGCGCGCCCAGCCGCGCAATCCGTTCGTGTACATCTTCTGTTCCGGTTTTTTCGCCGCGGCGCTTTCGGCGTTGTTCTGCCTGACGCTGAGCCTGACCTTGCTCTGGTACGACGGCCTGTTTGCCATGCCGGAATGGCTGGAAGATTTCATCGGTTACCTGTGGCTGCTGATTTTTCCCGAAGCCTTCATCAACGGCATGGTGGTCAGCGCGCTGGTGGTGTTCTGCCCGGAATGGCTGGAGACCTTCAACCGTACCCGCTACCTTTCGGCGCCCTGGAAGGACGACGATCCCAAGTCTTGATCCACATCAAATTCACTCTGTGCGCGGCATTTCATGCTCGGCCAAATTCCTTCAGGAGCAGCGGCATGAGCGTGTACGAGTGGGCGAGGCAGGAAACCCGGCAGAGTCTGGAGATGGCGCAGGAGGTGGGGTTCGATCCGGGCCTGAGCCTGCGCGCCTTGCTCAGTGCGGTGGTGCAGCAGAGCAAGGCGGTGCGCAACGCCGAAGACCTGGCCGACGAGTTGCGCTTTCTGGCGGAAAACCTCGACGACGATCAGGACTACGGCTTCATGCGGCCCTGACGGGATCAGTGACGCGGGTCGAAATCGCCGGAAAACAGTTCGTCCTCGGCATCCGGGGCCACCGGAATCTTGTGCTCTTCCGACGCCCAGGCGCCGAGGTCGATCAGTTTGCAGCGGTCCGAGCAGAACGGACGGTATTTGTTTTCCGGGGTGAATTCCACGGGCGCGCCGCAAGTCGGGCAGTTGACGGTTGGGGTCTGGCTCATGATTGGCCTCCGGATAAAGTCAGGTAAAAGTGATGCAGGCGCTCGACCTCGCTGTGCAGCCAGGCGAGGTCGCGGTCGTTGACCACCACGTCGTCGGCACGGCTGACGCGGTCTTCGCGGCTGGACTGGGCCTTGAGGATCGCCTGGACCTGCTCTTCGCTGGTCTGGTCACGCTGCAAGGTGCGTTCGATCTGCAGTTGTTGCGGGGCGTCGATTACCAGGATGCGTTGGGTCATCGCGTATTGCCCGGATTCGATCAGCAGCGGCGAAACCAGAATCGCATAAGGCGATTTTGCCAGCGCCAGGTGATGGGCGATTTCTTCGGCGATCAACGGATGCAGCAAGGCCTCAAGCCAGCGCCGTTGCTCCGGCACTTCAAAAATCAGTTTGCGCAGGGCTGCACGATCCAGCGTGCCGTCGGCCTGCAGGACTTCGGGGCCGAAGTGTTCGGCGATCTTCGCCAGCGCCGGGCGGCCCGGTTCGACCACCCAGCGCGCCGCGTGATCGGCGTCCACCACGTGGATACCAAGATCAATGAAGTGCTGGGCGGCGGCGCTTTTGCCGCTGCCGATGCCGCCGGTCAGGCCGAGAATCCAGGGTTTTTCCGCAGGGGTATTCATTTCAAACCGACAAACTGCCAATAGAAGCCGGTTATTTGACCACCCCAGAGCAAGGCAATCCAGCCGGCAATTGCCAGATACGGGCCGAAGGGGATCGGCGTCGAGGTTTTCTGGTCGCGCAGCTTGAGCAAAATCACCCCGAGCACGGCGCCCACCAGCGAGGACAAGAGGATGGTCAGCGGCAGAATCTGCCAGCCGCCCCAGGCCCCGAGCAGCGCCAGCAGCTTGAAATCGCCGTGACCGATGCCGTCCTTGCCGGTGAGCAGTTTGAACAGCCAGAACACCGACCACAGCGCCATATAGCCCAGCACCGCGCCCCACAGGGCGTCGTGCAGCGGCACGAACAGCTCGAAGCTGTTGACGATCAGCCCCAGCCACAGCAGCGGCAGCACCAGCACGTCAGGCAGCAATTGATGTTCGGTGTCGATCAGGCTCATGGCCAACAGGCCCCAGGTCAGCACGATCAACAGGCACGCCGGCCAGCCGAAACCCAGGTGCCAGGCAATGAATGCCGAGAGCAGGCCGCAAGCCAGTTCGGTCAGCGGGTAACGCTTGCTGATCGGTGCGCTGCAACTTGAACAGCGCCCGCGCAGGAACACGTAACTCAACACGGGAATGTTTTCCCACGCGCGGATCCGGTGGCCACAGTGCGGGCATTGCGAGTGCGGCAGCATCAGGTTGTAGGTGGGCAATGGCGATTCACCGGGCAGGCCCAGTACATCGTGAGCCTGCTGGCGCCATTCGCGCTCGAGCATTTTCGGCAGGCGCCAGATCAACACGTTGAGGAAGCTGCCGACCACCAGCCCCAGCAGCAGCGCGGCGAAGACAAAGGCCAGCGGATACAGGCTGAGGAGTTCGTCGATAGGCATGTCAGATCGCTGAGCCGAGTTGGAAGATCGGCAGGTACATCGCCACCACCAGACCGCCGACGATCACCCCCAGCACCACCATGATGAACGGCTCCATCAGGCTGGTGAGGTTGTCGACCATGTTGTCCACTTCGCCCTCATAGAAACCTGCGACCTTGTCGAGCATCTCGTCCAGTGCGCCGGACTCTTCGCCGATGGCGGTCATCTGCACCGCCATGTTCGGAAAGATGCCGGTGGAACGCATCGAGAAATTCAGCTGCATGCCGGTAGAGACGTCCTGGCGGATGCGCAGCACGGCACGCTTGAACACCACGTTGCCGGTGGCACCGGCCACCGAGTCCAGCGCTTCCACCAGCGGCACACCGGCGGCGAAGGTAGTCGACAGGGTCCGGGCAAACCGCGCCACGGCGGACTTGTACATCAATGTGCCCACCAGCGGCAGCTTGAGAAACCAGGCGTCGCGTCGATCGCGCAGGGCCTGGGATTTTTTCAGGGCATGGCGGGTGCCGAAAAACGCGGCCACCAGCGCACCGAGAATCGCCCACCACCATTGCTGCATGAATTCGGACAGGCTGATCACCATCAGCGTGAAGGCCGGCAGTTCGGCACCGAAGCCGGAGAACACCGACTGAAACTGCGGCACCACCTTGACCAGCAGAATCCCGGTGACCACCGCCGCCACCAGCACTACGGCCGACGGGTAGGTCATGGCCTTCTTGATCTTGGCCTTGAGGCTTTCGCTCTTTTCCTTGTAGGTCGCGACCCGTTCCAGCAGGGTGTCGAGGGCGCCGGACTGTTCACCGGCATCCACCAGGTTGCAGTACAACTCGTCAAAATACTGAGGCTTCTTGCGCAGCGCGGCGGCGAAGCTGTTGCCGGCGGCGACTTCCTGTTTCACCTCGTCGACCAGTTTGCGCATGGCCGGGTTCTCGAAGCCTTCGCCAATGATGTCGAACGACTGCAACAGCGGCACGCCGGCCTTCATCATGGTCGCCATCTGCCGGGTGAACAGGGCAATGTCCTGGGCCTTGATGCGCTTGCCGAAGCTCAGCAACGAGGCGGATTTCTTGCGTACCTTGCCCGGGTTGATGCCTTGCTTGCGCAACTGGGCCTTGACCAGTGCGGGGTTCTGGCCACTCAACTCGCCGGTCACTTTGCTGCCTTTGCGGTCCGTACCTTCCCAGGCGTAGATGCTGATTTTCGCTGCCTTGACCGCCATGTTCAGTCCTTGGTGACCCGGTTGATTTCTTCAAGGCTGGTGATGCCTTGCATGGCCTTGATCAGGCCCGAGGTGCGCAGGTCGTTGAAGCCGTCCCGGCGCATCTGGATATCGATTTCCAGTGAGTTGCCTTCGGCCATGATCAGCCGTTGCAGTTCGGGGGTGTTCTTCACCACTTCATAAATCCCCACGCGACCCTTGTACCCGCCGTTGCAGTGATCGCAACCAGAGGGCTCATAGATCGTGAAATGGCCGATGCGTTCCTCGGGGAAACCTTCCTTGATCAGGGTCTCCCGGGGGATCTCGATGGGTTTCTTGCAGTGGCTGCAGAGTTTTCGCGCCAGACGCTGGGCAATGATCAGGCTCACCGAGGTTGCGATGTTGAAGCCGGGGATGCCCATGTTGTGCAGGCGGGTGAGGGTCTCTGCTGCGCTGTTGGTGTGCAGGGTGGACAGCACGAGGTGACCGGTCTGGGCGGCCTTGATCGCGATTTCGGCGGTTTCGAGGTCGCGGATTTCGCCGACCATGATCACGTCCGGGTCCTGACGCAGGAACGAGCGCAGGGCCTGGGCAAAGTCCAGTCCCTGACGGGGATTGACGTTGACCTGGTTGATGCCTTCCATGTTGATTTCCACCGGGTCTTCGGCCGTGGAGATATTGATGTCGACGGTATTGAGGATGTTCAGCCCGGTGTACAGCGACACGGTCTTGCCCGAGCCGGTTGGGCCGGTCACCAGAATCATGCCTTGCGGCTGTTTGAGCGCGGCCATGTACAGGTCTTTCTGCTCCGGCTCGTAGCCAAGGGCATCGATGCCGATCTGGGCGCTGGACGGGTCGAGGATCCGAATCACCACTTTCTCGCCCCAGAGGGTGGGCAGGGTGTTGACCCGGAAATCGATCGACTTGCTTTTCGACAGACGCATCTTGATCCGCCCGTCCTGGGGTTTGCGCCGTTCTGAAATGTCGAGGCTGGCCATGACCTTCAAGCGTGCAGCGATGCGCCCGGCCAGTTGAATCGGCGGCTTGGCCACTTCCCGCAGAATGCCGTCGGTGCGCACCCGCACCCGGTAGTTCTTTTCGTAAGGCTCGAAGTGCAGGTCGGACGAGCCGCTCTTGATCGCGTCCAGCAGCATCTTGTGGACGAAGCGCACTACCGGGGCATCTTCGGCGTCGATTCCGCCGAGCGTGTCCTGCCTGCTGTCGTCGACCGATTCGATGTCCAGCCCGTCAAGGTCGACATCGGCCATTTCCTCCAGTCCGGTGGCGTGGGTGTCGAAGAATTTTTCGATGGCGTCGGTGAGCTTGTCGTCCTCGACCAGAATGGCTTCGGTGCTCAGCCCGGTGCTGAACTGAATGTCATTGATCGCCTGATGATTGCTCGGGTCGGAAATCCCCACGAACAGTTTGTTGCCACGCCGCCAGAGGGGCAGGGCATGGTGCTGGCGCACCAGTTTTTCGCTGACCAGGCCCTTGGGCTGAGTTTCCCTGTCGAGACAGTTGAGGTCGAGAAATGCCATGCCGAAATGCTCCGAGGCTATTTCGGCGACCTGCCAGCTCTTCACCAGTTTGTTCTGCACCAGGTAACTGACCAGCGACAGGCGATTGCGCTGCGCCTGCTGCCAGGCCTGCTGGGCACTCTTTTCCGTGAGCAATTCGGCCTGGACCAGTTGTTTGGCCAGACCGCTCAGAGCGATGTCATTCATGGGGTTTCCACGTGCTTGCCGTTCATGACTTATAGCCTAGTCAAGTGACAGCGCCATACACGTGGAGTGCGGGTGACAAAAAGTGTCAGATAGTGCGGTTACGGGTTGTAGGAATCGGCATGTCAGCCGGATGGCGCCCAGCGGGTATGGGTTGCCAGCGTTTGGCACGGGCTGTGCTGAGTCTTGAACAGATCATGAGATTTCGACTCATGCATGGAGCGTGTCTATGAATAAACAACAGGGTTTCACTCTGATCGAGCTGCTGATCGTCGTGGCGATCATCGGTATTCTCGCCACTGTGGCGCTGCCGCAGTACTCCAAATATCAGGCGCGGTCGAAGGTGACGGCTGGGCTGGCCGAGATCTCGGCAATGAAAGTGCCGTTCGAGGATGTGATTAACCAAGGCACCGATCCTACGCTGACTAATGTGGCGGGCAGTGCAACGGTTACAACCTCCAATTGTTCTGTTACGGCTTCGGGCACCGCTTCGTCGGGCGCCGGTTCAATTGTTTGCACGATCAAAAACGCTCCGGGTCCGGTACTGGACAAAACCATCACGCTTACTCGCTCTTCCGGTACGGGGGCAGGTGTATGGACATGTGCCACAACGGTGGCGCCGGATTATTCGCCAAAAGGCTGTACTGCGAGCGGTACCTGATTTGTTGATGGACTACAAAAATGCCCCGCAATGCGGGGCATTTTTCATTGCGCGACACTTCACAAAAGCTTCAATAATTTCAGGCTGTTAGGAACTTCCGAAAAGCCGCAACTTGCATGTAGATATTTCACGACTCATGCAATTTGCATGATTCCGAAAAAATGCGACATTTATAAGTTATTGATTTATAAGGTTTTAATCTAATTTTGAAAGTTGGCACAGCGTTCGCAATATCTCCAGTAACCCTGCTGACAAGACAACCAGCAGACTTTCCAGAAAAACAGGAGTTACTCGTATGAAGAAGTTCGCTATCACTGCCGCTGCTGCTACCGCGCTGACCCTGACCATGGCTTCGGGTGCATTTGCTCAATCGACCCAGACCACTCAGGCTCCAATGACCCTGGCTGCCGGTGAAGTCACCAAGGCTAAAGAAGCTACTTCCGATACCTGGATCACCACCAAAGTCAAAAGCGACCTGGTAACCGAAAAAGGCATTCCTGGTACCGACATCAAAGTTGAAACCAACAAAGGTGTGGTTTCCCTGTCTTCTGACGTCGCGATCACCGAAGCTCAGAAAACCACCGCTGTGAACATCACCAAGAAAATCAAAGGCGTGAAAGCGGTCTCCGCTGACGGCCTGAAAGCCGAGTAAGGCAAGACTTCTCGCCTGGACCGGGAGAAGACGCGACAGGCGGGCCGAGCAATACGTCTGCCGCACTTTAGAGTTCATGCGACCGGCCACACGGAATGTGGCCATTACAGGCCCCGGCATTCATGTCGGGGCCTGTTCTATTCAGGGGCCGGAAAAGGCGGGGAAGGTCAATTGCCGCGTTTGCTGTTGATCTGCTTCAGGCGATTGCCTTCAAAGCGCAGGTATTGATACATGCCGTTGCTCGGGCCGTAGGTCCATTCCTCGACCTGAAACTCTTCACGACGGTTGGCGCTGCGCTTGTAACCGAGCAGATCGCGACCGACCGGCTCACCACATTTTTGCAGCACCTCGCTGGCGCGGTCGCCAAGGCTCACCAACTGGCTGCCGCAGCGCAAGGTATCGGACGCCGCAGCCTGGCTGGCGAGAAACACCAGCCCCAGTGCAGCCAGCCACTTTGGGTTCATCACTCGGCATCCAGATGCATTTGCGTCACCACCCGGCCGTCGCTTTCCGCTTCGCCGAGGTTGGCGTCGATGAAGTACACACGATCGTCGGCCAGTTGGCCCTTGTCTACCAGGTAATCCTTGATGCTGCTGGCACGGTCCTGACCGAGCTGGCGCAGCAGCACATCGCTGGAACTCCAGAACTTGATCACGTCGGCGCGCATTCTCGCGGTGCGTTCTTCCTTGCCCAGATCCTTCCACTCGGCCGGTGGCTGGGTTTTCAGGCGGGTGCGATAGATGCCCTCAAGCAGTGGGCCTTTTTCGTTATCCGGGACCTGGATCAGCGAAGCCTGCGCCGGCACCTTGTCGCCACGGCGCTGGAGCATCTTGTAGTAGTTGTACTGGTATTCACGTTCCAGGCGCTGTTCGGCGAGCAACGGGCCATCACTGCTTTTTGCCGCAGTGCCTTCGATTTCCAGGCGCAGGGCCGGACGTTCCTTCAGCGCTTGCGACAGCTTCACCAGCGCCGCTTCGGCGTCTTTGCTCAGGTCGCTGGAACCCGGTGCGAAGGACACGGTGCCGAGGTCTTCCGAGCCGCCACCGCTGACCAGACCGCCAATCAGCTTGAACGGTGCGGCGGCAGCCTTGACGATCAGGTTGCGCAGGGTCTGCCAGACAATCGGCATCACGCTGAATTGCGGATTGTTCAGGTCACCAGTGACCGGCAGTTCGATGGAAATCTTGCCGTCGACGTCCTTGAGCAGGGCGATCGCCAGTTTTAGCGGCAGGCTCACGGCATCCGGGCTGTCGACTTTCTCACCCAGTTGCAGTTGCTCGACCACCACTTTGTTCTCGGCCTTGAGCTGGCCTTTGGTGATCAGGTAATGCAGGTCGAGGTTGAGCCGGCCCTTGCGGATGCGGTAGCCGGCGAACTTGCCGGAGTAGGGCGTCAGGGTGGTCAGTTCGACCCGTTTGAAACTGGTGGCGATGTCGAGGCTGGCCATCGGGTCGAACGGGTTGACCGCGCCTTTGATGGTCACCGGCGCATAGCGGTCGACCTTGCCCTTGATGTCGACGCTGGCCGGTTTCGCCTGACGGCTGTCGATGGTGCCGATCTGGCCGTTGAGTTGCTGGACCGCCGTGGCAAAGTTCGGGGTCAGGCTGAAGTCGGCGAAGTTGGCCGAGCCGTCGTTGATCGCGATGCCGCCGATGTGAATACCCAGCGGTTTGTCATTGCTCGCCGGTTTCGCCGCGGCGGTCTTCGCCCCGGAATCGGCCGGCTGCGGAATCAGCAGGTCGTCGATGTTGGTGGTGCGATCATCGTTGATCATGAACCGCGCATACGGCTGGAACAGGTTGACCCTGTCGATCGACAGGCTGTCGCCGTGCTGATAGTTCAGGCCTTCGACCACCACTTGCTGCCACTTCAGGAAGTCGCGGGTTTTCAGGGTGTCGAGGGTGTGCAACTGATCGATCTGAGCACGACCGGTGACGCTGAGGGCCAGCGAGTCAGTGCTTTTCAGGTTCACTTTCAGGTCGCTGCCGAGCATGCCGCTGCGCAGTTCGAGGCGAATGAACGGGTTGATGTAGGACTGCGCGACCCGCAGGTCGATGTCCTGGGTTTTCACGTTGAGCTGTGCGGTGACCGGCGCCAGATTGACCACGCCATCGGCGCTGATCTTGCCTTGCTTGCCCAGCCCGGTGTCGAGCCTGAGGTTGAAGGGCGAGCCGTTGAGGCTGTCGAAATTCTGCAGATCGACGTTCAGGGGCGTGACATCCAAAGTGACTTCCGGCTTCGCCGAACGGTCGGCCAGATGCACTTTGTAGTCACGCAGTTGCACGTCCTTGATCAACACTTGCCACGGTTTGCTCGGCGCGGTCGGTTCGGGTTTCGGCGAGTCGGCTGCCGCCGGTGTGTTCGCAGGTTCGGCAGCCGCTTTTGCGGCGGGTTTCGACGGCTGGCTGGCGAACAGTTTTTGCCAATCCAGTTGGCCGTCCGCTTCCAGGGCTGCCCAGGTTTCCAGTTTCTGACTGCGGATCTTGCCGACCACCACTTGCTGTTTGGCCAGGTCCACCGTGGTGTCGCTGACGTCGAGACGCTCGAGTTTCGCCAGCGGGCGCCCGTCCGGCGCCTTGATGGCGAACGGCGCGATATTGACCGCGACGTTGCTCAGCAGCAGTTCGGTTTCCTTGGACAGGTTGAGCTTGTAGTCGGTGCTCAGGCTGACGACCCCGTTTTCCAGCACCAGTGGCACGGCATCACGCACGTAGGGCCAGAAGGCTTTCATCTGGCCGTCGGTGATCTTGAGCGTGCCTTCGGAAGCGATCGGGATCAGGCTGAAGTTGCCTTTCCAGTCGATCTGCCCACCGGCCGGGCCGATCGCGACGAGGGTCATGTCGGCGTTGTCTTCGGGCAGGGTGCTGAGGTTTTTCAGCTCGAAGTCGAGCTTGTCGTACAGAAATTCGATCGGCTCGCTGGGCCGCGCATCCACAAAATGCAGGTTGCCGCCGGCCAGCTGGATCCGGTCGATGCGCAGCGGAAACGGTTTGGCGTCGGGATCGGCCGGGGTGGGCTCGCTGGCCGGGAGCTTGAACAGACCGAGGAGGTTGAGCTGACCGTCCTTGGCGAACAGGATCTCGGTCCTGGATTTTTCCAGTTCGATGTCGGACAGATGCAGGGCTTTGGTCCACAGGCTGTCGAGTTGCAGGTTGGCGTACAGACGTTCGAAGCCGACCTGTTCCTTGCCCGGCTCGCCGATCACCAGGCCCCACAGCGTGAGTTCAAGGCTGAACGGGTTGAGTTCGATACGTTGCAGATGCGCCGGCACCGTGGCGTAGTTGGCCAGTTGCTGATTCACCACCCTGAGCGCAATGCCCGGCAAAATCAGGAACCCCAGCAGGCTGTAGAGGGCCAGGGCAGTCAACAGGGCGCCAATCGCGCGAATCAATCCTTTGGGCATGTGCGGCTTCATCTGTCTGAATCGGAGTGCCTTGGAGTATGGCACGCGATTCCGGTTCCGAAGCAATTGCCCATGCTCAGGATTGTTCGGATATTTCCGTGGGAAATTTCCTTGGCAACGCTTAGAGCTGAAGGATCAGGGTCTTCAGCGGTGGCTGCTGATCCAGCGACGGGAAGTCGCGGCCCGGGTTCATCACGCTCCACTCACGCACCGGCCGCCCGGCTTTTTCGGCGCAGCGCAGCACCTGTTCGCGCCAGTCGTCCATGCTGACTTTCGCCAGATTGTTGCAGCAGATCAGCACGCCATTCTCGGCGGTGGTCAGCAGGGCTGGCTTTAGCAGGCTCTGATAATCGCGCAGCAGGTCGACGGTGCCGAACGCACTCTTGGCCCACGCGGGCGGGTCGAGCAGCACGAGGTCGTACTGGCGCTGTTCGAGACGCTGATAGCTCGGCAGTTTCTGCCCGCGACGCTGGCTGATCGGCAGGCCGGCCAGTTGGCGGATGGCCGGGAAGTAGTCGGACTGGATGAATTCCATGGTCGGCAGGTGCGGGTTGAGCTGACCGTTCTCGCGGCCGACTGCCAGATTGCCCTCGGCGAAATCCAGGTTGCACACCTCGCGCGCACCGCCGGCCGCCGCGCTGAGACCGACCCCGCAGGTATAGGCGAACAGGTTGAGCACACTTTTGCCCTTGGTGTGATCCTTAACCCAGCCGCGGGTGTTGCGCAGGTCGAGGAACAGCAGCGGATCCTGCCCGGCGTGACGTCCGCGCACACGATAATTCAGTCCCCATTCGTGGCCGACCAGATCGGCCAGCGCGGCGTCGTCGGCGCGGTAGACGCTGTCTTCACGATCAATCCGCGAGTTGCCACGGGAGCGGTCGTTGTAGACCAGCAGGGTTTCCAGGCCAAGAGTCTGGTTGACCATGGCGTGCATTTGCAGCAGGTCTTCACGCGCCAGGGTCTGGTGGAAGCTTTGCACCATCAGTTGCGGGCCATAGCGGTCGATGGTCAGGCCGCCGGCGCCTTCCTGGCTGCCGTGAAACAGCCGATAGCAGTCGGTGCCCTGGCGGTGCAGCTCGGCGAGCAGATCCTGGCGTTGATCGAGAGCGGCGCGCAGCGCCAGGTTCAAGGAAGACATGCGGGCGCCTTGCTGAAGGG
The DNA here is from genome assembly GCF_002112915.1 of Pseudomonas sp. B34(2017). Taxonomy (NCBI): domain Bacteria; kingdom Pseudomonadati; phylum Pseudomonadota; class Gammaproteobacteria; order Pseudomonadales; family Pseudomonadaceae; genus Pseudomonas; species Pseudomonas sp. B34(2017). Next base: position 35,263 of record NZ_NEJA01000008.1, on the reverse strand, counting down.
AATCGGGGCGCGGGAGTTTAGCAGCAACTTGGCGGCAAGCGGCGAGCTTCAAACTTGAAGCTCGCCGCTTGCCGCTGCTCCTATTGGTTCAAGCGTTTATCGATCAAGCCCTGCACCACGCTCGGATCCGCCAGGGTTGAGGTATCGCCGAGGCTGTCGAGCTCGTTGCAGGCGATCTTGCGCAGGATCCGCCGCATGATCTTGCCCGAGCGGGTTTTCGGCAGGGCCGGGGCCCACTGGATCAGGTCCGGTTTGGCGAAGCTGCCGATTTCCTTGCTGACGTGGGCCAGCAGTTCTTTCTTCAGTTCATCGCTGGGCTCGGTCCCGTTCATCGGAGTGACGAAGGCATAAATCCCCTGGCCTTTGACGTCGTGTGGATAGCCGACCACAGCGGCCTCGGCGATGCTGTCGTGCAGCACCAGCGCGCTCTCTACCTCGGCGGTGCCGATGCGATGGCCGGAGACATTGATCACGTCGTCGATGCGCCCGGTGATCCAGTAATCGCCGTCCTCGTCACGGCGGGCGCCGTCGCCGGTGAAGTAGTAACCGGGGTAGGGCTTGAAGTAGGTGTCGACCATGCGCTGCGGATCGCCGTAAACGCTGCGGATCTGCGCCGGCCAGCTCGATTTGATCGCCAGCACGCCACTGCCGGCGCCCTGGATTTCCTTCCCGTGTTCATCGAGCAGCACCGGTTGTACGCCGAACATCGGTTGGGTGGCGCAGCCCGGTTTGATCCGCTGGGCGCTGACCAGCGGGCTGAGCATGATGCCGCCAGTTTCGGTCTGCCACCAGGTATCGACGATCGGGCAGCGCTGTTCGCCGACTACGTTGAAATACCATTCCCACGCTTCCGGGTTGATCGGCTCACCGACACTGCCGAGCAATCTGAGGCTTTGCCGCGACGTTTCCTGCAACGGCCCGGCGCCTTCACGCATCAGGGCGCGCAGGGCGGTGGGGGCGGTGTAGAAGATGTTGACCTTATGTTTGTCGATCACCTGCCAGAATCGCGAAGTGCTCGGGTAGCTCGGCACGCCTTCGAAAATCAGGGTGGTGGCGCCGTTGGCCAGCGGGCCGTACACGATATAGCTGTGGCCGGTGACCCAGCCGACGTCGGCGGTGCACCAGAACACTTCGCCGTCGCGGTAATCGAGCACGTACTTGAAGGTCATTGCCGCTTGCAGCAGGTACCCGCCGGTGGTGTGCAGCACGCCCTTGGGCTTGCCGGTGCTGCCGGAGGTGTAGAGGATGAACAGCGGATCCTCGGCGTCCATCGGTTCCGGCGGGCAATCGTCGCTGACGTCGCGCACGGCCTGGTGATACCAGAGGTCGCGGCCTTCGACCCAGTCGACGTTGTTCTGGGTGCGCTCGACCACCACGACGGTGCTGACATTCGGGCAACTCTGCAGGGCCTTGTCGACATTCTGTTTCAGCGGCACGAATTTGCCACCGCGCACGCCCTCGTCGGCGGTGATCACAGTGCGGCAGTCGGCATCGAGAATGCGGTCGCGCAATGAGTCCGGGGAGAACCCGCCAAACACCACCGAATGAATCGCGCCGATCCGCGCGCAGGCCAGCATCGCGTAGGCGGCTTCGGGGATCATCGGCATGTAGATGCACACCCGGTCGCCTTTTTTCACGCCACGGCTTTTCAGCACGTTGGCCAGGCGGCAGACGTGGTGATGAAGTTTGCTGTAAGTGATTTGTGTCGATTCGGCAGGGTCGTCGCCTTCCCAGAGGATGGCGGTCTGATCGCCGCGCTTTTCCAGATGGCGGTCAATGCAGTTGTAGCTGACGTTAAGCTTGCCACCGGCAAACCAGGCGGCTTCGCCGGTCTTCAGGTCATAGCGCTGGACGGTCTGCCACGGCGTGCTCCAGTCGAGGAAGCGGGTGGCCTGTTCGGCCCAGAAGGTACTGGGGTGTTCAATCGATTCGCGGTACAGGCGCTGGTAGTCGTCCTGACTCAACTGTGCAGCCCGGCGGACGGCATCGGCTTTGGGGAACGTGCTGATATCGAACATGACGGTTCCTTATTCTTGTTGTGCGACAAGGATAAAGATGCGCCGAGAGCAGGGAGGGTTCAATACCTGTAAACAAACACCCCCTCATGGCGAGGGGGTGTGTTCGGGGCTGGATCAGCCGCGGTGACGGCCGCGGAAGTAGTTGATCAGGCCTTGGGTGGACGCGTCTTCGGCGGCGGTTTCTTCGCTGCCGACCAGACGGTTATACACGCCCTTGCCCAGTTCCTTGCCCAGTTCCACGCCCCACTGGTCGAAGGCGTTGATGCCCCAGACCACGCTTTGCACGAAGACTTTGTGTTCGTACATCGCCACCAATGCGCCGAGACGACGCGGGCTGATGCGCTCGACCACGATGGTGTTGCTCGGACGGTTGCCCGGGATCACCTTGTGCGGTGCGAGTTTCTGCACCTGGTCTTCGCTCATGCCCTTGTCGCGCAGTTCCGCTTCGGCTTCCGGCAGGGTCTTGCCGAGCATCAGCGCCTGGCTCTGCGACAGGCAGTTGGCGTACAGCCACTGATGGTGGTCGGAGACCGGGTTGAAGCTGACGATCGGCACGATGAAGTCGGCCGGGATCAGTTGGGTGCCCTGGTGCAGCAACTGGTGGTAAGCGTGCTGACCGTTGCAGCCGACGCCGCCCCAGATCACCGGCCCGGTATCGGTCGACACCGCAGTGCCGTCCTGACGCACGCTCTTGCCGTTGGATTCCATGTCCAGCTGTTGCAAGTGCTTGGTGATGTTACGCAGGTAGTGGTCGTACGGCAGGATCGCGTGGCTTTGCGCGCCCCAGAAGTTGCCGTACCACACGCCGAGCAGGGCCAGCAGCACCGGCATGTTCTGTTCGAACGGCGCGCTCTGGAAATGCTGGTCCATGGTGTAGGCACCGGACAGCAATTCCTTGAAGTTGGACATGCCGATGGCCAGCGCGATTGGCAAACCGATGGCCGACCACAGCGAGTAACGACCGCCGACCCAGTCCCACATCGGGAAGATGTTTTCTTCGCGGATACCGAAGGCCACGGCCGCCGCGTTGTTGCTCGATACGGCGATGAAGTGGCGATACAGCTCGGCTTCCGAACCACCCTGAGCCAGGTACCAGGCGCGTGCGGCCTGGGCGTTTTTCAGGGTTTCGAGGGTGTTGAACGATTTCGACGAAACGATGAACAGCGTGGTCTCGGCGCGCAGTTTTTGCGTCAGCTCGTGGAATTCGCTGCCGTCGATGTTCGCCAGGTAATGGCAACGCACGCCTTTCTGGGCATAGGACAGCAGGGCTTCGGAGACCAGCTCGGGGCCGAGGAACGAGCCACCGATGCCGATGTTCACCACGTCGGTGATCGGCTTCTCGGTGTAACCGCGCCACAGACCGTCGTGGATGCGGCCCACGAGATCGGTGATCTGGTTCAGCACCTTGTGTACTTCAGGCATCACGTTGACGCCGTTGACCGACAGTTTGTCGCCGACCGGGCGACGCAGGGCGGTGTGCAGCGCCGGGCGGCCTTCGGAGGAGTTGACGATTTCGCCGTCGAACAGCGCCTTGATCGCGCCTTTGAGATCGACTTCATTGGCCAGACCCACCAGCAGGTTGCGGGTCTCGGCGTTGATCAGATTCTTCGAATAGTCGAGAAACAGTCCGCAGCTGCTGAGAGTGAACTGATTGAAGCGCTGCGGATCGGCGTTGAAGGCTTCGCGCATGCTGAAATCCTGCATGGCTTGGCGGTGATCTTTCAACGCTTGCCAGGCAGGCAGAGCGGTAACGTCATGAGGAGTGCGGTAGTACGCCATCGCTGCGGTTTTCCTTTTTACTTGAACGGCCTTTTGAACACTGAAAAGACCTCCCCGCCATGTTTGGGCGAGGGGGCAACTGCGTCGACACGATTACTTTGGCGCAGGGCGAATACAGTAAACCCAGCGCCGCGATCTGTCTTGGCTTTGTCTGACCTGTTTTCGGTACTTTTTTAACATTGATAACAGACGGGGCCGACAGACGGCGGGTAATGCGAGCAAGTCCCTGCTTATCGCGTGGCGTCGAACGGCGGGAAGTTTGCCCGATGGGCAGGTGCTCAGCAATACGGTCTGCAAGCGCGTGCAAAAGCTGTGGAAGCGGGGTTGCTTCCACAGCGTCTGCCGGTGTTCAGGCGGGGGTATCGAGATTCAGATGCAGGTTGTCGATCAACCGGGTGGTGCCGAGGAAGGCCGCGACCAGAATCACCAGATCGCGATCCTCCGCCGTTGCCGGACGCAGGGTCAGGGCATGGCGGATTTCCAGGTAGTCCGGACGCAGGCCGGCGGCTTCCAGTTGCTGGCGTTGCGCCTGGATCAGGGCAGGGAAGTCGCGCTCGCCCTGCTTGATCGACTCGGCAATGCTGCTCAGGGTGCGATAGACCACCGGCGCCACGGCGCGCTGTTCTTCACTGAGGAAACCGTTGCGCGAGGACAGCGCCAGACCGTCGGCGGCGCGTACGGTCGGCTCGCCAATGATCTGGATCGGCATGTTCAGGTCGTGCACCAGCGCGCGGATCACCGCCAGTTGCTGGAAATCTTTCTGGCCGAAGATCGCCAGGTCCGGCTGGACCATGTTGAACAGCTTGCTGACCACCGTTGCCACGCCTTCGAAGTGCCCCGGACGGCTGGCGCCGCACAGGCCTTCGGACAGTTGCGGCACGCTGACCCGGGTCTGACCGGCCATGCCGTCGGGGTACATTTCCTCGACGGTCGGGGCGAACAGCAGATCGCATCCGGCTTCCAGCAGTTTTTCCTGATCTGCCGCGAGGGTGCGTGGGTACTTGTCGAGGTCTTCGCCGGCGCCGAACTGCAGCGGGTTGACGAAAATGCTCGCAACCACGAAGTCCACGCGCTGGGTGGCCTTGGTGATCAGCGCGATGTGGCCGCTGTGCAGGTTGCCCATGGTCGGCACGAAGCCGATGCGCTTGCCTTCACTGCGGGCGCGCGCCACGGCGGCGCGCAGTTCACGTACGGTTTTGACGGTGTTCATGCAGAGAATCCGTGTTCGATCCCGGGGAAAGTGGTGGCTTTGACTTCACTGACGTAAGCCTTCAGCGCGGACTGGATGCTGTCCTGACCCTGCATGAAGTTCTTCACGAACTTCGGCACGCGGCCGCTGATCGACAGGCCGAGCATGTCGTGCAGTACCAGCACCTGACCGTCGGTGTCGCTGCCGGCGCCAATGCCGATCACCGGAATCTTCACGGCCTGGCTGATTTCAGCTGCCAGTTCGCTCGGCACGCATTCGAGCAGCAGCATGGCTGCACCGGCCTGCTCCAGCGAGATCGCGTCGGCGCGCATCTGGCGTGCCTGATTCTCGTTGCGACCTTGCACTTTATAGCCACCCAGAATGTTCACGGCTTGCGGGGTCAGGCCCATGTGGGCGCAGACCGGCACACCGCGCTCGGCCAGCAGGCGGATCGAGTCCGCCAGCCACAAGGCGCCTTCGACCTTGACCATGTGCGCGCCGGCCTGCATCAGCAGGGCGCTGTTGGTCATGGTTTGTTCGAGGGTGGCGTTGGCCATGAACGGCAGGTCGGCCAGGATCAGGGCATCAGAGTTGCCGCGTTTGACGCTGGCAACGTGGTAGGCCATTTCTGCGGTGGTCACCGGCAGGGTGCTGTCGTGACCCTGCAGGACCATGCCGAGGGAGTCGCCCACCAGCAGCACTTCGACACCGGCCTCGTTGCAGGCGTGGGCGAAGGTCGCGTCATAGCAGGTCAGCATGGTGATCTTTTCACCTTTCTGCTTGAGGCTCTGGAGCGTGGTCAGGGTGATGGCTGGCATGTAAGAAATCCTCGTTCAGGCGCTTTGGAAACTACTGCGAGTAACGCGCGTGATTCGTCATCTATTCAGGCGCACGCTCTTTCGTCGTGCTTATAAGGCCTGGATTGCGCCCTTGTATGCCGGGTTGGCGGCAGCGGGACGCCTATAGTCGTGATGAGGCCTCAGGAAGTCAATTGCATGTGTTACCGCATTGTTACGAGGGGAGTGTTACCGGCGTTACTGATGCGATTCAGCGGGCCGGCGGGCCTGATCTGCGGGTTTTTTGTCCTACAAGAACGCAAAAAGCGGGAGCCGATAGGCTCCCGCATCAACGGTTTGTGTCAGGCGTGAGAGAGGCGTTCGAGGCCGACGAACGGGCAGGCGGCGAGAAGATCGGCAAGAGCACGGCCATCGGCCAGACGCAGATCATCGGGCGCCAGTTCGGCCAGGGGATAAAGAACGAACGCGCGTTCCTGCATGTGGTAATGCGGGACTTTCAGGCGAGGTTCATCGATCAGGCGATCACCGAATAACAGAATGTCCAGATCCAGCGTGCGCGGGCCCCAGCGCTCCAGGCGTTCGCGGCCCTGATCGTTTTCGATCGCCTGCAAGGCATCGAGCAGATCCAGCGGGGCGAGCGCGCTGTCGAGCGCGGCAACCGCGTTGGTGTAACGCGGTTGGCCCGGCAGCAGGGAGTCGCTCTGATAAAACGCGGAGACGCCGACCAGTTCGGTGTCGGGCAATTGCCCCAGCGCGTCGACCGCGCTGCGCAGTTGTTCGGCCGGGTCAGCCAGGTTGCTGCCCATGCCGATGTAGATGCGTTCCATGCCTTATTCGCCCGTGGCGCTCGGTGCGCCGGCGCGTTTGCGCTTGGAACCGCTGCTGCGGCGACGCTTGCGCGGTGCACCACTGGCGTCATCACCCTTACCGCTGAGGTCACGGATCATGTCGCGACGTTCGCTGTCGTTGGCGTCCTGATAATCGGTCCACCATTCGCCCAGGCCATCGGTCTGCTCGCCGGCGCTTTCACGCAACAGCAGGAAGTCGTAGCCGGCACGGAAGCGCGGATTGTCCAGCAACAGGTCGGCACGTTTGCCACTGCGGCGTGGCAGGCGTTCCTGCATGTCCCAGATTTCGCGGATCGGCATGGTGAAACGTTTTGGAATGGCAATGCGCTGGCACTGCTCGGCGATCAGTTCGTGAGCACCTTCCTGCATGGCCGGAATCGGCGGCATGCCGCGCTCTTGCAGACGCAACACGCGGGCCGGCAGGGCAGGCCACAGCAGGGCGGCAAACAGGAACGCCGGGGTCACCGGTTTGTTCTGCTTGATCCGCAGGTCGGTGTTGGTCAGTGCTTCGCTGATCAGCGTGTGGGTGTATTCCGGGTTGTGTTCCAGCGCATCGGCACTGGCCGGGAACAGCGGCGCGAACAGTTGCAGGTCGACCAGCATCTCGAAGGTGATCGCGCCATGACCGGAGAGGAACAGCTTGAGCACTTCCTCGAACAGGCGGGCCGATGGGATCTCGCGCAGCATCGGCGCCAGTTCGCGGATCGGCTGGACGGTGTGCTTCTCGATACCGAAATTGAGCTTGGCAGCGAAACGCACGGCCCGCAGCATCCGCACCGGGTCTTCCTGGTAACGTTTCTTTGGGTCGCCGATCAGGCGGATCAGGTGGTTGCGGATGTCGTGTACGCCGTTGGCGTAGTCGAGGATGCGCTCGCTGACCGGATCGTAATACAGGGCGTTGATGGTGAAGTCGCGGCGTTGCGCGTCTTCTTCCAGGGTGCCGTAGACGTTGTCGCGCAGAATACGCCCGCTCTCGTTGCGCGAAGACTGATTGCTGTCTTCATCGTCTTCGTTTTGCGGGTGATTGGCGCGGAAGGTCGCGACTTCAATGATTTCGCGGCCGAAATGGATGTGTACCAGCTTGAAGCGGCGGCCGATGATCCGCGCATTGCGGAATTCGGCGCGGACCTGCTCGGGGGTTGCGCTGGTGGCGACGTCGAAGTCTTTGGGCGTGATGCCCAGCAGCATGTCTCGCACGCAACCGCCAACCAGGTAGGCCTGGTAGCCGGCGCCCTGCAGACGTTCGACGATGTTGACCGCGTACCGGCTGAATTGGGCCTTTTGCAGCGAATGTTGGCCGCTGTTGAGGACTTCAGGCGTGCTACGGATGTGTTGCGTACGACGCAGGGGAGTTCGGAATGACTGGAACAGCTTCTTCAGCATGGGATGCACTGTTTGAAGGAATGTTCGGCCATACCAGAGAATGACCGCATGATGGGCCGGGATTCTAGCATTTAGTCGAGGGATGGTGTAGGACGCTGCCGTTTTGCGCTGCAAGCCGCGGGCTAGAGGGGTGTAGGGGCGTGTGAAGGAGAGATTTGCCGTAAAGGAGAAACTACAAGGGGAGCCGAAGCTCCCCAAGAAGTAGTTGCGTGCTCTTTTTATTATTGATTCGGGCTTCTTGTTTTTGTTGAGTGCCCTCGTCATGAAGCTTTCCCTTCATGACCCTCCCAATCGGGAGCCAAGAGCAAACGGATTGCTTTGGTCGCTGTGTTGCAGTGATCTTGCGATCCAACCAGTACAGGCTCTGTCTTAAGACAGTTTTTGTTGTTCTCGGCCTGGTCGTGGGGCTAGCCCCAAATACAACGCCTCTCCAAAAGAATCAGTTAGCTGCGCCTCTCGCCGTCTTGTTTTTATTGTGCGTGAGTCGATTCGTCTTATTTTTATTGTCTTGTGCATTGCTTGTTATTGTTCTTGTACCAAACATATAGCAGGTGCCGTGCCAACTTTTGCGAACCCCAATAAAACAAGGGGTTAGGTCGATATAACCGTTTTCGCAGGGCGAAAAAAAGCCGGGGTTTCGTTACCGATAACCCCGGCGTCTGTTACGTGAAAAGACTGAGGTAACAGTTTTTTCACATCTTCAACGGTAACCCGCACACTCGACAGGTAACGTTCAGCTCTCGCTGGCGACCCCGGTCTTGCGCCGTGGAATGCCCAGACGCTGACGGCGTTCCCACAGGCATTTGCGGCTGACGCCCAGTTTGCGCGCCAGTTCGGTCTCGGTCATGTGGTCCTGATGCTCGAGCACGAAATGCTGGAAGTAGTCTTCCAGTGACAGGTCTTCCGTCGGTTCGTGGCTGCTGTTGCTGGCGTTACCGGCCGGTTGCGCCGGCAGGCCGATGAATTCGTCGTCCTCCAGATCGCCCAGTTCGATGTCGATGCCCAGCAGGTCGGCAGAGATTTCCGGACTTTCGCTTAGAATCACCGCGCGCTCGACGGCGTTTTCCAACTCCCGCACGTTACCCGGCCAGGAATAGTGCCGGATCGCCTGTTCGGCATCGGCGGCAAATTTCAGGTCGGTGCGGTTGATGCGCGCGCTCTGACGAGCGAGGAACGCATTGGCGATTTCGTTGACGTCGGCGCCGCGCTCGCGCAGGGCCGGGAGTTTCAACGCGATCACGTGCAGGCGGTAGTACAAGTCCTCACGGAACTGGCCGATTTTCGCCAGGCTCTTGAGATCCCGGTGGGTCGCCGCGATCAAGCGGACATCGACTTTCTGCGACTGGACCGAGCCCACCCGGCGAATTTCGCCTTCCTGCAACACGCGCAGCAGGCGAGCCTGGGCTTCCAGCGGCAACTCGCCGATTTCGTCGAGGAACAGCGTGCCGCCGTCCGCCGCTTCCACCAGACCGGCGCGACCGGCGCTGGCACCGGTGAACGCACCTTTCTCGTGACCGAACAGTTCGGACTCGATGAGGCTTTCCGGAATGGCGGCGCAGTTCACCGAGATCATCGGCGCCTTGGCGCGTTTCGACAGGTTGTGCAGGGCGCGGGCCACCAGCTCTTTACCGGTGCCGGACTCACCTTGGATCAGCACGTTGGAATCGGTCGGCGCGACTTTACGGATCTTGCCGTATAGATCCTGCATCGGCGGACACGAGCCGATAATGCCGATTTCGCCATTGCTGTTGTCGATGGCGGATTTGCCGCTGCCATTGGCCGATTTGGCCGGAGCTGCTTCGCCGGCGGCAGGCGCCGACTGGCGATCGCGCAGAATCCGCGCGACAGCCTGCAGCATTTCATCGTGGTCGAAAGGCTTGGCGATGTAATCCACCGCGCCCATCTTCATCGAGTCGACCGCCGAGCGCAGGCTGGCGTAGCTGGTCATGATCAGCACCGGTGTGCCTTGGCCGAGCTTGATCAGCTCGGTGCCCGGAGCACCCGGCAGACGCAGGTCGCTGACGATCAGATCGAATGTGGGAATACTGAAGCGTTCTTGTGCTTCCTGCACTGAACCGGCTTCGCTGACCTGGTACTGGTTGCGTTCCAGCAGGCGGCGCAAGGCGGAGCGGATAATGGTTTCGTCTTCGACGATCAAAATGTGCGGCATTGATTCGATACTCTCGACGGTCTCAGTTCACAGCGGACGTCGCTTCGACATGACGCGGCAATGTCACCCGGATACGGGTGCCGCGCTGGCTCTGAACATCAGCCGGGCTGTCGATGGTGATTTGTCCATAATGCTCTTCAACGATGGAATAGACCAGTGCAAGGCCCAGACCGGTGCCTTCGCCAGGATCCTTGGTGGTGAAGAAGGGTTCGAACAATCGATCCATGATGCTCGACGGAATACCGCTGCCTTCGTCTTCGACGATCAGATCGACCGTGTGTTCGCCGGCTTCGCTCTTGACCCGCACCGCACTGCCGGCAGGCGAGGCGTCACGGGCGTTGGAGAGCAGATTGATGAGCACCTGGGCGAGCCGCTGCGGATCGCCTTCGACCCAGTGATCGGGATCGCACAGGTTATAGAACTGGACTTCGAAATTGCGCCGGTTCAGGGCCAGCAGGCCGATGGCGTCCTGGGCGACTTCCGCCAGACAGACGGGCTCGTCGCTGTGCTGATGGCTGCCGGCGTGGGCGAAGCTCATCAAGGACTGGACGATGCGTGACACGCGTTTAGTCTGTTCGAGGATCTGGCCGCTGATTTCCGTCAGCTCACCGTCCTCTTCGCGCTCTTCGCGCAGGTTTTGCGCGAGACAGGCGATGCCGGTGATCGGGTTGCCGATTTCGTGGGCCACACCCGCCGCGAGTCGGCCGATGCTGGCCAGACGCTCGGAGTGCACCAGTTTGTCTTCGAGCATCTGGGTTTCGGTCAGGTCCTCCACCAGCAACACCAGGCCGCTGTTGCCCGGTGCCAGCGGCTCGTCGATCGCCGCTTTGTGCAGGTTCAGCCAACGGGTCTGGCCGTCGAGGGCCAAATGCTGTTTGTGCAAATGCTCGTCCGGCAGATGGATGAAGCCTTGCAGCAGGTCTTTCCACGGATTGGCGATGGTACTCAGGCGCGAGCCGACAACCCGTTGCGCAGCAATTCCGGTCAGTTCTTCCATGGCCTTGTTCCACATCAGGATCTCCTGATCCTTGGCCAGCGAGCACACGCCCATCGGCAGTTCCTGCAAGGTCTGGCGGTGGTAGCGGCGCAGGGCATCGAGCTCGGCAGCCAGACCGGTCAGGCGCGAGTGGTAGTCCTCGAGACGGCTTTCAATGAAGTGGATGTCTTCGGTGACGTAGTTTTCACCGCCGGCCTTGTAGGGCAGGAAGGTTTCCACCATGTCCTGGGCGACGCTCGGGCCCATCAGGCCGGAGAGGTTGGCTTCGATCCGGTCACGCAGGCGGCGCAGGGCATAAGGGCGGCGCTCGTCGAAGGGCAGATAAAGGTCGCGCAGGGCCTGTTCGACTTCTTTCTGCGCAGCCTTGGCGCCCAGTGGCTTGGCCAGCTGTGTGGCGAATTCCTGCGGCGAGGCTGCGTGCAATTCGCGGCGTTGCGGGCGACGTACGTTGTCCACAGCGCAGGCTTCGGCGGCGCTGGCCTCTTCCGGGCTGGCATTGGTGAACAGCGAAATCAACGTGAACATCAGGACGTTGGCTGCCAGCGAGGCGATGGCCGCCATGTGCCAACTGGTGTCGTCCAGCACGTAGATCATGTTCAGCAGCGGAATATAGAAACCCTGCAGATTGCCGACCAGCGGCAAGAGCATGGTCACGACCCACACCACAATCCCCGCCAGCAGACCGGCGATGAAGCCACGGCGATTGGCGGTCGGCCAGTACAGCACCGACAGCACGCCCGGCAGGAATTGCAGGGTCGCAACGAAGGCGACGATGCCGAGGTTGGCCAGATCCTGCTCGGCGCCGAGCATCAGGTAGAAGCAGAAACCGGCCATGATGATCGCGACGATCAGCGCCCGGCGGGTCCATTTCAACCAGCGATAGATATTGCCCTCGGCCGGTGGCTGATAGAGCGGCAGCACCAGATGGTTCAGGGCCATGCCCGACAGCGCCAGCGTGGTGACGATGATCAGGCCGCTGGCCGCCGACAGACCGCCGACATACGCCAGCAATGCCAGCGATTTGCTGTTGGCGGCGATACCGATGCCGAGTGTGAAGTATTCCGGATTGGTGGTGGCGCCGAGTTTCAGGCCGGCCCAGAGAATCAGCGGCACGGCCAGGCTCATCAACAGCAGGAACAGCGGCAGGCCCCAGCTTGCGCTGACCAGCGAGCGCGGGTTGAGGTTTTCAGTGAAGGTCATGTGATACATGTGCGGCATCACGATCGCCGAGGCGAAAAACACCAGCAGCAATGTGCGCCACGGGCCTTCCTGCAGGGGTGTGTGCAGGGCGGCGAGGGCGGTCTGGTTCTGTAGCAGCCACAGTTCAAGTTGCTGCGGGCCGTCGAATACGCCGTATAGCGCGTAGAGGCCGACGCCGCCAAGGGCCACCAGTTTGATCACCGATTCGAAGGCAATCGCGAATACCAGCCCTTCGTGCTTTTCACGGGTGGCGATGTGACGGGAGCCGAAGAAGATCGTGAACAGAATGATCAGCGCACAGAACGCCAGGGCGACGCGATTCTGCACCGGTTCGCCGGTGAGGATGCCGATGGAATCGGCCACGGCCTGGATCTGCAACGCCAGCAGCGGCAAGACGCCGATCAGCATGAAAATCGTGGTCAGCGCACCGGCCCAGGTGCTGCGGAAGCGGAAGGCGAACAGATCCGCCAGCGACGACAGTTGATAGGTGCGGGTGATCTTGAGGATCGGGTACAGCAGCACTGGCGCCAGCAGAAACGCGCCGGAAACCCCGAGATAACTGGACAGAAAACCGTAGCCGTACTGATAGGCCAGACCCACCGTACCGTAGAACGCCCATGCACTGGCGTAGACCCCGAGGGACAGGGTGTAAGTCAACGGGTGGCGAATGATCGCCCGCGGGATCATGCCCCGTTCACTGATCCAGGCCACGCCGAACAGCGCGGCCAGGTAGGCGGCGCTGATCAGCAGCATCTGGGTCAGGCTAAAGCTCATCGGCATCTTTTTGGCTCTGCAGGATGAAGGTCACGACAATCAGGATCAGCCAGAGCAGATAAGGGCGATACCAGGCGCCCGTAGCGTCGATCCACCAATCCATGATGGCAGGAGAAAACAGGTAGATCCCCACGACCAGAAGCAGGACCAAGCGATAGATGTACATCCCGGCCTCTCTTTTTTATGCGCGTGCCCGAAAACGTGCGGCGATGGTAACGGATGGGCGCGCCACTGCAAGTGTCGTCACAGCAGTTGCGCTTCGGGCAGGGTCAGTGTGCGCGGGATTTTCAAGGCATCCCAGTGGGCGCTGCCCCAGTTCAACAGTTCATGCGGCGAGGCGTGGGCCAGTTCGGGCCCCGGATTTTGCCCCAGGGCACGCAAGGCTCGGAGCAGCAATGGCGTGGCCTGATCGGCTTCCAGCGGTGGCGAGCGATAGGACTTGCCGAGCTTGTTGCCGTCCGGCTGGGTAATCAGTGGCAGATGCAGGTAGCGCGGTTGGCGCAGGCCCAGCAGTTCTTGCAGATAGAGCTGGCGCGGCGTGGAGTCGAGCAGATCGGCGCCGCGCACGATGTCGGTGATGCCCTGCCAGGCGTCGTCCAGCACCACCGCCAGTTGGTAGGCGTAGAGGCCGTCGCGGCGGCGGATCACGAAATCTCCCACGTCACGGCCCAGATGCTGGCGGTATTCGCCCTGTACCCGGTCGATGAAATGGTATTCGAGCTCCGGTACGCGCAGGCGGATCGCGGCATTTTCCGGCTCATGGCCGGCGTTGCGGCACAGTCCCGGATAAATGCCATGGTACGGCTCGAGCTGTTTGCGCGAACAGGTGCAGGCGTAGGCCAGGCCGTGATTGAACAGGCTGTCGAGCACTTGGGCGTAGGCTTCGTGCCGATCGCTCTGGCGGACCATCTCGCCGTCCCATTCGAAGCCATAGCTTTCCAGTGCCTTGAGAATCGCCGCTTGCGCGCCCGGCTCTTCACGGGGCGGATCGAGGTCTTCCATGCGCACCAGCCAGCGGCCGCCCACCGAGCGCGCGTCCAGATAAGAGGCCAGGGCGGCGACCAGCGAACCGAAATGCAGGTGCCCGCTGGGTGTCGGGGCGAAGCGGCCAATGTAGGCGGGGGTAGTCATGGAAGTGTTGTCGCTGTTCGGGCTTGGGCACTCGGGTGGGAGCGAGCCTGCTCGCGATTGCAATAGACCACTCAATGATGATGTTGAATGTTATACCGCTATCGCGAGCAGGCTCGCTCCTACAGGAGGCGGGAACAAAAACGGAGCGTTCGCACGCTCCGTTTTTCGTTCAGGCCGGGATTATTTGCCGACCTGCTTTTCCTTGATTTCCGCCAGGTTCTTGCAGTCGACGCACATATCGGCAGTCGGACGGGCCTCGAGGCGCTTGACGCCGATCTCGATGCCGCAAGAGTCGCACCAGCCGTACTCTTCGTCTTCGATCAGTTGCAGGGTCTTGTCGATCTTCTTGATCAGTTTGCGCTCGCGGTCGCGGGCGCGCAGCTCGAGGGCGAACTCTTCTTCCTGGCTGGCACGGTCGGCCGGATCAGGAAAGTTGGCCGCTTCGTCTTTCATGTGATCAACAGTGCGGTCGACTTCCTGCATCAAGTCGAGTTTCCACTTGGTCAGGATCTTGGTGAAGTGCGCACGCATAGGCGCGCCCATGTACTCTTCGCCCTCTTTAGGGACGTAAGGTTCGAAACCGCTGAGTGTCTGACTTGCCTGTTGCTTTGCTTGGGTGGGCATGAAATGGACCGCCTCTACTCTTGTAATCCATTGCGCAGGATTGCTCCATCACCGACACCTGCCGGCCCTGCGGCTGCAAGCGGGCGAACTTACCAGATCAATTCGACCCGCGCTACTCCCGGATGTCGAGCGCGTGGCCGATGGGACTTGCAAATGTTTGCCAAGCCATGTCCGGCGGTGCTGCAAACCTGCTCAATCACTGATTTTAGTCAATCCTGGAGCGTACGCGCGGGTCGTTACAGTCCAGTGTTCTTGAGGCTGTGACCGCTGTGGGTTCTCGCTCGTTCCGGCAGATGGGTAGAATCGTTTCTTTTCCCTCGTTGAAGGAAGGCCAATGGCTCAGCCCTACAGTGCGCGCAGTCGTGCGATCGAACCGTTCCATGTGATGGCGTTGCTGGCGCGAGCCAATGAATTGCAGGCCGCCGGCCACGACGTGATCCACCTGGAAATCGGCGAACCGGACTTCACCACCGCCGAGCCGATCATCCGCGCCGGCCAGCAAGCCCTGACGGCGGGGAAAACCCGCTACACCGCGGCCCGTGGCATTCCCGAACTGCGCGAGGCGATTTCCGGTTTCTATCAAACGCGCTACGGCCTGAACATCGATCCTCGACGGATTCTCATCACCCCCGGCGGTTCCGGGGCGTTGCTGCTGGCCAGTGCGTTGCTGGTGGATCCGGGCAAACACTGGCTGCTGGCCGACCCCGGCTATCCTTGCAACCGACACTTTTTGCGGTTGGTCGAAGGCGCGGCACAGCTTGTACCGGTGGGCCCGGACGTTCGCTATCAACTGACGCCGGACCTGGTGGCGCGGCACTGGGATCACGACAGCGTCGGTGCGCTGGTTGCCTCGCCGGCCAACCCGACCGGCACGATTCTGACCCGCGATGAACTGGCCGGGTTATCCGCAGCCATCAAGGCGCGTCACGGGCATCTGGTGGTGGACGAGATCTATCACGGCCTGACTTACGGCACCGACGCCGCCAGTGTGCTGGAAGTGGACGACAGCGCCTTTGTCCTCAACAGTTTCTCCAAATATTTCGGCATGACCGGATGGCGTCTCGGCTGGTTGGTGGCGCCGGATGCCGCCGTCAGTGAACTGGAGAAGCTTGCGCAGAACCTCTACATCAGCGCACCAAGCATGGCCCAGCATGCGGCGCTGGCCTGTTTCGAGCCGGACACCATCGCGATTCTCGAAGAGCGCCGCGCCGAATTCGGCCGTCGCCGTGACTTCCTGCTGCCGGCATTGCGGGAGCTGGGCTTCAACATCGCCGTGGAGCCGGAAGGCGCGTTCTATTTGTATGCCGATATCAGCCAGTTCGGCGGCGATGCCTTCGCGTTCTGCCGGCACTTCCTCGAAACCGAACACGTGGCATTCACGCCGGGGCTGGATTTCGGCCGCTATCAGGCCGGTCATCACGTGCGCTTTGCCTACACGCAAAACCTCCCACGCCTACAGGAAGCGGTAGAGCGTATCGCCCGTGGCTTGAAGAGCTGGCAAGGCTGATGCGCTTTCATCCTCCGCTCGAAGAAGGCCGATTGATCCGCCGTTACAAGCGTTTTCTCGCCGATATCGAAACCGTTGGCGGCGAATTGCTGACCATTCACTGCCCGAACACCGGCTCGATGCTCAATTGCCAGGTCGAGGGCGGCCAGGTCTGGTTCAGCCGCTCCAATGATCCGAAGCGCAAGCTACCCGGCACCTGGGAGGTCGGCGAAACCCCGCAGGGACGGCTGTTTTGCGTCAACACCGGACGCGCCAACGCACTGGTCGAAGAGGCCTTGCAGGCCGGCGTCATCAGTGAGCTGAACGGTTTTACCGGGCTCAAGCGTGAAGTGGCGTACGGGCAGGAAAAGAGCCGGATCGATTTTCGCCTCGACTACCCGACGGGCTCGGCCTACGTGGAAGTGAAAAGCGTCACTCTGGGTTTTGACGGCACGGCGATTGCGGCATTTCCCGATGCAGTGACCCAGCGCGGCGCCAAGCATTTGCGTGAGCTGGCGCATCTGGCCCGGGACGGGATTCGCGCGGTGCAGTTGTACTGCGTCAATCTCACGGGTGTCGAAGCGGTGCGCCCGGCCGAGGAAATCGACTCGGCCTATGCCGCTGCGCTGCGGGAGGCGGTGGCGTGCGGGGTCGAGGTCCTGGCGTACGGCGTGCGGTTGAGCCATGAAGAGATGGTGATCGACCGGCGGCTGGACGTGCTGCTCAACGGTTAAACGTCGATCCACAGCCCTTGCACGTCTTCACGGCAAGGGATGGCCGTCAGCGATTGTCCGGCGCAGGGGCCGGCGACGCATTCACCGTCCTCGATCAGAAACAGTGCGCCGTGGGTGGCACACTGGATCAGGCTGTTGCTCGGGTCGAGAAACTGGTCGGGGTGCCATTCCAGGCCAACGCCCCGGTGCGGGCAGCGATTGAGGTAGACATACGCCTGCCCCGCGCGGCGCACGGCCAACAGTTTTTTCCCGTCGATATCGAAACCGCGACTGCCGCCCTCAACCAGATCGGCGCCCGCGCAAAGAAACTTCATGGCTATCCTCAAGTGTCGGCTCGTGTCCGGATATGTCCGAGCTTGACGTTCAAATGCAAACAATTATCAAATGGCCGCCTTCGCCCGTGGCGAGGTGATCGCTGCCGAGGATACTTGGCCTGCCGTTCCGATGCCCGGGAAAACCTTTCAAGGAAGCTGTCTATGCGCCTGAGTACCCGCGTTGCCGTGCTGTGTGTCGGACTTTTGGTCAGCCACCAGGCTGCAGCGGCCGAGTTGCCGCAACGTTGGGTCAGCGCCGGCGGCGCCTTGTCGGAGTGGGTGAGTGCGCTGGGCGGTGAGGCGAAACTGGTGGGCGTCGACACCACCAGCCAGCACCCGCAGTCCCTCACGTCCCTGCCAAGCATCGGCTATCAGCGCAGCCTGTCGGCCGAAGGTATTCTCAGCCTGCGCCCGGACATCCTGATCGGCACCGAGGAAATGGGCCCGCCGCCAGTGATCTCCCAGGTTCGCAGCGCCAAGGTGCAGGTGGAATTGTTCTCGGCTCAGCCGGATCTGCCGACACTGGAGAAAAACGTTACTCATCTGGGGCAGTTGCTGGGCGCCGAAACTCAGGCGACTCAGCTGCTGCAAAGTTATCAACAGCAACTCGATGCTCAGAAGGCACGTGTGGTTGCGGTGCAATCAAAGCAGAAAGCACCGGGCGTGTTGTTGCTGCTCGGCCATGCCGGCGGCAAACCACTGATCGCCGGCAAGGACACCGCCGCCGATTGGCTGCTGCAACAGGCGGGCGGGCATAACCTCGCGACCCACACCGGTTACAAGCCGTTTTCCGTGGAGTCACTGGCCAGTCTTGATCCTGAAGTGCTGGTGTTCGCTGACCGTGCGCTGAACGGTGAGGCGGCAAAAGCGGCGTTGTTCAAGGAAAACCCGATCCTCAATTCCAGCCGTGCGGCCAAGACCGGCCGTGTGCTGGAGCTGGATCCGACGCTGCTGGTGGGCGGGCTCGGGCCGCGTTTGCCGGCTGCGATGAAGACTCTGTCTGACGGTTTCTATCCGGCCCCGAGCGGCCAATGACCACGCTGGTCAAACCCCGTGGCTTGTTCATCGGCCTGATCCTGCTGTGTCTGCTGGCGATCTGGCTGTCGCTGGCATTGGGGCCGGTCAGCCTGCCGTTGTTCGATACCTTGCGCGCTGCATTGCGCATGATTGGTGTGCCGCTGGCGCCGGACGGGCTGGAACAGGCTGAACTGATTCTCGGGCAGATTCGTCTGCCGCGTACGTTGCTCGGGCTGGCAGTCGGCGGTGTGCTGGCGCTGTCCGGGGTGGCGATGCAGGGGCTGTTTCGTAATCCGCTGGCCGATCCAGGGTTGGTGGGCGTCTCGAGCGGCGCGGCGTTGGGCGCGGCGGTGGCGATCGTCGGTGGTTCTTTTTTTGGCGGATTGCCGGAGTGGTTCGGGCCCTATCTGCTGTCGGTTTGCGCGTTTCTCGGTGGCCTCGGCGTAACAGCGTTGGTCTATCGACTAGGCCGCCGTAATGGGCAGACCAATGTGGCGACCATGTTGCTGGCGGGGATTGCCCTGACGGCGTTGGCCAGTTCGGCGGTGGGGCTGTTTACCTATCTGGCCGACGACGCGACATTGCGCACGTTGACGTTCTGGAACCTGGGCAGCCTCAACGGCGCGAGCTATGCGCGGTTGTGGCCGCTGCTGATCATCACTGCCGGTGTTGCGCTTTGGCTTCCACGTCGGGCGAAGGCGCTCAATGCGTTGCTGCTCGGCGAATCGGAAGCCGGGCATCTGGGAATCGATGTCGAACGGCTCAAGCGCGAGTTGGTGTTTTGCACGGCGCTGGGTGTCGGTGCGGCGGTGGCGGCGGCAGGAATGATCGGTTTTGTCGGGCTGGTGGTGCCGCATCTGGTGCGCTTGCTCGCCGGGCCGGATCACCGGGTGTTGCTGCCGGCATCGGTGCTGGCCGGGCCCAGTCTGTTGCTGTTGGCGGATCTGGTTGCGCGGCTGGCGCTGGCGCCGGCGGAGCTGCCGATCGGCATCGTCACCGCGTTCATCGGTGCGCCGTTCTTCCTTTATCTGCTGCTGCGAGGGCGTGCCTGATGCTGCGTGCGCACAATCTGCACATCCGCCGTGGCCGCAAGACCGTTCTGGCCGACGTCAGCCTGCAACTCGAACCGGGCGAAGTGCTTGGCGTGCTGGGGCCCAATGGCGCCGGCAAAAGCACTTTGCTCGGCGCGTTGTGCGGTGAGCTGAGCGCACACGAAGGGGAGGTGCTGCTGGACGGTGAGGCATTGAGCCATTGGGGCGGCACTCAGCGCGCTCAGCGGCTGGCGGTGTTGCCGCAGGTATCGACCCTGGATTTTGCCTTTCGCGTTGAAGAAGTGGTCGGCATGGGGCGTCTGCCTTATCAGAGCGGGCGGGTGCGCGACGACGAAATTGTCGTTGCCGCTTTGCGGGCGGCGGATGCCGGGCATCTGAGCGGTCGCAGTTATCTGGCGCTGTCCGGCGGCGAGCGTCAACGCGTGCATCTGGCGCGAGTGCTGGCGCAACTCTGGCCGGGGCAGGCGGGGCAGACTCTGCTGCTTGATGAGCCGACCTCGATGCTTGATCCATTGCATCAACACACGACGCTGCAAGCAGTGCGCGAATTTGCCGATCGCGGCGCGGCGGTGCTGGTGATCCTGCATGATCTGAATCTGGCGGCGCGCTATTGTGATCGCATCCTGCTACTGGAAGGCGGGCGGCCGGTCGCACTGGATACGCCGCAACAGGTGTTGCGCCCGGAATCGCTGAAGGCGGTTTTCGGTCTGGAAGTGCTGGTGCAACCGCACCCGGAGCGCGGGCATCCGCTGATCATCGCCCGCTGATTTCGTCATCGAGGTGAGTGTATGCGCGGGATTTTGCTGTTGGCGGTGTTGTGGCTTGCGGGTTGCCAGCATGTTGCGGCGCCGCCGGTCGTGGGCGAGATCCGTGATCTGCGCAGCGGCGAGCATCTGACGGCGCAGCAATTACTGGCTCGGTTGAGCAGTCCATCGCAGGTGATTATTGGCGAACAGCATGACAACGCCGATCACCATGCCATTCAATTGTGGTTGTTGCAGAACCTCGAAGAAGCGCGGCCCCAAGGCAGTCTCCTGCTGGAAATGCTGACCCCCGATCAACAGTCGCGTGTCGATGACGTGCGCCATGCCGCAACGTCACCGGCCGATCTTCCTGCTGCATTGGCCTGGCAGGAGGGTTGGGACTGGAATCTCTACGGACCGATTGTGCGGTTCGCCCTGACGCAATCCTGGCCGTTGCTGGCGGCGAACCTCGATAACATCGAAATCCGTGCGTTCTATCGCGATCCTCCGGTTCTGAGCGGTGAGCGCAGCAATGCCAAATCTGTGAAAGAGACGCTGTTGGAGCAGATCGGCGATTCTCACTGCGGCTTGCTGCCGTCATCACAAATGCCGGCGATGCTGGCCGTTCAGCAACAACGGGATCGGCGCATGGCTTCGCGGTTGCTGGCAGCGCCTGCGCCTGCCTTGTTATTGGCGGGTGCGTATCACGCGCGCAAGGATGTCGGGGTGCCGCTGCATGTGCTGGATCTGGGCGCGCCGCAAGCGCCGACGGTGTTGATGCTGGCGGAGCAGGGCAGTGGGGTTACGGCGGCGATGGCTGATTATGTCTGGCTCACCTCAGCCACGCCGAAACCGGATTATTGCGCGCAGATGCGTAAGCAGTTCGGCAAGGAATGACTTTTCCACAGGCAAAAAAAGACCCGGTAAAAACCGGGTCAAATAACCGTGATTAGCCTGATGAGGAGATATCTGAGAGTCCGAACCAAGGGCTTTTCAGAATATCGACTGATCTCGCGATCAGTTGTGATAATCATAGCGATTCTCATTAACGAGTCAACTGCTGTTTTTTCATTTCTGTCGTTTTGTCCCGGCAATGGCGTAAACGCCCCGTGAACAGGGCTTCAGTTCTGGCTGTTAAATCCCGTGAGCTGCCTGTTGAGCTGGTCGATACGCCGCGCCATGCTTTCGATCAGGCTGTGGGCGATTTTCGGATTGGTGCGGGTCATGCTCAGAAACTGATCGCCGGGAATCAGCATCACCGTGCTCGCCTCCCGGGCAATCACCGTCGCATTGCGCGGTTCACCTGTGAACACAGCCATCGCGCCGAAGATCTCATCCTTGGGCACATCGCCTACCTTGTGCCCATTAACAAAGGCTTCGGCGTGTCCTTCGATAATCACGAATACATGGTCAGCGACATCGCCCTGGCGTATCAGAACGTCTCCGGCCTCGAAACGCTTGAACCCATTGGTGCTGCGAAACTCACGTGGCTTGAACTCGGCAACGGCGTGGGCCAGCAGCGCCATTTGCCCCAGCAGGTAGCGCAGAAACTGCTCCGAGCGAGATGAATCGGAATACACATGTTGAAACAAATCGCTTCGACGATAGGGCAGTAAAGTCAGCGGGTTTTCCGTGTATAGCGTGCAATCCGCCCATTCCGGCCCCTGCTGCAGGCCGATCAAATCTCCTTCATGCCAATAGAAAAGACCGCGACCGCCCAGTCGGCCAGTGATGACACCTTGCGTGAGCAAGAACAGCTGGTCGTCCGGCAAACCTGTCAGCAAATCATCCGTGGCTTCCAGTTCCAGCGTCGGCCCGCACGGCGCCAAGGCTTCGAGCCATTGCGCAGGCAAGCTCTGCAAGTGGTTGATCAATGCATCGGCCTGGGCCGATTGTTCCCCGAGCAGGTACATGGCGGTCAGTGCCCGTCAGTTCTTGTGGCGAGAGGAAATGGCTTCCAATTGCTTGTTCAGCGCATCCTTGCGTTCGGCGGGAATGTCGTTCCAGTGCACATCCATCAGCGCCCCTTCGATCGCGTACAACAACACCTTCGACGCCCGGAACCCGCGGGTACGCACGGCCCGGTAGGCATCCACCGCGCCCAGGCGACGCAAGTCGGAGGCGCTATGGATGCCCACGGCATGCAGCCATTGCGCCGACGTCTTGCCAAGATTCTTCAGGTGTTGCAGTTCATCATTCATCAAGCCTCCTTGCGACGGCCGAATGGTGCGTGGGCGAGCTTCTCAGGAGTGTAGCCATCAGTAGGAAAAGCGTGGTTGTTTGGTCGGATTCGACGCAAACGCTTCTAAGAAACGTCAGTTCTCCACTGATGAATCAGGATGGGGAGGACGAGGAGGGAATTACCAATAGCACGCAGTCCAGCGCAAAGCGGGGGCGCTGGACGGTTCAGGTTTTTAAAAGCTTCAGCGAGTGCGATAACGCAGGCGCGTACCGAAATTCATCGACATCAGGATTTCGTCGGCACTCAGCTCCGGCGGGAAGTAAGCCCCGGAAATCTGCGCGTGGGCCAGGCTCGCGCCTTCCAGCGAAGCGTTGCGAAAGTCGATGCCGCGCAGGTCGGCGGAACGGAAGTAGGCGTCCCGGAAATCCACGCCATCGGCGTTCAGTTCGCGCAGGTCGAGACCACGAAAATCACCGCCGACCATGTCGATCGGGCCATCTTTCGGCCGTTCATTGTTGAAACCTGTGATGTCGTCTTTGTGCAGCAAGGCATAAAGCGGGGTGTCGAGAAGTTTCGGCTGGCTCATGTCAAATCACCTGTTGGTTTTATGACGCCAGTATAGTGCCACTATTTGACGGCCGTGAAGCGAGCGAGGGCTTCACGGCCGAAATAGTTTCTTACAGGCCGGGCAGGCGCTGGCGGATTTGCGCCACGACGGTGTCCAGGGTGCCGGATTCATTGGTCTGCACGCGTTTGCTGCGCAGGATTTCTTCCGGAGTCAGGGCTTCGCGATTGGCCTGTTGGGCTTCGATTACGGCGAGGGTCGCGTCGGACGGATCCTTCTTGTCCGTCTGACGAATCGCCAGCCAGCTCTCGATCACTGCCTGCGGAGCATTGCAGTCGAGGATCAGGAATGGCGCGCCAGTGGCTTCGGCAACCTTGGCGGCGTTGTCGCGTTGGTCGCGCTTGAGGTAAGTGGCGTCGATCACCACCGGGAAACCGGCGTGCAGGATCACTTCGGCGATTTCATGCAGACGCGCATAGGTTGCGATGCTGGCATCGGCGCTGTAGATCCCGGCCTGAACATCATTGGCAACGGTTTGCTCGCCGAACAGACGTTTGCGCTCGACATCGGAACGCAGACGGATAGCGCCCAGCGCTTCGACCAGACGCATGGCCACGTGGCTTTTGCCTACAGCGGACACGCCGTGGGTAATCGCCATGAAGCGCGAAGGAATGGTGCTGTAGCTTTCCGCCAGGTTGGCGTAGTTGCGGTACTGGCGCAGGGTGGTGGCGCGCTGCACCGGCGTCGCATCGGCCGGCATGCTGAACAGTGCAACCTTCGCACGCACCAGGGCGCGGTAAGCCTTGTAAAAGTTCAGCACTTCCAGGCCTTGATAGTCGCCGGTCAGTTCCAGGTATTGGCTGATGAAACGACGGGCGAGGGATTTCAGGCCACGGTCTTCCAGGTCCATTGCCAGGAAACCGGTGTCGGCCCAGACGTCGGTGAAGCGGAACGGTTCGTTGAATTCGATGCAGTCGAAGATCACGACTTTGCCGTCGATCAGCGTCGCGTTGCCCAAGTGAATGTCGCCGTGGCACTCGCGAGTGAAGCCGTCGGCCTTGCGCTGGGCGAACAGCGGCTTGAGGCGATCGAAGCTGCTTTCAGCCCATGCTTGCAGAGCGTCGAGTTGCAGCAGATCGTTCTTGTCGCTGAGGAAAGGCAGGATCTGTTCGAAGTTCTGGCGCACCGGCGCCATCACGCTGTCAGGCGTGCCGGCATCGTGCTCGGTCGGGACTTTCGGCGCGTTGAGGTGGAAGCGGGCGATTTGCTCGGCCATCGCGTCGATGTGCGCAGTGGTCAGCTCGCCGTTGGCTTGCAGGGTGCTGAGCAGGCCGGTCTGCGGGAACTGGCGCATTTTCAGCACGTATTCGATGGCCGGGCCTTCGCCACCCAATTGCGGGGCTTCGGCGCTGCCGGTCACTGGAATCACTTCCAGATACAAATCTTCGGTCAGGCGCTGGTTCAGGCGCAGCTCTTCACCGCAGAAGTGCTCACGTGATTCGAGGCTGGTGAAGTCGAGGAAACCGAAATTCACCGGTTTCTTCACTTTATAAGCGTAGGGACCGGTGAGCAGCACCCACGAAATATGGGTTTCGATGACCTGGAACCCTTCGACGGGATGCGGGTAGAGGGCCGGGTTTTGCAGGGCAGCGATCAGGGACTGGCTCACGGACGATCCTTCAGAGACTGGGGGAAATTCAAGGCGCTCATTATGGCCGCTCGCCAGCCCGACGCAAACCTCGGAGCGCTCCTGTTGAGTATGAATAAAGTGCGTATAATCCGCCGCCATGACTCGTACTCGATCCCCCCGTACCCCTAAAAAACCAGCTTCCCGGGGCCTGCGCCCATGGTTGGGCTGGGCCCTTAAACTCAGTCTGGTCGGCCTTGTGGTGCTGGCCGGCTTCGCCGTTTACCTCGATGCCGTGGTGCAGGAGAAGTTCTCCGGCAAGCGCTGGACCATCCCGGCCAAGGTGTATGCGCGCCCGCTTGAGCTGTTCGTCGGACAAAAGCTGAGCAAGGACGATTTCCTCACCGAACTCGATGCCCTGGGCTATCGCCGCGAAGCCGTGAGCAACGGTCCCGGCGCGGCGGCGGTCAATGGCAACACGGTTGATCTGAATACCCGTGGCTTCCAGTTCTATGAAGGCCTCGAGAAACCGCAGCCGGTGCGCGTGCGTTTCTCCGGCGATTACGTGGCCGAACTCTCGGCGACCAACGGTTCGAAGCTCTCCGTGGTACGCCTGGAGCCGCTGATGATCGGCGGTATCTACCCGAAAAATCTTGAAGACCGGATTCTGATCAAGCTCGATCAGGTGCCGCCGTACCTGCTGGAAACCCTGGTCGCCGTGGAAGACCGGGATTTCTACAGCCACTGGGGCGTATCGCCGAAATCGATTGCCCGCGCAGTCTGGGTCAACACCTCTGGCGGCAAGATGACCCAGGGCGGCAGTACGCTGACCCAGCAACTGGTCAAGAACTTCTACCTCACCAACGAACGCAGCCTGACCCGCAAGCTCACCGAAGCGATGATGGCGATGCTGCTCGAGCTGCATTACGACAAAAAGGAAATCCTCGAGGCTTACCTCAACGAAGTCTTTGTCGGTCAGGACGGTCAGCGAGCGGTGCACGGTTTCGGTCTGGCCAGCCAGTTTTTCTTTGCCCAGCCTTTGTCTGAGCTGAAGCTGCACCAGGTCGCGCTGTTGGTCGGGATGGTCAAAGGTCCGTCCTATTACAACCCGCGCCGCAATCCGGAGCGGGCGCTGGAGCGACGCAATCTGGTGCTCGATGTGCTTGAGCAGCAGGGTGTCGCCTCCGCCGAGCAGGTGGCTGCCGCGAAGAAAATGCCGCTGGGCGTAACCACGCGCGGCAAGCTGGCCGACAGTTCGTTTCCGGGCTTCATCGATCTGGTCAAACGCCAGTTGCGTGAAGACTACCGCGACGAAGACTTGACCGAAGAAGGCCTGCGGATTTTCACCAGCTTCGATCCGATCCTGCAAATGAAGGCCGAAGCGTCGGTCAACGACACTTTCAAGCGCCTGTCCGGTCGCAAGGGTTCCGACGACGTGGAAGCGGCGATGGTCGTGACCAATCCGGAAACCGGTGAAGTCCAGGCCATGATCGGCAGCCGTCAGGCGAGTTTTGCCGGCTTCAACCGGGCACTGGATGCGGTGCGGCCGATTGGCTCGCTGATCAAGCCGGCGGTTTATCTGACGGCGCTGGAGAAGCCGAGCCAGTACACGTTGACCAGTTGGCTTTCGGACGAGCCGCTTTCAATCAAGGGTGCGGATGGTCAGGTCTGGAAACCGCAGAACTATGACCGTCGCTCCCACGGTACGGTGTTCCTGTATCAGGGGCTGGCACATTCCTACAACCTGTCGACCTCGCGTCTCGGTCTGGCGGTTGGCGTTCCGAATGTCCTCAAGACGCTGAGTCGCCTGGGCGTGACCCGCGAGTTTCCGGCGTTCCCTTCGATGCTGCTCGGTGCGGGCGGCATGACCCCGATTGAAGTCGCGACCATGTACCAGACGCTGGCCAACGGTGGTTTCAATACGCCGATGCGCGGGATTCGCAGCGTGCTGACTGCTGACGGCGAACCGCTCAAGCGTTATCCGTTCCAGATCGAGCAGCGCTTCGATCCGGCCTCTATCTACCTGATCCAGAACGCCATGCAGCGGGTCATGCGTGAAGGTACTGGCAGTTCGGTTTATAACGTGTTGCCAAGAACCCTGACACTGGCGGGCAAGACCGGCACCAGTAACGATTCGCGCGACAGCTGGTTCGCCGGCTTCAGCCAGGATCTGCTGGCGGTGGTCTGGCTCGGCCGCGACGACAACGGCAAGACGCCGTTCACCGGGGCCACCGGTGCGTTGCAGGTCTGGACCAGTTTCATGCGCAAGGCCGATCCGCTGCCGCTGGACATGCCGCAGCCGGATAACGTGGTGCAGGCCTGGGTCGATTCGCGTACCGGCCAAGGCTCCGATGCCAACTGTCCGGGCGCCGTGCAGATGCCGTATATTCGCGGCAGCGAACCGCCACCCGGCGCCTCTTGCGCGAGCGAAAGCCCGGCCTCGGGCGAGTCGGTGATGGATTGGGTCAAGGGCTGGATGAATTAAGCAAAGAGGGTTTCAAGTGAACAAGTGGTTGATTCCAGCGGTGACCGCCGTGGCTTTGCTCAGCGGCTGCTCCACCGTACAGCGTGGTTCGATTCCTGTCGTGGACTCCGGCACCGCCGTGTCCAACAGCGAGCGCATTTCGGCCAATGGCGGTTTCCGTCAAACGACGGTGAAACGTCCTGCACAGGCCCAGACCCAGGCGATCCCGCAAGGCGATACCGGTGTGGTGGTGATGGTGCCGGGCGGCGCAGCGGCTTCGGCGCCGATCAGCACTTCGCCGATCGTTCCGGGCCCGGCGTCCGGCGGCATCACGCCGGGGCCGTATAACCCGTCGGCGGTCGAGTCGGCGCCGATCAGCTCCGGCAGCTACAGCATGCCTTCGACGCCGAGCGGCATCCCTTCGGCCAGCAGCAGCGGCGGTGGTCTGTCTGCTGATGAACAACTGGATGGCCCGGTTCTCGCCCTGTTGACCACTGCGCAACAGCAGCAGGCCGGTGGCGACCTCAACGGCGCGTCCTCCAGCCTCGAGCGTGCGCAGCGTGTGGCACCGCGCGAGCCGCAAGTGCTTTACCGTCTGGCGCAGGTGCGCATGGCCCAGGGCGATGCGCCACAAGCCGAGCAGACCGCTCGTCGCGCACTGACCATGGCCAATGGTCGTCCGGACTTGCAGGCCAGTCTGTGGGAATTGATCGCTCAGGCGCGTGAGAAACAAGGTGATTCCGCCGGCGCCACTCTGGCCCGTCAGAAGGCCAAGGTTTCGCTGTGATGGACAGTCGTTTCTCCAAAGTCGCCGATCAATTGCTGTTGATCGAGCGCGAACTGCGCGCCCAGGGCTGGTGGGATGACGTCCAGCCCTCGGTCGAAGCCCTGAGCAGCGTCGAGCCGTTTTCGGTCGACACGCTTGATTTCGAGCAGTGGCTGCAATGGATCTTCCTGCCGCGGATGAAGATGATCCTCGAACAGGATCTGCCGTTGCCCAATGCTTCGGGCATTCAGGAAATGGCCGAGATGGTTTTTGCCCAACGCAACCTGCAGGGCAAGGATCGGCAGCTTCAGGTGTTGCTCAAAGAGTTCGACCTGCTGATCACCGCTTCACGCTGAGCCGGGAGCTGCCAGTCGTCACTGGCAGTTTTCCGCTATCTGTTTCTTTGCCTCTTCAGTACGCTGCTGGCGCTGGTCGTCGCTCAGCCGCCGCAGTTCTCCCTCCACCTCCTCCCTCAAGCGCGGATTGTTCTGCAGTTGCGCGAGATTCGTGCGCGCCTGTTCGCAAAATGCCTTGAGTTGATTCTGTTGTTCGGCCACTTGCTTCTTGACCTTGTCATCGATGGCTTTCTGATCGCCCAGCGCGCCGCTGCCAGGTAATGCGGCAGGTATTGGTGCGGGAGAGGAGGGCGTCTTAACGGCGGTGGACGACTGCCCTTGTGGTGGCTGTTGATCGAAATGGGTGACGCCTTGGGCGTCGACCCATTTGTAGATCTGAGCGGCCATGCACCATGGGCTGGCGCCGATTAGCAGAGTTAAGAGAAGCGTTCGCATGCTGATTCCTTGGCAAAACTGCGCAATTGAAGCTAACAGAGTAGCGGTTTCCAGGTTTTTTCTTGCGTTCTCATGTGCTTACCCACAATTAAGCACATAGACGGCTTGACTTGCAGAGGGCGAAACAGAAGAATCCAAAGTCCGCTGTACAGGGACTGCCAGAAGCAGACCCTCTCGGCAGATCATGAGGCGCATATCCGCGTCGACCTGTTACACCCGCAACGCGTTACCTCGCGCTGGGTGGGAAAGGCCCGCAACACTTGGGACGATCCCAATACTTGCTCAGTCAGTGCTGACGTAGTCGGCGACCACCGTCGCTCATGCTCTGCCGAGAAGTAAACCTATTAAGACCCGTTCGCCTTTTTGTGGACGGTATTCTGGCGTTTTAGAGGTGAACAACGTGGAGCTTTTATCTGGCGGTGAGATGCTCGTCCGCTTTTTGCGTGACGAAGGCGTCAAATATATCTACGGGTACCCGGGTGGTGCTCTCCTTCATGTTTACGATGCCCTGTTCAAAGAACCGGAAGTGACCCACATCCTGGTTCGTCACGAACAAGCGGCTACCCATATGGCTGACGGCTACGCCCGTGCCACCGGTAAAGCCGGCGTGGTATTGGTGACTTCCGGTCCAGGCGCCACAAACGCCATCACCGGTATCGCCACTGCCTATATGGATTCGATTCCAATGGTGATCATTTCCGGTCAGGTGCCAAGCACCATGGTCGGCACCGATGCGTTCCAGGAAACCGACATGATCGGTATCTCCCGGCCGATCGTGAAGCACAGCTTCATGATCAAGCACGCCTCGGAAATCCCGGAAGTCATGAAGAAGGCCTTCTACCTGGCGCAATCCGGTCGTCCGGGCCCGGTCGTGGTCGATATTCCGAAAGACATGACCAACCCGGCCGAGAAGTTCGAATACATCTTCCCGAAGAAAGCCAAACTGCGTTCCTACAGCCCGGCCGTTCGCGGTCACTCCGGACAAATCCGCAAGGCGGCAGAAATGCTCCTGGCGGCCAAGCGTCCCGTGCTGTACTCCGGCGGTGGTGTGATTCTCGGCAACGGCTCCGCGCCGCTGACCGAACTGGCGCAAATGCTCAACCTGCCGGTTACCAATACCTTGATGGGCCTGGGTGCCTATCCTGGCACTGACCGTCAGTTCATCGGCATGCTCGGCATGCACGGCAGCTACACCGCGAACCTGGCGATGCACCATGCCGACGTGATCCTGGCGGTCGGTGCGCGTTTCGACGATCGCGTGATCAACGGCGCGCCGAAGTTCTGCCCGAACGCCAAGATCATTCACATCGACATCGACCCGGCTTCGATTTCCAAGACCATCAAGGCCGACGTGCCAATCGTTGGTCCGGTGGACAGCGTCCTGACTGAAATGGTCGCGATCCTCAAGGAAATCGGCGAAACCCCGAACAAGGAAGCGGTCGCCAGCTGGTGGAAGCAGGTTGACGAGTGGCGCGGTGATCGCGGCCTGTTCCCTTACGACAAGGGCGACGGCAGCAAGATCAAGCCACAGACCGTAATCGAAACCCTGTGCGAAGTGACCAAGGGCGACGCCTTTGTGACTTCCGACGTGGGCCAGCACCAGATGTTTGCTGCGCAGTACTACAAGTTCAACAAGCCGAACCGCTGGATCAACTCCGGTGGCCTGGGCACGATGGGCTTCGGTCTGCCGGCCGCGATGGGTATCGCTTTGAGCTTCCCCGACACCGATGTTGCGTGCGTCACCGGTGAAGGCAGTATCCAGATGAATATCCAGGAGCTGTCGACCTGCCTGCAATACGGTTTGCCGGTCAAGATCGTCATCCTGAACAACGGTGTTCTGGGCATGGTTCGTCAGTGGCAGGACATGAGTTACGGCAGCCGTCACTCCCACTCCTACATGGAATCCTTGCCTGACTTCGTCAAGCTGGCTGAAGCCTATGGCCACGTCGGCGTACGCATCACCGAATCGAAAGATTTGAAGTCGAAGATGGAAGAGGCGTTCGCCATGAAAGATCGCCTGGTCGTGATCGACATTTCGGTCGACACCAGCGAGCACGTCTATCCGATGCAGATCAAAGACGGCTCGATGCGCGATATGTGGCTGAGCAAGACGGAGCGTACCTAATCATGCGGCACATTATTTCCTTGCTTCTGGAAAACGAACCCGGTGCTTTGTCTCGCGTAGTCGGCCTGTTCTCGCAGCGCAACTACAACATCGAAAGCCTGACCGTGGCGCCAACCGAAGACCCGACCCTGTCGCGTCTGACGCTGACCACCGTCGGTCACGATGAAATCATCGAGCAGATCACCAAAAACCTGAACAAGCTGATCGAAGTGGTCAAGCTGGTGGACCTGTCGGAAAGCGCTCACATCGAGCGCGAACTGATGCTGGTCAAGGTCAAGGCCACTGGCGCCCAGCGCGCCGAGATCAAACGCACCACCGATATCTACCGTGGACAGATCGTCGACGTCAGCGCCAGCGTGTATACCGTTCAACTGACCGGTACCAGCGACAAGCTCGACAGCTTCATTCAGTCCATCGGCACCGCATCGATTCTGGAGACCGTCCGCAGTGGCGTCACCGGTATTGCCCGCGGCGACAAAGTACTCAGCATCTAAACCAAATTAGCGAATGGCCTGAACGGCCTGGATATAAAGGGGAAATTCATGAAAGTTTTCTACGATAAAGACTGCGACCTGTCGATCATCCAGGGCAAGAAAGTTGCCATCATCGGTTACGGCTCCCAGGGCCACGCCCAGGCGTGCAACCTGAAAGATTCCGGTGTCGACGTTACCGTCGGTCTGCGTAAAGGTTCGGCTACCGTTGCCAAGGCTGAAGCCCACGGCCTGAAAGTGACCGATGTGGCTGCCGCTGTTGCCGGTGCCGACCTGGTCATGATCCTGACCCCGGACGAGTTCCAGTCCCAGCTGTACAAGAACGAAATCGAGCCGAACATCAAGAAAGGCGCCACCCTGGCCTTCTCCCACGGCTTCGCGATTCACTACAACCAGGTTGTTCCGCGTGCCGACCTCGACGTGATCATGATCGCGCCGAAAGCCCCGGGCCATACCGTACGTTCCGAGTTCGTGAAGGGCGGCGGTATCCCTGACCTGATCGCGATCTACCAGGACGCCTCGGGCAACGCCAAGAACGTCGCGCTGTCCTACGCCGCCGGCGTGGGTGGCGGTCGTACCGGCATCATCGAAACCACCTTCAAGGACGAGACCGAAACCGACCTGTTCGGCGAACAAGCCGTTCTGTGCGGCGGTACCGTTGAACTGGTAAAAGCCGGTTTCGAAACTCTGGTTGAAGCTGGCTACGCGCCGGAAATGGCCTACTTCGAGTGCCTGCACGAACTGAAGCTGATCGTTGACCTCATGTACGAGGGCGGTATCGCCAACATGAACTACTCGATCTCCAACAACGCTGAGTACGGCGAATACGTGACTGGTCCGGAAGTGATCAACGCCGAATCCCGTCAGGCCATGCGCAACGCCCTGAAACGTATTCAGGACGGCGAATACGCCAAAATGTTCATCAGCGAAGGCGCAACCGGCTACCCTTCGATGACCGCCAAGCGTCGTAACAACGCCGCTCACGGTATCGAAATCATCGGCGAGCAGCTGCGCTCCATGATGCCGTGGATCGGTGCCAACAAGATCGTCGACAAAGCCAAAAACTAAGTCGTCGAACCTTGTATGAAAAAACGCGGCCTCGGCCGCGTTTTTTCGTATGGGCGGGCGGTTCTGGTATAAAGCTGCATCGTTTGTGGCCGAACCGTCGTCCCAGACACCTGTCGAAAATGTCCAATCCGTTGCAAGGTACTGTCCATGAGCGAACGTCCCGAAGAGCCGAACCAGGCTTCAGACGCCGAAAGCCTGCTGCCCATCGATGAGCACATCGAAGAAGGGCATGACGCAGAAGGCCGTAAAGTCCGGCATCGCGGTATCTATCTTCTGCCGAATCTGTTCACCACTGCGAATCTGTTCGCGGGGTTCTATTCCATCATCAACTCGATGAGTGCCCAGGCTGCCTTGAGTGCCGGGGACGCGGCGAATGCGAGCAAGTATTTCGCCTTTGCCGCCATCGCGATTTTCGTCGCCATGGTGCTCGACGGCCTTGATGGTCGCGTGGCACGCATGACGAATACCCAAAGTGCGTTCGGTGCCGAGTACGACTCGTTGTCGGACATGGTTGCTTTCGGTGTCGCGCCGGCGCTTCTGGCTTTCGGCTGGGCACTGGGTGACATGGGCAAGGTCGGCTGGATGGTTGCCTTCATCTATGTGGCGGGTGCGGCGTTGCGTCTGGCGCGTTTCAACACTCAGGTGGGGACCGCCGACAAGCGCTACTTCATCGGTCTTGCCAGCCCGGCGGCTGCCGGTGTGGTTGCGGGGATTGTCTGGGCGTTCAGCGATTACGGGATCCAGGGTTCGAAGATGTCATTCCTGGTTGCGCTGATGGTGGCCGCCGCCGGCATGCTGATGGTCAGCAACATCAAGTACAACAGCTTCAAGGAGCTGGATCTGAAGGGGCGCGTGCCTTTCGTGGCGATTCTGGCGGTGGTGCTGGTGTTTGCCGTGGTGTTCAGCGATCCGCCTCGCATTCTGCTGCTGGTGTTCCTCGCTTATGCCGCGTCGGGCCCGGTGCAGTATCTGTTGCATCTTCGTCGTCACAAACACGCCGAGTGATGTAATTTCCCTCATACTCCGCAGTCTATGGTGCATCTGTCCTCCAAAGCTGCGGAGTTGCCATGCTGATCAAAGTCCCCAAAGCGTCCGACTGCCATGAGTCGGACGTCACGCCTGAATCCATTTATCTCTCTCGCCGACAATTGCTCGGAGCAACTGCGGCCGGGTTGGCCATGAGCAGTCTGCCGCGCTGGGCCAGTGCCGAAGAGGCCGCCCGCTATGCCGATGTCGAAGCCGGAAAGGCGCCCGCCTGGTTTGCCGAGAAACTGCCTTCTGTCAAATGGGGAGCGGTGAACGTCAAGGATGAGGCGATCACACCTTTCAAAGACGCGACCCATTACAACAACTTCTATGAATTCGGTACCGACAAGGGCGACCCGGCGGCCAATGCCGGGTCGTTGAAAACCGAACCGTGGAGTGTTGTCGTGGACGGGGAGGTGGGTAAGCCGGGGCGTTATGCTCTGGAAGACTTCATGAAACCTTACCAGCTGGAAGAGCGCATCTACCGTCTTCGTTGTGTCGAAGCGTGGTCGATGGTGATTCCCTGGATCGGTTTCCCCATCTCGGCGTTGTTGAAGCAGGTAGAGCCCACTTCCAATGCCAAATACATTCGCTTCGAAACCTTGCAGGATCCCAAGAGCATGCCCGGACAGCGTTCGGGATTTGCCCTGATCGACTGGCCCTATGTTGAAGGTTTGCGCCTGGATGAGGCGATGAATCCCTTGGCGATTCTTGCGGTAGGTATGTATGGCCGCGAATTGCCAAATCAGAATGGTGCGCCTTTGCGTCTGGTGGTGCCCTGGAAGTACGGATTCAAGAGCGTCAAATCCATCGTGCGGATCAGTCTGGTCAGCGAGCAGCCAAAGACGACCTGGCAGAGCATTGCGGCGGATGAGTACGGGTTTTATGCGAATGTGAACCCTACGGTCGACCATCCACGTTGGACCCAGGCGCGGGAGAGGCGGTTGCCCAACAGCCTGTTCAAGCCGAATGTGCGTGATACGCAGATGTTCAACGGCTATGCGGACGAGGTCGCTTCTTTATATACAGGGCTCGATCTGCGGAAGAACTATTGATGCGATATCCGATCTGGCGCGTAGGTGTTTTCCTGGCTGCGGCGATCTGGCCGCTGTTCTGGTTCTATCAGGCTTTTGCGGATCTGCTTGGACCCGATCCGGGGAAAGTCCTGGTTGATCGGCTAGGGCTTGGGACATTGGTATTGCTGTTGATCACCCTGAGTATGACGCCGCTGCAGAAACTTACGGGGTGGGCCGGGTGGATTGCCGTGCGCCGTCAGTTGGGGCTCTGGTGTTTTGCCTATGTGGTTCTGCATCTTTGCAGCTATATGGCGTTCATTCTCGGTTTCGACTGGTCGCAACTGGGTGTCGAGCTGCGCAAGCGTCCCTACATCATTGTGGGTGCTCTGGGTTTTCTGGGATTGTTGGCATTGGCGGTTACCTCCAACCGATACAGCCAGCGCCGTTTAGGTACCCGCTGGAAGAAGCTGCACCGGTTGGTGTATGTGATTCTCGGGTTGGGATTGCTGCATATGTTGTGGATCGTGCGCGCCGATCTTAAGGAGTGGGCAGTCTATGCCTTTATAGGTGTTTTCCTTTTGGCGCTGCGGATTCCTCCCTTGACCCGCCGGATCCCGCGTTTGATGGGTAAAAAGCAGGTTTTTCAGGAAAAGCGAAATTAAGTGTTGACGGCAGATTCTGAGTCTCTATAATTCGCCCCACTTCCGGCGCAGTCGAAACGGAAAACTCCTTGAGATTCAATGAGTTAAGTAAGTTTCGATAGTGGATCGCTTCAGTTCATCGAAGTCTGGAAGGAGTTGGAAATGCCGGTTTTCTGGTGCTTTCAACGGTTCGATCTTCTCGGTCGAAAGCGGAGAAAAAGAGGTGTTGACAGCAGCGTGTAACG
>NZ_NEJA01000007.1:0-514791 GCF_002112915.1 Pseudomonas sp. B34(2017) | reverse complement strand
TCTTGATTCCAGGGCATGGTCAGCACCTCCTGACCATGATTGATACCTGTAAACCATGTCCCCGGTCTCAAACGTAAAGGATGTACCCGGTCTTTACCCCGCCTAGCCCTCTCCCGGAGGGAGAGGGAACTGAATGGGGGATATTTG
The DNA here is from genome assembly GCF_002112915.1 of Pseudomonas sp. B34(2017). Taxonomy (NCBI): domain Bacteria; kingdom Pseudomonadati; phylum Pseudomonadota; class Gammaproteobacteria; order Pseudomonadales; family Pseudomonadaceae; genus Pseudomonas; species Pseudomonas sp. B34(2017). The sequence goes on along the minus strand of NZ_NEJA01000007.1, from coordinate 514,644 downwards.
GGAGATACGCCGACCTGAGCCCGCTCGCTGAATCCATAATCGACTGAATTCTTCAGGTCAATGTAGAGCGCAAGACACCTCGGTCAGCTCCCTCTCCCTCCGGGAGTGTATGTACCGGAGACATGGTGGACAGGTGTTCACCATGTCTCAGGTACATACAGGGAGAGGGCGGGGGGTGAGGGAGCTTTTGATCTCAGCGCTGTTTCAGACGGTCAATGACAACAGCCAACAACAAAATCGACCCACGAATCACATACTGATAAAACGTGTCGATATTCTTCAGATTCATCGCATTCTCGATAATCGCCAGAATCAAGACCCCGGCAATCACATGCCGGATCATCCCGATCCCGCCGCTCAACGACACCCCGCCCAGTACGCAAGCCGAAATCACCGTCAGCTCAAAACCCTGCCCGATCATCGGCTGCCCTGAAGTCATCCGCGACGCCAGAATCACCCCCGCCAACGCACCAATAACCCCGTGCACCGCAAAGATGATGATCTTCGTACGGTCAACATTCACCCCCGCCAGCAGCGCCGCTTCCTGGTTGCCGCCGATGGCCATGGTGTTGCGCCCGTAGGTCGTGTAGTTCAGCAGCCAGCCAAAAAACAGAAAGCAGACGATGGTGATCAGGATCGGCACCGGCACGCCGAACAACTGGCCGTTGCCGAACACGAAGAACGATTCCTGGGACACGCCCACCGCTTTGCCGTTGGCAAAGATGTAGGCCAGGCCACGGACGATCTGCATGGTCGCCAGCGTCGTAATCAACGCGTTGACCCGCAACTTGGCGATCACGATGCCGTTGATCAAGCCGACGATCAGGCCCATCACCAGCGCCGCGCTGACACCGAGAAACACGCTGTTGGTGTCGCGCATCACCACCGCCGCCACCACCCCGGCGCAGGCGATTACCGAGCCTACCGACAAGTCGAAATGCCCCGACGCCAGGCAATACAACATGGTGCACGCGGCGATCCCGGTAGTGGAGATCGCCAGACCCAGGCCACGCATGTTCAGCGGCGAAAGGAAGTTGTCGATCAGCAGGGTGCAGGCGACAAAAATGCCCACCGCCGCCAGCAGCATCACCCAGTCATCGAGGAAGCGCCGCATATCCAGAGGTTTGCGCTCGGTCGGCAGGGTTTCGTTTTGGGTTGTCATCATAGTCACCTCTCAGTTCGCCACGCCGTCAGCGCGTTGGCGCGGCAAAGCCAGTTGCAGCAGGTTGGATTCGTTGGCCTGGTCGCGGCTGACTTCGCCACGCAGGGCGCCCTCGCACAGCACCAGAATGCGGTCGGAAATACCCATGACTTCCATCAGATCGCTGGACACCACGATCACCGAAATACCGTCGGCGGCCAGGTTATGGATGATCTGGTAGATCTCGGCCTTGGCACCGATGTCGATGCCCCGGGTCGGCTCGTCGAGCAGCAGCACTTTCATCGGCATCGACAGCCAGCGACCGAGAATGGCTTTCTGCTGATTGCCGCCGGACAGGAACTTGATCTGTTGCCCGGCATGGGGCGTTTTCACTTTCAGGGCCTTGATCTGTTTCTCGGCGTTGCCCTTTTCCCAGATCCCGCGCAGCAGGCAGCCGAGCCCGGAATGCGCACCGCGCGCACTGATGTTGATGTTCTCGGCGACGCTGGCGAGCGGGATGATGCCTTCCTTCTTGCGGTCTTCCGGGCACAACAGAATCCCGGCAGCAATCGCATCGCGTGGCGAACGCAGTTTCAGTTCATGGCCGCGCAATTCCAGGCGTCCGGCGGTGTTGCGCTCCAGACCGCTGAGCAGCCGGAACAGCTCGGTGCGCCCGGCCCCGACCAGTCCGAACAGGCCCAGAATCTCGCCTTTGTGCGCATCGAAACTGATCGGCTCACGCAGGCCCGGGCCGAGCAAGCCATCGACTCTCAGCGCCACGGCACCGCGCGGGCGACCGCGATAATCGTAGATGTCCTGAATGTCGCGCCCGACCATGCAGGTCACCAGTTGATCGTGGGTCAGCTGGCTCATGTCGTCGAAGGTGCGCACGTAGCGACCATCCTTGAACACCGTCACCGCGTCGCAGATGCGGAACACTTCTTCCATGCGGTGGGAGACGTAGAGCACCACTTTGCCCTCGTCGCGCAGCCGACCGATGATCGCCATCAACCGGTCGATTTCCCGCGCCGAGAGGCTGCTGGTCGGTTCGTCAAAAGCAATCACATGGGCGCCACGGGACAGCGCCTTGGCGATTTCCACCAGTTGCCGCTGACCGAGGGACAGGCGTCCGACCTTGGTCTGCGGGTCGATTTCATCGGCCAGGCCTTTGAGGCATGCCAATGCCTGCTGGCGCAGCGCGCCGCGATTGATCAGGCCGAAGCTGGCCGGCAGGTGACCGAGGAACAGGTTCTCGGCCACGGTCATTTCCGGCACCAGATGCAACTCCTGGTGAATCACCGCCACGCCGCTGCCGATGCTGTCGGCGGTGGACTTGAACGCCATCGTCCGCTCGCCGATCTGCAGCTCGCCGCTGCTCGGAATGTAGGCGCCGCCGAGGATTTTCAGCAGGGTCGATTTGCCGGCGCCGTTCTCGCCCATCAAGGCGTGAACCTGTCCGGGGTGAGCGACGAAACTGATGCCGTCCAGCGCCTTCACGCCCGGGAAGGTCTTGCCGATCCCGTTGAAACGCAGGCTGCCGCTGGCGCTGTGTTCTTGTGTCTGTACTTGCGCGTGCATTTAAGCCACCTCATCACACCGTTCAAGCGGCCCGGCTGCCCGGGCCGCCGCTGCCGTCAGTTCCACAGGCCGATCTTCTCCAGCTCCTGCTTGAAGTTGTCGCGGGTGATCAGGGTGACGTCGTCCATCGCGGTGTACTTCGGCGGTTCCTTGCCGGTGGTGACCCACTCGTACATCATCTCGGCGGTCTTGTAGCCTTCGATGTGCGGGCTCGGCAGCATCGAACCGTAGAAGCCACTGTTGGGCTTTTTCAGTTCGCCGATGGCGTCGGTGCCGTTGATGCCGATACCGATCACGTTGGTCGCGGCAAACCCGGCGGCTTCGGTGGCGCGCACGCCGCCGAGCACGGTGTTGTCGTTCATGCCGCCGATGATCAGGTTCTTCGCCGCGCCCGGCAGCTTGACCAGCGCCGAGTTGGTGGCGTCCATGCTGCCCGGTACGTCGAGGGTTTTCAGAGCGGCAGTCAGAATGTGATCTTTCGGCATGCCCGCATCTTCCAGCGCCTTCATCGAGCCGTCGGTGCGCTTCTTGCCGGTGTCGAGTTCGTTGTAGGTGTTGACCACCGCGTAGGTGTCTTTCCAGTCCCAGTTACGCTTTTTCGCCTCGGCGGCCATGGCGGCGCCCTGCTTCTGGCCGACTTCGAAGGCAGCCATGCCGAGGTACGGCACGTCTTCCATGAATTTGCCATTGGCATCGACGAAGCGGTCGTCGACGGCGATCACTTTCAGGTCATTGAGCTTGGCCTTGGCCATGATCGCCGGGCCGAGCGATACGTCCGGCGGGCAGATGACGAAGCCCTTGGCGCCGTTGGCCGCGAGGCTATCGATGGCAGAAAGGGTTTTCTCGCCGTCCGGCACGGCGATCTTGATCAGTTCGAAGCCTTTGTCCTTGGCAGCTTTCTCGGCGAAGGCCCATTCAGTCTGGAACCACGGCTCTTCGGCCTGCTTGACCAGGAAACCGATCTTCACCGGATCGGCGGCCAGCAGCGAACTGCTCAGGCTGAACGCAGTAACCGCCAGCGCGGTACTGCACAGGGTACGAATCCCGAAACGACGTTTCATAAGCAGACTCCTTGTTATTTTTCTTGAGCGTTATTTGAAAAACGTTAAAGCGGTCGAAGCGTTTCCTGCGAATCATGACGACAATAGTCATATCGTATGATGATTGAATTTCAGGCGGACCTTTCCGCCTGAAATCCGCTTTTCTCAGTCGTGGTACATCACCGAGCGACCACCATCGATGGTGATGCACGAGGCATTGATGAACGGCGCTTCATCGCTGGCCAGAAACACGGCGGTCATCGCCACTTCAATCGGCTGGCCGATGCGTTTCGGTGGATGCAGATCGAAAGCGCGCTGGCGTTCGGCGTGTGGGTCGGCGAAGCCGTTCCAGTAATCGACGTTGAGCTGGGTTTCGATGTAGCCCGGCGCAATCGCGTTGACCCGAATACCCTTCGGCGCGTACTCGATGCCCAGCGCGCGGGTCAGGCCGAGCAGGCCATGCTTGGCCACCGGGTACGGGAAGCAGCCGGGAATGATGTTCGTCGAATGGGTCGAGGCGATGTTGATGATGCTGCCGACACCCTGTTCGATCATCTGCGGCAGCACGGCCTTGCAGCCATACCAGGCGCCGTCGAGGTCGATGGCGAAGCAGCGTTTCCAGTCTTCTTCGGTCATTTCCAGCGGATCACGGAATACGTTGACCCCGGCGCAATTCACCAGCACATCGATGCGACCGTGCAGCTCGATGGCCAGTTTGGCCATGGCATGCAGATCCTGCTGACGCGATACATCGGCCTTGATCGCTTGTACATCGGCGCCCTGCTCGCGCCAGTGGGCGGCGACTTTCTCGACCTTTTCGGCCTGGATATCGCTGATCACCAGTTTGGCCTGCTGCGAGGCGAAGGTCGCGACGATTGCTTCGCCGATGCCTTGGGCGGCGCCGGTCAGCAACACAACCTTGTTTTTCAGACGCTCGCCTTTTGGTGGCTCGGGCACCGGTGGCAGGGACAGAGGTTCAGCCATGAATCAGGACTCCTGTTCGAAAGCATAAAAAAACCGGGCATCTGACGATGTCCGGTCTGGAAGGCTTATGGAACAAAACAGGCGCGCGCACGCCGCGGTACCGAAACGGCCGGAAGCGCTGACTCCGCTGTGGAGTGCGATGAAAATTCGCTGCATCACTTCACCTGTTTTGTTCTTTTTAAGTGTGAGTGCGTGTTACTGCTGGAGCCGACTATAAACCCGACCGCCAAATAATCTCAATATATAATTTTGCATCCCATATTTTGGGATTTAACTGGCGAATCGCGTACAGAGCTTTCCGGCGACATCCACTTGCAGTGACAGTACGGCGCCGTCCAGCGGATGATTCAGCGGACTTTTGGCGCTGGTGATGTACAGGGTTTTCAGGTCGGCGCCGCCGAATACGCAACTGGTCGGACGACTGATCGGCAGGTCGATCTTGCGGTCAATCTGGCCATCCGGCGTCAGGCGCAGCAGGCAGCTGCCGTCCCAGCGGGCGTTCCACACGCAGCCTTCGGCGTCCATCGCCGAACCGTCCGGGCCGCCGTTCTGATCGGCGCTGTACCAGGGCTGGGCGGTGTCGAGGTTGCCGTCGGTGTGAATAAAATAGCGGTACAAGGTGCTGTCGAGGCTGTCGCCGAACAGCAGCGTGGTGCCGTCGTCGCTCCAGAGCAGCGTGTTGGGAATGCCCAGGCCGCGCAGCAATGGCGTGACCCTCTTATCCGGATCAATCCGGAACAGACCGCCGGAACGACGGGTGATCGGCAGATCCTCGCCCTGCTCGCCGATGTTGTTTTGCATGGTGCCGAGCCACAAGCGACCCTGGCCATCGCAACGCGCTTCGTTGGCACGATTGCCCGGCTGCGGATCAGCGACGCAGAACAGCGTCAGTCGCGGCTCAAGTCCGGGGGAATCCAGATCGAGCCGGTAGACGCCGCTGCTCAGGGTCACCAGCGCGTCGCCGCTGGCGCAGGGAATGAACGCCGAGACGTGCTCCGGCATCTGCCAGATCTGCACGTTCTGCCCGATCAGCCGCAGCGCCTGCCTGCCGGCGATGTCCACCCAGTACAGCGCCTGGGTTGGCGCGTCCCAGAACGGGCCTTCACCCAGTTGCGCCCGATGTTCTGTCACCGCAGTCCACGTCATGCAACCTCCTGTCTTGTTGTTTTTGTCAGCTGGCTTTCTTGTCGGCCATCACCTGCGGGTAAAACCGCTTGATGGCCAGGTCGGCATTGTCGATCAGGGTCATGCAGGCCCACACCCCGCGCGCGGCATCCCGGGCGGCAATGGCGTCGGCCATGTCTTTGTGAATGGGCAGTGTGCGGCGCAATTCGTCGGGATCAGCCGCCGAGACTTCGAAGGACACGGCGAGCAGCGCACCGAGGGCCGGCACCATTTGCTCGATGAATTGATTGTGGCTGGCGGCGAGAATGCATTCGTGGAAGAACTGGTCGGCGCGGTTGTAATCGATGCCGCTGTCGACCGCCCGTTCCAGCGCGTTGTAGGCCTGCTGCACGGCTTGCACCTGTTCAACGGTCGCCCGCTCGCAGGCCCAGCGCACCGCCATCGGTTCGATGGTGCGGCGCAGGTCGAGCAGGTCATCGACGAAGTTTTCCGGCAGGCCGCTGCGCGACAGCCAGCCCACGACTTGCGGATCGAACAGGTTCCAGCGCTTGATCGGCAGCACCCGCGTGCCGACTTTCGGCCCGACTTCGAGCATGCCTTTGGCGACCAGGGTCTTGATGGCTTCGCGGATCACGGTGCGGCTGACCCCGAGCTGCTCGCCCAGATCGGCCTCGACCTTGATCGCCTGCCCCGGTTTCACCTGGCCGGCAGCAATCCAGGCGCCCAGCCAGTCAACCGTTGATGCGTGAAAACTGCTCGACATGGACACCCCGAAGCCATTCGCTGTGGGTGCCTACGCTAATCATCATATGATTGAGAGTCAACGACAAAAAACCGCAGCCTGCTTTCACAGACTGCGGTTTTTTTAAGGTTCGAGGCCGATGCGGAAGAACTCGCCGCCGCTCCAGACGCCCAGCCAGCGCTGACCATCGATTTCACGGCTGACTGCCATCTCGACCAATTGGTAGAAAACATTGCGATGGATCAGCGCTTCGAGATTGGTGCGTACATGCACGTAAGGCGCAGGTTCCTGCGTCGCTGGATCGATCTCGACCCGGATCGGATGCTCCGGGCCGGCTTCCGTTGTTTCATCGACGTTGGTGGTAAAGCGCAGCACTTGCGTTTCACCCTCGCCTTCCACCTCGACGGCAATCGCCACGAATGGCGCGTCATCCACTTTGATCCCGACCTTCTCAACCGGGGTAATCAGGAAATAGTCATCGCCATCGCGGCGGATGATGGTGGAGAACAGCTTGACCATCGGCTTGCGCCCGATCGGCGTACCCAAGTAGTACCAGGTGCCGTCGCGGGCGATGCGCATGTCGATGTCGCCGCAGAAATCCGGGTTCCACAAGTGCACCGGCGGCAAGCCTTTGGTTTTGGGGATTTGCCCCAGCAGGTCATTGGCTTTTTGCGGGCCACTCATGGCGTACTCCTTGAATTACTGGTCCCCGACGCCCAGCAGGCTGCGCGCGTACTGCGCAAGCGGTGGGCCGATCAGGTCTTCGGGCTTGTTGTCGTGGAACGTCAGTAAACCGCCACGACTCTTGATCCGTGCAGTATCAATCAAATACTGGGTGCTGGTCTCGATCAACATGATCTGAATCACGCCACCGTCGATACCGAGACGATCCACAGCTTCCTGATCCAGCCATTCATCGGAGTTGCCGATGCGGTCGTCGGCCTTGGCGAAACGGGTGTACAGCAGGTAGTGGGCACCGGCGTCGCGCGCTTCGCCCATTGCCTGGTCGAGGCCTTCCGGCGCGCGTGCGCGGCGGACCATCGGGAAATATTCGACGAAACCCTTGAAGGCCTCTTCGGCGACGACATTGGGACGCGGGTAAGAACCACCCGGCGGCGCGAACGAGCCTTGCGCGATGTAGATGAACGAATCCGGCTGAATGCGGAAATTGTTTACGCGACGGCTGTCGCTGTGATCCAGCAAGCCCGCGTCGCTCATCTGGTAGCGAGTCCCTTCGGCCATGTCACTGACAGTCATACAGCCGCCCAGCGCCAAAACGGCCAGCAGCAAAACCAGGCTACGCATCCTAATCCTCCAGAAGCCGGTGACGGAAAACCGGCGAATGGCCGTAGGATGCAGCTTTTGCGCCAGTCCTTGGAAATGTGCAGGTATCCGCTTTGAAACAGGACTTTTTGTGGCGGGATGCTTAGCCGCCGATGATCTTCATGACGGTCGCGCCGCCGGAGAACGCGACCTCCTGCTTGTCGCCCAGCGCCTTGACCAGCAGTCGCTGCAACGCCGGCAGCGCCTCATGACGTGGTTTGTCGAGCAGGTCTCCGACGTAGTGGCGGTTGCTCGACGACAGGCAGCCATGCAGCCATCCGGTGGACGACAGGCGCAGGCGCGAACAGGTTCGGCAGAACGGCACGCTTTCGTTGGCGATCACGCCGAAATTGCCCAGACCGGGAATCGCATAGCGAACTGCCGTGGCATCCACCGGAGCGTCGGTTTGCGCGTACTCGTAATGTTCGCCGATCAGGCTCAGCAGCTGTTGCAGACTGACGAACTGCTGCAGAAAGGCGTTGGAATCAGTGGCCAGGTGGCCCATGCGCATCAGCTCGATGAAGCGCAGCTCAAAGCCGCGTTCAAGGCAGTAATCGAGCAGCGGCAGCACCTGGTCGAGGTTCTGCCCGCGTAACGGCACCATGTTGACCTTGATCTTCATCCCCGCCGCTGCCGCCTGATCCATGCCATCCAGCACGGTGGCCAGATCGCCGCCACGGGCGATGCTGCGGAACGCGCCGGCGTCCAGGGTATCGAGGGAAACGTTGATGCGCCGCAGGCCGGCATCGACCAGCAGCGGAAGTTTTTTCGCCAGGAGCTGGCCGTTGGTGGTCAGGCTGATGTCTTCCAGGCCCATCCTGCCGACGGCGCTCATGAAAGATTCGAGTTTGGGGCTGACCAGCGGCTCGCCGCCGGTGATGCGCAGACGCTCGATGCCCGCGGCTTCGATCAGATAGGCTACGCCACGCGCCATGGCCTCGGCCGACAGTTCATCCTGCGCAGCCACCAGCCGCTTGCCGTTGGGCACGCAGTAGGTACAGGCGTAATTGCAGGCTGAAGTCAGACTGATCCGCAAATTGCGAAAACGCCTGCCTTGACGGTCAACGATCATGAAGCACTCCGGCGATGGAAAATCGAGCGGCTAAAACTTGACTCACAATTCAAGTTTTAGCAAGCCCTATGCCTGAGTATATTCCTGCGGTACTGCGCCATGTAGCGAAAAACACGGCGCATAAGGCAACTGAATGATTCAGCTGCTTGGCGTTTCAGGGTCGCGCTTGCGCTTGTTGCCCATGCGCACGCCGATATCCATCAGGAACTGGAAGAAACCTTCCTGATCTTCCAGCACATTGCTCCAGAACGGCGAGTGATACAGCGCCACCGCGCCGTGCACCAGCGCCCAGGATGCGCAGTAGTGGAAGTACGGCGGCACGTCTTCGAGCTTGCCTTCACTGATGCGGCCCTTGATGAGCAGCGTCAGGCGTTCGAAGTTCGAGGCACGGATCTTGTGCAACTCCTCGACCATCTCGGGCACCTGATTGCCCTTGACCACCTTCTCTTCCAGGCGATCGAACAGGCGATAGCGCTGCGGGTCGCGCATGCGGAATTCAAAGTAGGCACGGGACAGCGCTTCCTTGTCCTTGTCGACATCGGCCGAGTGCAACAGCTCGTTCAAGTCGCGCTCGTAATCGAGCATCAGGCGCAGATAGATTTCGGCCTTGGACTTGAAGTGCTTGTAGATCGTGCCTTTGCCGATACCCACGGCATCAGCAATCATCTCGACGGTGACACTGTCTTCACCTTGTTCGAGGAACAGCTTGAGCGCGGTATCGAGAATTTCTTGCTCGCGGCGACGAAACTCACGGACCTTACGAGGTTCTTTGTGCATAAGAAAAGGTCTGTAGGGGTCAAAATTCGAAGCCGCGTATTATGCCTAACTCGCGCAAAAATGCACGGATCATCCGACCATATCTGTGTTTCTTGTTCATTTCACGAACGTTTCGAGGGGAATGAGAACATAACCGAAGCGAACGTATTCCAAATTTGTTTAAAAACCCCGGCCAGCCAACTGGACTCGGCGCCAGACTGATCAATACTTGAACTGTCGGGCGACATCTCCCCCAAGTGTCGCGCCGGTAAAGGTACCAAGGGACCGCGTGCCTTTGTTTTACTCCTAATGGTCTTAACCCGGATTCACCCCCCAGAACCCGGGTTTTTTTTGCCTGCGATTCAGGCTTTTACATTCGCCATTGGAAACAGTCGCTTGAAGTTCTCGGTAGTCTGCTCGGCAAAACGCTCGTAGTTCTCGCCGCGCAGCATCGCCAGAAACTCTGCCACTTCCCGCACGTATTGCGGCAGGTTCGGCTTGCCGCGATACGGGATCGGCGCCAGGTACGGTGAATCGGTTTCCACCAGCAGGCGATCGACCGGAACCTTGCTCGCTACATCGCGCAACGCATCGGCATTGCGGAAGGTGACGACGCCCGACAGGGAAATGTAATAACCCATGTCCAGCGCTGCCTTGGCCATGTCCCAGTCTTCGGTGAAGCAATGCAGCACACCGGCCTGGGGCAACGCGGCTTCGCGCAACAACTCGAGCGTGTCGGCACGGGCGCCACGGGTGTGGATGATCACCGGTTTGCCGGTCTGCTGCGCGGCTTGCAGGTGCAGACGGAACGATTCCTGCTGTAACTCGGCGGCTTCCGGCTCGTAGTGATAGTCCAGACCGGTTTCACCGATCGCCACCACTTTCGGGTGATTGAGCTCATGCAGCAGCCAGTCCAGCGCCGGCGCCGCGCCCGGCTGCACATCCAGCGGATGCACGCCGACCGAACAATCGACATCGTCGTAACGCTCGGCCAGGGCTTTGACGTCGGCCGCGTTGTCGGCGCTGACGCCGATGCACAGGAAATGCCCGACGCCGCGTTCGCGGGCCGCATCCAGCGCGGCATCCAGGGAACCGTCGTGAGCGGCGAGGTCGAGGCGATCAAGGTGACAATGGGAATCTACGAGCATAAAAAGGACTGCAACTTACATCGTATGAGTGGGACGGTCGGATTTCAGGGCTCCGGCCAGATGAGTTTCGATGCGACTGCGGGCGGTGTTGTCGCCATCGTTGAATTGCACGCCGACGCCGGCCGCGCGGTTGCCCTGCGCGCCTTTGGGGGTGATCCAGGCGACTTTGCCGGCCACCGGAATCTTCTCCGCCTCGTCCATCAGGTTCAGCAGCATGAACACCTCGTCGCCCAACTTGTAGTTCTTGTTGGTCGGGATGAACAGGCCGCCGTTCTTGATGAACGGCATGTAGGCGGCGTAGAGGACCGACTTGTCCTTGATGGTCAGGGACAAGATGCCGTTGCGCGGCCCCGGGCTGACAGGTTCATTCATGTTGACCTCCACTGCTGATGCTCAGAGTCTAGGTACACGTTCTTATCTTTGACCAGGCAAGCTCGCCCATTGCACCAACAACGCTTCCAGCAGCAACGCCGCATTGAGGTTGGCCTTGCTCAGGACTTTCTGGCGCTGGGCGAGAATCCAGTCCTGAATATCCAGCACTTTAGCCTGGGCACTTTTCTGCGCCAGATATTGCACGACCTTGCGCATGTCGGTCAGGCCGAGACCCGATTCATCCTGGGTCAACTGATAGCGCAGGATCAGGCTCGACCAGTCGCAGAACCAGTCGAACAGACGCAGCATCGGAATGTTTTTCCACTCCTCGGCCAGTTGCGTCGGCGATTGTTGCTGCTTGAGCAGCTTCTTCACGCCTTCCACCACCTGCGCGCGCTGTTCACGCACGCCCTGCCCCTGCAACGTGACGGCGGCCAACGGCGAACCGGCGGCCAGGGTCAACAGTTCGACACGTTCGTCTTCGGAGCATTCCGGCAGTGCCTGAGCCAGCCACTGCAGACTCATGGATTCGCTCGGCAGCGGGCAGGCCTGCTGCACGCAGCGGCTTTTGATGGTCGGCAACAACCGGCTCGGCTGGTGGCTGACCAATAACAGCACGGTATCGCCGGACGGCTCTTCAAGGCTCTTGAGCAAGGCGTTGGCGGCGTTGATGTTCATCGACTCCACCGGCTCGATCAGCACCACCTTGCGCCCGCCCAGTTGCGCGGTCTGCACCACGAAACTGACCAGATCGCGCACCTGATCGACCTTGATCGCCTTGTCCGCTTCTTCCGGTTCGAGAATGTAATTGTCCGGGTGGCTGCCGGCCTTGAGCAGCAGGCAGGATTTGCACTCACCGCAGGCTTCAGGCGTCGGACGCTGGCACAGCAGACTGGCCATCAGTCGTTCGGCCAGCGCGCGCTTGCCGATCCCGGCCGGCCCGTGCAGCAGATACGCGTGAGCGTGCTGAGTGCGCCCGGCCAGTTGCTGCCAGAGGCTGTCCTGCCACGGATAGGCCTCAGCCACGGCTCAGCTCCAGCAAGTTCGGAATCAGGGTATCCAGCGATTGTTGAACCTTGGCCAACGGCTGACCGGCATCGATCCGCACGTAGCGCGCCGGATCGGCTTCCGCGCGCTTGAGGAATGCACTGCGCACGGCCTCGAAAAACTCACGGCCTTCCAGCTCGAAACGATCCAGACGACCCCGAGCGCTGGCGCGAGCGAGGCCGATTTCCACCGGCAGATCGAAAATCAGCGTCAGGTCGGGACGCAGGTCGCCCTGCACGAAAGTCTCCAGCGCCGCGATGCGCTCCAGCGACAAGCCGCGACCACCGCCCTGATAGGCGTAAGTCGAATCGGTGAAACGGTCACACAGCACCACCGCACCACGGGCCAGCGCCGGGCGAATGACTTCAGCCAGATGCTGGGCACGGGCGGCGAACACCAGCAACAGCTCGGTGTCCGGGTTCATCACTTCGTCGACCGGGGCCAGCAACACCTCACGAATGCGCTCGGCCAGCGGCGTACCGCCGGGCTCGCGGGTCAGCACCACTTCGATACCGGCGGCGCGCAGGCGCTCGGCGAGGTATTCGCGGTTGGTGCTTTTGCCGGCGCCTTCCGGGCCTTCCAGGGTAATAAACAAGCCAGTCACAGGCAGTCCTTAATCAAAGTCATTGCGTGTTTTGGGGAGCGGAGGCTTCCGGTTCCGGCGTCGGTGCAGGCGCTTGAGCGGGCGGCTGCGGCAACGATTCCGGTGCAGTATCGGGTGAGGCGGCAGGTATCGCCTCCTCGGCTTCCGGAGCGGCCTCGGGCGCTGTTGCAGGCGCCGGGCTCGAGCGGTAATCCGCGCGCCGCTTGAGCTGGTACTCGCGCACCGCGTTGTTGTGCGCGTCCAGATCATCGGAGAACACGTGGCTGCCATCGCCACGGGCAACGAAGTAGAGGCTGGTGCCATCCACCGGATTGAGAGCCGCGTGAATGGCTTCACGTCCGACCATGGCGATCGGCGTCGGCGGCAGGCCGGGAATCATGTAGGTGTTGTACGGCGTGGCTTCCTTGAGATGAGCACGGGTCAGCTTGCCGTTGTAGCGGTCGCCCAGGCCGTAGATCACCGTCGGATCGGTCTGCAACTGCATGCCCAGCGCCATGCGACGTACGAAGACGCCAGCAATCTGGCCACGTTCCTGAGGCACGCCCGTTTCCTTCTCCACCAGCGACGCCATGATCAGCGCCTGATAGGGCTCGGTGTAAGGCACCTCGGCGGAGCGTTTTTCCCACTCCTTGGCCAGCACTTCGTCGAGGCGGTCGAAGGCCTTTTTCAACAGTTCGGTATCGGTCACACCGCGCACGAAGCGGTAGGTGTCGGGGAAGAAGCGGCCTTCAGGGAACAGACCCTTGTGACCGATTTTGGCCATGACCTCGCTGTCACTCAGACCATTGAGAGTCTGTTCGATCTTTTCATCCTTGGCCAGCGCGGCGCGCACTTGATGGAAATTCCAGCCTTCGACCAGCGTCAGGCTGTACTGAACCACATCGCCACGCTTCCACAGGTCGATCAGGCCGTTGACGGTCATGCCCGGTTGCATACGGTACTCGCCCGTATGAATCGGCGTGCCAGCGAGATTGAACCGCCAATAGACCCGCAGCCAGAACGCGTCCTTGATGACGCCATCGGCTTCGAGTCCAAGAAAAGTGCGGGTCGGGGTGGATCCCTTGGGCACATCCAGCAGTTCTTCCTGCGTAATGTTCAGGGGCTGTTCCAGTGCCGAATGAATCTTCCAGGCGCTGGCGCCCAACAGCAGCCCTGCCAGAACCAGTCCGGTTTCCAGCAGCAGCAAAAGTTTACGTCTCACGAATCAGGCATCCAGTAGCGCGCGGGCAATGGTTTGCAGTTTACGGGTGAGCGGGCCAACCGGCCAGCTCAGAGCAGCACAGGCGCGTACCGGCCAGACGCCATACACGCTGTTGCAGACAAAGACTTCATCAGCCCATTGCAGCTGTTCGAGGGGGATGTCGGTGATTTGCACGGGAATGCCCAGGGACTCGGCCTGAAACAATATTTCTGCGCGCATCACGCCGGCCACACCGCAGCGTTTCAGGTCCGCCGTAATCAGCACACCGTCACGTACCAGGAACAGATTGCTGAACACACCTTCGATCACCCGACCGGCCTGATCGAGCATCAAACCTTCGGCATGCTCACTGTCCTGCCATTCTGCGCGGGCAATGACCTGTTCCAGTCGATTGAGGTGTTTGAGCCCGGCGAGCAACGGCTGCCTCGACAGGCGCGTGCTGCACGGAAACAGGCGAACGCCCTGCTCGGCGTGAGCCGCTGGATAAGCGGCGGGAGGATTGCCTTGCAGAATGCGTCGGCCCTGCGCCGAAGGATCCGGCGCATAACCGCGCAATCCGTCGCCACGGGTGAGGATGAGCTTGAGCACACCCTCGCCCATCGCGGCAGCATAGGATTGCAGCTCATGGCGAATCAGCTCGACATCCGTCGCAATGGCCAGACGCATACAGCCGTCGGCCAGACGCGTCAGATGCCGATCCAGCAGCAACGGCTGGCCGCCTCGCACGGCGATGGTCTCGAACAGACCGTCGCCGTAAGCCAGGCCGCGATCTTTCAGCGACAGAGCGTCAGCCGGCAGACCGTCGACCCAGCAGTCCATCAGCCGGCGAACCGACGGAACGCCAACGTGCCGTTGGTGCCGCCAAATCCGAACGAGTTGGACAGCACGACATCGATGTCCATGTTGCGCGCGGTATGCGGCACGAAATCGAGGTCGCAGCCTTCGTCCGGCTCATCGAGGTTGATGGTCGGCGGTGCCACCTGGCTGTTGATCGCCAGCACGCTGAAGATCGCCTCGACCGCGCCCGCCGCACCCAGCAGGTGACCGGTCATGGACTTGGTGGAGCTGACAGCCAGCTTGTAGGCGTGATCACCGAACACCGACTTGATCGCGTTGGCTTCAGCGAGGTCGCCGGCCGGGGTCGAAGTGCCGTGGGCGTTGATGTATTGCACTTGATCGACGTTGATCTTCGCATCGCGCAGCGCGTTGGTGATGCAGCGTGCAGCACCGGCGCCGTCGGCGGGTGGCGAAGTCATGTGGAAGGCGTCGCCACTGGTGCCGAAGCCGATCAGCTCGGCGTAGATGGTTGCGCCACGGGCCTTGGCGTGCTCGAGTTCTTCGAGCACCAGGGCGCCGGCACCGTCGGACAGCACGAAGCCGTCACGGCCCTTGTCCCACGGACGGCTGGCGCGGGTCGGCTCGTCGTTGCGGGTCGACAGCGCACGGGAAGCACCAAAGCCGCCCATGCCCAGACCGCACGCGGCCATCTCGGCACCGCCGGCAATCATCACGTCGGCTTCGTCGTACATGATGTTGCGCGCCGCCATGCCGATGCAGTGCGTACCGGTGGTACACGCCGTGGCGATGGCGTAGTTAGGCCCCTGTGCACCCAAATGGATGGACAGGAAACCGGAAATCATATTGATGATCGAGCCAGGCACAAAGAACGGAGAAATCCGGCGCGGGCCGGTCTCGTGCAGGGTGCGGCTGGTTTCTTCGATGTTGGTCAGACCGCCGATACCCGAACCCATGGCCACGCCTATGCGTTCACGGTTGGCATCGGTGACTTCCAGACCGGCATTGCGTACGGCTTGAAAGCCGGCCGCCAGACCGTACTGAATGAACAGGTCGAGCTTGCGCGCTTCCTTGACCGACAGGTATTCCTCGACATTGAAGCCCTTTACCGAGCCGCCAAAGCGGGTGGAATAGGCAGAAAGGTCGGTGTGTTCGATCAGACCAATGCCACTGCGGCCAGCCAGAATGCCCTGCCAACTGCTCGGCACATCCGTGCCCAGTGGCGACAACATACCCATACCGGTGACTACGACGCGTCTACGCGACACAGCACTCTCCTTTTTCAAATGACGACTTTGCATCAGGCCTAAAGAAAAAACCGCACGCCATGATGGCAGTGCGGTTTTTCCATGACAGCAAGCAACGATTACAAACTATTACGCCTGGTGGCTGGTAACGTAGTCGATTGCAGCTTGTACAGTAGTGATCTTCTCAGCTTCTTCGTCAGGGATTTCGGTCTCGAATTCCTCTTCCAGAGCCATCACCAGCTCAACGGTGTCAAGGGAGTCGGCACCCAGGTCTTCTACGAAGGAAGCGGTGTTGACCACTTCTTCTTCTTTAACACCCAGTTGCTCGGCAACGATTTTCTTGACGCGCTCTTCGATGGTGCTCATACCTTGTTTTCACTCCTAATGGACAAATTCAGGCAGCTGGCCAGTGGGTAAGTGTATAGAAAGACTTTTCAGCTTTTCAACTGAAAGCTTCACTCCTCAAACCCTGCGGCCCTCTGCCTATAAATAGATTGCAGCTTTATAACGGATTTTAGACAGCTCGTATGACATTTTTTTGAAGCAATCCGTCACATTTGAATTACATGTACATCCCGCCGTTAACCGGGATTGTAGCCCCGGTCACGTATGCCGCACCGTCGGATGCAAGAAAAGCGACCACGGACGCGATCTCTTGAGCTTGTCCCAGACGGCCCAGCGGAATCTGCGTCTGCAAGGCTTCACGCTGTGCTTCAGGCAGCTCGCGCGTCATATCGGTGTCGATGAACCCTGGGGTTACCGAGTTGACCGTAATCGAACGCGAACCGACTTCACGCGCCATGGCACGACTGAAACCTTCCAGACCGGCCTTGGCGGCTGCATAGTTTACTTGGCCAGCGTTGCCCATGGCACCCACCACCGAGCCAATACTGATAATTCGGCCCCACCGCGCCTTGGTCATGCCGCGCAGAACGCCCTTGGACAGGCGATACAGACTGTTCAGGTTGGTATCGATCACGTCGTACCACTCGTCGTCTTTCATGCGCATCATCAGGTTATCGCGGGTGATGCCGGCATTGTTGACCAGAATCGCTACCGGCGCACCGAACTGCTCCTGGATGCTCGCCAGCACCTTGGTGACCGATTCGTCGCTGGTGACGTTCAGTTCGAAACCTGCGCCCTGAATGCCGTTTTCCTTCAGGGTCGCAGCAATACGCTCGGCGCCCGAAGCGGAAGTCGCGGTGCCAACAACGATGGCGCCCTGACGACCCAGTTCCAGTGCGATAGCCTGGCCGATGCCACGGCTTGCGCCGGTGACCAGTGCAACTTTACCTTGCAGACTCATGCAAGCTTCTCCTGATTCAGACAGCCGCTGCGCGAGCAGCAGCGAAAGCGTCTGGGGTATTGAGGTTGGAAGTCGAAACGCCTTCGGCGCAACGTTTGTTCAGACCGGCCAGCACTTTGCCAGGGCCACATTCGACCAGGTTGGTCGCGCCTTTGGCGGCCAGGGTCTGGACCGATTCAACCCAGCGAACCGGCTTGTAGAGTTGCTCCAGCAGATCACGCTTGAGGGTTTCCAGATCCGCCGGCACCTGGGCGCTGACGTTCTGTACCACAGGGATCTGCGGCGCCTGCCAGTCGATGGCAGCGATGGACTCGGCGAAGCGCTCGGCAGCCGGGCGCATCAGTTCACAGTGCGACGGCACGCTGACCGGCAGCGGCATGGCGCGCTTGGCGCCACGGGCCTTGCAACCCTCGATGGCGCGTTCAACTGCCGCCTTGGCACCGGCGATCACTACCTGGCCCGGGGAGTTGAAGTTCACCGCGCTGACCACTTCGCCTTGCGCCGCTTCGGCACAGGCAGCGAGAACGTCAGCATCTTCCAGACCGAGGATGGCAGCCATGCCGCCCTGCCCGGCCGGTACGGCTTCCTGCATCAATTGGCCACGGCGCTCGACGAGCTTTACCGCGTCGGCCAGGCTCAAGCTGCCAGCAGCGACCAGCGCGCTGTATTCACCCAGGCTGTGACCGGCAACAAAGGCCGGACGCGCGCCACCTTCAGCCAGCCACAGACGCCACAGGGCGATCGAAGCGGTCAGAATGGCCGGTTGGGTTTTGTCGGTTTGATTGAGCAGCTCTTCCGGGCCCTGCTGGGTCAGCGCCCACAGGTCGTAGCCCAGAGCATCAGATGCTTCTTTGAAAGTTTCAAGGATCAGCGGATGTTGCGCGCCCAGCTCGGCCAGCATGCCGAGGGACTGCGAACCCTGTCCTGGAAAGACGAATGCGAGGGAAGCAGACATGTAACAAGCCCCTAATGATCTTGTCGTCGGAAAAATGGCATCCCGCTAGAGGGACGCAAGAAACTGACAGTTGGATGGCCCTTTGAACCGGGCGGTCACATTTAAGCATTGTCCGACGAAAACGCCTAAGACAACAAATCCTCCAGACGGCCGTGCAGGCGCTCGGGAAGATTCTCCTGAATCTCAATCAGCGCTCGCTGAATCGCACTCTGAAACCCCTGAACCCCGGCCGAACCGTGACTTTTCACAACAATGCCCTGCAAACCGAGGAAGCTTGCGCCGTTATGTCGCGCCGGCGCCAGATCAGCCTGTAGACGCTTCATCAATGGCAGCGCCAGAGCACCAACAGCACGGGAAGCGAGGTTTTTTTTGAACAAGGCCTCGATGCGCGCAGCGATCATCGTCGCCAGGCCTTCGCTGGACTTGAGCAGGATATTGCCGACAAAACCGTCGCACACCACCACATCCGCCTCGCCGCGATACAAGCCGTCACCTTCGATGAAACCGATGTAATTGATACCCCGCGCAGCCTGCAATAACGTCGCAGCCAGCTTGACCTGCTGATTACCCTTGATGTCTTCAGTGCCGATATTCAACAGCGCAACGCGCGGACGGGCAATGCCCAGCGTCTGCGCCGCCACGGACCCCATTACAGCAAACTGCAACAGATGCTCGGCACTGCAATCGACGTTGGCGCCGAGATCAAGCAACTGGCAGTAGCCTTTCTGAGTGGGGATCGCGGCGACCATGGCCGGACGATCAATCCCCGGCAGGGTCTTGAGCACGAATCGCGACAGGGCCATCAGTGCCCCGGTATTGCCGGCACTGACACAGGCCTGGACCTTACCATCACGCAGCAACTCAAGGGCGACACGCATCGACGAGTCCGGCTTGCCACGCAGGGCCTGGGCAGGTTTTTCGTCCATGGTGATGACTTCGGACGCCGGAACAATTGTCAGGCGCGCACGATCGGCAGCCGATTGGCCGGTGATCAGTTCTTCAAGAAGGGAGGGTTGACCGACGAGGGTCAGGTGCAGCGAGGGTGTAGCAGAAAGGCAAGCGAGGCTGGCCTGAACAATGCTGCGGGGACCGAAGTCCCCGCCCATTGCGTCAATCGCGATGACTTGAGCGGACAAGTGATTACTCGTCAGCGCCCTTGTCGATCACTTTACGGCCACGGTATACGCCTTCTGGCGATACGTGGTGACGCAGGTGAACTTCACCAGTGGTTTTTTCTACAGACAGGGTGCTAGCCTCGAGAGCGTCGTGCGAACGGCGCATGTCACGGGCAGAGCGGGATTTTTTGTTCTGCTGAACAGCCATAATTGATTAACTCCTAAACGTTTGGGTCACGCTTTAACTGCGCCAATACACTGAACGGGTTGGACCGCGTTACCTCGTCCTCGCTCGGTTCGGGCTCATCTGCTCCCGCCGGCTGCTGGCATTCTTCCGGATGATGAGCAGGCACAATGGGCAAGGCGAGCAAAAGCTCCTCCTCGATCAGTGACTGCAGATCCAATGGATCTTCGCCCAGTTCCAGCACGTCATAACCTTTCGGTAACGACTGGGTATTCGCACCCTCCTTCACCACGGCGTAACTGCATTCGCTGTGGATCGGCAGGGTGACCAGCTCAAGACAACGCTGGCAAACCATTTTGACTTCGGTGTCGATAAAGCTGTGGATCACCACAGATTTACGTTCATCTCGTTCAAAAACGAATTTGGCCTGCACCGTACCGACATCGTCGGAAAGCGGGTCGCAGAGTCTCTTCAAATCGGCCAGCAGCAGTTCACCTTGGAGGGTGGTGCCACGGTCAGCCAATTTGCGCGGGTCAACGTGAGGTGGAATCGGGTCATTCAACATAGGCGCAGCATTATAGGGATGCACCCACCCATGTCAAAGGAAATTGTGCCCTGTCCGTCACTTGCGCGGCTCCGCTAGAATCTGCCGCCTGCCTCTGGAGATGCGAATGCTGCCTTTATTACTCGCTTCAAGCTCGACCTATCGTCGGGAATTGCTCAGCCGCCTGCGCCTGCCGTTCGTCTGCAGCTCGCCGGATATCGATGAAAGCCATCGCCCGGACGAGTCGGCAATCGAGCTGGTCAAGCGCCTCGCCGAACAGAAAGCCCGAGCCTTGGCCGACAGCCACCCTGCTCACCTGATCATCGGCTCCGATCAGGTTGCGGTACTCGGCGAGCGCATCATCGGCAAGCCGCACACCTTCGAAAATGCCCGCGAACAACTGATGGCCGCCAGCGGCGCCAGCGTGACCTTCCTCACCGGCCTGGCCCTGCTCAACAGCCAGACCGGCCACTGCCAGGTCGACTGCGTGCCTTTCACGGTGCACATGCGCGTACTGGATCAGGCCCGCGTCGAGCGCTATTTGCACGCCGAACAACCCTACGACTGCGCCGGCAGCTTCAAGGCCGAAGGCTTGGGTGTAAGCCTCTTCCAATCCACCGAAGGCCCGGACGCCACCAGCCTGATCGGCCTGCCACTGATTCGCCTGATCGACATGCTGTTGATCGAAGGCGTACAAATTCCCTGACCCACAAAAAACCGGCCCTCAGGCCGGTTTTTCCTTGCAGCAACCGATCAGCGCAACGACGGGCCGTTAAAACCCATCCACATTGCCAGTTTCTCGGCAACGCTGGCACCGAGCTTCTTCGAGAAGCGATCAAACGGCGATTCCTGAACGGTGAAGTCCACCAACTCCTTTTCGCCAATCACGTCACGCGCCACCGAGCTGGCATTGCCCAGACCATCGATCAGCCCCAATGGCAGCGCCTGCTCGCCAGACCAGACCAGCCCGGAGAACAGCTCCGGATGCTCCTTGTCCTTCAGGCGATCACCACGCCCCTGCTTGACGCTGTTGATGAACTGCTTGTGCGTGGTATCCAGCACACTCTGCCAGAACGCCGTTTCTTCCGGCTTCTGCGGCTGGAACGGATCAAGGAACGCCTTGTGCTCGCCGGAGGTGTAAGTGCGGCGCTCGACACCGAGCTTTTCCATGGTGCCGACAAAGCCGTAACCGGCTGCCGTCACACCAATGGAACCCACCAGACTGGCCTTGTCGGCATAAATCTGATCCGCCGCACTGGCAATGTAATAGGCACCGGAAGCGCCCAGGTCGGAAATCACCGCGTACAGCTTGGTGTCGGGATGCAGGCCGCGCAGGCGCTTGATCTCGTCATACACATAACCCGACTGCACCGGACTGCCGCCCGGACTGTTGATGCGCAGGATTACGCCCTTGACCTTCTTGTCCTCAAACGCCGCGCGCAGGCTGCCGACGATATTGTCGGCGCTGGCCGGTTCCTTGTCGGCAATCATGCCGGTGACGTCGATCAGTGCGGTGTAGTTACCACTGCGGGTGGCGCTTTTTTCCATGTCCATCAACGGCGTGAACAGGATCAGTGCAACAAACAGATAAACAAAGGTCAGCAACTTGAAGAAGATGCCCCAGCGCCGCGAACGACGCTGCTCCTGCACGCCGGCAAGCAAGGTCTTTTCCAGCAGCTTCCAGCTTTTCGCATCACCGTCGTCGGCAGTTGCCTTGGCCGGTGCTTTCCATTCGTCGGTCATGCCATCCACCCCAGCAAAAACGTATTAAGCCTGCTGCCCCAGCCAGGCGTGCAATTCGGAAAAATGGTCGATCGACAGTCGCGGCTCGAACTGTTGCAGTGATTCGATCGATTGCGCGCCATAACTGACCGCCACCGAATCCATCCCCGCATTGCGCGCCATCAACAGATCAAAGGACGAGTCACCGACCATCAGCGCTTGCTCGGCACGCACACCGCAATGCGCAAGGATCTGCTCCAGCATCAGAGGGTGCGGCTTGCTTGCAGTTTCATCGGCTGCGCGGGTGATATCGAAATAATCTTCCCAGCCATTGGCCTTGAGCACCCGATCCAGCCCGCGACGATTTTTGCCGGTCGCGACAGCCAGGTGATAGCCCTGCTCGCGAAAGGACGCCATCGACTCGACTACGCCTTCGAACAACGGCGAAGGCACGGCTTCTGCAGCGATGTAGTGATCCGCGTAATACTCGCGAAACAAGGTCATTTCGGTATCGCTGATTTCCGGATACAAGGTGCGGATCGCCTCGGGCAAGCCCAGACCGATGATGCCTTTAACGGCAAAATCATCACGCAACTCGAAACCTGAACGCCCGGACGCCGAGTGCATCGCCTCGACAATCCGATGAATGGAATCGGCCAGGGTGCCGTCCCAATCAAAAATCAGCAGCTTGTAATCAGATGGGCGCACTCAATCGCTCCACAGTCTTGGCCCACATTTCATCGACTGGTGCCTGCAACTTGAGTTCACCGCCATCGGGCAGCGGCACGGTCAGCATGTAGGCGTGCAGGAACAGGCGCTTGCCGCCCAGATCACGGATTTCCTTACTGAAACCGTCATCGCCGTATTTGGTGTCGCCGGCAATGCAGTGCCCGGCGTGCAACGTGTGGACGCGGATTTGGTGCGTGCGACCGGTGATCGGTTTGGCCTCGATCAAAGTGGCAAAATCGCCGAAGCGACGCAGGACCTTGAACACGGTCACAGACTCCTTGCCCTCCTCCTCGTCGACCTCGACCATGCGCTCACCGGAGCGCAGATTGCTCTTGCCGAGCGCCGCACGGACCTGCTTGATCGAGGTCGCCCAGTTGCCGCGAACCAGTGCCATGTAGCGCTTGTCGACACCGTCACCGCGCAACGCGGCATGCAAGTGACGCAACATGCTGCGTTTCTTGGCGATCATCAGCAGGCCGGAGGTGTCGCGATCGAGACGGTGAACCAGCTCGAGCTCCTTGGCATCGGGGCGCAACTGACGAAAGGCTTCGATAACGCCGTAATTCAGGCCGCTGCCACCGTGAACCGCAATGCCGGCGGGCTTGTTGATCACGATCAGGGCTTTGTCTTCGTAGACAATCGAGGCTTCCAGGCGCTGCAACAGGCCTTGGGCCAAAGGCACCGGTTCGTCACGCTCAGGCACGCGCACTGGCGGCACGCGCACGATATCGCCGGCCTGCAGCTTGTATTCGGGCTTGATCCGACCTTTGTTCACGCGCACTTCGCCCTTGCGCAAAATGCGGTAAATCAAGGTTTTGGGCACGCCTTTGAGCCGGGCGAGGAGGAAATTGTCGATTCGTTGGCCGGCATATTCCGGCGAGACCTCAAGCAGTTGAACGCCTGGAGTCGTAGGGGCAGTAGTCGTCATGGCGCGGATAATAACAATTTTTTATGGAATTGAAGCACTTAATCATTGCTGCTATAGTCGCGAACGCCGCCAAAAGCGGCCTGGACAGAGGAATCACGGTCAAAAACCGGCCCTGACCAACGCAATTCACCAGGACGCGAGGCCGTCCTACGGGGCTTTTGCTACGTAACGGTGGAGTTTGCAGCTGTAACAAGCGCAGGTGACATGAGGCCTGAATCACGCCGCAAAGCAGAGTTTTGACTCGCCACGCGAGCCATATTCACGGCCAGTTCACAAAGTGCAGTCAGCCGCGGATGACCCCGAGCGAAGACTCCGGAAACACCGCCTGAATTAGCCATGATGCGTGACCTCCCCTTTCGGAGCTCACGGTAAATGCCAACCCGCTGCGGATTCTGCGCGCGGCAGCACCCGAATTATCAGGGATACGTGTAGGGTGGAGATGCACAACCGCTGGACTGTGTAGCAACAGGTTTTATCAAGACGCTTCATCTCGTCCACAGCCACCGGTTGATTCCTCCTCCTGACTGAGTGCTTAAGTAGCCACAGCAAGCAGGACGCGTACGTCGCGATAACGGCCCAATTGGCCGGACATCGCTGGACACGGGAATGGCCAACCACTCCCGACGCACCTGACACCGACCGTGAGAAGTCGTGTGTGCCGAACGCCGTTTCCGGCAGCCCGGAAACCGACGGTACTACATGAAAAGAATGCTGATTAACGCAACTCAACCCGAAGAGTTGCGTGTTGCACTGGTAGATGGCCAGCGCCTCTACGACCTGGACATCGAATCCGGTGCACGCGAGCAGAAGAAGGCCAACATCTATAAAGGCCGCATCACTCGCATCGAACCAAGCCTTGAGGCTGCCTTTGTCGATTTCGGCTCCGAGCGCCACGGCTTCCTGCCCCTCAAAGAAATCTCCCGCGAATACTTCAAGAAAGCCCCTGAAGGCCGCGTCAACATCAAGGACGTCCTGAGCGAAGGCCAGGAAGTCATCGTTCAGGTCGAAAAAGAAGAACGTGGCAACAAGGGCGCAGCCCTGACCACCTTCATCAGCCTGGCCGGTCGTTACCTCGTTCTGATGCCGAACAACCCGCGTGCCGGCGGCATCTCCCGTCGCATCGAAGGCGAAGAGCGCAACGAACTGCGTGAAGCGCTGAACGGTCTGGTCGCTCCGGCCGATATGGGGCTGATCGTGCGCACTGCCGGCCTTGGCCGCAGCAGCGAAGAAATGCAGTGGGACCTCGATTACCTGCTGCAACTGTGGACCGCCATCAAAGAAGCCTCGCTGGATCGTTCCGCGCCGTTCCTGATCTACCAGGAAAGCAACGTGATCATCCGCGCCATCCGCGATTACCTGCGCCAGGACATCGGCGAAGTGCTGATCGACAGCGTTGAAGCCCAGGACGAAGCCCTGACCTTCATCCGCCAGGTGATGCCGCAGTACGCCAGCAAGATCAAGCTGTACGAAGACAGCGTTCCGCTGTTCAACCGTTTCCAGATCGAAAGCCAGATCGAGACCGCTTTCCAGCGCGTCGTCGAACTGCCATCCGGCGGCTCCATCGTCATCGATCCGACCGAAGCCCTGGTGTCCATCGACATCAACTCGGCGCGCGCCACCAAAGGTAGCGACATCGAAGAAACCGCCCTGCAGACCAACCTTGAAGCCGCCGAAGAAATCGCCCGTCAGTTGCGCCTGCGCGACATCGGCGGCCTGATCGTCATCGACTTCATCGACATGACCCCTGCCAAGAACCAGCGCGCCGTGGAAGAGAAAGTCCGCGAATGCCTGGAAGCCGACCGCGCCCGCGTGCAGATCGGCCGCATCTCGCGCTTCGGCCTGCTGGAAATGTCCCGTCAGCGCCTGCGTCCTTCGCTGGGCGAAAGCAGCGGCATCGTCTGCCCGCGCTGCAGCGGCACCGGCATCATCCGTGACGTCGAATCGCTGTCCCTGGCGATCCTGCGTCTGATCGAAGAAGAAGCCCTGAAAGACCGCACCGCCGAAGTTCGCGCTCAAGTGCCAATCCCGGTGGCCGCGTTCCTTCTCAATGAAAAACGCAACTCGATCACCAAGATCGAACTGCGCACTCGCGCCCGCATCGTCATCCTGCCGAACGATCACCTCGAAACCCCGCACTTCGAAGTTCAGCGCCTGCGTGACGACAGCCCGGAAGCCGCAACCAACCAGTCCAGCTACGAAATCGCTGCCGCTGCCGCCGATGTCGAAGACGTCCAGCCAGCCGCCGCGACCCGCACCCTGGTTCGCCAGGAAGCCGCGGTCAAGACCGCTCCGGCCCGCGCCAACGCTCCGGTTCCGACCGAAGTCGCCGCTCCGGCCCCGGCACCTGCTCCGGTTGCTGCGCCAGAGCCAAGCCTGTTCAAAGGCCTGGTGAAGTCGCTGGTCAGCCTGTTCGCCACCAAGGAAGAGCCGGTTGCTCCGGTCGTGGTTGAAAAACCAGCCACCGAGCGTCCGGCCCGCAACGAAGAGCGTCGCAACGGTCGTCAGCAGAGCCGCAACCGTAACGGTCGCCGCGATGAAGAACGCAAGCCGCGCGAAGAGCGTGCACCGCGTGAAGAGCGCGCACCACGTGAGCCGCGTGAAGAGCGTCAACCGCGCGAACCACGTGAAGTCCGCGAGCCACGCGAATCCCGTGACGAAGCACCGGTAGCCCGCGAAGAACGCGCACCACGCGCGCCTCGCGAAGAACGTGCACCACGTGCTCCGCGTGAAGATCGCAAGCCGCGTGGCGAGCGTGAAGAACGCGTACGTGAACTGCGCGAGCCGCTGGATGCCGCTCCGGCCGTTGCTGCCGCCGCCACCGCTGAAGAGCGTCCGGTCCGTCAGCCACGTGAAGAACGTGCGCCACGTCCTCCGCGTGAAGAGCGTCAACCGCGCGCCGAACAGGCCGCTGCTGCCGTCGCTGAAGAAGAAACCACCACCAACGAAGAGCAACTGCCGGAAGACGGTTCGGAGAACGCCGAAGGCGATCGTCCACGCCGCCGCTCCCGTGGTCAGCGTCGTCGCAGCAACCGTCGCGAGCGTCAGCGTGATGCCAATGGCAACGTGATCGAAGGTTCGGAAGAGTCCGAGACCGGCGAAAACGCCCAGGCGCCAAGCACTGCCGATCTGGCTGCTGGTCTGGCTGTTACCGCTGCTGTTGCCAGCACCGTGATCAGCGCTCCGGCTGAAGCTCAGGCCCACGAGCAAGCTGAACGCGCTACCGCTGCAACACTGGAAACTGCTCCAGTAGAAGCGCCCGTTGTTGAAGCCACCACTCCGGTCGTAGCGCCTGCTGCTCCGGAAGTCGAAGTAGCTCCGGCTCGCGAAGCTCAGCCTCAGGTTGAAGTCGCTGCCGAACCAGCTGTGTCCTTTGAAGCGCCAGCCGTCGCTGAACAGTCGGTTGTCGAAACCGTCGCGGAAACCGTGACCGAAACCGTGCGTGAAGTTCGCGAAGAACAGACCGCGTTCAACTGGGTCGCCGAGCAGGCTGTCACTGAAACACCAGCGCCAGTGGTTGAAGCGCCTGTTGTTCAAGAAGCCAAGGCTGCCGAGCCAGTAGTTGTTGCTGAACCGGCACCGGTCGTTGAAGCCCCTGTGGTTGAAGCGCCAGTTGTAGCCGAAGCACCAGCGCCAGTGGTTGAAGCAGCTCCGGTCAGCGCCCTGACCCCAAGCGGCCGCGCGCCGAACGACCCGCGTGAAGTGCGTCGTCGCAAGCGTGAAGAAGAGCGTCTGCAGAAGGAAGCCGAACTGGCTGCCGCTGCCGCCGCTGCTGCTCCAGCTGCCGAAGTGGTCGAGGCGGCTCCTGCCCCGGTCGCTGAGGAAGTTGCCGTTGAAGCCGTGATTGCCGAAGCACCACGCTCCGTTCAGGAAGCGGTCGAGCAACACGAAGAGGCCCAGGAAAAAGAACACGAGCCTAAACCCCTCGTCTGATTCCAAAAGCCACTAAAAAGCCCCGCCTGGTGATCCAGGCGGGGCTTTTTTATGCCTCAAGGTTTTATCAGGACAGCTGGAAAACCAGCGCATCCGGCACATCGACATCCCACAACACCCCTGGGTCATCCACCGCGACTTCAATCACCCGACCTTGGGCAAACAACGGTCGCGCGCCTCGATCACCGGACAAAGCCATCAGCCCCGCTCCGTACGAACGACCAAACCCGACCGGATGCCCATAATCACCGTTCAACGTCGGTACGCTGACCGCATCCTCGGCCATCGCCGCCACGACCCGCTCAATACTCGACGGCAGGATGAACGGCATGTCGCCCAGCACAATCAGCCAGCCATCGGCTTCCGGGCAAGCCGCCACACCCGCCGCGATGCTGTCGCCCATTCCCGTGGACTCGATCGAGACAATGTCACACCCGTAAGCCTGCGCCATGCGCATCGCCTGCGGCCGCGCCTCGGTCGTCACCAGCACCCGCTGGTCGAGACTCGCCGGCAGGTTCACCAACACCTGCTCGATCACCGAACGCACCGCGCCGTCGCGCCCGGTGCAATCAGCCAGCAGCTTGTCCTTGTCGACACCCGCCACTTCGCGAAAGCGGCTGCCCTCGCCCGCCGCCAGCACAATCACTCCGATGGATCGGCTCATACGCTCTCCAGTGTCTTCTTCTGCTTGAGCTCGACACCATTCTTGATCGCGACGATTTCCGCCAACAGCGACAGGGCGATTTCCGCCGGTGAATGGCTGCCGATATGCAAACCGATCGGCCCGTGCAAACGGGCGATGGCCGCTTCCGACAAGCCTAGCTCAGCCAGGTTTTCCCGACGCTTGCGGCTGTTGACCCGTGAGCCGAGTGCGCCGACGTAGAACGCCTTGGAGTCGAGCGCCGTGAGCAACGCCATGTCATCCAGCCGTGGGTCGTGAGTCAGCGCGACAATCGCCGTGCGTTCATCGGTCTGGATATTCAGCACTGCTTCGTCCGGCATGCCGGGGACAAAACGTCCATGCTGCTCTTCCCAGCCATAGACGAACTCGGTGCGCGGATCACAGATCAGTACTTCGAAATCCAGCAATCGCGCCATCTCGGCCACATACCGCGACAACTGCCCGGCGCCGATCAACAGCAGGCGCCAGCGCGGGCCGTAAATGGCGCGCAGGGTCTGGCCGTCGAAACTCAAGACATCGGTCTTGCCGGCCGGTCGCAACACCACCTCGCCAGTGCCGATGTTCAGTTCGCGCGCGACGATTTCGTGGGCCTCGCAGCGATCCAGCAACTCGGCGACCCACGCCGGATCGCCGACCCGCTCCTCGGTCAGGCGCAGGGTGCCGCCGCAAGGCAGGCCGAAGCGCGCCGCTTCTTCCTGCGTCACGCCGTAGGTGATCAACTGCACCGGCGGCCCGTCGGCGGGAATCCGTCCGTCGTGCAGCCGGGCTATCAGATCGTCCTCGACGCACCCGCCGGACACCGAACCGATCACCACGCCATCTTCGCGCAACGCCAGCATTGCGCCGGGTGCCCGGGGCGCGGTGCCCCAGGTCTGCACGACGCTGAACAACATTACCCGCTGTCCGGCGCGGCGCCATTCGAGCACGCTGCGCAGGACATTAAGATCGGCGCTGTCCATTACGCTTGCGCCTTCTGCCAGCCCTGCAACTGGTAACGCACCGGCAGGTTACGGATGCGCTGGCCGGTGGCGGCGAAGATCGCATTGCACAGCGCCGGCGCAATCGGCGGCACGCCCGGTTCGCCGACGCCACCCAGCGGCACCTCGCCCGGCGGCGTTACCAGATGCACCGCGACTTCCTTCGGCGCCAACGACATGCGCGCGACTTCATACATATGGAAGTTGTCCTGCTGCACCTTGCCGTCCTTGAAGCTGATTTCGCCCCACACGGCGTTGCCCAGGCCCATCACGCAGGCGCCTTCGAACTGCGAACGGATGCGCTCGGGGTTGATCTGCGGGCCGCAATCCACGGCGATATCGGCCTTGTGCACGATCAGCGTGCCGTCGTCCTTGACCTCGACTTCGATCACCGCCGCCACATAGGTGACGAAGCTGTAATGCACCGCCAATCCGAGACCACGACCCTTGGGCAATTGACGCCCCCACCCCGCCGCCTTGGCTGCCGTTTCGAGCACGGTGCGCATGCGCCCGGTGTCGATCGGATAACGCTCGGGGGATTCGCCGTAATTCCACTCTTCACTGAGCGTACGCGGGTCGATCTGCCGATCCGGGCCGAGCAATTTGATCTGGTACTTGAGCGGATCCTCCTTGGCTTTGTGCGCCAGTTCATCGACGAAGCTCTGGATCGCGAAGCCATGGGGAATGTTCGACACCGAGCGATACCAGCCCACCCGCGTGTGCACCGTGGCCTCAGGGTTTTCCAGGCGCACGTTGGGAATCGCGTAGGCCATGTTGGTGAAACCCATGCCCAGCTCGAAGGCGGCTTCGTGGTTCATGCCCGGTGCGAACAGCGCGGTGATGCTCGGCGCCACCGTGCGGTGCAACCAGGCGGACGGCAAACCGTCCTTGCCCACACCGGCCTTGAGGTATTCGGCGGACACGGTGTGGAAATACGAATTGTGGATGTCGTCTTCCCGGGTCCACTGCACACGCACCGCTTTGCCGGGGAATTCCTTGGCGAGCACAGCAGCCTCAACGACGAAGTCCGGTTTGGACTTGCGCCCGAATCCACCGCCCAGCAGCGTGACATTGAAAGTGACGTTATCGAACGGCAGCCCCAGGCGTTCAGCGATCCGCTCGCGGGTGACCTGCGGCGCCTGGCTCGGTGCCCAGGCTTCGCAAGTGCCATCCTTGTAACGGGCGATGGCGACCATCGGCTCCATCGGTGCCTGGGCCAGATGCGGCAAGTAATAAGAGGCTTCGAGCGTGCTGGCGGCGCTGCCGATGGCTTTGTCGATGTCGCCGGTATTGCGCACCACTTTGCCCGGTTTCAGCGAAGCGCCTTCGATCTCTTTGCGATAGGCGACCGAGTCATAAGTGGCGTTCGGGCCATCGTCCCACTCGATCTTCAGCGCTTCACGGCCCTTCAATGCCGCCCAGGTGTTGCTGGCCACCACGGCCACGCCGCCCAATGGCTGGAATTCCGAAGGCAATGGCCGGGGCTCGATCTGGATGACTTTGAGGACGCCCGGCACTTTCAGCGCGGCGCTGTCATCCACCGACTTGACCTTGCCGCCATACACCGCCGGACGCGCGATAACCGCGAACAGCAGGCCGTCGAAATGCACGTCGGCCCCGTACACCGCGCGGCCATTGACGATGTCGGCACCGTCGATGGCTTTGGTGCCTTCCTTGCCGATGTAGCGGAATTCCGACGGTTGCTTGAGCCGCAGACTGTCACGGGCCGGCACCGTCAGCGCACTGGCCGCAGCGGCCAGCTCACCGTAACCCAGCTCACGCCCGGACGGTGTGTGAATGACTTTATGCAGTTGCGCGCGGCATTCGCCGACCGGCACCTTCCACTGCGCAGCGGCGGCTTGTTCCAGCATGGTACGGGCGGCGGCGCCGCAACGGCGCATCGGTTCGTACCAGTGCCGCATGCTGCGCGAGCCGTCGGTGTCCTGGTTGCCGAAGCGCACCTCATCACCCGGCGCCTGCTGAACCTTGACGTGCGCCCAGTCGGCTTCCAGTTCATCGGCGACCACCATGGTCAGGCTGGTGCGCACGCCCTGGCCCATTTCCGAACGGTTACAGACCACGGTCACCGTGCCGTCGGCGGCAATGCTGACGTAGACCTTCGGATCGTCGATCCAGCCGTTGGGCATGCCATCGGCGCCGAACTGCTTGGGCTTGTCTTCGGCCAGCGCATCCTGCCAGCCCCAGCTCGCCGCCAGCACCAGCGCACCCGTGGCGCCGACGCCCTTGAGGAAGCCCCGGCGACTCAGGTTGCTCAGGGCAAAATCGTTCGGTAGACGGCTCATGCCTTGGCCTCCTTCAGGTGAGTGGATGCCTGACGGATCGCGGTCTTGATCCGGTTATAGGTACCGCAGCGGCAAATGTTGCCGACCATCGCTTCTTCGATCTGCTCGTCGCTCGGGTTCGGGTTGGTCTTGAGCAACGCGGTGGCGGACATGATCTGGCCGCCCTGGCAGTAACCGCATTGGGCCACAGCGGTGTCGAGCCAGGCTTGCTGGACGATCTGACCGACCGGGTCGGCATGCAGGTTGTCGATGGTGGTCACGTTCTGCCCGACCACCGAACCGATCGGGGTGATGCAACTGCGCGCCGGCGCGCCGTCGATATGAATGGTGCATGCACCGCACAGGCCCATGCCGCAGCCGAACTTGGTGCCGTTGTAACCGGCGACGTCGCGGATCGCCCACAACAGCGGCATGTCCTCGGTGACATCGAGTGGATGATCTTGACCATTGAGTTTCAGGGTAATCATGGGCACGCCCGCATATTCTTGGAGGTTATGGGGTCGAGCCATCTGCCACCGCAGGGACGGTAGTGGTTCGCGCAGATCGGCTCAGGCTAATCAGGCTCTCTTGTACGGACGGGAACGTCTGCACCGGGCCTTTGGTGGAGCAAATGACT
Source organism: Pseudomonas sp. B34(2017) (assembly GCF_002112915.1). Classification (NCBI taxonomy): domain Bacteria; kingdom Pseudomonadati; phylum Pseudomonadota; class Gammaproteobacteria; order Pseudomonadales; family Pseudomonadaceae; genus Pseudomonas; species Pseudomonas sp. B34(2017). The sequence continues at coordinate 482,478 of NZ_NEJA01000007.1, read as the reverse complement.
GGTATCGTTAGCTGGCTACGTTAACCCGCGATTAACAAAAAAGCCCTGCACTTTTTAAATAAGTGCAGGGCTTTGGGTTCAGCCTTGAAAGCGTAGCCTCAATACCTGTTGGGCTCCATTTCCAGCTCGACATTGAAACGTTCTGAAATGTCTTTCTGGATGCGCTGGGCCAGATCCAGTAATTGCAGCCCGGTCGCCGTGCCGTAGTTGACCAGCACCAGCGCCTGCAATTTATGCACGCCGGCATCGGCCTCACGGAAACCTTTCCAGCCGGCACGCTCGATCAACCAGCCGGCCGCCAGTTTCATCTGCCCGTCCGGTTGCGCGTAGGCCACCAGATCCGGATGCTGCGCCTTGATCTGTGCAACCACGGCCGCCGACACCAGCGGGTTCTTGAAGAAGCTGCCGGCATTGCCGAGCACCGCCGGGTCCGGCAGTTTTTCGCTGCGGATGCTGCAGATCGCGCGGCTGACATCCGTCGGCGTCGGTTGCTCGATGCCCTGCTCGGTCAGACGCTGACGCACCGGACCGTATTCCAGATGCAAATGCGCGACTCGGTCCAGTACGAAGCGCACCCGCAGAATCAGCCAACGCCCCGGCTGCTGCTTGAACACGCTGTCGCGGTAGGCGAACCGGCATTCCTCCAGACTGAAGTCGCGCAGCTTGCCGGTCTGGCGATCCAGTGCCGTCAGGCCGGCGAACACATCCTTGATCTCGACGCCGTAAGCACCGATGTTCTGCATCGGCGCAGCACCGACAGTGCCGGGGATCAGGCTGAGATTCTCCAGCCCGGAAAAACCCTGCGCCAGCGTGTGCTGCACGAACGGGTGCCACGGTTCGCCAGCTTCGGCTTCAATCACCACACGATTGCCGTCGTCGCTGATGACGCGGATGCCACGGCTGGCCATACGCAGCACCAGCGCCGGAATGTCCGCCGTGAGCAACAGATTGCTGCCGCCGCCAATCACCAGCAACGGCACATCATGGGCACTCGCATACGCCAGGGCTTCGCGCACATCGGCGTCACTGTGGGCTTCGGCAAACAGCTGTGCGCGCACATCAACGCCGAAGGTATTGAAGGGCTTCAGGGAAACCTGCGGTTGTATCTGCAAACTCATAACCGCCCCTTCACTTCAATCAACAACTGATCGCAGGCACGCTCGATCAGATCCAGCACCTGCTCGAAGCCCTGATCGCCGTCGTAATACGGATCCGGCACCTCGTCGACTTCACCTTCGTAGCGGCGCAGGAACAAGTCCAGCTCGGCCTTGCCGGTGGACGGTTGCAGCGCCTTGAGATTGCGCAGGTTGCTGTTGTCCATGGCGAGGATCAGGTCGTAGCTGGCGAAATCGGCGCGGCTGACCTGCTGCGCGCGTTGCGCCGACAGGTCATAACCGCGCAGCTTGGCCGCCGCCTGGCTGCGCTTGTCCGGCGGATTGCCAACATGCCAGTCGCCAGTGCCGGCAGAGGCCACTTCGACCTGATCCGCCAGCCCCGCTTCACGCAACTTGTGGCGCAACACGCCTTCGGCGGTGGGCGAACGGCAGATGTTGCCCAGGCACACGAACAGAACGCGCATCAGGCCTCCAGCAGGCGACGGACGCGCTCGAGGTCTTCGGCGGTGTCGACCCCGGTCGGCGGCGCGATCAACGCGTCAGCCACATGAATCCGCACGCCGTGCCACAGGGCACGCAGCTGTTCGAGGGATTCGGTGTTTTCCAGCCAGCACGGTCCCCAGTTCACGAAGTCCTGAAGGAAGCCTGCGCGGTAGGCATAAATGCCGATGTGGCGACGATACGGCACGCCTTCCGGCAGCACGTCGCGGCTCTTGGCGAAAGCATCGCGGGCCCATGGCAGGGTCGCTCGACTGAAGGTCAGCGCCAGACCGTTGAGGTCGCTGACGACCTTGACCACGTTCGGGTTGAACAGGGTTTCCACGTCTTCGATCGGCTCGGCCAGGGTGGCCATGCGCGCTTCGGTGTGGGCCGCAAGATTCGCGGCGACCTGATCGATCACGCTCGGCGGGATCAGCGGTTCGTCACCCTGCACGTTGACCACGATGGCATCCGGCTCCAGGCCCAGCTTCGCCGCCACTTCAGCCAGACGATCGGTACCGGAGTTGTGATCTTCACGGGTCAGCACCACTTCGGCGCCGAAAGCCTTGCAGGCCTCGACGATACGCGCATCGTCGGTCGCCACGACCACGCGGCTGGCGCTGCTTTTGCTGGCCTGTTCCCAGACGTGCTGGATCATCGGCTTGCCGGCGATGTCCAGCAGCGGTTTGCCCGGCAGACGGGTCGAGGCGTAGCGCGACGGGATGACAACGGTGAAGGCGGTGGTCATTTATCCAGACGCTCGTCGGTGGTCAGGGTGCGGGCTTCACTTTCCAGCATGACCGGGATGCCGTCGCGGATCGGATACGCCAGACCGGCGCCCTTGCTGATCAGTTCGGTCTTGTCGGCGCTGAGCTTGAGCGGGCCTTTGCAGACCGGGCAGGCGAGGATGTCGAGCAATTTGGTGTCCATGAACATTCCCTGGATAAAAACGGATTAAGGCAAAAGACGATCCGGCAACAGGCGCATCAACTGCGTGTCGAACCAGGCCACGAAGGCCGGTGACGGCACAGCATCGACCGCCAGGTACCACCAGTCGGCAGCGGCGAAGGCACGGCACTTCACCGCGTCCTTTTCAGTCATCACCACTGGCAATGACGGCGTGAAACTCAAGGCCTGCACGCTGTATTCGGCGTGGTCGGCGAAGGCGTGGGGCACAGGCCGCCAGTCTAGCGCCTCGAGGGTATTGAAGAAACGTTGCGGGTTGCCGATCCCGGCCACCGCGTGCACGGCCTGGCCGGGCGGAAAATGATCGAGCGGCCGGCGTTCACCGCTGCGCAGGTTGACCAGCGCCGAGGGCTTGAGACGGAAGGCGAAACCGCCGTCGCGATCCTCAAGGGCGCCATTGAACAGCATACCGTCAACGCTTTGCAGGCGCTCGACCGGTTCGCGCAGGGGGCCGGCGGGCAGACAGCGCCGGTTGCCAAGCCCTCGGGCGGCGTCGATCAGCACCAGTTCCAGATCCCGCGCGAGGCGGTAATGCTGCATGCCGTCATCGGACAGGATCAGGTCCAGCGGCTCGCTGTCCAGCAGGGCTCTGACGGCGGCGCTGCGATCGGGATCGATCATCAGCGGTACGCCGGTGCGCTGCACGATCAGCAACGGCTCGTCGCCGGCGATGTCGGCAGTCTGGTCAGCGTCGACCCGCCACGGCAGTTGCGCCGGTTTGGCGCCGTAACCACGACTGACCACACCGACCCGCAGCCCGTGGCGTCGGCAGTGCTCGATCAGCCACAGGATCATAGGCGTCTTGCCGGTGCCGCCGACGGTGATGTTGCCGACCACGATCACCGGCACCGGCGACTGGTAGATCTCACCTTCGCCATCGAGAAAACGCTGACGCTTGCCGGCCACCACGCGGCGGTACAGCCACTCCAGCGGCCGCAACAGCGTCAGGGCCGGGTGCCCCTGATACCACGCGGCGAGCAGACGATCGGACATGGCCATCAGGATTTGGGCGCCGCCTCGACCGTGGTCATGCGCAGATGGCTGAAACCGAGCTTGCCGGCCGCGTCCATGGCGGTGATCACGGATTGATGCTGAGCCTTGCCGTCAGCACTGATCGACAACGGCATGTTGGTGTCGCCGTTGGCTTCTTTCTGCATGGCTTCCATCAGGGTGGCCAGATCGTTTTTCGGCAGAATCCTGTTGTTCACCGAAAACACGCCTTCGGCGCTGATGGCCACATCCAGTTGCTTGACCTGCTGATCCTCGGCCGGCGAGCCGCTGACCGCTTCCGGCAGGTCGACACGCAGTTGGGTTTCGCGGGTGAAGGTGGTGGTCACGACGAAAAACAGCAACAGGATGAACACCACGTCGATCAGCGACGCGAGGTTGATGTCGATCGTTTCCCGGGGCTTGCGACGGAATTTCACGCTTTGCCCCCGGCCAGATCGACGTCACGGTCTCCCTGCACCACTTCCACCAGTTTGATCGCTTCCTGTTCCATGCCCACCACCAGTTCATCGATGCGGCGTTGCAGGAAACGGTGGAAGAACACTGCCGGAATACCGACCATCAGACCCGCAGCGGTAGTGATCAGCGCCTTGGAAATACCGCCGGCCAGCACCGCAGCATTGGTGGTCATGCCGGAGCCGGTGAAGGCACTGAAAATGTCGATCATGCCCAGCACCGTGCCCAGCAGACCGAGCAACGGCGACATGGCAGCGATGGTGCCCAGCGCGTTGACGTAGCGTTCCAGCTCGTGGATGACCCGGGCGGCGGCCTCTTCGATGCACTCCTTCATGATCTCGCGACCATGCTTGGAGTTGGCCAGGCCCGCGGCGAGGATTTCCCCCAGCGGCGAGTTGGCGCGCAATTCCTTGAGTTTTTCCTTGTTGAGCTGCTTGTCCTTGATCCAGACCCAGACCTGACCCAGCAAATGCTCAGGGGTGACGCGACTGGCGCGCAGGGTCCACAGGCGCTCGGCGACGATCGCCATGGCGGCGATGGAACTCAGAATGATCGGCAACATCATCCAGCCGCCGGATTTGACCAATTCCCACACAGTGACAGCCCCCTCGAAAAAGTGCGCCACTTTACCATACCGGTTCGCGATAAAGACCCGTCGCCCCGACGACCGTGCTCAACGGTACTCCGTCCCCGGCAACGGAGGGGCGCGCCAGAACCGGCGTTGTTGACGCATCGACCGGGCCGGCTCAAACCGCCCCAGTTGCAGATGAATGGCGCCCTGCTCGGCGCTGTCGTGGATGTGTATTCCCTGCTTGCGGTAACGGGCAATGACCGTCGGGTGCGGATGGCCGAACGAGTTGCCCTGCCCTCGGGAAATCAGCACGGCCTGGGGCTGCAAAACCTTGAGCAAGGCCATCGATGAGGAACTGCGGCTGCCGTGATGCGGGGCTTGCAGCCACTGGGTCGGAACCGCCAGCGCGCTGTTGAGCAAATCCCGCTCGGCATTGGTGTCGATGTCACCGGTCAGCAGCAGCCGCTCGCCGTTGGCTTCGATCTGCAACACGCAGGAACGCTGGTTGCTGTCATGGGCTTCTGCCCATTGCCATAGATGAAAGGCAACGCCGTCCCACTGCCATTGCCGACCGCTTTCACAGGCTTCGGCGTTCAGCGCTTCGGCCAACCCCTGCGGATCGCCGCTGATGACCCGGCTGACCGGCAATCCTTTCGCTACGGCGAGTGCGCCACCTGCGTGATCGGCATCGGCATGGCTGAGCAGCATCAGGTCGAGGTGTTCCACGCCCAATTTGCGCAATGCCGGCAGCACCACTCGCTCGCCGAGGTCAAAGTCGCCGAAACGCGGGCCGCTGTCGTACAGCAAGGTGTGATGCCGGGTGCGGATCAGAATTGCCAGACCCTGGCCGACATCCAGTTGCCACACATCCGCTACGCCTTCGGTCAGGCGTTCTCGAGGCGGAAATGCCAGCACCAGCAGCAACGGCCAGCCCAAGGGACGCAGGGGAACGCCTCGGGGCAGCAATAACAGCACTGCACCGATGCAACCCAGCGCCGCGATCCAGCCCGGCATCGATTGTGCAACCCACGCCGGCCAGCGCCCGGCAATCAGGGCCAGTGCCCGGAACAATCCATCGATCAGTCCACCGGCCAGCCACAGCAGCCCTTCACCGACATAAGGAATTGGCAGCAACAAAGTCCCGAGCAACGCCGGCGGCAGCACCGCAAAACTGACCCACGGCACCGCCAGCAGATTGGCCAGCGGCCCGCTGAGACTGATCGGCAGACTCAACGCCAGCAGCACCGGGCACAATCCGATTGCGATCAGCCACTGCGCGCGTGTCCAGGTCTGCCACCAGCGCCACGGTCCCAAACGGCCACCGAAGGTGAAGATCAACACGGCCACGGCCACGAACGACAGCCACAATCCCGGACGCAGACTGGCCAGCGGATCCATCAACAACACGCCGTTGAAGGCCAGCAGCAACGGCCACCAGGCACCGAGGTGGCGAAAACGCAAACGCCACAACAGCACCAGCGCAACCATCACGCAGGCCCGTCGTACCGGCACATCGAATCCAGCCAGCAGGCCGTAACCCAGCGCCGCCGCGAATGCCAGACCGCACGCCCAGGGCAGCCAGGGCCAACGCAGCGGCCAAAATCCGAATCGGGCCAACCCGGCAACCAGCGCGTACATCAACGCTGCCAACAGCCCGATGTGCTGGCCGGAAATCACCAGCAGATGCACGGTGCCGGTGTCCTGCAAGATTTGCCAGTCTTCGCGACTGAGGCCGGAACCATCGCCGAGCACCAACGCGGCCAAGGCGCCGTTACGACCCTGGGCGTCAACGGCAAGCAGGCGCTGGCGAATACTGTCGCGCCAGGCCCACTGCGCCGGCGCCAGACGCTGGCCATCCTTCACCGTCCCGGTAGCACCAATGCGTTGCGCCAGCAGCCAGGCCTCGTAATCGAACACATCCGGATTGAGCAGGCCACCGGGACGCTTGAGCTTGACCGCCAATCGCCAGCGTTCGCCGCTTTTGACTTCGGGCCCGGCGTACCAGGCCAGACGCATCAGCGATGGCAGTTTGTCGTGACGCGAGCGCGCATCGGCCAGTTCGAAGCGCACGACGCCCTCGGCGTTCTGCGGCAAGCCGACGACCCGCCCTTCCACCCAGCGCGTTTCGCCATCCAGCCGGGAAGGCAGTCGATCATTCAACGCCATCTGCGCGTTGAAACCCGCCCATGTAAATCCAAGCAGCAAAAACGCCAGTGGATAGCTGCGAAACGGCAGCAGCATCAGCGCCACCCACGGCAACACCAGCAATAACCCGACCGGCGGCAGGGCCGGTAAAAAAACCGCTGCCAGCAGACCGACCGCCAGCGCCATCATCCCTGTGCGCATAAGCCCGTCCTTGAGAGTCCCACCTTCAGGCATAGCGGCTGCGGGGCAAGGGCGTCGTTATCAATTGTCACAAAGTCTGAATGGGCGGTTCGTAGAATCCAGACATACTTGCCGCCTTAACCGACCGAGAAGCCTTATGCCCCGGCGCTTATTCAAACGTTACATGCCCGACCCGACGAGCATCAGGGAACACAAATCCTTACGCTTTCTCGGCACGTTGCTGCATGACCCGAACCTCTGGCACCTCAACCGACACTCGGTGGCCCGCGCCATGGCCGTCGGCCTGTTCGCCGCGTTCCTGCCGATTCCCGCACAAATGCTGGTGGCCGCCGTCCTCGCGATCATGGTGCGCGGCAACATGCCGATTGCGGTCAGCCTGGTCTGGCTGACCAATCCGATCACCATGCCGGCGGTGTTCTTCTGCACCTATCAGGCCGGGGCCTGGCTGATGGACGTTCCGGCCCGCACACTTCCGGACGAGTTGACCTGGGAATGGATCAGCGGTGAGCTCTCGACCTTGTGGCAACCGTTCCTGCTGGGTTCTGTGGTGGTCGGGCTGGCACTGGGCGCCCTCGCCTACTGTCTGGTGATGCTGTACTGGCGCTGGTGGGTGGCCCGGCAATGGGCGCGGCGCAAGAAAAGACGTCAGGCGTGAATGCAAAACGGCCTCCACTGTGGGAGGCCGTTTTTCGTTGCAGCGTCGAAGGGATCAGGTGCGCATGCCGCGCCCGCTCACCAGCAACCGCGAACAACCGATATACAGCACCACCGTCGCCACCAGCATGAAGGTGATCGCGATACCGATACGGATATCCGACACACCGAGGATACCGTAACGGAAGGCGTTGACCATGTGCAGCACCGGGTTGGCCAGCGACACGGTCTGCCAGAACGGCGGCAGCAAGGTGATCGAGTAGAACACGCCACCGAGGTAGGTCAGCGGGGTCAGCACGAAGGTCGGGATGATCGAGATGTCATCGAAGTTGCGTGCAAACACCGCGTTGATGAAGCCCAGCAGCGAGAAGATCGTCGCGGTCAGCACCACCACCAGCACCGTCACACCGAGATGGTGTACCTGCAAATGGGTGAAGAACAGCGACAGAATCGTAACGATCACGCCCACCATCAGGCCTCGCAGCACACCACCAATGGTGTAACCGATCAGGATCGTGTGCGGCGAAACCGGCGAGACCATCAGTTCTTCGATGGAGCGCTGGAACTTGCTGCCGAAGAAACTCGACACCACGTTGCCGTAGGAGTTGGTGATCACCGACATCATGATCAGCCCCGGCACGATGTACTCCATGTAGGTGAAGCCACCCATGTCGCCGATCTGCCGACCGATCAGGTTACCGAAGATCACGAAGTACAGGACCATGGTGATCGCCGGCGGCAGCAAAGTCTGCGGCCAGATCCGGGTGAAGCGTCTGACTTCGCGATAAACGATGGTATTGAGGGCAACGAGGTTGGGGCGCAGCTCGGAACTCATACCGCCACCTTCGACAGATTTTTCTCCACCAGGGACACGAACAGCTCCTCGAGGCGATTGGTTTTATTGCGCAGGCTCAGCACTTCGATGTTCTGCAGGGCCAGCTGGCCGAACAGCGCAGTGATGCCCATGGACTTGTCGACCTGGACTTCCAGTGTATGTGCGTCTACCAGCCGGGCGGGATAGCCGACCAGTTGCGGCGCAACCGCCAGATCACTCTTCAGGTCGAGCAGGAAGGTTTCCACATGCAGCTGGCCGAGCAGCTGACGCATGCTGGTGTTCTCGACGATGGTGCCGTGGTCGATGATGCCGATGTTGCGGCACAACTGCTCAGCCTCTTCCAGGTAGTGGGTGGTGAGGATGATGGTGATGCCTTTCTGGTTCAGTTCGGTGAGGAACGTCCACATCGAGCGGCGCAGCTCGATGTCGACGCCGGCAGTCGGCTCGTCGAGGATCAGCAGACGCGGTTCATGCACCAGCGCACGGGCGATCATAAGACGCCGCTTCATGCCGCCGGACAGCGAACGCGACGGCACATCGCGCTTGTCCCACAGGCCGAGTTGGGTCAGATACTGCTCGGCGCGTTCCTTGGCGACCTTCGCCGGAATGCCGTAGTAACCGGCCTGGGTCACGACGATGTCGAACGTCTTTTCGAACTGGTTGAAGTTGAATTCCTGGGGCACCACGCCGATCGAGCGCTTGAGCACCGCCGGGTTCTTGTCCAGGTCGTGGCCAAAGATATTCACGGTGCCGCTGGTCTTGTTGACCAGGGTCGAGAGGATGCCGATGGTCGTGGATTTGCCGGCGCCGTTGGGGCCGAGCAAGGCGAAGAAGTCACCTTCGGCGACGTCCAGATCGATACCACTCAAGGCCTGGAACCCGTTGCCGTAGGTTTTGGTTAGCTGCCGGATGGACAGAGCGGAACTCATATCGGATTTACGCACCCAGTAAGGAAAAAAGGACTGATAAAAAGCCGGCGGCGAGGAGGACAACCGCAGCGCTCGAGCGCAATGGTGCTTGCCGTCGCCGCACAAGTACAGTCAAGTGTGTCGATAGTAGGTATTAAGTCAACGCGGTCATGACGGCTTTCTGATACGCCGGACGCTGCTCCAACCGCGCGTACCAGGCTTCAAGATTCGGCTGTGGCGCGCGCTCGATGGGCATCTCGAACCAGGCATAAATGAAACTGCCGAGCGGGATATCGCCCATGCCGATTTCATTGCCGGACAGATACGGCTGGTGCTTCAGTGCCTGATCGACCATCGCCAGCAAGCCGTCACATTCCTTGATCGCCGCATGGATTGCCGGCCAGTCCTGCTTGTCTGCCGGGGTACGCAAAACGCCCCAGAACACCGTGCGAAACGGTCCTGCAAAACTGGAAGTCGTCCAGTCCATCCATTTGTCAGCGGTGGCGCGGATCTGCGGATCCGCCGGATACCACGAAGTGTCGGCTGCATGTTTTGCCAGCAGGTAACGCACGATGGCATTCGATTCCCACAACACGAAACCGTCGTCCTGAATGACCGGCACCCGCCCGTTCGGGTTCATTGCCCGATACTCCGGCGTGTCGACCACACCAAACGCGCCACCGGCATCGATGGCCTCGTAGGCCAACCCGAGCTCTTCGGCAGCCCACAAGGGCTTTCGGACATTCGACGAATTCTTGCGACCCCAGATCTTCAGCATGACCGCCTCTTTTCCAGTAAATGGGCAGGCAGCATACGCCGGATCAGAGGCGGCCGACATCACCGCGCATGTCACTGGACAGTGGCGTCTGCTGATCGTTGAACAGGTGCGGATAACATTTCTGCAGATGTTCGAAGAAAAAAGATTCCGGTACATCAGCGAACTGGCCGTGATCGACCAGGTACTCCATCAGCAGCGCACCATCGCTGTTGTACGGGTGGAAAACGCTGTCGTTCATGCCGTCGAATTCCAGCGGCGCAACGTTGAACATTTCGCAGAGCTTCTGGTTGAACGCGGGTGTGGCTTTCACCCAGCGATCATTGAGAAACAGCTCGGTATAACCATGCATGGCGAACACTTCACTTCTCAGCAGTTCAAGCAGACGCGGCGTCGACAGATGATTTTTCACATCCGCCAGACCAATGCGTGCGGGGATCCCGCAATGGCGCGCGCAACCGGCGAGCAACGTGGCCTTGGGCACGCAATAACTCTCACCCGCCGCCAGCGCATAGCTGCCGCGCAAGGTCTGCGGGTCGCGGCTGAAGGTGTACATGTTGTAACGCACCGCCTCGCGCACGGCGTAATAAAGACTGATCGCCTGCGCGAGTGGATCGCGGCTGGCACCACGGTGCTGCTCGGCGAACTCCACCACCGAGGGGTGGTCACTATCGATGAAGCGGCCGGGGCTCAGATACTCGTGCATGACGACATTCTCCTGATTGAGCCCCGAGTCTAGCGAGAGGTTCAGCACAGAGATAACGACGTTTCGGCCAAACATGCACGCAAAGACGCGGAAGCGGCGAACGATTTCCCACGCGTGTTGCCCACCGAACCTACAAAAGACATCCGGGGTTTCCCACGATTTCAATCACCTTGCTCTGACCGCCCCGTTTTGCAGATGCCGTCTAAGCTCTGGAGGGTCGGTTCGCCCTGGTTCACGGAGGATTAAATATGCTGTTGTTGTGGATACTGGTTCTGATCGTCGGCGTGGCGTATCTGGCCCACCGGCGCATCGCCCCGCTGCCGGTACTGGGCATCGTGGCCGCTTACCTGTTGGCGATGGGGATTTTCAGCCACGCACCGGGCTGGTTGTTGCTGATTTTCTGGGTCGTGCTGGCCCTGGTCGCCGCCCCGTTGCTGTTGCCTGACCTGCGCCGCAAACACTTCACCGCGCCGCTGTTCAGCTGGTTCCAGAAAACCCTGCCACCGATGTCGCAGACCGAGCGCGACGCGATCGACGCCGGCACGGTGTGGTGGGACGGCGAACTGTTCAGCGGCCGTCCGGACTGGGACAAGCTGCTGTCCTATCCCAAAGTGCAACTGAGTGAAGAAGAACAGGCGTTCATCGACGGCCCGACCGAAGAGCTCTGCGCGATGGTCACCGACTGGCAGATCGGCCAGTCGATGGACCTGCCGCCCGAAGCCTGGACTCACATCAAGGAACACGGTTTCTTCGCCCTGATCATCCCCAAGGAATTCGGCGGCAAGGGTTTCTCCGCCTACGCCCACTCCCAGGTGGCGATGAAACTGGCGACCCGCAGCGGCGATCTTGCCTCCACCGTAATGGTGCCCAACTCCCTCGGTCCGGCTGAACTGCTGCTGCATTACGGCACCGACGAACAACGCAATCATTACCTGCCACGGCTGGCCCGGGGCGACGACATTCCGTGCTTTGCGCTGACTGGCCCGCTCGCGGGTTCAGACGCGGGTGCGATGCCCGACACCGGGGTCATCTGCAAAGGCGAATGGGAAGGTCAGGAAATCCTCGGCCTGCGCCTGAACTGGGAAAAACGCTACATCACCCTCGGCCCGGTCGCGACCTTGCTCGGCCTGGCCTTCAAGGCCTATGACCCGGATCACCTGCTCGGCGACAAGGAAGACCTCGGCATCAGCCTGGCGCTGATCCCGACCGACACCCCCGGCGTGGAAATCGGTCGTCGCCACCTGCCGCTGGGCGCTGCGTTCATGAACGGCCCGAACTCCGGCAAGGACGTATTCATCCCGCTGGACTTCCTCATTGGCGGCCAGGACATGCTCGGCAAAGGCTGGATGATGCTGATGAACTGCCTGTCGGTCGGGCGCTCGATCTCGCTGCCGGCAGTGGGCACCGGCGCGGCCAAGTTCACCAGTCTGGTGACCGGGCAGTACGCGCAGATTCGCGAGCAGTTCAACGTGCCACTCTCAGCATTCGAAGGCATTCAGGAAGCCATGGCACGGATCGGCGGCAACGCCTGGATGATGGACGCCGCGCGGATGCTGACCGCCAACGCGGTGGATCTGGGCGAGAAGCCTTCCGTGCTGTCGGCGATCCTCAAATATCACCTCACCGAACGCGGTCGCGAGTGCATCAGCCACGCCATGGACGTACACGGCGGCAAGGCGATCATCATGGGCCCGAACAACTACCTGGGCCGCAGCTGGAACGGCGCGCCGATCTTCATCACGGTGGAAGGCGCGAACATTCTTTCGCGCAACCTGATGATCTTCGGCCAGGGCGCCATCCGCTGCCATCCGTTCGTCCTCAAGGAAATGGCCCTCGCCGGGCGCGAGGACAAGGATCAGGCACTCAAGGAATTCGATGACCTGCTGCTCAAGCACATCGGCTTTGCCGTGAGCAACGCCGCCAGCACGCTGGTGCTGAACCTAGGTTTTGGCCATTTCGAACATGCACCGGGAGACAAGCTCAGCCAGGGTTATTTCCGCGCCCTCAACCGTCAGGCTGCCGCGTTTGCCATGCTCGCCGACCTGAGCATGATGCTGCTGGGCGGCGAACTGAAACGCCGCGAGCGTCTGTCGGCACGATTGGGCGATGTACTGAGCAACCTGTATCTGGCGTCGGCGGCGCTCAAGCGTTATCACGACCTCGATTCCCCGGCGTACATGGAACCGCTGTTCAGATGGGCCATGGAGGAAAGCCTCGGCCAGTCGGAAAAGGCGCTGGATGAACTGCTGACCAACTTCCCGAACCGAGTCTTTGGCTGCCTGTTGCGTGTGATCGTGTTCCCGTTCGGCCGCCGTCACAAAGGCCCGTCGGACAAACTCGGTGCCGAGGTGGCTGCGGTCATCGGCCGGGCCAAGGGCGATCCGGCGCTGGAAGAACTGCTTGCCGGCTGCTATCGCCCGCAATCGGCCGATGATGCCGTCGGTGCGCTGCAGCACGCCTGCGATCAACTGAACGCTGCGCAACCGCTGCACAAGAAATTGCACTCGTCGCTCAAGAGCGGTCAGGTCAAACCGGTAGCTGGCGAACACGCCATCGATGCGGCACTGGAAGCCGGCGTGTTGCAGGCCGTGGAAGCCCAGACCCTGCGTGATGCCGAGGCGGCGCGGCGCAAGGTGATCGATGTCGATGATTTCGACAAGGAGCAACTCAAACCCGCGGAAGGCAAAATCCGCTGATCCCTTCAATCAGTGAAAAACGGGCGCGGGCGCTTTATACTCCCGCGCCCGTTTTGCTCTTGAGGACTTATCTCGTGTCCAACGTCGTTGCCGATCATCTGGTTTTGCTCGACCATCTGCGCAGTATCCTGGTCGCCGTAGGTGAGGCCGATCAGGTTCCCGAAGAAAGCCATGCCCTGTTCCTGGAGCGTTTCGACGAACTGCTGGCGTCACTGCCGATCGAGCCGATCGAAAGCCAATACCTGGGCCAGGACATCCTGACTCAAGTGATTACCCGTTACCCGCAAATTGCCCACCTGATCCCGCGGGATCTACTGTGGTTCTTCGCCGGCGACTGCCTGCATTACCTGTCCGACGAAGAAATCGACCTGTATCAGGCACTGGAAGAACGCCGCTACGAAGCCGAACAGAACGACGAACCGTTCGACTGGAACCAGGAAAAACAGCTGCTGGCGATGTCCGCCCAGGACAGCAAGCACTGATTTTCGCCCAATAAAAAGGCCCGCATGGTCCAGGCGGGCCTTTTTTTATTGGGTCAGAGTAACCCCTCACTCTCGGGCAATTCGTACTCGGCCAACGGTTTTGAACCGCCGGACTTCCCCGGCTTGCTCAAGGTCGGCTCTTTCTCCAGGCACTCCACCAGATAGTCGATGAACACCCGCAGCTTCGGCGGCAGATAGCGCGTCGGCGAATGCAGCAACCACAATCCGCCGTGGTACGACGCCAGGAATGTCCAGTCCGGCAACACTTGTACGATCAGCCCCTGCTCCAGCGCATAACGGGCGGTGAAATACGGCAGGCTGCCAATACCGATGTGTTGCAACACGGCGCCCAGACGCACGCCGGTGTGATTGGCGGCATACCGGCCGCGCACGCCGACGGTAACGGCTTTCGTACCTTTCTTGAATTTCCAGCGCGCATCACTCGGGGTCTCGCCCAGGTAAATGCAACTGTGATTGAGCAAGTCGTGGGGATGAGTTGGCGTCCCGTGTTCGGCCAGGTATTGCGGTGTGGCGCAGAGCAAATGGTCGATGGTCAGCAGTTGTCGTCCCACCAGTCCCGCCGGTGGACGATCCGTGATGCGAATGGCCAGGTCGACATGGTCATCGATCAGATCGACCTGGCGGTCCTCCAGCAACAGCTCCACGTCGACCTTCGGATAGCGCCGCAGAAACTCCGGCATGTGCGGATGAATCACGAAGCGCCCAACCGCTTTCGGCACGCTGACCCGCACCAGCCCCTCCGCTTCGTGGGTGAACTGACCGCTGATCTCCATCACCGACTTCGCCGCGCTGACCATTTCCTGGCAGCGCTTGAACACCTCTTCCCCGCCATCGCTCAAGCGCAGTTTGCGCGTGGTGCGTTGCAGCAGACGCGTGGCCAGCGCCTTCTCCAGTCGGGAAATACTGCGACTGACTGCCGAGGGCGATGAGCCCAACTGGCGAGCGGCTTCGGAGAAACTGCCGGTCTCGACGACCTTGACGAAAATCGCCATTTCACCGAGCAGCGGCAGTGGAAGATTTATGCTCACAGCGCAACAGTCCTTTGATGTTTGAACGGATTATCACGTTATTGCACGATTCATATAATTAAAAAAGAAACTTTAATAAGGGCATGGAATATGACGCTTCGCCTCTTTTTCCATAGTGATGACCTCAAGGCCAATGTGGAAGTCCTCGACTGCACGCCCCACGAGAACGAATTCGCCGTTGTGTTGCGCGCCACGCTTTTCCATCCCCAGGGCGGTGGCCAACCCTGTGATACCGGCTGGATCGGCGACAGCCAGGTTCTGCGCGTCGTCCAGGAAGCGGACCGGATCATTCATTTCGTCGATCAACCGGTGCCACTGGGCATGACCCAGATCCGTGTCGATGAAGAACGCAGACGCTTCAACACCCGCATGCACTCTGCCGGACATTTGATCGGCCACTTCGTCCAGGCCATGGGCTGGATGCCGGTCAAGGCGCACCACTGGCCGGACGAGGGCCGGGTTCAATTCAAACCCGGAGATTCGGCGCAGGAAGTCGATGCGCAAACCGTTCAATACGGCATCGGGCAATGGATCGAACACGACCTGCCGCGCCTGACGTCCCTGCGCGAAGGCGCGCGGGAAATCGGTTTCGGTGAACTGCCAGCCTATGGCTGCGGTGGCACCCATGTACGCAGCCTGAAGGATTTGGGCACAGTCACGATCGCGTCCCTTTCGCAGAAGAAAGGCACGTTGTCCGTCCACTACAGCGTGGATTGAGGATTTCGGGCGCTGTCAGATGCAGCGTCCGACGCCGGGGGAACCGCGTTCGCCGGTTCCGTTGACTATTCGATAGATGGACCTGAAACCATGATGCTTGACGTCGAGCGTCTCGATGAGACGTGCATAAAAAAACTGGCCAACGAAGAAGTCCTTGCCATCCGCGTCAAAGGCTTTCTGCCCCAGGCGCAGGCGATCCAGATTGGCGACAAGATCCTCGCCCCCGGCTTCGAGGGCTACATCAACGCGCCCAGTATCGGTCGTATCGGCATGGCGTTCTACGAGGCGGAAAACCAGCCGCTGCTGATCGAAGATTATTTCGAGCGCGCCACCAGCAACATCGCCGAACTACGTAACCGTTGCGCACCCTACTCGTCGCCGGTCGATACCTTGCGCTGCATGCTCGACGAATCCTGGCCGGCGGGTGCCCACCTGGAAAACCTCTACGGTCGCAAGATGTACGTCGGCCTGTCCCGCGTGGTGAAACCGGGAGTGTGCTTTCTGGCCCACCACGACATCTTCGCCAAGGACGCCCCGGACAGTTTTCAGGCCCGCAGCCTGGAGGCGCAGTTTGCCTGCAACGTCTACCTCAACATGCCAACCGAAGGCGGCGCATTGCAGATGTGGGAAGACGACATTTCCCCGGGCCGCTTCGACGAAATGCGCGGCGACAGCTACGGCATCGACCCGGCGCTGCTCGGCCCGCCCGCCCTCGAAGTACGCCCGGAACCGGGGGATTTCATCATGTTCAATTCGCGCCGCATGCACTCGGTAACGCCGGGCGTGGCCGATCCGCGCTTGAGCCTTTCGTTTTTTGTCGGCTATCGCGGCAATGCTTCACCCCTGACTTTCTGGAGCTGAAATGACATCGAATTACCTGGGCGAGTTTCTGGCGCTGGCCACCATCCACTTTCTGGCCGTGGTCGCTCCCGGCCCGGACTTCGCCGTGACCATCCGCCAGAGTGTGCGTTTCGGCCGTTTGGTCGGCATCTGCACGGCACTGGGCATCGGCGCGGGGATTTCCGTGCACGTGCTGTACACCCTGCTGGGCGTCGGCGCCTTGATGCACACCACGCCGTGGTTGCTGACCGTCGCCAAAGTGGTCGGCGGTGCTTACATTCTTTATCTGGGCGTCAGCCTGATCCGCAGCAAACCCAAGACGACAATGGAAGGCGAAAAGAACAGCGACGAACCACTGGTCGAGCAATCGCTGTTCAAGGCGTTTTCCACCGGTTTCCTGACCAACGCCACCAACCCCAAGGCCACGCTGTTTTTCCTGGCGATCTTCACCACGATCATCAGCGCCAGCACACCGCTGCAAATTCAGGCCCTGTACGGGTTGTGGATGTGCGGGGTGAATGCGTTGTGGTTCGTGATCGTCGCGCTGTTCTTTTCCAGCAGCAAAGTGCGCGTGCTGTTCATGCGCATGGGCCACTGGTTCGAGCGCAGCATGGGGGTGATTCTGATCCTGTTTGCCGGGCGTCTGGTGCTGTCGATGTAAGCATGCTGATCGGAGAAGCCCGATCCAGACAGATTGGACGGGCTTTTTCGATTCTGCGCCGCTTTTGCATTTCTGTGCGACGCGTCCCACTTCGGGGGCTCCCCTATCACTCGCTGGTGGTGTTAGTTTGCAAAACCGTCTGACGCTTCGATCAGACACCTCCTACTCACTGCCTGCAAAGGAATGCCCTTAGCAATGGATTTTTCACTCAAGCAACTGGCCGCATCGACACTGATCCTGGCCAGCCTTTCATCCGTCACACTGCCAGCCCATGCCAACCTTACCGAGCAGCAGAGCGCGACCATTCTCAAGACATTCAATGAGGCAAAGGTCAGTGACTTCAGAGCATTTCTCGGTGATCTGGCCAAGAACGACCTGAGCAAGACCGACGATCTGCGCCCGGCCATCAGCGCCTTCCTCGACAACAAGACGCTGACCGCTGAACAGCAAAACGAAATCCATCGCCTGCTCGGCCTCTACACCCGTGTGAAGTACGGCAAAGCTGCGCTGGAAACCCTGCGCGAACTGGTGGAAATCCCGACCTTCCGCAAGGACGGTGTCGATCAGCACGACAACCCCGAATTCATCAAGATCGCCGGCAAGATCAAGGATCTGGCTGAGTCTTTCGGCCTGAACTACCGCAACATCGACAACCGCGTTTACGAAATCTCCCTCGACGGCAGCGGCAAGGATGTCGTCGGCATTCACGCTCACGCCGACGTGGTGCCGGTAACGCCGGAAAACTGGGTGCTGAAGGACGGCACCAAACTTGATCCGTTCAAGGTCACGCTGATCGGCGACCGCATGTACGGCCGCGGCACTGAGGACGACAAGAACGGCATCGTTGTGACGCTGTATGCCATGAAGGTGATCAAGGAAGAGAAGCTGCCACTGGCGCGCAATTTCAAACTGCTGGTGGACACCACCGAAGAAACCACCGGCGACGCGATTCCCTACTACTTCGAACGCAACCCGACGCCGGAGTACAACCTGGCGCTGGACGGTGGTTACCCGGTGGTGATTGCCGAGAAAGGCTACGGCACAGTCATGGCCAAGTTCGCCAAGCGCAAGGCCGAGGGTAAAGGCGCGGAAATCATCTCGATGACCGGCGGCCTGGCGACCAACCAGATTCCATCGGTTTCGGTCGTCACGCTGGTGACTGACAAACCCGCCGAGCTGGCGGCCAGCCTGCAAAAGGCCGGCGCTGAATACGCCAAGCGCAATGGCGGCGATTTCGAAGTGAACGCCAAGGTCGATGGCAAAGACGTCAAACTCACCGTTACCGGTGTTTCCGCGCACTCGTCCGAGCCAGAATCCGGCGTTAATCCGGTCGCGCGCATGCTCGATTTCATCCATAGCGTGGACGGCAAGATCGCCTTCAAGCACAACCACATCACCGACGCTGCCCACTACGCCGCCGACAACTGGGGCCTGGATTACAAGGGTGGCAAGCTGGGCGTCGGCTTCGCCGATGACTTCATGGGCCCGCTGACCACGTCCCTGACCTACGTCGGCATGGACGACAAAACCTTCAAACTCGCGGTCAACCTGCGCGTGCCGAAGGGCAAGTCGCCGGAAGTGCTCAAGCGCGAAATCGCCGACAAACTGGCGGCCTGGAGCAAGAAGACCCATGTCGCGGTCAACTTCGACTATTCGATCGCCGAACCGATGTACCGCAACCCTGAAGGCGAATGGGTCAAGGCGCTGCTGGCCGTGGCCACCGAAAACCTGGGCATGAAACACGAATTCGGCACGTCGGCCGGCGCCACCTCGGTGCATGAACTGCCGAACGGCGTGCAATTCGGCCTGGCGCGACCGGAGGTCAAGTACACCGGTCACACCGATGGCGAATTCAAGACCGTTGACCAGTTCCTGCTGGACCTGCAGATCGTCACCGAAATGATGGGACGCATCGGGCAATTGCCGAAGCTCTGATCGCGTACCGGGCTCGCCACATTGGCGGGCCCACAAAAAAAGGACCGCGAGGTCCTTTTCTATTGCCTGACAAAAACCGCACAAACAAAAACGCCGCTCATCACTGAGCGGCGTTTTTGTGAATTTGGAGCGGGAAACGAGACACTCGTTTTTTCGAGCAATCCGTTGATTTCCAGGATGTTTTAGATACGCCTCGTTGATTGACGGGCTACATTGCGTACTACTTCGGCAAGCTGACAACCCCTACATGAAAGGCCGATAGCCAGCAGTCCAGGCACGTCCGTGGAACGCTGTACCGAGTATGCCCAACCCATTCGCAGATCTCTAGCCGCATCCGCCACCGAAAAGCGCCCACCAAAGACAGTCAAAACTGACAGCCTATTACGCCAGCATTTGTAGGACAGCTCTTGATCGTCCACGCCCTATTGAAGCTCCAAATCTTGTCTGCCTAGAGTGGCTTCCATGCAGGACTTAGGCGTTGCAGCTCTGCAACGCAACTAGATAGATAAAATAGAGTGCACGCGATGAGTGACGCCATTTCGAACAGAGCCACCCACACTGAACCAACACCTGCTGCCACCTCGCCCGAAAACACTCTTGAACCGACGTCTACTGGCACCAAATCTGAACCACTGCTCGCAGATCCCGAATTCGATATGCGTGGCCTGGCCTGGAACCCGTTATGCGACGCTGCCACGCCCCTGATCGGACTGGTCATTCGCCTGCGCCGTCTGTACCAGCACGACGATGTGCCCGCGCTGTACCGAAGCGTCAGCAACCAAATCACCACGATCATGGAAGAAGTCAATCAGCTCGACTACGACGCCGGCATGCTCAAGGCCTACTCCTACAGTCTGTGCCTGTTGTTGGATGAAGTAGTCATGAGCACTACTTGGGGCAAGTCTTCCACTTGGAGTGCGCGCTCACTGCTCAGTCAGTTTCATGAGGAGACGTGGGGCGGCGAAAAATTCTTTACCGTCATGAACAACATGATCCCCGAAGCGGCCCGGTACCAGCATGTGCTGGAGTTCATGTACCAGTGCCTGATCTCTGGTCTCAAAGGCAAATATGGTGCCCATGCCAAGGGAGATGACGAAATACAAAAAATCATCAACCAGCTGCACGGCCTGCTGCGCCCCCTGCGCGGCGAAACACCCAAGCGCCTGACCGACCCGTTGACCAACGTTGCGCCGCGTAACTACCGGATCAAACGCACGTGGCCATTGTGGACGCCATGGGCACTGGCCGCCGCCGTACTAGTCATGGCTTACACGATCTATACCCTGCGACTGAACGCCATCACCCAAGAGGTCCTTGCCTCGCTGGACAAAATCCTCAAGCTCTAACCCCCATGTGAAAACCATAAGGAGGCTCTATGCCTGCTGTCGTTTTGGTCGGTCACGACCATGCGTGTCCAGTGTGTGGCCCAGTCACTGTCGCCAGTGGGTCAGAGAGTTTCACTGTCAACGACCGGGCTGTAGCCCGCGCTGGCGACACACTCAGTTGTGGAGCCGTAATCACCAGTGGCTCGCCTTCAATGAACATCAACGGAAAAGCCGTGGCCCGCGTCGGCGACAGCACCGACCACGAAGGCACCCTGGAAAACGGCGATGACAGTTGGCTGATCAACTGACCCGCACTGACTACAAGGAGGTTTCATGCCCCGTCAAAGCGACCTGCGTTACACCTTCGAACCGCTGCGGGGCGATCCCTTCGAAGTGGTCTCGTTCAACCTTGAAGAGGGCCTTTCCCAGCCCTTCAAACTTGAGCTGAAGCTGGTCAGTCACCACCCGGCCATCGACTTCTACCGCATGCTCGATCTGGCGGGGCTATTCACGATCTGGCGTGGCGAGACTCCGGTGCGTTACGTCCACGGCCTGGTCAGCCTGTTCACACAGGGCGACACCGGCTTTCGCCGCACCCGCTATACCGCCGTGGTCGAGCCGACCCTGAAGCGTTTCGACCTGCGTTCCAACTGGCGCATCTTCCAGGGCCAGACCGTGCCCGACATCATCACCCGCGTCCTTACCGAACAAAAACTGACCGACATCCGCAGCGAAATCTGCTTCGAGCACCAACCCCGCGAATACTGCGTACAGGCCGGTGAAACCGACCTCGACTTCATCGCCCGCCTCGCCGCCGAAGAGGGCCTGCTCTACACCTTCGAACACCGCGCCGACGGCCACACCCTCGTCCTCACCGACCGCGTCGGCGGCCTGGGCACCATCGGCACCCACACCGATTGCCCGGTGATCTATCAGCCGATGGCTGGTGGAGACGCCACGGAACCGGCACTGAACCGCTTCCACTATACCGAACAGGTCCGCACCGCCGTGCAGGTGCAGCGCGACTACACCTTCACCCACCCGCGCTACAACCAGCAGCACACGGCGACTGGCGACCAGGACCTGAACAACCAGCACAAGGACTACGAACGCTACGACTACCCCGGCCGTTACAAGCGCGACGTTGCCGGCAAGCCCTTCACCAAAACCCGGCTGGCTGCCCTGCGCAACGACGCCAAGCTGGCCCATCTGGAAGGCGACGATGCTCGCCTGCAACCGGGATTGGCCTTCGACCTGAACGAGCATCCCCGCGACGATTTCAACGATCGCTGGCGCACCATCGCCATCCAGCACGAGGGCAAGCAGCACACCAGCCTGCAGGAAGAATCGTTTGGCAGTGGCCTTGGCACGTCCTATGAAATGAAGGCCAGCGCCATCCGCTGGACCTCGGACTGGAAAGCACCGCTGCGTGACAAACCCTGCATCGACGGCCCGCAGATCGCCACGGTGGTTGGGCCTCCCGGTGAGGAGATCTATTGCGATGAATGGGGCCGGGTCAAGGTGCAGTTTCCGTGGGACCGCGCGGATAAAAACAACGATCAGAGTTCGTGCTGGATTCGTGTGGCGCAAGGTTGGGCGGGCGCCACCTGGGGCGCGATGGCGATTCCGCGTGTGGGCCAGGAACTGATCATCAGCTTTCTGGATGGCGACCCGGACCAGCCTATCGCCACGGGCCGCACCTACCGCCAAACCAATCTGCCGCCGTACGAGCTGCCGAAACACAAAACGCGGATGACCATCAAAAGCCGCACTCATAAGGGCTCGGGCTTCAACGAACTGCGCTTTGAGGATGAACTGGGGCAGCAGGAAGTCTTTATCCACGCCGAAAAAGACAAGAACGTCCATATCAAGCACAACAACACCACCTACGTGGGTAACGACCGAAGCGAGAAGGTCGAACACGACGAGCAGGTTGAAATCGGCCGTAACCGCAGCGAGCGAGTAGGTAACGATGAACACATTGCTATTGTGCAGGATCAGCATCTGGAACTGGGCCGTGATCGAATTCAGACGCTGGGGCGTAATTATCACGCCACCATCGGTGGGGACCGATTCGAGGAAATTGCCAACAATCGGAATGACAGAATTGCCGCTGACCATAACATCCAGATCGGAGGCAGTGCTGAGCAATCAGTCCGGAACCGCTACTACCTGTCCGCAGGGCAACGCATTGAGCAAAAAACGACAGTGTTCGATGTCACCTCGGGCGAACGCATTGTTCTGAAAGCCCCCGGTGGCAGCATCACGATTGATAGCGATGGCATTACCCTTGATGGGCTGACCATCAAGATCAAAGGCCCCGTCACCACAGATGCAATCGGTACGGGCAATCCGCTTGGCAATCCACAATCGCCTCCCGCACCGCTTGGAGCATTCCTGGGACGTTACACGTTGCTGAAGAACGATCAACGTGTTTTCGCGGGCTATCGATATCGCATCACTGATGGCGCCACCCTACTCACCGAAGGCCTGACCTGCCCCCAAGGGGGAACTGACTGGACTGTTACCGAGGCATCCAAATCCGTGCAGGCCCATAAAGCAATCATGCGCGACGATCAGCGAATCACCGAAACCTGGCAACCCTATCTGATGGCTTTCGATGATGAAGCTCCACCCGCAGAGACCAAAGTCATGTTTCCTGAAGACTTTCTTGCTCATTACAGCGAAGGCCTCGACTGATGCCAGTAGTCCCCATTGCCCGAACGCTCGCTCACGTTATCGACAGAGCCTATCGGGCCTACCGAGCAAACCAGGCTTATGAAAACGCCAAAACCGCCGCCGAGTTGGACCAACTCGCAGTAGAGATTAAGGAGCGAAGAAAGCAGATTAAAAACATGCTTCGAGCAACTATCGAAGCAATGACGCGTGAAATCGACGTCAAAAGCTCCACGTTTGCCACGGTGGACCGGGGCGGCAATAGCACGGCTTCTCGCAGAGGCAAGGAGAACTTGAATTTCAAGGAATACATCGAACGTAAAGTGCCTTTTCGCCCAGCCATCAGCCAAGTCTGCACAGTTGCCCTACAGATGCCAATCAAGGTGCCACGCCGCATTCGCAAAAAGATCGCCGGCGATAGGGTGGAAACCATAATTGAGGTTGCACTCAAGCAGTTCACCGCCTCGCTGTTCTTTGAGTCCGTGGACGAGGCGTTGGAATGGCGAAGCCCACTCAAGGCGGAGCCGAACTACAACCAAAGCAGCCAAAAAGCATTGCTTGGCGATCCAGCAACTCGCCCCAAACGGTTTGGAAGCGCGATACAGCCATTCTGGCCCCGCCCGCGTTCTCTGGCACCTGATCTGGTGGTCGTGGAATACCGCCAGGAACCGTTCGAGATCGAAAATGTATTTGCGGCAGTCGAGATCAAGTTTCCGGGGGATTGGGTAAAACAAACACAAATAAACGATTACGCGCGACTGATGAGACCCAAAACAGGCGTCAACCGAGAAAAGATTGGGCGGGAGAAAGTGGCCTTGCTACGCGTTCCGGAAGATTGCACTGGCCCTGAAACGGATAACAAACAACCCCCTACATCCAAGGGCGCCAAAAACAGGAGGTGAACGTGAGCACTACCCATAATTTGTTTGATGAAGATGAGCGTGATGAATTTATTGCAGAGCTCAAGGAGTGGCCAAACACTGATTGGGGTACGGACGATGCTCGACACAGCGTCAGCCCTTTCATCAGTTTCTACTTCCCCCCTGCTCCAGACAACCACCAAGAAGCAGCGCTGATGATGGTGGATATCCACGAAGCCTTCGAACAACTCCTTGGCAAACCTTACACCGTTGGCACCCACCCCGTTTCAGAACGTCCACATCCATATGGCTCTACACGATTGCCAGATCTTCGTGAACAGGCCAGGAAAATTTCTAGCGATAAAACTTTTGTCTTTAACTTCACTGATGAAAAAAACCATGCCACGTCACCCACAACGGCAGGTTACTTCTGGCGAACATCATTTTTAGAATACGAAGGTAGTTATAACCCTTATTCCTCAATCACGTTCTATTACCGCTGGCAATGGTGGCTGGACACCCGCGAAGCGTGGCGCCGCTTTGTGCTTAAGACCATTGACCTGCTCAAGGCGCATCAGGTCTACAGCGGCTTCGCCATGGCCAACCCGCTTGAATTTGGTACGCGATCAGCCATCACCACTTGGGAGCGGGCACTCACCCCGAGTTTCTACGGCCTGGATATCGACTACGCCTTCTGTATGAACAGTGAACTGGTCCACGGCATCCGCCCTCCCACCTGGGCCTTCCTGCTCGCAGACCACTGGCGCGAAAAACTTGACCTGACCCGCGAGCAAGTACGTACGACACTCTCTCACCCACGTATCAGCATTACCGAATTACAAAGCGGCCAATGGATCGAACTGGGCGAACAGCCAGAATTGTATCCGGTTGAAAAAGGTGTGCCCGAACTGCCCATGCTCTTGAACAAACTGCTCAAGCCGATCCGCAACGACGACTTGGGATTGCTGGGCTTCGGCCAATGGGACGGCGACCCCAACGAGCGTTTCACTGACGCTGACAGCCGTCGCTGGATATCCCGCTTTGACACCGACAGCGATTGGCCTACGCCAGCAATGCGCTTCATCGCTCCATCGCCCATGCCTTCCGTCCAAATCTCTACGCCAATGCCTCTTCGTATGGTAGCTGGAACAGCTTGTATTCAAGACGGATGGTGGCTGGTTCCAGGACAGGCGGAAACCCGGCGAGCGTTCAAACAGGGCGAAATGATGCCAAACCTCGATGCAGCATCCACAGACGATTTGGTGACATGGCAGCGTGACCTTGATCAAACACCACCAGAGCCTGCCCGCTATGCCAATACCTATGATCCGGCTCCTCGCGAAGGGCGCTGGGAAGTTGAAAGCGACCGTTTCATCGCTCGCGATGTTCAGTTGAACGAACCGTTACCCGCCCACGAGGGTCGGGTCGTGCGCTGGCACTGGACGGTCAGCGGCATGCGTGCGAACAGCGGTCAACCCTGTCCGTATCCGGGCGCCTGGGTGTGTGAGTATAAGCCGGGGAGTAAGCAAGTCATCGAGCATGGCGTTCTGATGCCGACAGTGGATGGTGAGCGAGTAGTCTGGCTCTGGATGGGACTGGAGCCATCGTGATAGCGACGGACAGCAGCCCAATACGACAACTCGGTTCGCGCGCCAGTGGCCGAAAAATACAGGGCAATCTGCGACAGCGTGCTTTTTCGTCCAGGCTTCGGGTTCAGGGCCTTGAAGCAGCGCCACGACGCGACGACAGCCTGAAAGTTTTGGTAGCTGCCGCGTTTACCGCCTCCTGCGCCTGACAACGATGGTTTGATGATGTCCTGGTAAACAGACACCCAATGCAAAAAGGCCCACCGAATCGCTTCAGCGGGCCTTTTTGCATTGGAATTGAAGTCAGCTAACCACAAATCGCATGCATACAAAAACGCCGCTCTATTGAGCGGCGTTTTTGTGAATTTGGAGCGGGAAACGAGACTCGAACTCGCGACCCCGACCTTGGCAAGGTCGTGCTCTACCAACTGAGCTATTCCCGCAATGGCGTCCCCTAGGGGACTCGAACCCCTGTTACCGCCGTGAAAGGGCGGTGTCCTAGGCCACTAGACGAAGGGGACACAGGCTACAACTTTGACTAATAAAAACGCCGCTCTTTGCAAAGCGGCGCTTTTTTGAATTTGGAGCGGGAAACGAGACTCGAACTCGCGACCCCGACCTTGGCAAGGTCGTGCTCTACCAACTGAGCTATTCCCGCAAATGGCGTCCCCTAGGGGACTCGAACCCCTGTTACCGCCGTGAAAGGGCGGTGTCCTAGGCCACTAGACGAAGGGGACACGCTACCCGGAACACATGGTGTGTGTTTCGGTGTCCAGATCCGCCTCCGAAGAGTTGGCTCTGGTTTCACTCAGCACCGCCCTGAAGCGTTGCTGTTTAAAATTGGAGCGGGAAACGAGACTCGAACTCGCGACCCCGACCTTGGCAAGGTCGTGCTCTACCAACTGAGCTATTCCCGCATTGGCGTCCCCTAGGGGACTCGAACCCCTGTTACCGCCGTGAAAGGGCGGTGTCCTAGGCCACTAGACGAAGGGGACACACTACAACATTCACTCCCTGCCGCGTTTCGCTGTGTGCTTTACGCTGCAAGTGGCGCGCATTCTATGGATGGATTGAAAGGTCGTCAACCCCCAGATATAAATTTATTTAAATCAATGACTTCGACCTGCTTTACGCACCGTTTCCGGCTTTTGCGTCGCCCGACGATTGACGCCTATATTCCGACACTCGCCAAGGCGTTATAGTCCACGGCACAGGTGATGGCAATCTGCACCCCAAGGGCCAGCATTTATATAAGCCGGTTCCTGGCCGATACAGATTCAGCTTCGCCGATCCAAACCCGTCGAGCGGCGCTAGGCTCCTGTATGCCAAGCCACTACACTCGCACGCGAACCCTATAAAGAGGTCTTACCGGTGACACCACTCATGATCACCCTGCTAGTCATAGCCGGGATCGCAATCTTGATCGCCATTGGCTACATGAACCATGTGGTGGAAAACACCAAACTGGAGAAGGCCCGCACCAAGGTCGAACTCAACGACCGCCTGCGCCGTTGCGGCGAACTGACCGAAACCTTCCCCGGCCAGTTCATGACCCCGGCCCTCAAACTGCTGCTGACTCGCCTCGAGCTGAACGTCTGCCAGCGCCTGCTGAACCTGGAAAAGACCAGCGCCACCACCAAGGCCCGCATCACCGAACTCAGCGCCCTGGTCGCCCAGGGCGAATCGATCCCGGTCAACAACCCGCCGGCCCCGATCCAGACCGAAGCAAAAGCCAAGGACGTCCGCTTCCTCCTCGAAGCCCTCCACGGCCAGATCACCCGCGCCGCCCAGGACGGCTTCCTGCCACCGAACGAAGCCAAACACTGGATCCGTGAAGTACGCCACATCCTCGTGCTGCTGCACATCGAGTTCTTCAACAACCTCGGCCAGCACGCCCTCCAGCAAAACCAACCCGGCCAGGCCCGCCTCGCCTTCGAACGCGGCGTGCAATACCTGCGCAAACAGCAGGACCCGCAAATCTACGCCGAACAACTCCAATACCTGGAAAAACTTCTGGCCCGCGCCAACGCCCAGGTCATGGACAAAATCGCCCCGGTCGAAGGCGAAGAAAACCAACTGACTGCCGGCCTCAAAGATGTCGAGGCTGATGCGGACTGGAAGAAGAAAGTGATTTACGACTGAGTGCAGTCAAAGAGAGAAGCCACCGGGAGGTGGCTTTTTTATTGCCTGAAAGAAGAAGATCAAAAGCTTTCCCTCACCCTAGCCCTCTCCCGGAGGGAGAGGGGACTGACCGAGTTGTTCGGGAGAAGTACGCCGACGTGAAATACCGAGGTGAACTCAGGTTTTAAAAAGTATGCAACTCACTCTGCTGCACCTTGCACCTTCTGCATCCTCTGCTTCTTCTACTCTTGCTTCTGCTTTGGCTTTGGCTTTGGCTTTGGCTTTGGCTTTGGCTTTGGCTTTGGCTTTGGCTTTGGCTTTGGCTTCCCACCACTCAAAACGATGAGCGTTAGCTCGAGTACCGCTTTTGACGTACCGGCCCCTTCGGAAGGCTGAGTGGAGGGATTTATCCGGGGGTGGGAGCGCAGCGACCGTGCGGCGCAGCCGCATGCATCGAGAGGAGGTGCAGCGAAGCAAACCGTAGGCGATGCCCCCGGATGAATCCCGGAACGAAGGAACGCCGAGCCACAGCGAGGGGCCGAACGCCGGGGCCCAGCCTTTTGGTTCCTTTTTGGCGTTTGAAAAAGGGACTCGCCGTAAGGGCGAAACCGCCAGCGGCAGCACCCGAAGCAACGGATATTCACCCCAAACAACCAACAACCTGGTCGGCCTAAAGGCCGCCAAGTCCAAATCAAAGCCGAAAATGCCCAACCATGCCCCTGAGCTCACTCCCCAACTGCGCCAGCTCAACACTCGAAGCCGCATTCCCGCGCATGGCAATCGAAGACTGATCCGCACTCGCCCGAATACTCGTCACACTGCGATTGATCTCCTCGGCCACCGAACTCTGCTCCTCGGCCGCCGCCGCAATCTGCTGGTTCATCTGCTGAATCAACGAAACCGCCGCCGCAATACTCCCCAACGCACTCTCGGTCTGCAACGCATCGCTCACCGCCAGTTTCACCAGTTCGCCACTGCTCTGAATCTGCTGCACCGACGAATGCGCCGCCGAGCGCAAGGCGCTGACCAGCCGCTCGATTTCCTCGGTCGACTGCTGCGTGCGCCGGGCCAGCGCCCGCACCTCATCGGCGACCACCGCAAAGCCCCTGCCCTGCTCGCCCGCCCGCGCCGCTTCGATCGCCGCGTTGAGCGCCAGCAGATTGGTTTGCTCGGCGACACTCTTGATCACCCCCAGCACCGTGCCGATATTCTGGATTTCCGCACTGAGGCTTTCGATGCTCGAACTGGCCGACGTCGCCGAATCCGCCAGTTGCTCGATCCGCGCCATGCTCTGACGCACCACCTGCTGACCGCTTTCAACCTTGCCATCGGCGGTCTGCGCCGCGAGCGCCGCTTCTTCGGCATTACGCGCCACATCGTGCACGGTGGCGGTCATCTGGTTCATCGCCGTCGCCACCTGTTCGGTTTCCTCTTTCTGGCTGCTGACCTCCAGGTTGGTCTGCTCGGTCACCGCCGACAGCGATTGCGCCGAACTGGCCAACTGTTCGATTCCCGCCTGCAACCCGCTGACAATCGTGCTCAAGCCCGCGCCCATCTGCTGCATGGCCAGCATCAATTGACCGATTTCATCACGGCGGGAGACCTCGATCGTTGCGCTCAAATCACCGGCCGCAATCTGTTGCGCCACGTGAATCACGCTGCGCAACGGTGCAACGATCAACCGGGTAATCACCCACGCCGCAATCAGCCCGACCAGCAATGCCAACGCCGATGAGCCGATGATCAGCACCGAATTCTTTTTCAGTTCGCTCTGCATGGCGCCGTCTTGCGCGACATAGGCCTGTTGGACCCGTGCCACGACTTCGTCGGCCCGTTGGTGCAGCTGTTGATAGACAGTCTTTTCCTGGGCCAGCAACCCGGTGTACTCGGCCAGCTTGTCGCTGAAACCGGCAATGTGCCCCGACACTTCATTGAGCACCGTCAGATAGCCTTCGTCCTTGACCGTGGACTTGAGCTGTTCGGCCTGGGCCTGAGCCTGGGCAGCCTGCTCGATATTGCCCTGACCTGCGCTGTCATCACCCTTGCGGCTTTGATCCAGGCGTACCCGCGCCTCGTTCATCGCCTGCAACATCAAGCGTGAGACCTGACTGACCTGGCCGGCCTGCTCGATGAATTGCGCCCCGTCCTTGCCCTCGCTGTCTTTCAGGGTGTACGCGCCGTCGTCGGCCAGACCGGCCTGCAACACATCGAGATTGTTGGCAACGCTGGACACCGACCAACTGGCCATCTCCAGCGCCAGGTCCTTGGCCTGGGACAACGAGACGAACTCATCGAACGCCTTGCGGTAAGCGCCCAATGACTGTTGGACGTCGTTCATGACCGACTCATTGCCCGGCGACAAAACCTTGAGTTGGTCGGCCATGGCAATCAAGCCGTCGACCCCCTCATGCAAGGCATCGACGGTTTTCGGGTTGCCGTGCAAGGCGTAGTCCTGCTCCAGCAGTCGCACCTTGAGCAGGCCACTGTTGAGCGATGACATCTGCTTGAGGCCGTCGAAGCGCTGACTGATGGTCTGCAGGGACCAGACGCCAATCGCCGCCACCAGTGCAGTCAGCAACAACACCAGCACAAACCCGATACCCAGTTTTTTTGCCATACCGAGGTTGGCAAAACGTCCTTGCACGGCCGAAATCATTGCGCGTAGTCCCCTGCCATAGTCTGTAGCCGAAGATTCGCAACGGCCTTGAACCAGCACAAGTCTCTGGCGTCGGAATAATGGCAAAAAGCTACGCACGCGTCGTTTTCAGAACGTTCGAGGTCGATCCATGGCTGTATCGCGAAAAAACTGCCGTGCCCGCGGATCGCAGGCGTAAGCCACGTTGATCCGCTGCCAGTCGCAGGCTTCGCCACTGGGACTGAACGACGTTGTGCAGGACAACTGCACACCGCATCGCAGAGCATGCCAGCGCAGGCGCGCCTCATCGGCCACTGGTGAACGAGCCCAGATGAACAGGCCGCCCGTGGGCTTGCCGAACACCTCCCAGTCAGCGTCTTCCAGCGTCTGAAGAGCAGCCGCACGATCAGTGGAAAGCCGCTGACGCTGACGCTGTACCAGTTTTCGATAGGCGCCACTGGCCAGCATCCCGGCCAGCACCGCCTCGCAGAACCTCGGGGTCCCCATGCAACTGATCATCTTGACCCGCGCCATCCGCTCGATCAGCTCGCCATCGGCCAGCACGAAACCCACCCGTAGCGAGCTGCTCAGGGTCTTGGAAAAACTGCCGACGTAAATCACCCGCCCCTCGTCATCCAGTGCTGCCAGGCGAGTACCGCTGCCGTTGTGCAGATCGGCGTATACATCGTCTTCGATCAGTCGCAGATCGTAGATCCTGCTCAACTCCAGGATGCGTCGGGCGACCGCCGGCAGCAGGCAACTGCCCGTGGGATTGTGATGGTGACTGTTGACGAACAGCGCGCTGGGCCGAAACTGTTGCAACAACACCTCGAGCGCCTCGACATCCGGCCCGCCCGCCGTACGGCGAACCTCCAGCATGCGCACGCCGTGCAAGCGCAGGAGATCGAACAGCGGCGCATAACCGGGGGTTTCTACCACGACGCAATCACCGGCCTTGAACAAGGTCCGCACGATCAGGTCGAGTGCGTGACTGGCGCCGGCGGTGGTCATCACCTGCTCGTCAGCAGCCTTGATATTCAGCAATCCGAGGCGCCTGACAATCTGTTCGCGCAACGCCGGCAGCCCAAGAGGCGTGCTGTAGTTGAACAGGCTGGCCATGTCGGCGCGTGTCACCTCGCGGATCGCATAGCCGAGATCATCGGGCTCGCGCCAACTCTCTGGCAGGACGCCACTCCCCAGCGTCAAACCGCCGCGCCATCGGAGGGCCGGATCGCCCCCGGTGCGCTCCCCCTCACAGCCCGAGCCATCGATCGCCTTGCAGCAACCAGGCGACGAAGCCGCCACCATGAATCCCGAGCCCTGACGCGAGGCCAGAACCCCTTGCGCCACCAGCCGCTCGCAAGCCTCCATGACGCAGGACTGGCTGAGCAGATTGCACCGTGCGATCTCCCGCACGGAGGGCAGACGCGTCGTCGGCGGCACCTGCCCCTGCATGATCCACTCGGTCAACCCGTCAACAATCTGCTGTACGACCGGCACCATTGCCTGTCGGTCAATTCTCAATTCCATGAGCACGCAAACTCCTGTCCGTTTTTGCTGGCGGCAGTAAATCACAGCCACGCCCTTGAGGCTGTGCGACAAAACCGCCAAAAGGCTCCGTTCTCACCATTTGAAACACATTGTTTAGCGGACTCACGGAACCGCTCCCGAGGCGAAAAAAAACCCGCCAGTGGGCGGGTCATTCTTTGTCTCGGTCGACGCCACTTTAGAAGGCGGTCACGCCGCCATCCACGGCCAGCGAATGGCCGGTGGTAAAAGCCGCACCGTCGCTGCACAGATACAGCACGGCACTGGCAATTTCCTCGACCTTGCCGATGCGGCCGACCGGGTGCATGGCGTTGGCGAATTCGCCTTTCTTCGGGTCGGCCTCATAGGCGCGGCGGAACATGTCAGTGTCGATCACCGCCGGGCATACGGCGTTGACGCGGATTTTCTTTTTGGCGTATTCGATCGCAGCCGATTTGGTCAGACCGATCACCGCATGCTTGGAGGCGGCATAGATGCTCATCTTCGGCGCGGCGCCCAATCCAGCCACCGACGCGGTGTTGACGATCGCCCCGCCGCCCTGCGCCAGCAGCAACGGCAACTGATACTTCATACACAGCCAGACGCCCTTGACGTTGACGCCCATGATCGCGTCGAACTCGTCCATCGAGCCTTCGGCCAGTTTGCCTTTCTCGATTTCGATCCCGGCATTGTTGAAGGCGTAGTCGAGACGGCCATAGGTATTGATCACCTCGTCCATCAGATTTTTCACTTCGCTTTCGACGGTCACGTTGCAGCGCACGAAGGTCGCTTCGCCACCGGCTGTACGAATCAGCGCCACGGTGCCCTCGCCCCCGGCCGCATCCAGATCGGCCACCACCACTTTCAGACCTTCGGCGGCGAACGCCTGGGCCGTCGCGCGGCCAATGCCGTTGGCCGCGCCGGTGACGACGGCGACCTGACCGGAAAACGTCATGCTCATTGTTATGTCCTCGAATGCGGGGGGATTGATGAAGGCAGCATAGCCACAGGGGCCTGAGTGACGTCAGCACTATCAAAAGGCCGGTTAGGCTTGCATGAATCGCAGTGATGAAACCCCGCCGGGGACTATCACCGTACTGGATCAACCTGCATTCGCCCCGTGAGCCAACCTTGCGGCATCGCCCATGAAGGTCTATCAACAAGGCTTCATTCAATTCGAGTGCCTGTCATGACCAACCAGACCAATCGCCAGTTCCTGCTCGCCAAACGCCCGGTGGGCGCCGCCACCCGCGAGACCTTCACCTATCAGGAAGTACCGGTCGGCGAGCCGGCGGCGGGGCAGATTCTGGTCAAGAACGAATACCTGTCCCTCGACCCGGCCATGCGCGGCTGGATGAACGAAGGCAAGTCCTACATCCCGCCGGTGGGTCTGGGCGAAGTCATGCGCGCGTTGGGCGTAGGCAAAGTCGTCGCGTCAAACAATCCGGGGTTTGCCGTCGGCGACTACGTCAACGGTGCCATTGGCGTGCAGGATTATTTCCTCGGTGAGCCAAGAGGTTTCTACAAGGTCGATCCGAAACTGGCACCGCTGCCGGTTTATCTGTCCGCACTGGGCATGACCGGCATGACCGCCTACTTCGCCCTGCTCGATGTCGGCGCACCGAAGGCCGGTGACACCGTGGTGTTGTCCGGTGCAGCGGGCGCGGTCGGCAGCATCGCCGGTCAGATCGCCAAGATCAAAGGCTGCCGGGTGGTCGGCATCGCCGGTGGCGCCGACAAGTGCAAGTTCCTGATCGACGAACTGGGCTTCGACGGCGCCATCGACTACAAGAGCGAAGACGTGCTGGCCGGTCTCAAACGCGAATGCCCGAAAGGCGTGGACGTGTATTTCGACAACGTCGGCGGCGATATACTCGACGCCGTGCTCAGCCGTATCAACCTGAAAGCACGCGTGGTGATCTGCGGCGCGATCAGCCAGTACAACAACAAGGAAGCTGTCAAAGGCCCGGCCAACTACCTGTCGCTGCTGGTCAACCGCGCGCGGATGGAAGGTTTTGTGGTGATGGATTACGCCGCGCGGTACGCCAGCGCCGCCCAGGAAATGGCCGGCTGGATGGCCAAAGGTCAACTCAAGAGCAAGGAAGACATCGTCGAAGGCCTGGAAACCTTTCCGGAAACCTTGGGCAAACTGTTCAGCGGCGAGAACTTCGGCAAGCTGGTGTTGAAGGTCTGAAAACAAAGAAGGGAGCCATCGGGCTCCCTTCTTTGATGCTTCAGCTGTTCGCTCAGGCCAGTTCGGCAACCACCGAGGCCAGCGCCTTGGCCGGATCCGCCGCCTGGCTGATCGGACGGCCGATCACCAGATAGTCGGAACCGGCATCCAGCGCTTGACGCGGGGTCAGGATGCGACGCTGGTCGTCCTGGGCGCTGCCCGCCGGACGAATCCCCGGGGTCACCAGTTGCAGCGATGGATGCGCGGTTTTCAGCGCAGTGGCTTCCAGCGCCGAGCACACCAGACCGTCCATCCCGGCCTTTTCGGCCAGCGCCGCCAGACGCAGCACCTGCTCCTGCGGCTCGATGTCCAGACCGATACCCGCCAGATCCTCGCGCTCCATGCTGGTCAGCACGGTCACGCCGATCAGCAACGGCTGCGGGCCGCTGCGCTTGTCCAGCTCTTCACGGCAGGCCGCCATCATGCGCAGGCCGCCGGAGCAGTGAACGTTGACCATCCACACACCCATCTCGGCAGCGGCCTTGACCGCCATCGCCGTGGTGTTGGGAATGTCGTGGAATTTAAGGTCGAGGAATACTTCAAAACCCTTGTCACGCAGGGTGCCGACGATTTCCGCGGCGCAGCTGGTGAACAGTTCCTTGCCCACTTTGACCCGGCACAGTTTCGGGTCCAACTGGTCGGCCAGCTTCAGTGCGGCGTCACGGGTAGGGAAATCCAGGGCGACGATGATAGGAGTCTGGCAGGCGGACATGGATGGGCTCTCAGGCAAGTCGAAATCGGCGCGCATTGTAGCGGAACCGGCGGCGGCGCGGCACCCGATGATCGGTAAATCGTCGCGCCAACCGTGATCAGCATAGCCTTGCAGGGTATTGTGTCGAACCCGATACACAACCGACACGCCGACAACATGCGCCCGCGCTAGCCTCGCCAGCCGCAACAAGTCCTTACAGCAGCCCTTCCCGCCTCACGGCCGGACGCCTATGCTGAAACCACAACCTCGCAGCCTATCTTTGTGGTTGGCGGCCTACTGGCAGATGAACAGCCTCATGCACAACTCCCAAGCCTCCGTGAACGACGAGCAGAAAGACGACAAGCGCTGGAGCATCCGCGCCCTGATCGTCGACGATGACGTGCCGATCCGTGAACTGATGATCGATTACCTGGCCCGCTTCAACATTCACGCCAGCGGCGTCACCGACGGCGCGGCCATGCGCCAGGCGATGCAGGCCGAGCATTTCGACGTGATAGTGCTCGACCTGATGCTGCCCGGCGAAGACGGTCTGTCGCTGTGCCGCTGGCTGCGCGCTGAATCCGATATCCCGATCCTGATGCTCACCGCCCGCTGCGAGCCCACCGACCGGATCATCGGCCTGGAACTGGGCGCCGATGACTACATGGCCAAACCGTTCGAACCCCGCGAACTGGTGGCACGGATCCAGACAATTCTGCGTCGGGTGCGCGACGACCGCAGCGAACAGCGTGCGAACATTCGCTTCGACAACTGGCGCCTGAACAGCGTCCTGCGCCAGCTCATCGCCGACGATGGCCTGGTGGTGCCGCTGTCCAACGCCGAATTCCGCCTGCTCTGGGTATTCATCGAACGTCCGCGCCGGGTGCTCAGCCGCGAACAGTTGCTGGACGCCGCCCGTGGCCGCTCGATCGAAGCCTTCGACCGCAGCATCGACCTGTTGGTCTCGCGTCTGCGGCAAAAACTCGGCGACGACCCGAAAGCCCCGCAACTGATCAAGACCGTACGGGGTGAAGGCTACCTGTTCGACGCGCGAGACATCGGCTGATGCGGGCGCGCTTCGACACGCTGTTCGGCCGCCTGTTTGGCATGCTGTTGGTGGCGATCGTCCTGGCGCACCTGCTGGCCTTCGCCTGGTTCCGCCTCTACGGCCCACCGCCCCCGCCACCGCCGCCGGAGTTCTCGCAAAACCTCGACGGTCAACAGCCGGCTCAGGATCCACGCTACCCGCCCCGTCCGCCGCGACCCTGGTTCGGCGGGCCGGTCGTGCCGCTGACCTTCCAGTTCATCTCGCTGATCATCGCCGCCTGGTACGGCGCCAAGCTGCTGACCCGGCCGATCCAGCGTCTGAGCGATGCGGCCGAGCGCCTGAGCGAAGACCTCGACAGCCCGCCACTGGACGAAACCGGCCCGCGGGAAGCACGGCAGGCTGCGTACACCTTCAACCTGATGCAGCAGCGCATCCGCGAACAGGTGCAGCAACGGGCGCGGATGCTCGGCGCCGTCTCCCACGACCTGCGCACCCCGCTGTCGCGACTGAAACTGCGTCTGGAAAATATCAGCGACGACAAACTGCAGGGCCAGATGCGCCAGGATCTGGACGACATGATCGGCATGCTCGACGCCACCCTCACCTACCTGCACGAACAGCGCACCAGCGAAGCCTTGCAGTTGATGGACGTGCAGGCGCTGGTCGAATCACTGTGCGAAAACGCCCAGGACCAAGGCGCCGACGTACAGGTCAGCGGCCACTGCGCCCCCTTGCAGGTACAACCGATGGCCCTGCGCTCGTGCATCAACAACCTGATGGACAACGCCCTGCGCTACGCCGGCCAAGCGCACATCGAACTGCAAGACCAGCGCGAACAACTGCTGATCCGCGTCATCGACCACGGCCCGGGCATCGCGGCGGACAAGCGTGAAGCGGTATTCGAGCCGTTCTTCCGCCTCGAGGGCTCACGCAACCGCAACTCCGGCGGCGTCGGCCTGGGCATGACCATCGCCCGGGAAGCGGCGCAGCGCCAGGGCGGACAACTGACCCTGGAAGAAACGCCCGGCGGCGGCCTGACCGCCGTGATCCAGCTGCCTCGCCACTGAGTTTGACTGTGTGCCGGCCGGTACAAACCTCACATACCCACGACACCTTGCACCTTGAGGCTGCATAAGCCGGTACACCCACCGGTTTTCCAGTCCAAGGAGTGAGCCCGATGATCGGTAGCGTCAGCAACTACACGAGCTATACCAGCACCAGCAGCACCTCCACCCAAAACGCCCGCAGCCAGCAGCTGCAAAAAGAACTGTTCGCCAAACTCGACAGCAACGGCGACGGCGCGGTGGATCAGGACGAACTCGGCAGCGCCCTGTCGCAGAAGTCCAACGACGGCCTGCTGGTCAGCCTGAACAAACAGTTCGGCGATCTGGACAGCGATGCCAGCGGCAGCCTCAGCGCCGAAGAAATGACCGCCATGGCCCCGCCCCCACCGCCTCCTGGCGACCAGGCCCCCAACACTGAACTGGCCGACGCCCTGATCAGCGCCCTGGACGCCGACGGCGACGGCGCCATCAGCAGCGACGAACTGAGCAACGGCCTGACCAGCGCCGGCAGCAGTGCCGACAGCAGCAAAATCTTCTCGGCCCTGGACAAGAACGAAGACGGCGTCGTCAGCCAGGACGAACTCGCCGCCAGCCTCACCCCACCGCCACCCCCGCCGCCTCAAGCCTCCAGCGACGAACTCTTCAGCCAACTCGATGCCGACGGCGACGGCACGGTTACCGCCACCGAACTGAACAGCGCGCTGCAAGTCAGCGACAGCACCTCCTCGAACAACACCGACACCGCCGCCGCCCTGCTCAAGATGCTGGACAGCGACAGCAGCGGAGACGTCAGCAGCGACGAACTGAAAGCTGCACTGCATGCAGGTCGCGAACGCCCGGACGACGAACAGACCGCCAGCAATACTCAAACCACCACCGAAGCGCTGAACCGCATGATTGCCAATCTGAGCAAGCAGTACTCGCTCGAAAGCACTGCGTCGGTGGGCAAGTATTTGAATGTGGCGACTTGAGATTGGGTGAGGATTTAAGGGACGACTGAGGTTGGCTGGGTGAGTGGTTTGCTTTGGCTTTGCGGTGTGTCATCAAAGCTGCCCTCACCCTAGCCCTCTCCCAGAGGGAGAGGGGACCGACCGAGGTGTTTAAGCGAACTACACCGACGTGAAATACCGAGGTGAACTCGGGTTTTGAAACACATAAGTTCACTACTGCGCCAGCACCTGCTCCTGCATCGACATTGGCACCAGCACCAGCACCAGCACCAGAATCTGCTTTCGCTTTCGCTTTCGCTTTCGCTTTGGCTTTGGCTTTTGCTTTTGTTCCAACCACTCAACACAATGAGCGTTAGCTCGAGTACCGCTTTTGACGTACCGGCCCCATCGGCAGGCTGAGTGGAGGGATTTATCCGGGGGTGGGAGCGCAGCGACCGTGCGGCGCAGCCGCATGCATCGAGAGGAGGTGCAGCGAAGCAAACCGTAGGCGATGCCCCCGGATCAATCCCGGAGCGAAGGAACGCCGAGCCACAGCGAGGCGCCGGACGTTGGGGCAAGCCCTTTTGGTTCCTTTTGGGGCGTTTGCCAAAAGGGACTCGCCGTAAGGGCGAAACCGTCACCCGCAGCACCCGAAGAAACGGATATGTACACAGTCAACCCAAAACCTGGTCGGCCCAAAGGCCGCCAAGTCCAAAGCCTCAAACCCGAGCCTGACTCTTACTCCAATCCGTCAACAAACTATAAGCAACAGCCAAAAGCGTAGGCCCGATAAACAACCCGATAAACCCAAACGCAATCAACCCGCCAAACACCCCAAGCAACACAATCACCAACGGCAGATTCCCGCCCCGGCTGATCAGATACGGCTTGAGCACGTTATCCACGCCACTGATGATGAACGTCCCCCAGATCCCGAGAAACACCGCCATCCCGTACTCGCCCTTCCAGGCCAGCCATGCCGTGGCCGGAATCCACACCAGC
Source organism: Pseudomonas sp. B34(2017) (assembly GCF_002112915.1). NCBI lineage: Bacteria > Pseudomonadati > Pseudomonadota > Gammaproteobacteria > Pseudomonadales > Pseudomonadaceae > Pseudomonas > Pseudomonas sp. B34(2017). The sequence goes on along the minus strand of NZ_NEJA01000007.1, from coordinate 443,581 downwards.
GGCGGCCCCATCGGAATCAGACTGAGCAGAAACGTCACGATCCCCAGCACCAGCGCCCCCGGCACGCCGGCAATCAGGAACCCGATCAGCGCCAGCACCGCTTGCGCTGCCGCTGTACCAATCACCCCGTTGACCACCCGTTGCACGGTACCGGCCACCAGATCGATGTAGTATCCGGCCCGATCACCGATCAAGCGCTCCAGCAGACTGTGCACGAATGCCGCCAGCCGCGGCCCGTCGCGGTAGAAAAAGAACACGAAGACAATGCTCAGGGTCAGCTCGAGAATCCCGCTGCCGATCTGCGCACTGCGCGCCAGCAGCCAGTTGCCGACCTGCCCCAGATAGGGTTTGACCGTCACCATCAGCGCCGCGCCCTGCTGATCGATGCTGTTCCAGATCCCCACCAGCCGTTCGCCCACCAAAGGCACGCCACCCAGCCAGCTCGGCGCCTCGGGCAGCCCGTCGACCTGCACATCCTTGATGAACGCCGTAGCGTCACGTACGTGATCGGCCAGGTTAAAGCCGAGCCACACCAGCGGCCCCGCTACCAGCAACATCCAGCCCATGGTCAGAACCAGGGCCGCCAGGGATTCCCGGCCATTGAGCCAGCGGGTCAGCAAGCGCATCAGCGGCCAACTGGCAAACGCCAGCACCGCGCCCCAGAACAGCGCCGACCAGAACGGCGCCATCACCCAGAAACTGGCACCAAACAGCACCAGCAACAGGATCTGCACCAACAGACGATCATTATTGGGCATGTGAAATCTCGAAAAAAATCAGTCAGGCAAAGAGTAGGCGAACACGTCGAGCGTGTCCGCCAAAGACACCTTATCGCAACAGATCGATGCGCAGACCTTCGCCGTCGACACTGCCGGTTTCCATTCGCGCGGCGCGCACGCCCTGCCCGATCAGCGCCTGCCGCCAGGCCTCGGCCTTGGGCCCGGACACCGTCACCCGCAAGGTGGTGTCGAGGTTCAAACCACGGGACAGCAAGCGCAGCCAGGTGTCATCCGGATCGCCGGCGAGCTTGGGAAAGTCCAGTTCGCCGGTGCTTTTCAGTTCCCGCAGCAGCGTGGCCGAAGTCGGCAGCAGGTCACCCAGCGGGGCCAGCGCCTCGAACTGTTCAACGTGCAGATAGGCTTTGCGATTGCCGCGGGTGATGCTGTACAGCGCCACCAGCGTGTTGTCGCGCGGGGCCGCGAGCCTCAGCAGCAGATAGGCCTGCTGCTCGTCGGCACCGTACAGCTTGGCGTTGCCGAACACTTCGTTGGCCCACAGGCTGCTCTCGCCGCAATCCCGGGCCTGACACCAGAACAACAGCTGGGCATCCTGCTTTTGCAGGGCTTCGCGGGCAAGGGTAAAGGCTTCGGTGGCGGAATGTTCCGGCGGTAATTCATAGGTCACCGAGGTGGTTTGCCCCCGGGCGCTGACCTGGCCGTCGAAACGCAACTGGCCGCTGATCTTGCGGATCGAGCCGAGCGGGTAGATCCGCTCCAGCTCCACGGCGGGGCGATAGTCGACGATCTGCGCATCGGCCACACGCGGCACGATCGGCAGATCCTGACTGCCCGGCAGGTCGGCAGCGAATAGAAAGGGACTGAAACAGCACAGCGCCAGCAGACTGATAGATCGCATGGACAGGCTCATCGCAGGGGCATGGCCTGGGTGCCTTGAGGGCAGTTCGAAGTCGCAGCGGTGTAGAAATCCATCTTGGTTGTCTCCCATTTCAACCCGCCCAGCCTCGACAGTTGCCGGGAGCAAGTCAAGGAATGGCGAAGAACCGATTGAAACAGTCTGCGACAAGCTCGGCCCCGGCCTCATCGTTCAGGTGCAGATGGTGCCCGCCCGGCAGCTGTTCCCGGGCAAAGGGTAGACGTTCCAGCAGCTCGGGATGTTTGGCCAGCATGCCGTCGGCGGCGACCACCAACTGCGCGGGGCAGGCAATGCGCTGGACGAACGCCATCGCCTGTTCCTGGGTCAGACGCAGCGGCGACGGCAACGTCAGACGATTGTCAGTGCGCCAGGTGTAACCGCCGGGCACCGGCATCAGACCGCGTTGCGCCAGCAGTTCGGCGGCTTCGCGACTGACCGCCACCAGCCCTTTCATCCGCGCTTCGATCGCCCGGTCGAGGGTGTTGTAGACCGGTTTGCGCTTTTCCCGAAGATCGAGCTGCGCCTGTAAGGCCATGCCCATGCGCTCGGCGGCATTTTCGCCTTTGTCGGTAGGAGGAATCACCCCGTCGATCAACGCCAGATGGGTGATGCGTTCGGGCAACGACCCGGCCAGCACCAGCGACACGATCGCACCCATGGAATGCCCGAGCAGGCCGAAACGTTTCCAGCCCAGTTGCTCGGCGACCTGCAGCACGTCGTGGGCGTAATCCCACAGCGCGTAACCGGCGCCGTTCGGACGATGCCCGGAATGCCCGTGACCAGCCATGTCCAGCGCCACGATGCGCAAGCCTTTGAGCTTCGGCGCCAGGCGCGCGAAGCTGTTGGCGTTATCCAGCCAGCCGTGCAGGGCGATCACCGGCAACCCGTCTTCCGGGCCGAACAGGTGTGCCGCCAGTTCGATATGCGGCAGGCTCAGGCGCACTTCTTCAACGGCGGGGTTCATGCGCAATCCTTGTCTTGCCGGCGCTCCCAGCGATTGAACAGGTTTTTCAGTAATTGTGCGGTGTCCTGCGGACGCTCAAGCGGAAACATGTGCCCGCCGGGTACGGTCAGCGACTCGCCCTGAGGCAGGCGTCCGACAAATCGGGTGTGATGGTTCATCACCACGCGGCTCTTGTGTCCACGCACCACCGCCAGCGGCACTTTCAATTGCCGGGTATGCGCAGGACTGGTGTGCGGCACGCCGCGATAGATGCTGATCTCGGTCGCGGGATCGAAGCGCAGACGCAGCTTGTCACCGACCTTGTGCAGACCGTGTTGCAGATAGGCATCGAAACATTCCGGATCAAAGCTGCGGAACAACGTCTTGCCAGCGAAATAACCGCGGGCACTGTCCAGATCGGCAAACTCTTCGCGGCGCCCCAGCGTGCGGCCGGCCGGGGTCAGTTTGTCGATGAAACCAAAGCGCTTGGCGGCGCGGATCACCCATTGATCGGTGCGGGTCAGCACCGGTGAATCGAGCATCACCACGCCCCGATACAGTTCTGGGCAACGCAGTGCGGCGTGCAAATGCAGCATGCCGCCGAAGGAATGGCCAACGCCCCACACCGGCTCGTCTTGCTGTTGAAGATGATGGATGAGTTCATCGACCAGGTGATACCAGTTGTCACCCGCCGGAAAACGCGGGTCATGGGCATGTTGTTCCAGATGCGCGACCCGGTACTCGGGCGCCAGCGCCGCGAACAGTTTGCCGTAGGTGCCCGAAGGGAAACCGTTGGCGTGGGCGAAGAAGATCGGTTGCGACATACCGGCAAATCCATGAGCGGAAAACAGGCGTTGATTGTCCGTAAGACCGCGTCCCACAGCAATGACCGTAACTGCCAGGAATGATGACAGTCCGGTCAGGGCTATGACGCTGCGGCCATTAACGCGCCGGCGGTTGTTCTCCCAGCGGCACCACTGCCATGGTCAAGCGCGACACACAACTGGCCTTGCCTTCATCGCTGGTCAGGCGGATGTCCCAGACGTGGGTGGTGCGGCCGATGTGAATCGGTTTGGCCACCGCCGTCACTCGTCCGCTGCGCAAGCCGCGCAAGTGGTTGGCGTTGATTTCCAGACCCACGCAATAGAACTTGCTGGCGTCGATGCACAGGTAACTGGCCATCGACCCGACCGTTTCCGCCAGCACCACCGAGGCGCCGCCGTGCAACAGGCCGTAAGGCTGATGGGTGCGATGGTCGATGACCATGCTGGCCGTCAGCGATTCTTCGTCGAAGGACTCGAAGCGAATGTCCAGCACTTCGCCGATGGTGTTATTCTGGATTGCGTTCAACTGCTCGATGTTCGGAGTGGTGCGCCACAAGGTCATCGCAGGCTTCCTTTGTTGTTTTGATCGACGCTCAATCCTGCCACAGCACCGCCTCGCTGCGCTCGCTCCATTCTTCGAAACGTGCCCCGTAGGTGTCTTCGATGATGTTGCGTTTGATCTTCAAGGTCGGGGTGAGGAAGCCGTTCTCCACTGCCCAACTGTCCTTGACCACCACCAGCCGACGCAGGCGCTCGTGCTTGTCGAGCACGGCGTTGACCTCCTCCAGCAATTTTTCCAGGCTCGAATGCAGCGGCGCGCGGGGCTCTTCCCGGCCCACCGCCGAGAGCACGCACAACCCCAGCGGCGCACTCAGGCCATCGCCGACCACGCAGACCTGCTCGATCCGCGAATGCACCGCCAGACGGTTTTCGATCGGCGCCGGGGCGACGTATTTGCCCTTGCTGGTCTTGAAGATTTCCTTGAGCCGCCCGGTCAGGCGCAAACGCCCTTCCGCATCCTGCTCACCCTTGTCGCCAGTGCGCAGGAAGCCGTCTTCGGTGAGGGTCTCGGCGGTTTTCTGCGGTTCCTTGAAATAGCCGAGCATGTTCGCCTGGCTGCGCACCTGCACTTCGCCCGACTCGTCGATCCGCACTTCAACTTCGGGGCACGGCCGGCCGATCCAGCCTTCCTTGTATTGCCCCGGCAGGCAGATGTGCGAATAACCGCAGCTTTCGGTCATGCCGTAGACCTCCAGCACGTCGAGCCCGAGTTTCTGATACCAGCGCAACAGGGTCAGCGGCACCGGCGCCGCACCGGACAGCGCCACGCGCAACGCATCCAGCCCCAACCCCGCCAATACCTTGTGGCCGATCCGTTTGCCGATAAAGGGCAGACCGAGCAGGAAATCCAGACGTTTTGCCGGGATCTTGCTGTAGACGCCCATCTGGAACTTGGTCCAGATCCGCGGCACCCCGAACATCGCCGTCGGCCGCGCCCGCTTGAGATCGGCAAGAAAGGTGTCGAGGCTTTCGGCGAAAAAAACTGTCTGCCCGGTATAGATCGACGCCAGTTCAACGAACATCCGTTCGGCCACATGACACAGCGGCAGATACGACAGCAGCCGGTCGTTCTCATTGAGGCCGAACAGCTGCGTGCCGCGCGTCGTCGCAAACCCGAGATTGGCGAAGCTGTGCATCACGCCCTTGGGCAGGCCGGTGGTGCCGGAGGTGTAAATGATGGTCGCCAGTTGCTCGGCGGCGGGACGCGGATCGTCCTGGATCGGCGAGCTGCGTTGCAGGTCATCCCAGTTGAAATCGAATGTGCCCGGTGGATGCAGCGGCAGGCTGACGGTGGTCAGGCCGGCCGGTATGCCCGCTGACATGCTCGGCCAGTCATCGAGCTTGCCGATGAACGCCAGCACGCTTTCCGAGTGGGTCAGCACCTGATTCACCGACTCGGCGGTGAGGTTCGGATAGAGCGGCACCGAGACATGCCCGGCCATCCAGATCGCCAGATCGGCGATGATCCAGTGCGCGCAGTTTTTCGAGATCAGGGCGATGTGGCTGCCTTGCGGCAATTCCCGGGAGCGCAGCCAGTGCGCCGCGCAGCGGGCCTGATGGCCGACGTCGGCCCAGGTCAGTGTCTCGACCTGCCCGCCGCCGATCGGCTGCACCAGAAAACGCTGACGCGGGTGCCGGGCCTCGCGTTCGTAAAACACGTCCAGCGGCAAACGGAAGGCGGAAGACATTCGACTCGCTCCTGTTTTTTGGTCTGGAGCAAGCGTAGTCAACCAAGCAAGTGCTTGGTTGACTATTTCATACAAAAAATTTCAGGGATGTTTAAGGCTGTTGAGCGTCATCGAGCCGATCAGCAACTCGCTGTGTTCAAGCTCGGCGAGCCCGGCGGTGCTGACCTTTTCCGGTGGGTAGCCCGCACCGTGTTGCAGGTAGCTGAGCAGATTGCCCACCAGCGGATTGTGGCTGACCAGCAGCACGTTGCTCACCGACACCAGTTGCTCGGCCACGCGGTCCGGGTCAACTTCCGGGGTCAACCACTCGACTGTACGGATTTCCGGCTCGAAGCCCAGCGCCTCGCGCACCAGTTGCGCCGTCTGCTGCGCCCGCAGGTACGGGCTGGCGTAGATGGCGGTCAGCGGCTGACCCATCAAACGGGCCGCGCTGCTCAACACTTCCTTGCGACCGTGGGCGGTGAGTTCTCGCTCGGAGTCGGGGCGCGAGCCATAGGGCTCGGCCTCACCGTGACGCAATACCCAGAGTTTCATAGCTTGGGTTCCTCATCCCGGGCCGGATGCGGTGCCGGCGCGACAACGTGTGGCGCTTCACCTTCCGGCGTACGCGGCGCCGGCCAGTCGGCGAACGGCCAGGGTTTCTGGTCGCTGTGGAAGCTGCCGAAACGGCCGATCTGCGCCAGAAACTGGCTCAGGCTGTCGCCGAAATTCATCAGGCTGGCGCTTGGGGCGCCATAGAACAAACGATAGATCAACTGCACCAGCACCACCGCGCCGAGGATGAACTGCGCCACCTGCCAGACCAGGATGTAAACAATCATCCACAACACCCGCAGGAGGATGGATTCATATTTGGCTTCGGTTTTCGGATCGTTCATGGCCTGCTCCCTGCTGAATCAGTTGAAACCACTTGTGGAAATAAAGTCGACATCGGTTTTCGGTTCGGCACGCATCAGCAGACCGATCACCTGCTCAAGCGTGCGCCCTTCAAACAGGATTGCATGCAGTCCGGCGACCAGCGGCATGTACACGCCGACCTCCTGGGCCTTGGCCTTGAGCACTTTCAGGGTGTTGACCCCTTCGGCCACTTCACCCAGGCGCGACACTGCTTCGTCGAGACTCAAGCCCTGACCGAGGGCGAAACCGACCTGGTAGTTGCGGCTTTTCGGCGACGAGCAAGTGACGATCAGGTCACCGACACCGGCCAGACCGAGGAAGGTCATCGGGTTGGCGCCCTGATTCACCGCAAACCGGGTCATTTCGGCCAGGGCGCGGGTGATCAGCATGCTCTTGGTGTTCTCGCCCATTTCCAGCGCCACCGCCATGCCGGCGATGATCGCGTAGACGTTTTTCAGTGCGCCGCCCAATTCCACGCCGAAACGGTCGGCGCTGGCGTAGACGCGGAAAGTGCGGCCATGCAACGCGGCCTGCACGGCTTTGCAGAGTTCTTCGTCTTCGCTGGCAACCACGGTGGCAGTCAGCGCGTGCTCGGCGATTTCCCGCGCCAGGTTTGGCCCGGACAGCACGCCGATACGTGCCTGCGGGGCGATCTCTTCGAGGATCTGGCTCATCAGTTTGAAGGTGTGGGCTTCGATGCCCTTGGTCAGGCTGACCAGCATCTTGCCGCTCAGGCGTTCGGCGTGTGCCGCCAATACCGTGCGCAGCGCGCTGGACGGCAACGCGACGAAACACAAATCGCAGGCGTCGAGGGTTTCCTGCAGGTCGGTGACCGCCGTCACGCCGGGCAGAATCTTGATGCCTTTGAGGTAACGCGGGTTCTCGCGATTGACCCGGATGGCCTCGGCCTGTTCGGGGTCACGCATCCACTGCCGGACATGATGGCCGTTCCCGGCCAACAGATTGGCCACGGCGGTACCGAAACTTCCGCCTCCCAGGACCGCAATCGGGCGCTGTTCAGTCATATGTAATCCGTTAATCCATACCAGTGGCGATGCCGGCATTATACGGAGCGTCCCCTTCTCGGACAGCCCCGGCGTCAATTACCCGCACTTGTAGGAAGAAGACCAATAAAACCGAGGAAAATGCCTGCAACGTGACTGGAAAAGTCGTCGACCTCGGTTAACATGCGCGCCAATTCTTTGCTATCAAGGCTGCGTCGTGTTTTCTGGCCCCCCTTCCCCGCGTTCGTCCCTGCTGCTGGCGCTGCTGTTCAGCCCGGTGCTGTTGGCGGACGACCTGTTTGTCGACAGTGAGGCCTTGCCGCAGATCCTGACCGCCACCCGCCTGAAACAGTCACCGGCGGAAGTACCCGGCAGCATGACCGTGCTCGACAGCGAACTGATTGCCGCCAGTGGCGCCCGGGACATCAGTGAACTGCTGCGCCTGGTGCCGGGGATGATGGTCGGCAATATCAGCGGCAATCAGGCGGCGGTGAACTATCACGGGACCAACGCCAGCGAAGCCCGGCGCATGCAGGTGTTGATCGACGGCCGCTCGGTGTACCGCGCCGGTCTGGCGACCGTGGACTGGAGCGATATCCCGGTGGCCATGGAAGACATCGAGCGCATCGAAGTCTTTCGCGGCCCGAACACCGTCAGCTACGGCGCCAACGCGCTGATGGCGGTGATCAACATCATCACCCGCAACCCGGCGGACAGCCACGGCACACGACTGAAGCTGACCCGCGGCCAACGCGGCATCAACGATTTCTATGCCAGCCAGAGCACCGGCTGGAATGGCGGCGACCTGCGTCTGTCGCTGTCCGGCCAGGAGGACGACGGCTTTGACAGCGACCGCACCGGCGCCGATTACCGCGACAACCGTCGCTTGAACCGCTTCAGCCTCGCGGTCAGCCAGACCCTGAGCGACAACCAGAGCCTGGACTGGCAGGTCAATGCCAAGGACGGGACCAATCAGCGGCCTTACACCTACCGCCCGGTGTTCTCCGGAATTACCGCTGCCGGGAACAATTCCGACGTGGTTGCCAAGGACTACGCCGGTTCGGTGCGCTGGAACCTGGACATCAACCCCGATCACAGCCTTTATGTGCAAGGCTCGGCGCAACACTGGGATCGCCAGCAGACCTGGCGCGCCTGTGACGCCGAAGTGTCGTTCAGCCCGCAATTGACCGAGCTGTGGCAACTCAATCCGAACTACACCGAACGCCTGGCCCGCAACATGACGCTGTTCACCGGGCCCGGCGCACCCGCCGGCACGCCACAGGAAATGACCCTGGCCAATCAGGTGCTGGATCAGTGGCGCAACGGCGCGCGCCAGACTCTGTGCGGCGACATTGATCAGAGTGCCCGGGAATCGCGCTACGACCTGGAATTGCAGGACACCCTCAGCCTGTCCGATAGCCTGCGTCTGGTCAGCGGCCTGAACTATCGTTACGACCGGGCCGATTCCGAGACCTATTTCAACGGCACGCTGGACGACACCACCTGGCGCGCTTTCGGCCAACTCGAATGGCGCGCCAGCGAACACTGGCTGTTGCAGGGCGGCGCCATGTTCGAAGACACGCAATTGATCGGCAGCTCGCTGACGCCCCGGTTTGCGGTCAACTACCTGTTCAATCCACGCCACAGCCTGCGCGCGGTGTATTCGGAAGCCATCCGTTCGCCGGACATGTTCGAGAACAACGTCAACTGGAGTTATCAGGTGACCAACCTGCGGCCCGCCGCCTATGGCCAGTCTTCGGCACGCTACTTCGTCAAGACCCGGGGCCCCGGCGATCTGGACCAGGAGCACATGCGCTCGCGGGAACTGGGCTACAACGGCTATTTCCCGGAGTGGGGCTTGGCGCTGGACGTGAAGCTGTTCTACGACGAAATCACCGGGATGATCAGCGAGCCGCTGCGCAACAATCAGTACATCGCCAGCAACGCCAACGATTCGCGGTTTCGCGGCACCGAGACGCAACTGGACTGGCGCCTGAGTGCGGCTGACCGCTTGCGCCTGACATACGCCTTCGTCGACGCCGAGGCGAGCAATCCGCTGGATCAGCAATTCACCGCGCGCAACAGCGGTTCGGCGGGCTGGCTGCGCGATTGGGGCCACGGCTGGAACAGCGCCCTCTTCTATTACGGTGACAACGCGCTCAACGGTTACCGCTTCGAGCGGGTGGACACGCGGATCGCCAAACGCATCGCCCTGGGCAAGGCCCAGCTGCAACTGGCCGGCGTGCTGCAACAACGCCTCGACCATGAGCCGACCACCTTCGTCGACAACAATTACGACGAACGCCGCGTGGTGTATTTCAGCGCCGAGCTGGAGTTCTAGATGCGTTACGCCATGTCACGGAAGATGCCAACGCTCGGCCAATGGCTGGCCGGGCTGTGTCTGTTCCTGACAGCGTGGCTGCATGGCGTGGCCGTGCAGGCGGCCGATATTCTGCTGACCGGCGCCGAGGAAAGCCCCGGTGTGCAGTCCTTCGTTCAGGCCCTGAGCGAACTGCGCCCGACCGACCGCGTGCATTTCCAGCCGCTGGCCAGCCTGCCGGCGCCGGGCAAGTTGCCGTCGAGCCTGCGCCTGATTCTGCTGGATCTGCCGAGCCTCGACTGGCGCATGCAGGAATCCCAAGGGCCGGCGACGTTGGTCCTGCGCATCAGCCGTTTGCAGGCCCGGCAACGCTTCGGCGACGCGCAACCACCCCACTTGAGCCTGCTGTGGGCCGATCCGCCGCTGAGTCGTCAGTTGCAACTGATCCGCCGGATTCTGCCCCAGGCCGGGCGCGTCGGCGTGCTGTTCGATCAGCACAGCGAGTTCCTGCTCAAGGAGCTGCAATCGGCCGCCCAGCCGCTGAATCTGCAAATCGTCCCGCAGCGCTGGGACAACACCCATGACAGCCGCCCCTTGCAGACCGTGCTGAAAAGCAGCGACGTGCTGCTGGGCCTCGACGACCCTGACCTGTACAACCCGAAAACCGCGAAGAACCTGTTGCTCAGCAGTTACTCTCGGCAACTGGCACTGGTCGGGCCGAATGTCTCGTTCGTTCGCGCCGGCAGCCTGGCCAGTACCTACAGCGATCAGAACGACTGGCTGGCCGTCCTCGACGAATTGCTGGACCGGCCACCGGCCACCTGGCCGCGCACGCTCTACCCCGGACGTTTTAAAGTCTCAAGTAATGCGCAGGTGGCTCGTTCCTTAGGGATAGAACCGATCAATGAAGCGTCTGTCGCCGCAGAGCTGGCCGAAGGAGAGCGCCGCCCATGATTTTCCGCCGTTGGGACATCAACACCCGCACTCAGTTGATCAGTCTGGGCCCTGCGCTGTTGCTGACCTTGCTGCTGATCAGCTTTTTCACCTTCGTGCGCATTCAGGATTTGCGTCAGGAGCTGAACCACACCGGCCAGTTGATCGCCAACCAACTCGCACCGGCCACCGAGTACGGGGTGATTTCCGGCAATAACGAAGTCCTGGAAAGCCTGCTCAAGGCCACGCTGGCCACGCCGAACGTGCGGTTTCTGGAAGTGCAGGACAGCGCCAACCGGATTCTGGCCTACGTCGAACAGCCGGCGGATGCGCACAATCGTCCGCATCAGGTCGAGGTGTTCCAGGCACCGGTGCGGCTGCAACGCATCGCCTTGCACAACGATTTCTTTCAGGACGGCAAAAGCAGCCCCGGGGTGGCCAGCGAGGATTATCTGGGGCGGGTGATCGTCGGTCTGTCCAACGATGCCTTCAGTCAGCGCCAACAGGAGATCCTGCTCAAGGCCGGGATTCTGGCGTTGTTCGCCCTGCTCTTCACCTTTGTGCTGGCGCGGCGACTGGCCGGCAGCCTGTCGCAGCCGATCCGCGACATCGGCAATGCGGTCAAGGCGATTCAGGAGGGCGACTACAAAACCCCGCTGCCGATCGTCGATGACACCGAGCTGGGCGCACTGTCCCAGCACATCAACAACCTGGCCCAGGCGCTGGAGCAGGCCAGCCGCGAACAGCATCAGGCGATGGCGCAACTGATCCAGACCCGCGAAGAGGCGGAAAAGGCCAACAACGCCAAATCGGATTTCCTGGCGATGATGAGCCATGAGCTGCGCACTCCGATGAACGGCGTGCTGGGCATGCTGCAATTGCTGGAAACCACCGACATGACCGAGGAGCAGGTCGAGTACGCGGCGCTGGCTTCCGAGTCCACCGAGCACTTGCTCAAGGTGATCAACGACATTCTGGATTTCTCGCGCATCGAACGTTCGGAGCTGGAGCTGGAGCACATTCCGTTCAACCTAGCCGACCTGATCGGCGCCTGCGCCCATTCCTTCCAGCACAGCGCGGCGCAACGCGGGTTGGCCCTGCAACTGCGGATCCCCGATGACATGCACGACTTGCAGGTACAGGGCGATCCGACGCGGATCCGGCAGATTCTGGTCAACCTGGTGGGCAATGCGCTGAAGTTCACCGAGCAGGGGCGCGTCAGCATCGAGGCGCAGTGGCAGTCGCTGGATCACGAGTTGTTGTGGTTCACCTGCGCGGTGCGTGACAGTGGCATCGGGATTTCGCCGCAGAGCCTGGAGCTGATGTTCAACGCGTTCCAGCAGGCCGACAGCTCGATTTCCCGTCGTTATGGCGGCACCGGCCTGGGCCTGCCGATTGCCCGCACCCTCGCCGAGCGGATGGGCGGCACCTTGCGTGCCCAGAGTGAAGAAGGTCGCGGCTCGGTGTTCACCCTGGAAATACCACTGGCCCTATATAAGCAGGCACTGCCCGCGCTGGCGGCACCGCGCGCATTGAACGGTAACGGTCACGGCGAAGGACGCCATGTGTTGCTGGTCGAGGACAACCCGGTCAACCAGACCGTGATCGAAGCGATGCTGCGCAGCCTGGGCTTTACCGTCAGCGTCGCCACCGATGGCGTGCAGGCGGTGCGCAGTGCCGGGGACAGCCGTTTCGAAGCGATCCTGATGGATTGCCGCCTGCCGCTCATCGACGGTTACGAGGCGACCCGACAGATCCGCCGCCTGCCCGGCTGCGGCCAGGTGCCGATCATCGCCCTGACCGCCAACGCGTTGCAGGGTGATCGCGAAAACTGCCTGTCGGCGGGGATGAACGATTACCTGGCCAAGCCATTCAAACGCAATGACCTGCAGCAGATTCTGCAGCGCTGGGTGCAGTAGAGAGGCCCTTTCGAGCATCTGCGACTGGCGTGAAAAGCGAAAGTGCGGCAGTCTTAGGCACCCGAACGGGCCTCAAAAGGGGCTTGATTAAAAATTTCAGTGCACAAGTGTACATTCATGTCCTTGGTGCTGTGACTTTCACCACAACGCAATAGTCTATGAGTAGGCTGCCGGTTCGAGGCATGAACGCGTCGATCGGCCGGGAAGATTTGCCCCACCTGCCGCATGGGATTATTGAGGAGCTCGCATGACCAAACAAAACGCCTTTACTCGGGAAGACCTGCTGCGCTGCAGTCGCGGTGAGCTGTTCGGCCCAGGTAACGCGCAACTGCCCGCCCCGAACATGCTGATGGTGGATCGCATCACCCTGATCAGCGAAGAAGGCGGCAAGTACGGCAAAGGTGAATTGGTCGCCGAGCTGGATATCAACCCTGACCTGTGGTTCTTCGCGTGTCACTTCGAAGGCGATCCGGTGATGCCGGGCTGCCTGGGTCTGGACGCCATGTGGCAACTGGTCGGCTTCTTCCTGGGCTGGCAAGGCCTGCCGGGCCGCGGCCGAGCGCTGGGTTCGGGCGAAGTGAAATTCTTCGGTCAGGTCCTGCCGACCGCCAAGAAAGTCACCTACAACATTCATATCAAGCGCGTCCTCAAGGGCAAACTGAACCTGGCCATCGCCGACGGTTCGGTGACTGTCGACGGTCGCGAAATCTACACCGCCGAAGGCCTTCGCGTCGGCGTGTTCACCTCCACTGACAACTTCTAAGGGTTATTCGCATGCGCCGCGTCGTTATCACTGGTCTGGGCATCGTTTCGTGCCTGGGCAATGACAAAGAGACCGTCTCCGCTAACCTGCGTGCAAGCCGCCCTGGCATCCGGTTCAACCCGGAATACGCCGAAATGGGTCTGCGTAGCCAGGTTTCCGGCTCCATCGACCTCAACCTTGAAGAGCTGATCGATCGCAAGATCTATCGCTTCGTCGGCCACGCAGCGGCTTACGCCTACCTGGCCATGAAAGACGCCATCGCCGACTCCGGTCTGACCGAAGAGCAGGTGTCCAACCCGCGTACCGGCCTGATCGCAGGTTCCGGCGGCGCATCGACCCTGAACCAGATGGAAGCGCTGGACATCCTGCGCGAGAAAGGCGTCAAGCGCGTCGGCCCATACCGTGTAACGCGGACCATGAGCAGCACCGTTTCGGCGTGCCTGGCCACACCGTTCAAGATCAAGGGCCTGAACTACTCCATCGCTTCTGCCTGCGCCACCAGTGCTCACTGCATCGGTACCGCCATGGAACAGATCCAGATGGGCAAGCAGGACATCGTGTTCGCCGGTGGCGGTGAAGAAGAGCACTGGAGCCAGTCGTTCCTGTTCGACGCGATGGGCGCACTGTCCAGCAAGCGTAACGACACCCCGGAACAAGCTTCCCGCGCCTACGACGCCGACCGTGACGGTTTCGTCATCGCCGGTGGTGGCGGCATGGTGGTGGTCGAGGAACTGGAACACGCTCTCGCCCGTGGCGCGAAGATCTACGCGGAAATCGTTGGCTACGGCGCGACTTCCGACGGCTACGACATGGTGGCTCCAAGCGGCGAAGGCGCGATCCGCTGCATGCAGCAGGCGCTGTCCACCGTCGACACCCCGATCGACTACCTGAACACCCACGGCACTTCGACTCCGGTCGGCGACGTCGCGGAAATGAAAGGTGTGCGCGAAGTGTTCGGCGACAAGGCCCCGGCTATCAGCTCCACCAAGAGCCTGTCGGGTCACTCCCTGGGCGCCGCCGGCGTTCACGAAGCGATCTACTGCATGCTGATGATGGAAGGCAACTTCATCGCCGGTTCGGCCAACATCGACGAACTGGACCCTGAAGTGGCCGATCTGCCGGTGCTGACCAAGACCCGCGAGAACGCCACCATCAACACCGTGATGAGCAACAGCTTCGGCTTCGGTGGCACCAACGCCACCCTCGTGCTGAAGCGCTGGGAAGGCAAGTAATTCCCTCCCGCTGAGCCGCACATGAAAACGCCCCGACTGGTTCGGGGCGTTTTTTTTTGCCTGGAGAAAGGCATTTTCAGCGGCGCCAAGATGAAACGTTTGTCATGCAACTTACCGCCCTGCGACTGAATGTCGCGGTTTCTGCGGGCTCCAGCGCTGTTGCAGATTTCGCAAGAATACATTGCACGAATCGGGCGTTTACTTAGCAGGCTAACAAAATCTATAACAGAGTCCTGCACACGCCTTGCTGCAGATAACTTGAGATTTGGAGCTAGCAGATGACTGTAAAAGTAACTGAACGCGACGATTCACACATGTCCCATGAAGGCGTAGCCGCCGGCGTACGGATCTGGGATGTGCATCAACAAGACTTGCTGGTCGGCATGTTCCACAACGAGATCGACGCCCACAACTACAAGGCCGAACTGGAACTGCAGGAACAGCAGCGGGATCGGAAATCCGCCTGAAACAAAACCACAGCATTGAAAACGACAAACCCCGCCATGAGCGGGGTTTGTCGTTGTTGAGTGCTTCAGGGCCGCTTCGCAGCCCGGCGAGACCCGATTACCACATCAGATCATCAGGGATCACGTAGGCCGCGTACGGATCGTCCTCGGCATTGACCTCTTCGACCTTCTCGTTGAGCTGGACGATGCGCTGTGGATCGCGCTCCTGAATCTTCAGGGCGGCCTCACGAGGAATCACTTCGTAGCCGCCGGCGTGGTGCACGATCGCCAGCGAACCGCTGCTGAGCTTGTTGCGCATCAGCGTGTTGACCGAGATGCGCTTGACCTTCTTGTCGTCGACGAAGTTGTAGTAGTCCTCGGTGGTCAGCTTCGGCAGACGCGAGACCTCGATCAACTGCTTGACCTGGGCGGCGCGGGCCTTGGCCTCGGCCTTCTCCTGCTGCTGACGGTTCAGCTCCTGGTCGCGCTTGACCTTCTCGGCCTGGGCTTCCTGGGCAGCACGCTGCTGGGAGTCGTCCAGTTCGATCTGGCCTTTGTGGGCCAGGCGCTGTTGTTTCTGTTTGTCTTTGCTGACCTGCTTGGCCTGCTTTTGGTTGACCAGTCCTGCCTTGAGCAACTGGTCGCGAAGGGAAAGGCTCATTGATGCTTACTCACTTGGGCAACGGCTCAGCCACAGCTGGGCGAATTCTTTTCCTGACGTTTGGCTTCGCCCCACAGGGCGTCCAACTCTTCGAGGGTGCAATCTTCCATGGGTCGGTGGGTTTCGCGCAATGCCTGTTCGATAAAACGGAAACGTCGTTCGAACTTGGCGTTGGCGCCACGCAACGCAGTTTCCGGATCGACCTTCAGGTGCCGGGCCAGATTGACCACCGAAAACAGCAGATCGCCGATCTCGTCGGCCACCGCTTGCGGGTCATTTTCGGACATGGCTTCGAGCACTTCATCGAGTTCTTCACGGACCTTGTCCAGCACCGGCAACGCATCCGGCCAGTCGAAACCGACCTGCCCTGCGCGCTTCTGCAACTTGGCCGAGCGGGACAGGGCCGGCAATGCAGCCGGCACATCGTCGAGCAGTGACAGTTGCTGCGGCTCGGCGGATTTCTCGGCACGCTCTTCGGCCTTGATCTCCTCCCAGCGCTGCTTGACCTGCTCCTCGTTCAGACGCGGCACGTCCAGCGGCGCATACAGATCGCCAGTGGGGAACACGTGCGGATGGCGACGGATCAGCTTGCGAGTGATGCTGTCGACCACCCCGGCAAATTCGAACCGTCCCTCCTCCCGCGCCAGTTGGCTGTAATACACCACCTGAAACAGCAGATCGCCCAACTCGCCCTGCAAGTGGTCGAAGTCGCCGCGCTCGATGGCGTCGGCGACTTCGTAGGCCTCTTCAAGGGTGTGCGGGACGATGGTCGCGTAAGTCTGCTTGATGTCCCACGGGCAACCATACTGCGGGTCGCGCAGACGGTTCATCAGGTGCAGCAGATCTTCAAGGCTGTAGATCGGTTTCATGGAGTCCGGTTACGCCGCGTTTCGATGATGTTCGGCAACTGGGAAATCCGCCCCAGCAACCGCCCCAGCGCGTCCAGACCCGGAATCTCGATGGTCAGGGACATCAGCGCGGTGTTGTCCTCCTTGTTCGAGCGGGTGTTGACCGCCAGCACGTTGATCCGCTCGTTGAGCAACACCTGCGAAACGTCACGCAGCAGACCGGATCGGTCGTAGGCGCGGATGACGATATCCACCGGGTAGGTGAGCACCGGCACCGGCCCCCAGCTGACCTGGATGATCCGCTCCGGCTCGCGCCCGGCCAGTTGCAGCACCGAGGCGCAGTCCTGACGGTGAATGCTCACGCCACGGCCCTGGGTGATGTAACCGACGATCGCATCGCCCGGCAACGGCTGGCAGCAGCCGGCCATCTGCGTCATCAGGTTGCCGACGCCCTGGATCTGAATGTCGCCGCGCTTGCCCGGCTTGTAGCCGGTGGCCTTGCGCGGGATCAGTTCCAGCTGTTCGTTGCCGCGTTCCGGCTCGACCAGCTGTTGCGCCAGGTTGACCAGTTGCGCCAGACGCAGGTCGCCGGCACCGAGGGCGGCGAACATGTCTTCGGCGGTTTTCATGTTGGCCTTGTCGGCCAGCTTGTCAAAATCCACCGCCGGCAGGCCGAGGCGATTGAGCTCGCGCTCGAGCAGGGTCTTGCCCGCCGCGACGTTCTGATCGCGCGCCTGCAACTTGAACCAGTGCACGATCTTCGCCCGCGCCCGGGACGTGGTGACGTAGCCCAGATTCGGGTTCAGCCAGTCACGGCTCGGAGTGCCGTGCTTGCTGGTGATGATCTCGACCTGTTCACCGGTCTGCAGGCTGTAGTTGAGCGGAACGATGCGCCCGTTGATCTTCGCGCCACGGCAGTTGTGACCGATTTCGGTGTGCACGCGGTAGGCGAAGTCCAGTGGAGTCGCGCCCTTCGGCAAGTCGATGGCGTGACCGTCCGGGGTGAAGATGTAGACCCGGTCCGGCTCGATATCGACCCGCAGCTGTTCGGCCAGACCACCGATGTCGCCCAGCTCTTCGTGCCACTCGAGGACCTGACGCAGCCAGGAGATTTTCTCTTCGTAGTGATTGGAGCCGGACTTGACGTCGGTGCCCTTGTAGCGCCAGTGCGCGCAGACACCGAGTTCGGCCTCTTCGTGCATCGAATGGGTCCGGATCTGGACTTCCAGCACCTTGCCTTCCGGGCCGATTACCGCCGTGTGCAGCGAGCGGTAGCCGTTCTCTTTCGGGTTGGCGATGTAGTCGTCGAACTCTTTCGGGATATGCCGCCACAGGGTGTGGACGATACCGAGCGCGGTGTAGCAGTCGCGCATTTCCGGCACCAGCACGCGCACCGCACGCACGTCGTAGATCTGGCTGAACTCCAGACCCTTGCGCTGCATTTTGCGCCAGATCGAATAGATGTGTTTGGCCCGACCGCTGATGTCGGCTTCGACGCCGGTGGCCTGCAGTTCGTCCTTGAGCTGGGTCATCACGTCGGCGATGAAACGCTCACGATCCAGCCGCCGCTCATGCAGCAGCTTGGCAATCTGTTTGTATTGATCGGGTTCCAGGTAACGGAAGGACAGGTCCTCCAGTTCCCATTTGATATGACCGATGCCGAGTCGATGCGCGAGCGGCGCATAGATGTCGAACACTTCCCGGGCGACCCGGTTACGTTTTTCGTCGTCGGCGGTTTTCACTGCACGGATCGCGCAGGTGCGTTCGGCGAGTTTGATCAGCGCGACACGCACGTCGTCGACCATCGCCACCAGCATCTTGCGCAGGTTTTCCACCTGGCCCTGAGTGCCGAGCACCATCGACTGGCGCGGGCTGAGGCTGGCACTGATCGCCGCCATGCGCAGCACGCCGTCGATCAGCTTGGCGACCACCGGGCCGAAGCGCTGGCTGACCGCTGCGAGTTCAATCTGGCCTTCGCGTACGCCGCGATACAGAACCGCGGCAACCAGCGAATCCTGATCGAGCTTGAGGTCGGCGAGGATCTCGGCGATCTCAAGGCCGGTGCTGAAACTGCCGCTGCCTTCGGACCAGAGATTCTTCGCCGCATTGGATTGCTGCTCGGCCTGGCGAGCGTACTCGCAGGCCTCTTTCAAGGCTTCGCGATCCAGTGCCAGATCGACACTGACCGCGTGATCGAGCCAAGCCTCGAGATTGATACTGCCGTCAGTGTTGATCGGCTGGTGTGCTCTCACCTGTACCATCTTGCTTTACCTTCCCTACGACGCAGATTCAATGCGTCAAATCACTGACCGTCAATGCCCGTTCGCGCTCGCGGGGCCAAGGCGAGCGCTACGGACGACCAGTCGGATCAGACGAGCCATCCTGGCTCGCTTCAAATAACGCCATGGCCTCGACATGTGCCGTCTGAGGAAACATATCGAGAATCCCGGCACGTTTTAACCGGTAGCCCTGCTTGATCAATTCGACCGTATCGCGCGCCAGAGTTGCAGGGTTGCACGACACGTACACCAACCGTTTGGCGCCCAAGGCCGCCAGCTTGCGCACCACCTCGAAAGCACCGTCGCGCGGTGGATCCAAGAGTACCGCAGAAAAGCCGTTTCCGATCCACTGGGCATCGGTCAAAGGCTGGGATAAATCGGCCTGAAAAAACTTTGTGTTATGCAAATTGTTGCTGGCGGCATTCGCTGCCGCGCGATCGACCATGGTCTGCACGCCTTCGACCGCCACCACTTCACGCGCAGCTTTCGCCAGCGGCAGGGCGAAGTTGCCGAGGCCGCAAAACAGGTCGAGCACGCGCTCATCGCTCGTCGGTTTCAACCAGTCCAGCGCCTGGGCGACCATGGCCTCGTTGACCCCGGCATTGACCTGGATGAAATCCCCCGGCCGGTAAGCCAATTGCAGATCCCACTGTTCCAGGTGATAGCCAAGCGACTGTGCATCATCCACCGGCTGCGGTTCGCCTTCGCCATGCAGCCAGAGCTGCGCTTCATGGAACGCGCAGAAATCCTTGAGGATCGTCAGGTCGGCCTCGGACAGCGGCGCCATGTGACGCAGCAGGACGGCGAGTGACGAGCCGCTGAACAATTCGACATGCCCCAGCGCCTGAGGTTTGCTCAAGCGTCGCAGCATCTCCGGCAAGCGGGTCATGATCGGCTGCAAGGGCTGTACCAGCACCGGGCATTCGCTGATCGCGACGATATCCTGACTGCCGGCGGCACGGAAACCGACTTCAAGCTGTTTGGCCTTGCTGTCCCAGCGCACGGCGATCCGGGCGCGGCGACGGTAGCCGAATTCGGGGCCGGTCAACGGCGCCGCCCACTCTTCGGGCTCGGCACCGGCGACTCGCGACAACTGCTCGGCGAGCATGCGCTGTTTCAGGGCAAGCTGTTCGTTGTGGGGCAAATGCTGGACGCTGCAACCGCCGCAACGGCCGGCGTGCTGGCAAGGTGCGGGACGACGCAATTGACTGGCGCTGAACACGCGCTCGGTGCGCGCCTCGACCACTTTGCCGTGGGCGCCGAGCACCCGCGCTTCGACCTCCTCACCCGCCAGAGCGCCGAGGACGAACCAGGTCTTGCCTTCAAAAAACGCGATGCCGCGACCGTCATTGGCCAGGCGCTCGATGCTCAGGCGCTGCTTTTTGCCGGTCGGGATTTGCGCGGCCTTGCTGCCGCCGGTGGGCTGGAAGCGCAGGCCTCTCTCATGCTTGGCCATCAGTTGGGCGCGTCGAAAATGCCGGTCGACAGGTAACGGTCGCCACGGTCGCAGATGATCGCGACGATCACCGCGTTTTCAACTTCTTTGGACAGGCGCAGCATCGCTGCCACCGCACCGCCCGAGGACACGCCACAGAAGATGCCTTCTTCGCGGGCCAGACGCCGGGTGACGTCCTCGGCTTCGCTTTGCGCCATGTCGACGATGCGGTCAACGCGGTCGGCCTGGTAGATCTTCGGCAGGTATTCCTGCGGCCAGCGGCGGATGCCGGGAATGGCCGAGCCTTCCATCGGTTGCAGGCCGATGATCTGCACGTTGTCGTTCTGTTCCTTGAGGTAGCGCGACACGCCCATGATGGTGCCGGTGGTGCCCATGGAGCTGACGAAATGGGTGATGGAGCCCTGGGTCTGACGCCAGATTTCCGGGCCGGTGGTGGTGTAGTGCGCTTCAGGGTTGTCGCCGTTGGCGAACTGATCCAGCACCTTGCCACGGCCTTCGGCTTCCATCCGCTGGGCGAGATCGCGAGCGCCTTCCATGCCCTCTTCCTGGCTGACCAGAATCAGCTGCGCGCCGTAAGCGGTCATCGCCGCCTTACGCTCGGCGCTGGAGTTGTCCGGCATGATCAGGATCATCTTGTAACCCTTGATCGCGGCGGCCATCGCCAGGGCGATCCCGGTGTTGCCCGAGGTCGCTTCGATCAGCGTATCGCCTTCGTGGATCTGCCCGCGCAACTCGGCACGGGTGATCATCGACAGCGCCGGACGATCCTTGACCGAACCCGCCGGGTTGTTCCCTTCGAGCTTGAGCAAAAGGGTGTTGCTGGTGACACCGGGCAGGCGCTGCAAACGCACCAGCGGCGTGTTGCCGACGCAATCGGCGATGGTTGGGTACTGCAAGGTCATGGCGTTTTTCGCAATCCGGACAGCGGGGGCGCCTATCATACCGGCAAACCTGCGCAGGCCATATCACGCAAAGTGTGGTGCTTATGGTTTATTGGAATAAGCAGAAAAGTCTGACCAGTGGTGAGACTTTCCTGTGCCGCTCACACAATCTGCGGGCGGTTCAAGTCCACGGTGGGAGCTGGCTTGCCAGCGAAGACGTCGGGACTGACAGCACTGTCATCCGCCACCAACCGCAGATTCAGTCGCAATCCCGATGGCCCGTTCTCGGCCCACAGGGTTCCGCCCTGGCGTTGCACCGCGTTCCTGGCGATGCTCAGCCCCAACCCAAATCCACCGTCTCCCGGCCGCGAGCCGTCGAGTCGGATGAAGGGCGAGAAGATCCGCTCCAGATCCGCCTCGGCCACGCCGCCGCCCTCGTCCTCCAGCCACAGGTGCCAGTAATCGCCGTCCCGTCGACCGTCGAGCCGCACGATGCCGCCCGGTGGCGAATGACGAATCGCATTGCGCAGAATGTTTTCCAGGGCCTGGGCCAGGGTGTTGAGATTGCCGCGCACCCAGCAGGAAGCCTCCACCCCGCACCGCAACCGGCCCATCGGACAGCAGCTTTCGTAGCAGGCGTTTTCCGTGAGCATTTCCCACAGCGCCTGAATCTGGATCGCTTCATCCGGCAACGGCGCGCGTTCGGTGTCGAGCCAGGCCAGTTGCAGAGTGTCTTCCACCAGCCGCTGCATCACGTCGACTTCGCGACCGATACGTTCGCGCAACGGTTGCAGCTGCTGCTCGCTTTCGCTGGCAACCCGCAACCGGCTCAGGGGCGTGCGCAGTTCGTGGGACAGGTCGCGCAGCAGTTGCTGTTGCAGGGCCACGGTGGATTGCAGGCGTTCGGACATCGAGTCGAAGGCGCGGGCCAGTTCACCGAGCTCATCGGGGCGCTGAGTGATGCCGCTCGACAACCGCACATTCAGTTGATCGGCGCGCCACGCATTGGCCTGCTCGCGCAGATTGTTCAGCGGCACCACCAGCAGGCGATACAGGCCGACGCACAGCAGCAAGGTGAACAGACCGGGAATCACACCATTGGTGATGACCCGCCAGAACACCCGGTATTTGCCCGGCAGAAATCGCTCGGGCAACTCGATCACCAGACTGCCGGCGGTCGGGTCATTGGGAAATGGGACCCGCATCCACGGCCGGCCCTTTTTGTGAATCGGCCAGTCAAGGCCACGCAGGAAGGTCAGGCGTTGAAGCTCTTGAGCGTTCAACGGCTGGCTGCCCAGCGACTGCAGGTTGCCGCCGATCACGCCGACCCAGCCGGCTTCGCGCAACTCCATGCTCTGCAACCAGCTATCGATGCCATCGCGCCCGCCCTGCTGCCAGGCGCGCTCGGCCTCGGAGGCATAACGGCTCAGCGTGCGACGGGCGTCGTCGGAGAGGAACTGGTTGCGCTGTTCCATGTACCGGCCCCAGGACCAGCTCAGCCAGATCATCAACAGACAGAACGCCACCAGCAGGCAGGCGAGTTTCCAGAACAGCGAGTGCCGGCCCGGCAGGTCAGACACTTTCATCGACGGCACTCAGGACGTAACCCTTGCCCCACACCGTGCGTACTTCCCGCTCGGTGTAACCGACCGACTTGAGTTTGCGGCGGATCTGGCTGATGTGCATGTCGAGGCTGCGGTCGTGGGCCGCATAGCCGCGTTGCAGAACGTGCTGATAAAGGAAGGCCTTGCTCAGCACTTCCTCGTCGTTGCGGTTGAGGGTTTCCAGCAGGCGGTATTCGCTGCGAGTCAGGCCGGCGGGCTGGTCGACGTAGAACACATCGCACTG
Source organism: Pseudomonas sp. B34(2017) (assembly GCF_002112915.1). NCBI lineage: Bacteria > Pseudomonadati > Pseudomonadota > Gammaproteobacteria > Pseudomonadales > Pseudomonadaceae > Pseudomonas > Pseudomonas sp. B34(2017). The sequence goes on along the minus strand of NZ_NEJA01000007.1, from coordinate 420,425 downwards.
CTCATCGTCGAAACGCAGTCCGCCGACCGGCACCGCCGGAGCGATAGCCGCCGGACGACGGTCGAGGGCGACACGGCGCAGGATCGCTTCGATCCGCACATGCAGCTCGGCCATGCTGAAGGGTTTGGGCAGATAGTCGTCGGCGCCGAGGCGGAAACCGCTGATACGGTCGGCTTCGGCACCGAGGGCTGACATCAGCAGCACCGGCGTGGAATGGCTCTGACGCAGTTGAGTCAGGACGTTCAATCCATCCAGCCCCGGCAACAGAATGTCCATCAACACCACATCGAACGGCTGGCGCCGGGCAATGCTCAGGCCTTCGCTGCCGTTCTGGCACCAGGTGACCTGGAAGCCGCTGCGGCCCAGTTGTTCATGGACATAGGCACCGAGGACGGGATCGTCTTCGATGGAAAGAATGCGGGGTTGGCCAATAGAGACAGGAGTCATGACTATCTGCAAATAATTCTCAGTTGGGCGATTATTCAAGATTGCCCGGCGCCCGGCAACCCAAGCTTGACCTGTCGGACAGATGACCGGCCTGCAAGTGAACAAACACGACATCATTTTTCCCAAGATTGCCCGCAAGCAAATCGCTACACTGCGCCGATACCGCGTGCCGGACGCACGTGTGAGTCAACGATCAGCGGGATGCAGGAGAAAGGCGTGCTCAAGAAACTGGGAATCAAAGGTCGCGTATTGTTGCTGACCCTGTTGCCGACCAGCCTGATGGCACTGGTGCTGGGCGGGTATTTCACCTGGACGCAGCAGTCCGACCTGCAAACCCAACTGATGCAGCGCGGCGAAATGATCGCCGAGCAACTGGCTCCGCTGGTGGCACCGGCCATGGGCCGCGGCGATGCCGAACTGCTCGAGCGCATCGCCACCCAGTCCCTCGAACAACCAGACGTGCGCGCCGTCACCTTCCTCGCGCCCGATCGCTCTCCCCTCGCCCACGCCGGCCCGACCATGCTCAACCAGGCGCCGAGCGGCGACAGCGCGCACCTGCTGCGACGCAGCGGCAACGATGCCACCCGCTATCTGCTGCCGGTCTTCGGCAAACACCGCAACCTCGCCGGCGAGCTGATCCCGCAAGAGTCCGACCGCCTGCTCGGCTGGGTCGAGCTGGAGCTGTCGCACAACGGCATGCTGTTGCGCGGCTATCGGAGCCTGTTCGCCAGTCTGTTGCTGATTGGTGCGGGGCTGGCCGGCGCCGCGCTGCTGGCCTTGCGCATGGGCCGCACGATCAACCGCCCGCTGAGCCAGATCAAACAGGCCGTCGCGCAGCTCAAGGACGGTCACCTGGAAACCCGCCTGCCACCGCTGGGCAGTCAGGAACTGGATGAACTGGCGTCCGGCATCAACCGCATGGCCGGCACCCTGCAGAACGCCCGGGAAGAATTGCAGCACAGCGTCGATCAGGCCACCGAAGACGTGCGCCAGAACCTGGAAACCATCGAGATCCAGAACATCGAGCTGGACCTGGCCCGCAAGGAAGCGCTGGAAGCGAGCCGGATCAAATCCGAATTCCTCGCCAACATGAGCCACGAGATCCGCACGCCGCTCAACGGCATTCTGGGTTTCACCCACCTGTTGCAGAAAAGCGAACTGACCCCGCGCCAGCTCGACTACCTGGGCACGATCGAAAAATCCGCCGACAGCCTGCTGGGGATCATCAACGAGATCCTCGATTTCTCGAAGATCGAAGCCGGCAAACTGGTGCTCGACCATATTCCGTTCAACCTGCGCGACCTGTTGCAGGACACCCTGACCATTCTCGCCCCCGCCGCCCACGCCAAGCAGCTGGAACTGGTGAGTCTGGTGTACCGCGATACGCCGCTGTCGCTGGTCGGCGATCCGCTGCGGCTCAAGCAGATCCTGACGAATCTGGTGAGCAACGCAATCAAGTTCACCCGCGAGGGCACCATCGTCGCCCGCGCCATGCTCGAAGAAGAAAACGACGACAGCGTGCAGTTGCGCATCAGCATTCAGGACACCGGCATCGGCCTGTCGAACCAGGATGTGCGCGCGTTGTTCCAGGCTTTCAGCCAGGCCGACAATTCGCTGTCGCGCCAACCCGGTGGCACCGGCCTGGGGCTGGTGATTTCCAAGCGCCTGATCGAGCAGATGGGCGGCGAAATCGGCGTCGACAGCACGCCGGGCGAAGGTTCGGAATTCTGGATCAGCCTGAACCTGCCCAAGACCCGCGACGATGCCGAAGACCTGCCCGCCGCGCCGTTGCTCGGGCGCCGGGTGGCGGTGCTGGAAAATCACGAACTGGCGCGTCAGGCCCTGCAGCATCAACTGGAAGACTGCGGCCTCGACGTCACGCCGTTCAACACGTTGGAAAGCCTGACCAATGGCGTTACCGGCGCCCATCAGACCGATCAGGCCATCGATCTGGCGGTGCTCGGCATCACCAGCAACGACATGCCGCCGGAGCGCCTCAACCAGCACATCTGGGACCTTGAGCACCTCGGTTGCCGGGTGCTGGTGTTGTGCCCGACCACCGAGCTGACGCTCTATCACCTTTCGGTGCCCAACCCTCACAGTCAGCTGCAATCGAAACCGGCCTGCACCCGCAAACTGCGCCGGGCCTTGTCGGACATGGTCAACCCGCGCCAGCAGCGCAGCGAACCGGGCGAACCGTTGTCGAGCCGCGCGCCGAAAGTGCTGTGCGTCGACGACAACCCGGCCAACCTGTTGCTGGTGCAGACGCTGCTCGAAGACATGGGCGCCAAGGTGCTGGCCGTGGAAAGCGGTTATGCCGCGGTCAAGGCGGTGCAGAACGAAACCTTCGATCTGGTGCTGATGGACGTGCAGATGCCCGGCATGGACGGACGCCAGAGCACCGAGACGATTCGCCAGTGGGAAAGCGAGCGGCACTGCACGCCGCTGCCGATCGTTGCCCTCACCGCCCACGCCATGGCCAATGAAAAACGCGCGCTGCTGCAAAGCGGCATGGACGACTACCTGACCAAGCCGATCAGCGAGCGGCAACTGGCGCAGGTCGTGCTGAAGTGGACCGGCCTGGCATTGCGCAATCAGGCGCCGGATCGTGGCGGCGAAAGCCTGCTGGGCAATCAGGAACTGCCGATTCTCGATCACGAAGAAGGTTTGCGCCTGGCTGCCGGCAAGGCGGATCTGGCGGCGGACATGCTGGCGATGCTGCTGGCTTCGCTCGAGGCCGATCGCGAAGCCATTCGCACCGCCCGCGACAGTCAGGATCAGAACGGTCTGCTCGAACGGGTGCACCGCCTGCATGGTGCCACCCGTTACTGCGGCGTGCCGCAACTGCGCGCCGCCTGCCAGCGCAGCGAAACCCTGCTCAAGCAGCAGGATCCCAAGGCCTCGACCGCGCTGGACGAGCTGGAACGGGCGATCAATCGTCTGGCGGCCCAGGCGAAGATCAGCGCCTGATCCACGGCAATGCCGGTCAACGCCGACGCGGCTACAGTTGTCGCGGGTGATTTGCGCCCGCGTCGATGCTCCAGGAGGATTTCATGCGCACGATCGTTTTCAGCAGCCAGACCTACGACCGCGACAGTTTCCTCGCCGCCGACTGCCCGGACGGGATCGAACTGCACTTTCAGCCCGCCCGGCTCAGTCTCGATACCGCAGCGTTGGCCGAACATCACGAAGTAGTCTGCGCCTTCATCAACGATGACCTGAGCGCGCCGGTGCTGGAACGTCTGGCCGCCGGCGGCACTCGCCTGATCGCCTTGCGTTCGGCCGGCTACAACCATGTGGATCTGGCCGTCGCCAAACGCCTCGGGCTGGCCGTCGTGCGTGTACCGGCCTACTCGCCCCACGCGGTGGCCGAGCACGCGGTGGCGTTGATCCTCGCCCTCAACCGACGCCTGCACCGTGCCTACAACCGCACCCGCGAAGGCGATTTCAGCCTGCACGGGCTCACCGGTTTCGATCTGGTGGGCAAGACGGTCGGCATCGTCGGCACCGGACAGATCGGCGCGACCTTCGCGAAAATCATGCATGGCTTCGGCTGCGAACTGCTGGCCTACGACCCTTATCCGAACCCTGCCGTCGAAGCGTTGGGCGCGCGCTACCTGAGTCTGCCGGACCTGCTGGCGCAAGCGCGGATCATCAGCCTGCACTGCCCGCTCAACGAACAGAGCAGACACCTGATCAACCGTGATTCGCTGGCGCACATGCAACCGGGGGCGATGCTGATCAACACCGGGCGCGGCGGTCTGGTGGACACGCCGGCGCTGATCGACGCCCTGAAGGACGGCCAGCTCGGTTATCTGGGACTGGATGTGTATGAAGAGGAGGCGCAGCTGTTCTTCGAGGACCGTTCCGACCTGCCGCTACAGGACGACGTGCTGGCGCGGCTGCTGACGTTCCCCAATGTGATCGTCACCGCCCATCAGGCGTTTCTGACCCATGAGGCGCTGGGCGCGATTGCCGCGACCACCCTGCACAACATCGCGACCTGGGCGGCGGGTACGCCGCAGAACCAGGTCGAGGGCTGAACGGTCGGACTCAGACCGGAGGTGGCGTCGGGGTAATCGCTACGCACAGGATCAACAGCGCCAGCCAGCCGAACCCCAGTAAACGTTGCTTGAGGGAGTGCCCGCTGCGCAGCAGGAACCAGACAAACACCAGCGGCATCAGAAACGCCATGATCTTCAGCCAGCCTTCCACCGGACGCGAGCCGTCCGGGTTTGCCACGGGCTCGACAGGCTGCGAACGACGACGTCGCCCCGCCGCGGCCGGCATGATCTTCGGCCGCTCGGGGGCCGGTGGCGGAACGTGGGCCTCGGGCACTGCCTTGTTACGCGGCAGGCTGCCAAAGGAAATCGTCGACGCGCCCTTTTCGGCGTGAGACGCCTGCGCCTCTGCCAGCGGAGCCCCGCAATGAATGCACGCCGTGGCTTCGGAGCTGATGCTCCGCTTGCATTCATAACATTCGATCAGCGCCATGTTCCGTTCCTTGAAAATGAAGGCGGCAGTTTGCCACGACTGCGGTGTCGATTTGAACCTGATCGAAGGTTGCACGCGCGCATCATTCTGCAATCAAGCCCGTGCTAGCATGTCGCGCATATTTGGAGGACCCATGGTCGAACACGATTTCCGCTACACCCTGATGAACCCGCAACACACCCTCACCGAATGCCGCGCCCTGGTTCCGGGCCGTTATCAGGTCACCGGCAACGGTGGCTCGATCCGCATCGGCGACGTGCTGGTCGTGACCCTCAAAGGCAGCAAGGACTTGTCCATGCGCCTGACCGTCGACACCGTCCGCCACCTGATCAACCCGCCGGGTCAATGGACTGCCATGACCACCGGCCCGGTGTTCGGTGAACTGGCGATCCACACCTGGCAGGTCAACTGCGACAGCTGCGCCAAGGAGCTGAGCTTCGAATTCGCCGTGGACGCCAAACTGGGCAAGCCTGCGGAAAAACCGGCCGCCACGGCACGTATTGCGGAGCTGGGCTGGAAAGCCGTCGGCGACAAGCATCTGTGCCCGAAATGCCAGGAGCCGGCGTGATGAAACACCTGGCCCTGACCGCCGCTGTCGGCGCCGGCCTGATGGGTTGCGCCGCGGAGCCTGTGCAACTGCAACAGAACCGTAGCTACATTCTGGAATGGATCGGCGAGCGTCCGCTGATGGATTACAGCCACCTGACCGTGACCCTCGGCGATGACGGGCGGGCGTATGGCAATGGCGGCTGCAACCACTGGTTCGCGCCGTACACCCTGGAAGGCGACAAGCTGAGCTTCGGCAAGATCGGCAAGACCCGCAAACTCTGCGCACCGGCGCTCATGGAGCAGGAGCAACGCTTCCTCCAGGCCCTGGAACACGTGGAACGCTGGGATATCTCGCCGATCGAGCAGATGCGCTTCTGGCCGGCTGAAGGCAAGCCATTGCGCTGGTGGCTGGAAGAAGGCTGATCCTGCTGCCCTGAATGATCGTTCCCACGCTCTGCGTGGGAATGCATCCCGTGACGCTCTGCGTCACAGCGGACGCGGAGCGTCCGGGGCGGCGTTACCACGCGGAGCGTGGGAACGATCAGCGACGAACAGCCAAGGCGAATCAGTTGGTCGCCTGCAACGCCTCAAGCTTGGCCATCACCCCCGCCGCCGTCTGCTCACCCATCAACTGCTCCCGCACCTTGCCCTTGTTGTCGATGATGTAGGTCACCGGCAAGGCCTCACTGCGCGGCAGTTCGAACAGTTCCGCCGGGTCCTGCGCCAGTACGGTGAATTTGATGCCCAGTTTTTCGCTGGCGCTCTTCAGCTCGTCACCCTGCACGTTGTCGAAGTTGACCCCGAACACGCCGATTTTCTTGCCCTTGAGCTCTTCGGCCAGATGGTTGAGTTCCGGGATTTCCGTGCGGCACGGGCCGCACCATTCGGCCCAGTAGTTGAGCACGACCCATTGTTTGTCGAGGCGCTCGGACGCCACTTTCTGCCCGTTCTGGTCGATGCCGTAGTCGTTACCGCAGCCCCCCAGCATCAACGCCCCGATGATCGTCAATGCCGCTGCCAGTGCCCGTGTCATGTCGTGTTCCTTGTGAAAAATTGAATGCGCCTGCGACCCATCGCCTCCCAAGGTTCTGGATTGCGCGCTGCACAGTTAGAATAGCCGCCACTCTACGCAAGAAGCGACCCGCCCATGACCGATCTGACGCTTTATCACAACCCGCGCTGCTCGAAATCCCGCGGTGCGCTCGAACTCCTCGAAGCCCGCGGCCTGACGCCAAACGTGGTGCGCTACCTCGAAACCCCGCTGGACGCCGCGCAGATCAAGGCGCTGCTCGGCAAGCTGGGAATCAGCGCACGGCAACTGCTGCGCACCGGCGAAGACGAATACAAGACCCTGAACCTGGCCGACGCCAGTCTCACCGAAAAACAACTGATCGAAGCCATCGCGGCACATCCGAAGTTGATGGAGCGACCGATTCTCGAAGCCGGCGACAAAGCCGTCATCGGCCGTCCACCGGAGCAGATCCTGGAGCTGCTGCCGTGAGTGCGCCGTACATTCTGGTTCTGTATTACAGCCGCAGCGGCTCGACCAACGAGATGGCCCGGCAGATTGCCCGTGGCGTCGAGCAGGCCGGCCTCGAAGCACGCCTGCGCACCGTGCCGGCGATCTCCACCGAGTGCGAAGCCGTGGCACCGGACATTCCGGATGAAGGCGCGCTGTACGCCACGCTGGATGACCTGAAGAACTGCGCCGGCCTGGCCCTCGGCAGCCCGACCCGTTTCGGCAACATGGCCGCGCCGCTCAAGTATTTCCTCGATGGCACGAGCAACCTGTGGCTGACCGGCGCGCTGGTCGGCAAACCGGCCGGGGTGTTTACCTCCACCGCCAGCCTGCATGGCGGCCAGGAAACTACCCTGTTGTCGATGATGCTGCCGCTGCTGCACCACGGCATGCTGATCACCGGCCTGCCCTACAGCGAATCGGCGCTGCTGGAAACCCAGGGCGGCGGCACGCCGTACGGCGCCAGCCATCACGCCGGGGCCGACGGCAAAAGTGGTCTCGATCAGCACGAAGTGGCGCTGTGCCGCGCACTCGGCGCACGTCTGGCCAAGACCGCCCAGAAACTGGGGAACTGAGATGGCCAGAAAGCCGAAAGTCCTGCCCGCCGTCGAGTGGCTGGAGCCACGGGTGCGGGCCATGCGGGTGATCAGTCTGCTGTGCTTTTTCGGCCTGGCTGGATTGCTCGCCGCGTATTACCTGGTGTTCGCCGACCTGCACGGCGCGCGGCCGTGGGTGATTCTGCTGATCGAGCTGATCCCATGGGTCGTGCTCGCACCGGGCATGATCATGGGCAGCGCACGCGGGCATTCGTGGATGTGCTTTGTGGTGAACCTGTATTTCATCAAGGGCGCGCTGGCCGCATACGACCCGAGCCGGCAGCTGTTCGGCGTGCTGGAAATGATCGCCAGTCTGGCGGTGTTCTGCTCGGCGTTGCTGTATGTGCGGTGGCGGTATCAGCTGAACCGCAAACTGGCGGGCGAAGGCGAAATCTCCGTCGCCTGACTGCGCTCCAACTCCAAGATCGTTCCCACGCTCCGCGTGGGAATGCATCAAGAGACGCTCCGCGTCTCAGGGACGCAGAGCGTCCCGGGCGGCATTCCCACGCAGAGCGTGGGAACGATCACCCTAGGCTCAATGATTGACGGTGTAAGCCAGCATCATCGAGATCTGGCTCATCGGCCGTCCGCCACTCTCTTCATGCCACTGGTTGAACACATTCTGCACGGTGGCCAGATCCCGCAGACTGCTCGGCACCTTGTCGACGATCTTCTGAGCATTCAGCGCCGCGACCACGTCGTAGCTCGGCACAAACGTATCCTTGCCGACCATCCGCAAAAACCGCGGCGCCGACAGCCCGCCCAATTGATGGCCGTGCTTTTTCAGGTAGGTCCACAAACCGACGATGTCGGTCACCGGCCAGTCGGCCAGCAACGCACCGAAACTGCCCTTCTCTTTCTCGACGTCCAGAATGAACTGCGCATTGCGTGGCACGCTTTTCAGCTTGCCCAGGTGACGGATGATCCGCGCATCCTGCATCAGCCGCTCAAGGTGTTCGGCACTCATCAACACGACCTTTTCCGGGTCGAACTTGAAGAACACTTCCTCGAAGGCCGGCCACTTGGCGTCCACCAGACTGTGCTTGAGCCCGGCACGAAATACCCGCAGGGCCATGGTCGAGAGATAACGGTCGTCGCTGATCTTGCGCAGTTGCGCCGGGGTCTTGGGAACGGGCAGATGGGCTTCCAGTTCAGCCGCCGAACCGAAGCGGTTCAGACAGTATTCGTGCAGCCACTTGTAGTCGCGCATGCCCTCTCCTAAAAAATGAATTGAAAACGGCGCCCGCGAGCGCCGTTTCTTTCGAGCGATCAGATCACTTACAGGTTCACCACATTGACGAAACGCGAAGCCGCCGTCTCGTCGATCTTCAGGCTGGTGAAGTCAAACAGGTTACGGTCAGCCAGTTGCGACGGGATCACGTTCTGCAGGCTGCGGAAAATGCTCTCGGTACGGCCCGGGGTCTTGCGTTCCCAGTCCACCAGCATTTCCTTGACCACCTGACGCTGCAGGTTTTCCTGGGAGCCGCAAAGGTTGCACGGGATGATCGGGAATTGCTTGAAGTCCGAGTAGGCCTGGATGTCTTTCTCGTTGCAGTAGGCCAGCGGACGGATCACCACGTTGCGACCATCGTCGGCGCGCAGCTTCGGCGGCATGGCCTTGAGACTGCCGTTGAAGAACATGTTGAGGAAGAATGTCTCGACGATGTCGTCGCGATGATGACCGAGAGCCATTTTGGTCGCGCCGATTTCGTCGGCAAAGGTGTACAGCGTGCCGCGACGCAGGCGCGAGCACAGCGAGCAGGTGGTCTTGCCTTCCGGGATCAGCTCCTTGACTACCGAGTAGGTGTCCTTCTCGACGATGTGATACTCGATGCCCAGCTCTTTCAGGTAGGCCGGCAGCACGTGCTCGGGAAAGCCCGGCTGCTTCTGGTCCATGTTCACGGCGACGATCTCGAACTTGATCGGTGCAACCTTCTGCAGGTGCATCAGCACGTCGAGCATGGTGTAGCTGTCCTTGCCTCCGGACAGGCAGACCATGACCTTGTCGCCGTCTTCGATCATGTTGAAGTCGGTGACGGCTTCGCCCGCCAGGCGGCGCAGGCGCTTTTGCAGTTTGTTCTGGTTGACCGTAAGAGTGCCCATGACGCGAAATCCGTGAGGTGTGACGAAAGGCGGGCATTTTACGCAAAAACACTGGGCTTGTGGCCACAGGTTGTCGCCGCTCGCAGCGCCCTTCTACACAGACCTCGACGCGATTACCCCGAGGTTTTACAGCGCGATTTGCTCTAAGCCCCTATCACCCGTGCGGTTAAGACCTTTCTATACTGCGACATAAGGTCGCACACAATCTGAAGACCTGTATTTGCTCGGCCGCATTGGCCCGTAGGCGCTCCGCTGGGGGGCGATGGCAATAACGAGAGGAGTGACTGGCATGATCCATCACGTAGTGGGACTTTTTACCCACCCCGATCAGGAATGGAAGGAAATCCGTGGCGACCAGGAAGAAAGCATCAGCCACATGTACCTGACGCACACGCTGATTCTGGCGGCGATCCCCGCTGTTTCGGCATTTATCGGCACCACCCAGGTCGGCTGGGTGATCGGCAACCGCGCACCGGTGATGCTCACCGTCGAAAGCGCGTTGTGGATGACGATCATGTCTTATCTGGCAATGCTCGGCGGGGTCGCGGTCATGGGTGCCTTCGTGCACTGGATGGCCCGCACCTATGACGCCAACCCGAGCCTGGCCCGTTGCGTGGCATTTGCCACCTACACCGCGACACCGTTGTTCGTCGGCGGGCTGGCGGCGCTCTACCCGCACATGTGGCTGGGGATGATCGTCGGCACGGCGGCCATCTGCTACACGGTGTACCTGCTGTATGTGGGGCTGCCGACCTTCATGAACATTCCGTCCGACGAGGGTTTCCTGTTTTCCAGCTCGGTACTGGCGGTGGGTCTGGTGGTGCTGGTGGCCATCATGGCGTTCACCGTGATTGTCTGGGGACTGGGCGTGGGGCCCGTCTACACCAATTAGCAATCGGTTCATCCCGAGAAAAACAAGATCCGCCAACACAGGCCGCCGCAAGGCGGCCTTCTCGTGCCGGTTGAAAAAGAGCGACGACCATTCGGCAGTTCGACGATTCGCAACGCCCCGGGGTTGCGGCATACTCGACGCCTCTGGAGATCCATCAAGCATGCCCGAGCAACTCAATACCCGCGTCGAAGACTGTTTCCAACTCGCTGAATCCTTTTTCAAACGTCCCTTCAAACGCCCCGTGGTGAGCCTCAAGCTGCGCGGGCAAAAAGCCGGAGTCGCGCATCTGCACGAGAACCTGCTGCGCTTCAATCCGCAGCTGTACCGGGAGAACACCGAACATTTCCTCAAGCAGACCGTGGCCCACGAAGTCGCGCACCTGATCGCCCACCAGCTGTTCGGCGACCGCATCCAGCCCCACGGCGAGGAGTGGCAACTGATCATGCGCGGCGTTTACGAATTGCCGCCGGACCGCTGCCATACCTATGAAGTCAAACGCCGCAGCGTGACCCGCTATATCTATAAGTGCCCGTGTGCGGATAGCGATTTTCCGTTTTCGGCGCAGCGCCATAGTCTGGTCCGGCAGGGGCGGCGCTATCTGTGCCGGCGTTGCCGCAACACGCTGGTGTTCAGTGGCGAGATGCGGGTCGAGTAAGTCCCCACCTCGTTCCCACGCTCTGCGTGGGAATGTATCCCGTGACGCTCTGCGTCACAGTGGACGCAGAGCGTCCATGGCGGCATTCCCACGCAGAGCGTGGGAACGAGCTACAAAACCACTTTCGCGGCACGTAGTTCGGCAATCCGCTCAGGGCTCACCCCCAACTCCGCCAACACCTGATCCGTATGCTGCCCCAGCGCCGCGCCGACATGCCGCGGCGCCGGCAACGCTACGGAAAACTTCAGCGGACAGGCGATCTGCGCCTGCACCGTGCCATCCCCACGCGACACCTGCGTCACCAGTTCCCGCGCCTGCAATTGCGGATGCTGCACCGCCTCGCCCAGATTCAATACCGGTTCGACACAGGCATCGATCCCGGCGAACAGCTCGCACAGTTCAGCAAAGTCATGCTTCTCGAACTCGACCTTCAAGGCGTCCTTGAGCGCCCGCTGCTGCTCGGGCTTGGGCGACAAGCCCTGCGCCGTCAGTTCCGGCCGGCCCAACGCCGCACACAGTTGCTGCATGAAGGCCGGCTCCAGACTGCCCACCGACATCCAGCGCCCGTCGCGAGAGCGGTAGTAATCGTAGAAGCTGCCGCCATTGAGCATCTGATCTTCCCAGCCCGGCTCCTCGCCGCAGGCCAGATAGCCGGCACCCGCCATGGCGTTCAGGCTGAACGCGCAGTCGGTCATGCTCACGTCCAGATGCGTGCCCTGCCCGGTTTGCTGGCGGGAAATCACCGCTGCCAGCAGACCGATCACCCCGTGCAGCGAGCCGCCCGCGACGTCCGCCACCTGCATGCCCAGCGGCAACGGCCCGCTGTCGGCGCGCCCGGTGTAACTGGAGAGCCCCGCCAGCGCCAAGTAGTTGATGTCGTGGCCGGCGCGATCCCTGTACGGTCCGGTCTGGCCGTAACCGGTGATCGACACGTAAATCAGCTTCGGATTGATCGCCTTCAGCGTCTCGTAACCCAGCCCCAGCCGCTCCATCACTCCGGGTCGGAATTGCTCCAGCACGATGTCGTAATCCACCAGCAACTGCTTCACCAGCTCCAGCGCCTCGGGCTGCTTGAGGTCCAGGGCCAGGCTGCGCTTGTTGCGATTGAGATAAGCGTGACTGGCCGAGACACCGTGATCGTGGGGCGGCAACACCCGCACCAGGTCGAGGCGGGTCGGCGATTCGATGCGCAGTACCTCGGCGCCCATGTCCGCCAGCAGCAGCGAGGCGAACGGCCCCGGCAGCAGGGTCGAGAAATCCAGAATCTTCAGTGAGGCCAGCGGTGCAGACATGGGCATTCTCCATCAACGATGCATGCAGCCTAGGCAGCCATCGGCGATGGGGCAATTACCGGATCCATCAGTTGCGCTGACCGTTGCGCTCAAACAGCAGACAAGAAAAAACCCGCCGAAGCGGGTTTTTCCATTCGAGCGATGCTTACTTCACATTGCTCGGGGTCGGGCCTTCGGCCACGCCCAGGTCGTCTTCTTGACGCTCGTCAGAGATACCGCGACCGCCCGAGGCCAGCTCGGATTGCAGCACGTCGGTGTCCAGCTCCTTGACCCACTTGGCCACGACGATAGTCGCTACGGCGTTGCCGACCAGGTTGGTCAGGGCGCGGGCTTCGGACATGAAGCGGTCGATACCGAGGATCAGCGCCAGACCGGCCACCGGCAGGTGACCTACGGCCGACAGGGTGGCCGCCAGTACGATGAAGCCCGAACCGGTCACACCGGCTGCGCCTTTGGAGGACAGCAGCAGCACCAGCAGCAGGGTGATCTGATGGGTGATGTCCATGTGGGTGTCGGTCGCCTGAGCGATGAACACGGCCGCCATGGTCAGGTAGATCGAGGTACCGTCGAGGTTGAACGAGTAGCCGGTCGGGATGACCAGACCTACCACCGATTTCTTCGCGCCCAGACGTTCCATCTTGATCAGCATGCGTGGCAGCGCCGATTCCGACGAGGACGTACCCAGTACGATCAACAGCTCTTCACGGATGTAGCGCACCAGTTTGAACACGCTGAAACCGTGAGCCCGGCAGATCGCACCCAGCACCAGCACGACGAACAGTACGCAGGTGATGTAGAAGCAGATCATCAGCTGACCCAGCTGCACCAGCGAGCCGACACCGTAGGCACCGATGGTGAACGCCATGGCGCCCAGCGCACCGAGTGGCGCCAGTTTCATGATCATGTTGATGATGTTGAACATCACGTGGGCGAAGCGATCGATCATGTCCAGCAGCGGACGACCGTATGAACCCAGGCGATGCAGCGCATAGCCAAAGATCACCGAGAACATCAGCACTTGCAGGATGTCACCGGTGGCGAATGCGCCGACGATGGTGTTCGGGATCACGTTGAGGAGGAAACCAACGATGCTCTGGTCTTTACTGGCCGTCACATAAGTGGCGATTTTCGAGGCGTCCAGGGTGGTGACGTCGATGTGCATGCCGGCGCCCGGTTGCACAACGTTGACCACGACCAGACCGATCAGCAGGGCAATGGTGGAAACGATTTCGAAGTACAGCAGCGCGTAGCCGCCGGTCTTGCCCACAGATTTCATGTTCTGCATGCCAGCGATGCCGCTGACAACGGTACAGAAGATGATCGGCGCAATGACCATTTTGATCAGTTTGATGAACCCGTCACCCAGTGGCTTGAGCGCCACACCGGTCTGTGGGTAGAAGTGACCGAGCAGGATGCCGATGGCGATGGCAACGATCACCTGGAAATACAGGGATTTGTACAGTGGCTGACGAGTCGTCATTGCAAAGTTCCTCAAGAGTCCCGCGTGGCAACATCCATCTGTTGAACGCGAAACCTGAATTGCGAACCCTCCTGCACTGGAGGGATTTGTTGTGTCGAACGGCGCTTTTCCGGACCGGCTCGGCGCACGCTTCTGTGGCTCTTATCGCAAACGTCGTGCCACTTTGGTGCAAATCGCTGCAAGCCTTTTGATATCAGGGGATACGGGTTTTTCTGTGTCACCGTTCGGTGACTCAAGTGTGGCGGATTTCCGCCAACTCGCCCGACCTCGTCCTACAATTTGGCGGAAATCCGCCTTGTTACCGATCAAAGGCAGCCGCTACCATCGGTCGCCAGAGGAAGGACCTGCCGCCCATGCGCGAACGCACCATCGCCAGTCACTTTGCCCGCGCCGCCCTCGGTGGCGCGCGGCGCTCGGGTTACGACTATTCGGACCTGCTGCAGCAACTGGGCATCAGCCCCGAACTGCTCGACGAGCCGCGCGCGCGGATCGCCCCGGAGCAATTCACCCAGCTGATCCAGAACCTGTGGCTGGCCCTGAACGACGAATACCTGGGCTTCGGCAACGCACCGAGCAAACCCGGCAGCTTCGCCATGATGTGCCACGCGATTATTCATTGCCGCAGCCTGGAAAAGGCTCTGCAACGCGGCTTATTGTTTTATAGCCTATTCCCCGAAGCCCCGCGCCTGACCCTGAGCCATGAAGACGAATGGGTGCGCCTGAGTCTCGACGATGCGCAATTGTGGGACCCGGATCACTTTCTCAGCGAGAGCCTGCTGGTGATCTGGCATCGCCTCGGCAGCTGGCTGATCGGCCAGCGGATTCGCCTCGAACAGGCGAACTTCAGCTACCCGAAACCGGCGCACGGGGCGGAATACGATTTGCTGTTTTCCTGCCCGCTGGAATTTTCCGCAACGCAAAGCAGCCTGGTGTTTCACAGCCGCTATCTGCATATGCCGCTGTTGCAGGACGAACGCACCCTCAAGCATTTTCTCGAACGCTCCCCCGCCGATCTGCTGTCCCGCCCGGACGACGGCAACAGCCTGAGCAGCCGGCTGCGCCGCTTGCTCAGCCACGACAGCACGCGCTGGCCGGACTTGGAAGCCGTGGCCGCGCACCTGCACATCAGCCCGCAAACCCTGCGCCGGCATCTGCGCGAAGAAGGCACCAGTTTTCAGGAATTGAAGGACCAGTTACGGCGGGACATTGCGATTTATCACCTGGGGCGCGCGGATCTGTCGTTGCAACAGATCGCCGAACAGCTCGGGTTTTCCGAGCCGTCGGCGTTTCATCGGGCGTTCAAGAAGTGGACGGGGCTGACGCCGGGGGCTTATCGAGCGCAGGAGCAGTGAGCGGTCACACCGCCGGAAAATGAATCCTGAACGCCGCCCCGCCCATCGGCGAATCCCCCAGGGTCAGCTTGGCGCTGTAGCTCTCGATGATGTCCTTGACCACCGCCAGCCCGATGCCCTGCCCCGGATGCTGGCGGTCCAGACGTTCGCCGCGTTCGAGAATCCGTGCGCGCTGATCCGGTGGTACGCCGGGGCCGTCGTCTTCGATGCACAGTTCGATTCCGTCCAGACTTTCACGCACGCTGATGCGCACTTCGCCCAGGCACAGGCGATAGGCGTTTTCCAGCAGGTTGCCCATCATCTCCAGCAAGGCGCCCTGCTCGATCGGCACGTAACAGTGCTCCGGCAGATCGAAGGCGACGCGCACGTGTTTGTCGCGGTAGACCTTGTCCAGCGTGTCGCACAGGCTTTGCAGCACCGGGCGCAGGCGCACCTGATGGCGCACCAGACCGCTTTTGCGCAGGCTGGCGCGTTGCAACTGGTAACCGATCTGCTGGCTCATGCGTTCGATCTGGGTTTGCAGCACCCAGGCCTGATCGCGGTCTTCGGGTCGCTGGGCCATGTCTTCGCTGACGCCTTGCAATACCGCCAGCGGGGTTTTCAGGCTGTGGGCCAGGTCGTCGAGGGAGTCGCGATAACGGCTGCGCTGCTGGCGTTCACTGTGCAGCAGGCGGTTGAGGGAGCCGGTCAGGCGCAGCAGCTCTCGCGGGTGCTGTTCGCTGAGGCTTTCGAGGGTTCCGCCTTCGATCTCGTCGAGTTCCTGACTGAGCCGGCGCAAGGCTTTCAGGCCCCAGGTCAGGCCGATCCACAGCAGTGCGAGCAGCACCAGCAGCGCCGCGCCGAAACCGAGGTAGAGATTTTCCCGCAGACCTTCGAGGGTGGTTTCGTATTCGCGCACCGGTTGCAGGGCCACGATACTGAAGGCTGCGCTCTTGCCGCCGAGCAGTTTGACTTCGACGTCGTAGACAAAGAATTCCTGACCGTTGGCTTCGCGGATCCGCGCGAACTCGTTGCCGAGGCCGTCGTAGCGCGGCGTGTAGTTGATCTTCTCTTCCTGGGTGCCTTTCGAACGCCAGACCAGATGGCCTTCGCGGTCATAGATGTAGCCGAGCAGGCGATTGTCCGTGAGGTTGAAGCGCTCGTCGGGCAACTGTGCCGGCATCATCAGGTGGTTGTTTTCAACCCGCGCGGCGGAGATCAGCGTGGTGACGTCGGACGCCAGCCGCTGCTCGATCGAGTCCTGCAGCGCCAGGCTGAATGCGCCCTGCATCGCCGGGAGCAACGCGAGCATGAACAACACCGCCAGGGTGGTGGCGGCGAGCATCAGCCGGACGCGAAGGGAACGGATCAAGTGCAGCGCTCATTGAACAGGTAACCGAGGCCGCGCACGGTGTCGATCGGCTTGAATCCGGCCGGGCCTTCGAGCTTGCGGCGCAGACGGCCGACCAGCACTTCGATCACGTTCGGATCGCGCTCGTCGTCATCCGGGTACAACTGCTCCATCAGCCGATCCTTGGGCACCACTTGCTGGTGATGGCGCATGAGGTATTCGAGGATCCGGTATTCGTAGGCCGTCAGCGCCAGCGGTTGCTCGTCGAGACTCGCCTGCTTGCGATTCAGATCCAGCAAAAGCGGGCCGGCGACGATGGTCGACTGGGTGAAACCGCTGGAGCGGCGCAGCAACGCATTGAGCCGCGCTTCGAGCTCTTCGAACTGGAACGGCTTGACCACGTAATCGTCGGCGCCGGCGGCCAGGCCTTCGACCTTGTCCTGCCAGTTGCCGCGCGCGGTGAGGATCAGGATCGGAAAGGTCTTGCCGCCCGAGCGCAACTGACGGATCAGGTCGAGCCCGCCCATGCCCGGCAGGCCGAGGTCGATCACCGCCAGGTCAAAGTTGAATTGCCCGGTCTGGTACAACGCCTCTTCGGCATTGGCCACGGACTCGACCACGTGACCGCTCTCCGTCAGGCGGGTTTGCAGGTGATGGCGCAACAGCGCTTCATCTTCGACGACCAACAGTTTCATGACGCTCTCCCGGGTAAATCGACAACTCCAAAGGCTTTCGCCTCACATGGCTGCGCCGGGTCGCCCCTCAAAGGACGACCCGGCGCGGGCCTGACGCCAATCGCTTAGAAAGCGTAGTTGGCCGACAGGTAAGTCTGGGCGCTGCTGGTCAAGTCCAGCGAGCCTTGCTTGCTGCCGCCGCTCTCTTTCATCTCGGTGCTGGCGTTGCTGCGCAGGTAACGGTAACCGAGTTCGACCGAGGTGTTCTGCGAGACTTGCTGCAGCACACCGAACTGACCGCCGACGGCGTAACCGATGTCACTGTCGCGGCTGTAGCCTGGCGAATCCTGGGTCAGCTTGGTCAGACCCGCCGTGGCACCGCCGAACAGCTTGGTGCTGCCGCCCACCGGGTAGAACAGATCGTAGCTGCCCAGCAGGTTTTCCTGGCGCAGTTTAATGCCATTGTGCGAGCCCGACACGTTGTCGTAGGTGGCGTAGTAGCGACCCTGGCTGTTTTGCTGACCCAGACGCAGGCCGTAGGTGTTGTTGCCGTCGATGGCCGCGGTGGCGTCCGGGTGGCCGAGGTTGTCGTTCAGGGCGTTGGATTTCTTGATCTTGTCGCTGGTCTGGCCAAAGGTCAGGCCGGCGAAGTTGCTGGTGGTGTCGGCGTGGGCCGCGATACTGGCGCTCATTACGGTAAAAGCCAGCAGCAGTTTATTTAAACGAGTCATGGAGTTTCCTCTTTCACAGTGCTGTTTGGGTATGGCGCAAGGTTACTGGCCCTCCCCTGTACCGCCCCTGAACACTCTCTGAACCTGGCCTGAATGAAATGAACTAGGCTGTTTTGACCCTTTATTGTCAGGAGACCCGATCATGCGCCTGCTTCTAACCCTCGCCCTGCTCGTCTTCAGCAGCCTCAGCCAGGCTGCGATCAAGACCGAGGAAATCCCCTACCAGAGCGCCGACGGCACGAAGCTGATCGGTTACTACGCCTACGACGACGCGATCAAGGGCCCGCGCCCCGGCGTGGTGGTGGTGCATGAATGGTGGGGACTGAACGACTACGCCAAGCGCCGCGCCCGGGATCTGGCCGGGCTCGGCTACAGCGCGCTGGCCATCGACATGTACGGTGAGGGCAAGAACACCGAGCACCCGAAAGACGCGATGGCGTTCATGCAAGCGGCCACGCAAAACGCCGATGCCGCCAGCAAGCGCTTTCAGGCCGGGCTGGATCTGTTGAAGAAACAGCCGCAGACCGACAAGGATAAAATCGCCGCTATCGGTTACTGCTTCGGCGGTGGCGTAGTGCTGAATGCCGCGCGTCAGGGT
This sequence comes from Pseudomonas sp. B34(2017), assembly GCF_002112915.1. NCBI lineage: Bacteria > Pseudomonadati > Pseudomonadota > Gammaproteobacteria > Pseudomonadales > Pseudomonadaceae > Pseudomonas > Pseudomonas sp. B34(2017). The sequence goes on along the minus strand of NZ_NEJA01000007.1, from coordinate 401,713 downwards.
GTGCCGCTGGCCGGCGTGGTGAGTTTCCACGGCGCGCTGGCCACCAAGACCCCGGCTGCGCCTGGCAGCGTGAAGGCGAAAATTCTCGTCGAGCATGGCGCGCTGGACAGCATGGTCACCCCGGACAACGTCGCGGCGTTCAAGTCGGAAATGGACAAGGCCGGCGCCGACTATCAATTCGTCAATCTCGACGGCGCCAAGCACGGGTTCAGCAATCCCGACGCGGATCGCCTGAGCCACGGCGATCACGGTGGCCCGGATATCGGCTACAACAAGGCCGCCGATGAAAAATCCTGGGCGGACATGCAGGCGTTCTTCAAGAAAATCTTTGGCTGAACCCGGTCGCCCCCTCGCGCTGATCGTTCCCACGCTCCGCGTGGGAATGCAGCCCGGGACGCTCCGCGTCCCTTCGCGGTGTGACGCAGAGCGTCACTGTATGCGTTCCCACGCAGAGCGTGGGAACGATCATGGCTCCAGGCTTCTGCGTGGGAACGATCACCTGCTCTGCACTATCCAGCCCGAAGACAACCCGGCAAAATGCCCGACATGACTGCCAGCCCTTTCCTCCCCGCCTGCTGCACTCCGCTCGATGCCCATTGGCCGCTGCCGACGGTGTTGCCCGACACCGTGCTGCTGACCACCCATTTCGACCCGTCGCAACTGCTCGGCGATGACTTCCGCCGCAGCGCCATCGAGCCGCCGCCAAGCATTCAGCGTTCGGTGGCCAAGCGGCAGGCGGAATTCCTTGCCGGGCGGATTTGCGCCCGGGCCGCGTTGCAGCAATTGGAAGGCTCAAGCACTGTTCCGCCGATCGGCGAAGATCGTGCTCCGGTGTGGCCGGCACACATCTGCGGCTCGATCACCCACAGCACCGGCCGTGCGGCGGCGATTGTCGCCAACAAGCAGCACTGGCGCGGACTGGGCATGGACCTGGAAAACCTGCTCAACGCCGAACGCGCCGAACGACTGGCCGGAGAGATCCTGACCCCGCCGGAAATGCAGCGCATGGCCGCCGGCTCCCGAGATCAGATTGCGTTGTGGGTGACCCTGACCTTCTCGGTGAAAGAAAGCCTGTTCAAGGCGCTGTACCCGATCGTGCAGCAGCGCTTCTACTTCGAACACGCCGAGGTGCTGGAGTGGAATGAACAAGGTCAGGTGCGGCTGCGGCTGCTGACGGACCTGTCCGGCGAATGGCGCAACGGCACTGAACTCGATGCGCAATTTGGCGTGCAGGACGGGCAGTTGCTGAGTCTGGTCAGCATTCCTGCCTGAAGTTTTTTAGCGCCGCTCCTGATTCCTCGGCCAGCTCAGGCTGAAGCACGCTCCGCCCAGACTCTTGCTCTTGCCGATCAGCGCCCGGCCGTCGTGCCAGTGAATGATCCGCCGCACGATCGACAGGCCCAGGCCGTGTCCGCCGGACGCCCGGGTGCGACTGTCGTCCAGGCGCAGGAACGGCGTGAAGATTTTCTCCCAGGCGGTTTCCGGCACACCGGGGCCGTCGTCCTCGACATCCACCCGGCAACGCATCTGCCCGACCTGATAACTGACCGTGACCTTCGAACGCGCATGGCGCATGGCGTTGCTCACCAGATTCTGCAAGGCGCGGTGCAGGTAACGCGGCTCGGCCTCGACCCAGGCGTCATCGCAATCCGCCGCCGACAGGCACAAGCCGCGTTGCACCGTGACTTCTGCACGCAGAGGCGCCAGCTCTTCGATCACCTGATTGACCAGCGCATCCAGGTCAATGCGCTGGAAGGTCAACGCCGGCGAGCCCTGTTCCAGCCGGGCGTACGTGAGCATTTCGTCGACCAGTTTGTCGAGATCTTCGATGTCGTGGTCCATGCCCTCGCGGTATTTTTCCAGCGCCTGCGGGGTGGTCGCCGAACCGATCATCTCCAGACCGAAACGCAGGCGCGCCACCGGCGTGCGCAATTCGTGGGACACCGCGCGCACCAGTTCACGCTGAATGGCGAGCAACTGCTGCAAGTGCTCGGCCATACCATTGAACGCAGCCGCCAGTTTGCCCACCGAGTCGGCACCCCGGGCCGGCACCCGGGTTTCCAGGCTGCCTTTGGCGATGCGCGTAGCGGCAGCTTCGAGTCCGCGCAAACGCCGTTCAAGCTGACGCACCAATAAATAGACGATCAGGCCGATCAGAGTCAGGCCAAGGGCGGCGATCAGCACCAGCCATTCCGGCGGGTACGGGTTCATCTGATACAGCGGCCCGATTTCCAGCACCCACGGCGTGCCGACCATACCGGCGAACACCCGGATCGAATCGCCCCCCTTGCCCAGCGCCATCACCGTATCGCCTTCGGACACCCGACGGCTCTGGTCTTCGTCCATGTCGGCATCGCTGACCGTGACCAACCGCAAATCGAAGCCGAAGCCTTTGTCTTCTTTCAGCTGCGCCAGTCGTTTGGGCTGCTCGCCCACCGGCACCCGCACCAGTTCATCGGCCAACAGATAAATGGTCGCCCGGGCCAGTTGCTCGCTGATCTGCTGCACCTCACCCACCAGCACCAGTTGCTCCTTGTCGCTGACCAGGCGATAGACCTTGGCCGCGTGTGGGCCGGTCTGTTCGACCAGCGCCTGCCCGCGCTGCACCCGGGTGCGCTGGGTCAGGTCGAGATCGGTCTGGGCAAAGGTTTTCACTGCCAGCGGAATCCCGAGCAGCCGCTCCCATACCAGCAAGGCGCGATGGCGCTCGGTTTCGTTCATCGGTTGCAGGTTGTCGGCCATCAGCGAAAACGTACCGTGGGCCAGACGCTCGCGGTATTGCTCGCTGCGCACCTGATTGAGCAGGTGCAGCGCCAGCACGCCGAGCACTGCCACCAGAATCAGCGCCGCGCACATGCCGCCATAGATGCGCAGGAAGATCGAATTCACAGCGGCAGTTCTACGCAGGCTTCCGGCACGAACAGGTAACCTTTGCTGCGCACGGTCTTGATCAGACGCGGGTGATCGGGGTCGTCGCCGATCTTCGGGCGGATGCGCGAGATGCGCACATCGATCGAGCGGTCCTGGCCGTCGTAGCCGATGCCGCGTAGCGCGGTGAAGATTTCTTCCCGGGACAGGATCCGTCCGGCGTTGGACACCAGCAGCCAGAGCAGATCGAATTCGGCACTGGTCAGCTCGATGCCGCTGTCGCTGAGCCAGGCTTCGCGCAACGCGTTGTCCACCACCAGCGGACCGAATTGCAACCGACGCGGATTGCCTGCCGCCGGCTCCGGTGTGTCACTGCGGCGCAACAATGCCTGGATGCGCGCCAGCAACAGCCGCGGGCGCACCGGTTTGCAGACGTAGTCGTCGGCGCCGAGGTCGAGGCCTAGGATCTGGTCGGCGTCATCGGTACGCGCGGTTAGCATCAGGATCGGCCCGTCGTAGCGATCGCGCACCTTGCGGCAAATGCTCAGGCCGTCTTCACCGGGGAGCATCAGGTCGAGGATCACCAGGTCCGGCTGCTCCTTGATGATCCGTGCCGCCGCCAGCGCACCGTTGCCTTCGATGTCCACGCGCAATCCGTTGGCTTGCAGGTATTCACGGGTCAGTTCAGCCAGACGCTGGTCATCCTCGACGATCAATACCTGCCAGGCTTCTTGCTCCACGGGTGACCTCTGCTTGCCGAAACTGCTTATAAAGGAAGGATCCTCCCGTCTTTTTGTCATCTTTAAGGAGGATAAGAATGCGTGCGCATGGGCCGATTGTATAAACGGCGTACAGCCAGAACACAAGTCGGTAAATGCGTTCGGACAAGGCGGATTTTTGTGATAGGGTTCGCGCCCTCAAAATTCCGCCGCGGCATTTTTTTGCGGTGAAAAACAGTGACAGACGGTCTAGCTCAGCAGGTTCGCGGCCTACACGGGAATTCCTGGTTTCTTACACAATTTACGCACAGGTTTATCCACAGCTCGTACGTTGCAAGCCCCCTCGAAACGCATTATCTTGTAGCACGGCGCGAGGACAGACCCTACATATAGGGTTTTCCATTCCAGAGCCCAACCACATTTCGGACCTGAAACTCAAGTGCTTTATTGCCGGTTTCCGGTTGAACCAAGCAAGTTTTTCAAAGCCCAAACCGCACTCGCGGATGGCACCGTTTTTCAGGTTGGCAACGACCGGAACGGTACGGGTGTTGCAGTCATTACTGTCACCCTGGAAGTAATCCGGCTCGAGCCTTGGCTCGTGGCCGAAAACTTCGGCAAGGATGCGGCGTCATTAGCCTTTTTCCTACTGGTCCGAAGTTGTTATGCCCGACGCCCGTCGGTTGTAGTGCTTCGGACCAGAACGGTGAGCACCATGATGGTGCCCAAACAAACATAGAGAATGTGGAGATCACCCCCCATGCAAACCGACACAACTCGCGAGAACCCGCAGGGCACCTTGCCGCAGGCCGCCGATTCGAATTCGGATCTGGCTGCCACCGCGCCTGGCCAACTGCGCGTGATCAAGCGTAATGGCACTGTCGTTCCTTACACCGATGACAAGATCACCGTCGCTATCACCAAAGCGTTTCTCGCAGTTGAGGGCGGCACCGCTGCCGCTTCGTCGCGAATCCACGACACCGTTGCCCGCCTGACCGAACAGGTCACCGCGACCTTCAAGCGTCGCATGCCGTCGGGCGGCACCATCCACATCGAAGAAATCCAGGACCAGGTCGAACTGGCCCTGATGCGTGCCGGCGAGCAGAAAGTGGCTCGCGACTACGTGATCTACCGTGACGCCCGCTCCAAGGAACGCGCCACCCGCACCACCGCCGAAGCTCCGGTACAGGCGCATCCGTCGATCCGCATCACCCGCGCCGACGGCAGCCTTGCGCCGCTGGACATGGGCCGCCTGAACACCATCGTCACCGAAGCCTGCGAAGGCCTGGCCGAAGTCGACGGCGACCTGATCCAGCGCGAAACCCTGAAGAACCTGTACGACGGCGTGGCCCTGAACGACGTCAACACCGCGCTGGTGATGACCGCGCGTACTCTGGTCGAGCGCGAGCCGAACTACTCGTTCGTGACCGCCCGCCTGCTGATGGACACCCTGCGTGCCGAAGGCCTGGGCTTCCTGGGCGTGGCCGAGAGCGCCACTCACCACGAAATGGCCGACCTGTACGCCAAGGCCCTGCCGGCCTACGTTGCCAAAGGTATCGAGTTCGAACTGCTGAACCCTGTGCTGGCCTCCTTCGACCTGGAAAAACTGGGCAAGGCGATCAACCACGAGCGCGACCAGCAATTCACCTACCTGGGCCTGCAGACCCTGTACGACCGTTACTTCATCCACAAGGATGGCGTGCGCTTCGAACTGCCGCAGATCTTCTTCATGCGCGTGGCCATGGGCCTGGCGATCGAAGAGAAGCAGAAAGAAGACCGTGCGATCGAGTTCTACAACCTGCTGTCCTCGTTCGACTACATGGCTTCGACCCCGACCCTGTTCAACGCCGGTACCCTGCGTCCACAGCTGTCGAGCTGCTACCTGACCACCGTGCCGGATGACCTGTCGGGCATCTACCACGCGATCCACGACAACGCCATGCTGTCGAAATTCGCCGGCGGCCTGGGCAACGACTGGACCCCGGTTCGTGCACTGGGCTCGTACATCAAGGGCACCAACGGCAAGTCGCAAGGCGTGGTTCCGTTCCTGAAGGTGGTGAACGACACCGCCGTCGCCGTTAACCAGGGTGGCAAGCGCAAAGGCGCTGTCTGTGCCTACCTGGAAACCTGGCACATGGACATCGAAGAGTTCATCGAGCTGCGCAAGAACACCGGTGATGACCGTCGTCGTACCCACGACATGAACACCGCCAACTGGATCCCTGACCTGTTCATGAAGCGTGTCTTCGATGACGGCAAGTGGACCCTGTTCTCGCCGTCCGAAGTACCGGACCTGCACGACCTGACCGGCAAGGCCTTCGAAGAGCGCTACGAGTACTACGAAGCCCTGACCGAATACCCGGGCAAGATCAAGCTGTTCAAGACCATCCAGGCCAAAGACCTGTGGCGCAAGATGCTGTCGATGCTGTTCGAAACCGGCCACCCATGGCTGACTTTCAAGGACCCGTGCAACCTGCGCAGCCCGCAGCAGCACGTCGGCGTGGTTCACAGCTCGAACCTGTGCACCGAGATCACCCTGAACACCAACAAGGACGAGATCGCGGTCTGCAACCTGGGCTCGATCAACCTGCCGAACCACATCGTCGACGGCAAGCTGGACACCGCCAAGCTCAAGCGCACCATCGACGTCGCCGTGCGCATGCTCGACAACGTGATCGACATCAACTACTACTCGGTACCGCAGGCGAAGAACTCCAACTTCCGCCACCGTCCGGTCGGCCTGGGCATCATGGGCTTCCAGGACGCGCTGTACCTGCAGCACATCCCTTACGGTTCCGACGCTGCCGTCGAGTTCGCCGACAAGTCGATGGAAGCGGTCAGCTACTACGCGATCCAGGCTTCCTGTGACCTGGCCGACGAGCGCGGCTCGTACGAGACGTTCCAGGGTTCGCTGTGGTCCAAAGGCGTACTGCCGCTGGATTCGCAACAGATCCTGATCGAAGCACGTGGCCAGAAGTACATCGACGTCGACCTGACCGAGTCCCTGGACTGGGCCCCGGTTCGCGCCCGTGTGCAGAAAGGCATCCGTAACTCGAACATCATGGCCATCGCACCGACCGCGACCATCGCCAACATCACCGGCGTCTCGCAGTCGATCGAACCGACCTACCAGAACCTGTACGTGAAATCGAACCTGTCGGGCGAATTCACCGTGATCAACCCGTACCTGGTTCGCGACCTGAAGGCTCGCGGTCTGTGGGACTCGGTCATGATCAACGACCTGAAGTACTACGACGGTTCGGTTCAGCAGATCGAGCGCATCCCGCAAGAACTCAAAGAGCTCTACGCAACCGCGTTCGAAGTGGACACCAAGTGGATCGTTGACGCCGCCAGCCGTCGTCAGAAGTGGATCGACCAGGCCCAGTCGCTGAACCTGTACATCGCCGGCGCATCGGGCAAGAAACTGGACGTGACCTACCGCATGGCCTGGTACCGTGGCCTGAAAACCACCTACTACCTCCGTGCCCTGGCCGCGACCAGCACCGAGAAGTCGACCATCAACACCGGCAAGCTGAACGCTGTTTCCAGCGGCGGCAACCACGGCGACGACTCGGTCCTGGCAGCCCCTGCCGGCCCGGCTCCAGTACCGAAGGCTTGCGCCATCGACGAGCCGGATTGCGAAGCTTGCCAATAAGCTGAGCTGAATCGGGCGTTGCAAAACGCCTGATCCGAGAAACCCCTGACAGACTTCTGGTTTGTCGGGGGTTTTCTTTTGCCCGCGATAAAAGCAAAAGCGGCCCTCACCCTAGCCCTCCCGAAACGTCGGACCGCCCAGAGGGAGAGGGGACTGACCGAGGGGTTTGGGAGAGATACGCCGACGTGAAAGACCGAGCTGAACTCAAGCCTTAAAAAGCAAACATCCCGCGCCTGCCTTTGCCTTTGCCTTTGCCTTTGCCTTTGCCTTTGCCTTTGCCTTTGCCTTTGCCTTTGCCTTTGCCTTTGCCTTTGCCTTTGCCTTTGCCTTTGCCTCCACCACTCAACACGATGAGCGTTAGCTCGAGTACCGCTTTTGACATGCCGGCCCCATCGGAAGGCTGAGTGGAGGGATTTATCCGGGGGTGGGAGCGCAGCGACCGTGCGGCGCAGCCGCATGCATCGAGAGGAGGTGCAGCGAAGTAAACCGTAGGCGATGCCCCCGGATGAATCCCGTAACGAAGGAACACCGAGCCAAAGCGAGGTGCCGAACGCCGGGGCCCAGCGTTTTGGTTCCTTTTGGGCGTTTGCAAAAGGGACTCGCCGTAAGGGCGAAACCGCCAGCGGCAACACCCGCAGAAACGGATAAACACCCCAAACCGCAGCCAAAAAAAAGCCCCTCAAAAAGAGGGGCTCCTTAACCAGCCAAAACCCAGAAATCAGGTCATCTGAATAATGGTCTGCATGATAGTGCTCTGAGTCGAAATGGTCTTGGCGTTCGCCTGATAGTTGCTCTGGCCCTTGATCAGATCAACCAGCTCATTGGTCAGGTTAACGTTCGACTCCTCCAGCGAGTTCGAAACCACCGACCCCAGCGTACCGGTCTCCGGCGCATCGTAGCCCGGAATACCCGAAGCAAAAGTCTCTTTCCAGCTGGTACCACCGATCGGCTGCAGGCCCTGCTCGTTGGTGAAGCTCGCCAGCGCAACCTGGCCGATGGCCTTGCTCTGGTTGTTGCTGAAGTTGGCGAACAGCGTACCGGTACCGTCGATGGTCAGGTTGGTGATCTGGCCAGTGGCGTAACCATCCTGAGTCGGGATCGAACGCGCGGTGTCAGCGTTGTATTGAGTGGTCTTGGCCATCGAAATGGTAATGCCGGCCGGGTTAGCCGAAGCACCGTTGGCCGTCCACACACCGTTGGTGACAGTGCCCGGTACCCAGCCAGTGAGTTTCAGGTCGCTGCTGATCACGGCAGGCGGAGTGCTGACCTGAGTCAGCTTGCCAGTGGAGTCAAAGGTCATGGTCGATGCGACAGGCGCAGTGACTTTCGGATCGCTGCCGGTAGCATCCGGGTTGCGACCGTCCACCAGGGTGTAGACCTTCCAGGTGTTGGCGCCTGTCTTCACCATGTACTGATCCATGACATGGGAGTTGCCCTGGCTGTCATAGATCGGAGTGCTGAACGACTTGGTGTAGGTCGCGAGGTTGGTCGGGTCGAACTTGCCGGCCGCTACTGTGTCGTCGATCACCGGAGCCGTCGAGTTCAGGTTAATGGTCGAGGTCACCAGCGAGGTGGACTTCGGCGCCAGGTTCGAGGTGTCGATCTTCAGATCGGTCAACACGCCGTTGATGATCTTGCCGTTGGAGTCCACACCGTAGCCTTGCAGACGCGAGGTGTAGTCAGTGTTGGTGATGAAGCCGTCCTTGTCGACCTTGAACGTACCGGCACGCGTGTAAGAGATCGAACCGTTGTTGCTCAGGGTGAAGAAGCCCGAACCATTGATCCCCATATCCAGCACGTTGCCGGTGTTGTTGATGTCGCCTTGGGTGAACTGCTGGGAAACGTTGGCCAGACGCACGCCGTTACCAATGACCTTGCTGCCGCTGCCCAGGCGAGTCGCCGAGTAGACGTCTTCGAATTCTGCGCGGGACGATTTGAAACCGGCGGTCGCGACGTTGGCGATGTTGTTGCCGGTCACGTCCAGTTGCTTGTTGGCTGCATAGAGACCGCTAAGGCCGATATTGAAAGACATATTCCACTCCTTTGTGCCGGTTAGTCGGCTCTATATACCAATGGTTTGTACTTTGGACAGAGCGACGGTGCCCTTGCCGGACAGGTTGAGCATCAGCTCGCCGCCGGTCTGGCTGATCGTCACGCTGGTGACCGTGGCTGGCAGATAGGTCGCCAGGTCGGTCGCGGTGCCGTTGATCGAGGCGTTGGCCTTGACGGTGTAGGTACCGGTTTTCACCAGGTTGCCGTCCTTGTCCTTGCCGTCCCAGGTGAAGCTCGCATCGCCTGCGGCGCGACTGCCCAGATCAATGGTGCGAACGGTGGCGCCGCTGCTGTCGGTGATAGTGACGGTACCGCCGGCAATCGACGACGGAACAGTGACCGAACCGGTCATGCCTTTGCTCGGATCGTCCAGCTGAACCGTATTGGTCTGCACAATCACATTGCGACCCACCAGCGACGAAGCCTGCAGGGCTTGCGACGAGTTGTAGTTGCCGGCCAGCGAACTGACGGTGCTGTTGAGGGTGGTGATCCCCTCGAGGCTGCTGAACTGCGCCAGCTGGGCAACGAATGCGCTGTTGTCCTGCGGGTCGAGCGGGTTCTGGTTCTTCAGCTGGGTCACCAGCAGTTGCAGGAACGCGTCCTTGCCCAGGGCCTGGCCGCCGGTCGAGCTGTTGGTGGCCGAAGCGATGCCGCCGGTGGTGGTGCTACTGGTCTTCTTCGAAGAGTTGGCCAGTATGTCGTTCATCGTCAGGCTGCTGGTGGTATCGGTAACACTCATGGCAGTCGCCCCTTATCACTGACCGAGGGTCAGTACCTTCTGCATCATGGTCTTGGCGGTGTTCATCATTTCGGCGTTGGTCTGGAATGACCGGCTCGCGGAAATCATGTCGGCCATTTCTTCCACCACGTTGACGTTCGGGTAGTAGACGTAGCCTTTGGCGTCGGCCGCCGGATGGTTCGGCTCGTAGCGCGCTTCGAGGTTGCTCTGGTCTTCGACCACGCCCATGACCTGCACGCCCTGGCCCGCAGCATCCTGGTTCTGGAACAGCGAATTGCTGCCGCCGCTCTGGCCGCCCTGGAACATGGTGGCGAACACCGGGTGACGGGCGCGATAAGTCTGGTCGATGCTAGACGAGACGGTCTCGGCGTTGGCGATGTTCGAAGCCACGGTATTGAGGCGGGTGGTCTGGGCACTCATGCCGCTGCCGGCAATGTTGAAAACGCTGGACAGGGACATGGATTACTCTCCGCGCAGGGCTGAGACCAGCCCTTTGAATTTGCTGTTGAGCAGGGTGAAGCTGGCCTGGAAGCCGACGGCGTTTTCCGCGTAGTTCGACTGTTCCAGTTGGGCGTCCACGGTGTTCTGGTCGATCGACGGCTGCATCGGCGTGCGATACATCAGCGACTCGTCGCCATTGCCCAGGCCTTCAGCTTCGATATGACGGCTGTTGGTCATGTTCAGGGCGATGGTGCCGTTGGCGTTCTTCTGGCTCTGTGCTTCAAGCACTTTGGAGAACTCCAGATCCCGCGCCTTGTAGTTCGGGGTGTCGGCGTTGGCGATGTTGTTGGCCAGCACTTCGGCACGCTGGGCGCGGAAGCCCAGAGCCTTTTCGTGAATGCCGAGCGCTTTATCGAAGCTGATGCTCATGTCGGGAACCTTCAGGTGACCGGATTTTTCGTAACTGGGTTATAGCAAGCGGCGTGCCAGTTTTAGAAAGCCCCGGATTACGGGGCTTTGCACGCAATCGGCAAAGCGGCAATGCCAGAAAAGCGGCAACCGGTTTCCGCCGGATGCCGCTTTTCTGCCGCCTGCCACCGGCAAAACCTTCAGGCATAAAAAAACGGGAGCCCCTGAGGACTCCCGTTTCTTGTGGCGCCGGTGTTTCACTTTGCCTGGTAGATGATCCCCGGGCTGCACTGAACCATCTGGTAATGATCCGGCAGACCGTTCAGCGCTTCGGAAGCGCCAAGGAACAGATAACCGCCCGGCTTCAGCGTGCTGTGAATGCGCAACAGGATGTCCTTCTTCACCTCGGCGGAGAAGTAGATCAGCACGTTGCGGCAGAACACGATGTCGAACTTGCCCAGGCTGGCGTAGCTGTCGAGCAGGTTGAACGAGCGGAATTCCACCCGGTTCTTGATCGGCGCCTTGATCACCCAGCGCCCCGGCCCTTTCGGGTCGAAGTAGCGCTGCAGACGATCGGCGGACAGACCGCGACCGATCGCCAGGCTGTCGTACTCGCCGGTCTTGCAGTTGGTCAGCATGCTGCCGGACAGATCCGTGGCGACGATCTGCACGCCCATCTTCAACTGACCGATGTTCGTCCGCTCGAACTCGTCGATCGACATCGACAGCGAATAGGGTTCCTGACCCGACGAGCAGGCCGCCGACCAGATCCGCAGACGCTGGTTGGGAGCGGCCTTGATCGCCTCGGGCAGTACCTTGTTCTTCAAGACTTCAAACGGATAGGTGTCGCGAAACCACAGGGTTTCGTTGGTCGTCATGGCATCGACCACCTGCTCGCGCAAACCGCTGCGTGGCTGGGTCTGGATGCGCTGAACCAGCTCACCCAGGGACTTGATGCCTTGCTGCTCCATCAGTTTGTTGAGACGGCTCGAGACCAGATACTGCTTGTTTTCACCGAGCAAAATGCCACAGGCTTTTTCCAGGAAGACCCGGAACTGTTCGAAATCCAAATTACCCGTAGACAAATGATGCCGCCTCTTAAATCGTGTTGAACGCCAGGGGCAGAAGGCCCTTAGCTGATGTCTGCTGCTTTGATCCGGTCGACTACCCGGGATGCCAGGTCATCAGGACGGAATTTGGCCAGGAAGTCATCGGCACCGACTTTCTTGACCATCGCCTGATTGAACACACCCGACAACGAAGTATGCAGGATGATATGAAGCTTTTGCATGCGAGGGTCGCTGCGGATCTCGGCCGTCAGGGTGTACCCGTCCATCTCCGGCATTTCGATGTCGGAGATCATCATCAGGAACTCTTCTTCCGGCTTCTTGCCCTCGTCGACCAGCTTGCGCAGGTAATCCAGCGCTTGCCTGCCGTCGTTCAACGCCACCACTTCGACACCGACCGTCTGCAGGCAACGCGTCACCTGCTTGCGCGCCACCGACGAGTCATCGACCGTCAGTACCCGCAACGACAACGCCTTGCTCTGGGTCTCGACATCCACCACGCCGACCGAAATCGCTTCCGGTGTCGGTGCAACTTCCGCCAGCACCTTCTCGACGTCGATGATTTCGACTAACTGATTGTCGACCCGAGTCACAGCGGTCAGGTAGTGATCGCGTCCGGTGCCCTTGGGCGGCGGATGAATCTCTTCCCAGTTCATGTTCACGATACGTTCCACCGAGCGCACCAGGAAACCCTGGGTCTTGGTGTTGTATTCCGTGATGATCACGAACGGACTGTTCTTGTCTTTCAAAGCACCGGAGCCGGTCGCCATCGCCAGATCAAGGATCGGAATGGTCGCCCCCCGGATATTCGCCACCCCGCACACGACAGGACTGGACTTGGGCATCAGCGTCAGTTGCGGGCACTGCAGCACTTCCCGAACCTTGAACACGTTGATCCCGTAGAGCTGCTGGCCGTCGAGACGGAACAACAACAGCTCAAGGCGATTCTGCCCCACCAGTTGCGTGCGCTGGTTCACCGAATCCATTACACCAGCCATGCCCAGACTCCTACACCAACGCCAAGTGTTGTTGCGACGCACATTCATTGCTAAACGGCACGGCGCTTGCTTTTTAACTCGTATGAACGCTCAAACGACATTTTTCCGACGCCTGACATCTCCCCTCCGCAGAGGGCTTTGCGCGATGTCCGCCGTTTGCCTGTCTTTCGCTGGCAGCCCTGCCGTTGCTGATGCGGTTACCATGCCTGACATGCTTATCGGCGTCACTCAGGGCTTTCTTGAATTCACCGTAGAAGACTATCTCGCCACCAGTCAAACGGAAGGCCGATATGAAATCGAGGTCAACCAGCTCGATCCACGCATGCGCATGCCTATGTGCGACAAGGAATTGACAGCGACACTGGAGAGTCCGGCACGTCCTCTGGGCCGTGTCACGGTCAAGGTCCGCTGCGAAGGCGCCTCCCCCTGGACGGTGTTCGTGCCCGCTCAAGTCCGCCTGTTTCGCGAGATTGTCACCACCACGCGGCCACTCAAGCGCGCCGGCATCATCGAGCCGCAGGACGTGACCTTGCGCGAGCGCGACGTCAGCACGATCAATCAGGGTTTCCTGACGTCGGTGGATGAAGCCATCGGCCAGAAATTGACCCGACCAACGGTAGCCGATCAAGTCATTACCCTGGTGCATCTGGAACAGGCGGAAGTGGTTCGCAAGGGCGATCAAGTGGTGATCACCGCCCGCAGCGGTACCCTCGCCGTCCGGATGCCGGGCGAAGCGCTGGCCAACGGCGGCCTGAAAGAACAGATTCGAGTGAAGAACCTCAACTCCCAACGGGTCATCAAGGCGCAGGTTGTAGCGCCCGGCCAGGTGGAAGTAGCGATGTAAGCGGCGAGTGAGCGGCACGATGAGCGGATATCTGAAAAGCCCCTGAGCGTTTGGCAGAAAACTGGCGCTGACCAGAGCTGTTCCCTAAACTGTGCCGCAGCAGGATCTGCAACGGCGCATGCAAGCTCATTGCTAAATGGGCCTAAAGTTTTCCAGGGGATGGCCGAGAACATGGCAAGCGTCCAAATTCCCAGAGGTTTTTAACATGGTCATCGATTTCAGCCGTTTGAACAGCTCCTCGTCACTTACGGGCAGTACACGTACCAGCAACGCCAAGGAAACCGCCGAAACCGGCACCTCCGCGCCGCTGAATACCCCGGCCGAACAGGCCAGTACCGCAAAAAGCGGGGAATCGGTACACCTCAGCAATGAGGCTCAACAGTTGCAGAAGGTCACTGACAAGCTGCGTGATCAGCCTGCCGTCGACAAGGCCCGCGTGGCCGAGTTGAAAGCAGCGATTGCCGATGGCAGCTACAAGGTCGACAGCAACCGTGTAGCCAGCAAACTGCTCAATTTCGAAGCCCAGCGCTAGGCCTCGGTCAGCGCCAGGCTTTTGGACGCTTAAAACCCAAGGCCAGCCATGCACGACACTAATTTATTGCAACTGATCATCGACGACTTTGCTCCAGCTCAACAATTGCTGGAGTTACTGCAAACCGAGTCCCTCGCCTTGCACGGTCGCGACATGCCTCTGCTGGAAGAAATTCTGGCGAACAAGCAGGCATTGATCATTCTGCTCGAACAGCATGGCCGCAAGCGCAGCGAAATCCTCGCCAGTCTCAATCTGTCGCTCGACCGCGCCGGCCTGGAACAACTGGCCAGCCAGTCGAGCATCGGCGACCAGTTGCTCAGCCAGAGCGATGTCCTGACCGATCTGATCGCCCAGTGCCAGGCAGCCAATGCCAGGAATGGCCAGTCGATCATCATGCAACAGGCCGCCACGGCCAATCAGCTGAAAATCCTCACCGGCGGCGAGCCACCCGCGCTCTACGATGCCAGTGGCACCTTCTCCAAACTGCAGAAACCGCGCGCGCTCAGCCAGGCGTGATGCTTTCTTCTATGCTTGCGCCCTATCAACGTGCGAAACATGCTGGCAAAATACTGGCCAGCCGTAGTCAAATTTTGTCTGGAGATTGATTTAACGTGTCCAACGTCCTCAGCGCGGATGATGCTCCGCAGCCCCCAAAGGTGCTCACTACACCTCTGGAAATCTCCAGCAACCTGCGCCAGCTGCAAGAAAGCCATGATCCTCTGATCATCACCTTCCACGAGCGCAGCCAGCGCTTCCAGAGCTACCTGATCAAGGTTGACCGGGAAACCGCCACGATTGCCCTGGACGAGATGATCCCGCGCGATGGCGAACGCTTCCTGCTCGCCGGCGAGCCGTTCAAGGTCGAAGGTTTTCATGACGGCGTGCGCATTGCCTGGGAATGCAACGGCACGCTGAACATCGAAGAATCCAGTGGCGATCGCTTCTACACCGGCGACCTGCCCACCGAAGTGGTCTATCACCAGCGCCGCAATGCGTTCCGCGCCGCTTTGAAGCTGACCGACCTGGTCAGCGTCGAACTGGGTGGCGAAAAGCTCAAGTCGCCTATCGGCGGCAAACTGCTGGATATCTCCGCCACCGGCTGCAAACTGCGCTTCGAAGGCGACATCACCGACCGCCTGCAACTGGGCCAGGTTTATGATCGCCTGATCGCCGCGCCGCTGTTCGGCAACCAGCCGACTTCGGTCGAGCTGCGTTACCTGCACTTCGAAGAAAAACTCAACATCACCTTCGCCGGCCTGCGCTTTCACAACATCAGCGGCCCGGCGGCGCGCAACGTCGAGCGTTTCGTTTATCAACTGCAACGCGAAGCGCGTCGGTTCGATAAAGACGACCTCTGATCGGCATGCATGAAAAAACGGGCAGTCACTGCGGTGACTGCCCGTTTTTTTATGCCTGAATCACGGCCTGGCGGGGCTGATGTCCGGCCCTTCGCCTTCGATTGTCGAGTCGGTTGACGCGACAGGTTCTGGCTCGGGTTCAGGTTCAGGCTCCGGAGCGACCGTATTCTGCATCTGCTCCTGCACCACCTGCTCGTCAACCCGCGGGTCAAGCGCAGCCACCAGCGGCGAGCTGGACATGCTGTCCGGCATCGCCACGTGATGCAGCGGTGCATCGTCGACCTGGTGCAGATTGGTCACGGCTTTCGGCCGGATCCGCCACACCAGCACCAGCGCGAAAAAGGTGAAGAACGCGTACAGACTCTGCGGCCCGAACAGCTTCATCAGCACCCCGGCCGCCAGCGGCCCGATACTCGCCCCCACGCCGTAAGTCACCAGCAGCATCGCCGTCAGCGACACCCGACGCTCGCCTTCGACGTGGTCGTTAGAGAACGCCACCGCCAACGGGTACAGGCAGAACTGCACCAGCGAACAGAGGAAGCCGACCACGAACAGTACCTCCAGCGGCACTTGCGGCAGGATCGCCAGCGGCAACGAAGCAACCGCGAGGAACAGCGCGAAACAGCGGATCAACAGCGCCCGGTCATAGCGGTCGGACAACCAGCCCAGCGGCCACTGCACCACCAGCCCGGCAAAAATGCAGCTACCCATGAACAGACCGACCTGTTCGGTGGACAGCCCCTGCTGCGAGGCATACAGCGGCGCCAGACCGTAGAACGAACCGATGATCAACCCGGCCCCGAGCACCGTACTCAGCGACTGCGGCACGCGCTTGATAAAGAAGCGCGGCTCCATCGGCGCCGGATGCAGCGGCGCCGGGTGAATCCGGCGGGTCAGCGCCACCGGCACCAGACACAGGGCGAAGCACAGCGCGACCAGCATCAGCAGTTCCAGACCAAGGCCCGGGTGCATGACCAGAATCAGCTGACCGAGTACCAGCCCCAGGTACGACGCGATCATGTAGCCGCTGAACACCAGACCGCGCTGATTGGCGTCGGCCTGCTCGTTCAGCCAGCTCTCGATGACCATGTACTGGCACATCATGCCGAGGCCGACGATGGTCCGCAGCACCAGCCACGCCGGCAACCAGTCCACCAGGCCATGACCGAGCACCGCCGCACCGACGATCCCGGCACACGCCGAGTAGGCGCGGATATGCCCGACCCGGGCAATCAGTCGGTGACCGATCTTGCCGCCCAGCACCAGACCGAAATAGTTGGCCGCCATCAACGCACCGACCCACAACCCGTCGACATGGTCGGCAGCCAGACGCAAAGCCAGATAAGTAGAAAGAAGGCCCGAGCCGATCAACATCATCAGCGAGGCGAAATACAGCGCTCGAAAGGATTTCCAGATTTGGCGCATCGGCGTTCCGAGCGGCTCCTTGCAGTAAGTATCGGGCTATCAAACGATAGCCCGACGGCGACATTTCGTCAGGCCTGGGCTGCTAGAACACGGCGTTCCCAGGGAGTGATTTCATCAAAGAAACTGGTCAACTCCATGGTCTTCGAAGCGATGTAGCCTTCGATGAACTCCGTGCCGAACAGTTCCTTTGCAAGCTGGCTGCGTTTCAGACGTTCGAGCGCCGCGTGCAAGGTACACGGCAGCGAAAGATTGTCCGGCACGTCGAACTCGCCCTGAATCGCTTCGCTTGGCTCGAGTTCATGCTCGATGCCGTACAAGCCGGCGGCCAGGCTTGCGGCAATCGCCAGGTACGGGTTGGCATCGGCCCCCGGCAAACGGTTCTCGACCCGACGCGCAACCGGCGAACTGGCCGGAATGCGCAGGCCGGCGGCGCGGTTGTCGTGGGACCAGCAGGCATTGTTCGGCGAGGCAAACGGATGGCACAGCCGTTGATAAGAATTGACGTTCGGCGCAAACAGCGCGGTGAAGTCGGCCATGCCCGCCTGCTGCCCGCCGATGAAGTGGCGGAACATCGCGGTTGGCTGACCGTCGGTGTCGCTGAACACATTCTTGTCACTGTCGATCTCGACGATGCTCTGGTGAATGTGCATCGAACTGCCCGGCGTGTGCGCCAGTGGCTTGGCCATGCACACCACGGTCAGGCCGTGCTTGAGCGCGACTTCCTTGAGCAGATGCTTGAACAGGAATGTCTGGTCGGCCAGCAGCAGCGGATCACCGTGCAGCAGGTTGATCTCGAACTGGCTGACACCCATTTCGTGCATGAAGGTATCGCGTGGCAGGCCCAGAGCCGCCATGCATTTATAGACTTCACTGAAGAACGGTCGCAGACCGTTGTTGGAACTGACGCTGAACGCCGAATGACCGTCCTCGCGACGACCGTCGAGACCGACTGGCGGCTGGAACGGTTGGGTCGGGTCGGTGTTCGGAGCGAACACAAAAAATTCGAGTTCGGTTGCCACCACCGGCGCCAGACCTAGGGCT
This sequence comes from Pseudomonas sp. B34(2017), assembly GCF_002112915.1. Lineage (NCBI taxonomy): Bacteria > Pseudomonadati > Pseudomonadota > Gammaproteobacteria > Pseudomonadales > Pseudomonadaceae > Pseudomonas > Pseudomonas sp. B34(2017). The sequence continues at coordinate 383,569 of NZ_NEJA01000007.1, read as the reverse complement.
GCGTAGCGGGCAATGACCTTCTTGAGCTGACCACGGGTCGACAGGTTGGAGCTTTCGCCGGTCAGTTCGTCGGCATCACAGATTGCCAAGGCCCGTGGCTCTTCGCTCCATGGCAACGGATGGATCTGCGCAGGATCGGCCACCAGCGCCAGATCGCCGTCATCGCTGCCATAGAATTTCGCGGCAGGATAACCGCCCATGATGCATTGCAGCAGCACCCCCCGGGCCAACTGCAGACGCCGCCCTTCGAGGAAGCCCTCGGCGGTCATTACCTTGCCCCGTGGCACGCCGTTCAAATCCGGCGTGACACATTCAATCTCATCAATGCCCGTCAATCGCTGCGCGAGTGAACGCTGGCCATCGGTTGTCATGACGCAATCCTTGTTATTGTGCGAGCCGCGAACGGCGACCCGGACAAAATAGGCTTCGGCTGTTCGGAATATCAAGCAGCAGCCAACAAAAAGAATTCCGGTCGATGAATCGGTGATTCAGGGCAGGTAAATACTGAACACACCGCCACCCAACGGGCCGCCATTACGGATCTCGGTCCGGCCGCCAACACCGTTGCGCTGATGCAGCGCGGCGATGCGTCCGGCGAAGTACAGACCGAGGCCGGTGCTGCCACTGCTGTGGTTGATGCCCTGCACGTAATCGGCCTGACGCTCAAGCATTTCGGCCGGGTAACCGTCGCCGTCGTCATTGATGCTCAGCACCAGTTGCCCGGCTTCGTCGCTGACAGTGATCAGCAGCGATTCACGGGCGTAACGGATCGCATTGTTGATGCAGTTGCCCAGCACCGAGGCGATCAGTTCGCGATCAAAGAAACCCAGCGGACTGAGCGGATCGACTTCGTAAGTGGCAATGATTCCACGACTGGCGAACACTTCCTGATGGGCCGCCAGTTGCGCCTCGATGAAATCGTCCAGCTCGTGATAGGCCGGCTGCAACGGCATCTGATTGACCCCGAGCTTGTACAGCCCGAGCAGCTGCACCAGCATGCCGTTGAGGTGGGCGAACTCAAAGTCGATCACGCCCTGCTCCGCCCCTTGGCGCTGTGCCTCGGGCAGACGCGCCAGCCATTGGCTGTGGGCCTGCATCAGCATCGCCAGAGAGTTCTTCATGTCGTGCACGGTGGAGGCGATCACCGTGGAAAAATCCAGTGCCTGCTCGTCTTGGTTCATTCGCCAAACGCCTTGCTTTTCAGCTTCTGATAACGCGGATAACGCGCGTCGGTATCGGGCATCATGCCCACCAGTTTCAGGCAGGCCCGACATTCTTCCAGCTCCGCCGACGGCACATTGGTGTCGGTGCCGTGCAGCAGCGACTGGGCCATGTTCAGCGCAATACTGATGTTCTTCGGTTGCATCTTCAGCGCCTTGCGGAACACCTCGCGGGCCTCCACCAGGTTGCCGGTCTTGTACACGCGCACACCCTGCCGGTTGAGGTCGGCGGCCGCGTTGCTGGAGCTGAGAATAGTCGGGTCGTCGGTGAGCTTGGCGATGTCTTTCATCACCGTCGGGTCATCGCCGTAGATTTCCGCACAACTCTTGAGCATCGAGGTGCCCGCCTCGGTCTGGCCGAGCATCTGCAATTGCTTGGCCACCAGCAACGCGGCCTCGGGGCTCATGAACTGCTCCATGCCGTCGAGGCGCATCAGCGCTTGTTCGGTGAGTTTTTCGGCGGTCTCGGCATCGTTGAGCAACAGGCTCGTAGCCTTCATCAGACGCGCACGAATCTGCAGGCCCGGATCGGTCGGGTTTTCCTTGGCCACGGCGCTGAGGGTGGTGTTGATCTCCAGACGCGTTCGGGTATCGAGCCCGCGCTCGCTGCCTTTGCTGATCAAGGCATGGGCCAGGCCGAGATTGCTTTCCGGATCCTTGAAGCGCGATTGCGCGCCCTGATTCACCGCCTGGCGATAAGCCCGGGAAGCGGTGTCGAAATCTTCGTTGGCCATCGCCAGCTTGCCCAGCAATGCCTGACGGCGCACTGCCAGCGGCGACAGGCGAATCGCTTCCTCCAGCACTTGCTGCGCGCCTTTGGTATCGCCTTCGGCGACCAGCACGTCAGCCATGCCGTCATACAGCGCCGGCATCATCGGGAAGACCTTCAGGGCTTTTTCGTAAACGCCCTTGGCCTGACTGACCTGCCCACGCTTGAACAGCAACTTGCCCAACCCGGCAAACGCCCACGGCAACGGCCGGTCAGCGATGATGCTGTCGTAAAGGCGCTCGAGCGCTTCGTTCTGGTTCATGTCGCGCAACGCATCGGCGCGATAACGCAGGCACAGCGGCGAATAACGGATGTCCTGTTTGCACAGGGCGATGCAGGCGTTGAGCACTTCCATCGGTTTGCCACGGTCGAGGGCTTGCAGAATCGGCTTGAGCAGGGTCTTGCGCTGCTCCAGACGCTCCAGGCGCTGAGCCAGGCCGGAACGGTTGAACGGCTTGGTCAGGTACGCGTCCGGCTCGTGCTCCAGGGCACTGAGCACCATCGCCTGACTGGTCTCGGCCGTGACCATCACGAACACCGCTTCGTGGCTGATCAGCTTCTCCATCATCAGGTCTTCCAACACCTGCTGACCGTTCTTCTTGCCGTCACCGAGGTGGAAGTCCTGAAGGATGAAATCGTAGGACTTCTGCGCGCACATTTTCAGCGCCTGCTCACCCGTGTCGGCGGTGTCCACATCCTTGACACCCAACTCGCGCAACATCGAACGCACGGAACTGCGGAAATCCGAGAAATCATCGACGATCAGAAAACTCTTTTGGTGATACGACAGCATCGAGGATTTCCAGGCAATTGAAGAAGATGGACCATTTCCAGGCGCGCAGATGATAGCTGCCGGCCAAATGCTATCAAGCGATTTCGCGCGACTCTGTAGTCACCGAACGGGTTATCGGCCGGATCAGTGGTTCTCTTGAAGCGGGGGTTCAAGATTCGTTGCGCAAGGATTACCCTGCGCGGCGGTTCTCACCTTCCAATGGCAAAGGATTCATCGTGTACATCAAGGGACGCTACATCGTATCGGCCTGTGCGCTGCTGTTTTTTCAGCAGGCACTGGCGAGCGGAATGGACTGCACAAAGGCTGCGAGTGTTGTGGAGAAAGCGATTTGCGCGGACAAGCCGTTGTATGAGCTGGATGCGCAGATGGGGGCGGCTTATCGGAAGTTGATGAAAGCTGCCCCGGAGCAGGCCGAAGTGAAAAAGGCTCAGCGCCAGTGGCTCAGGGAGCGTGATGGATGTGGCGAGGAGGTCAGTTGCCTGAGCCAGCGTTATCAGGATCGTTTGCAGGTCTTGCACGCGCAGTGGATCGACGCGGTGGCCTACAAACCGGACGAGATCGATAAACAGGTCATGGAGGATCTGCAGCAGCGGGTTCGGGAGATGAGCAAGGAGAGTCCGGAGTTTGCGCTGGAGCGGGCGCTGGATTCTCTGACCCTTGGCTCCATCGGCAGCTCGTTTTCAGCCGAGCTGGATGAGGATGAGCAACCGCTCTTCCCCACGACCATCCCCAAAGATGTCACGCAAGACGAGTGGAAAGCACTGCAAGCATCCGACATCAAGGGAGCCGCAGAGTCCGGCCAAACCTCTTACACCCTGATGGATCTGGATGGGGACGGTCAGCGCGATCTCATCGTGGAAACCTACTCCGGCGGCACCGGGATGTTTCATTACACGGAAACCTGGCGTCGGAGTGACGGCAGATTTATCAGGAGAACTGCTGAGTTCGTCCCTCAGAACAGTAACGACAGCGTCCTTTTCTATACCAATGACCGCGGTGCCAATCAGGCCGTGTACCTGATCGGTGCTCGCGGAAAAATCTATTTCGCCTACCAGAACGGCAGCTACGGCGAAGATCAGGTCTATCTGCTCAATCCTCTGAAGGTCAACAGGCAAGTGCCGACAGTCAGCGTGCGCTATGACTACCAACTAACGGTTCCACACACTCAGTACATCGAGGACAGCGATAAAGCCTACGAACTGGAACCGTCCCTGCAGAAGTTGCTCGCCAAAGCTGTGACCGGTCTGGACGCAAATGCGGGGATGACGGGACAGCAGAAAAAACCGCTCTGTCCCATCCCGCAATCTGCCAAGGACATTGAGGAGTACTACGGCTACGGTGCGAGCTACTACGCAATCGAACCTGTCGCCGACTTCCCCGTGATCATTGGTGATGATTGTTATGTCGCACGACTGATCAACTGGTTCGGTACCTACGACGAAAAAAACGGTCTTCCTGCGGTACTGTTGATGCGCAAGCCGGAGTCCGAAGATCCGCAGCGCAGTTATTCAGTGAACGGGCGCCGACATATCACCCAGGTCAGCACGTCAGTCGGCAAAACCGAAGGCGGAGCTGATAATTTCTAAAGCTTCGCGCCTTTCGAAATACAAAAAAGCCCCACCAGATTTCTCTGCGTGGGGCTTTTCACTTCAGGGCGCTTCTCAGACCTCCGCCACCAACACATCGGCAATCCGAATACTCAATGCCGCACCTGTCAGCGTCGGGTTCACGCAGGAGGACGATGGCATGACGCTCGTGCCTGCGATGAACAGGTTCGAATGGTCGTGACTGCGGCAATCGCGGTCTACCACCGAGTCTTTCGGATCATCGCCCATGATGGTGGTGCCCATGATGTGCTGCCGATTCTGGAAGCCCGTGTCGGTGCTGAGGATGTCGGCGTCGAGCAGTTTTGCAAACTGCTTGAAGTCTTCCAGCGCCTTCTCTTTACCGGCGTGCCAGTAGTCGGGAACGCTGTAGTAGATCTCGGGAACCGGCAGACCGATGGCGTCGAACTTGGTCTTGCTCGGGGTGACCCGGTTTTCCGGCAGCGGCAAGGTTTCGAAATCGACGGCCCAGTTCAGGGAGCGCGCCGATTGCAGGCGGATCTGCTCATCGAGCTTCGAGCCCAGCACGCCTTTGGCAATCAGGTTCGAAGTGATCTGCGACGTCGGCACGGTGTTGCGCACCTTGATCTTGTAGCTCGGGTAATCGTTGCGAAACGCACCATCGCGGCTGTTCAGATAGACCAGCAATTGCGTCGGCCCTTCGCCCGGCCACATGTCTTCCTTGGTCATGACGTTCATGCTGATGCCGGTGTGGTCCATCAGGTTGCGCCCGACCTGATCCGAGGAGTTGGCAATCCCGTTCGGGTACTTTTCCGAGGTCGACATCAACAGCAGCTTCGGCGACTCGATACCGTACGCCGCCAGTACAAAGGCCCGGGCGGTCAGTTTGTGTTTGGACTTGTCGGGGCGCATGTACCAGATCGCGGTGATCTTGCCGTCGTCGCCCGCCTCGATCTTGTAGACGACAGAGTTGTCCAGCACCTTGGCGCCATGGCGCTCGGCTTCATCAATGTGCATCGAACCGTCGTACTTGGCTGCAATCGGGCACACCGGGTTGCAGTTGTTGTTGCCGGCACAGGGAGGCCGTTTGCCATAGGGGCGGGTCGCCCGGCCATTCGGCTCGAGGATCGGGTTATACCCGCCCTTGCTGAGCAATTCGGAAAGGCGCTTGAACATGTAGCTCGGTTTAAGGCCCTCCATCGGATAGGGAATCGAGCGCGGCGGATAGGCGTCCCCGCCCTGCCCGCTTTCGTCCTGGCCGTCGACACCGGAAACGCCCAGTTCGATTTCAGCCCGAGCGTAATACGGTTCCAGTTCGTCATAACTGATAGGCCAGTCACGACCACGGCCATACAGCGACTTGAGACGAAAATCGTTGGGCAGCATGCGCCACAGCGAGGAACCGAAGTGCCAGGTGGTGCCGCCCACCACACGCAAGTAAGAAGTGTTGTATTTCACTGGCCCTACCTGCTGCAAATAGTCGCCGTAGGTCGACGGCGCGTGAGGCAGGCTCGGATAGGGCGACCCCGCGCCCTGCAGCTTGGCATTGGCCAGCGAGAGTTTCACCGGGGCATTGCGGAATGTTTCCACCACATCACGGCGATTCACCCGGGGACCGGCCTCGAGCACGATCACCGACTTGTTCGCTTTGGCCAGGCCCGTGGCGATCAGACCGCCCATGACACCGGAACCGATGATCACCACATCGGCGTCGAATTGATCGCTGCTCATACTGTCGAGTCCTGAATGACTGCTGGTTTGGGACCCCATGAATCCGGGCCGCCACCGTAGGTTGGAATGATGAGAATGCCGTGAGTGGGCTGATACATCATGGCGAGGGAATAGCTGATCAACTCGGCATCCGCCGGCTCACCGACGACGCCCAGATACCAGGCGGAAATGATGCTGGTGGCCGTGGCCCGCAGCGACGGATCCGGATTCGGCTGCGCCAGGTATTCATCGACATGCTTGTAACCCTGTGCGCCGATCAATTGCTTCAAGGCAATCACGTTGGTCGAGAAATTCGGCGCGCGCTTGTCCAGCGCAGCGTAATAACGACCGGCCAGAACCGGATTGACCGCACGGCTGACCAGAAACTGCGACAGCGCAATGAAATCGTCACTCGAAACCTGCGCTGCCATCAACGATTGCCAAGGCAGCGCACTGCCGATCATCGCGGCCAGGCCCAGCGTCACGGAACCGCGCAACAGATTGCGGCGAGTGAGCCCGGCCGAGCTTTCGATTTGCGTTTTTTCGTGTTTGTGCGTCATTGAAGTGTCCATTACTCAAGCCTCCTTGCGCCGACGTGCAATCAAGGCCCATGCGCCCAGGCCCATCAACACGCACACGAGAATGATGACCGGGGTCGTAAACTTCGCCATTACTGCCAGCGGCGCCTGGGGCCCACCGTTGCGTACCTGTGCCACATCGGCGGCGGTGACAATCGTGTCGGCATTGCCGTAGCGCGACAGCACGTAGTTGCTGACGTCGGCAATCTGCTGGTCGTTCAGGCGGTCGGTGAACAGCGCGTCAGGGCCGAAACCCGGCATGTCGATGGCCACACCGTCGACTTCACGATGCACGCCGTACACGATGGTCGCGATCAGGTTGTCGCTGCGACTGGTGGCGGTGTTGTGAAACAGCGATGGGTATTCCCGCGTGCCTTGACCGTTCGGCTGATGGCAGTTGGCGCAAGTGCCACTGAATATGTGCCAGCCCGGGTTATCCCCCGGTTTGCCTCCGCGCAGCGTCAACTCATCGACCGAAGCCTGACCGTACTCGTGCCGGGCCTTGCTCTCCCCGGTCTTGATCGGCGTGGTCTGCAACAGATAGGCCGCGATGGCTTTGAGATCCACATCGCTCAGATGCTGCAGACTGTTCTCCACCGCCTCGGCCATTGGGCCTGCCGCCTGGGCCTTGCCCTCGACGTGACCGGTACGCAGATAGGCCACGATCTCGTCGCTCGACCAGGCACCGATGCCGCTGACTTTGTCGGAAGTGATATTGGGGGCATACCAACTGCCCAGTGATCCGCCGGCCAACGGTTTTGCGCTGTCGGCAGCCATCAGGACATTGCGCGGTGTATGGCAGGTATCGCAGTGAGCCAGGCCGTTGACCAGATAGTCGCCACGGTTGACCTCGGCAGACTTGGCCGGATCCGGCGTAAAGCGTGTTTTGCTGTGGAACAGCGCGTTCCAGCCAATCATCGATGCGCGGATATTGAACGGGAAATCCAGAGCGGTTTTCTGGTTCGGCGTATCGACCGGCGCTACTTCATGCATGAAGTAGTCGTAGAGCGCAGCAATGTCGCTGTCGGTCATCTTCGAATAGGAGGTGTAGGGCATCGCCGGGTAAAGCCGAGTGCCATCGGCCGCCACCCCGTCACGCACCGCACGGGCGAATTGCTCAGACGTGTAATTGCCGATGCCCGCCGTTTTCGAAGGCGTGATGTTGGTCGAGTAGATCGTGCCCATCGGTGAGCCGAGCGGATAGCCGCCCGCAAAAGCCTTGCCGCCTGGCGCCGTATGACAAGCCACACAGTCAGCGGCTACCGCCAGACGCTTGCCCGCCGAGGCCGTGCTGTCGAGCGTCTCGCCGTACGCGGTGCCAGCTATGGCGATCAGCAGCGTAACCAATCCGGCAGAGGCGTACCCCCTGCGTTTCCCTTTATCAATGCGACGCGACATGAGTCCTACCCTAGGCTGCTTCGTTCTTTTTTTTCACGGTTCTGGAAATCACGAACACAGCGTCCTCGTCATCTTGAGCGACAAGGACGAAGAGGTACGATGTCGTACGTATTTATTGGAATATTCCACACAATGTAACACTTGGCAACAAATAGAAAAGGCCAAGTGCCATCTTTTGTATGTATGTGCTGAATGCTCTAGAACGCTGGTTACAAGGGGGTTTAATGCGGAATATATTTAGATAAGAAACAACTGGTAACCCTACAGTTGTGGACTCCGCAGCCGAAAGATGTACGACGACAAGCCATTTGCTTACGAGCTGCGCTCGATATTGACCCGCCCCCACATGTCAGCAGGATGCCCCTTATGAGTTGGTTGAATGACGCAAGACTTTCCACGAAATTGATCACGGCCTTCGCGGCGTGCGCCTTCATCACCCTGGGGGTGGGCCTGCTGGGAAGCCGGGGAGTGACCGAACTCTCGACAAGCCTCAGATCGGTGTTCGGTAACAACCTCGTCGCCGTCGCCAACATTGCGCAGACCAAAATCAAGGCTGTCGGACAGACCCGTGACATGTATCGGCTTTACGTCGCCACTGCCGCCAACCTGCCCCAGAGCACCAAAGACGAATTTCTCGCCTCGATGAGCGCCAACCAGTTGGCGAGCGAAAAAGCCTTTGCCGAATACCGGAAAACCGAGCTTGCCGACGACGAACGTGCGGCGGGCGACCGGATGGAGAAAGCCTGGCCCGTTTACCAGGCGATCGTGCAAAGGTATCTGGGCCTGATGAAGGCCGGCGACCTGGAAAATGGCCGCGAACTGCTGCTCGGCGACCTGCAGAAAAACTATCGCGTCGTCATGGACGAATTGACCATCATGACCAACTCCAACGACATGCAGGTCAGCGAAGCCGCAAAACGATCGGTTCTGACGGAGTCCTCCGCCAAGACCTCGCTGTACATCGGCATCGTGCTGGCCTTCGTCGCGGCGATTTTGCTTGGCCTGTTCATCAGCCGACTGATCAGCCGCCCCATCTCCAAAGCCGTTGAAAGCGCCCGAAGCATCGCTGGGGGCGACTTGACTCAAAACATCGTCAGCACCGGCCGCGACGAGGCCGGCCAGTTGCTCACGGCCCTGGCCGAGATGCAGGGCAGTCTGAAAAGCACTATTCAGCAGATCGCCAGCGCGGCGGATCAACTGGCTTCCGCTGCCGAAGAACTCACCGCCGTCACAGACAATGGAAGCCGCGGACTGATTCGTCAGAACGACGAGATCCAGCAGGCAGCGACGGCTGTCACGGAAATGACCTCCGCCGTGGAGGAAGTTGCGCGCAATGCGGTATCCACCTCCGAGGCCTCCCAGACCACCAGCCGGGAAGCCAGTAACGGACGCGATCAAGCGCGAAACGCCGTTGCCGCGATCAACCATGCAACCACGGAAATCGCCACCTCCACCACCATGGTCAAGGATCTGGCGGAGAAAGTTCGAGACATCGGCAAAGTTCTCGATGTGATCCGGGGGATTGCCGAGCAAACCAATCTACTGGCGCTTAACGCCGCCATCGAGGCTGCGCGCGCGGGTGAGCAAGGTCGAGGTTTTGCCGTGGTCGCCGACGAGGTACGAGCCCTGGCGGCAAGAACCCAGGCTTCGACAGGGGAAATCGAAGGCATGATCAACGACGTTCGCAACAGTGCAGACGAAGCCGTCGGCGCCATGGGGAAAAGCCAGGCGCTGGTCAGCGAAACCCAGTCACTGGCGCAAGCGACCGGCCAGGCATTGGAGCTGATCGCCGACGGCATCTCGCAGATCAATGATCGCAACCTCGTCATCGCCACAGCCTCGGAAGAACAGGCACACGTAGCTCGGGAAGTGGACCGAAATCTGGTCAACATCCAGGATCTCTCCACCCAGACGGCGGCAGGCGCGCATCAGACCAGCGCCTCGACCCAGGAACTGTCCAACCTGGCGGCGTCGTTCAACACCCTGGTCAGTCGCTTCCGCTTGTAAACTCGCGACAAAAAAAGCCCCGCCAGATCACTCTGCGCGGGGCTTTTTCAATAGATGGTGTCCCAGGGCAGGTTCGAACTGCCAACCTTCCCCTTAGGAGGGGGATGCTCTATCCAATTGAGCTACTGGGACACAAATCTGTCGGTGCGACAGACGGCGTGCATGTTAACGGCCGGGCCCTGTTTTGTCATGTCGTCCGCAGGGCTTTTTAAGTGTAGGCAGGCGCCTTGCAAGGGTGCCGGACGTTTTACCGTGCAATTTGCATCGCCGCAAAAAGCCACCATTGCAAAATGCAATGCGGCACATCCGAAAAACCCTGCTAAATGCTTGTTTTTAAAGGACTTAACAGCGGTTAGACTATTGGCACGACGGCTGCTTTACCGGTTCTTATACAAGAACAATCGGAGACTCGTCTCATGAACAGCGCCCTCGTGTTCGCAAATGCAATCGCATTGGCCGTTCTGGTCGGCTTTCACTTCGCCCCCGCGGATAACGAAAAAGTGGCCGGACGCATGCCGCACTACCTGCAAGTGCAGAAGGCGCCGCAATGGGCGGTGTTGAGCGATAAGAGCTTTGCCCCGCAAGCAGTCAGCGAGTCTGAACAGGCGTTGCCGACGCATTCGACTGAACGTCTGGTTTTTTGAAATATCTTCAGGAGTACAGCATGTCCAAGTCAGCTGCAGGATTTCTGATCCTCGCCTTATTGAGTGGCCTCGGGCATTTTTCGCTGTTCGAGGAAACCGAAATATCCCTGGCCCTGATCGGTTGCGGCGTCTTTTCGGCGCTGTTCGTATTGGCACTGGTGGCCGGGCGCAAGATCAAGTTTGATCCGGTATTGCGCTGAACCTGACCAGCTCCAGTAGATGATTGACTGCATCGGCCAGAGCGCCCGAGTTGTCGATCAGGTGCACAGGACTATCAGTTGAACGCCTGTCCTTGAACAGCGTATTGCGCGCCAGCCTCGCATCGATCTGGTCAAGCGTCTCCCGGCCACGCCGGAGCAGGCGCTCACGCAGAACATCCTCCCGAACTGTCAGCAACACCGGCACCAAAGTCGGGTAACTTTCCAGCGCTTGTCGAAGGTTTGCCCGAGAGCCGTTTACCAGGACGTGTTTGCCGGTTTTCAGCCATTGATCCATTTCCACCGGAATGCCGTAGGCGAGACCGTTAGCCTGCCACGCCAGTGAAAACTCGCCGGCACGCTGACGTCGCTCGAACTCCTGCGGCGCCACACCGATTGCATCCTCACCCACGGATTCGGCCGAACGGGTGATCACTCGCCTGATGATTTCGCAGTTCAACGCCCTTAAAGGCTCACGCGCTGCCTCGATCAGACTGTCCTTGCCGGAGCCGGAAGGTCCCATGAGGTAAATCAGCCTGCCATCCATCCTGAAAACGCCCTCCGGCGGACATTTGCCCCTAGTAAATCGGCCATTTGCCACTATCCTGTACAAGGTAAGGAACAACGATTCAACCTGCATAGCATGCACGTTCTGACGTCTTCGGGCATCAGACGACGTGTTTCAGGACGCGGTCAGCAATACGGGCAGATGCTTTCTTTTCAAACCAGTCCGCATTTCTGATAATTGGTGCTGGCATTACGCCTTTACCCGGATCAATATTTGTCACAGAATTGACGCCAATGATCTGGCAATTTTGAGGCATGATGCGCGCCTCTTAACAATTCAGGTTGAACCATTTGGCGCGGATGCTTGTCCTAGAACACATCCTGCGGCCAATCCCGAGAACCGCTCCCCTGAACTAACCGGTTAAATATATGCGCCCATTGAAACAGGCAATTTATTCCAGCCGTACGGCTGACAAGTTCGTCGTACGTCTGCCAGACGGAATGCGTGAACGCATTGCCGAGGTGGCTCGCAATCATCATCGCAGCATGAACTCCGAGATCATTGCGCGCCTTGAGCAGAGTCTTATTCAGGAAGGTGCACTGGGCGAAGAGCTGAGCATGCGCCTGGACAGCCCGGAGCTGTCGCTGCACGAACGCGAGTTGCTGCAACGCTTCCGCCAACTCTCCCATCGCCAGCAGAACGCACTGGTTTCTCTGATCGCCCACGACGCCGAAATGGCCGCAGACGCATCCTGAGCCACACCGAACACCTCAAGCCAGCATGAATGCTGGCTTTTTTTTGCCCGCAATTCGGCTTTTCATGGACGAAAAAAAGCCCGCCAATCGGCGGGCTGTTTCAATACTGTCGGTCAGAGCAGGAAGATCGTCGCCAACCCCAGGAAGATGAAGAAGCCACCACTGTCGGTCATGGCCGTGATCATCACGCTGGCGCCCATCGCCGGATCGCGCCCCATCTTGGCCAGGGTCATCGGGATCAACACCCCCATCAACGCTGCCAGCAGCAGGTTCAATGTCATGGCGGCCGTCATGACCACACCCAGCGACCAGCTGCCATAGAGCAAGTAAGCGACCACACCGATCACCCCGCCCCAGACCAAACCGTTGATCAACGCAACGGCCAGCTCTTTGCGCATCAGGCGCGAGGTATTGCCGGTGCTGACCTGATCGAGGGCCATAGCGCGAACGATCATGGTAATCGTCTGGTTGCCGGAGTTACCGCCGATGCCCGCCACGATCGGCATCAGCGCTGCCAAGGCCACCAGCTTCTCGATCGAACCTTCGAACAGGCCGATCACCCGCGATGCGACGAACGCCGTGATCAGGTTGATCGCCAGCCACGCCCAACGGTTGCGCAGGGACTTCCAGACGGAGGCGAAGATGTCTTCCTCTTCACGCAGACCCGCCATATTGAGGACTTCGCTTTCGCTCTCCTCACGAATCAGGTCGACCATTTCGTCGATGGTCAGACGGCCGATCAGCTTGCCGTTCTTGTCGACCACCGGGGCCGAGATCAAGTCGTAACGTTCGAACGCCTGAGCGGCGTCGTAGGCGTCTTCGTCCGGGTGAAAACTCACCGGGTCACTCGCCATGACTTCGGAAACCTGTTTCTCCGGATCATTGACCAGCAAACGCTTGATCGGCAGCACGCCCTTGAGCACACCGTCGTAATCGACCACGAACAGTTTGTCGGTATGGCCCGGCAGCTCTTTCAGACGACGCAGGTAACGCAGAACCACTTCAAGACTGACATCCTCACGGATGGTCACCATCTCGAAGTCCATCAGCGCACCGACCTGCTCCTCGTCATAGGAGAGAGCCGAACGCACACGTTCGCGTTGCTGCTGGTCCAGAGTCTCCATCAGCTCATGGACGACGTCTCGCGGCAGCTCGGAGGCCAGGTCAGCAAGTTCGTCGGCATCCATGTCCTTGGCGGCAGCCAGGAGCTCGTGATCGTCCATGTCGGCGATCAGCGTTTCACGGACGGAATCGGATACTTCGAGAAGAATGTCGCCGTCGCGATCGGCCTTGACCAGTTGCCAGAGCGTCAGACGATCGTCCAGCGGCAGGGCTTCAAGAATGTAGGCGACGTCGGCGGAGTGCAGATCATCGAGCTTGCGTTGCAGCTCGACGAGGTTTTGCCGGTGGACCAGGTTCTCGACCCGATCATGATGCGGGCCTTCCTGGCGATGAGTCAGGTCTTCGACGACCCGCTGGCGCTGCAGCAGCTCGACGACCTGAGCCAGGCGATCCTGCAGGCTTTCCTGTGTTTTCTTTACTTCGATTTCGGACATAGGCGAACTCCACTCCCAGCAGCGGGGCACGCCGGAAGGATCAATCAGTCAATTCATGATTGGTAAAACGGGTTACTGAATAACTACTGGGTAAGTCCATGGAGGTTTTCCATAAGCCCCGGCGGGGCTGACGGGCGCAATGATACACCGCCTGACGGTTTTAAACGTTAAAAAATCGTGGCTGAAACAAGCGCTTGCGAGACAAAGCTAAGCACTGTCCTGATCCTTCACACTGCGACGACTCATTCTGAAAAGAAAACACACCGGCGCTGAAAAAACTGCCAGCTACGCTTGAGAAGGATCGTCATGGAGGACGCCGAATGCCATCGAAAACATCCCGATTCATGCTGACCGCCCTGCTCTGCCTGCCCACCATCGGGAGCGCAACGACACTTCATCGCTGCGAAGCTTCCGATGGCAGCGTCACGTTCACCACATTGAGCTGCGCGAACGATGAGCACCTTTCATTGCAGGAAGTTCACCCCTACTCCCCTGGCTCGACAGTCACCCTGATACCCGAAGCCCGGCATGAAGAAATATCCGGTATGAATATCAGAAAGCGAGAAATGGCCGTCGTCGGGCGCACCCAGGACAAATGCGGAGATCTGATCGACGCGCGACAAAAGCGTGAAGCAATCATCAATCAACGAATCATCGCCGGCATGAGCCAACAGGATGTTGAAAGCGCTTTGGGCAAACCCGACAAGGTGAGCATCCGCAATTCGGCAACGAGTTATCGTTACGACCTCAAGCGAGGGCGCAGTGCTCAAATCGATTTTGATGAAAAAGGATGCGTGACAGGAAAAGCCAAATCCAGGACAGCAAAAAGCCCGCGTTAAACGCGGGCTTTTCGGTATATGGTGCACTCGACAGGATTCGAACCTGTGACCGCTCGGTTCGTAGCCGAGTACTCTATCCAGCTGAGCTACGAGTGCAATTTGTGTTTTTAGACCAGACCACAACTGGCTGTAACCAAGTTATCTGCATTGCTGCAATTAACTCTTAAATGGTGCACTCGACAGGATTCGAACCTGTGACCGCTCGGTTCGTAGCCGAGTACTCTATCCAGCTGAGCTACGAGTGCATTTTGTGTTTTTAGACCAGATCACAACTGGTTGAAGCCGAGTCATTTACATCGCTGTAATTGACTCTTAAATGGTGCACTCGACAGGATTCGAACCTGTGACCGCTCGGTTCGTAGCCGAGTACTCTATCCAGCTGAGCTACGAGTGCATTTGTTGCGCCGCATTATAGCCCGTCTAATCTCTATTCCAACCACTTTTTCTAATAAATTCAACAACTTACAGAAAAAGCCAGATTACAACGTACTAAGCAAATAATGGCGGAGAACGGGGGATTCGAACCCCCGACACCCTTTTGAGGTGTACTCCCTTAGCAGGGGAGCGCCTTCGGCCACTCGGCCAGCTCTCCGCAACACGGGGCGTATATTAACCACCTTCTTCCCCGTTTGCAAACATAAAAATCGATAAAAATTAATGGCTTGGTTCTTCGTCCTTCTCTTTCTTTATACGCAGATAGATTTCTTCACGGTGCACGGCCACCTCTTTCGGGGCATTGACGCCGATACGCACTTGATTTCCTTTGACGCCGAGCACGGTCACGGTGATTTCGCCATCACCGATAATCAGGCTTTCTGCGCACCGACGAGTCAGAATCAGCATACCTTTCTCCTCACGCGAATCATTTCAGGGACAACAGTCTGCAAAAAAAAGGCACCCGACCTACAACCGGAGCGATCGTAGCCCTACATGCCTGAGTATTGACCAGCGCGAGCAAAAGAACAGTTCGGGGGCTCGCGCCATTCAAAAAATAAAGGGCGCGGTCAGACCGCGCCCTTCAGACAACGCATCACTCGCCCTGACGGGCCGGAGCGTCGAGCTCGAAAGCCGTGTGCAGGGCGCGCACGGCCAGTTCCAGGTACTTCTCTTCGATCACCACGGAAACCTTGATTTCCGAGGTCGAGATCATCTGGATGTTGATGCTTTCCTTTGCCAGGGATTCAAACATGCGGCTGGCCACGCCTGCGTGGGAACGCATGCCGACGCCGACGATCGAGACTTTGGCAATCTTGGTGTCACCCACCACTTCACGGGCACCGATCTCGCGAGCGGTGTTTTCCAGCACGGTTTGCGCGGACTGGTAGTCGTTGCGGTGCACGGTGAAGGTGAAGTCGGTGGTGTTATCGTGCGCGACGTTCTGCACGATCATGTCGACTTCGATGTTCGCGGCACTGATCGGGCCGAGAATCTTGAACGCCACGCCCGGGGTGTCTGGCACGCCACGGATGGTCAGCTTGGCTTCATCGCGGTTGAAAGCGATGCCGGAAATGATCGGCTGTTCCATGGTTTCCTCTTCATCAATAGTAATGAGGGTGCCCGGACCCTCCTTGAAGCTGTGCAGTACGCGCAGCGGAACGTTGTACTTGCCGGCGAATTCCACCGCGCGGATCTGCAGCACCTTGGAACCGAGGCTGGCCATTTCCAGCATCTCTTCGAAGGTGATCTTGTCCAGACGCTGAGCAACCGATACCACGCGCGGGTCAGTGGTATAGACACCATCGACGTCGGTGTAGATCTGGCACTCATCAGCCTTCAGCGCAGCGGCCAGCGCCACGCCGGTGGTGTCGGAACCGCCACGACCCAGGGTCGTGATGTTGCCGTGCTCGTCGACGCCCTGGAAACCGGCGACCACCACCACGCGACCTGCTTTCAGGTCACCGCGAATCTTCTGGTCATCGATCTGCAAGATACGCGCTTTATTGTGCGCGCTGTCCGTCAGGATCCGCACCTGGTTGCCGGTGTACGACACCGCCGGCACACCGCGCTTGATCAGCGCCATGGCCAACAGGGCGATCGTCACCTGCTCACCGGTGGAAACGATCACGTCCAGTTCACGCGGAACCGGTTGATCTTCGCCACTGATTTGCTTGGCCAGATCGATCAGACGGTTGGTCTCGCCGCTCATTGCAGACAGCACAACCACCAGGTCATCGCCGG
Source organism: Pseudomonas sp. B34(2017) (assembly GCF_002112915.1). Taxonomy (NCBI): domain Bacteria; kingdom Pseudomonadati; phylum Pseudomonadota; class Gammaproteobacteria; order Pseudomonadales; family Pseudomonadaceae; genus Pseudomonas; species Pseudomonas sp. B34(2017). Next base: position 366,852 of record NZ_NEJA01000007.1, on the reverse strand, counting down.
CATCGCGGAATTTCTTAACCTTGTCGGCGACCTGCTCGATTCTCTCGACAGTGCCGACCGAGGTGCCTCCAAATTTCTGTACGATCAAAGCCATTTCAAAGCCGCCTCTGCCCATGAAGGGCGCCCAATAATCACTCGAACAGCCGCCGGGCCCGCCACTAGACTGCGGGCCCGACGGGCCGTCTTATAAACCCTGCTCGACGAATGGAACGGTCAGCGCCAGTGCGCCATCCAGTGCGCCGGCGTCGACACCGCCGCCCTGCGCCATGTCCGGACGACCACCGCCCTTCCCGCCCACTGCCGCAGCAGCCTGTTTCATCAAATCACCGGCTTTGAGTTGGCCAGTCAGGTCCTTGGTTACACCTGCAACCAGTACGACCTTTTCCTCATGGACACTGCCGAGCAGGATCACTGCGCGGCCGAGTTTGTTTTTCAGCTGATCGACCAGCGCCAGCAGCGCCTTGCCGTCCTGACCATCCAGACGCACGGCCAGCACTTTCACGCCCTTGACGTCCACAGCCGAAGCCGACAGATCGTCGCCGGCAGCGGCAGCGGCCTTGGCCTGCAACTGCTCGAGCTGCTTTTCAAGCGCACGGTTGCGCTCCAGCACCGCCGACAGCTTGTCGATCAGGTTGTCGCGGCTGCCCTTGACCAGGCTGGCCGCTTCCTTGAGTTGTTCTTCAGCAGCGTTCAAGTAAGCCAGCGCCGCAGCGCCAGTGACCGCTTCGATACGACGCACGCCCGATGCCACACCGCCTTCGCTGATGATTTTCAGCAGGCCGATGTCGCCGGTACGGTTGGCGTGGATACCGCCGCACAGCTCGACGGAGAAATCACCGCCCATGCTCAGCACGCGCACGTTGTCGCCGTACTTCTCGCCGAACAGCGCCATCGCGCCTTTCTGCTTGGCGGTTTCGATGTCGGTTTCTTCGGTTTCAACGGCGGAGTTCTTGCGGATCTCGGCGTTGACGATGTCTTCCAGCGCCTTGATCTGCTCAGGCTTGATCGCTTCGAAGTGACTGAAGTCGAAACGCAGGCGCTGACTGTCGACCAGCGAGCCCTTCTGTTGAACGTGGTCGCCCAGCACTTTGCGCAGCGCAGCGTGCAGCAAGTGAGTGGCCGAGTGGTTCAGCGAAGTGGCGTGACGCACGTCGGCCTCGACGTGGGTTTCCACCGGTGCGCCAACGATCAGGCTGCCCGACGCCAGTACACCGTGGTGCAGGAACGCGCCGCCGGTCTTGGTGGTGTCGCGCACGTCGAAACGGCTGTTGCCGGCCTGCAGGTAACCGCAATCGCCGACCTGGCCGCCGGATTCGGCGTAGAACGGCGTTTGGTTCAGCACCACAACGCCTTCCTGCCCTTCACTCAAGACGTCCACGGACTGGCCATCTTTATAGAGAGCAACGACTTTCGCCGAACCGCTGGTGGCGTGATAACCGGTGAACTCGGTGTCGACGTCAACCTTGACCAGGCTGTTGTAGTCCAGACCGAACGAGCTGGCGGAACGTGCACGGACGCGCTGGGCTTCCATTTCACGCTCGAAGCCGGCTTCGTCGATGGTCAGGCTGCGCTCGCGGGCGATGTCTGCGGTCAGGTCCATCGGGAAACCGTAGGTGTCGTAGAGTTTGAACACCACGTCGCCCGGCACCACATCGCCTTTGAGTTCGGCCAGATCCTGCTCGAGGATTTTCAGGCCCTGCTCCAGGGTCTTGGCGAATTGCTCTTCTTCGGCTTTCAGTACGCGTTCGATGTGCGCCTGCTGGGATTTCAGTTCCGGGAACGCTTCGCCCATCTCGGCCACGAGAGCGGCAACGATCTGGTAGAAGAAGCTGCCCTTGGCGCCCAGCTTGTTACCGTGACGGCAGGCGCGACGGATGATCCGGCGCAGCACATAACCGCGACCTTCGTTGGACGGCAGTACGCCGTCGGCAATCAGGAAGCCGCAGGAACGGATGTGGTCCGCCACGACTTTCAGGGACGCCTGGTTGTCGTTGCTGCAGCCGATGGTCTTGGCCGATGCGGCCAGCAGGCTCTGGAACAGGTCGATTTCATAGTTCGAGTGAACGTGCTGCAACACGGCACTGATCCGCTCAAGACCCATGCCGGTGTCCACCGACGGGGCTGGCAGCGGGTGCAACACGCCATCGGCGGTGCGGTTGAACTGCATGAACACGTTGTTCCAGATTTCGATGTAACGGTCGCCGTCTTCTTCCGGCGAGCCCGGTGGGCCGCCCCAGATGTCGGCGCCGTGATCGTAGAAAATCTCGGTGCAAGGACCGCACGGGCCGGTATCGCCCATGGTCCAGAAGTTGTCGGAGGCGTAAGGCGCGCCCTTGTTGTCGCCGATGCGCACCATGCGCTCGGCCGGCACACCGACTTCCTTGGTCCAGATGTCGTAGGCCTCGTCATCGCTGGCGTAGACGGTGACCCACAGTTTTTCCTTCGGCAGGTTCAACCACTTCTCGGAGGTCAGGAAGTTCCAGGCGTAGGTGATGGCATCACGCTTGAAGTAGTCGCCGAAGCTGAAGTTACCCAGCATTTCGAAGAAGGTGTGGTGACGGGCGGTGTAACCGACGTTTTCCAGGTCATTGTGCTTGCCGCCGGCGCGCACGCATTTCTGGCTGGAGACGGCGCGGGTGTACGCGCGCTTTTCCTGGCCCAGGAAGCAGTCCTTGAACTGGTTCATCCCCGCGTTGGTGAACAGCAGGGTGGGGTCGTTGCCCGGAATCAAAGAGCTGGAGGCTACACGGGTGTGACCTTGCTCTTCGAAGAAGCGAAGGAAGGCTTCACGGATTTCTGCGCTTTTCATTAGGTTCTTCCACGGAGGCTGCGGCCAAAGGCCTGTACGAAACGTCAACAGACGAAACGACGGCAAAGGGCCGCATTATATCGGCCCTGCGCGCGGGGTACAGCGTGTTTATACGATAGAAACGGTCAATTGGGCCGCTAACGCTGTCACTTGCGCGAAAACTCGACGAATGTCGCGATCACTTGCTCGATTTGCGAGCGATTGACGTCCATGTGCGTGACCATCCGCAGCCGGGCGGCAGCGCTCAACTTGATCCCGCGCTCGGCGGCAAATGCCTTGATCGCCTCGGCACGGTCGCCCATCTGCACGTAAACCATGTTGGTCTGCACCGGCTCGACACTGAAACCGGCCTCGCGCAGGCCTTCGGCCAGCAACTGCGCGTTGGCATGGTCGTCGGCCAGACGCTCCACATTGTGATCCAGCGCATACAGCCCCGCCGCCGCCAGCAGTCCGGCCTGACGCATGCCGCCACCGACCATTTTGCGCAGGCGCCGGGCCTTTGCAATCAACGCCGACGAACCGCACAGCACCGAACCGACCGGCGCGCCGAGGCCTTTGGACAGGCACACCGAGACCGAATCGAAATACTGGGTGATTTCCCGAGCATCGACTCCGAGCTTGACCGCCGCGTTATACAGCCGCGCGCCGTCCAGATGCAGTTGCAGGCCATTGTCCTGAGTGAACTGACGGGCCCGGGCCAGATAGTCCAGCGGCAGCACTTTGCCCTGCATGGTGTTTTCCAGCGCCAGCAGGCGGGTGCGGGCGAAGTGGAAGTCATCAGGCTTGATCGCCGCTGCCGCCTGATCCAGGTCCAGCGAGCCATCGGCCTGCACTTCCAGCGGCTGCGGCTGGATCGAACCGAGCACCGCTGCGCCGCCGCCCTCGTACTTATAGGTGTGCGCCTGCTGGCCGACGATGTACTCGTCACCGCGCTCGCAGTGCGCCATCAAGCCCAAAAGGTTGCTCATGGTGCCGGTCGGGACAAACAGCGCGGCGGCGAAACCCAGTCGTTTTGCCAGTTCCGCTTCCAGACGATTGACCGTCGGATCTTCGCCATACACGTCATCGCCGGTGTCGGCGCGGGTCATCGCGTCGAGCATGGCGGGGGTCGGTTGAGTGACGGTGTCGCTGCGAAGATCAATAACGCTCATGAACCTGGCCTCAAGTCAGCAGGGAAAATCCCTTTTCGAAGACGAATTACTGCGGGCATGGCGCGGATTAATCAACCCTTGCGCAAGGAAAAGTCGTTTTCACGCTTCGAATAATCAGATGGCAATCATCACAAAGGCGCAATGCACGGCCTGGCAATCTGTGTTAAAAACGCTGCGCCGCCCGATAAAGGGCGGCGAAACGTTCTCAGGGCGGGGTGCAATTCCCCACCGGCGGTAATTGCGCGCAATGCGCATAGCCCGCGAGCGCTTGGTGACGGACACGGCAAAAGCCGTGAGCGGCGGCAAGGTCAGCAGACCCGGTGTGATTCCGGGGCCGACGGTCACAGTCCGGATGAAGAGAGAACGGGATTGACGCCAAAGGGCCGTCCGCCGTGTATGCGCGAGCGTGCGTACCCTTGAATCCCTTTCAATTCATAACGCCCTGTTTTTCACACAAACAGGAGTCAGAACATGCAACCCACCGCTATCGACAGCAAAAGCAAACACCCTCACGGCGAGCGCGTCGCGTTCATCCAGGCCTGCTGGCACAAGGAAATTGTCGACCAGAGCCGTAAAGGCTTCCTCGCCGAAATGATCGCTCAGGGCTATCAGGAATCGGACATCGATTTCTTTGAAGTCGGCGGCGCCTTTGAAATGCCCCTGCACGCCAAGCTGCTGGCCAAGACCGGTCGTTATGCCGGTATCGTCGCGGCGGCCCTGGTGGTGGACGGCGGGATCTACCGTCACGAGTTCGTCGCCCAGTCGGTGGTCAGCGGCCTGATGCAGGTGCAGCTGGAAACCGAAGTGCCGGTGTTCTCGGTGTCGCTGACCCCGCACCACTTCCATGCCGGCGAAGAGCACCAGAAGTTCTTCTTCGAGCATTTCGTGCACAAGGGTCAGGAAGCGGCGAAGACCTGCGCCGATACGCTGCAGAAGGTGCGAGCGTTGCGCCGCACCGAGCCGCGTGCTGTAGCGGTCTGACCCCACAATGATCGTTCCCACGTCGAGGCGTCGAACAGTCTGCGTGGGAACGCCTCAATGGACGCTCTGCGTCCGCTTTGGGACGCGGAGCGTCCCGGGCTGCATTCCCACGCGCAGCGTGGGAACGATCATCAGGCAAGATTTTCGTCAGTGGTCGGCACGATCAGAATGCCCGCTCGCAGGCCGTTCTTGACCTTGGGATTGGGGAAGATGATCCGTGCGCCCTGCTCTTCGATGATCCAGCGGGTATTGGCCAGATCTTCGGCCAGCACATAACCCACATCCAGTTCCGAAAAGTTTTCGATGTCCGCCGGCAGGTTCAGCCGGAACGCATCGCTGTGCTTGATGATTTCCCGGGCCACGCTGAACAGTTGCAGACCGTCCAGGCCCTGCTCGGCCATCTCCGGTTCGGTGCCTTCGATGATCTGCTTCAGGCGGGTTTCCAGCAGCGACACATTGACCCCGGCGTTCTGCCCGAATGGCCGCGCCTTGCCCAGTTCCAGGGTGAAGGACTCGGCCCCGAGCTTGTCGTAGGTGTAGGAACTGAACACGATCGACGGTTTGTTCTGCAGCAGCACCGCTTCCATGCCGGCGGCGCGCAGGCGGGCCAGTTCAAGACGGGAATGCTGGCGACCCTCCTTCCACGGATACAAAGCGAACTGCTCGATCTTCGAACCGCGAATCGCCGTGTGCAGGTCGTAGTGCAGGCGCTGACGATCAGGCAGGCTGAAGAAACTTGCCGCCAGCCGTTCCAGCTCGCAGGCACGCAGGGCTTCGGAACCGCTGCTTTGTTCGTGACGGCCATTGAACAGCCGATTGACGTCCTGCTCGACGAAACGCTCGCCCTTGCGAATCGCTTCCGGGTTGCCGAACAGGAACAGAATACGTGCGCGCGGCTTCAGATCGCCGCGAGCGATGTCATGCAGCAGCCGGTCGAGCAGTTCGATCGGTGCCGTTTCATTGCCGTGGATGCCTGCCGACAGCAGCAGGTCCAGGCCATTGTCGCGCGCTTCGGGTGGCCGGACTTCCAGCGCCCCCTCGCTCAACCAGCGCATGCGCACGCCTTCGACAGTCAGTTGAGTCTTCTCCGCCGGTTCGCGGCCGGCGAGGGTCAGTTCAAGCAGTTTGCCGAGGGCGAGCATAGAGCGTTTCCTTAGTGGTCGTGATTGCAATCCGGGCCGTGCACGTGGCCTTCATCGTCACCGAGGTCAGCCGGTTCCATCTCCAGTTGCAGACTTACCAGATTAGTCGCCAATGGGCGCAACAGCAGGTTGGCGTACTCTTCGTCGCCCTCTTCGACGTCCACGCCGATCAACAGTTGGCCGCGGCCGTCCTGCTGGATCCACAGCTCTTTGCCTTGCCACATGACCGCGACGCGGGTGCAGGAAGTTTGCAGTTGCGTGCCGTCAGTGTCTTCAAGGATCAGCTGCAGGGAATCGCTCATGTTTTACGCTCTCTTGGGGAGATGGAACCGTTCGCCGCGACGAGGCGGAGTATCGGTCATCAATTGATCTGGAATGGATAAACCGCGCCCAGTTTAAGGATTTGCGTCAGTTCATCCAGTGCCGTCCGGCATTCAAGCAGCAACTGCGGATCCGCCAGATCGCTTTCGGTCAGGCGGTCGCGGTAGTGCTTTTCAACCCATGCGGTCAACGAACCGTACAACGGGGCGGTCATGATAACCCCTGGGTTGACGGCCGCCAGCTCGGTTTCGTTGAGCGCGACGCGCAGACGCAGGCACGCCGGGCCACCGCCGTTCTGCATGCTTTGCTTGAGGTCGAAGACTTTCACTTCACGGATCAGGCCGCCGGAGCTGGTCAGGCCTTGCAGGTAATTCCATACGCGCTCGTTGCCACGGCACTCTTCCGGCACGATCAGCAGCATCGAACCGTCAGGGCGCGACAGCAACTGACTGTTGAACAGGTAGGAACGCACCGCGTCATCCACGGTGACCGCCGAACGCGGCACGCAGACCGACTGGAACTTGCCGCCGACCTTGGCCAGTTTGGCTTGCAGTTCGGCCAGCATCTGATCGGTGTCGAGGAACGCGTCCTCGTGATAGAACAGCACCTCGCCGTTGCCCACCGCGATCACGTCGTTGTGGAACACGCCCTGATCGATCACCGCCGGGTTCTGCTGCGCGTAGACCACGCCGTCGTCACGCAGGCCGTGCAAACGAGCGACTGCTTGCGACGCTTCGAGGGTCTGGCGCGCCGGATACTTTTGCGGTGCCGGATAGCGGGTGTCGAACGCACTGCGACCGAACACGAAGAACTCAACGCCAGCCTCGCCGTACTCACGGCAGAAACGCGTGTGGTTCGCTGCGCCTTCGTCACCGAATTGCGCCACCGCCGGCAACGCGGCGTGGTGAGCGAAGTGTTGCTGGTTGGCGAACATCGCGCCCAGCACGCGACTGGTGGTCGGGTGCTCGATGCTGCGGTGATATTTGCAGTTCAGGTTGGCGGCGGTGAAGTGCACGCGACCATCAGCGGTGTCGGCACTCGGGCTGACCGTGGCGGCGTTGGCCACCCACATGCTCGACGCCGAGCAACTGGCGACCAGCAGCGGCATCGCTTCTTTGGCGGCGCGCTCGATCACCTGAGCGTCGGTGCCGCTGAAACCCAGGCGGCGCAGAGCAGCCACATCCGGGCGCTCCTGCGGTGCGAGCACGCCCTGCTGAAAGCCCATTTCCATCAGCGCTTTCATTTTCGCCAGGCCTTGCAGCGCCGCTTCCTTCGGGTTCGAAGACTGCTGGCTGTTGCTCTGGGACGCAACGTTGCCGTAGGACAGACCACCGTAGTTATGGGTCGGCCCCACTAGACCGTCAAAATTGACTTCATAGGATTTCATCAGCGAGGCTCCACGAGAATCTGTTTTTATAGGCATCAAATAACAATCGAGTGCAATCGAGGCGCGACGCGCCTCACACCATCTTCACGCCAGGCGTCAGGGCCGCCGGCAACACCAGGCTCGGGGTTTCCAGCGAGGCCACCGGGTACGCGCAGTAATCCGCCGCGTAGTAGGCGCTGGCGCGATGGTTGCCCGAAGCGCCGACACCGCCGAACGGTGCGCTGCTCGCGGCACCCGTCAGTTGCTTGTTCCAGTTGACGATCCCGGCACGGCTTTCCAGCCAGAACTGCTGGTAGCGCTGTTCGGAATCCGACAGCAGGCCAGCGGCCAGGCCAAACGCGGTGTTGTTGGCTTCGGCAATCGCGGCTTCGAAATCGGTGTAGCGAATCACTTGCAGCAGCGGACCGAACAGTTCTTCGTCGGAACGATCGGCAACCGCCGTCACATCAACGATGCCCGGAGTCAGCAGCGCCGACTGCGCCTGCGGCTGAGTCATCGCCAGCAACGACACCGCACCATTGGCCAGCAGATGCGCCTGGGCATCCATCAAGGCTTTTGCCGCGCCAAGGGAAACCACCGAGCCCATGAACGGCGCCGGCTGCTGGTCGAACGCGCCGACCTCGATGGTCGAGCTGACTTCCACCAGACGCTTGAGCAAGCTGTCGCCCCACGCGCCTTCCGGCACCAGCAGACGCCGGGCGCAAGTGCAACGCTGACCGGCGGAAATGAACGCCGACTGAATGATCGTGTACACCGCTGCGTCGAGGTCGGCGACCTGATCGACCACCAGCGGATTGTTGCCGCCCATTTCCAGCGCGAGGATCTTGTCCGGACGACCTGCGAACTGCTGGTGCAGGTGATTGCCGGTACGGCTCGAACCGGTAAAGAACAGACCGTCGATGCCCGGGTTCGCTGCCAGAGCGATCCCGGTTTCGCGGGCGCCTTGCAGCAGGTTCAGGACACCGGCCGGCAGACCGGCTTCGATCCAGCACTTGACCGTCAGCTCGGCGACTTTCGGGGTCAGTTCGCTTGGCTTGAACAGCACGCTGTTACCGGCCAGCAGCGCCGGCACGATGTGGCCGTTCGGCAAATGGCCAGGGAAGTTGTAAGGGCCGAACACCGCGACCACGCCGTGGGGCTTGTGGCGCAATACGGCGGTGGCGTCGCCCAACGGGCCGCTCTTCTCGCCGGTACGTTCGCGGTAGCTCTGCACCGAGATCGCGATCTTGTTGACCATGCTGGTGACTTCGGTCGCGGCTTCCCACAGCGGCTTGCCGGTTTCCTCACCGATGGTGCGGGCCAGTTCGTCAGCGTGATTTTTCAGTGCAGCGGCGAACGCTTCGAGCACGCTGATGCGATCTTCCAGGGTACGCCGGGCCCAGCTTGGGAATGCCTGACGCGCAGCCTGCACGGCCGACTCGACCTGAGCGGCGGTGGCGCCCTCCCCCGACCACAGCACTTGCTGGGTCACCGGGTTCAACGATTGAAAGGCCTCGCCCTGACCGGCCAGCCACTCACCTGCGATGTATAGCGAATTCATTATTTCGACTCCCGGGCAGCGGACAACGCCACGGCGCGAACCTGATCGCCAGCGTTGAGTTGAAGACGTTTGGCGGTCAGCGGATCGACCACCAGGGTGCCGGCGGCCAGACGGGCCGGCGCAGCCGTGATGCGGCAATCTTCGCGTTTGCGGTTATGGATGATGAACGGCGTGGCGTCGTCGCCCGGCGTGCCGATGGCCAGCACCAGCGCCTCGCTGTCACGCACCGCGCGGATCTTGCTGGTCTCGCACTCGATGGCCGGGCCGGCGTCGAAGATGTCGACGTAACCCTGATAGCTGAAGCCTTCGCTCTTGAGCATTGCCAGCGCAGGCTCAGTATCCGGGTGCACCTGGCCGATGACGTTGCGCGCGTCCGGCGACAAGAAGCAGGTGTACAGCGGGAATTTCGGCATCAGTTCGGCGATGAACGCCTTGTTGCCGACGCCGGTCAGGTAATCGGCCTGACTGAATTCCATCTTGAAGAAGTGACGGCCCAGGCTTTCCCAGAATGGCGAACGGCCGGCTTCATCGGATACACCGCGCATCTCGGCAATGATCTTGTTGCCGAACAGCTCCGGGAATTCGGCGATGAACAGCATCCGCGCCTTGGACAGCATGCGGCCGTTGAGGCCGGTGCGGTAATCGGCGTGCAGGAACAGCGAGCACAGCTCGGAGTTGCCGGTCAGGTCGTTGGCCAGGAACAGCGTCGGGATCTCGCGATAGATGTTCAGCTCCTGCGAGGCGCTGACGGTCAGGCCGACGCGGAAGTTGTACCAAGGCTCGCGCAGACCGACGGCGCCGGCGATGGCGGAAATCCCCACCACGCGACCGTTGTCGTCTTCGAGCACGAACAGGTAGTCCGCGTCGCCACGGCCGGCTTCACCGCGAAAGGTCTTCTCGGCCCAGCCGACCCGGTGGGTCAGGCGCTCTTCGTTGGCCGGCAAGGTGGTCAGGCCGGTGCCGGTGCTGCGGGCCAGGTCGATCAGAGCGGACAAATCGCTGCTGCGTACGGGACGAACAATCATGCTATCTCCTCAAACGGGCCGCCGTGGCCACCCGTGAAACTCGCTAAGGCGTTAAACCGCCACCAGGCGCACGCTGGCACCTTCACCGACGCCCAGGGCTTCGGCCGCTTCCAGATCCAGGGTCACCGGTTTGCCGGGCGCGTAATCCAGCTCAAGCAATACCGCGCGGTAATCCTGCAACTGGGCGTTGGCCACCAGATACTGGCGCCCGGCACCTTTGACCGGCTCGCCGAGCTTCACCGGCACCACACGGCTCTGGGCGATCGAACGGATCCCCGAAACACGCGCATGCAGGGTCGGGCCACCGTCGAAGATGTCGATGTAGTGATCGGTCTCGAAGCCTTCACGCATCAGGATGTCGAAGGTGATCTGCGCACGCGGGTGTACCTGGCCCATCGCTTCCTGAGCGGAGTCCGGCAGCAGCGGCACGTAGATCGGGTAATGCGGCATCAACTCGGCGAGGAACGTCCGGCTTTTCAGGCCACACAGGCGCTCGGCCTCGGCGTAGTTCAGGTCGAAGAAGTTGCGACCGATGGCATCCCAGAATGGCGAGTCGCCGTTCTCGTCGCTGTAACCGACGATCTCGGTCACCACCGAATCGGCGAACCGCTCAGGGTGGCTGGCGACGAACAGCAGACGGCCACGGGAGTTGAGCTCGGCCCACGGCGAACCCACCAGCTCGCGCTGCACGTAGAAACTGGTCAGCAAGCTGTTGCCGGTCAGGTCGTGGCATTGCGAGAGGACGTGGATCTTGTTGTGGATCTTCAGCTCGCGGGAAGCATGCACGAAGGTCTCGTTGCGAAAGCTGTAGAACGGCTCGGAGTAACCGGCCGACGCGACGATTGCCGAGCAGCCCACCAATTTGCCGGTGGCAGTGTCTTCGAGGACGAAGAAATAACTCTCCTCGCCGTTGAAGCTCACCTCGGCGGCAAACGAGGCTTCGCTCGCAGCGATCTTGTCGCTCAGGCGTTCAACGTCATCCGGCAAGGAAGTGACACCAATCGGGCTGTCCGCAGCCAGACGCTGTACCTCGCCCAGATCAGCCATTTGCGCGGGGCGCATCACCAGCATGGTGTCACTCCTTTCTCTACTTCAGGTCGGCGAAAGCGCCGACTCGGGAAAAAAATGCCGGGCAGGCCCGGCACAGGAAAATGGTCCCGGCGCCTGTCGATCACGACAGACGCCGGGCGGTCTTGCATGAATCAGGCTTGCGTCAGTTTCGCCGCAGCACGTTCGAAGCGATCCAGACCGGCGTCGATGTCCGCGTCTTCAACCACCAGGCTCGGGGCGAAACGGATCACGTCCGGGCCGGCCTGCAGAATCATCAGGCCTTCTTGTTCAGCGGCGTTGAAGATGTCCTTGGCCTTGCCTTTCCAGGCATCGCTCAGCACGCAACCGATCAGCAGACCGAGACCGCGCACCTGGGTGAACAGGCCGTATTTCTCGCCGATCTGTTGCAGGCGGGTCTTGAACTTGTCGTGCTTGGCGTTGACGCCGTTCAGCACCTCAGGGGTGTTGATCACGTCGATTACCGCTTCGGCCACGGCGCACGCCAGCGGGTTGCCGCCGTAAGTGGTGCCGTGAGTGCCGACAACCAGATGCTTGGCCAGCGCTTCGGTGGTCAGCATCGCGGCGATCGGGAAACCGCCGCCCAGGCTCTTGGCGCTGGTCAGGATGTCCGGGACCACACCGTAATGCTGGTAGGCGAACAGGTTGCCGGTGCGGCCCATGCCGGTCTGCACTTCGTCGAACACCAGCAGCGCGTTGTTCGCGTCGCACAGTTCACGGGCACCTTGCAGGTAAGCCAACTCGGCCGGCAGCACGCCGCCTTCGCCCTGGATCGGCTCCAGAACAACCGCGCAGGTCTTGTCCGAAACAGCGGCTTTCAGCGCCGCCAGATCGTTGTACGGCACGTGGGTGATGCCGGTGATCTTCGGGCCGAAACCGTCGGAGTACTTCGACTGGCCACCGACGTTCACGGTGAACAGGGTGCGGCCGTGGAAGCTGTTGAGCGCGGCGATGATTTCGTATTTTTCGGTGCCGAAACGGTCGAACGCGACGCGACGGGCCAGCTTGAAGGCCGCCTCGTTGGCTTCGGCGCCGGAGTTGCAGAAGAACACGCGCTCGGCAAAGGTGGCGTCGATCAGCTTGTGCGCCAGACGCAGGGCCGGCTCGTTGGTGAACACGTTGGACACGTGCCACAGCTTGTTCGCTTGCTCGGTCAAGGCACCGACCAGCGCCGGATGCGCGTGACCCAATACGTTGACGGCGATACCGCCGGCGAAGTCGATCAGCTCGCGGCCGGCCTGATCCCAGACGCGGGAACCGGCGCCACGCACCGGAATGAAAGCGGCAGGCGCGTAGTTGGGAACCATAACCTGGTCGAAATCGGCGCGTTGTACCGCAGCGTGCTCAACGGACATCGGAGTCTCCTGATGAGGGCCACCCGCCTGAAACTGGCGAGCGATGGGGGGATTGTAAGGACAGTTTTGTGCCCGGCCTTGTCGCCAAGCGACAACTTCTTATAGCGCAAACCCCGGATTTTCCCGGGTTTACGGCAATGCGACATATACCGTCGCAAAGGCGCAGTTTAAACCGTCGACGACAATTGCAGCAGGCCCGAGAAGATATCAATTGCAGGCCACAGCGAGGTCATATCTATATACCGCACCCCGCTCGGGACTTTTTGATTTGCTTGGCTCATTTCCAGACGCCAAGGCGCAATCCCATGCAATCACCGACCGAACCACAACCGGGCGTCATACCCGGCAATTCCCCCTCACACTATCAACTTCTGGTGGATGCGATCCCCGAATGGCTGAGCCAGGCCTCTTCCAGCCGGCGCGCGGCATTGAAGAACAACCGGCGCGCCGTCACCGACAGCATCAGGAAAGCCCCCCAGGCACAGCACGATCAATTGCGCGCCGCGATTGCCGGGCATATGCAGGTGCAAAACGGCATCGACCAGAGACTTGAGCAAGTGCAGGACGCCAGCGCTTATGCCGAGCCCCTGCTCAAGGCGGCACTCAAGTCACGATTCGGCCTGGAGCTGGACGTGAAGGAAACCTTCCTGCGCCTCTATCTACCTGCCACCACGCCCATTTTCGGCATCAGGACAGGTGTGCGCAGCTGGACGGTTTCCCTGATCGATGCCGCACTGCACAACTTCCAGAAGGACGAGACCCGGGACGAGGCCTACGACACGGACTCCGGTTTCATCACTCGCCCGTCCCAGACCGGCCAGTTCGAAACCTTGCCGCAGATCCGCGCGAAGATCAGCATTCCCGCCTTCATCAGCCTCTGCCGGGAGCTGGATATCGGCGCCAGCTATAAGGCCTATCTTGAAGACTGTCTGGGCATCTCCAACCCGGTCGTTGCCGCCATCCTGCCCGACAGGCTGAGGGAGAGTCAGAAAACCGCCCTGAAAGCGGCCCTGCAACTGGCACGCATCAACGGAGACATCGGCGAGAACTGGTTGCGGCTGATCAACGGGATGCTCGACGGCATACAGGGCATGCGCATCAACGGTCACACCTTGCGCTGCCAGGATTTGACGATGATGTCGGCCCCCCTCACCGGCATCGTGGTTTTCGCGGCGGATCTGGAACAGGCGAGGGTCGCACTCGGAGTAGTGGCCTACATACCGGGCGACCCGGAACACCCGATCAAGGAGTACGCCTCGAGTGCGGACATGGAAAAGGAACTGGCCCGCCAGTTGCGTTCGCCGGAGTACCAACGCTTTTTTGTCCAGTTCGTCGGCCACGAACAACGAGGGCATTTCCTTGCCGATCTGAACCGGCGCCTGAGCCAGGTGAAATGGCATAAACCGGAGCCAGGCAGCCAACTGCCCTCCTGGCGAGACACACCGATCGAAAAGCCCAAGCTGCAACTGGCTGTATCGCCCATCACCGGCGACCTCTGGGAACACCTCTACCAACGCAAACTGAATAAAATACTCAACGACGCGGCCACCCTTGCCGTCCCGACTGCCTACGCCGACCGAAAAGCGCGCTGGGCGCTTTGGGATTCCCTCGTCGACATAGCCTCCTCGATCCTCCAGATCGCCTCGTTTGTCGTGCTGCCCTTCGTGCCGTTCCTGGGCGAAATGATGATGGCTTACATGGCCTGGCAATTTCTCGACGAGGTCTTCGAAGGCATTGTCGACTGGGCCGAGGGGGCCGTCACCGAGGCCGGTGAACAATTGTTCAGCGCCCTCGAATCGCTGGTTCAACTGGGAGCCTTCGCCATCGGCGGCGGCATCGCCATGACGGAGCTGCCCAAGGTACTGCCACCGAGCGTCGTCTCATTCGCTGACCGGTTCCAGCCCGTCAAATTGCGCAACGGCAAGACCCTGTACTGGAAACCGGACCTCAAACCCTACGAAAGCCCGATCGTGCCCCCAGAAGGTGCCGCACCCGACCAGCAAGGGTTGCACTGGCATCAGGGCAAAAAACTGATGCCGGTCGATCAGAAGCATTACGCGGTCAGCGATCACGCCCATCCCGACAAGTTGCAGATCGAACACCCGACCCGACCGGATGCTTACCGCCCGGTCGTCTTTCATAATGGCGAAGGCGCCTTTCATACCGAACTCGATCGACCGCTGGAATGGGATAAGGCGGTTGCATTGCAGCGTCTGGGTCCGAACATCGAGCCGTTCTCCCCCACCCGTCGCGAACAGATCCTCAAGGTCAGCGGTTGCCACGAAGATGCCTTGCGCAGGATGCACGTCGATCACGAGCGCGTCCCCCCGCTGCTGGCCGACACGATCCAGCGCTTTCGGATCGATCAGGATCTGCAGGATTTCATCAGCAGGATGGCCAGCGACCAGGCCGAGGATTACCTTCGTGCCGATCCGCTGCTGCAGCTCCAGCTACTCAATGATCAAAAGCTGCTGCCTGGCACCCGACGCCTGCGCCTGATCGATGGGCAAGGAGAAGTTCTCTGGCAATCCTCCGCCGATGAACATCTGCCGATCATTGACCTTCCCCAGGATCGACTGGTCGACGGCGACCTGCTCAAGACCTTGCTGCAGTCGCTCGGCGAACAGGACATCAACGCCCTGCTGGCGGAAGAGTTCGGCCAGATGATCGCCCTGGATGCCCGCACTCGCCAACTGAGAAGCCGGATCGCGCAGATCGCGACATCGCGCCGTACGGCATTGTTCGAGGCACGCTATCAGGCGCTTCAACATCGCGAAGATGCGCTGGTGAAAAAGGTTGCCGTGAAGGAGCCGCACCTGCCCGCCAGGCTCACCGAAGAATTGCTGCACACGGCCACGGGTACCGAACTGCTGGCCATCGACGCCGGAGAATGGCCGGAGCGCCAACAACATCTTGCCACCGCCGCGACCCACGAACTGCGCATCGCCCGTGCCTATGAAGGCCTGGAGCTGGACTCGGTGCACAACCCGGATACCGATACGCTGGCGTTGCACAGTCTCAAAAGGCTGTCGGGATGGTCGAAGGATGTCCGACTCGAAGTCCGGGCCGGATCCCCCGAGGGAGCATTGCTGGACAGCACCGGTCCGCAATCGGCCGCTGTCCGGAAAGTGCTGGTGCGCAGAACCGATGGCCACTGGCAACCGTTTGATGATCAAGGGCTGGAATTGCACGCGCCCACCGATTTCTACACCTGCGTGTTGCAGGCATTGCCGGATGCGCAACGACAGGCCCTGAACCTGCAGATCGGCGAAGGCACAAAACTCAGGCAAGCCATTCGTGACAATCCAGTGGATCGGAACGACCTGCGCCTGACGATTTCCGATATCCCCCAGCAGCCAGAGGTCGTCGACACATTGCGACTGGTCGGTACACAAGGCTATGCCCGGGAAAACCCGCAAAGTCCGCGCACCCTGGAAAACCGCATCAGGCAGGTTTATCCAGGCATGGCGGACGACGATATGCCTGCCATGGTGCAGCACCTTCGAAATCACCCTGACGGCCCGCTCGCGGAACTGTCGCGCCTTCAGCTCGAGTACGCACAACTGGACAGCGACCTGACCCAATGGACGATCAATACTCCGCGGGTCGATCCGGACACAAGACAGGCCCTTTCACCGATCCGACACGCAGCCGCCCAGCGCGACCGCCAACAATTCGCCCATGCAGTGCGTCGCTGCTGGCGCAGGGAAACGTCGGAGCCGGGCGGTTTCCGATTGCAGTTTGAAGAGCCTCTGACGGGCGAACTGCCGATCCTGAGCGCGAATTTCGATCATGTCACCAGCCTTGAGCTGACAGGCTCCGACAGCAATGGCCAGATCGTACGATTCCTGCAAGGTTTCACACGCCTGCGACGACTGGCATTGAATCACTTCGACCTGGATGACCTGCCGCACCCGATCACCACCATGACCTCGCTGCGACAACTGAGGCTGCGCCATTGCGGCATTACTCTCACTCCGCAAAACCAGTTGCTGCTGTCATCGCTCAATGAGCTGACCGCCCTTGACCTGCAAGGCAATCCCCTGGGCATCACGATGGACGTCAATGCCCTGTCGGCACTGCATCACCTCAACCTGACCGATACCGGAATTTCCGAATTGCCCCACGGCTTGCTGGCTCACCCACGGATCAAAAGTGTCTGGCTTGCCAACAACCGGCTCACCGCTCTTCCCGAGGTCATGTTCGAGTTCTCCCCCGGCACCACCGCTGGATACGATTTTTCCGGCAACCCGTTTTCCAGCGTCACGCGGGAACGGATAAAGGTCTACTTCAACCGGACAGGCAACCACATGGGCGTGCGGGCCGCACAATCGGAGATCGACCGGACCAAGGCCCTGTTCACCGATCTCAATGATCGTCAGGCCAGTGAGCTGGTCTATCGATTGCCGGGGTCGCTCATTCAAGGGCAGATCCAGCTGACTCGCTGGGAAACCGAGATTGCACAGATGACCGCCGACCTGGCCGCCTGGGTCAGGGACATACCCGACCGCAACCCGCTCACGGGCGAACTGTTCAGCTTCGATGAGCGACTCGCCGAGCACTCGGCGCGAGACGTGTTCGCCGGGCGGCTGGAACGGCTCTGGCGTCATCGCTCGACAGCGCATTCACTGATGAGGGCGGAAGTGTTCACCGCTCAAGCGACGTTCAGGGGGGAGATGCCCGAGCTCACGGCCGATTTCAGCCACATCACCACGCTGTCCATGACCGGCAACAAGGGCATCAGCAGCATCGGCGCCTTTCTGCGCACCTTCCCACGCCTGACCAGTCTGATTCTTCAGGACTTCACACTCGAAGGTGCGTCCCAGTCCCTGGCGCAGCAAAGCGCTCTGACAACGCTGACGTTGAACAACTGCGACTTGAAATTCACCGCCGAAATCCAGGCGGCACTGGCAGCGATGCCCGAACTGGAACTGCTGGAACTGCCTGACAACCCGCTTGGCAGCGCACCCGATCTGAGTGAACTGGGCGAACTGACTTACCTTGATCTGTCCAATACCGGCATAGTGGAAGTGCCGCCCGGCCTGGCGGGTCATCCGAAACTGAAAACCGCCATCGTCAGCGAAAACCGCATAACAGAAATTCCCGACGCCTTTTTCTCGCTCCCGGCCCGCGCCAGCGAAGGGCTCGATTTTTCCGGCAACCCGTTGACCGCCGAGACGCGGGAAAGAATCAAGACCTATTCCCGCGAGCACGGCCCGGACTTCGGCGTCCTCGCCGACCCGACGGACATTGGCATCACCAAATCGTTGTTCCCCGGTCTGGACGATGAAGAAGCCAGTGAAGTGTTCTATGGCTTGCCTGGCGATATCGAGCATGGCCGCTCCCGGCTCAGGCACTGGCAGGCGGAGATTGAACAGCTCTCGTCGGACCTCGCGCACTGGATCAATGCGACGCCGACCAGACACCCGATTACCGGGGAGACGATGAGTCCGGCGCAAATGTTCGCGGAGCACACGCAAAGAACGACATTCGCCCGGCAACTGGAACAGTTCTGGCGTGCGAGAACACCGGACACCCCCAGGCAAAGGAACGACACACTGATCCTGAACGTTGCGCTCATCGGTGACCTGCCTGCCCTGTCGGCGGACTTCAGTCACGTTTCCGACCTCTCGTTCAGAGGCAACAATGCACTGAACGCAATGGACACCTTCCTCGACTCGTTCAGCGGACTGCGACATCTGGAACTGCATGACTTCTCCTTCAATCAACTTCCCCCGGCCTGTGAACGCATGCCGTCGTTGCAGCGCCTGATCATCGAAAACTGTGCGTTGACATTGACCCCGCAGACACAGGCCAGCCTTTCCTCCCTGAGCCGGCTGCAATACCTGAACCTGAGCCGCAACCCATTGGGCGCCCCGCCCTCGCTGTCGGGCATGACGGCACTGGTGCATTTGCGACTGACAGACACGGCAATCACCCGCCTGCCGGACGGCATGTTCGATCACCCACGACTGAGTGCCGCCATCCTGGACAACAACCTGATCAGCGAGCTGCCCGATGGCGTGTTCAATATCCCGTCACCACACCCCGCGCAACTGAGCTTGACCGGTAATCCGCTGAGTGCGGCCAGCCTCGAACGCATCAAGGTCTACTTCCAGGAGAAACGGCAGAATTTTGGAGTCTTCATGCCTCAAGAGGATCTGGACCGGACCCTGTCGCTCTTTCCAGACCTGGATCGCGAGGATGCCAATCGCGTGCTGTATCTGTTGCCGGGAACGCTTGAGGACGGCCGGATGCAGATTGCGAACTTGGAAACGCAGTGGCAACAACTTGACGAAGATCTCACCGCTTGGGTTGTCGATGTACCCGAGCGCTTCCCGGCCACCGGTGAGTTGCTGAGTAACGATCTGCGACTGGCAGAACAGGCGGATCGCGAAACGTTCTGCCGGGAACTCGAAGCGTTCTGGCGTGAACGGTCGCAAGAACAGCCCGAGATCAGGTCACAGACGCTGAACCTGAATATTGGGTTTGTCGGCGACCTGCCTCCATTGCGCACAGACTTCAGCCATGTGCTGAGCCTGTCGCTCACGGGCAATACGCAACTGCGGGTCAACGACCGGTTTCTCCAGTGTTTCAGCGGGCTCAAGGCGTTGGAGTTACGCGACCTGGGACTGGGACAGTTTCCGCGAGCGATCACCGGGATGCCTGCACTTGAAGAGCTGGTGTTAAGCAATTGCGACCTGGTACTGGACAACGAGGGCCGGACGGCTCTTTCGGCGCTGACCCGACTCACCAGCCTGGATCTCTACCGCAATCCGCTGGGCCGGGCGCCCGATTTGCGACGCATGACAGCCCTTGAGTATCTGGATCTGGCCAGCACCGGCATCCGCGAACTGCCCGAGGGTCTGCTGGATCTGCCGAACATCGAGACCGTGGTACTCAACAACAATCAAATCACTGACATTCCCGTGGGCGTCTTCGAACTGCCAGCCACTGCAGGCGCCGGCTACGACTTTGGGGACAACCCGCTGAGCGCCGGCACTCGTGAGCGCATCAAGGATTACTTTCGTCGCAACGGCGAGGATCTGGGCGTGCTGGCCGAGCCGGCGGATATCGCCCGCGCCCGCACACTGTATCCGGCGCTGGACGATGAGCACGCCAGCACTTTCGTCTATCGTCTGGACGGCACGCTGGCGGACGGCCGAAACGAGTTGACGCGCCTGGAAGCAGAGCTCGAAACGCTGCGGGGAAATCTCGCTGCATGGGAAGCCGACATTCCCGACCATCCGCTGACCGGACTGCCGCTGAGCACGCAGGAGCGCCTGCAAGAGGAATACAACAGGGCGCTCCTCGCGGAAGGGTTGTTGATGTGCTGGCGCAAGATTCCGGTGGAGGGTGGGAGCGTTGCCGAGCATCGATTCACCTCGACCGTTTCGGTTCGGGGTGAACTGCCGACATTGCAGGTCGAGCTCAGCCATGTGTCGGACTTTTACCTGGTCAATACCGCCGACCACTGGCCACGCCTCGGCCGGTTCCTGGACGCGTTTCCCAACCTTGAACATGTCGATATCCGTGGCTACGACCTCGGCACGGTGCCCGAGGCCATCTTCAGGATGAACCGGCTCACCACCCTGAGTCTGCCCGCCTGCCGTATCACCCTGACCTCGCATGAAGTCAACGGGCTGGCCGGGCTGCATTCGCTTGAGCTCCTGCATCTGCAGGACAACCCCCTGACACTGACGCCCGACCTGAGCAATCTGCAGCGCCTGAGCGATCTCGACCTGAGCACCACCGGCATCCGCGAAATCCCCAGGGGCGTGCTCGAAAATCACAACTGGATGGAAATCGACCTGTCAGGCAATGAAATCACCGAAGTTCCGGACGAACTTCTGGAAGTACCGGCCTACATCGGTGATCGTTACGACCTGCGCGGCAACCCCTTCTCCGCCGAGGCCATGAACCGCATTCGTATGTATTACCAGGAAACGGGACATACGCTGAATGTCGACAACGTGGTCGGACAGCAGGCTCCTGTAACTCGTCCCGGTGTCGCCATGGAAGATTGAAAGCCCTGAAAACGACAACGCCATGGAATCGGAATCCATGGCGTTGGTCTTGCGGGTCATCCGCGCTCGGGTGGCACCGAGGACAATTCGAAAGGGCTGCTGCTGCGCCTCTGGTTGCGATCCTCCCGCGGCGTGGCGCCGAAGAAGTTGCGGTAGGCGCTGGAGAAATGCGGCCCCGAGGAGAACCCGCACGACAGGCCGATCTGGATGATCGACTTGCTGGTCTGCATCAACATCTGCCGGGCCTTGTTCAGGCGCAGTTCCAGGTAGTACTGGCTCGGCACGCGGTTGAGGTATTGCTTGAAGATCCGCTCCAGCTGGCGACGGGACACGCACACATGCTGGGCGATTTCGTCGGTGGTCAGCGGCTCTTCGATGTTGGCTTCCATCAGCAGCACCGCCTGGGTGAGCTTCGGATGGCTGGAGCCGAGACGGTTCTGCAATGGAATGCGCTGACGCTCGCCACCTTCGCGGATGCGTTCGACCACCAGTTCTTCCGAGACCGCACCGGCCAGTTCAGCACCGTGATCACGGGCCAAAACAGCGAGCAGCAAATCGAGCACCGACATGCCGCCGCACGCCGTCAGACGATCGCGATCCCAGTCGAACAGATGGCTGGTGGCGATGACTTTCGGGAATCGCTCGGCGAAATCGTCCTGCCAGCGCCAGTGCACGGCGGCGCGGTAACCGTCGAGCAGACCGAGTTGCGCCAGCGGATACACACCGGCCGACAGACCGCCGATCACACAACCGGCGCGCACCAGTTGCTTGAGCGCGCTGCTGAGTGCCGGCGCCAAAGTGGTCGGTGGTTCATCGGCGAGCAGGAACAGTTTCTGGAAGTTTTCGAGCTTGCCCGCCCAAGGTTCGCCGGGCAGTTGCCATTCACCTTCGGCCGGTGCTTCGGCCTGCAGGAACGACAACTCGTAAACCACGTCCGGATGCACACGCTGGGCAACACGCAAGGCCTCCTCTGCCAGCGCCAAAGTCAGAGCTTTAGTGCTGGGCCAAATCAGGAAACCAATTCGATGGGCAGTCATGGCGGGCGATCCGAAACGTAAACAGAGGGAAAAACCGAAATCGGCTGCAACCAAATTAGACCATCTGGCGCGCTGCGCAGCATGACCTAATCTGGTGCATAACGGGAGCGATTACTTGAGGCTGCCCGAGAGGAATTGTTGCAAACGTTCCGATTGCGGATTGACCAGCACTTCACGCGGGTTGCCGCTTTCTTCCACGACGCCTTTGTGCAGGAACACCAGCTGGTTCGACACTTCACGGGCGAAGCCCATTTCGTGGGTCACCACCACCATGGTCCGGCCTTCCTGAGCGAGGGCCTGCATGACTTTCAATACGTCGCCGACCAGTTCCGGGTCGAGGGCCGAAGTCGGTTCGTCGAACAGCATCACTTCCGGTTCCATCGCCAGCGCCCGGGCGATCGCCACACGCTGCTGCTCGCCACCGGACATGTGCCCCGGGAACGCGTCCTTACGATGAGCCACGCCGACCTTGTTCAGGTAGTGCTCGGCTTTCTCGCGGGCTTCGGCCTTGGACACGCCCAGCACGTGAACCGGCGCTTCCATGATGTTTTCCAGCGCGGTCATGTGCGACCACAGGTTGAAGTGCTGGAACACCATCGACAGGCGCGAACGCATGCGTTGCAGCTGTTTCGGATCAGCGGCTTTCAGCGCGCCGTCCTTGTTCGCCACCAGTTTCAGCTCTTCGTTGTTGAGCAGGATCTTGCCCGCGTGCGGCTGCTCGAGCAGGTTGATGCAGCGCAGGAAAGTACTTTTGCCGGAGCCACTGGAGCCGATGATGCTGATCACATCGCCGGCGGCCGCTTTCAGGGAAACGCCCTTGAGCACTTCGTGACTGCCATAGCGTTTATGCAGGTCTTGGACTTCAAGTTTGTACATGCGGTCGGTTCTCACAAAAACAGTCAGTCGTTGAGCAAAGGGCCGTCGCGCAGCGCATCGCGCCCCGCCACTTTGGCCAGCCAGAAACCGGGTTGGGCGTAACGCAGCCGCTCAATGGCAAACAGCACCCCGGACGTACCAGCACACACCGTGCTGACCCGATCCGACAGCGGATCGATCACTTCGAAAATCTTGTCACCGGCTTCAACCCACTCGCCGGGCTTGCGCAGAAAACTCACCACGCCGGGATGCGGCGGCAGGAGCAATTCAGTGCCCTCGAACGGCATGCCTTCGCACGGCTCGTGCGCCGCGTTCGGCCACTCGCCACGGATCAGGCCCTGCTCGGCGAGGAACGCCAGAATGCCTTCTGCCCAAGCCTCGGCCTGCGTCGGCGTGGTGTCAGCCTGACCGCCGAGTTCAACGGTGGTCGCCAGGCACGCCAGTGGAATCTGCGCGTCCGGGAACAGGCGCGACAGACGCAGCCACGGCAACGAGCAAGCCTCGTCGAACGAACTGCCACCGGAATCTTCCGCCAGCAGGCCGACTTTCACATCCAGGTGCGCGGCGAGCGAACGCCACTGCGGCCAGTGCTGCGGCAAGGCGTACATGTGCAGCGCGGCTTCGCAGTCGCAATGCAGATCCAGCACCACATCGGCGGTGGCGGCGTGTTGCAGCAGGATGCGCTGCATGCCTTGCAACTGGCTGCTGGCCTCGGGCAATGCGGCCAGATGATCGGCCATTGCCTGACGGATCAGACGGATGTTGGCGTGCGGATCATCACCGAGCTGTCCTTCCAGCCTGGCGGCCACTGGCACGCTGAGCTCGACGAAATCACGGTTGAAATTCTTGCCGCTGCCGGCCTCGAAACGGCCCTGATGATTGCCTTGCAGCAACTGGCCGAGACCCAGCGGGTTGGCCACCGGCACCAGTTCGATGATGCCGTTGAGCAGGCCCTTGGCTTCGAGTTCGCCGAGGCGTTTTTTCAGTTCCCAGGCGGTGCGCATGCCGGGCAGTTCGTCAGCGTGGAGGCTGGCCTGGATGTAGGCCTTGCGCTCGCCGCTGCCGAAGCGAAAAACCGAAATCCGGCGCTCGCTGCCCAGGTGGCTCCACGGTAGAACGTGGTCGATGCGTTCCATATCAGTGCTTCCTCGGGGCCAGGTAGCTCAGCCAGCGACGCTCGGCCAGCTTGAACAGGCGCACCAGAATGAAGGTCAGGCACAGGTAGAACACGCCGGCGGTGATGTACGCCTCGAACGGCAGGTAGAACTGCGCGTTGACGGTACGGGCCGCGCCGGTGATGTCGATCAGGGTCACGATGGACGCCAGACTGGTGGTCTGCAGCATCATGATCACTTCGTTGCTGTACTGCGGCAGCGCCCGGCGCAGGGCCGATGGCAGCAGGATGCGCTTGTACATCTTGAAGCGCGACATGCCCATGGCCTTGGCCGCTTCGATCTCGCCGTTCGGCGTGGCCTTCAGGCTGCCCGCAATGATTTCGGCGGTGTAGGCGCTGGTGTTGATCGCGAACGCCAGGCACGCACAGAACGTTGCGCTGGACAGCCACGGCCAGAGAAAGCTTTCACGCACCGCTTCGAACTGAGCCAGACCGTAGTAGATCAGGAACAGTTGAACCAGCATCGGCGTGCCGCGAATCACGTAGGTGTAGAGCCACGCCGCGCCGTTGACCACAGCGTTCTTGGAGACACGCATCAGCCCCAGCGGCAGGGCCGCGAGCAGACCGAAGAACAGCGACAGCGCGAGCAACTTGAGGGTGGTGACCAGACCGCCGAAGTACAGCGGCAGGGCCTCCCAAATGACGTTGTAGTCGAAGATCATAGATCAGCCGCCCTTACGCCTACCGAGTAGCGCTTCTCAAGGTGACGCAGCGCCAGCAACGAGACACTGGTGATCACCAGGTACATCGCCGCCACTGCGAGGAAGAAGGTGAAAGGCTCGCGGGTGGCGTCGGCCGCCTGCTTGGCCTTGAACATCATGTCCTGCAGACCGACCACGGAAATCAGCGCGGTGGCCTTGGTCAATACCAGCCAGTTGTTGGTGAAGCCCGGAATCGCCAGACGAATCATCTGCGGCACCAGCACCCGGAAGAACACCTGGAAGCTGCTCATGCCGTACGCCATGCCGGCTTCGGCCTGACCTTTGGGGATCGCCATGAACGCGCCGCGGAAGGTTTCCGACAGGTACGCTCCGAAGATGAAACCGAGGGTGCCGATACCGGCGGCCAGCGGATTCAGGTCGATGTAGTCGTCATAGCCGAGCATCGGTGCGACGCGGTTGAGCAGGTCCTGACCGCCGTAGAAGATCAGCAGGATCAGCACCAGGTCGGGAATCCCGCGAATCACCGTGGAATACAGATCGCCCAGCCACGCCAGCCAGCGCACCGGCGACAGGCGCAACGCGACGCCGATCAGCCCGAGAACGATGGCCAGGGCCATGGACGACAAGGCGAGCTGAAGCGTCAGCCAAGCGCCATCGAGGATGACAGCCCCGTAGCCTTTCAACATGATTCAGGTCCTCGAAAGTTGGGATGAAAAAATGGCGCAAACCGCAGAGATCCTGTTGCTTGCGCCATTTCGGACGGGTCGAGCGACGTCTTTACTTGCCGTAAATGTCGAAGTCGAAGTACTTGTCCTGGATTGCCTTGTACTTGCCGTTCTCGCGGATGGCCGCGATGGCGGTGTTGATCTTGTCTTTCAGGGCGTCGCCCTTGCGTACCGCGATACCAACGCCGTCGCCGAAGTATTTGACGTCGGTGAACGCCGGGCCGACGAACGCGAAGCCTTTGCCGGCGTCGGTTTTCAGGAAGCCGTCATTCAACAGCGTAGCGTCCGCCACGGTGCCGTCGAGGCGGCCGGCGGCCACGTCGAGGTAGATTTCGTTCTGCGAGCCGTACGGCTTGATCTCGGCACCCAGCGGGGCCAGGACTTCGCGGGCGAAACGCTCGTGGATCGAACCACGCTGCACGCCGATGTTCTTGCCCTTCAGCTCAGCCAGACCTTCGCTGACCTGAGTGCCTTCCTTCATCACGAGGCGGGCCGGGGTGTTGTAGTACTTGTTGGTGAAGTCCACGGACTTCTTGCGGTCGTCAGTGATGGACATGGACGACAGGATCGCGTCGATCTTGCGCACTTTCAGTGCCGGGATCAGACCGTCGAACTCTTGCTCGACCCACTGGCACTTGACCTTCATTTCTTCGCACAGCGCGTTGCCGATGTCGTAGTCGAAACCGACGATGCTGCCGTCCGGCGCTTTGGAGGCGAATGGAGGGTAAGCCGCTTCGATACCGATTTTCAGAGGCTTTTCATCGGCGAATGTCGGCAGGGACAGCACGGACAGTGCCAGGGCGCCAAGCAGCACAAGTTTCTTCATCTTGGGACTCCATCGGTAAAGGGCAAAAACGGCAGAGTGAGCGACAGCCCAATATGCGAATGGGTGTAACGAAATCGGTTGCTGCGTGCGTGGGACAGTTCCAGTCAAAACCGCGACGGCTTCAACGCAAGCCACGACGAGCGAGTGATCGGCATTCTAACGACAGGCCCGAAGCCGATATTTCTTCAATGCGACAACTAATTACAGATGCACCGAGAAACCCGCTTGAGCACATTGACAGCCCTGCAATTTCATGCAAGAGCGAAAGACAGTGAACCGATCTATGCTGCAAATTGCGGGCCTATTATTCGCAAACCCTTCTAATCCGGCAAGCGCGGGGTTATGTCTTATTTTTCACCGGGTGTTTTGAGGCTCTAAAACGGGGCGATGCGTTTCCGGATGCCCCGTTGCGGAGCGGGCGGTTACACATTCGGTTACTTGAAGGCGGACGGGTAACAGTAGGAAGTGCCTGACGGAGCAATTCGATAATTATTGGCTGCTGATCACCCACGCCCTGCCCCCCCCTCCTAACTGATCGTTCCCACGTCGAGGCGTCGAACCGTCCGCGTGGGAATGCAGCCCGGGACGCTCCGCGTCCCAAGAGCGGACGCAGAGCGTCCAGGGAGGCGCTACCACGCAGACGGTTCGACGCCTCGACGTGGGAACGATCACGCCACAAATGAAAAAGCCCCGCCCGGCGCAATGCCGGACGGGGCTTTTTCAGCCTTCAGACCCGCCGCTACGCGACGTTCATGGTCTTGTGCGTATCGATCAGATGCTGCACCACACCCGGATCGGCCAGGGTGGAGATGTCGCCCAAGCCTTCGTATTCGGCGGTAGCGATCTTGCGCAGGATGCGGCGCATGATCTTGCCCGAACGGGTCTTCGGCAGCCCCGGCGCCCACTGGATCACGTCCGGCGAAGCAATCGGCCCGATCTCTTTGCGCACCCAGTTCTTCAGCTCCAGGCGCAGTTGCTCGCTCGGCTCTTCGCCATTTTTCAGGGTGACGTAGACATAAATGCCCTGCCCCTTGATGTCGTGCGGTACACCGACCACCGCCGCTTCGGCGACTTTCGGGTGAGCAACCATCGCACTTTCGATTTCGGCAGTCCCCATGCGGTGGCCGGACACGTTGAGCACGTCGTCCACGCGACCGGTGATCCAGTAGTAACCGTCGGCATCGCGACGGGCGCCGTCACCGGTGAAGTACATGCCACGGAAGGTCTTGAAGTAGGTGTCGACGAAACGGTCGTGATCGCCGTACAGCGTGCGCGCCTGACCTGGCCACGAGTCGAGAATCACCAGATTGCCTTCGGCCTCGCCCTCAATGATGTTGCCGAGGTTGTCCACCAGCGCCGGCACCACACCGAAGAACGGACGTGCGGCCGAACCCGGTTTCAGCGCATGAGCACCCGGCAGCGGGCTCATCATGTTGCCGCCGGTTTCGGTCTGCCACCAGGTGTCGACGATCGGGCAACGGGACTTGCCGACGTTCTTGTAGTACCAGTCCCAGGCTTCCGGGTTGATCGGCTCGCCCACCGAACCGAGCAGACGCAGGCTGCTGCCGTCCGCGCCCTCAACAGCGGCGGTGCCGGAGGCCATCATCGCGCGGATCGCGGTCGGTGCGGTGTAGAGGATGTTGACCTTGTGCTTGTCGACAATCTTCGCCACCCGGGTGATGTCCGGATAGTTCGGCACGCCTTCGAACAGCAGCGTGGTCGCGCCGTTGGCCAGCGGGCCGTAAACGATGTAGCTGTGACCGGTGACCCAGCCGACGTCGGCGGTGCACCAGTAGATTTCGCCTGGACGGTAGTCGAATACGCGCTCATGAGTCATGGCCGCGTACAACAGGTAGCCGCCAGTGGTGTGCTGCACGCCCTTCGGCTTGCCGGTGGAGCCGGAGGTATAAAGGATGAACAGCGCTTCTTCGGCACCCATCTCTTTCGGCGCGCAGACAGTGCCCGCCACTTTCATCAGGTCTTCGTACCAGATGTCGCGATGCTGGTTCCACTTGATGTCGCCGCCGGTGCGCTTGCACACGATGACTTTCTGGATGCTGCTGGTTTCCGGGTTGGTCAGGGCGTCGTCGACGTTGGCCTTGAGGGAAATCTTCTTGCCGGCACGGATACCTTCATCAGCGGTAATTACCACTTTCGAGCGGCAGTCGATGATGCGACCGGCCAGGGCTTCCGGCGAGAAACCGCCGAACACCACCGAGTGAATCGCGCCGATCCGGGTGCAGGCCAGCATGGCGACCACGGCTTCGGGGATCATCGGCATATAAATGGTCACCACGTCGCCGCGGTGCACGTCCTGGCCACGCAGGGCGTTGGCGAGTTTGCACACTTGTTCGTGCAGTTCGCGGTAGGTGATGTTGCGGCTTTCGGAAGGATCGTCGCCTTCCCAGATGATGGCGACCTGATCGCCGCGCTCGGCCAGATGACGGTCGAGGCAGTTGTAGGAAACGTTCAGGGTGCCGTCGGCAAACCACTTGATGTCGACATGGTGATCGTCGAACGAAGTCTGTTTCACCGTGGTGAAAGGCTTGATCCAGTCGAGGCGCTTGGCTTGTTCGCGCCAGAAGCCGTCAGGGTTGACGACCGACTGTTGGTACATGGCTTTGTAGGTCGCCTCGTCGGTCAGCGTATTGGCCAGAACCTCGGGACGAACGGGATACAGGGAAGCCGCACTCATCTTTCCTACCTCGGTGTAATAGTTGTTTTTGTATGACCCTGTTGTAGCCGGGGCGCCCGTATAGAACCATTCGACGATGGTAGTAACAAGCCCCTACAAAACATCCAGAAATGCCACAGACACCCCTGAAGCAAACCCCGCAACCCTTGTGGGAGCTGGCCTGCCAGCGATTCAGACGACCCGGTTTCCCGGGAAAGCCGCAGCGCCGGTAACACCGCATCCGAGGATTGTTACCAAATCTGCCAAAGGTGTTTATCAAAACCGGGTCTGTTTACCCCTGCCCCGCCTCCCTAAAATTCACCTCGCCGACAAGGCAAAGCGATTAACAAGGTTACAGCCCCCACGAAGGCCGTTAATCCAGTTCTGAAGTAACAAAGCAAAACGATGAAGTTCCACACGCAACCCCACAAAGGTTGCGTGACCCCACTCGACCTCAAGAAGGTAAATTTCAAATGAAAGCTTTATTGGTTCTGGCCCTCAGCAGTCTGTGCGCAACCGCCATGGCAGACGAGGTTCCGACTGATGTCGCACAGCAACAACCGGCTATCGAGGAATACACTTACTCCACTCACCTGGACATCGCCAAAGTTGTATCGATGAGCGAAGTTCCAAATGTCTGTGAAGTTGTTCCGGCGAAAATGGAATACGACGACTCCAAGGGTCAGCGTCACATTCTGCGTTACAGCATCATGGGTAACGGCTGCACCAATTGATGCGTTGAGACTGCACCGAATCGGATCACTCAGCGCAACATCGAGAGTCGATTCCAGCCCGGCTTCGGTCGGGCTCAGTTGTGTTTGAAGCGGCGCAAAAGGGTTGCAAAACACAAGATATAGTGAAAAACGCGGTTTTTTGCTCGTTTTTTGAGCAATCAATCACACGCCAAAAAATTAATGAAAAAATTTTCTCCGGGGCCAATCCCGGCGAAAGCCCTGTAAACCCTCGCTCCGATCGAAATCACCCGCGCGCTCGACCGCCCTGCGCTGTTTCGCCCTCCCCCACGCCCGTGTTTTTTTCCCTATAATGCCGCCCTAATCGGGTCAGCAATATTCCCTTACAGGGATCAAAGCCATTCTGAAGCCCCGCAGCAGCGACAACGCTGACCTGCGCCCGTCAGAGGCTCTCGGAAACCCGTAAAAATTTTCTGTTTATTGCCTGCGTAGCACCGCTGCAAAAAACGACATCCAACGCGGCCTGTAAGGCCGTGTGAAAAACCAACCAATCAGTTTTCACACGGGCACAGGCCCTCACGCAGGAGACGACACGTCATGCTGAGCTGGGACGAATTCGACAAAGAAGACAGTGAAGTAGCAGCAGTGAAAGGCGCCAACGCCGGCCACGCTAGCGAAGCCAACATGGACCGCCTCGACAGCGCCGGCGGTGCCGCCGCCCTCGAAGCCCGCGCCGTGACCGCCGAAGACTCGGCCGCCGTGGCTCGCGCCAAGGCTGCACTGGATTCCCTCGACGTCGCCGAAGGCCTCGCCGAACTCGAAGGCTCCGCCGCCCGTGTCGCCGTTGACGAAAAGCGCATGATCAACTGCCGCGCCGACCTCAACCAGCTCGTGCCATTCAAGTACGACTGGGCCTGGCAGAAATACCTGGACGGCTGCGCAAACCACTGGATGCCGCAAGAAGTCAACATGACCGCCGACATCGCCCTCTGGAAAAACCCGGAAGGCCTGACCGACGACGAGCGCCGCATCGTGATGCGCAACCTCGGCTTCTTCTCCACCGCCGACTCCCTGGTTGCCAACAACCTGGCCCTGGCCGTGTACCGCCTGATCACCAACCCGGAATGCCGCCAGTACATCCTGCGCCAGGCGTTCGAAGAGGCGATCCACACCCACGCCTACCAGTACTGCATCGAATCGCTGGGCATGGATGAAGGCGAGATCTTCAACATGTACCACGAGATCCCGTCGGTCGCGAAAAAAGCCGCCTGGGGCCTTAAATACACCCGCGCCATCTCCGACCCGGAATTCAACACCGGCACCGTCGAAACCGACAAAGAGTTGCTGCGCAACCTGATCGCCTACTACTGCGTTCTGGAAGGCATCTTCTTCTACTGCGGCTTCACCCAGATCCTCTCCATGGGCCGCCGCAACAAAATGACCGGCGTCGCCGAGCAGTTCCAGTACATCCTGCGCGACGAATCCATGCACCTGAACTTCGGCATCGACGTGATCAACCAGATCAAAATCGAAAACCCACACCTGTGGGATGCCGAAATGAAGGAAGAAGCTTCGCAGATGATCCTGCAAGGCACCCAGCTGGAAATCGAATACGCGCGTGACACCATGCCTCGCGGCGTACTGGGCATGAACGCGGCGATGATGGAGGACTACCTGAAGTTCATCGCTAACCGTCGTCTGTCGCAGATCGGTTTGAAGGAAGAGTACCCAGGGACGACTAACCCGTTCCCTTGGATGAGCGAGATCATGGACTTGAAGAAAGAGAAGAATTTCTTTGAGACTCGGGTTATTGAGTATCAGACTGGTGGTGCTCTGAGCTGGGACTAATCGTCTCGGTCGCCACGATTTGACGATTGCTGCTTGAGTCGTCGAGTTGAGAAAACAAAAAGCCCCGATTTTATCGGGGCTTTTTTATGAATATAATTAATCAATCCGAAGCAAAAAAAATCACTAAATTCTCACACCATAAAAACCGAGAAAAAAATGCTTGAGGCAAAATTTTACGACACATACTACTTTTGTAACATTATAAAAAATATCCTTTATTACCCTGACGACTATCTCAGAATGCTAAATGAATTTCATGGAGATGGACGAATAAACTACAGAATGAGCACCTTCAGCAAATACTCTTTATTCCATGAGTTTATCGAGTTCATTATTCACGACGTCTATTACGATCAGGCTGATGAATCTGTGCTTGAAAAAAAGAAAACAATATATGAATCATTACTAGAGCTACCCTTTGCACTAAAACACATGCGACCACACGTACTACCAATTGAACGTGCACTCGAACACCACAACATGAAACATCGAAGCTTTGAAGAATTCTTACAAAACAAGAGAAAAGTGTTCATTGACTGCAACATAGACGACGTTTACGAGTATATCCATGAGCTTCGTGAGGACGGGGTATTTGACAAACTAATAGAACACATATCCAAAGAGATATTTCATGTCCTATTTCAGAACCGCGACCTGATGAAAGTCTTCAATATCATGATGGCTGACGCGCTAGAGACAGAATCCACTTCCCCTTGCCCTAAAGAAATCAAAGATCTCTTCAAAAGGCCAGGCGTACTGAAACGCACCACCATACCAAAATGGGTTAGAAGAGCTGTCTTTTATCGCGACAGAGGCCGATGCGTACTGTGCGATAAAGATTTATCCGGTCAAGTTAATTTGGAAAACCAAGAAAACTACGACCACATTGTACCGTTGGCGGGGCACGGCTTTAATGACATCTCCAACATTCAACTGCTTTGCAAGGAATGCAATCAACTTGAAAAGAAAACAGGAAAGGCGGTAACTTCGAATAAATATCAGTCTTGGTATAAATACTAACCAAATTTGCTGCTCACGTCCTTTACAGATCAGCAAAGCCTCGCTACGCGAGGCTTGAAATGTAGGTTGTGTCGAAGAGACTCTCATCACCAAGCTATGACAAGCGCTCTACCACCTTCGATTTCTTTTGCACTATGGAAAAAACTACAGAAGCTATTTTATTGGCAAGCAGAGGTGGAACCGCGTTCCCAACCTGATGAAACTGATGGGTTCGATTACCTTGAAAAAAGTAGTTATCTGGAAATGTTTGAAGCCGGGCAGCTTCTCTGACCGTCAAACTGCGACACTGCTTTGGATCATAATGAATAAAATAGTGGCCATCTTTAGATATATGACTAGTAACAGTTGTTGCAGGAAGCTGTTCCAGCTGCACTCTGAAGCGATCACTAAACTTACCCGTCTCCCAGTTTTTATGAGCGGGAGCTAATCCAGACAGGCTGAATTGCTGGTGTCCTTTTGGTGAAACCTTATAAGCTCGAGCATATACACTGGCAAACATGTAGCGCCGCAAATCAGAAAGCATATGTCCACGCGCATCATGATTAAGCCAAAAACCCAAGTTGCTATCACGATACCAACAATCCAAAGCTTCATCTTTCGTCTTCCCATCGTCATTAATACGAGGAACACGAAGAGCGCCAACGTCAAGAGAGGTAGAAAGAAGAGCTTCACGGGCGATTTTCATCTCAGCATGAAGTTTCGGTTCCAATCCACTATCAACTTCTAAAATAAGCCCATCTAGATGATTGGCAACTTCTCTGTACCATACTTCTCCATCATCGGACTGTTTGGTCAGACGACTACGTAATGCAGGTAAATCACTGAGAACCTGCCTCGTACTTACTCTTCCAATAGCCTTCTCAATACATTCGTATTGCTCTGTATCTCCGTACTCGTCCAATGCAATCCCTAGAAGTATCACTCGATGCCTTGCCTGAGGAATCCCATACTCCTCCGATTTAATAATATAGCTTCGAGGATCGACCTTACTTACATCGTCACCCGGCCCGAAAGATTGACCAGTCACAAGCGAACATATGCGATATTTTTTGCCCGGTGAAGGATCACCAAGCGCTTTATTCGGGTCGGTGAGATCCTGCAAAATCTGGGAAAAGATGCTTTCACCCGCGATTTTTGAAGACAGAATTCCTTTTACATTCTCCATCACAAAAACAGCAGGCTTTCTTTCCTTGATGATTCGAAGATATTCCTTGTACAGAAAATGACGGTGATCATTTTCAGCGCTGTAATCGGCCTTCCCCTGATTACGCGACCTACCGACAATTGAGTAGGCTTGGCATGGAGGCCCGCCAATTAGAACCCAAGGCCTGTTCTCGAGCTTTTCGTCAAGAATCCCATCAAGCTCCTCATCCCCTTCCTTAGATCCCAAAGTGATACACCTAGCCTCCTTATCCGCTTCCAGCC
Organism: Pseudomonas sp. B34(2017); assembly: GCF_002112915.1. NCBI lineage: Bacteria > Pseudomonadati > Pseudomonadota > Gammaproteobacteria > Pseudomonadales > Pseudomonadaceae > Pseudomonas > Pseudomonas sp. B34(2017). Next base: position 333,087 of record NZ_NEJA01000007.1, on the reverse strand, counting down.
ACTGAGCCTCGCTCAAATCGCTATACGGTGTAGGGCTCAAACCATTACAGAAATCGTAGTAGTCGCTCAGCTGCTTTGGATTCTGTTTTTTAAGCAGGCGGTAGAAGGCTCTCAACTTTAGCGTTTCACGGGCAATCGGGTTCATTTCGGCTGAGACTAAAATCTCAAATCGTGAGCCATCACCAGAAGAAGCGAAACCCTCACCAAGACCTCCAGGGCCTGCGAAAAGGTCGACAATCTGAATTGGCTTCGAAAGCGCAGTGTCACATTCGATATTGGTATCTCGGCCTAAAGGCAAATTCATCTGGGGCTCAGTCATGGACATAGTCAGTAAAGAAGTCAGGTCTCGGATGATGGCCGGTATCCGCGGCAGTAATACATCTCCCGAAATGAAGGTCCGCAAGCTGCTGCACCGACACGGTTTCAGGTATCGACTGCATTCTCGGAAGCTTCCAGGCAAGCCAGATATTGTGCTTCCTCGCTACAACGTCTGCATTTTCATTCATGGCTGCTTTTGGCACAGACACCCTGGCTGTAAATACGCCACAACCCCTCGAACTCACGAAGAATTTTGGCAGCTAAAATTCGATCAAAACGTGAAGCGAGACATCAGGCAAAAAAACGAGCTTCTGCAGCAAGGATGGCGTGTCTTCGAGCTTTGGGAGTGCGGAATTCGCAAGCCTGAGGCTGAGATCAGCTGGATCCTAAATGCGATCAAGGATTGTAATCAAAAAAACGTGTCTTGGCCTGATCTCTTTGAGGGGCCTTCTTAATTTAACAGCCACCTCGTCTGATACGTCTCTCTCTATGCCCCACGCCACCGTCTTTTTTGCGACGTGAGCAGCATCACACCGCGAGTGATGGCAATCAGCCTGCAAAAAAAATTGACTAAAGAAGAAAAATTCACTAAACATTACCCAAAGGTTTCAGGAATATTCCTGAAACCTTGTAGGAGATTTGAGGAAAAATGTCAGAAAAAAGAGAAAAATTCGTACGATTAGCTGAGCAGCGTGTAAATCGAGCGCTCAATGATATTCGCTTGATCGGAAACCTATCCAACCGCAGTGCCTACAGTTTTAGTGATGAGGACATAAAGAAAATCTTCAAGACTTTGCAGAAGGAGCTAGACCAAGCCAAGACTCGTTTTTCCGACGCAGAAAACGCAGCTGGTGGCGACTTCAAATTGTAGGCACTAATTGTTCTGAATCTACTAATGATAGGGAGATTTGATTGTGGTTCATTGGCAGTTTCGCCCGCTAAATCCGAATGAGACTTCGGGATCAAGCATTTCAGATGACAATTTTGCGGATGAGGAACGTACTAGCGTTGAAATCCTCGTTCGTGAAACCTTGCAGAATCCCTTGGACGCGCGGAGCAGTGAAAGCGTCGTGCGCGTTGAATACAAGCTGGCCACGGTAGACTTGGCCACTACTAAGTTCGCCCGCTCCATTTTCTCAGACGACTGGATTAAGCACTTCCAAGCCGGCGAACTGATCGAGAACGATCAACTACCAGCGAAGATGACGTTTCTGGTAATCGAGGATTTCGGAACAACTGGACTGGAGGGATGCTACACGGACTCCTCACTCGAGGGACCAACGCAAAATTGGAATGCATTCTGGTTTCGAGAAGGTGAAGGCGCGAAAACGACTAAGTCTAACGGGGGGGCAGGTCAAGGGAAAATCACCTTGTACTTAGCTAGCAAGCTAAGGAGCGTTTTTGCGCTGACCAAGCGTAAATCGGATCGACTAGAGCTGCTCTTTGGCTGCTGCCGCTTCAAACGTAATTACAAGCTACCGGAGGACAGCAGGCGCTGGGCAAAGGAAGCTAGATGGGGAGCAATCAGTGATCCAAATGAGCTAGCAATCCCTGTAGAAAACACTCAGATGCTCGAAGGAATCAAGGCAGAGCTTGGTCTAGCTAGAAGAGCGGAAGCCGGAACGACCTTCATAGTCCCGATGCCGGCAGAAGATATAACGGAAAAAGCGTTGCGCAATGCGGTTATCAACGAATTCTTTTTTGCCATCAATCGCGGTCGATTAGTGGTAAAAGTCGGCAACATTACTTTAGATTCATCAAGCATCGCAGACGTAGCGGATGACATGGGAGAACAATGCCGACTGAGCAAGGGATATCGTAATTTTCTCGCATTAACTGCACGGAACGCGAATGAAGCGGTCACCGCTACGACAAATGATTCGTGGTCTAAAGAGGCGAAACTGACGGTTAATGCATTCAAAGAAGTTGAGCTAACGTCTTTGAAAGAAAAATTCGGAAAATCCGAATTAGTTTCAGTAGATTTTCTTATCCCAGTCAAAAAGAAACAACCGAAAGAAACATCCATTGCAACGTTCACAGTTTTCCTCCAGCAAGACGAGAATGCAGAACAGAGCCAAGAGTTGTTCGTTAGACAAGACTTAGGAATCGATGGCGAAAAAAGGTTGAAGGCTGCAAGAATCATCGTCCCAGTAATGGCACTTACCTTTATTCAAGACCCAAAACTCTCTGATTTGCTAGTCGCTGCCGAAGAGCCAACGCATCGTAACTGGAATGCTCGGCGCCCAAAAGTCGTATCTCAATACTTTTCTCCCAATGACGCGCTGAATGCAGTCCGCAATGCTGCACTTCGATTAGTTCAACTGATTTCACCAGAGGGCAAAAAAGACGAAACCGCCTTAGCGATTTATTTTTCCGATCCAGCTTCGCCCCCTGTCAAACGTTTAGGAGGGAGTGGAGTTACGCCAGAAACTCCTAGGGGTGAACAACTGCCGCCGGTAGATATTCCAAAGCCAAAACCAAAACCTGTTGTACTCAAAATCCTCGATGAAGGATTCGAGGTTCGTGCGAATGCAGCAGAGGGATTCACTTTCCCGATTGACTGTACGATTACATTAGCCTACGCCACTGTTATTGGTGACGCATTCAAGCTTTGGGATGCCGCTGACTTTTGGATCGGTGATGAATCATCATATCCACGTAAACACTCTAAAGTTTCCCATTTTACTGCTGCCCTTAATACAATGAGCTTCCGCTTGGAGGATGAAAACTCTTGGCTATCAGTTGATGGCTTTGATCGTAAGCGACAGCTTGAAATCCGCGTGAAGTATCAGGAGGTGTCCGATGGGACAAATAACGAGGACGACTAACCCAACCCGGCTAAGGCAGATTGACAAGAAACATTTCTTGGTTCGAGTTAGAAATGATTCGTCTGACGGAAGAGTTTTTTGGGTGGACAGCTTCGATTATGCGGCAGCAGATCTTGATCCATCCGTGCTAATGGGCTGTATCGTCCAAGCGGGAAGTACAGAAGAGTACTTCGAACTTGGCCCTCTGTTCGATTTCAAAAAAACCTCGATGAGCATTCGGGATATCGCCACAGATAAGCCTTTAAAGTTCAGATTCATTTTTAACAAACCAGGCGAATCGCTGCTCGTTGGTTATGCAGACGGTGTTAGAGCGTTAGACGAAGCAGGAAATCTCGGTTCCAGCCTAGTCGACATTGAACCCACCGATCTTCATGGCATAGCTTGGAAGCTTATACTTCCAGAAGGCAAAGGACAGGGTGAAAAACCGAATGTACTAGTTGAGCGATCTTTATTCCCCACTGCCGCTTCTGCAGTAAACCAGCCTTGGTTTGGTTCTCTCGTCATGCCGGAAGTAATGCGTCAAATTGCAATTGCAATCGCAAAAGACCCCTCGGCGCTTGATGACTCCGAAACTTGGATTTCCGCATGGACGGACTTTATCATCATGTTGGGTACTAACCTGCCCGATGAGTCCTATGAAGACGATAACCTAGCTCAAGAAAACTGGGCCGATGATGTTGTTCGGAGATTCGCAGCAAAAGGGATTTTTAAACATCACATGGCTGAAGTTTTAGCCGATATGGAAGGTGCGTCATCATGACAAGCCAAGTCAGATCACTTAGTGAAGTAGGCATTGCCAAGCTTGCTGCTTGGTTAGACAACCCTATCGGGGCGGCTCCAAAGGAGCTTTTAGAGAACGATACATTTACCGATGTTGTTGATAGTGCATATCTAATCGATTTTTCCAAAAAGTTTTCCACAAGCTTTGAGCTAGGCGAGTACCTATCAAATCACGTTTTTGTGGGCGGTGTTGATCGGTTTTCCCTCTTGTCGAATCATGGAATGTGGGCATGGATCTCACTAGCTTTCATCGACAGCTTAACGAGTAAAGGACGAGGTGCTGGTGTAGGAAAACCTTTAGCGAAGCCGCACTACATAATGCAGTCTCCCAGATTGGCATATCGACTCGTTGCACGAACCGCGTGGGATCTTGTGAGTCTGCATGGCACCGCAGCCAAGGTGGCCTTAGGATCCCTGAGATCGCCTTGGGGGGAAATGGCGGAACAAATGACGTCACGTCAAGAAATCTACGCGCATCGAAGTTTTTGGCCCGTTGCAAATGCGCTTTATGCGATGCCCGATGGATCGGTAAAAAAAGGAGTGACTAGCCAACGACAAAAGAAAGATCGCTGCGACCCGAAGAGCAAAGCTGGGCTAGGTGGAATTCGCCGTCTGCCTTTCACCTTTAAACAATTCGAGCGCACTTACAACTTACGTCAGATGGACAGCGACGAAATTACAAAACTGCTGCCGACTGAGTATGTCAAATGGCAGGTAAAAGACTGATCGACCAATACGAAACTGCGCATTTATCAAACATTGATTTGCGCAGTTTTTTTGTAAATCGCACAGGATACTTATCGGCGCATAACCTCTGTCGTAACAATCTTGAACAATGGAAAGATTTTCTCTACTGCCCAGCGAGTTTTAAGTAGCTGCTTCCGACTCGTTTTCCCCTCAACAAAACCCACCTGCATGCCCTTCTGGTGGAGAACCAGGCCTGGTTCTGCGTCCATGAACTGGGGCGGTTGATGGGCAAATATCTTGATGAGCGACAGCTGCGCAAACTCGATGCCGATCAGCGGCAGATGATGCGCGTTGAGACCTACGGCGAAGCCGGAGAACACTTGATGGTCAGCGAGTCAGGTGTGTATGCGCTGCTGATCTATCACTACAGCCCCGAGTATCGGCAGCTTCGCGAGTGGGTGACGCATCAGGTTGTGCCTGCGCTGCGAGATGCCCGTCCGATGCGCTCGGTTGAGCGTCCAACATTGAGTGTTTTGAGCTGGCCGAAGATGTCGCTGAGCACGTTGCACTGGCAGGATGAGCCGTGGATTCGGTTACGGGACATGCCGTGTTTGCTTGCAGAGGATCCGTTCAATCGGCAGGAATCCTGGTGGCGTAAAGCTTCACGAATGCTGCGTAGTTACTGATATCAAACAACCGCTGCTTGAAAAACTCAAGCAGCGGTTGTTTTATGACCCGGAGTATCGGGGACAGCCAATCCTCGGCAGACGGGTTCTGCATCATTCTGAAAACAATCAGTGCAACACACCCCACCACCCGCTATTAATACCCCTCTCCCACTCAAGGACCCGAGCCCCACCATGAAATTCGACCTCGCCTACTGCCTCAGCCTCGACGACAAACTGTCGATCTATGACGTTCGCGATCTCAATTTCGATGAGACGGTGGCGTTCGATTCTGCGAAGGAACACTTCCAGTGCCCTAACGACGCCTGTCGTGCGGCGTTCGACGCTTCCAACGAGTTGGGCACGTTCAACGCCAAGAACGTGAATTACGTGCGTACGCCGCACTTCAAGAATCTGCCCGGTACGCAGCATGTGGCGGGTTGTCCGTATGTGAGTTTGAAGACGTCGGCGTCGGGGGTTGAGGCGGCGGATGGGGAAGCGGATGACGGGCGGGAGGAGCATTTTCCGTCGGAGTTGTTGCTGACGCGTCGTGAGTATATGCGCAAGCCTGCTGCGCCTGCGGGGGCGGCGGATGTGTTGCGGGATGATCCGGTGCGCGTGGCGGCTACCCCCTCAAAAGAGTCGCCGAGTCGTGAGACGGCGCCGGACAAGACCAGTGTCTTCGCTCACCCCGTGGAGTGTTTTGTGTCGAACTTCGCGGACAAGGATTTGCTCAAGCGCATGCCGTTGAAGATTGGCGAGCATACGGCGCCGTACAGTTCGTTCTTCAAGAAGATCGAGTACTTGATGGATAACAAGGGGCTGATTTACTGGGGCCGGATCAAGAAGATCGAGGACTTTCACAGCGCCAGTTTCCGGATCGATTTCGAGGACAAGGTCTGGTTCAAGAAACCGGATGACAGTAAGAAGAAGCCTTATCCGGTCAGTGTCTATCTCAACAAGAAGCTGATCGACAACTACCGCAAGCGCAAGGCGTTTCTGGAAGAGATCAAGCACGCGATCGACAGCGACAAGGAGTTGTTCTGCTTCTTCTATGGCGTGACGCCGGAGTTGAAGCAGGTGCCGGGCAAGAAGAACCCCGAAAAGCCTTTCGAGGTCTTCAATGCCAATATCGAGAACCTGGATCACTTCATCATTCGTGAAGCGCCGGGTCTGGCGTGATGGTTAGCCCTTGGGCAGTTGCAGTTGGACGGCGCCGGGGTGTTGTTTGACGACTGAGTACGGCAGGATCGACCACTCGGGTTCATCGCAACCACGTTGTACGCGAGGGAAGTACGGCCCCAGGTAGATGCCCTTGGCGGTGAAGTACCAATCGAAAACGCCCCAGACGTTTTCATCGGTGTAGTCGCAGCTGTCTTCATCACCTTCGGCGGGCTTCTTCATTTCATCGGGATACAGCGAGGTGAACTGCTTTATAAGCCACCGCGCAAACTCCTCCCTCTGTTCGCCTTCGCTTGTTCCAGTCGAAGTACCTTCACGCCCACCCACTGCCAAAACGTCTTCCAGCTTTATCGCTTGCCCAGTATGAACATTGAGATTGATCGGGGAGTTGCCGACATCCGGATGCGCGCCGCCACAGTCGTAACCGGTGTTGATGTTCAGGCTGACGATATCGGACGACAGAAACGTGGGCGCGACGCTTTGCCATTGCTCGGCATTCTCACCACCTTGCAGCATGCAGGCGTGATAACTGATGACCTCTTTCCAGAGCCGTCCCAACAATTGCTCGTTGATCCGCTGTTGCTCCTGTTTGGGATAACCGGACTCAATACTGAAGAAAGAGATTTTCGACTCCGGCTCCGCCCACCATTGCAGGTCGTAGCCCATGAAGTTGTCTTTCTTCCCCGGTTTGAGCTTGAGCCCCTGTAACCGCAAATACTCGTAGGGATCGTCTTTCGGCAAAGTGGCAATGAAGGGCAACGTCGTTGCAGTCGGCGCTGGAAGTTTGGCCTCGACCAGTTGTACCGGCAGCTTTTTGCCCTTCGGGTTTTGCCATTCGCCTCGCCAACCGTTGGCGGTTTCTTCCAGCTTGAGGGTCGGCAAAGGCTTGTCATCGCCGTAGCGATTGTTGCCCTCGACCAACGTCAGCGTGCTGTCCTGCAACGCGCCGCTGAGGGCCAAATCGCGGTGATACTTCTCGTAGAAGTAGCGACCGGTCACTTCATCCAGCTGCTGTGTATTGAGCTCGACCACAATCGGCGTCTTGCCCAGCGTGCCGGTAAACACACGTCTGCCGTCGTCAGCCTGAGCGGTGGAAAGCAGTGAAAACAACGCGGCGGCATATGGCGCCAGGCGCAACAGTCCCTTGAGCATGGATCGATCCCTGAGTGAGTCGGAGGTCGCGCCGGGACATAAGTGCCGGCGCTAGTGAATGCGGGGCGGATTATGGCGAGGGTTGCTTAAGTAATCGAGTTTCGTCGGTTGTATTCTTCCAGCCAGGCTGCGCGCTCGACTGCTGCGATCTCCCGATACACTTGCTTGCGCCGGTCCTTGGCCACTTGAACTTCGTCCTCATCCAGAGCGCAATAACGACGAAGCCAATGAACGGTCATCTCCTCATCCGGGTAGTAGTAACCCTTGGCGCCCTTGCTGTTTCTTGGGGTGTCGTTCATCTGCGCGTCGAACACCATGGCTGCGACTTCATGAGGCGGTAAACAACCGGCCCCTGCGGCCTTGTCCTGGAAGACCCAGGCAATTTCATCGATGTGTTTTTGTGCGCTGCGATGGCTGCGGCGATAGAACTGCTGCGGTCGACACATCCACTGGAATCGCTCAATCAACGGTTCGATATCAATCCACTCGGAGAGCCCGTGATGGGTTGCATGAAGCATTACACCGTTGAACCAGCGATCAGCGAATTGCCCCACAAATGCATCCAGATCAGCCTTTTTCATGTCGGCGAAAACCATGCAATAGCGAGTCTTGATATGCATGGCGAACAGCACATGCTTTCGTTGCACGGTGATCGCATGCACCAGCCACTGTTCGACACCACTGCCCATCTCATCATCTTCGATGGTTGATGACGGCGGGGCGAAATCCACCGGGGTGATCTTTTTGCCCTGATGGACGCGACTGAAGAACTTGCTGGCAGCTTCGGTGCAGTTGAAGATCAGCATCCTTGATCTCTGATAAATACTGGGGACGATGGATTATGGGTCTGTCGGTAGACGATTACTTCATCGACACTCCCAACATCACAATAACCAACAATCCAATATAAACCCAAGCATGCACCCGATCAGGTATCCGCCCGATCCACGGCGTGGCCAGTCGAATCCCCAGCAACGATCCGAGCGTCAGCACCGCAAACGCCAGCAGATCCACATACCCGACAAACCATGGCCCGATTTCTGTCTCGCTGAACCCCGCCAACAACATGTAAGTCAGCGTCCCCGCCAATGCCACAGGCACGCTCAATGGATTGGCCATCGAAGTCGCCTGCGACATGCTCAACCCGCAACGCCGCAACAACGGCACGGTCATGACGCTTCCTCCTACACCGAGAAAGGTTGCGATGGCGCCGATGCCTACACCGCCGCCGGACGATTCCAGCGTTCCCAGTCGCCGTGGGATAACGCCTTCGGATTGCGTAAGAAAGCCGCGTCGCAGCAGACAATCGACAATCGTTACGCCGAGATAAGCGATGAAGGCATAGCGAATGACTTCGCCGCTGACCCACACCGCTGCGATTGCGCCAACGACCGCGCCCAACCCGATGAACCCGCCCAAGGGCCACAGGTAATCACGGATGAGGTTGCCGGCACGGCGATGTTTGCCGGTGGCGACCAGGGCGTTGACGATCATCACGCAGGTCGAGGTGGCGACGGCGATGTGCATGGCGGATTGGTTGATCGGGTCGTCGGCGCCGTGGCTCGCGGTGAGCATGCGGTACAGCAGCGGCACGACGACGAAGCCGCCGCCGAAGCCGAAGAGCACGGCGGTGATGCCGGTCAGGCAGCCGAAAAGTGTCAGCAAGAGGTAGAACATGGCGCGTCGTCCGTGGTTGGGGAGCGGTCGACGATAGAGCGTCGGTGCTTGGCCTGCTTCAGCAAGTCAGCCAATAATGTTCGCGTTTACGCCAACTGCCGGGTGCCGCTCGATGCGCAATGTTTCGATCAATCTGCTGGATGACACGCCACGCCCGGTGGTGGCGATCGGTACGGATTATTCCCACGGCTATCTGTTGCCACGTCATACGCATCGACGGGCGCAATTGTTGTACGGCGCGACGGGGGTGATGCAGGTCAGCACGCATGATGGCAACTGGGTGGTGCCGCCGCAGCGAGCGGTGTGGATTCCGCCGGGTGTGGCGCATGAGGTGTTGATGCTGGGGGTCAGCACGCGCAGTTTGTATATCGAGCCGGGGGCGGTGGATCTGGGCGAGCGTTGTCAGGTGATCAGTGTGTCGCCGTTGATGCGGCACTTGCTGATGGAAGCAGTGGAGCTGCCGCTGGCCTATGACCTGACCGGGCGCGACGGAGTGCTGATCGATCTGTTGCTGCATGAATTGGTGCGCAGTGCACCGTTACCGTTGCATATCCCGCTGCCGTCTGACGGAAGACTGCTCGAATTGTGTCAGACCTTTCTGCATCAGCCGAATGCTCACCAATCACCCCAGCATTGGGCCGATCAGCTGCACGTAAGCTTACGCACCTTCAACAGACTGTTTCGTCAGCAGACCGGCCTGAGTTTCAGTCAATGGCGCCAGCGCGCCTGCGTGGTATTGGCACTGGCACGGCTGGCGGCGGGTGAAGCAGTGACGCGGATTGCCCTGGATTTCGGCTATGACAGCCCGGCGGCGTTCTCGACGATGTTCCGCCGGATCCTCGGTCAGGCACCGTCCGTCTGGTTGGAGACGGCGAACTAGGGCAAATCAAAAAATGCATTTGATCCCGGCCGAAAACAACTGTACAAAAACACAGTACATTTTCCATCAGCACTCTCGAGCCCGGAGCACACCATGGCCTCTTCAGCGATGAACCTCATCCTCGAACGTATCGCCCTTTTCCAGTTCACCCCCACCCATTGCGCCCAGGCCCGAGGGATGTTGGGCTGGAGCGTTGAACAGTTGTCGCGAGAGGCCAAGGTTTCAGTAGACGACATACAGCGATTCGAAGCGCAGCAGGACGTGGCGGATGCGGTGCGGCTGGCGTTGACCTATCGGTTCGAGGCGCAGGGGTTGGTGTTCTTTCCGGGGTTTGCGCCGGGGCGTGGGGGAAATGTCAGAAGTGCGATGCCGGAATCAGCGAGTCATGGAGATTATGCGATGGCTGACTGAACCAATTGATTGAGATTATCCCAATATAGGTATATTTTTCGCATGAGTACAAGGAAGCCACTCCTGTGGGTTAGCAGTAGCAAGAAAGATCTCAAGCAGATGCCCACTGATGTACAGGATGTTTTTGGTTACGCACTGGATTTGGCCCAAAGCGGTCTCAGACATCCAGATGCAAAACCTCTGAAGGGGTTTGGAGGCGCGGGTGTCCTCGAGTTGATTGAGGACTTTGATACGAATACCTACCGCGCCGTTTACACGGTCCGTTTTGGCAATGCAATTTACGTCCTGCATTGTTTTCAGAAAAAGTCGACCACCGGTACAAAAACCGCGCAGTGCGATGTCGATCTGATCCGAAAGAGACTTCAAGCCGCTCAGGACCACGCGAAAGGAACTTAGAAATGATTGAAATCGAAGAAGGCAGCGGCAACGTCTATCAAGACCTCGGCTTGCCCGACGCCAGTGAAATGCAGGTCAAGTCTCAACTCGCCGCAAAGATCGGTGAAATCATCAAAGCGCGTCATCTCACTCAATCTCAAGCTTCTGAAATCTTGGGGTTATCACAACCCAAGCTATCCGAAATGCTGAGAGGAAAATTCCGCGGCATCAGTGAGGCCAAGATGATGGAATGCCTTTCCCACCTCGGCCGAGATGTGCAGATTGTGGTCAAACCGGCCCCCCGCTCTCGCAAAGAGGGCCGAATTGAGGTGGTGTTCGCTTGATACGGCAGTGCTCCAAATAGTCGAAGACAACGCACTGCCAACAAGGTGTTTACTCCTTGAACCGCGGATACCGCAGTTCCATCGAAGCCTGTTCGTAGCTGTATGCCATGGCAAACAACTGTGGCTCGCTCCACGGCTGGCCGTAAAAGAACACGGAGGTCGGCGTGTCGTCATCGCTCATGCCCGAGGGCAAGGTGATTGCCGGGTAGCCTGCGGTCGCAGCGGAGAACTGGGAAAAGCCGTCCGATTCGGCGAACAGGGCATCCAGTTTGTGCTCACGCACCTGCTCATCGATAGCGTCTTTGAAGTTCTGGCTGATGGTGGTAATCAGTACGCTCGCCTCCTGGTGGGAAAGCGCCGACGCGTTGATGGCCTCCAGCATCTGCTGGCCGTGTTGCTCCTCACCGGGGATGGCCTGGTTGAAATCGATCAATGCCTGCAATGAATTGATCGGCATCCCCTGGCGGCTGGCGAGATATTCGGGCAGTTCATGCTTCATCCCGCCCATCAGGCCATCGATGTAGTCATCGATATCCGGAAGACGCACAGTCAGCGGGACCAGCGTGGCGCCCTGCTCCTCCAGAGTTGCCATAGCCACCAGCATCTCCAGACTCGGGCTCAGCTTCGTATCGTGGGACCCTGTGTACGCGATCGGATAACCGATCCGTTTACCTCGCAAGGCGTTCCTGGAAAGCAGTGCGGTGTAGTCGACGCCAGTGGGCGCGTCGGCAGTGGCGCTGTCCGAAACGTCAATGCCTTGCATGACGTTGAACAGCAGCGCGGCATCGCGCACGGTACGGGTCAGCGTGCCCGGCGTGTCCTGCAGGCGGGTGATCGGCACGATGCCGGAGCGACTGAACAAACCCAGCGTCGGTTTGACGCCAACCACACCGTTGGCCGACGCCGGGCAACTGATCGAACCATTGGTTTCAGTCCCCAACGCCAGTGGTGTGAAACCGGCGGCTACCGCAGCCGCCGGGCCAGAACTGGAACCACAGGTGCTCTCACTCAGCACATGAGGATTTTTCCCCTGACCGCCACGCCCGCTCCACCCCAGGGGCAGAGACATATCACGCATGCCCGACCACTCGCTCATATTGGCCTTACCCAGCAGGATGGCGCCGGCATCGCGCAGTTGTTTAACCGTGAAAGCATCCTGAGCCGCCGGTTGTCCGACCATGGCCAACGAGCCGGCACTGGTTTGCATGCCGTCAGCGGTATCGAAGTTGTCCTTCAACAGCACCGGGATACCGTGCAACGGGCCACGACTCTTGCCTTGCGCACGCTCATCGTCCATCGCGGCTGCGATGTCGAGAGCCTGGGAATTCATTTCGATAACGGCATTGAGGGACGGGCCTTGCTTGTCCAGATCCGCAATGCGTGTGATGAGGTGTTGAACCAATGCGACCGAGGTCAATTCGTTGTTGACCATCATTGCACTCAGCTCGCTGGCGCTTGCGTATTCAAGTGCTGCACTGGAAGGCGCTGCGAGGGCGACGCTGCTGGTCAGCGAAAGCAGGATGATTCGCGCCAGCGTATTCATGCTGCGTTTAAAGCGGAATTTCATTTTTCTAATCCTTGTTTAAGCCAATCACGAGTGAGTCATTTCACTCGCGACCAAGCCTACCGAAGCCGCAGGAAACGGCTGTCAGCAACAAGAACCAGTGCTGGTAGGAAAACTCACCCAGCCTTGTAGCCGCTACAAGCAACGCGCCCCTTTTCTGACACCTCTTGTTCCATTTCCAACCACCACGCGTCCCCACGTTGCGGTTGCATCAGGTTAAACGCCTCGCCCATTTTCGGCGTGGTAATCGACACGCTGCGTTCCCAGGCCAGCGCAAGAATGCGGTCGAACGGCTCATGCCAGGCATGCATCGCCAGGTCGAACGTGCCGTTGTGGATCGGGAACAGCCAGCGGCCCTTGAGATCGATGTGGGCTTGCAGGGTCTCTTCCGGCTGCATGTGCACGTGAGGCCATTCGACGTTGTAGGCACCGGTTTCCATCAGGGTCACGTCGAACGGGCCGTACTGTTCCCCAATGCGTTTAAAGCCGTCGAAATAACCGCTGTCACCACTGAAGAAAATCCGCGTGTCGCCATCGATGATCACCCACGAAGCCCACAGGGTCTGGTTGCCATCGAACAGGCCACGACCGGAGAAGTGCTGCGACGGGGTGGCGATGAAGCGGATGCCGGCGACTTCTGTGCCCTGCCACCAGTCGAACTGGCGAATCTTGTCGGCATCGATGCCCCACTTGATAAGGGTGTCGCCGACGCCCAGCGGGGTCAGGAACACGTTTACCTTGTCTGCCAGTTTCAACACGGCCTCGTAGTCGAGGTGGTCGTAATGGTTGTGCGACAGGATCACCGCTTCGATCGGCGGTAACTCGTCGATGCTGATCGGTGGCTGGTGGAAGCGTTTCGGGCCGGCCCATTGCACAGGCGAAGCGCGCTCGGCAAACACCGGGTCGGTGATCCAGAACTTGTCTTGCAGCTTCAGCAGCAAGGTCGAGTGGCCGAGGCGATAAACGCTGTGGTTGGGGGCCGCGATCAGGTCAGCGCGGGTCAGTGGCTGCACCGGAATGGCTGCCGCCGGCCGAGTGTTGCGTGGTTTGTGGAAGATCATGTTCCACATGATCCGCAGCATCTTGCGCAAACCTTCGCGCTGCACCGGCGCGTGATTGCGGAATACACCTTCGGCCTGACGCGAAGGTTCAGGGGTTTGACTGCCCGCAGAAGCAATGGATTTGGCCATGACTGAATGACTCCGGAAACACCGCGCAATTCACGGCTTTCCACGGTGGGACGATAAATGGCCAAGGCACGCACGCATCAGCCGGACATCTGGTTTTAGGTTGTACCGATTAAGGCAACATTACACTGATCGGTGTACTTTCTAGGTTGCATCAAACCCGGTGACAAGTAAACTGCCGAGTGTAATTTCACCTTTTTCTGCCGAATCGAATTTATGACAGCTCCAACGCGCCTCACCGACCGTAAACGCGAAGCCATCATCCAGGCCGCGATCGCCGAATTCCGAACCAACGGGTTTGAGGTCACCAGCATGGACAAGATCGCGGCCACGGCCGGGGTATCAAAGCGTACGGTGTATAACCATTTCCCCAGCAAGGAAGAGCTTTTCGCCGAAATTCTCAATCAGTTGTGGGCACGAATCAGCACTGAGCAAGCCGTGTCCTATCAGCCGGATCAGCCTTTGCGCGATCAATTGCGAACGATGCTGATGGCCAAGCTGCAGATGATGGCAGACGACAATTTCATGAATCTGGCCCGTGTCGCCATAGCCGCCGCAATCCATTCGCCGGAACGCGCGCAGAACATGGTGGCGCGCATGGGCGAACGTGAGGAAAGCGTGACCGTGTGGATTCGTGCCGCCCAGGTGGATGGTCGATTGAAACCGGTCGATCCAGAGTTCGCCGCCCATCAAGTGCAGGGGCTGCTGAAAACCTTTGCCTTCTGGCCGCAGATCTCCCTGGGCCAGCCCTCGCTCGAGAGCACGATGCAAAATGCCGTGGTCGATTCTGCAATCGACATGTTCCTGGCCTGCTATCAGCTCTAGATCAGGCCTGCGCCACAGTAAATGGCTCACAAGGACACTGAATTTTCCCGCTGGAATAAATGACAATGCCTGCCATTGGCCGATGAACGGTCACGCTGAAGAATTACACTGCAAAGTGTTTCAGAATGAATCTGGCGCAGAACACCATGGAAAACCAACGCGGCAAAGGCTTGTCATTCGCCAGACGCATTTACCTGCCGCGAGCCATCGGGCTGGGCATCGGCTTCTTCAGTGTGGGCGCCGCGGTGTATCCGTTGAACATGCCGTCCTGGCTCTGGACCTTGTTGCTGTTTAACGGCTTTCTCTGGCCGCATGTGGCCTATCAATGGTCGACCCGCTCGGCCTTTCCCTATCGCGCCGAACGCCGCAACCTGCTCTATGACTCGGTGTTCGGCGGTTTCTGGACCGCCTGTTTCCAGTTCAACCCACTGACCACCGTGACCATTCTGTCGATGATGACCATGAACAACGTGGCCGCCGGTGGCGTGCGCCTGTTCTGGCTTGGCGCGCTCGCCCAGGTGATTGGCGTGCTGCTGGGCTGGTCAATGTTCGGGGTCAAGTTCACTCTGACGGCCACGCAGACTCAAGTCTGGGCCTGCCTGCCGATGCTGACGCTTTATCCGCTGGCTTTGGGAATGGTTTGCTATCGGTTGGCGATCAAACTCGCCGAACACAAACGCACTCTGAGCGCCCTGAGCCGCACCGACAGCCTGACCGGCCTGCTCAACCACGGCGCCTGGAAAGACCTGCTGCATCTCAAGTTCCAGCAGTGCCGGCAGCACAATTCCCAAGCGATTCTGGCGCTGATCGACATCGATCATTTCAAGTCGATCAACGACAGTTACGGACACATCGTCGGCGATGCGGTGCTGCGGCAATTGAGTCACGAGCTGAAGTTCGTGCTCGACGGAAGCGAGCTGGCCGGACGATACGGCGGCGACGAATTCTGCGTGATCCTGCCCAACCTGCCCCTGAGCAAGGCCGAAGCGCTGATGAAGCAACTGCGTCAGGGAATGGATCGATACCGCGATCCCGACGTCCCCGAGCTGCGAGTCAGCCTGAGTATCGGGCTTGCTCGCTATCAAACCTCTTACGCCGATGCCCTTGAGTGGTTCGAAGATTCCGACAAGGCGCTGTACACGGCCAAGCACACGGGACGTAACACAATCAGCGTAGCGTTGAGCCGATCACCCGCCTGAAAAAACTTGTACAAAATTGAGAAAAATCGATTTCTTGTACAAGTTTATAAAGTTTTGTATAAGTTAATCCGCCAGCCGGGATGCTGGCACACTGCTTCCAGCCATCGAGATATCTGGCTGGCTGACGCGGAAACAGGGACCCCACCTTCAGTCCTATTTCCAGAGTGCCATGAACATGATTTTCAACCGCCACAAGACTGCCCTCGTCGATCTCCAAAACACCATCAACCAACAAGCCGGCCTGCTGGAGGCGATCAACCGCTCCATGGCAGTGATCGAATTCGATGTCGACGGTGTCGTTCTGCGCGCCAACGACAACTTCCTGAAAACCATGGGTTACACCCGTGAACAGGTAGTCGGCCAGCCCCATCGCCATTTCTGTTATCCCGAGTTTGCCCGTGGCAATCAGTACACCGAGTTGTGGTCGCGATTGAAAAGCGGCCAGTTCCAGTCCGGCACCTTTGAACGTATTGACAGCCAGGGCCGACCAATCTGGCTCGAAGCCAGCTATAACCCGATCAAGGATGACTCGGGTCGCGTGGTGAAAGTGGTCAAGTACGCCATGGATGTCACCGCCAAAGTGCAGCAGGAAAGCGAAGCCAATGCGAAATTGCAGGCGATCGACCGCGCCATGGCGGTGATCGAATTCGATCTCGACGGCAATATTCTCACTGCCAATCAGAATTTTCTGACGCGCATGGGCTACACCCTCGCCGAACTCAAAGGCAAACATCACCGTTTGTTCTGCCCCGCGCAACTGGTCAACAGCAGCGCCTACCAGGATTTCTGGCGCCGATTGAATCAGGGCGAACTGTTTCAGGGCCAATTCGAACGCGTCGACAAACGCGGGCAGACCGTGTGGCTTGAAGCCAACTACAACCCGGTCTATGACGCTGCCGGCCGCTTGTGCAAAGTGGTGAAGTTCGCGTCGGACGTGACCGCTCGGGTCGAGCAGCACGAGCAGGATGCGCGCAGTGCCAGCGCCGCCTATCACATCTCGGTGACCACCCGAAAAGTTGCCGAGCAAGGTACGCAAGTGATTCAGCAAGCGGCCAGTGAAATGCGCGAAATTGCCGACGACATCGCCGAATCCTCAACCCTGATCGCGCAACTCGGCGAGCGCTCCGAGCAGATCACCGCCATTGTCAACACCATCCGCGCTATTGCCGATCAGACCAACCTTTTGGCCCTGAACGCCGCCATCGAAGCTGCGCGTGCCGGCGAGCAGGGTCGTGGCTTTGCCGTTGTAGCCGATGAAGTTCGGCAACTGGCGGCACGCACCAGCGGCTCGACAGCGGAAATTTCCAACATGATCGGCCTGATCCAGACCGAAACCCGTCAGGCGATCAAGAGCATGGACGGCACCCGTGGTCGCGCGGCGCAGGGTGTCGAACTGGCGGATCAGGCCGGTACGGTGATTTTGCAGATTCGTGACGGCGCCAGCGAAGCGGTGGAAGCCGTGAGCATGTTCGCCAATGACCGGGCGCCGGGTTAAACGCGATCACGGCAACCGCAGCGCCCGCCCCAGTTCATCGAACAGCGTGACCACCGAGCGCAATGCGCGGCAGTCCGGGCGGGTGAGCAGCCACAGCGCGGTGTCGTAACCGTGCAAGGGTTCGCTCAGGGCTTGAAGACCATCATCGATCAGAAAGTCCGGCAACGCCGCCACGCCCAGTCCGGCGCGGACCAGTTCCGTCACCGACAACATGCTGTTGCAGCGATAGCTCGGCGTCACACCGGGCAACTGCTGACGGCGCCAGGCGACGGTCGGGTGATCAGGCAAAAAGTCGTCCGGGGCGATCCAGGTCAGTGCCGCCAGATCGGTCGCTTCAACCTTTTGTAGATAACGCTGACTGGCGCAGACACGGTAGGAAATCTTCGCCAGCTCACGTCCGACCAGATGCTCCGGCGGTGTACGCGTCAGGCGCAGGGCGATGTCGGCATCGCGGCGGCTGAGGTTGGCGAAATCGTTTGAGGTGCTCAGCTCGATGGTCAGCGCCGGATAGTTCGGCATGAACTGCGCCAGCGCCGGCAGCAGCAGACCTTGCAACACCGAATCGGTACAGGTCAGGCGCACCGTACCGCTGACCACTTCACCGCCCTGCTCCACGCCGATTCGCGCCGCTTCCAAAGCTTGCTCGGCGCGTTCGGCCTGCTCGGCCAGGGTCTGCGCGAGGCTGGTGGGCAGGTAACCGGCGCGGCTTTTTTCGAACAGTTGCTGGCCGAGTGATGCTTCCAGTCGGCGCACGGCGCGAAACACCGTCGACACATCGACCTTCAACAACTGCGCGGCCCGGGCCAGAGAGCCGCCGCGCACTAAGGCGAGAATCAGGGCCAGATCCGGGAAATCCAGTTGGTATTGCGCGGCTGCATTGATCACTTGGGCAAACGCCAATTTAGAGTGCGTGAACGCCAATCTATAGTGAGCGTCATCCCTCAACAAGCACAGCGAGTCCTCATGGAATCCAGAGCCCTGCGCATCGCCCTGATTGGTGATTACGATCCGCAAGTCACCGCCCACCAGGCCATCCCGGTCGCCCTTGGACTGGCGGCGGAACACCTTCGCCGTCCGGTCGAATTCGAATGGTTGGCCACCGACCGAATCCTGCCCGAGACGCCGCTGGAACCATTCGACGGTTTCTGGTGTGTGCCGGCCAGCCCCTATAAAAGTGAAGACGGCGCCCTGCGGGTCATCCGCTTTGCCCGCGAGCAGCAGCGCCCTTTCCTCGGCACCTGCGGCGGTTTTCAGCATGCGGTGCTGGAGTTTTCCCGCAACGTGCTGGGCTGGGCCGACGCCGAGCATGGCGAAACTTCGCCTGACTCGAGCCGCGCAGTGCTCACACCGCTGACCTGCTCGCTGGTGGAAGCAGTGGACAGCATTCATCTGGTGCCCGGTTCGTTGATCGCCAGGGCGTACGAAACGTCGGTAATTCGCGAAGGTTATCGCTGCCGCTACGGTGTGAATCCGCAGTTCGAACGGGAGTTGCTGACCCATGAACTACACGCCGTGGGTCACGATTCGGCAGGCGATCTGCGCGCCATCGAACTGAAAAACCATGTGTTCTTTGTCGCCACGCTGTTCCAGCCGGAACGTGCGGCGCTCAAGGGGAACTTGCCACCGCTGGTGCGGGCGTTTGTCGAAGCCTGCTCGGAGCACTGTCGATGAAACCGGACACTGAGTGTTTCGCCGTGATCTTCACGTCGACCCGCACCGAGGGCGACAACGGCTATGCCGAGGCCTCCGAGCGCATGATGCAATTGGTTGCCGAGCAACCGGGTTTTCTCGGCATCGATTCGATCCGGGGCGCGGACGGGGCGGGGATTACGGTTTCGTACTGGGAGAGTGAGGCGGCAATTCTGGCGTGGCGCGAGCATCCGGAGCACCGGGTGATTCAGGCGCGTGGACGGGCCGAGTGGTATTCGGCGTTTCATACGCGGGTGTGTCGGGTGGAGCGGGAGTATCGGTTCGGGAAATGAATATTGCGCCATCGTCAGCAGGCTGGCGATGGCGGCAAATGATTCACCGAAGCATCTCAGCCCTTCACCAGACTACGCACCGCCTCAATCTCCGGCACTTCGCGTTTACTCATATAAACGCGCAACGGCTCGGTAATGTTGATCCGGTCATCGATGTTCTGGTCCAGCAGCAACTGGATCAGTTCGCGCTTGAGGGTCATGGTCTGTTCGGTGGTGGGTGCCCAGACGAATTCGCTGCACGGAATGATGCCGTCATCGGCCACGTCCATGCCGAACGAGTCCTCACTGAAGCGCACGATGTACTGGCCGGTCTTGCGGTTGAGGCCGACGAAGCCCTTGAGGTCGTCGGCGGCCTGGCAGATGAGTTGCGATGTGATGCGCATGGTAAACCTCACGAAAAGGATCGATGGTCTACACGCAGGGCAATGCGTGGCGCGCCCTCTGCCGGGGCGGTTGCCGTGCACAAGCGTACTGCAAACGAACGCACAAAAGTGCGCAAATTTTCGCTTTCAGTACGTTTATGTCGGTCTCGCGATAGCACGTTTTCGTTTGAGTTGCTAAAAGGTACATCTTCGAAAATACCTGCGAAAGGACCTCGACATGCCCGCCACGTTCACCAAAAGCGCACTGCTGCTGAGCCTGATGCTCGGCCTCGGTCAGGCCCACGCCGCCGGCCAGCCAACCCCGGTTGCGCTCGCTGCCTCCGAGGGCATTCCGCACCCGGCGGTGATCGCCCACCGTGGCGCGTCCTTCGATGCCCCGGAATCCACCGCTGCGTCCTACAAACTGGCCCGCGACCTGGGCGCCGATTACCTGGAAATGGACTTGCAGCGCAGCAAGGACGGCGTGCTGTTCGCCCTGCACGACGACAACCTGCAGCGCACCACCGACGTCGCGACCAAGTTCCCGGAGCGCAAGGACAGCCCGGCCAATGCCTTCACCATGGCCGAACTGAAAACCCTCGACGCCGGCAGTTGGTACAACGCCAAGTACCCGGATCGCGCCCGCCCGTCCTACGTCGGCCTGAAGATTCTGACCCTCGATGAAATCATCGACATCGCCCAGGCCAACCCGAAGCACAAGCCGGGTCTGTACATCGAAACCAAGGAGCCGAAGCTGTTCCCGGGGATCGAACATGACCTGAAGGAAAAACTCCAGGCCCGCGGCTGGCTGATACCGGCCGGCGCCAAACAGGCTAAAAACGTCGCCAGCGTCGGCGAGAGCAACGGCAAGGTGATCCTGCAAACGTTCGAGAAGAGCAGCCTGGAAATGCTGCAGAAGGAAATGCCGCAGGTGCCGAAAATCCTGTTGCTGTGGGTCGGCGAAGGCAGCATCGAGCCGAAATCCAAAGTGACCTTTGCCGAATCCGGCGAGAAGGACAAGAACGCGTTCTACGGCAAGCAAGAGCCGAAATCCGAAGCCGAGTTCAAGCAGTGGATCGACTACGCCAAGGCACAGGGTGCAATCGGCACCGGCCCTTCGGCGAAGCTGACCCACGGCGGCGATCAGAGCTATTCGGATCTGGTGCAGCCATGGATGAACAAATACACCCACGATCAGGGCCTGCTGGTGCACGTCTACACCGTGGATGAGCCGGTGGACTTCGAAAAAGTCATGGCCTCTGGCGTCGACGGTATCTTCACCAACCGCGCCAGCGAGCTGCTGAAGTTCTACAAACGCCCGGCCGCCGCCAGTGTGGATCAGGTGTTGAAGAACAACGGCTTCTGATCTGCAAATTCGGGCGTCAGTATCGCGAGCAGGCTCGCTCCCTCGGGGAGTCCGGCCTGCTCGCTGCGTTTTAAGGGTGAATTAAGTTGCGGTGATTAACCTGAACTCACTTAAACGAATCACCCAAAGGAATAACCGATGAAAACCCTGACTGCCCTGTTTACCGCTGCCGCCCTGACCCTCACCGCTGGCCTGGCTCAGGCTGACGTTCGCGTTGACCAGATCCCTGAGCTGGTCAAGTCCGGCAAGATCAAATCGCTGGAGTCGATGAACGCAGAAGCGCTGAAACTGCATCCGGGCGCGACCATTACCGACACGGATCTGGATAACCACTTCAATGGTTATGAGTATGAAGTTGAACTGCGTGCTGCTGATGGCAAGGAGTTCGATGTGGACTTCGATGCGACCACCGGCAAGGTGCTGAGCAACAAGCAAGACACTTGATTCACCCCAACAATCCCCGTGGGAGCGAGCCTGCTCGCGATAGCGCTGGATCAGTCAATATTGAATTGGCTGACCGGACGCCATCGCGAGCAGGCTCGCTCCTACATTGTTTTGTGGTGACCTTAAGCTGAGGTGCTGACCAGCGAACCGGAAGTACCGCTGTCCGAATCCTGCAACGCCGCCAACAATGCCGCCGTCGCCGTCTGCAACGAAGCCGACGTCGTCGCAATCTGCGACTGCGCCGTCGCGACATCCGCAGCCTTGGCGTCCTGACTTTCCTGCTTGGCCTGAGCCGCTTGCAACGCCTGCTGCTCTTCCTGCAACTGCTTCTGCAGCTCGGCAATCTGCTTGCGCAGTTCCTTCACCGTATCCGATTCATCGCTGCTGGAACTGCTGTCGCCCGCCGGCGCCGCGCCACCGCCCGCCGCGACTTTGCTGGTGTCGGCCTTCACAGCGGTGCTGGCCGCTGCGGTGGTCGAGGTGTCGTCACCGGTGTCGGCAATCGAGGTTTTGCTGGTGGGTGTGGTGACGGTCTGATTGATCGAAACAGACGTGATGCTGACCATGGGGAATCTCCAATGCCGGTGATAGATAACCGGGCATCGGCGGCGGCCTGCACGAATTGAGATCGACTGTGTACCGACTCGGTATCCGAACCGGTACACAGTCCCTGGCCGGTCAGATTTCACGTCACCCTGCCGTCACACAAGCGTCATGTGACATTGCGATGATGCGGCTCAGGTGAATCTGCAAATCCCGCGACAGACGCCTCCTCGCAGCGAGCCTTCATGAACCACAGCCTCGATATCAGCCATCGCGATCCTGACCTGTTCGGCCTGCTTTACGGCTTTCGCTTTCGCCCCGGCGAACGCGGGCGCGAGGTGGATTCGGCCACCGCCCTGCGCTGCCTGCAAGACGATAGCGACAGCGATGAGTTTCTCTGGCTGCACCTGAACCTGGCCCACGCCGCGTGCGAGCGCTGGATGAAAAGCCATCTGCAATTGCCCGAGGAATTTTTCGAAGCGCTGCACGAAGGTTCGCGTTCGACCCGCATCGAGCATGTCGATTCGGCGTTGCTGGCGGTGGTCAACGATGTGGTGTTCAACCTCAGCAGCATGGTGTCGTCGGACGTGTCGACGCTGTGGGTCTGCGTGCGCAGCAAACTGATTGTCAGTGCGCGTCTGCAACCGCTGCACTCGGTGGACAAGCTGCGTTCTTCGGTGAAGGCCGGCGAGTGCTTTCGTTCGCCGTCGGAACTGTTGGTGCACCTGCTGCGCGACCAGGGCGAAGTGCTGACCCAGATCGTGCGCAAGACCAGCATGAGCGTCGATCAGGTCGAGGACGAATTGCTCTCCTCGCGACTGTCGACCAACCGCGCCGAACTCGGCGCCAACCGTCGGGTGCTGGTGCGCCTGCAACGACTGCTGGCGCTGGAACCGGGTTCGCTGCTGCGCCTGCTCAATCGGCCGCCGCCCTGGTTGCAGAAGGACGACGTGAAGGAGCTGCGCAAATCCACCGAGGAGTTCGCGCTGATCATCAACGACCTCACGGCTCTGGGCGAGCGAATCAAGCT
This sequence comes from Pseudomonas sp. B34(2017), assembly GCF_002112915.1. Taxonomy (NCBI): domain Bacteria; kingdom Pseudomonadati; phylum Pseudomonadota; class Gammaproteobacteria; order Pseudomonadales; family Pseudomonadaceae; genus Pseudomonas; species Pseudomonas sp. B34(2017). The sequence continues at coordinate 309,791 of NZ_NEJA01000007.1, read as the reverse complement.
GTTGCAGGAAGAGATCGCCGCCAACCTCAACGAACAGAGCAACCGCACGCTGTTCACTCTGACCGTGGTCACGGTGCTGGCGCTGCCGATCAACATCATTGCCGGTTTCTTCGGCATGAACGTTGGCGGCGTGCCGCTGGCCACCGATCCGGAAGGGTTCTGGATTCTGGTGGCGCTGGTGGCGACGTTCACCGTGATTGCCGGGCGCTGGGCGTTTCGCAAGCGCCGGGATTACTGACCTTTCTTCAGCGCCGCTACAGTCGCACGCTCGTTCCCACGCTCTGCGTGGGAATGCCGCCCGGGACGCTCCGCGTCCCTGTGACGCGGAGCGTCACCTTATGCATTCCCACGCAGAGCGTGGGAACGATCACCGTCTTCAGTCAGAAGACCAGCGGCGCGGCTAATCCGCCAAACACTGATCTGTCGCAGTCTCTCTGTAATATTTAGCAACGATTATGGGCAACACTCCTTCCCCCGCTCAGGATTGTCCGCCCATGGCTACTCCCTCCCTGACCGCCAGCCCGGCCTCCGCTGCCAGTGGCAGGCCGGCGCTCGACAAAAAAACCGGCCCCTTCACTTACGTGGTGTTCTTCGCCGTGCTGGCCATGGGAATGCTGTTCACCGCCTACAGCCTGATGCACGACATGCACGAACTCGGCACGGTGGTCACCACCTGGACCCCATTCCTGCTGCTCGGCGTAGCGCTGTTGATTGCACTGGGCTTCGAGTTCGTCAACGGCTTCCACGACACCGCCAACGCCGTGGCCACGGTGATCTACACCCACTCTCTGCCGCCGAATGTGGCCGTGGTGTGGTCGGGATTCTTCAACTTCCTCGGCGTGCTGCTGTCCAGCGGTGCAGTCGCATTCGGCATCATTGCGCTGCTGCCAGTAGAGTTGATTCTGCAAGTCGGCTCGTCCGCCGGTTTCGCGATGATCTTCGCCCTGCTGATCGCGGCGATCCTGTGGAACCTCGGCACCTGGTGGCTGGGCCTGCCGGCCTCGTCATCGCACACGCTGATCGGTTCGATCATCGGCGTCGGCGTGGCCAACGCGTTGATGCATGGTCGCGACGGCACCAGCGGTGTGGACTGGGCCCAGGCGACCAAGATCGGTTACGCGCTACTGCTGTCGCCGCTGGTGGGTTTCGGTTGCGCAGCGCTGTTGCTGCTGGCGCTGCGCGCGTTCGTGAAGAACCGTTCGCTGTACAAGGCACCGGAAGGCAACACCCCGCCGCCGTGGTGGATTCGTGGTCTGCTGATCCTGACCTGCACCGGCGTGTCCTTCGCCCACGGCTCCAACGATGGCCAGAAAGGCATGGGCCTGATCATGCTGATTCTGGTCGGCACCCTGCCGATGGCTTATGCACTGAACCGCACCATGCCGGAAGAACAATCGCTGCAATTCGCCGCTGTCGCTCAAGTGACCCAGCAAGCGCTGGTGAAAAGTGCGCCACTGCCGGCACCGGCCGATCCACGCGCCGTGCTCTCCGACTACGTGCGAAGCAAGGAAGCCACGCCGCAACTGATCCCCGCCCTCGCCGTCCTGACCGGGCACATCGGTGAAGAAGTCAAAGGCTACGGCTCGCTGGCGAAAGTCCCGGCCGAGGCCATGGGCAACGTGCGCAACGACATGTACCTGGCCAGCGAAACCATTCGCCTGATGGACAAGAACAATGTCGGCAGCTTCGACGCCGACACCAGAGGCAAGCTGCAACTGTTCAAACAGCAGATCGACAACGCCACGCGGTTCATTCCGCTGTGGGTGAAGATCGCCGTGGCGATTGCCTTGGGGCTGGGCACCATGGTCGGCTGGAAGCGGATCGTGGTCACGGTCGGCGAGAAGATCGGCAAGACCCATCTGACCTACGCCCAGGGCGCCTCGGCGGAAACCGTGGCGATGCTGACCATCGGCGCTGCCGACATGTTCGGTCTGCCGGTGTCGACCACTCATGTGCTTTCGTCCGGTGTGGCCGGGACCATGGTCGCCAACGGTGGCGGTTTGCAGATGAAGACCATCCGCAATCTGCTGATGGCGTGGGTACTGACGTTGCCGGCGGCGATTCTGTTGTCGGGCAGCCTGTATTGGCTGTTTACCCAGATTTTCTGATCCACCCCAAATCCCTGTGAGAGCCGTTGCTCCCACAGGGATTTGCGGCAGGAATCAGAGCGTCGAACGAATCAAATCCCCCAGCCAGTCCATGAACACCCGCACCCGCAATGGCAGATGCCGCTGCCGCGCGTACAACAGTGATATGCCCATCGCCGGCGCGGTGTATTGCGGCAGCACGGTGACGATCTCGCCGCTGTCCAGATAGGTGTTCATCCCGGTGCGCGGCACCTGGATCAGACCAAACCCGCCCAGGCACGCCGACTCGTAGGCATCGGTGCTGTTGACCGTCACACTGCCGGCCATCGGCACCCGGTGGACCTGTCCGTCCTGCTCGTAGACAAACCCTTCCGAACGCGAACCCAGCACACCGACGTAGTGCACCAACCGATGCTGCGCCAGATCTTCAAGTGTCTGCGGCACGCCGTAACGCTCGAGATACGCGGGGCTGGCGCAGTTGATCATGCTGAAATCCCCCAGATGCCGCGCCACCACCGATTGATCGGGCTGCGCGCCGATGCGCAGCACGCAATCAAAACCTTCGGCGAGCAGGTCGACCCGACGATCGGTGCTGCTGATTTCCAGTTCCAGGTTCGGATGACGGGCCATGAATTCCGGCAACTTCGGCATGATCAGCCGCCGCGCCAGAATGTTCGGCATGTCAATCCGGATCCGCCCGGTCAGCGACGCTTCGTCCTGACGGAACAGGTTTTCGATTTCGTCCATGTGCGACAGCAGATCCTTGCTCCGCTCATACAGCGCGAGGCCGTCCTGAGTCGCCTGGACCTTGCGCGTGGTGCGTTGCAGCAGGCGCGTGCCGAGCAGGCTTTCCAGCGCCTGCACCTGCTCGGACACCGTCGAGCGCGGCAGCCCGAGACTCTCCCCCGCCATCGTAAAACTCGACAATTCGCTGACCCGGACGAAGGTGCGCAGCAGTTCCAGTTTGTTCATGGGCCACCCATTGATTGTTCGGACAGTTCGACCAGTGATTCCGGTTTCAGTCTGTTTATCACCTCATGGCGGATAAATAAACTTTGCCCCATCAACCGTCACCGCCATCGAGGAAAACCCATGAACCGCAAAATCGCATTGATCACCGGTGCCAGCCGTGGCCTGGGCAAGAACGCCGCCCTGCACCTCGCCGCGCAAGGCGTGGACATCATCGGCACCTACAACAGCCGCGCCGATGAAGCCCAGGCGCTGGTGCAGGAACTGGAATCGCTAGGCGCCAAAGCCGTGATGCTGCAACTGGATGTCGGCCGCAGCGAAGGCTTTGCCGATTTCGCTGTGCGAGTCGAGCAGGCGCTGCAACAGCTTGATCGTCCGCGCTTCGATTTCCTGATCAACAACGCCGGGATTGGCGTGCATGCCTCCTTCGCCGACACCACGCCGGAGCAGTTCGACCTGCTGATGAACATACAGCTGAAAGGGCCGTTCTTCCTGACTCAGCAACTGCTGCCGCTGATCAACGATGGCGGGCGGATCATCAACATCTCCAGCGGTCTGGCCCGCTTCACCCTGCCGGGTTATGCCGCTTACGCTGCGATGAAAGGCGCGATGGAAGTGCTGACCCGTTATCAGGCCAAGGAGCTGGGGGCGCGGCAGATCGCGGTGAATATCCTGGCACCGGGCGCCATCGAAACCGACTTCGGCGGCGGCGCGGTGCGCGACAATTCGGCGCTGAACGCCATGGTCGCCAGTAACACCGCACTGGGCCGTGCCGGGCAGCCGGATGACATTGGCGGTGCGCTGGCGCTGCTGCTGTCGCCGGGAGCGCAGTGGATCAACGGTCAGCGGATTGAAGCGTCGGGCGGGATGTTTCTCTAAACCTGCACAAAGTCCGGACAAAAAAAATCGCAGCCCTCACAGGCGGCGATTTTTTGTTTTCAGCTCTGGCAAACGCTGCGCATCACCAGCCGTTCGCGCACCACGTCATAACCCCAGTGATAAACGTAGGTGTATGGCAGGAAGAACAGCAGCACGCCGATGTCGAGCAGGAACGCCTGCCACAGGCTGACCGACAGCCACCAGGCAATCAGCGGCACGCCCATCACGATCAACCCGCCCTCGAACAGCAGCGCGTGCGCCACTCGCACCCAGGCGTTGTGGGCGATGTTCCAGCGCTTGAGCATGCGGTCGAAGAAGCCGTTGAACACCACGTTCCAACCCAAGGCCAGCAACGCGATGGCGATGGTGACGGCGCCCATTTCCACCAGCGGCTTGCCCATGATCCACGCCAGCAATGGGGTACAGATCAGGATCGCCAACAGTTCGAAACCGATGGCCTGGAAGATACGTTCAGTGATGGATTTGTTGGCAGTCATGGCCGAAGTCCTCTGTGAAGATGGTTGCCATGATCCAGCACTACACCGATACTTCATAACCAATAACCATCGATCAAGGCGATAGTTAATGGCTTCTCAGGAAGTGTTGCTGGCGTTTGTCCAGGCGGCGACTCAAGGCTCGTTTTCAGCGGCAGCGCGCAAGCTCGGGCGCAGTCAGTCGACCGTGAGTGCGGCGGTGGCGAGTCTGGAGATTGATCTGGATCTGGTGCTGTTCGACCGCAGCAGCCGCAAGCCGACGCTGACCCCGGCCGGGCACGTGATGCTGCAACGGGCCGAGGCGATTCTGGCGGCCACCAGCCGCCTGGAAATGACCGCCCGGCAATTGGCTCAGGGCGTCGAGCCGAAACTCACGGTGGCGATTTCCGACACTTATCAGTCCGACCGTTTCGAAGCGGCACTGGTGGGCTTCGAACAACGTTATCCGGACCTGGAGCTGGAATGCCTGATCGCCGAGTGCGATGACCTGATCGAACTGGTGCAGCGCGGTCGAGCGCATCTGGCGTTCGCCGAAATGCAGGACAACTACCCACCGGATCTGGCGAGCGCGACCGTCGCCGAGCGTACGGAAATCGCTTTGTTCGTGGGACGTGGTCATCCGTTGGCGACGCACGATTCCATCGATCAAACGATCCTTGAACAGCATCGCGAGCTGCGCCTGGCGACCATCGTCAATCCCTATGACAGTCGCGGCAAAGGCCGGGTGTGGTCGGCGCCGAGTTATCTGATGCTGCTGGAAATGGCAGAGAAAGGTTTCGGCTGGGCGCCGCTGCCGCGCTGGCTGGTGGAGCGTTTCGGCAATGACTTGCTGGTGGAACTGAAGATGCGCGGCTGGCCGAAACCGGTGTTCGTCGATGCCCTGTGGTCGCGGCTGTACCCGCCGGGGCCGGCGGGGAGCTGGTTGCTGAGCAAGATGCTGGAATAGCTTAGGCCGCCTCGATCGCTGCCGGGCGGTTCACCTGAAAATACTCGTGCAACCCACGCATCGTCGACAACTCCAGCGCCTGCGCCGCGTAACACAATCCCACCCGCCGGGTCGGCGCCGGCAGGTGCAGCGCGCGCACGACGATGCGCTCATGCCCGCTGACCAGTGACTGCGGCAACATCGCCACACCGACACCCGCCGCCACCATATGCAACGCCTGTTGCAGTGAACCGGCATGTCCCGCCACCGCTTCCGGCGAGCGTCCGTACAGCGCCATCAACCGCTGATGTGAAGGATGCTGTGGGCAGGTGATCCAGTCCTCGATCGGCGCCCAGCCGGCCTGCGCGTTGGCCATCGGATGATCGAGAGGCAGCGCCATCACATAGGACTCTTCCCACAGCGGCAGGAACAGTTCGTCCTCGCAGCACATTTCCTCGACCGCCAACCGACCGTCGCCATGACAGCCCTCCTCCAGGGTCAGCAGCAGATTGGGCATCGCCTGATGGGCCATCCGCACAAAGGCTTCGATGTGGCTGGCGGCGATGTCGCCTTCGATGCCGAGGGTCAGCGGCGCACGGTTTTCGCGGCCGCGAAACATCCGGCTCAGTGCCTCTGATTCGGCCACCATCCGTCGTGCCTGTGGGTATAGCAGTCGCGCTTCGTCGCTGACGTCCACACCACGAGGCTGACGCACAAACAGCGTTGCGCCGAGCTCCTCTTCCAGCTGTTTGATGGTCACCGACAACGTGGGCTGACTGATGAACAGCCGTTGCGCGGCAGCGGTGATGTTGCGTTCTTCGAACACCGCGAGGAAGGCTTTGAGATGGCGGATATCCATAGGAGATTCCGATAGCAGACAGAGGAATAAGGCATTTTTCAGCCTCCAGCGGGCTAAATATACTGCGTCACGAATCTGGTTATTTGTTTTTCTTATCTCAGGAGTTCAACCATGAGCAAGCCCTTGATCATCATCACCGGCGCCAGCTCGGGCATCGGCGAAGCCACCGCCCGCCGCTTGAGCGCTGCCGGCCATCCGCTGCTGTTGCTGGCCCGGCGCATCGAACGCCTCGAAGCACTGGCCCTGCCGAACACCCTCAGCCGCCGCGTCGACATCACCGACCGCGCCGCATTGCTGGCCGCTGTGGCCGAAGCGGAAGCGCAGTTCGGCCCGGCCGATGCGCTGATCAACAACGCCGGGGTGATGCTGCTGGGCGAGATGAGCAAGCAGGACCCGGCACAGTGGGACCAGATGCTCGACGTCAACGTGAGAGGTCTGCTCAACGGCGTGCACGCGGTGGTCGCCGGGATGATCGAGCGCAAGCACGGCACGATCATCAACGTCAGCTCGGTGGCCGGACGCAAGACGTTCCCGAACCATGTGGCGTATGTCGGCACCAAGTTTGCGGTGCATGGATTGTCGGAAAACCTGCGTGAAGAGTTGTCGCCGCATAACGTCCGGGTGACCACGATTGCGCCGGGCGCGGTGGAGACCGAGTTGCTGAGCCACACCACGGATGAGGCGATCAAGAGCGGGTACCAGGCCTGGAAGCAGGACATGGGTGGCACGGTGTTGAGTGCCGAGGATGTGGCGACGGCGATTGCTTATGCGTATGGGCAGCCGCAGGGGGTTTGTATTCGGGAGATTGTGATGGCTGCTACTCGGCAGCAGGCCTAAAAGCGAAAGGCAAAATCAAAAGCGCCCTCACCCTAACCCTCTCCCGGAGGGAGAGGGGACTGACCGAGGTGTCTTGCGTCATACATCGACCTGAAAAATCGAGTCGATTATGGATTCACGGCGAATTAGTTCACGTCGGCGTCGAGGTGACTTACGTGAGAGTAAGACCTGAAAGATCTGGTCGATTATGGATTCAAAAAAACACTTTCAGGTCGGCGTATATCCCCAATATCCCCGGATCGGTCCCCTCTACCTCCGGGAGAGGGCTAGGGTGAGGGCAAGCGATCCAAAGCCGAAAGCCGCCCCTCGATAAACCGCCGCTCCGGCTCTTGCCGGGTCAATTCCAGGGCACGCCGGTAAGCCGCCCGCGCCTCTTCAACCCGCCCCAACTGCCGACAAAACTCCGCCCGCGCCGAATGCGCCAGGTGGTAATCCTGCAAATCCCCACGCCTCAAAATCCCTTCAACCAGGGTCAACCCCGCCAGCGCCCCGTCACGCTTGGCCACCGCCACCGCCCGGTTCAACTCGATCACCGGCGACGGCACCGCCCGCAGCAACACGTCATACAGCCCGACGATCTGCGCCCAGTCCGTCTCCCCCGCCGTCGGCGCTTCGGCATGCACCGCCGCAATCGCTGCCTGCAGGCAGTAAGGCCCGAAGCGTCCCGTGGTCAGCGCCTTTTCCACCAGATCGCAGCCTTCGGCAATCAACTCGGCATTCCACAATCCGCGATCCTGATCATCCAGCAGAATCAGTTCACCATCAGGCGAAGAGCGCGCCGAACGCCGCGATTCATGCAACAACATCAACGCCAGCAAGCCCATGACTTCCGGATCCGGCAACAACTCCAGCAACAACCGCCCAAGGCGGATCGCCTCGCGGGTCAGGTCTTCGCGGGTCACCTGGGCGCCGCCGGATGCCGAATAGCCTTCGTTGAACACCAGATAAATCACCCGCAACACGCTGTCGAGGCGTTCGGGCAATTCGCTCAGGCTCGGTACTTGATAAGGGATTTTCGCGTCGCGGATCTTGGCCTTGGCCCGCACGATGCGTTGGGCAATCGCCGCCGGGGCCGAGAGGAATGCCCGGGCGATTTCCTCGGTGGTGAGGTCGCAGACTTCACGCAGGGTCAGCGGCACCTGCGCGTCCGCCGCCAGCGCCGGGTGGCAGCAGGTGAAGATCAGGCGCAGGCGGTCGTCTTCCACGTCTTCGGCGTCCCATTCGGACTGTTCCAGTTCTTCCAGTTGCGCCAGCAATAACGGCTGCGAGGCCTTGAACCGCGCCCGACGGCGCAACACGTCGATCGCCTTGAAGCGCCCGGTGGACACCAGCCAGGTTCGCGGATTGTCCGGCACGCCGTCGCGCTGCCAGCGTTCGACCGCGACGAAGAACGCCTCGTGCAAGGCTTCTTCGGCGAGGTCGAAATCGCCGAGCAGGCGGATCAGGGTCGCGAGGATCCGCCGCGAGTCTTCGCGATAGACCTGCTCGACCCGCGCCCTGACTTCAGACATTCAACTGGCGCACGGGACGCACTTCGACGCTGCCGACCCGGGCCGCCGGAATGTTGCCGGCGACCTGAATCGCTTCGTTGAGGTCCCGCGCGTCGATCAGGTAGAAACCGGCCAACTGCTCCTTGGTCTCGGCGAACGGGCCGTCGGTGATCGACAGCTTGCCGTTGCGCATGCGCACCGTGGTGGCGGTCTGCACCGACTCCAGCGCTTCGGCGGCGACCATCCGGCCGCTGCCCTGAATCGACTCGGCGTAGGCCCAGCACTCGGCATCTTCCGGGCTGTCGGGCGATGAATGCAGCAGGCGCTCATCGCTGTAGACCAGGCATAAATACTTCATGGCGTTCTCCTGAATCGGACGGATCAACTATGGCTGAAGATCAGGGTTTCGCATCGAACAGGGTCGCGCCGCTCATCGGATCGAACGGTGCCGACCAGTGTTCGTGGGCAATTTTCCAGGCCCCGCCGACCTGCCGGTAACAGGCGGTGACGCGCATCCAGCAACTCTGGGTTTCGCCCTTTTCATTGGTCCCGCCGCAATTGGCGACCCAGTGGGCGAAGGCGATGTTGTCGGCGGTCTCGATGGCGATTTCGTGGAACTCGAAAATGTGCGGGCCGGGGCACATTTCCATGCAATCCACCCAGTGCGCGCGGTAGGCCGGCTTGCCCTTGAATTGCAGGGCCTTGATCGCATCGAAGGAAACGATGTCGTCGGCGTACAGGGCCATGACTTTTTCCACGTCCTTGGTCATCACCGCCTCGCGGTAGGTATCGATCAGGCTTTGAATCTGCGCTTGCGTACTCATGGTGTTTCTCCCTGGTTTTTGTTGTGAAGACACCCTTAGTCGTTCGGCGATTTGCCGGATCGACAGTTGAAACAAAAAAATTCCGGAGAAGACAAACTCGCTAGAATCCGAGGCTCATCTTTGTAGGAAAAAGGAAATTCCCGTGTCAGCCCGACTCGTGCCTTACGAAAGCCTGAACGCCACCCAACGCCAACAGGTCGAGGCCATTGAAATCCACGCCGAGCAGATCAAGTTCTCCGGCGACATCCACGGTGCGTTGCACACCCTGCTGTCGAAGCCCGGCCCCGGCGTGAAGGGTTTTGCGCTGCTGGCCGAAGACGTGCCAGTGGCCTTCCTGCTGCTCAAACGCCCGCCGGTGTCGCCGGAATGGGCCGATGAACACAGCGCCACCCTGCATGCGTTGCAGGTCGATCATCGCGCCCAGGGCAAGGGCTATGGCAAGGCTTGCCTGCTGGCGTTGCCGGAGGTTGCACGTCAGGCCTGGCCGGAAATCAAAGGGCTGGAGCTGTCGGTGGACGCCGACAATGACGCCGCGATTGCGCTGTACGCCAAGTACGGTTTTGTCGACAGCGGCGAAGCGTACAAGGGGCGCATCGGTTACGAGCGGCGCATGGGCCTGTTTTTCTAATCGTCGGGGGAGCAACGATGATCGATTCAATCGAAGCGCTGGAAGCCATCTACGGCTTGCCCCACGAACGGGCGGTGCGCAAGCAGATCGGCTTTCTCAACGAGGACTATCAGGCGATGGTCCGGGTCTCGCCGCTGGTGATTGTCAGCTCGGTGGGTGCCGACGGCATCGACGGCTCTCCGCGCGGCGATACGCCGGGGTTTGTGCGGATCATTGACGAGCGCACCCTGGCCCTGCCGGATCGCCCGGGCAACAACCGCATCGATACCTTGCGCAACGTGCTGCACGATCCGCGGGTGTCGCTGCTGTTCATCATTCCGGGGATTGGCGAGACGTTGCGGGTCAACGGCACCGCGTCCATCAGCGCTGATCCGCAGTTACTGGATAGCTTCGCGGTGAACGGCAAACCGGCGCGCACGGTGTTGCTGGTGACGGTGGAGGCGGCGTTTTTTCATTGCTCCAAGGCATTCGTGCGTTCGGATGCGTGGAATCCGCAAACCCACTTGCCGCGCTCGGCGCTACCCACGGCGGGTGCGTTTCACAAGCGTCTGAATGATGGGCAGTTTGATGCCGAGGCCTATGATCGCGAGGCCCCGGCCAGAGTACGTGACACCCTCTACTGACCCCGCCCACCGATCGTTCCCACGTCGAGGCGTCGAACCGTCTGCGTGGGAATGCAGACTTTGACGCTCTGCGTCACGACGGTGCCAGGCGTTGCATCAGTGGTGCGGCAGGAACGCGGAGCGTCCCGGGCTGCATTCCCACGCAGAGCGTGGGAACGATCAGGTCAGAGGTTCTTCTTCAGAGGGTGAGGATCATCTCGTGCCACGCCATCCCGCCGTGGTCGGACTCGGACGGTTTGATGTAGGCAAAACCGAATCCGGCGTACAGCGGGATGTGCCGCTCCTTGCACATCAGGTGAATCGTCGCCTTGCCCTGCTCGCGCATGCGTTCGATAAATTCGCCCAGCAGACGCTTGGCCAGGCCCTGGCCCTGATAGTCCGGGTGCACCACCACCGACATGATCACCACGTTCGGCCCCGCCGGGTCGTGGCCGATCAACTCCTTGAACGCCTCGTCGGACATCTGCACGTCAAATGCCGCGCCGGAGTTGATGAAGCCGGCTACCTGCCCGTCCACTTCGGCGACGATGAAACCGTCCGGCCAGGTGGCGATGCGCGTGGCAATCTTCTCGCGGGTCGCGGCTTCGTCGCCTTCATAGGCGAGGGTTTCGATGGCGTAGCAGCGGTCCAGGTCGGCGACTGTGACGTGGCGGATGACGGTGTTCATGGCGGCTCGAAATCAGTGGAAACAAGGCCGCCAAGGATAAAGGAATAAGGTGTTCATATCGATCCGCACGGGCGGCGTAAAGCCTGCGTATAAGCGCTTTTCTTCGGATTCGGGACGGTCTATTTCTGGTGCCTGTCTCTGATCACCCGAGGGGGGAACCGTTTATGAGCAGCGTGGAAATCGGTTTGTTGATGGTGTTGGGCATCAGCTTCTTCGGCTTTATTACTCTGGGCATCGACCTGTTGCGGGCACGACGGATCAAGGGCAAGTAAGGCTCGACCGGCAGCGCGAAGCGGGTTCGCGCTGCCGGTCGCCGATCAGGTTTTTTTTTCCACCGGGACGCAGATTTCCAGCTTGCCGGTATTGAGCTTCGGATTGAAATCGGCGCTGTAGCGTTCCAGCTCCGGGGCGTTGAGCCCTCTGTACTCGGACGCCGGCAGCCAGGTGTTGTAGATGTAATCAATGGTCTGCGGCAGCTGATCCAGCGAACCCTTGTGTTCGAACACCGCGTACTGGCGCGGGAGGATTTCGATCCACGGATACTTTTCCTGTGGAAACTCATCGAGCTTGCTGATCTCGACCCCGGCCATGTAGTCAAAACCGCCATTACCGTCGAAATTGCTGCAGACACCGTAAGTCACTTCGCTCTTCTGCCCCGGAATATGCCCGATGTGCGGGATGAGTTTTTCCCACAGTGCAGAGATGTCCCGAACGGTCTCTTTGGTGAAGCGATCGCGAAATCCTGCAATCAGCAGGAAGTGTCCATGTTCGAAGCGAGGTTCAGCCACTTCGACGCGTTTTTGCTCATCCATGACTCGACTCCTTGAACGAAAAAAGTGGGTTCGGCTGGGAGTATAGAAGCCAAACCCGATTCGCACATTTACAGCGTATGCAGGGCCTCGGCGGCGCCGGAACCGACGAACTCGTTATAACCGGATACGATCACGTAGACCGCGAAATAGCAGAAGATCGCTGCCGATGCCATGTAGGAATAGCGCAGCAGTTTGTCGCCCAGCAACTTGCCGCCATGGCTCGCGGCAAAACACAGTCCCGCCGACCACAGCAGCCCGGCGCACAGGAAACCACCGAGAAACAGCGCCGAGCTCAAAGGACCGCCGCCACCGGAACGGGCGATCAACGTGCCGCCCACGGCCGCGAACCAGAGGATGGCGCTCGGCGATGACATGGCGAGAAAGATCCCACGGAAGAATTCCTTGCGATGGGAGTTCTGGCCGACTTCGGCGGTCGCCGCCAATTGCGCCTCGTGGTGGATCGCCGAATAGATCATCTTCGCCGCGAAGTAGATCAACAGCGCTGAACCACCGATCCACAGCACCCAGCGCACGGTTTCGTATTGCAGCAGAACGGTCATTCCGGCCAGCGCCAGCACCGCGTAGATCAGGTCGCCGACGCAGGTGCCGAGACCCAGCGCGAAGCCTTGAAAATAGCCGCGCTGCATCGCCAGGGTGATCATCGCGATGTTGGCCACGCCGATATCCAGGCACAGCGAAAGGCTCAGCAAGAAGCCGCTGGTGAATTCCATTAACCGATTTCCTTGGGAAAAATTTGTTTACAAATGCGCTGGACAGTCTGCCATCGCTGCCCTTATCGTCCGCCACAGGTCACCGCAGTGACCAGCGTCGCTCGGACGGTTCCGGGCGCTTACGTTATCCGAGGCAACAATGGCTGAACAAGGTTCGCCGCGCCGCTTTGCGCGCATAGATCGACTCCCCCCTTACGTTTTCAACATCACCGCCGAGCTGAAGATGGCTGCCCGACGTCGCGGCGAAGACATCATCGACTTGAGCATGGGCAACCCCGACGGCGCCACGCCGCCGCACATCGTTGAAAAACTGGTGCAGGTTGCACAACGCGAAGACACCCACGGTTACTCCACGTCCAAGGGCATTCCGCGCCTGCGCCGGGCGATTTCCAACTGGTACAAGGAACGCTACGAGGTCGAGATCGACCCGGAAAGCGAAGCCATCGTCACCATCGGTTCCAAGGAAGGCCTGGCGCACCTGATGCTGGCGACCCTGGATCAGGGCGACACCGTGCTGGTGCCGAACCCGAGCTACCCGATTCACATCTACGGTGCCGTGATTGCCGGCGCCCAGGTGCGGTCGGTGCCGCTGGTGCCGGGCGTGGACTTCTTCGCCGAGCTGGAACGGGCGATTCGCGGCTCGATCCCGAAACCGAAGATGATGATCCTCGGCTTCCCGTCGAACCCGACCGCGCAGTGCGTGGAGCTGGATTTCTTCGAGCGGGTGATTGCTCTCGCCAAACAGTACGACGTACTGGTGGTGCACGACCTGGCTTACGCCGACATCGTCTACGACGGCTGGAAAGCCCCGTCGATCATGCAGGTGCCGGGCGCCAAGGACATTGCGGTGGAGTTTTTCACCCTGTCCAAGAGCTACAACATGGCGGGCTGGCGCATCGGCTTCATGGTCGGCAACCCGGAACTGGTCAGCGCGCTGGCGCGGATCAAGAGCTACCACGACTACGGCACCTTTACCCCGCTGCAGGTGGCCGCGATTGCTGCGCTGGAAGGCGATCAGCAATGCGTGCGCGACATCGCCGAGCAATATCGCCAGCGCCGCAATGTGCTGGTCAAAGGCCTGCATGAGCTGGGCTGGATGGTCGAGAACCCGAAAGCTTCGATGTACGTCTGGGCGAAGATTCCCGACGCCTACGCGCACCTCGGCTCGCTGGAATTCGCCAAGAAACTGCTGGCCGAGGCCAAGGTCTGCGTCTCGCCGGGTGTCGGCTTTGGCGAGTACGGCGACGATCACGTGCGCTTTGCGCTGATCGAAAACCAGGATCGGATTCGTCAGGCCGTACGCGGGATTCGCGGGATGTTTCGGGCTGATGGCCTGGGCACTAAGTAACTGCCTCCTCCCCACCTGATCGTTCCCACGCTCCGCGTGGGAATGCAGCCCGGGACGCTCCGCGTCCCTGCCGAAAGCGGACGCAGAGCGTCCATTGAGGCATTCCCACGCGGAGCGTGGGAACGATCACTCGCGAATTGCACCCACAAAAAAACCGCATCGCTGCGGTTTTTTTGTGTCTTGCGTTCGAGGTTAAACGAACAGCGACAGCAACAGAATAAAGCCCAAACCCACCACCGACAGGATGGTTTCCATCGCGGTCCAGGTCTTGAAGGTCTCGGCGACGGTCATGTTGAAGTACTGCTTCACCAGCCAGAAACCGGCGTCGTTGACGTGGGACAGAATCAGCGAGCCGGCACCGGTGGCCAGCACCAGCAGCTCACGGTTCACGCCCGGAATCATCCCCACCACCGGCACCACAATGCCTGCACCGGTGATGGTCGCCACGGTGGCCGAACCGGTCGCGATGCGGATCACCGCGGCCACCAGCCACGCCAGCAGGATCGGCGAGATCTGCGCGCTGACCGCCATGTGGCCGATCACGTCGCCCACGCCGCTGGTCACCAGCATCTGCTTGAAGCCACCACCGGCACCGATGATCAGGATGATCGCGGCAGTCGGCGCCAAGCTCGCGTCGAGCCATTTGAGCATCTGCTGAGAACCGATGCCCTGCTTGTGACCGAAGGTGTACAGCGACAGCAGCAATGCCAGCAGCAGCGCCGAGATCGGGTGACCGATCATGTCCATCCATGTGCGGAAGAAATGACCGTCCGGCAGCGCCACGTCAGCGAAGGTTTTCAGCAGCATCAGGAACACCGGCAGCAGCACGGTGACCAGGGTGATGCCGAAGCTTGGCAGCTCCTGCGAGTCCGACTCACGGGCCAGTTGATCGACCAGTTCCTGATTCGGCGTACCGGGAATGTGCTTGGCGATGAACGTACCGAAGATCGGGCCGGCGATGATGGCGGTCGGCAGCGCGACGATCAGGCCGTACAGAATGGTCTTGCCGATGTCGGCACCGAACACGCCGATGGCCAGCAGTGGGCCCGGGTGCGGCGGCACCAGGCCGTGCACGGCGGACAGGCCGGCGAGCAGCGGGATACCGATCTTGATGATCGACACACCGGTGCGGCGAGCGACGATGAACACCAGCGGAATCAGCAGCACGAAGCCAATTTCGAAGAACAGCGGAATGCCCACCAGGAACGCGGCGAACATCATCGCCCACTGAACCTTGTCCTTGCCGAACGCGCGGATCAGGGTCTGGGCGATCTGATCGGCACCGCCGGATTCGGCCATCATCTTGCCGAGCATCGTACCCAGCGCGAGGATGATGCCGACGAAACCGAGCACGCCACCGAAACCGTCCTGGAACGCCTTGATGATGGTGCCGATCGGCATGCCGGACGTCAGGCCGAGGAACGCGGCGGCGATGGTCAGGGCAATGAAGGGATGAATCTTGAATTTGGTGATCAGGACGATGAGTCCGATCACCGTGACCACTGCATCGAGCAGCAGATAGGCGTCATGGGACATGCCAAACATTGGGGGTGTCTCCTGGGGTTTGTTGTTGTTATTAAAGCGGGTTAATCAGAAGTCGAAAGGACAGCGCTATCTTCGCAATCACACTCATACCGCCTGTTTCAGGCCATGGGCCTGCCACCAGACGTGAGCTTGCGATGCGAGTTCTTCCACGCTGTGGATCGAAGCATTCAGGGCCAGGGTCAACGGCTCGCCCTTGGGCGATTCGAGGGTGGCGAACTGGCTTTCGATCAAGGTCGCCGGCATGAAATGGCCCGGACGGTGGGACACGCGTTCGGCGGCAACTTCCGGCGTTAGTTCGAGAAACACGAAGCCCAGGCCCGGCAAGGCGCTGCGCAGACGTTCACGATAAATGTGCTTGAGGGCCGAGCAGGTCAGCACCGGGCGTTCGCCCAGGGCATCGACGCGACGAAGTTCGTCGCACAGGCTGTCGAGCCAGCCGGCACGGTCTTCGTCGTTCAGGGGGATCCCCGCGCTCATCTTTTCGATGTTCGCGGCCGGATGGAAAGTATCGCCTTCAATGGCAGTGGCGCCGCTCAATTGGCACAGGGCCTCGCTGACGCACGTCTTGCCGCAACCGGCAACGCCCATGATGACCAGGGCGGTGATGGGATGATTCATGTAACACCTCAGCGCGCAGACAGCGCTACCTTTGCTAGCTATGACTCTAGTGCACAGGCAGAAGTTGCCGACGCCTTCTTGTCGTTTTTTTGGGTTGCAGCAGGTTTTGTCCGTACGCCAAAAAGCGAGGATCAGGCAGGACCTCGCTTACGCATTTGCAGCTGCATAAGGACAGCGCTACCTTAGTGCCTTGATTTTTGTTTGGCAAGCCGCCCGATGACCACCCCTAAAAACGATAAAAACACCCGCACCACCGGCCGTCCCACCCTTAATGAAGTCGCCCGCCTGGCCGGCGTCAGCCCGATTACCGCCTCCCGCGCCCTGCGTGGGGTCAGCACGGTCGCCACCGAATTGGTGGAAAAAGTGCAGAAAGCCGCGCTGGAACTCAACTACGTGGTCAACCCCGCCGCCCGCGCCCTGGCCTCGGCCCAGAGCCATTCGGTGGTGGTTCTGGTGCCCTCGCTGTCCAACCTGCTGTTCATCGACACCCTGGAAGCCATTCATCGGGTGCTCACGCCCAAAGGCTTCGAAGTGCTGATCGGCAACTTCCACTATTCCCGCGATGAAGAAGAAAACCTGCTGCGCAACTACATGGCTTATCAGCCGCGCGGCTTGCTGTTGACCGGCTTCGACCGCACCGAAAGTTCGCGGCGGATGATCGAGGCCAGCAATATTCCCTGCGTCTACATGATGGAGCTGGACAGCGCCGCCGGGGTGAACTGCGTCGGTTTCTCCCAGCTCAGCGCCGGCGAAACGGCTGCCGAACATTTGCTGTCCCGTGGCCGCAAGCGTCTGGCGTACATCGGCGCGCAACTCGATCAGCGCACCCTGCTGCGCGGTGAAGGCTTTCGCAAGGCGTTGCAGAAGGCCGGTCGCTACGACCCGGATCTGGAAGTGCTGACCCCGCGTTCATCGTCCGTGGGCCTGGGTGGCGAGTTGTTCCTGCAATTGCTGGCGGCGCATCCGGATGTCGATGCGATCTTCTTCGGCAACGACGACCTGGCTCAGGGCGCCCTGCTCGAAGCGCTGCGCAACGGGATCAGGATCCCCGAGCAAGTGGCGATCCTCGGCTTCAACGACCTGCCGATGTCGGAACACATGGTGCCGCGCCTGAGCAGCATCAACACGCCCCGCGAAGCGATCGGCAAGCGTGCAGCGGAACAGATGCTGACATTGATGGCGGGCAACAGCGTGGCGCGGCCGGTCGAAGACATGGGCTTCGAACTCAAAATCCGCGAGAGCACCTGACCTCTGAGCCTTCTGTTTGATCGTTCCCACGCTCCGCGTGGGAATGCAGCCCGGGACGCTCCGCGTCCCTTCCAGAGCCGGACGCAGAGCGTCCATTGAGGCATTCCCACGCGGAGCGTGGGAACGATCACCGTCCGAGTATTTCAACCAATGCCGCCGCACCCTTCTGTAGCGGCTGGCTCTTGAGCCATACCGCATGCACCGGCAGCACCAGGCCGTTTTCGATGTTGCGGAAATTCAGGCGTTTGAGCCGTCCGCTATCAAGCCAGGGCTGCACCACCGACAGCGGAAAATTGCCCCAGCCCAACCCTGCCTCGACCATCTCCAGCGCCGTTTCCAGGTTGTCGGTGCGCCAGTGGGATTCGGCCACCAGTGGCCGGGTTTCGCTGATCGGCAAATCACGACTGCCGACGACGATCTGCCGCACATGCACCAAGTCCTCGAGAAACAGATCCTGCCCCTGCAACAACGGGCTGTCCGCCGCCAGCGTGGCGATCATCCGTTCACTGCCGACGAACTGAAACCGTTCCAGCACATTCACGCTCAACCCGGCGAACGCCAGGCACACGTTGACTCGACCACTGTGAAGCATCGCCAGCACGTCATCTTGCGGTGCAGTCAGCACTTCAATGTCGAGCAGCGGATGACGCTCGCTGATGTCCTTGATCGCTGTCAGCAAACGTCGGCGGTCGATATCCGCCGCCACACCTATCGACAACTTGCTCTCCAGCCCCAGCGACAACTGCACCGCATGCACCTGCAATTGCTTGAGCTGATCGGCGATCAGCCGCGCATGGGGCACCAGCGACAGCGCCATTGCCGTCGGTTGCGGTTCGCGATGGCTGCGATCAAACAGCGAGTAACCGAGTTCGGCCTCCAGATTGCCGATGGCCATGCTCACCGCCGACGGGACTTTGCCCAATACCCTGGCCGCTGCGGAAAACGAGCCGCGCTCAATCACGGCGAGAAACAGTTCGATGCTTTCACTGTTGAAATTCACTTCACACACCTATCAATAAAACTGAAAGCTACTGACTTTTTCTGTCACCTGCATTGAAGCTATCTTTCGTCGCCTTCGCCAGCCCCACTGGCCACAAGTCGCAAGAAAGAGGCAATTCCCCATGCAAGGCGTTAAACGCAAACTGGTCTATGTGTCGCTCTATGAAGTGATCGGCATGACCTTCTCCGCCCTGGGCCTGGCCTTGTTGTCCGGCACCTCGCCCGGCAGCACCGGCCCGCTGGCGGTGATCATCACCAGCATCGCCGTGACCTGGAACTTCATCTACACCTCGCTGTTCGAGCGCTGGGAAAGCCGTCAGGTGTCGCGCACCCGCACGGTGAAACGGCGCATCGCCCACGCCGTCGGCTTCCAGCTGACGCTGATCGTGTTCCTGATTCCGCTGATCGCGTGGTGGATGAACATCAGTCTGGTGCAGGCCTTTTTGCTGGATCTGGCACTGATCGTGTTCATCCCTTGCTACACCTTCGCGTTCAACTGGCTGTTCGATAAGGTGTTCGGCCTTCCGGCATCGGCACTACCGGATGCGCAGCCCGCGACATAAATCGTTAATTGGTAAGCGGATATTGCAAGAAATCGGCGGTTTTCCCTCACCAACCGCCGATATAAACAATCCTTGATTTCCGATAGCAGGCTAAGCTTTTCCATCAATAAAAAATGGATCAGCCCATGACTGCACACGCCCCCGCCGCGCAACGCGACGGCATCGACCCGATACGCGCCGCCGAGATTTCCGCCCGCATCGACCGCCTCCCCGCAGTCGCCACCCTCTGGCGGCTGGTGGCGCTGCTGTCGATCGGTGGTTTTTTCGAACTCTACGACCTGTTCCAGACCGCCTACATCAGCCCCGGCCTGATCCGCGATGGCATCTTCGCCACCGGCAATCAGGGCGTGTTCGGTTTCTCCGATCAGGCTGCGTTCGCCTCAGCGACGTTCCTCGGTTTGTTTCTCGGCGCCAGTCTGCTGAGCCCGATGGCCGATCGGTTCGGTCGGCGGGCGATCTTCACCTTCGCGCTGGTCTGGTACACCGTGGCCACGGTACTGATGGGCGTGCAGAGTTCGGCGTTGGGGATCATCTGCATGCGTTTTCTGGTGGGCATCGGCCTCGGCATCGAACTGGTGACCATCGACGCCTACCTCTCGGAACTGGTGCCCAAGCGCATGCGCAGTTCGGCGTTTGCCTTCGCGTTTTTCGTGCAGTTCCTGTCGGTGCCAGCGGTGGCGCTGATGTCCTGGTGGCTGGTGCCACAGGCGCCGTTCGGGGTGTCCGGCTGGCGTTGGGTGGTGTTGGCCAGTGCGGTGTTTGCGCTGTTCATCTGGTGGTTGCGCAAGCGTCTGCCGGAGTCACCGCGCTGGCTGGCCCAGCATGGCCGTTTCGATGAGGCGAACCGGATTCTTGACGGTATCGAGGCGCGTTGTGAGAAGGATCACCGTCAGGCACTGGATGCGCCGGAAGCGGTAGCCGTCGACGTTGAAGGCAAGGGCCGTTTCGCCGATATCTGGCAACCGCCCTATCGCCGCCGCGCGTTGATGCTGATCGTCTTCCACATCTTCCAGGCCATCGGTTTCTTCGGCTTCGGCAACTGGCTGCCAGCATTGCTCTCCGGCCAGGGCGTCAGCGTCACGCACAGCCTGATGTACGCGTTCATCATCACCCTCGCCTACCCGCTCGGGCCGCTGCTGTTCGTCAAATTCGCCAACCGCTTCGAGAACAAATGGCAGATCGTCGGTTCAGCCCTCGGTGCCATGACTTTCGGTACCTTGTTCGCGTTGCAGACCAGCGCCTTCGGCCTGATCTTCTGCGGGGTGATGATCACCTTCTGCAACGCCTGGCTGAGCTTCAGTTATCACTCCTATCAGAGCGAACTGTTCCCCACCAACATCCGCGCCCGGGCGGTGGGGTTCTGCTATTCGTTCAGTCGCTTGTCGACGGTGTTCAGCAGCCTGCTGATCGGTCTGTTCCTCGATCACTTCGGGACACCGGGCGTGTTGGCGTTCATCGTCGCCAGCATGCTGATCGTGATGCTGACCATCGGCTACTTCGGCCCCCGCACCCGCAATCTGGCGCTGGAAAACATCGCCCATCGCTGACGGACAACGGTCATCCTCTGCCGCCCACCGGCAAGGGATGACCGCTTTGCCGGTTCACCAAAAACCACAAGCCATTGAAATAAAAGAAATTATTAGATAGGCATGGTAATTGCTCCCTAGGGCTGACAGTCATTACCTACAGGTCCTTTCATCATGTTGGTCAGTGCAAAACAACAGCAAATCATCCACCTGCCCAAGCCGCTGAATGACGATGCAACCGCCACGGCCGCGGCCGGCCTGCAAGGCGGTCTGCATGGCGCGATGCTGCAGACCCTGCAAAACCAGGCCCAGGCGCAAACCGCCGAAGCCAACGCCAAAGTGCAGGAATCAGCCACCCAACTGGCGACCCAGCAAGTCAGCGAAGCCACGCGTATCAGCGACAACGTCGACGAAGCGTTCGCCAAGACCCGTGTCGCCCTGCAAACCTCCGATACTTCGCCGAGCAAATCCACAGGCTCATCGGCCCTGGATGAATTCAAGGACTACATGAGCAAAACGCCGGAACAGCGTCTGCGCGACAGTATCCTCAAGGAAATGGGCCTGACCGAAGACGACATCAAAGCCATGCCGCCGGAGAAACAACTGGCCATCGGCAAAGAAATCGCCGAGCGACTGCAGGACAAGATGAAGCTGGCCGAAGCCGAGAAGCAGAACAAGCAAGACGCCAACTCGGCGAAGATCAGCGACGAGTCGGCTGACAAGTTCCTCGCTTCGCTCTGACTGCTGCCGGTTGAATCGGATTAAACACTGACACCTGTGGGAGCGGGCTTGCCCGCTCCCACAGGTTTTTCGGATGTTGCGATCAGTCAGTTCAACTGCAACGTCTCGTTGAACTGGCTGATCGCATCCACCACATGCCGCGAGCCCTGCTGAATCTCCCGAATCGCATCCCCCGCCTCGTTCGCCAGTTCCACCCCGAGCCCGGTGCGGCTCAGGCTCGACTGCATGCTCGACACTGCGCTCAGTGACAGCTCATGGTTCTTGCGCACCACGTCGACGATCTCCACGGTCGCCTGGCTGGTTCGCGCCGCGAGGCTGCGCACTTCATCCGCCACCACCGCAAAACCACGCCCGTGTTCACCCGCGCGCGCCGCTTCGATGGCGGCGTTGAGCGCCAGCAGGTTGGTCTGGTCGGCAATCCCGCGAATGGTCTGGACGATGGTGCCGATGATGTCCGACTGCTTGCTGACTGCATCGATGCTCAGCGCCGCTTCGTTGAGGTCGCGGGAAATGTCCTGAATGATCTGCACCGTTTGCTGCACGACCTGTGAGCCTTTTTGCGCGCAGGCGTCGTTTTGTACCGAAGTGCTGTGGGCCGATTCCGCAGCGGTCTGCAAGGTAGTCATCTGGTGAGTGATATCGCTAGCGAACTTCACCACTTTGTACAACCGGCCCTTGGCGTCGAACAGCGGGTTGTACGACGCTTCGAGGTAAACGGTCTGTCCGGACTTGTTCTTGCGCTCGAAGCGGTGCGAGTGATATTCGCCGCGATTGAGCGATGCCCAGAACGCCTTGTACTGCGCGGACTCGGCTTCGACCCGATGACAGAACAGACTGTGATGATGGCCAACGATTTCGTTGAGCGAGTACTGCATGGTCTTGAGGAAGTTGTCGTTGGCCGTGATCACATTGCCTTCCGGGGTGAACTCGATCACCGCCATAGAGCGACCGATCGCCGCCAGCATGCTCTCTTCTTCCTTTTCCTTGTTCACACGCGCGGTGATGTCCGCCGCCACTTTGATCACACTTCTGACTTGTTTGTCCGGGCCATACACCGGCATGTAACTGGCTTCGAGCCAGATCTCCCGCCCACTCTTGTTCAAGCGCAGGAAAGTCCCGCTGATGGGTTCGCCACGGGCCAGGTCACGCCACAACTTGGCGTATTCCTCGCTGCGATAAAATTCTTCTTCACAAAAAATCCGGTGATGTTTGCCACGCACTTCATCGGCGCTGTAGCCCATGGTCTTGCAGAAGTTCTCATTGGCATCCAGAACGATGCCCTCGGGGGTGAATTCGATCATTGCCATCGAACGGCTGATCGCCGCCAGCTTGGCGTTGGCTTCGGTCAGGGCACAGCTGAAACGTTCGATTTCCTGCAGATCAGCCTTGTGATGTAGGTTGAACATGTCTCTATCACCTTCCGCGCGTTCTTTTGATTTGATGAAAGTTCAGGTCTTTCAGAATCCACCACTACGTTCCACAGAACAGGCACACGCCTTCCTCCACGGGAGGAAGTTGTCAGGTGATAAGCGATGATTAATCAAAGAGTCCATGCAGCGACGCTCTAATCAAGACATCCTTTTCTTGATAGCCCGCGGGCGGGCCATTCCTAACATGCAGAAGAACTTCCATTTAAAAAACAGCTCCTTGTCGGTCAAGTGTCGGTGCCTTGGATTGCGCACTCTGGCAGCTTTGTTCACGGCTAACCGATTGCCGTCGGAGCGCTTTGAATGGCGGTCGACATAGTTAGTTATGAATGAGCATAGACAGCGCAAGGCCTTGCGCAAGGCCACTAGTCGGCCAGTAATGCGGGAGTTCGGACAGGAAGCGGACGAGAAACGGTTCAGCGCAAAAACGTTTTTGCCGGTCGGACGCCATCGCGGGCAAGCCGCGCTCCCACAGGTACCACGCTGGCTTTAACATTGCGCACAACCCTGTGGGAGCGGGCCTGCCCGCGATGGTGTCGGTGCAGCACTACAAAAACATCGGAAAGAACTACAAACTGCTGCTCACCTTGTTTGCCACATCACCCGGAACCCAAGGCTTCCACACTTGCGGTTGATCGCGCAGAAACGCTTCGGCGACCTGGCGTGGCTGCTGGCGCTTCTCGCTCATCCCGGCCAGGGTCTGGTTCAGCAGATCGATCGGCAAGTCGACCTTTTCAAAGAACGTCACCAGTTCCGGGTACTGCGCCTTGAACGGCGCCGACACGCCAATCGCCAGGCTCGCCGGCATCGAGCGGGTGCCTCTCGGATTGGGGTTGGTGGCATCGGCCAGGGTTTTCCAGGCTTCGGCGTCGAACGGTGGCTCTTCCAGCTTCACCAGTTTGAAGCGACCGAGCAGCGGCGTCGGCGACCAGTAGTAGAACAGCACCGGTTTGCCCCGCTTGATCGACGACGCCACCTCGGCATCCAGCGCCGCGCCGGAGCCGGTGCGGAAGTTGACGTAACTGTCGCTCAACGCATACGCCTTGAGTTTCTGGCTGTTGACGATTTCCGAAGTCCAGCCGGTCGGGCTGTTGAGGAAACGCCCACGGCTCGGGTCTTCCGGGTCCTTGAACACATCCTTGTAGCGCGGCAGGTCGGCCACGGATTTCAGTTCCGGCGCCAGCGGTTTGATCCCGCGCTCCGGGTCACCCTTGATCACGTATTCCGGCACCCACCAGCCTTCGGTGGCGCCCTTCACCGTGTCGCCGAGGCCAAACACCTTGCCCTCGGCGGCAGCCTTGACCCACGCGGGACTACGCCCTGCCCACTCTTCGCCGATCACCTGAATGTCGTTTTTCGCCAGCGCCGCCTCCAGGCTGACGGTGCTGCCCGGCAGGGTGTCGGTCGGGTAGCCGTAGCCTTTCTCGACGATCAGGCGCAGCACTTCGGTGATGAAGCTGCCGCTTTCCCAAGTGATGTCACCGAAGTGAATCGGCGCGGTTTTTTCCGCTGACACGGCGTGGCCGGCAGTCAGGGTCAGGGCCAGCAGCGAACTGCCGAGCAGGGTTTTGAGCGATCTCATGCGGACCTCTTGTTCTGGGAGGAAGTCAGGGTTTGGTTGGCGCTGTGGCGGTTGCACAGGGCCTGGGAACGGGTCATGTACAGGCTCACCGAACGCTGGGAGATGCCCAGTTCGGCAGCGATTTGCGGGTAGGTCAGGCCGTCAATGCGCGCCAGCAGAAAGGTCGAGCGGACTTTGCCCGGCAGGCGCTGGAGCGTGCGGTCCAAATGCTTGAGGCTTTGCGACAGGTCGGCGAGTTCTTCGGGAGACGGCGGGTGATCGAGGTCGCCCTGTTGCAGTTGGTGCAGATGTCGACGCTCCAGATCGCCCCGCCGCCAGCGCTCGTACAGCAGGCGTTGGGCGATGGTGGTGAGCAAGGCGCGGGGTTCACGGATGGCGGTCAGGCCCGGGGCTTCGAGCAGTTGCGCGAAGGTTTCGGCGGCGATGTCTTCGGCGGTGGCCGCATCATTCGATTGCCGACGCAGACGTGTGCACAACCACTGGTAATGGTCGCCAAACAACGTGTGCACATGATTGCGATGGGATGAGTCGGCGCCGGACATGGGGGCTCCTTGGTCAAGGGTCGCTGAATGTCCGGTCGTCCGGTGGCGCGATCCTAGCAAGGCGCCTTATGCGTTAAAAATACTTAAAAAGAATTTTTATATTCCATTAGTGAATTACAAGAGACTGCTAGCGCAAGCGACCATAACCCAGTTCTTCGGCCTCGCGCTGATAATCCAGCAGGACGAGGTAATCACTTTCACTGGCGGGCAGGACTTCGGGCAAACCAAGGACTCGGGCCACGTCCGGCAAGTCTTTGAGGCTGCGGTTCATGGCCCGGCGCAAGTGTTCGATCTGCTCGTCCGTCGTGCTGGCAGCGGTGATAAAGGGCAAGGTCGGGCTGAACGCGCTGCGCGCTACCACCCGCAAGCCGCTGACCTCTGCGGCGGCGTACTGCGCCAGGTACGCAAAGGTCACGCTGTCGATGGCAGCCAGATCGGCACGGTCTTCGCGCAACCAGCGCAGGCTTTCGCGATGCCCGCCACTGATGCCCACAGAGGCGTAAAACTGACCGTCCCGATGCAGCGGCGCCAAACGCTGACGCAACAGGTTCATGCCGCTGTTGGAGTCCTCGCTGTTGATCACCCCGCGACTGTCGAAGAACTCCGCCAGATTGCGGCGCGGATCCTCGGCGCGGGCGAGGATCAGGCTGCAATGGTTGCCGGCGCTGGCGTCGGGCAATTCGTAGCGCGGACGGCCGACAATCCTGACCTGCCCACGCAGCGCGGTCATCAGCGGATAGCCGCAGGTCTGGGTCAATAGCAACTCAGGCGAGCGCCAGAGTTCAAGCAGCGACAGGCCTTCGGCATCGAGCCGCGAACGGCCCAGGTGTTCGAGAATCCGCGCCAGCCACTGCTCGTTCGCCGCGCGAATCGGCTCGGGTGCGATGTACATCAACAGTTCTGCGTAACCTGACGTCATGCTGGCCTCAAATAAACGGATGCTGCGGGCTGTCGATCGGCTTGATGCCGTGCCGGCGCCACAGTTGCCCATAACCTTGCACCAGAAACCCGCCGCTGCGCGCCACCCATTGCTCCCGGCGCATGCGATAGGCCTTGGGCAAGTCGTACCATGACAGCTTCGGCAAGTCGTGGTGTACCAGATGGAAATTCAGGTTCAGGAACAGCCAGCGCCATGGCCATCCGGCTTCGTTGAGTACCGTGCGCTGTTCCGGCCTCTCGTGCGGTCGGTGTTCATAGTAGGAGCGGACCATCGCGATCGACAGCGCCGGCACACTGATCAAAAACAGGTAATGCCACACCGGCAACACGCTGTAGCGCGCGATGAAGAACAGCATCAGCACGGTCAAGGCGCCGTGGGTCAACCACATCAGCCAAGCCTGGCGCTCGCCGCTTTTCAGACGTTGCAGTTCTTCACCGGCCAGCGCCAGCAACGCCAGCGGCGCACCAAGAATGAAGCGGCCCAATACGGTCTTGTTCAGCCAGTGCAGACTGCGTTCGAACAACGAACGGCCCTGCCAGCGCTCGGCGCTCAGGTAACGGCTTTCGGGATCGACGCCGGGAATCGTCAGGTCTTCGTCGCGATGGTGCTGCAAATGGCTGTCGCGATAGAGCGTGTAGGGATACCACACCGCAAATGGCGCATAGCCGAGGATTTTGTTGACGAAGGTCCAGCGCGTCGGATGACCGTGGAGCAATTCGTGCTGCACCGACAGCCACAGCACCAGTAACGGAATCAGCAGCAGCGTGCTCCACCCGAGGCCGAGCCATTCACTGCCCAGCACAATCGCGAACCAGCCGCCGTGCACGCCGATCAGCAGCAGCCAGGTCGGCCACTCGGTGCGGGCGGTGAAGCGCTGGCGCAGGGTTTCGATCTGTTGGCGATGGGCATCGTCGAAATAGTGGGGCATGGCGTGGCTCGGAACGAGGGTCTGATCGTTCTGTGCAACACCAACGGGAAATCTTGCAGATTATTTTTGCGGTTTTTTTTAAGGACGCTGATTTCAAGGACAAGACAGGAGCCCGAATCCGGGCTCCCGAGAGGCGTGATCAATGGCCAAAAATGTCGACTTTTTTCGCCCTCTTTTCGTGGCGTTTTTCGATGGCGGTCTTGGCCGGTTTCTTCTTCGCGGCTTTCTTCGAATCCATACCTTTGGACATGATGCGTACTCCACTCAGAGGGGATGTGAGATCAGGTATACACCTATCCCGGCGGGCACGTTGTTTTATAATCCGCGGCTTTGCACCGGCAGTCCGATTCATGACCGACATCCGTTACAGCCAGCTCGACGACCTGTCCTGGCCCTTGATGAACAAGTTCTACCGCCAGCATCACTCGTCGATGAAAGCGGTGCGCGAGGCGCAATTATGGGTGGCGCGGCGAGAGGAAATCGTGGCGGCGTTGTGTCTGCGGCCGGTGTTCGGCGGACATTGGTTGACCGGGTTGTTCGTCGATCCGGCCTGCCGTGAGCAAGGCATTGCCGCACAGCTGATTGCCGAAGCGGTGAAGGGTGTGGATATGCCGGTGTGGCTGTTCTGCCACCCGGACTTGCGCGGTTTCTACGAGCGGCGCGGCTTCACTTTCGACCCCGCCCTGCCCCAGGCCATGGCCGAGCGCTTGAGTCGTTATGCGCGGAGCAAGCCGATGATTGCCATGGAGCTTGCGCCGCGCGCGGGTTAGTCAGTCGTCGACGTTGGGGTCAAGGTCCGGAAACATGACTTCGGTAAAACCGAACTTGCTGAAATCGGTAATGCGCGAAGGGTACAAACGCCCGATCAGGTGATCGCATTCATGCTGTACCACCCGCGCATGGAACCCTGAGGCCACCCGCGAGATCGGCTCACCCTTGGGGTCGACGCCTTCGTAACGGATCCGCTGGTATCGATCCACCGCGCCCCGCAGACCCGGCACCGACAGGCAACCCTCAAAACCCTCTTCCATCAACGGACTGAGCGGCGTGATCAGCGGGTTGATCAGGATCGTCTGCGGCACCGCTTCGGCGTCCGGATAACGCTCGCTGTGCTCGAAACCGAAGATCACCAGTTGCAGATCGACACCGATCTGCGGCGCGGCGAGACCGACGCCGCCGACGCTTTCCATGGTCTGGAACATGTCGTCGATCAATTGCCACAGCTCGGGACTGTCGAGCATTTCGGCGGGCACTGGCGGGGCGATGCGCAGCAGGCGTTCGTCGCCCATCTTCAGGATTTCACGGATCATGATCAGGCTTCGTCAGTGTTCGGCTTGAGCGAGTGATCGCGCCCGAGGCCGGAAACGTGTTGTTTGGGATGTTCATCGAGTTCGCCGGGGACTTTCTCGCCCGAATCCTTGCCCTCGCTGGACATGTGTTCGATCACCGCATTCATCTCCGCACCGAGCAACAACACGGCGGCGGAAATGTAGAAATACAGCAACAGCACGATGATTGCACCGATGCTGCCATACATGGCGTTGTAGTTGGCGAACGTCTTGACGTAGAACGCGAAGCCCAGGGACGCGATGATCCACACCACCACCGCCAGCACCGAGCCGGGGGTGATGAAACGAAATTCCTGTTTGACGTCGGGCATCACGTAATAGATCAGC
Organism: Pseudomonas sp. B34(2017); assembly: GCF_002112915.1. Lineage (NCBI taxonomy): Bacteria > Pseudomonadati > Pseudomonadota > Gammaproteobacteria > Pseudomonadales > Pseudomonadaceae > Pseudomonas > Pseudomonas sp. B34(2017). Next base: position 281,283 of record NZ_NEJA01000007.1, on the reverse strand, counting down.
GCCACGGCCACCATCATCAGAATCACGATCACCGGCCAGCGGGCGATGGTCCACAGGGTGACGATCACTTCTTCGAGACCGACCTGCGCGGCGATCCACCCCATCACCTGCGGGCCGAGCACCATCAGCGCTGCGGCCACCAGCAACATGCCGGCGATGCCGACGGTGTAGATGATCGACAGCGGAAACCGCTTCCACAGAGGCCGGCCCTCGACCACGTCGTAGGCGGCGTTCATTGCGCTCATCATCAGGCGCACGCCGGCAGACGCGGTGTACAGGGCGATGACGATACCCACCGAAAGCAGGCCGCCCTTGGATTGCTGCAGTTGATCGATCACCGGGTTGACCTGCTCCAGCGCCTGGGGCGGCAACACCAGCTCCGATTGCAGGCGCAGCCAGGAGAAGAAGTCCGGCAGGTGCAGAAAACCGATCAGGGCAATCAGGAACAGAATGAACGGGAACAGCGAAAACAGCATCTGGTAGGCCAGTGCCGAGGCATAGGTCGACATCTCGTCGTCGACGAATTCGGTGACCGTGCGCACCATCACCCGGTGCAGGGGCAGACCTTTCATGTCCGGAAAAATCATTCGCGTCTCCTTTCGCCGCAGAACAGGTTGAAGTCGTGGCGACTCAGGGGCCGTTTTTCTCTCATCAAAGTAGCTCACTTGGCGACTTTGAAACACTGTGTTCCGTGACCGCATGTGAGCGGGATACGAAAACGGCCATCCTTGGATGGCCGCTTCGCTGTTTCGTTCAAGGCCGGATCAGGCCTTGTCGACGCCCTTCTTGACCGCGTCCTTGGCTTTGCCCACTGCTTGCTGGGCCTCGCCCTTCTTCTCTTGCACTTTGCCTTCGGCTTGCAGTTTGGTGTTGTCGGTGGCTTTGCCGACACCCTGCTTGACGTTGCCGACCGCTTCGTTGGCCATGCCTTTCACTTTATCGCTCGTGCTACCCATGGTGATTCTCCTTGGAACATTAACGGGGAAAGTCAGTACGTAAAGATTGACTGGCCCGGTTTGCGCCAAGTTTCATTTATTTTCAGGGCATCATTTCGTCGCGGCGTGCAGGTTGGGCTTTATGTTTGCGAGCGTTGCCCCGAGAATGCCCTCCATAAGGGCGCCAGGCGCCACAGAACCGATCCCGCAGGAATGTTATGAAACTCGATAAAAAGCAGGCCATCGCCCGTCGCAACCAGGAACTGGGCGGTGCCGTGCTCGGCACCAACAACTGCCACTTCGCCGAACTGAACCGCAACCGCAACATCTGGTGGTTCGACTTGCCGGTGTCGCGCCTGGCCATCGGGCAGTACGAGTGGATCCACCTGCTGATGCACACCCCGGCCACCGACGAACTGTTGCATCTGAAAGTGCCGACCGTGTTCCTGCGCGAGAAGCTCGAAGGCCTGGTGATCCGCAACGAAGGCAAACGCAAGGCTGCCCTGAGCCTGGAACTGAGCGCCGACAAGGACTCGTACCTGCAGGACATGCGCCCGGCGGGGACCAACGTTAACTTCGCGCCGTTCCGCCAATAAGACACTCAAGCTGATCGTTCCCACGCTCTGCGTGGGAATGCCGCCCCGGACGCTCCGCGTCCCGCACGGCAGGGACGCAGAGCGTCCCGGGATGCGTTACCACGCGGAGCGTGGGAACGATCAACAGTGAACCGCCAACAAGAAGCCCCGCATCTGCGGGGCTTCTTGTCTTACGCGGCGCTTTTCGCCTTGATCTTCTTCAGCTCTTCGTCACGCAGTTCGCGACGCAGGATCTTGCCGACGTTGGTGGTCGGCAACGCATCGCGGAACTCCACGGAACGCGGCACCTTGTAGCCGGTGACGTTGGCGCGCATGTGCTCCATCACCTGTTCCTTGGTCAGGGTGACACCCGGTTTGGCGACGATGAAGATCTTGATCGCCTCGCCGGATTTTTCGTCCGGAACGCCGATGGCCGCACACTGCAACACGCCCGGCAGGGCCGCCAGCACGTCTTCCAGTTCGTTCGGATACACGTTGAAACCGGACACCAGAATCATGTCTTTCTTGCGATCGACGATGCGCATGTAGCCGTCCGGCTGGATCAGCGCGATGTCGCCGGTCTTCAGCCAGCCTTCGCTGTCGAGCATTTCATCGGTGGCTTCCTGACGCTGCCAGTAGCCCTTCATCACTTGCGGGCCCTTGACGCACAGCTCGCCGATTTCGCCCAGCGGCTGCTCGACACCGGCGTCGTCAATGACTTTGCACAGGGTCGACGGCACCGGAATGCCGATGGTGCCGATCTGAATGTTCTGAATCGGGTTGACCGTGGCCACCGGGCTGGTTTCGGTCATGCCGTAACCTTCACAGATCGGGCAACCGGTGACCGCTTTCCAGCGCTCGGCTGCGGCCAGTTGCAGGGCCATGCCGCCGGACAGGGTGACTTTCAGCGCCGAGAAATCCAGCTTGCGGAAACCTTCGTTGTTGCACAGGGCCACGAACAGCGTGTTGAGGCCGACGAAACCGCTGAACTTCCACTTCGACAGTTCCTTGACCATCGCCGGCAGGTCACGCGGGTTGCTGATCAGGATGTTGTGGTTGCCGATCAGCATCATCGCCATGCAATGAAAGGTGAATGCATAGATGTGGTAAAGCGGCAGCGGCGTGATCAGGATCTCGCAACCTTCATTGAGGTTGGAGCCCATCAGCGCCTTGCATTGCAACATGTTGGCGACGAGGTTGCGATGGGTGAGCATCGCGCCCTTGGCCACGCCGGTGGTGCCGCCGGTGTATTGCAGCACCGCGACGTCGCCGCTGTCCGGGTTGGCTTCAGCCACCGGCTGGCCCTGGCCCTTGCTCAGCACGTCGTTGAACTTGACGGCTTTGGGCAGGTGGTAGGCCGGAACCATTTTCTTCACGTACTTGATGACGCTGTTGATCAGCAGGCGCTTGATCGGCGGCAGCAGGTCGGCGACTTCGGTGACGATGACGTGTTTGACGCCGGTTTTCGGCACCACGGCTTCGGCCAGGTGCGCCATGTTTGCCAGGCACACCAGCGCCTTGGCACCGGAGTCGTTGAATTGGTGCTCCATTTCCCGCGCGGTGTACAGCGGGTTGGTGTTGACCACGATCAGCCCGGCGCGGATGGCGCCGAAGACGGCGACCGGGTACTGCAGCACGTTGGGCAGTTGCACGGCGATTCGATCACCGGGCTGCAAATCGGTATGCTGTTGCAGATAAGCGGCAAACGCACCGGACAATTCGTACAGTTCACCGTAGGTGATGGTCTTGCCCAGGTTGCTGAACGCCGGTTTGTCGGCGAAGCGTTGGCAGGATTGCTTCAACACTGCCTGAATATTCGGGTACTCGTCTGGATTGATGTCGGCAGCAATTCCAGCGGGGTACTTATCCTTCCAAAAGTCTTCGATCATGGAAGCCCACTCCTCAGCAACGCGAATTCAGCACCGCATTTGATGCGATTATTATTGGTGTTTGTTTATTGGTGAGTCTGGCTTTTTACAAGGCCGAGAAGTCACAAAGCGCGCCGAGAGTAGCAGCTTTGCCAAGGGTCGACTAGAGCCAAAAGCGGCCCCTACAGTCATTTTCATGACTCAAGAACTACTGGCGGTCATTTTAGAGCAAAAATCCTATAACACCTTGAAAGTCCCGGTTTTCGGGGGCTTGAAACAAAAAAATCGCGAGCGGGCTCACTTCCACAGGTTCACTGATGATCCTGTGGGAGCGAGCCCGCTCGCGATAGAGTGAAGCGCAATTCTTTTATGCGATATCGCGTAACTCTCTGCGCAGAATTTTCCCGACAGGCGTCATCGGCAACGACTCACGCAGCACGATGTGTTTTGGCACCTTGTAAGCGGTGAAATTTTCTTTGCAGTAGGCCTTAAGCTCTTCCAGGCTGACTCCGGTTTCCCGCGCCACCACAAACAGCTTCACCGCCTCGCCGGAACGCTCGTCCGGCACGCCGATCACTGCGCAGTTGGCAACTTTCGGGTGGGCCATCACCACGTCTTCGATTTCGTTCGGGTACACGTTGAAACCGGAGACGATGATCATGTCTTTCTTGCGGTCGACGATGCGCACGAAACCGTCCAGGTCGATCACAGCAATGTCGCCGGACTTGAACCAGCCCTCGGCATCCAGCACTTCGGCGGTGGCCTCGGGTTTGTTCCAGTAGCCCTTCATGATCTGCGGGCCCTTGATGCACAACTCGCCGCGCTCGCCCAGGGGCTGCTCGACGCCGTCGTCGTTGATGATCTTCAACAAGGTGCCCGGCACCGGCAGGCCGACCGTGCCGATCCGCGACAGCTCGCCGTACGGGTTGGTGCAGGCCACCGGCGAGGTTTCGGTCAGGCCGTAACCTTCGGTAATCCGGCAACCGGTGATCTGTTCCCAGCGTTCGGCCGTGGCCTTGACCAGCGCGGTGCCGCCGGAGTTGGTGAGCTTGAGGGTGGAGAAATCCAGGGTCTTGAAGTCCGGGTGATCCATCAGCGCGACGAACAGGGTGTTGAGCCCCAGCAGCGCCGAGAACTTCCAGTTCTTCAGTTCCTTGATGAAGCCGCCGATGTCCCGCGGGTTGGTGATCAGCACGTTGTGGTTGCCCGATACCATCATGCACATGCAATTCGCGGTGAACGCATAGATGTGGTACAGCGGCAGCGGCGCAATCATCACCTCCTGCCCTTCGCGCAACAGCGGCTGGCCGTCGCTGCCGAACTGACCAAGGCAGGCGCGAACCTGCTGCATGTTCGCCACCAGATTGCCGTGGGTCAGCATCGCGCCCTTGGCCAGGCCGGTGGTGCCGCCGGTGTATTGCAGGACGGCGATGTCATCCAGGCCGACCTTCAACGGCTTGATGCCCAGGCCCCGACCCATACGCAACGCGCTCTTGAAGGAAATCGCCTGGGGCAGCGAATACGCCGGCACCATCTTCTTCACTTTGCTGACCACGGTGTTGACCAGCCAGCCCTTGGCGGTGGGCATCAGGTCGCCCATCTTCGCTTCGATCAGATACTGAATGTCGGTGTCCGCCAGCACTTCCTGGACTTTCTGACCGAACATGTTCAGGTACACCAGCGCCCGGGCACCGGAATCCTTGAACTGGTGGCGCATTTCCCGCGCGGTGTACAGCGGGTTGGTGTTGACCACGATCAGCCCGGCACGCAAGGCGCCGAACACGGCAATCGGATAATGCAGGACGTTGGGCATCTGCACCGCGATGCGATCCCCCGGCGCCAGATCGGTGTGGGCTTGCAGATAACCGGCGAACGCGGCGCTCTGGCGCTCCAGCTCGGCGTAGGTCAGGGTCACGCCCATGTTGCTGAACGCCGGGCGATCAGCGAATTTCTTGCAGGAACGCTCGAACACCTCGATCACCGACTTGAATTCACCCGCGTCGATGTCCAGGGGTACGCCCGCCGGGCGTTTGTCATTCCAGAAATCAGGTTGCATTGTTCTTGTCCTCTTTACCTGAGCCGATCCGGGGCCGCTTCGCTGTCATTTCTTTCCGTCCGTGAAAAAGCCGAGAGCAAAAAGCGGGGCTTCACGGACACTAGCAGCTATGGTCAATCAGGCAAATATGGGCAAGGTCGTCATTGATCGTGTGAATCTTCCTGCCGTGGCGTGAGCTGATCGGACGCGCTATACAATGCAACCTCTGCAAGACGCTTGAGCAAAAACAGGCCGCAAAAGGAATCGCCATGATCCACGACACCTTCTGGCTGGACGCGAGTGACCGCAGCCGCCTCTTCGTCAACCTGTGGCTGCCGAACGCGCCGCTGAAAGCGGTGATTCTGCTGGCCCACGGCATGGCGGAACACAGCGCCCGTTACGCTCGGCTGGCAGAGGCGTTCTGCGCCGAAGGTTACGGTGTGTACGCGCCCGATCAGCGCGGCCACGGCAAAACCGCCGATCATGGGACGCGGGGGCATTTCGCCGATGACGATGGCTGGTGCAAGGTGGTCGGAGATCTCGCGAGTCTCAACCAGTTCCTCGGCCAGCGTCATCCGGGAGTACCGATCGTGCTGCTCGGGCACAGCATGGGCAGTTACATTGCACAGGCTTATCTGCTGCATCACAGCGCCAGCCTGCATGGCGCGATTCTCAGCGGTTCGAATTTCCAGCCGGTTGCGCTGTACCGTGCGGCCCGGCAGATCGCCCGGTTCGAAAAGCTGCGCCAAGGCGCCAAGGGTCGCAGCGCGCTGATCGAGTGGCTGTCGTTCGGCTCGTTCAACAACAAATTCAAACCGGCGCGCACCGCGTTTGACTGGCTGAGTCGCGACCCGGCCGAGGTCGACAAGTACGCCACCGACCCGCTGTGCGGCTTTCGCTGCACCAATCAGTTGTGGATCGACCTGCTCGGCGGGTTGCAGCAAATCAGCAAAGCGTCCAATCTCGCCCAGATTGATCCGGGCCTGCCGCTGCTGGTGATCGGCGGCGAATGTGATCCGGTGAGCGAAGGCAAGCGTCTGACTGATCTGGCCAACGCCTTGCGCGCGGCCGGCAGCCAGAACCTGCAACTGAAGATCTACCCGCAGGCGCGGCACGAATTGTTCAACGAGAGCAACCGCGACGAAGTGACCGCCGATGTGCTGGCCTGGATCGAACAGGCCCTGAGCCATCGCCGGCCGCACCGCAGCGAATAATTTTTTGTGGATTCATTTCATCCGTCACAGGAATTCAGACCCATGACCCAGGTTACCAACATCCCTTACGAAGCCCTCGAAGTGGGCCAGACCGCGAGCTACAGCAAGACTGTCGAAGAACGCGACATTCAGCTGTTCGCCGCGATGTCCGGCGACCACAATCCGGTGCACCTGGACGCCGAGTTCGCCGCCGCCAGCATGTTCAAGGAACGTATCGCCCACGGCATGTTCAGCGGCGCGCTGATCAGTGCGGCCGTGGCTTGCGAGCTGCCTGGACCGGGCACCATTTATATCGGCCAGCAGATGAGCTTCCAGAAGCCGGTGAAGATCGGCGACACCCTGACCGTACGCCTGGAAATCCTCGAGAAACTGCCGAAATTCCGTGTGCGCATCGCCACGCGCGTATTCAACCAGCGCGATGAGCTGGTGGTGGACGGCGAGGCCGAGATCCTGGCGCCGCGCAAGCAACAGACCGTAACCCTCCCGACGTTGCCGGCCATCAGCATCGGCTGATCGTCCTCGGTTAAATCCGGGCACAAAAAAACGCCAGACCAGCTGGCGTTTTTGTTGGCCTCGAACGCTTACGAGCGTGCGCGAGCCTGGTTACGCAGCGCCTTCACCTGATCGTGATTGCGTTGCACGCCGTGGTATTGGCGTTCGACCAGATCACGGATGCCGACCAGGTTGTGCTTGTTGATCTTCTCGATTGCTTCACGATAAGCCTTCAGGGCGTGGTCTTCACCGCGCTCGGCTTCGTTGAGCACCGCTTCTTCGTCCTTGCCGGTGAACATTGCTTTGACGTCGACCCAGCGACGGTGCAGATCACCGCTGACACTGGTCGAGGTTTCCGGATCGCCGCCCATCGAACGCACGGCGGCTTGCAGCTCGGCCGCAGCCGTTGCGCAATCGGCGGAGCGCTGTGTGAACAGGGTTTTCAGTTCAGGGTGCTTGATGTCTTCAGCGCAGGTCTTGAACCCTTCCTGACCGTCCTTGCTGGTTTCGATCAGGTCGTTGAGGACGGAGATGGCTTCTTTATTCATGTCAGTCATTTTTCAATTCCTTGCGTGGTGAAAGATGCAAGGAGTGTTGCAGTGGTCGTGCCAGCTTTTCGAAAAGAAATTAATCGTTAATTTTCAATAAGTTATAAATAAAACGAAAATCTGTATGCCTGTTATTTGCATGATCTGTCATTTGGCCTGCATGCAGAATGCCTGTATTTTCCAACGTGTTTTCCAACCCAGACGATTCCAACGATGAACCCCGAAAAGCTCGAACTGTTGATCACCCGCGAAATGCCCTTCGGCAAGTACAAGGGCCGGATCATTGCCGACCTGCCGGGCCCGTACCTGAACTGGTTTGCCCGGGAAGGATTTCCCCATGGCGAACTGGGCGGGCTGCTGGCCCTGATGCAGGAAATCGATCACAACGGCCTGTCGGAACTGCTCGAACCGCTGCGCGCCAAACATGGCAAACCTGCCCCGCGCCACTGAGGCGTCACCCTGATCCGAGTCGACCATGCCCGATAACACCCGCCGCGCCCGAGACGAAGCCTTCTGGCAAACCTTCGCCGACCGTTACGATCGCCATCCCGGCCCCGTGAACCTGGAGAACGGTTACTTCGGACGGATGTCCCGCACCGTGGTCGAGGAGTACCAGCGCAACATCGAGCTGATCAACAACAGCAACTCGATCTACGTTCGCCAGCGTTTCGAACAGCACGACAGCCTCGATATCCGCGCGCAACTGGCCGAGCTGATCGGCGTCCGCGCGCAAAGCGTGGCGTTCACCCACAACGCCACTGCCGGCCTGCAATCTCTGATCCGCAACTACAACCGCCTGCAGCCGGGCGACCAGGTGCTGATCTGCGACCTGGAGTACGACACGGTCAAGGGCGCCATGCGCTGGCTGGCGCAGCATCGCGGGGTCGAAGTGATCGAGATCGAGCACGCCCACCCGGCCAGCTTCGACAGCCTGCTGGCGACTTACCGCGAAGCCTTTACCCGCTATCCGAAGCTCAAGCTGATGGCGCTGACTCACGTTACCCACCGCACCGGGCTGGTAATGCCGGTGCAGGCCATTGCCTCGCTGGCCAGGGAGCATGGCGTCGATATCATCCTTGATGGCGCCCATGCGCTCGGGCAGATTGAGTTCGACCTCGAAGCGTTGGGCATCGCCTTCGCCGGGTACAACCTGCACAAGTGGATCGGCTCGCCGCTGACCCTCGGCTTTATCTACATCGCCCCGCAGCGCCTGGCCGACATCGACCCGGACATGGGCGAGATGCATTTTTCGGCTGACGACATCCGTTCGCGCACGCCTTACAGCACGCCGAACATTCCGGCGTTGATGACCTTGCCACTGGTGTTCGAGGAACACCGCGCACTGGGTGGCGCGGCCGCCAAAGGCGCGCGGATGAATTACTTGCGCAACCTGTGGGTGAGCGCCGTGCGCAATCTGCCGGGCATCGAAGTCACGACCCCGGACGATCCGCGTCTCTATTGCGGCATCACCTCGCTACGCTTTACCCGGCATGCCGACCAGCAGGTGATGGTCGAACGCCTGCTCAACGACTACAACCTGTTCACCGTGGTGCGCAATGGCTCGGCCTGTGGGCCATGTATCCGTATCACGCCGTCGCTGACCACCACGGCGGCGGAAATCCAGCTCCTGGTTCAGGCGCTGAACGAACTGCGTTAAACCGTGTACTTGTCGAAGTCCTCGGGCTTGATCTGCGACGATACCGCAAAGGTGTCGATGCCGATCGTGAGGTGGCCGAAGTAGCCGTCCTCGTGCGAGTCGCGGCCGATCGGCCAGACGGTCAGGGTCGATGCTTCTCCGCCCATAGTGGTGTAGTAGGCATCGTCGGCGTTACACACCGGCGCCGAGCCTCGCCCGCGATAGGCCTTGTTGTTGAGCACGCCGCGGGAGACCACCTCCGGGAAATACAGTTGGCCGACCCAGGCCACATTGCGCTCATCCAGATACTCATTACCGCAGACGATACGCACCGCCACGTGAATGTGCAGGGCTCGCCCGGCGTAGAAACCCGGATAGATCGTGGTGAAGCGCACCCTGCCCTTGTGGTCGCTGAACTGACCGCCGCGCAGATAGGTGTCGTCGTCGGTTCGCGGGATCGAGCCGATGTCCTCGACGTCGATTTCCAGATCCGGGTTCACCCGGCTCCAGCCGGAGTACGCGCCGCGGGCGTTGCAGTGCCAGATATCCACCAGCGCACCGCTGACCGGCTCGGCGGTCATGGCATCGACGATGGTCAGGCGCAGCAGCAAAGGCAGGCCCTCGGCGCCTTCGCTGATGTTGCGGCGCAGCAGTTTGGGATTGCGAAAATAGGGCCCCGCGACTTGCTCGGGGGCCAGTTGATAAACCGATGGAGCTGAAGGCTGGTTGTCCATGACGCGTTCTCTCTTCCATAAGATGAACGCAGGTTAACGCCACATTCGAAGCTTGGTGCGGTAACTATGTATCTCGAAATAACGTTTCTCGAAATAACAAAAGCTTTTTGCGGGCAAAAAAAAACGGCGCACCGACCAAGCGCACCGTTAAAGCCGTAGAACACACAACGAAGTGTAGGGTTGCAACTAATTGAAAAGTATCAGTCCAGCAGCGCCAGCGCCTCGGCGGTGCATTCCTGAATGCGGGCCCAGTCGCCGTTCTTGATCCACTCAGGATCGAGCATCCAGCTACCGCCCACGCACATGACGTTTTTCAGCGCCATGTAGCTCTTGATGTTGGCCGGGCCAACGCCGCCGGTCGGGCAGAATTTCACTTCGCCGAACGGGCCGCCGAGTGCCTTGATTGCAGCCACGCCGCCGCTGACTTCCGCCGGGAACAGCTTGAAGCGGCGATAACCCAGGCCATAACCTTCCATGATGCCGGAGGCATTGCTGATGCCCGGCAGCAGCGGGATCGGGCTTTCGACACTGGCTTCCAGCAGATCACGGGTGATGCCCGGGGTGACGATGAATTGCGAACCGGCAGCTTCGGCCGCGGCCAGCATATTGCGGTCGAGCACGGTGCCGGCACCGGTCACCAGTTCCGGGCGCTGTTCGCGCAGGATCTGGATCGCCTTGAGGCCGAACTGCGAACGCAGGGTCACTTCCAGCGCGGTCAGACCACCGGCGGCCAAGGCGTCGGCCAATGGCAGCACGTCCTGTTCGCGGGCGATGGTGATCACCGGCAGGATCCGCGCCTTGGCGCAGAGGCTGTCGATCAGGGCAACTTTGTCCGCCATGGAAACGGTCGGGGATGGAATTTTCATAGCGGCTGTTCCTTGGCTCATGGGCACCAGTAAATCTCTAACGTAGGTTGCAGAAACGCGCGAACCGGCATGGCGGCGACGTCGTTGGATGCCAGTGCGGCATTCAGGGTGGTCAGTTTCGACTGACCGGAAATCGACAGAATCTTGTGCCGCGCCGACGCCAGCAGCGCCCGGCTCATGGTCAGGCGCTGGCGTGGCACGCTTGGTGCGAGCATCGGCCAGCAGCGACGGGTGCCGTCGGCTTGCAGGGCTTCGGCCAGGTTCGGGCTGTCCGGGAACAATGATGCGGTGTGACCGTCATCACCCATGCCCAGCACCAGCACGTCAATGGGCGGCAATTCGGCGAGCAAACGATCAGCCTGCTCCGCAGCCTGCTCGACGTTGGCCGCCGCGCTGTAGAGGCTGAGGAACTGAGCCTTGGCCGCCGGGCCCCTGAGCAGATATTGCTTGAGCAGACCGGCGTTGCTGTCGGCATGTTCGACCGGCACCCAGCGCTCGTCGGCGAGGGTCACGACGACCTTCGACCAGTCCAGTTCCTGCTTGGCCAGGTGCTGGAAAAACGCCACCGGGCTACGACCGCCGGACACCACCAGCACCGCATTGCCACGTGCCGCCAGCGCTTCGCTCAATTGCTTGGCGACATTCAGCGCCAGGCCTTCGGCGAGCAGCACCGGGCTCTTGAATTCGCGGGCATTCACGCCCTCGGGCAGTTTCACATCAGATATCGCCATACCACGACCTCCCGTCCCGCGTGATCAATGCAATGGAGCTCATCGGCCCCCACGACCCGGCCGCATACGGCTTGGGCGCGTCGCCGGATTTTTTCCACCCGGCGATCAGCTGGTCACACCATTTCCACGCGGCTTCGATTTCATCTTTACGGACAAACAGGTTCTGATTGCCGTTCATCACTTCCAGCAACAACCGCTCGTAGGCATCGGGGATCCGAGCGCTGCGCCAGGTGTCGGAAAAATTCAGTTGCAGCGGACCGCTGCGCAGTTGCATGCCCTTGTCCAGGCCTTGCTCTTTGGTCATCACGCGCAAGGAAATGCCTTCGTCCGGTTGCAGGCGGATGATCAGTTTGTTGCTGATCTGCAGGCGCTGTTCGGGGGCGAAGATGTAGTGCGACGGTTCCTTGAAGTGGATGACGATCTGCGACAGTTTCTGCGGCATGCGCTTGCCGGTGCGCAGGTAGAACGGCACGCCGGCCCAGCGCCAGTTGCGAATGTCGGCACGCAGGGCAACGAAGGTTTCGGTATCGCTCTGGGCATTGGAATTCGGCTCTTCGAGGTAGCCCGGCACGGACTTGCCTTCGCTGTGCCCGGCGATGTACTGGCCGCGCACCACCTGCGTGGTGAGGCCTTCGGGACTGATTGGCGCCAGGGCCTTGAGCACTTTCACTTTTTCATCGCGGATGCTGTCGGCGGACAGGTCGGCCGGCGGATCCATGGCAATCAGGCAGAGCAGTTGCAGCAGGTGGTTCTGGATCATGTCCCGCAACTGGCCGGCCTTGTCGAAGTAACCCCAGCGGCCTTCGATACCGACTTTCTCGGCCACGGTGATTTCCACGTGGGAGATGTAGTTCTGGTTCCACTGGGTTTCGAACAGGCTGTTGGCGAAACGCAGGGCGATGAGGTTCTGAACAGTCTCTTTGCCCAGGTAGTGGTCGATGCGGTAGGTGCGGTTCTCCGGGAAGAACTGCGCCACGGCGTCGTTGACCTTGCGCGAGGATTCGAGGTCGGAGCCGATCGGTTTTTCCAGCACCACGCGGGTGTTTTCCGCCAGACCGACGTTCGCCAGATTCTCGCAAATCGCGCCGTACACCGCCGCCGGAGTGGCGAAGTAGGCAATCATGCGTTGCGTGCTGCCGGCCAGTTCGGCCAGCGCCACGTAATCTTCAGCCTTGAGGAAGTCGACGTGCAGGTAGGTCAGGCGCGCCAGAAAGCGCTCGGCCACGGCCTCGTCCAGCTCCTTGCCCACATAACGACGCAGCTCGGCGGCGATGAACGCCAGGTGCTGCTGCTCGGTGCCCGTCTCACGGGCCAGTGCGATAACGCGCGTGTCCTCGTGCAACAGGCCGGCGCCATCAAGGTGATAAAGGGCAGGAAACAGCTTGCGCAGGGCCAGATCGCCCAAGGCGCCGAACAAGGCGAAGGTGCACGGTTCAACCGTAATCGAAGGCATGATGTTTGTTCTTTTATCAAGTTAAGCTACAAATACCTTTTTTCAAGGCATCACTCAAGGGAAAATGTAGTAATAACCACAACATTTTCGCAAAATACAGATTCCGAGTGGTGGTCGGTCGGAGCCATCAGTAGGATAGGCCACCGTCACGGGCCACATCAAAGGCCCAATTTGCATAGCCGCGCGCTTATCGGCGCCGGTGAATCTAGGAATTCTTATGGACCGCGTGCGAAATTTACTGGAACAGATCCAGAGTCGCCTTGAAGAGCTGAACAAGGCCGAACGCAAAGTCGCCGAAGTGATCCTGCTCAACCCACAGCAGGCCACCCGCTTCAGCATCGCCGCCCTCGCCCAGGCGGCGTCGGTCAGTGAACCGACGGTCAACCGTTTCTGCCGTTCGTTCGGCGTCAGCGGCTACCCCGAACTCAAGTTGCAACTGGCGCAGAGCCTGGCCAGCGGCGCGGCCTATGTCAGCCGCGCAGTGGAAGCTGACGACAATCCCGAGGCCTATACGCAGAAGATTTTCGGCAGTGCGATCGCCTCCCTGGACAGCGCGTGCCAGGCACTGGACCCGAACCTGATCAGCCGCGCCGTCGACCTGTTGATCCAGGCCCGGCAGATCCACTTCTTCGGCCTGGGTGCTTCGGCGCCGGTGGCGCTGGATGCGCAGCACAAGTTCTTCCGCTTTAACCTGGCAGTCACCGCCCACGCCGATGTGCTGATGCAACGGATGATTGCCTCGGTGGCGCACACCGGCGAGCTGTTCGTGATCATTTCCTACACCGGCCGCACGCGCGAACTGGTGGAAGTGGCGCGCATCGCCCGGGAGAACGGCGCTTCGGTGCTGGGCCTGACCGCCGAGAACTCGCCGCTGGCCAAGGCCAGTACGCTTAGCCTGAATATTCCGCTGCCGGAAGACACCGACATCTATATGCCGATGACTTCGCGGATCATTCAGTTGACCGTGCTGGATGTACTGGCGACGGGGATGACCTTGCGTCGCGGGGTGGATTTCCAGCCGCATCTGCGCAAGATCAAAGAGAGCTTGAATGCGAGCCGGTATCCGGTGGGTGACGAGTTCAACTAGTTCGCGCTGATCGTTCCCACGCTCTGCGTGGGAACGCCTCAAGGGACGCTCTGCGTCCAGTGACGCGGAGCGTCACGGGCTGCATTCCCACGCGGAGCGTGGGAACGATCATCGCTCTGCATGGGAGCGATCATTACGCAGCAGCCCACGCCTGCAAACTCAAATGCGCCTTCTCCCCCGGCGCCAGATGCAGGCTGTCGGTGCCGCCCGCCGCCGCTTCAACACAGACAAACTCCGAGATCTCATCCCAGGTCACGCCGAGCAACGGCCGCGTCCCCGGATGCCACACCACGGTGTCCGCGCTGTCGCCGGTATCGATGCACAACTCGCGCTGCCAGGCGTGATCCTTGAGCTGCAATTCGCCGTCATGCTGGAACACCCGCTGACAGCCGCCATCGACCCGCAACTCGCCTTCCTGCTGACAAATCTCACGGTTCAACTGGTCGTAACCCTGCGCCCCTTCGAGCCCAGACAGCGCTATCTCACTCACATCGCCAATACGCCAGTAAGCATGCAAAGCCTGGCTCAACTGGCACGGCATGTCGTCCTGATGCTCGGTGCTCAGGCGCAATTCCATGCGTTCGCCCAGGTGCGCGTGCAGGTCCACCTGCCAATCGCACAGCTGCAATTGCCAATGCAGGCGCACGCCGTCATCGCCGGTGCTGCTGTCGAGCAGTTTCCAGTCCAGCAATCGCGCCCAGCCATGGGACGGCCACGCGTTTTCGCTCGGGTGACGGCCATACCACGGCCAGCACACCGGCACGCCGCCGCGAATCGCGCCGACATGCGGCCATTTCGCCGCGCACCACAACCACGGCTTTTGCCCACGCGGTTGAAAGTGCAGCAATTGCGCGCCCTGGCGACTGAACACCGCCTGACACAGCGGATGATCGATCACCAGCACATCGCGCATCTGATAGCGCTCCCAGGCGAACACCGGTCGTTCACGCAAGGATTTGAAGAAGCGTTGCAGCGGATGCTCATGCATGGGCCACGGTTCCAGATTCAACTTTCATGGGCTGCGACACCCCTTTCCAAAAAAAAGCGGACAGCCTTGGCTGTCCGCAAATATGCGCACATAGAGAGGAGCTTATCGCAGACGCGTCAGAACGTAGACTGAATTTTCAGGCCAGCGACCAAAGCGTTATCCACTTCATCCACACCGCCCGGATGAGTGATGTATTGCAGGTTCGGGCGTACGGTCAGCCAGTTGGTCACGTGGAAGCCGTAGTTGATCTCGTAGTTGTATTCGGTTTCGCGAATCGGCGAGAACACCGGATTGTCGTAATCCGAAACGCCATTGGAGACGTTAAGCAGTTCGGCGTTTTTCTTCACGTCATCGTTGACGTGAATACGCGCAGCACCGATACCGAAGTCATCCTTCGGACGCGCATCGAACAGACCTTTGTACACAAACATCACGGACTGATAGTTGTCGATGAAGTTGGTGTCCTTGTCGTGGAACGTGGCGTTGGCAGCGATGCTCAGACCACGGCTCTTGTCACCGTTATGGCTGGTGAGTTGCTGTTGCGCAACGAACCAGTAACCGTGCTTGCTGCTGTGGGTGCGGTAGGCATCACCGGTGGTCGCCGCGTCGAAACCGTTGACGTCTTCGCGAACGTCGTCGGCATCGGCCGTGCTCTTGTAGTAACCGACACGGTATTCGCCCGGCAGGCTGTTCGGGTTAGGCAACCAGACCAGTTCCACTGGCAATACGGTGCCTTTGGTGCCACTGCCGCTCAACTTGAAGCCGTTGCCGTGTTCCAGCTGCGACGGGTTCTGGTTGTACGCACCGATCTGTGCGTAGAGTTCGTCGTTGATGTTGTATTTGACGCGAATGGCCGCCTGGCTGACCGGCCAGTTGTACCAGATGTTGGTCGCCCAGTTACCCACTTGCGAGCCGCAGAACGCCAGGTTCTGGAACTCGCACGGGAAGGTGTTGAAGTCTTCGCCTTCGCCGAAGTAACCGGCCTTGACGTCGAGTTTGTTGTCGAAGAACTGGTGTTTGATCCACAACTGGGTCAGACGCACCATATGGCCACGACCGTAGACTTCCTGCGAGGAGCTGAGTGTGCCGGCACGCGGATCGCCAACACGATCGTTGGAAATGTTTTCGCCATTACGGTTGGTCAGCTGGATCTTGGCCTGGGTGTTGTCCCAACCCCACAGTTTTTGCAGGTCCAGCGCCACGCCCAGACCGAACTGGTCGGAGTAACGCGCCGTCTTGTCGTTGTTGTAGCCGCCGTGAAGGTTGCCGCCCACCTCACCGACGTAGTCCATCTTGATGTCGATGCCCTGCTCGATCAGCTTGGTCCGCTCGCCACCCCAGTCCCCGGTCATCCACTCCGAATCGGAGCTGAACGCGTCAGCCGCGTGGACGCTGCCGGCCAGCATCATTGCCGCAACTGCTGACAACTGGCCGATTCGCTGAGCGTTGTTGTTCTTCTTCATCCCTACATCCTCGTTTTATTGTTATTAACTGTTCTTCTTATTTAACGCGGTTTACATCTGATGCGGCGCGCGACAGGCCACGCACCGCGTGCTCCCTGCGAGAACGGGCCTGCCCGCTCCCGCCTGTGTTCATCAGCGACCCTTGAACTGGGCCACGTTGGCGCTGTGCGACTCGGCTTTCGGCAGGCCCGCAATCCCCAGGCGTTCGCCGGACTGGGCGTCGAACAGCAGCACTTTCGACGGATCGAACTGCAGGGTCAGGGTTTCGCCCACCTGCGGCGCCACATCCGGCGCCAGACGGCAGCAGACCTTGGTGTCGTTGAGGTTGACGAACACCAGGGTGTCCGGACCGGTCGGCTCGGTGACCTGCACTTCAGCCTTGATGCTCGGCAGACCGTTGCCCTCGCCGTTCGCCAGCGCAATCTGCTCCGGGCGCAGGCCGAGGATCACTTCGCGGTCTTCGAGACCCGCGTCCTGCATCGCCATCGGCAATTCGCAGCGGGCCTGGCCGCTGTCGAGCAGCGCCACCAGACGACCGTCCTTGCGCTGCAGGCGCAGCGGGATGAAGTTCATCGGCGGCGAACCGATGAAGCTCGCCACGAACAGGTTGGCCGGGTCGTTGTAGATCTCTTTCGGCGTACCGAACTGCTGAATGATCCCGTCCTTCATCACCGCCACTTTGTCGCCCAGGGTCATCGCTTCGATCTGGTCGTGGGTCACGTAGACCGTGGTGGTTTTCAGGCGCTGGTGCATCAGTTTCATTTCGGTGCGCATCTCGACGCGCAGCTTGGCGTCGAGGTTGGACAGCGGTTCGTCGAACAGGTAGATCTTCGGCCGACGCGCCAGCGCACGGCCCATCGCCACGCGCTGCTGCTGACCGCCGGAGAGCTGGCCCGGCTTGCGATTGAGCAGGTGCTCGATCTGCAACAGCTTGGCCACGCGGGCGACTTCTTCGTCGATCGCCGACTGGCTCATCTTGCGGATCTTCAGACCGAACTCGATGTTCTCGCGCACGCTCATGGTCGGGTACAGCGCGTAGGACTGGAACACCATGGCGATGTCACGATCCTTGGGGCTCATGCCGCTGACGTCCTGGTCGCCGATCATGATTGCGCCGCCGGTGATGGTTTCCAGGCCGGCGATGCAGTTCATCAGGGTCGACTTGCCGCAGCCCGAAGGCCCAACGAGGATCAGGAACTCACCGTCCTTGATCGACAGTTCGATGTTCTTCAGGGTGTCCGGCAGGCCGGCACCGTAGGTCTTGTTTACATTGCGAAGTTCGAGCGTAGCCATGATTACCCCTTGACTGCGCCGGCCGTCAGCCCGCGCACGAAATACTTGCCTGCGACCACATAGACCAGCAGGGTCGGCAGCCCGGCGATCATCGCCGCCGCCATGTCCACGTTGTATTCCTTGGCCCCGGTGCTGGTGTTGACCAGGTTGTTCAGCGCCACCGTGATCGGTTGCGAATCACCGCTGGAGAACACCACGCCGAACAGGAAGTCGTTCCAGATCTGGGTGAACTGCCAGATCAGGCAGACCATGATGATCGGCGTCGACATCGGCAGGATGATCTGGCGGAAGATCGTGAAGAACCCCGCGCCATCGAGGCGCGCCGCCTTGATCAGCGCATCCGGAATGCTCACGTAGTAGTTACGGAAAAACAGCGTGGTGAACGCCAGACCGTAGACCACATGGATGAACACAAGGCCCGTGGTGGTGCTCGCCAGGCCCATCTTGCCGAGGGTGAACGACGCCGGCAGCAGCACGGTCTGGAACGGCAGGAAGCAACCGAACAGCAGCAGGCCGAAGAACAGCTGCGAACCGCGAAAGCGCCAGAACGACAGCACATAACCGTTCAACGCACCGATAGCGGTGGAGATGATCACGGCCGGAACGGTGATCTTGATAGAGTTCCAGAAGTAGCCGTCAACGGTGGCCCAGGCTTTCACCCAGCCGATGCCGCTGACCACGGTCGGCCAGCTCAGCAGGTTGCCGGTGGAAATGTCTTCCGGGGTCTTGAAGCTGGTCAGCAGCATGACCACCAGCGGTACCAGATACAGCAGGACCGCGAGGATCAGCACCGCGTAGATCGCGATGCGACTCAGGCTGATGGCCGGTTTGGAGGCGAGACTAGTCATGACGCTTGGTCCTCAGCTCGGAGTACAGGTAAGGCACGATGATCGCGAGGATCGCACCGAGCATCAGGATTGCACTGGCCGAGCCCATGCCCATCTGTCCACGGCTGAACGTGAACGAGTACATGAACATCGCCGGCAAATCGGAGGAATAACCCGGGCCGCCGGCCGTCATGGCCGCCACCAGGTCGAAGCTCTTGATCGCGATGTGCGCCAGAATCATCACCGCACTGAAGAACACCGGACGCAGGCTTGGCAGCACCACTTTCCAGTAGATGCGCGGCATGCTCGCGCCGTCGATCTGGGCGGCACGGATGATCGACTGATCAACGCCACGCAGACCGGCGAGAAACATCGCCATGATGAAGCCCGAGGCTTGCCAGACCGCCGCGATCACCAGGCAATACACCACGCGATCCGGGTCGATCAGCCAGTCGAGACGGAAGCCTTCCCAGCCCCAGTCCCGCAGCAATTTGTCCAGGCCCATGCCCGGGTTGAGCAGCCATTTCCACGCAGTACCGGTCACGATCATCGAGAGCGCCATCGGGTACAGGTAAATGGTGCGGATAAAGCCTTCGCGACGGATTTTCTGGTCGAGGAAAATCGCCAGTGTCACGCCGATTACCAGGGTGATGCCGATGAACATGCCGCCAAACACGGCCAGGTTCTTGCTCGCCACCCACCAGCGGTCGTTGTCGAACAGACGCTCGTATTGCGCCAGGCCTGCCCACTTGTAGTTCGGCAGGAACGTCGACGTGGTGAACGACAGGACAAACGTCCAGAGGATATAGCCATAGAAGCCCACCAGAACGATGAACATGCTCGGCGCCAGCACCAGTTTCGGTAGCCAGCGCTGCAATGCGTCGAACGGCGAGGCCTTGCTGAACACAGCAACAGAACTCATGGGAAGATCCAATAAAAAAAGAGAAGAGCAGCTACGAGTTGAGAGCTGCAAGACCAGCAGAGCAGCGCTCTTGTCTCGCAGCTTGTAGCTCGCAGCTCGTCGCTACCGCTTACTTGGCAGCCTTGATGGCAGTGCCGAGTTTCTTGGCAGCGTCGGCCGGGTCGGCTTTCGGGTCGTTGATGTAGTTGGTCACGACATCAAAGAACGCACCCTGCACGGCCAGCGTGGTCGCCATGTTGTGCGCCATGCTCGGTTGCAGGCCGCCGCTCTTGGCGTCTGCCAGGAAGTCCTTGGCAGCGGTCTGGGCGCAGGAGTCGAAACCGTACTTGCCCATGTCGGCGAGCATGTCGTTACGCACCGGGATCGAGCCCTTGTTGATGCTGAAGACTTTCTGGAAGTTTTCACCCAGCACGACTTTGGCGATGTCCTGCTGACCGGCCGCGGTGCCCGCGTCCTTCTGCTTGAACACGGCCAGCGAGTCGATGTTGTAGGTGAACGCCTTGTCGGTGCCCGGGAACGCTACGCACTCGTAGTCCTTGCCGGCGACTTTCTTGGCGGCGGTCCATTCGGACTTGGCCCAGTCACCCATGATCTGCATGCCGGCCTTGCCGTTGATGACCTTGGCCGCTTCCAGGTTCCAGTCCTGGCCTTTGCCGTCCGGGTCCATGTAGGTCGCGACTTTCTTCAGCTCGGTCAGGGCCTTGACCATTTCCGGACCGGTCAGGGCAGCGTTGTCCAGGTCGACCAGGGCTTTCTTGTAACCATCAACACCCATCACCGACAGCACGACCGCTTCGAACACGGTGCTGTCCTGCCATGGCTGACCGCCGTGGGCCAGCGGGATGAAGCCCGCCGCTTTCAGCTTGTCGCCGGCGGCGTAGAATTCTTCGAGGGTGGTCGGGGCTTTTTCGATACCGGCTTTCTTGAAGACTTCCGGGTTGATCCACAGCCAGTTCACGCGGTGAATGTTCACCGGCACGGCCACGTAATCACCTTCGAACTTCACGGTGTCGGAGACTTTCTTGTCGAGCAGGCTGTCCCACTTCTCGGACTTGGAAACGTCCTTCAGCACGTCAGTGTCGAGCAGACCGGTCGACGCCCATTCCTGGATGTCCGGGCCCTTGATCTGGGCAACGCCTGGCGGGTTGCCGGCTACTGCGCGGCTTTTCAGCACGGTCATGGCAGTCGCACCGCCACCGCCGGCGACAGCGCCGTCTTTCCAGGTGAAACCGTCTTTCTCGACTTGTGCCTTGAGCACATCGACGGCAGCTTTTTCGCCACCGGACGTCCACCAATGCACGACTTCCACCGAACCTTTGGATTCGGCAGCGGAAACACTCAGGGGCAGCACAGCGAGCGGGAACAGGGAGGCGACAGAAATGACAGTAGCGAGGCGAGAAATCGCATTCATCTGAGATGTACCTTTCTTGTTGTTATGCATGCAAGTCTGGTGCTTGCGCTGCACACGAGTTTAAACAGAGCGTTTCCCCCCGCAGGTAACGAAGGGACGCGCGAATGTCACCACATGGTTACACAGGAACGCTTCGAGACAGGTGTGCCAGAGCACTGGCCATGCTCGGTGCCAGCGGCAGACGCGGAATCAGAACGGCCTGCCAGGCGTGGTACAGATCCGGTTTGCCCGCCCAGATATCGGCACTCGGGCGGTTTTGCGGATCAAGTTCGTGGTGCCAACTGCCGTCGCAGCGGTCGATGAAATACATTTCGCAAAATTCCCAGAACAGGCGATACCAGGTTTCGTACTGCGCATCGCCGGTGCGTTTGAGCAAGGCACTGGCGGCAGCGCTGGCCTCGGCGTGGGTCCAGTGCAGGCGATGGAGCACCACCGCTTTGTTGTTCCAGTCGAGGGTATAGACGATGCCCGGCGCACCATCGACGTCCCAGCCATAACGGCAGTTTTGTTCGAACAGCTTTTGCGCATCGGTGGCCAGCCAGCCGGGCGTGAGCATGCCGGCCTGGACCCGCGCGGCTTCGAGGTGCAGCAACAGCCGCGCCCACTCGAAACCATGGCCCGGCGTGGTGCCGTAGGGACGGAAACCATCGGCGGGATTGTCATGGTTGTACTCGCGCAGCGGTTGCCAGTCGCGGTCGAAATGCTCGATCACCAGGTAATCGTTGGCGGCGGCGTGCCCGTGAATCACCCGCTCGACGATGCGTTGCGCACGCACCAGCCAGCGCGGGTCTTCGGTGACATCGGCCAAGGCAAGGAAGGCTTCGGTGGCGTGCATGTTGCTGTTGGCGCCGCGATAGGCTTCTTCTTCGCGCCAGTCGCGGTTGAAGAACTCGCGCATGGCGCCCTCTTCTTCGCTCCAGAAATACGTGTCGATGATGTCGATGGCGTCATCCAGCAATGCCTGGGCGCCGGGACGCTGGGCGACTACTGCGGAGCTGGCCGCGAGAGCGACGAAAGCATGCAGATAAGCGTTCTTGCCGGTGTTGCCGTCACGGTGTTCGGTGACAGCGAACCAGCCGCCGTGCATCGCATCGCGCAACGGGCCGCGCAGGGCCGCAATGCCGTGATCGACCAGCTCGGCGAACCCCGGCAGGCCCTGAATGTGGGCCATGGCGAAGCTGTGGGTCATGCGTGCGGTGTTCATGGTTTCGGCTTGCGCGCCGACCTGGAGCTGGCCGCGCTCATCGAGATTGCCAAACCCTTCGGGCAGCCGTGAAGCCTTGGCAAATGCCAGCAGGCGCAGGCCTTCATCGGCGAGCCATTGCTGGTGGGCAGGGGCGTTCAGCCAACTGCTGAAGCCCGGATTGAAATGATCCATGGGTGGCCTTTTTTGTTGTTATGACTGCGGGCAGTCTAAACAACGGGCCGGGAGGGGCTTGTAACGAAGGGGGCGAGTTTTGTCACCGACTGGTGACAATCAGATCAATCCGCCGAACGCGGCAATTGCAGGGTCACGCGCAATCCGCCTTCGCGCAGGTTCTGCAGCGTCACTTCACCGCCATGGCTATGGGCAATGTTGCGGGCGATCCCCAAACCGAGACCGTAACCCTGCTGCTGTCCCGCCAGCCGGAAGTGCGGCTCGAACACCTGCTCCAGCCGCTGCTCCGGCACGCCCGGCCCTTCATCGTCGACATGCAGCACAAACGCGCGATCATCGTCATCGATGTGCAGGTGGGCGTTCTGCCCGTACTTCAACGCGTTGTCGATCAGGTTGCCGATGCAACGCTTGAGCGCCAGCGGCTTGCCCGGATACGCCGCCAACGCCCGCCCCTGCTGCGTCACGCGACCATTGCCGGCCGGCGCCAGATACGGCTCCACCAGGCAGTCGAGCACATGGTTCAGATCCACCGGCTCGATGTTTTCGTGGATGTCGGTGTCCTTCACGCACTGCAGCGCGCCCTTGACCAGCAGCTCCAGTTCGTCCAGATCACGGCCGAACTTGGTTTGCAGCTTCTCGTCTTCCAGCAGTTCGACCCGCAGTCGTAGACGCGTGATCGGTGTGCGCAGGTCATGGGAAATCGCGCTGAACAACTGGCTGCGCTCGGTCAGGTAACGGCTGATCCGCTCGCGCATGGTGTTGAAGGCGCGGCCCACTTCCACCACTTCGCTGCCGCCGCCCTCGGCCACCGGCTCGACATCGGCGCCCAGCGACAAATCCCGCGCGGCCCGTGCCAGACGCTTGAGCGGCCGACTCTGCCAGTGCACCAGCAGGCCGATGAACAACAACAGAAAACCGCTGGTGAAGACGATGAACCACACCTGTTGGGTCGGCAGGCCCTGCTCTTCGAGACTGGTGTAGGGCTCGGGCAGCAGCGAGGCGATGTACAGCCATTCACCCGGCGCCAACTGAATCTGGGTCACGAGCACCGGCGGATTCACCGGTTCCAGGGTCAGTGCGTAATGCGCCCACGAACGTGGCAACTCATCGAGTTTCAACCCGGCATTGAAGATCCGTAAGTCATCGGGGCTGACGAAGGTCACCAGAATGTCGGTGTCCTGGCCCAGCGACTGACGCAGCACTTCATCCACCGCTTTCAGTACCGCGGCCTTGCGCGGCGTCACCGGCAGCACTTCCATGCCCAGCGGTTTGTCATTCAGCGTCACCACAAAACGCGTGCCGCCCATGCTGCGCAATTGATCGAGCACCAGCGGCCGATAGGCCACCGGCAACGAGCGGAAATAACTGACGCTGGCGGTCATCGAATGGGCGAGGCTGCGGGCGCTGGTGACCAGTCCTTCGAGCTGGGTCGCGCGCAATTGGGAAACCCAGATCACGCTGGACAGCGTCTGGGCGAACAACACCGCGAGCAGCGTCAGCAGCAGCATTCGCCCAAGCAGCGAACGCGGCATCGGCACTTTGCGCGCGGTGGTGCGCAGGAACTCAGTGACCATTGCCGGCAACCACATTGGCTGCCAGTTGGTAGCCGCTGCCGCGCACGGTGCGGATCAGGCGTGGCGGTTTTTCAGTGTCGCGCAGACGCTGGCGCAAACGGCTGACGGCCATGTCGACGATGCGATCAAGCGGCATCAGGTCGCGGCCACGGGTGGCGTTGCCGATGGTGTCGCGGTCGAGGATTTCCTGGGGATGATCAAGAAACAGTTTCAACAGGGCGAAGTCGGCGCCGGACAGAATCACCTCCTCGCCGTCGGCGTGAAACAGCCGATGGCTGACCATGTCCAGCCGCCATTCATCGAACGCCAGCACTTCACTGCCGCCGCGATCCTGGCCGAATTGGGCGCGACGCAGCAGGGCCTTGATCCGGGCTTGCAGTTCGCGGGGGCTGAAAGGTTTGCCGAGGTAATCGTCGGCGCCGAGCTCCAGGCCGATGACCCGGTCGGCTTCGTCGGAACTGGCGGTGAGCATGATGATCGGCACCTGGGCCTGACGCGGATGCTGGCGCACCCAGCGGCACAGGCTGAAGCCGTCTTCATCCGGCAGCATCACATCGAGGATCACCAGATCGCTCGGCGCTTCGTTCAGCGCCTGACGGAAACCGGCGCCATCCGCCGTGGCCCGTACCTGAAAACCCGCGCGGGTCAGGTAGGTTTCCAGCAACTCGCGTATCTCCTGGTCGTCATCGACCAACAAAATCGACTTGTTGACTGAGCTCACTTCGAAGGCATCCTTGTTGTTGGAATTGGGCGGATTATGCCTGATGTGTAGACCGATCGTTCCCACGCTCTGCGTGGGAATGTATCAAGGGACGCTCCGCGTCCAGTGACGCGGAGCGTCACGGGCTGTATTCCCACGCAGAGGGTTCGACGCCTCGACGTGGGAACGATCTTCAGCCTTCCTGTTCGAGCGCCACTCCTGCACCGACGAGCCCCGAGTACGGCGCTGTCACCAGCCACACCGGAATCCCCTTGAAGTAATCGCTCATGCAGCCCTTGTCGGCGAAGCTGCGGGCGAAACCGCTTTCGAGGAAGAAATCGGCGAAACGCGGAATCACGCCGCCCACGATGTACACCCCGCCACGGCCGCCAGTGGTCAGCACGTTGTTGCCGGCCACGCGACCGAGCCAGCAGCAGAACTGCTCCAGCACTTCCAGGGCGATCGGGTCGCCTGCAAGACCTGCCGCAGTGATGGCTTCCGGCGTATCGAGTTTGGGCTCGTGGCCATCCACCGCGCAGATCGCCCGGTAGACCCGCGGCAAGCCGCCACCGCTCAACGCGGTTTCCGCGCTGACGTGGCCGATTTCGTTGTAGATGTGCTGCCACAATTGGGTTTCACGCGGACTGCTCAGCGGCAGATCGACGTGGCCGCCCTCTCCCGGCAACGCGGCAAACCGACCTTCCCCCAGATCGAGCAAGGTGCCGACGCCCAGGCCAGTGCCCGGACCGATCACCACTGCCGGGCGCAATGGCTCAGGCTCGCCCTCGCAGACCACGCGAAATTCGCCGGGCTGCAAACGGGTCATGCCCAGCGCCATCGCCGAGAAATCGTTGATCAGCAACAACTGCTCGACCTGCAAGGTCTGGCAGAACGCCTTGCGACTCAGGCGCCAGTGGTTGTTGGTGAACTTGAACTCATCGCCGCTCACCGGCCCCGCCACCGACAGGCACACCGAGCCGATAGCGCCCGGCACCAGACCGAGCCCGCCGAGGTAGAGGCTGATCGCCTCTTCCGGGCTGGCGTGGTCGGCCGTGGCCAGCACCTGAACCGATTCGAGCTGCTGATCTTTCCACAACGCGAACCGCGCGTTGGTGCCTCCGATGTCACCGACCAAAGCCAGTTTCAATTAAGCGTCTCCAGGGCAGAAGTGAAGGCGCTGGCGCCCTGCTCCGCCGAGCTGAAGGCCAAACGCATGAAGCCGAATAGTTCGCGACCGCTGCCGATGTTGTTGCCCAACAGGCCTTTGGCGGGTTCGCGCGCTGCGAATTCGGCGGCGTCCACCTTGAGTTCCAAAGTGCCTTTGACGCCATCGACGCGGATGATATCGCCCTCTTGCACGCGCGCCAAAGCGCCGCCGACATAAGCTTCGGGGCTGACATGAATCGCCGCCGGGATTTTCCCGGATGCGCCGGACATGCGCCCGTCCGTCACCAGTGCCACCTTGAAGCCGCGATCCTGCAGCACACCAAGGAACGGCGTCATCTTGTGCAGCTCCGGCATGCCATTGGAACGCGGGCCCTGGAAGCGCATCACCGCGACGAAATCCTTCTCCAGCAGACCGGCCTTGAAGGCGTCCGCCAGATCTTGCTGATCCTGGAACACCATGGCCGGTGCTTCGACGATCTGGTTTTCCAGCGCGACGGCGGACACCTTCATCACGCCGCGACCGAGGTTGCCTTCCATCACGCGCAAGCCGCCCTCTGCCGAGAACGCACGGGCCACCGGACGCAGGATGTTTTCGTCGAGGCTGTCGGTCGGGCCTTCGCGCCACACCAGCTTGCCGTTATCGAGGAACGGCTCCTTGGTGTACTGGCTCAGGCCGTGGCCGAGCACGGTGTTGACGTCTTCGTGCAGCAGGCCGGCTTCGAGCAGTTCGCGGATCAGGAACGACATGCCGCCCGCTGCCTGGAAGTGGTTGATGTCAGCCTTGCCGTTTGGATAAACGTGGCTCAGGGTCGGCACGACTTCGGAGAGGTCGGCCATGTCCTGCCAGGTCAGCTGAATGCCCGCCGCCATGGCGATGGCCGGCATGTGCAGGGTGTGGTTGGTCGAACCGCCGGTGGCGTGCAGCGCGACGATCGAGTTGACCAGCGCCTTCTCGTCGACGATTTCGCCGATCGGCAGGAAGTTACCGTTCTGTTTGGTCAGGCGCGTGACCTGGTGCGCGGCTTCGCGGGTCAGGGCCTCACGCAGCGGGGTGTTCGGGTTGACGAAGGACGCGCCCGGCAAGTGCAGGCCCATCACCTCCATCAGCAGCTGGTTGGTGTTGGCGGTGCCGTAGAAAGTGCAGGTGCCCGGGCTGTGGTAGGACTTCATTTCCGATTCCAGCAGCTCTTCGCGAGTCGCCTTGCCTTCGGCGTACTTCTGCCGCACGTCGGCTTTTTCCTTGTTGGAAATCCCCGAGACCATCGGCCCGCCCGGTACGAAGATCGTCGGCAGGTGACCAAAACGCAGCGAGCCCATCATCAGGCCCGGCACGATCTTGTCGCAGATGCCGAGCATCAGCGCGCCGTCGAACATGTTGTGAGACAGCGCCACCGCCGTCGACATCGCGATCACTTCGCGGCTCGGCAGGCTCAGCTCCATGCCCGGCTCGCCCTGGGTCACGCCGTCGCACATGGCCGGCGTACCGCCGGCGAACTGGCCGACCGAGCCGATTTCGCGCAGGGCGTTCTTGATCTGTTCCGGGAAGACTTCGTACGGCTGGTGCGCCGAAAGCATGTCGTTATATGACGAAACAATTGCGATGTTCGCCGAGTTCATCATCCGCAGGCTGTGCTTGTCTTCGCTGCCACACCCGGCCACGCCGTGGGCGAAGTTGGCGCATTGCAGTTTGCCGCGCATCGGCCCGTCGGTGGCGGCGCCGCGAATCAGCGCAAGGTAAGCCTGACGCGTGGCGCGGCTGCGGGCGATAAGCCGTTCGGTGACCTCAAGAACGCGGGGATGCATGTGTAGAACTCCAGGCTAACGGATGTGGCGACCTGATTGTCTATGCTGATCAAAAGCCCGTTCGCGTGGGATGACGAACGGTTTTGTTGATCATTCGGACCAGTTGATTCAGGTCACTCGTTGTAGATAAAACAAAATATTGCCACTAAAAAGGCTTGTTTTCTATTTTTATGCGAATAATCTTGTAATTCCAACAACAAAACGACGGCGGCGCTGTTCAATGACTCTTCGAATCGCAATCAATGGTTTTGGCCGCATCGGCCGTAATGTCCTGCGCGCACTGTATACCCAAGGCTATCGTCAGGATTTGCAGATCGTCGCCATCAACGATCTGGGCGACAGCGCGATCAATGCGCATCTGCTCAAATATGACACCGTTCATGGCACATTCGACGCCGAAGTTGCTCACGACAACGAGAGCCTGACCGTCAACGGAGACCGCATTTCGGTCAGCGCCATCCGCAACCCGGCCGACCTGCCATGGGCCGCGGAAAAGATTGACGTGGTGTTCGAATGCACTGGTCTGTTCACCGACCGGGCCAAAGCCGCCGCGCATATTACCGCCGGGGCACGCAAAGTGATTATCTCGGCCCCGGCCAAGGGCGCCGATGCCACCGTCGTTTACGGTGTGAACCACGACATCCTGCGCCAGTCGCACCAGATCATTTCCAACGCGTCGTGCACCACCAATTGCCTGGCCCCGGTGGCCCAAGTGCTGCACCGCGAACTGGGCATCGAAAGCGGTCTGATGACCACGATTCACGCCTACACCAACGACCAGAACCTGACCGACGTCTATCACACCGACCCGTACCGCGCCCGCTCCGCCACCCAGAACATGATCCCGAGCAAGACCGGCGCTGCCGAAGCCGTGGGCCTGGTGCTGCCGGAACTGGCTGGCAAGCTGACCGGCATGGCCGTGCGCGTGCCGGTAATCAACGTGTCGCTGGTTGACCTGACTGTGCAGTTGAAGCGCGAAGCCTCGGCCGATGAAGTCAACGCATTGATGAAAGCCGCGAGCCAGCACTCGAAGATTCTCGGCTACAACACCCTGCCGCTGGTATCGAGCGACTTCAACCACAACCCGCTGTCGTCGATCTTCGACGCCAACCACACCAAATCCACGGGCAAACTGCTGAAAGTGCTGGCCTGGTATGACAACGAGTGGGGCTTCTCCAACCGGATGCTCGATAACTGCCTGGCGCTGTGCAACGCGGAATAAACGCCTGCCCCCACAGGTTTGATTTCAATCTGAAATCAACACTTGACCACTCGGGCGGATGATAAGCATTATCATTCGCCCGAAATGGATCAGGTCATCCCGTGAGTCAATCACACTTCAATCACGTCTTCCTCGCCCAGCGCACTTCGCTGCTGCGGACCCTGGAACGGATGGTCAACAACCACAGCACCGCCGAAGACCTGTTGCAGGAAACCTACCTGCGCGTCACCCGGGCGCTGAGCGAACGGGCCATCGATCACCTTGAACCCTTTGTCTTCCAGACCGCGCGCAATCTGGCGCTGGATCATTTGCGCGCGCGCAAGATTCATTCGCGCACCATGGTCGACGATGTGCCGCAGGAGGTGGTGCACAGCGTCGCCGCCCCCGCCAGCAGTGCCGAAGACGCCGCTCACGCCGAACAATTGCTGGAGCGCCTGAACGTGAGTCTCGCTGAACTCAGCCCCCGCCAACAGCAGATTTTCATCCTCAGCCGCCTGCACGGGCGCAGCTATCAGGAAATCGCCGCAGAACTGAACGTGTCCCTCAGCACGGTGCAGAAAGAACTCAAACTGATCATGACCATCTGCATCGGTGTCGCCGAACGCTTGAACGGCGACTGATGCCGTAGGACTTTTCTGTAAACCTCAGGATCGACTGCACTGATCATCGGGCTTTGTTACCCTTGCCCGACTTTTACGCTTCACTAAAAAACAGCCGTGCACAGACACTGCCGAGGAAACACCGTGACGGACACCCACCGCTCCCCTTCGCCTTCATCGGCGCAGGACGCCGCCAGCGCAATGGACCAGGCTCTGGACTGGCTCATCGTGCTCGGCAGTCCGGACGAGGAGCAGACCCGGCAATTTCACGCCTGGCTGGCGGCCGATCCGTTGAATGCCGAGGCGTTCGCCAAGGCCCAGGCGATCTGGGACGGCCCGCAGATCGCCCAGTGCGCGCAGAATCTCGCGGCCAAACCGAAGAAAGTCACCGTCCTCACGCGCCTGCGCCCGCACTGGAAACCGCTGGCCACCGCCGCCGTGCTGCTGCTCGGGCTGTTCAGTTTCAGCAACCTGCCGATGCGTTTGCAGGCCGATCACCTGACCGTGGTCGGCGAGCGTCAGCGCCTGCAGCTCGAGGACGGCTCGAAAGTCCTGCTCAACACCAATTCCGCGTTCTCCAGCACGATCAACGATCAGCAGCGAGTCGCGCGGCTGTATCAGGGCGAAGCGTTTTTCGAGATCCCGGCCAGCCGCAGCCAGCCGCTGGAAATCGACGCCGGGCCGGTGAAGGCCAGCGTGCGCGACACCGCATTCGCCGTGCGTTATCTGGACGGCGTGGCGCAGGTGCGGGTGCAGCGCGGCGATGTCGATCTGCGGGCGACCCGTGATGATGCGCGGGTGCGGCTGTCCGCCGGGGAAAGCATCCGCATCGGCCCGAACGGTTTCGACCGCCCGGCCAAGGTCGACGCCGCCACCGATCTGGCGTGGGTGCAAGGTCGGCTGATCTTCGAAAACTGCCCGCTGAACCAGGTGCTGGCCGAACTGCGCCGCTACTACCCGGGCTTCATCATCAACGCCAACGAACAGTTGGCCGACGTCGCCGTCACCGGCAATTACCGTCTCGACCAGCCGCTGGATGTGGTGCGTTCGCTCGCTCACATCACCTCGGCCAAGCTTCGGGAATTCCCGGCGCTGGTGATCTTGAACTAAATGAGAATTATTTTTACTCGATAGCCGAAGCTCGTTCGTCTCGTTATAGCCAATGCAATTGATTCGCATCTCGCGAGATCAATCAGCACCTATAAAGATTCGTGCGACACGGAGCGCTATCGATGTCCTCACGCCTTACCCGTCAGACCTCCTCCCCTTCCCGCGTGCTGTCGCTGCTGACCGCCGCTATCTTGATGGCCGGCACCGCGCCGCTGATGGCCGCCACCGAACAGCCGACGCGCAACATGGGCGACTACTCGTTCGCCATCGGCCAGCAGCCGCTGGTGTCGGCGCTCAACGCGTTCACCGCCGTCACCGGCTGGCAGATCGGTTTGCCGGCGGAACTGGGTCAGGACGTGTCGTCGCCGGGTGTGCGCGGTTCGCTGCCACCGGAAAAAGCCCTGGAGCGCCTGTTGGTGGGGACCAACCTGAGCTTCCGCAAACTGAGCAACAACAACGTCGTGCTGGAAAAACGCGCCAGCAGCGGCGCGCTTAACCTCGATCAGGTGACCATCAGTGCCACCCGTCAGGAACAGTCGATTAACAGCGTGCCGGCCACCGTCAGCGTGCAGACCCGCGAGGATCTGGACCGCAACAACGTCAATACCATCAAGGATCTGGTGCGCTACGAGCCGGGCGTCTCCGTCGGCGGCGCCGGCCAGCGCGGCGGGATCAGCGGCTACAACATTCGCGGCATCGACGGCGACCGCATCCTGACCCAGGTCGACGGCGTCGAAGTGCCGGACGGTTTCTTCAACGGCCCGTACGCCAAGACCCAGCGCAATTACGTCGACCCGGAAATCGTCAAACGCGTCGAAATCCTTCGTGGCCCGGCCTCGGTGCTGTACGGCAGCAACGCCATCGGCGGCGCCGTCAGTTACTACACCCTCGACCCGGACGACATCATCAAGCCCGGCAAAGACGTCGGCGCCCGCCTGAAGACCGGCTACAGCTCCGCCGACGAGAGCTGGCTGAAATCCGCCACCGTCGCCGGTCGCACCGACCAGTTCGACGGCTTGCTGCACTACAGCCAGCGCGACGGTCACGAAACCGATTCCTACGGCAGCAACAACGGCACCGGCCTTGAACGCACCGCCGCCAACCCGGAAGACGTGAAAGCCACCAACGTGCTGGCCAAGATCGGCTGGAACTACAACGAAGGTTCGCGCTTGGGCCTGACCTACGAAAAGTACAAGGATGATCGCGACACCGATCAGAAAAGCGCTTACGGCGGCCCTTACTTCAACGGTGCCCCGACAATCCCGGACAGCGTGCTGCCCGGCGGCATGTACCAGTGGCGCACCGGCAACGACACCATCACCCGCGAGCGTTTCGGCCTGGAGCACAGCTTCGAGTTGAACAGCCTGCTGGCGGACAACGTGAAGTGGAGCCTCAACCACCAGACCGCCAAGACCGATCAGAGCACCGACGAGTTCTACTACCCGATCACCCGCAAAGTGCTGCGCACCCGCGACACGATTTACGAAGAGAAACAGTGGGTCTTCGACGCGCAACTGGACAAGGCATTCGCCATCGGTGATACCGATCACGTGCTGACTTACGGCACCACGATCAAGCAGCAGAAAGTCACCGGTTCGCGCAGCGGCGACGGCAAGTGCCTGGCGGTCGGTCGCGGTTGCACCGCCATCGGCGCTACCAGCGCAGCCGACGTGCTGAAAAAGTCCAGCGACTTCCCGGACCCGACCATCAACACCTACAGCCTGTTCGCCCAGGATCAGATCAGCTGGAACAACTGGACCTTCCTGCCGGGCCTGCGCTACGACTACACCCAGCTCAAGCCGCACATCACCCAGGAATTCCTCAACACCGTGGCCGCCGACGGCCAGGGCACGGTCAGCGATTCGAACAAGACCTGGCATAAAGTCTCGCCGAAATTCGGCCTGACCTACGCCCTGACCGAAAACTACACCTGGTACGGTCAGTACGCCGAAGGCTTCCGCACCCCGACCGCGAAAGCGCTGTATGGGCGCTTCGAGAACAGCACCACCGGCTACAACGTGGCGCCGAACCCGGACCTGGAACCGGAAAAAAGCAAAAGCTATGAAACCGGCCTGCGCGGCAACTTCGAGCAAGGCTCGTTCGACGTGGCGGTGTTCTATAACAAGTACCGCGACTTCATTAACGAAGACGCCGTCACCCCGGGCTACAGCGAGCTGACGTTCCAGTCGAGCAACATCAAGCACGCCACCATCAAGGGTGCCGAAGTCAAAGGTCGTCTGAACCTCGATTCCTTCGGCGCGCCGCAAGGCCTGTACACCCAAGGCTCGATTGCTTACGCCTACGGACGCAACAACGACAACGGCGAACCGTTGAACAGCGTCAACCCGCTGACTGGCGTATTCGGCCTCGGTTATGACCAGGACAACTACGGCGGCCTGCTGAGCTGGACCGTGGTCAAGAAGAAGGATCGCGTCGACGACAGCAACTTCAAATCGCCGGACGGTGTCAGCAGTCAATTCAAGTCGCCGGGCTTCGGCATTCTCGATCTGGCCGGTTATTACAAAGTCACCGACGACGTCACCGTCAGCGGCGGCATCTACAACCTGACCGACAAGAAATACTGGCTGTGGGATGACGTGCGCGGTTACGACAGCGTCGGCGAAGCCTCGGTGACACAACCGGCCAACCTTGATCGCCTGACCCAGCCGGGTCGCAATTTCGCGATCAACCTGGTCTGGGATATCTGATCCGGATGACCTCACGGCGCGCATGCATTGCCGCGCCGTGAGGTTTTTTTACTGTCCGGCGCTTGCCCGTACGTCTCGTTATCAAGCGCCTCTTCTTTTCAAGGACATCTCATGAGCACCCCGGAAAAAGCCCTGCGTTCACAACGCCTGAACCAGATCACCCACGAGCCGCACAGCAAGCTCGATGCACTGGTCAAGGCCCACGCACCGTTCGAGACCCGCGCCAATTTCGCCCGCTTCGTGGTCGCGCAGTACCTGTTCCAGTCGGAACTGGTGTCGCTGTACAACGATGCCGAACTGACCGCTATCGTCCCTGACCTGCCGGCCCGCTGCCGCGCCGAAGCGGCAAAAGCGGACCTCGCCGACCTGGACACCGAAGTGCCTGCGCCAGTCGCCGGCGCGGTGAAAAACCCGAGCAAGGCCCGCGCCCTGGGCTGGATCTTCGTCTCCGAGGGCTCCAAGCTCGGCGCCGCGTTCCTGATCAAACGCGCTGTCGCGCTGGACCTGAGCGAAACCTTTGGAGCCCGTCACCTGGGCGAGCCTGAGGGCGGTCGTGCAGAAGGCTGGAAGAGCTTTGTGCGTACCCTCGATTCGCTGCAATTCAGTGCTGAAGAAGAAGCCGAAGTGGAGCAAGGCGCGATTGATGCGTTCAACCGCTTCACCGTGCTGCTGGAACAGGCTTACGCCACAGAAGCCGAGCCGGCCTGATCCTGACCACTGTAAAACCCTGTGGGAGCTGGCTTGCCAGCGATGATGGCGCGTCAGACAACATCCCTGTCGACTGACCGGACGCTATCGCTGGCAAGCCAGCTCCCACAAGGAATTGCGTAAGTCTGTAAGATTCCCACCTTGTCACATAAGCCTCTCGCTGAGCCCATGCCCCAACCCGCCGCCTCCCGACTCGCCCGCCTGCTGTTTGGCCTGCTCGCCTATGTCAGCCTCGGCATCGGCCTGATCGCCATCGTCGTGCCCGGCCTGCCGACTACCGAGTTCATCCTGCTCGCCGCCTGGGCCGCGACTCGCAGTTCGCCGCGTCTGAGTGCCTGGCTGGAAAACCATCGACTGTTCGGGCCGATCCTGAGCAACTGGCGCAACGGCAAGATCATCGCCCGCAAGGCCAAGGTCAGCGCCACGGTCAGCATGCTGCTGTGCGCCACGCTGATGCTGGTGATGCTCGATCACGGTTGGCCGATTTATCTGGCGATTGCCGGGATGACCCTGGGCAACCTGTGGATCTGGTCGCGACCGGAAGCGTTGCCGAAGATTTCCTGATTTTTCTCTTGTTTTCAGGGTATTTACCCGCGCAAACGTTTAGCCGTGACCGCTCGTCGGCTGGTAATTCATGCCTCTGCGCCTCGCGCCGATGAGCATTGAATGGCGCTGAATGGATTTGGCGAACCGGGCACCTTCCTGCCCCTTAGCCAACAGCTCATCCATTCGCGAGAACGTCCCATGTTCGACTCTCTGTCCATTCGCCTGAAAATCGTCCTGCTCTCCGGCCTGTGCCTGCTCGGTGTGGTGGCGCTGATCGTTGGCATCAACATTTACCAGACCAACCAGAACGACGAACTGGTCAGTGCTTCCAGCAGCAAGATGCTCACCGCCAGTGTGCAGAATCTGTTGCAGGCCAAGGCTGCCGAGCAAGCGGTGCGGGTGCAGAAAACCTTCGGCGAGAGCCTGTTGGCGATCACCGCGCTGGCCGACCAGATCAAGGACATGCGAGTGATGGCCGCCAAGCGTTCGCTGGACGCCGGCGCCCTGCGTGAAGAGTTGAACCCGAGCCTGAAAACCGCCTTCGAGCGCAACAGCAAGGTGCTTGGCATCTGGCTGGCGTTCGAGCCCAACGGACTGGACGGCAAGGACAGCGAATTCGCCAACGATGCCGCGCGTCAGTCCAACGAGGCGGGACGTTTCGCCAGTTACTGGAGCCGTGCTGCGGGTCCGTCGCTGAACACGATCATGGTCGAAGACGACATGAACAAGACCACCCTCAGCGTCAGCGGCACGCCTTACAACAGCTGGTACACCTGCCCTCGCGACAACAAACGCACCTGCCTGCTCGACCCTTACGCCGACACCGTGGGCGGTAAGGAAATGCTCATGACCACCATTTCCGTGCCCCTGCTGGTGGACGGCAAGGCCATCGGCGTGGTCGGTGTCGACATCGCCCTCGACGCCCTGCAAGCAGCGGCCGTGGACTCTCAGCGTGACCTGTTCAACAGCGCCGGGCACATGCTGATCGTCTCCGGCAGCGGCGTGCTCGGTGCCTACAGCGCGGATGCCGGCAAGGTCGGCAAAAGCATCGGCGACACCCTCGGCGCCGAGGGCAAGGACGTGCTGCAACTGCTGAGTGCCGGCACACCGAAGATTCTCGAACGGGGCGACCTGATCCGCGCCGTGTATCCGGTCAACCCGATTGCCGACTCCAAGGCCTGGGGCGTGGTCATCGACCTGCCGAAACAAGTGCTGCTGGCCGACTCGGTCAAGCTCCAGGCAGTGCTCGACGACGCGCAGCAAACCGGCACGATTACCGCATTGGCGGTGGCCGTGATCGCCGGCCTGATCGGTCTGCTGCTGATCTGGCTCACCGCCTCCGGCGTGACCCGTCCGATCAACAGCGTCGCCGAAATGCTGAAGAACATCGCCAGCGGCGAAGGCGACCTGACTCAGCGCCTGAACTACACCAAGCAGGATGAATTGGGCGAACTGGTGAACTGGTTCAACCGTTTCCTCGACAAGCTGCAACCGACCATCGCCCAGATCAAACAGAGCATCACCGAAGCCCGTGGCACCGCCGATCAGTCGTCGGAAATCGCCCGCCAGACCAGTGAAGGCATGCAGGTGCAATTCCGCGAGATCGATCAGGTGGCCACCGCGTCCAACGAAATGAGCGCCACCGCCCACGACGTGGCCAACAGCGCCTCGAACGCTGCCAACGCCGCGAAAGGCGCCGACCAGTCGGCCAAGGACGGGATGTCGATCATCGAGCGCAGTACCCGCGACATCAATCAACTGGCGGACGAAGTCAGCAAAGCGGTGACCGAGGTCGAAGAGCTGGCGGTCAACAGCGAGCAGATCGGTTCGGTGCTGGAAGTGATCCGCAGCATCGCCGAACAGACCAACCTGCTGGCGCTGAACGCCGCGATCGAAGCGGCCCGGGCCGGAGAAAGCGGTCGTGGTTTTGCGGTGGTGGCCGACGAAGTCCGTAACCTGGCCAAGCGTACTCAAGATTCGGTGGAAGAAATTCGCGTGGTCATTGAACGCATCCAGACCGGCACCCGTGGCGTGGTCGCGACCATGCACTCGAGCCAGACCCAGGCCCACAACAACGCCGGTCAGATCCGCCAGGCCGTGGACGCTTTGGGCAAGATCAGCGACGCGGTCACCGTGATCAGCGACATGAACCTGCAAATCGCCAGCGCCGCCGAACAGCAAAGCGCCGTGGCCGAAGAGGTCAACCGCAACGTCTCGGCGATCCGTACCGTCACCGAAACCCTGACCGAACAGGCCACCGAATCGGCAGCGATCAGCAGCCAGCTCAATGCATTGGCCAGCCAGCAGATGAAATTGATGGATCAGTTCCGCGTCTGATTTGATCTATGATCAGGCCCTCTTCCGGAGGGCCTTCGATGACCGATCTGCTCACGTCCATTCAAGCCGCGCTCGGCTTGTCCCGCATGCCGATTCCGTTCACCGGCGAGGGCGCCCTGCCCTCGGCGTTCGCCGTCACCGACCTGGCCTGCGCGAGCATTGCCGCTGCCGGGCAAGCCGTCGCCGAACTCCTTCAGCAGCAAACCGGCGACTTGCCCAGCGTAAAAGTCGACCGCCGCCTCGCCTCGTTCTGGTTCGCCACCTCGCTGCGACCGATCGGCTGGGAAGTGCCGCCGCTGTGGGATCCGGTGGCCGGCGACTACGCAACCCGAGACGGCTGGATCCGCCTGCACACCAACGCCCCGCATCACCGCGCCGCTGCTGAACGCGTGCTCGGCGCCTGTACCGACCGCGCGGCGATGGCGGCGAAAGTCGCGCAATGGGCCAGTGCCGATCTGGAGCGAGCGGTGGTCGAGGCCAAGGGTTGTGCGGCTGAAATGCGCAGTTGGGAACAGTGGCAAAAACATCCGCAAGGGTTGGCGGTGAATGCCGAACCCTTGGTGCATTTCGGGAATGGGAAAGAAGAAAACCATCAACCCTGGCAAGGCTCGGTGGCGCGGCCATTGGCCGGGCTCAAGGTGCTCGATCTGACCCGCGTACTGGCCGGCCCGACCGCCAGCCGCTTCCTCGCGGGGCTGGGCGCCAATGTGCTGCGCATCGATCCGCCGACCTGGAACGAACCCGGCGTGGTGCCCGAAGTGACCCTCGGCAAACGCTGTGCGCGACTGGATCTGCATGTGCCGGCAGATCGCACAGTGTTTGAAAGCCTGCTCAAGGATGCCGACATTCTGTTGCACGGCTATCGCGCCGACGCCCTTGAACATCTCGGCTTCGGCGTTGAACGTCGCCGGCAACTCGCGCCGGGGCTGATCGACGTTTGCCTCAACGCCTACGGCTGGAGCGGCCCGTGGCAGAACCGTCGGGGCTTCGACAGTCTGGTGCAGATGAGCAGCGGAATCGCCGAGGCCGGACAGCGCTGGAAGCAGGCTGACAAACCGACGCCGTTGCCAGTGCAGGCGCTGGATCATGCGACGGGGTATCTGATGGCGGCGAGTGTGATTCGGTTGCTGACTGAACGGTTACGCAGTGGTCGAGGTGGATCGACGCGATTGTCGCTGGCGCGGACGGCGAAGCTGTTGGTTGAGCATGGGGCTGGGACTGACGAAGCGTTGCGTCCGGAGGAGGCAAAGGACCAGAGCTTGCAGATGGAACACACGCCATGGGGGCCGGCACGTCGGCTTCAAGCGCCGCTGCGTATTGCTGGAGCGCCGTTGCAGTGGGCTTTGCCGGCGACTGAGTTAGGGTCGCATCGTCCGCAGTGGTTTTGAGATTTGTGCATGGTTTGAGATCGCTGCCCTCACCCCAGCCCTCTCCCAGGGGGAGAGGGAGCCGACCGAGTTGTCTGGCGCCATGCATCGACCTGAGAGATCGAGTCGATTTTGGATTCGATGCAGAACGTTCAAGTCGATGTACTTCTCAAATATCCCCCAATCGGCTCCCTCTCCCTCCGGGAGAGGGCTGGGGTGAGGGCAGCGGTTTCAAGTCGGAAACGAAAGACTCAGTCAAAGCGACTCCAAGACGCCCACAAAACCTGCGCCGCATACCCCCGAAACGGCCGCCAGGCCTCTGCCCGAACAGACAACTCCCGCGCCGTCATCCGCACGCCTTCCAGCACTTCCAGCGCCCGCAGCAACCCCACATCGCCGGTCGGAAACCCGTCCATGTCCCGCAACTGCCGCAGGGCAATGTACTGCGCCGTCCAGTCGCCAATCCCTTGCAGCGCCAGCAACCGCGCCGTCCCGGAGGCAAACAGCAGCGGATCGTCAAATGACGCCTGCGCCACCCCGGACAAGGTGCGCCCGCGACTTTTCGGCATGCCCAGCGCCGCCAGATCAGCGTTCGCCAAAACCTCTGCCTGAGGAAAAACGTGAGTCAGGCCCTGCACTACAGAACGCAATGGCTCGCCATACTGCGCCACCAGTTTCCCCGCCAGCCGAATCGCCGCGACCACGGTGATCTGCTGCCCCAATACCGCGCGAAACGCCAACTCCAAACCATCCCACGCCCCCGGCACCCGCAACCCCGGACGCTCGGCGATCAGCCGCGCCAGCAGCGGATCCGTCGCCAGATGCTGCTGCATCGTCGGTAGATCCGCATCCAGATCAAACATCCGTCGCAAGCGCGCAACAATCTCGGGAACCGCCGACGGATCCGGGAAATCCAGCTCCACCTCCAGCGCATCAGCGTCACCGGGCCAGACCGAAACCGTACCATGAAGCCCGTTCAACCCGATGCTGCGCGAATACACGCCATCGACCACCGTCTCCATTCCCGCCACCGCCCGCGCTGCCAGAAACCCGAGCATCGCCGGCCAGTCGTAAGCCCCCTGATAATCGAGCCGCAATCTCACAGGGACAACACGCCGCTGTACAACCCGTAGGCCGCGAGCCCGGCCCCGGCGATGACGCAGGTGAAAATTCCCTTCTCGAGCGTGGTGAACAACGGCTCGCCCTGCTCATGCTTGGCCTTGGCGAACAGGATCACCCCCGGCGCATACAACAGCGCCGACAACAGCAGGTATTTCACCCCGCCGGCATACAACAGCCACACCGCGTAACACAGCGCGATGCCGCCGATCAGCAGATCCTTGGTGCGTTCGGCGGAGGCATGCTCATAGGTTTCACCCCGTCCGCTGAGCAATACCGCATAGGCTGCCGACCACAGATACGGCACCAGAATCATCGACGAGGCGAGGTAAATCAGGCTGGTGTAAGTGCCGGCGGAAAACAGCGTGATCAGCAGGAAAATCTGGATCATCACATTGGTCAGCCACAACGCATTGACCGGCACATGGTTGGCGTTTTCCTTTTTCAGGAACGCCGGCATCGTATTGTCCTTGGCGGTGGCGAACAGGATCTCCGCGCACAACAGCGCCCACGACAGCAACGCACCGAGCAACGAAATGGCCAGGCCCACGCTGATCAGCAACGCGCCCCATGGCCCGACGATGTGTTCCAGCACCGCCGCCAGTGACGGGTTTTGCAAGGTCGCCAGTTCCGGCTGGCTCATGATCCCCAGCGACAACACATTGACCAGCACCAGCAGCGCCAGCACACCGATAAAACCAATGACC
The DNA here is from genome assembly GCF_002112915.1 of Pseudomonas sp. B34(2017). Lineage (NCBI taxonomy): Bacteria > Pseudomonadati > Pseudomonadota > Gammaproteobacteria > Pseudomonadales > Pseudomonadaceae > Pseudomonas > Pseudomonas sp. B34(2017). The sequence continues at coordinate 241,160 of NZ_NEJA01000007.1, read as the reverse complement.
GTGGCCCGGCCCACATCGGTGCGCTTCTCCGCCCGGGCCGAGTAAACGCTGGCGCCTTCGATACCGATGAACACGAACACGGTGACCAGCATCATGTTGCGCACCTGATCCATCACGCCGCCGAAATTCGGGTTGCTGCGGCCCCATATGTCGCGGGTAAAAATCTCGGCCTTGAACGCCACGGCGGCAATGACCACGAACATGATCAGCGGAATGATCTTGGCCACGGTGGTCAACTGATTGATCAGCGCCGCCTCCTTGATCCCGCGCATCACAAGAAAGTGCACGGCCCACAGCAACACCGAGGCGCAACCGATGGCGATTGGCGTGTTGCCCTGGCCGAACACCGGAAAGAAGTAGCCGAGGGTGCTGAACAGCAACACGAAATACCCGACGTTGCCCAGCCAGGCACTGATCCAGTAACCCCACGCCGAAGAAAAGCCCATGTAGTCGCCGAACCCGGCCTTGGCGTAGGCATACACGCCGGAGTCCAGTTCCGGTTTGCGATTGGCCAGGGTCTGAAACACGAAAGCCAGGGTGAGCATGCCGATCGCCGTGATGCCCCAGCCGATCAGAATGGCGCCGGCATCGGCCCGGGCTGCCATGTTTTGCGGCAGGGAAAAAATCCCCCCGCCAATCATCGAACCCACCACCAGGGCGATCAGTGCGCCAAGGCGCAGCTTTTGCGTCGGTTGCGACATTCCAGCGTCTCCAGGTTCCCGAGGCCGGCATTGGCCGCCCATGGTGATGTAACCGGTATTAACCAAACGGTTAGAGCGTAAGTACGTTTATTGAATAACGCCAATCGACGTCTTTTATATATAGCGGATGGCACTAATGCCTAGCACGGATAGGCAGTTTTGTGTGCGAATCCTGATAATTCGATTCTGTACTGAAAACAGAGGTGAAAAATTTGCCAAACCTTGAAAACGGACTAGCGTGATAACTCGAAAGTAATAGGAAAAGTTCCCAACTACATATGCCAAAAGCCTCTGGGACAGGCCTTACAGGCAGAAGCCTTATGCCATCAGACGTTTCATAAGTCATTCATTAACAATGGAATGTGACCATGCACTGATCTAAGTCAGCTGTTTGAATAGCCAACAGAACTACGCTGTGAACTCTTCTCTCCTGCAATGGAGTCATGCAATGTCTGAAGCTCCCGGAAAACTACGACTAGGTGCACTGGTTGCATTGGTAGTCGGCTCAATGATCGGTGGCGGGATATTCTCTTTGCCACAAAACATGGCCGCCAGTGCCGACGTCGGCGCGGTTCTGATTGGCTGGGCCATCACCGCTGTCGGCATGCTCACCCTCGCTTTCGTCTTTCAAACCCTCGCCAATCGCAAGCCTGACCTGGACGGCGGTGTCTACGCCTACGCCAAGGCCGGTTTCGGCGATTACATGGGCTTTTCTTCGGCCTGGGGCTACTGGATCAGTGCCTGGCTGGGCAACGTCGGTTACTTCGTTCTGCTGTTCAGCACCCTCGGGTATTTCTTTCCGGTTTTTGGGGAAGGCAACACCGTTGCCGCAGTGATCGGCGCCTCTGTGCTGTTGTGGGGCGTGCACTTTCTGGTGCTGCGCGGGATCAAGGAGGCGGCGTTCATCAACCTCGTGACCACGGTCGCCAAGGTCGTGCCGCTGCTGCTGTTCGTGCTGATCGCGATCTTCGCCTTCAAACTGGACATCTTCACCGCTGACATCTGGGGCGTGAAAAACCCGGATCTGGGCAGCGTGATGAACCAGGTGCGCAACATGATGCTGGTCACCGTGTGGGTGTTCATCGGCATCGAAGGCGCGAGCATCTTCTCGGCCCGGGCGGAAAAACGTTCGGACGTCGGCAAGGCGACCGTGATCGGTTTCATCACCGTGCTGCTGTTCCTGGTGCTGGTGAACGTGCTGTCGCTGGGCATCATGACCCAGCCGGAACTGGCCAAACTGCAGAACCCGTCGATGGCCGCCGTGCTGGAACACGTGGTCGGTCACTGGGGTGCGGTGCTGATCAGCGTCGGCCTGATCATCTCGCTGCTGGGGGCACTGCTGTCGTGGGTGCTGCTGTGTGCGGAGATCATGTTCGCCGCCGCCAAGGACCACACCATGCCGGAGTTCCTGCGCAAGGAGAACGCCAACCACGTGCCGGTCAACGCCCTGTGGCTGACCAACGCGATGGTGCAGCTGTTCCTGATCATCACCCTGTTCTCGGCCAGCACTTACCTGTCGCTGATCTACCTCGCCACTTCGATGATTCTGGTGCCGTACCTGTGGTCGGCGGCCTACGCCCTGCTGCTGGCGGTGCGCGGCGAAAGCTACGAAGGCTTCGCGGCCGAACGGCGCAAGGACCTGATCATCGGTGGCATCGCCCTGATCTATGCGGTGTGGCTGCTCTACGCCGGTGGCGTGAAGTACCTGCTGCTCTCGGCCCTGCTCTATGCCCCCGGCGCGATCCTGTTCGCCAAGGCCAAGCTCGAACTCAAACAACCGGTTTTCACCAACGTCGAGAAGCTGATTTTCGCCGCAGTGGTCGTGGGCGCCCTGGTGGCAGCCTACGGACTGTATGACGGCTTCCTGACTCTGTAGTTGCCCAACGTTTTCACTCTGGAGGATCACTGAAATGACCACGGAAAAAGCTAAGTACGGCGTCCATTCCGAAGCCGGCAAACTGCGCAAAGTCATGGTTTGCTCCCCAGGTCTGGCCCATCAGCGGCTGACCCCGAACAACTGCGATGAACTGCTGTTCGACGACGTGCTGTGGGTCGCCCAGGCCAAGCGCGACCACTTCGACTTCGTGACCAAGATGCGTGAGCGCGGGATCGACGTGCTCGAAATGCACAATCTGCTGACCGACATCGTCGCCATCCCTGAAGCGCTGGACTGGATCCTTGAGCGCAAGGTCACCGCCGATTCGGTGGGCCTGGGCCTGATCAACGAAGTCAAATCCTGGCTGAAAAGCCTGGAGCCGCGACACATCGCCGAATTCCTGATTGGCGGCGTGTCCGCCGATGACCTGCCGGACAGCTTCGGTGGCAAGACCATCCAGATGTTCCGCGACTTCCTCGGCCACTCCAGTTTCATTCTGCCGCCGCTGCCGAACACCCAGTTCACCCGCGACACCACCTGCTGGATCTACGGTGGCGTGACGCTGAACCCGATGTACTGGCCGGCGCGCCGTCAGGAAACCCTGCTGACCACCGCCATCTACAAATTCCATCCGCAATTCACCAACGCCGATTTCGAGATCTGGTACGGCGACCCGGACAAGGATCACGGCAGTTCCACCCTCGAAGGCGGCGACGTGATGCCGATCGGCAACGGCGTGGTGCTGATCGGTATGGGCGAGCGTTCATCCCGTCAGGCCATCGGCCAACTGGCGCTGAACCTGTTCAAGAACAAGGCCGTGGAAAAAGTCATCGTCGCCGGCCTGCCGAAGTCCCGCGCAGCGATGCACCTCGATACCGTGTTCAGCTTCTGCGACCGCGACCTGGTCACGATCTTCCCGGAAGTGGTCAACCAGATCGTCGCCTTCACCCTGCGCCCTGACGAAAGCAAACAGGGCGGCATCGACATCCGTCGCGAAGAAGGCACCTTCCTCGACGTCGTGGCCAAAGCCCTCAACCTGCCGAAACTGCGCGTCGTCGAAACCGGCGGCAACAGCTTCGCCGCCGAACGCGAGCAATGGGATGACGGCAACAACGTGGTGGCCGTGGAGCCGGGCGTGGTCATCGGCTACGACCGCAACACCTACACCAACACCCTGCTTCGCAAGGCGGGCGTGGAGGTCATCACCATCAGCGCCGGCGAACTCGGTCGTGGCCGCGGCGGCGGCCACTGCATGACTTGCCCGATCATCCGCGACCCTATCGATTACTAAACGACCATCTCCCCGGCCGCACCTATCCCGTAGCGGCCGGGCCGATTACCGAATCCAAGGAGAATCATCATGGCGTTCAACATTCACAACCGTAACCTGCTCAGCCTGGAACACCACACCCCACGTGAGCTGCGCTACCTGCTCGACCTGTCCCGCGACCTCAAACGCGCCAAATACACCGGCACCGAGCAGCAACACCTGAAGGGCAACAACATCGCCCTGATCTTCGAAAAAACTTCGACCCGTACCCGCTGCGCATTCGAAGTCGCCGCCTATGATCAGGGCGCCAACGTCACCTACATCGACCCGAACTCTTCGCAGATCGGCCACAAGGAAAGCATGAAAGACACCGCCCGCGTGCTGGGTCGCATGTACGACGCCATCGAGTACCGTGGCTTCAAACAGGAAATCGTCGAAGAGCTGGCCAAGTTCGCCGGCGTGCCGGTGTTCAACGGCCTGACCGATGAATATCACCCGACCCAGATGATCGCCGACGTGCTGACCATGCGTGAGCACGCCGACAAGCCGATCCACGAGATCAGCTACGCCTACCTGGGCGACGCGCGTAACAACATGGGCAACTCGCTGCTGCTGGTGGGCTCCAAACTCGGTATGGACGTGCGCATCTGCGCGCCGAAAGCCCTGTGGCCGCATGACGACCTGGTGGATCGCTGCAAGAAGTACGCAGAGGAAAGCGGCGCGCGCATCACCCTGACCGAAGATCCGAAAGCGGCGGTCAAAGGCGTGGACTTCATCCACACCGACGTCTGGGTATCAATGGGCGAGCCGGTGGAAGCCTGGGCCGAGCGTATCCAGCAACTGCTGCCGTATCAGGTCAACGCCGAGCTGATGAAAGCCACCGGCAACCCGCGCACCAAGTTCATGCACTGCCTGCCGGCGTTCCACAACAGCGATACCAAGGTCGGCAAACAGATTGCCGAACAGTATCCGCACCTGAAAAACGGCATCGAAGTGACCGACGACGTGTTCGAGTCGCCTGCCTGCATCGCCTTCGAGCAAGCGGAAAACCGCATGCACACCATCAAGGCGATTCTGGTGTCGACTTTGGCAGACCTGTAACCCGGCTTTGGCACTGATCGTTCCCACGCTCCGCGTGGTAACGCCGCCCCCGGACGCTCCGCGTCCGCTGTGACGCAGAGCGTCACGGGATGCATTCCCACGCGGGAGCGTGGGAACGATCAGCGATCAACACGAAAAGGACATGCACCATGCGTATCGTCGTAGCCCTGGGCGGTAACGCCCTGCTCCGCCGTGGCGAGCCGATGACCGCTGACAACCAGCGCGCCAACATCCGCATCGCCACCGAGCAAATCGCCAAGATCCATCCCGGCAACCAACTGGTCATCGCCCACGGCAATGGCCCGCAAGTCGGCCTGCTGTCGTTGCAAGCGGCGGCCTACACCTCCGTCACCCCTTACCCGCTGGACGTGCTCGGTGCCGAAACCGAAGGCATGATCGGCTACATCATTGAACAGGAACTGGGCAACCTGCTGGACTTCGAAGTCCCGTTCGCCACCCTGCTCACCCAGGTCGAAGTCGATGCCAACGACCCGGCCTTCAAGAACCCGACCAAGCCGATCGGCCCGGTCTACGAGAAGGCCGAAGCGGAAAAACTCGCCGCCGAAAAAGGCTGGGCCATCGCCCCGGACGGCGACAAGTTCCGCCGTGTGGTGGCCAGCCCACGGCCCAAACGCATCTTCGAAATCCGCCCGATCAAGTGGCTGCTGGACAAGGGCAGCATCGTGATCTGCGCCGGCGGTGGCGGGATTCCGACCATGTACGACGAGCACCGCAATCTCAAAGGCATCGAAGCGGTGATCGACAAGGACCTGTGCTCGGCGCTGCTGGCCGAACAGCTGGAGGCGGACTTACTGGTGATCGCCACCGACGTCAACGCGGCGTACATCGACTTCAAGAAACCCACCGAGAAAGCGATTGCCCAGGCCCACCCGGACGAACTCGAACGCCTGGGCTTCGCCGCCGGTTCCATGGGGCCGAAGGTGCAGGCAGCCTGCGAGTTTGCGCGCCATACTGGCAAGGTCGCGGTGATCGGTTCGCTCTCGGACATCGAAGCCATCGTCCAGGGTACCGCCGGTACGCGGGTCAGCACGGCAGCGCCGGGCATCACCTACCGATAAAAAGAAACTCCGGGGGCAGACCTCAGGTCTGCCCTTCTCCCATGCCTTGAAAGGAGAAAACCATGGCCCAGTTCGAACCCGGTCATTTGCATATCGAGCGGCATGCATTGACTGACGACGACGTCAATTACAACGTGCACCTCGACTATGAAGTGTTCACCGATCCCCAGAAAGGCAAAGGGATACAGTTTACCCTGCATGGCAGCATGCAGGGCAAAGAGGTCAACGAACCGTTCTTTCTGCCCAAGGAGGAAGCCTACAACTTCGCTCGCAACGTGACGCAGATTGCCGAAAAGTACGGCATTCCCAAGAGCCACAGCCAGATCGGCTCGGTGCATAAGCATTACGACCTGATGTTTGAGGACATCCGCAAGCAGCTGAATATGCAGTCCGGGGATCCGGTCAATCCCGAGCATTTCGAGTAACCCCAAAAGCCCCCTCACCCTAACCCTCCCGAAGCGTCGGACCGCCCGGAGGGAGAGGGGACTGATCCGGGGATGCTTCAGGGTTACACCGACCTGAAAGCTCTTCGCTGAATCCATAATCGACTCGATTCTTCAGGTCGATGTATCACGCAATACACCTCGGTCAGCTCCCTCTCCCTCCGGGCGGTCCGACGCTTCGGGAGGGCTGGGGTGAGGGGTGATTTTCGAGCACGACGCCGATCTCAAGATTTCACCCCAGCCCCCCATCAAGGCATACTTGCCCCCCTCCGCACTCCAGAACCCAGAACCGCCCCATGCGTATCCACGTCAGCTTCATCGACCGCGTCGGCATCACCCAGGAAGTCCTGGCCCTGCTCGGTGGGCGCAATCTCAATCTGGATGCGGTGGAAATGGTCCCGCCCAACGTCTACATCGACGCCCCGACCCTCAGCCCGCAAGTGCTTGAAGAACTGAAAGATGCACTGTTCCGGGTGCGTGGCGTAGAGGCCGTGGTGGTGGTCGACATCCTCCCCGGCCAGCGTCGGCACTTGCAGCTCGATGCGTTGCTCGCGGCGATGACCGACCCGGTACTGGCGCTGGACAGCGCCGGCAAGGTGCTGCTGGCCAACCCGGCGCTGATCGCCCTGTACGGTCGCGAGCCGGCGGGCGAAAGCGTTTCGGAACTGTTCAACGATCCGGGTCTGCTCGAAACCTTGCTCGAACAAGGCTTCCGCCTGCCGCTGCGGGAAATCACCGTCAATGGCCAGACCCTGTTGCTCGACGCCACGCCGATCACCGACGCCGGCGCGCTGCTCACGCTGTATCAACCCAACCGCATCGGCGAACAACTCTCGGCGCTGCATCACGACCATGCCGAAGGTTTCGATGCGCTGCTCGGTGAATCGCCGCCAATCCGCACCCTCAAAGCCCGCGCCCAACGCGTCGCGGCCCTCGATGCACCGCTGCTGATCCAGGGCGAAACCGGCACCGGCAAGGAACTGGTGGCCCGCGCCTGTCACGCCATCAGCGCCCGGCACAGCGCGCCCTTCCTCGCACTGAACTGCGCGGCCCTGCCGGAGAACCTCGCCGAGAGCGAACTGTTCGGCTACGCCCCCGGCGCCTTCACCGGCGCACAACGCGGCGGCAAACCGGGGCTGATGGAGCTGGCCAACCAGGGCACGGTGTTCCTCGACGAAATCGGCGAGATGTCGCCGTACTTGCAGGCCAAACTGCTGCGATTCCTCAATGACGGCAGCTTCCGTCGGGTTGGCGGCGATCGTGAGGTAAAGGTCAACGTGCGGATCCTCAGCGCCACCCACCGCGACCTGGAAAAAATGGTCAGCGAAGGCCTGTTCCGCGAAGACCTGTTCTACCGCCTCAACGTGCTCAACGTCGAAGTACCGCCGCTACGTGAACGCGGTCAGGACATTCTGTTGCTGGCGCGCTATTTCATGCAGCAGGCCTGCGCGCAGATCCAGCGACCGGTCTGCCGCCTCGCTCCGGGCACTTACCCGGCGCTGCTCGGCAACCGCTGGCCGGGCAACGTGCGGCAATTACAGAACGTGATCTTCCGCGCCGCCGCCATTTGCGAAAGCAGCCTGGTGGACATCGGCGACCTCGACATCGCCGGCACCTCCGTGGCACGCCAGACCGACACCGACGTCGACAGCCTGGAAGAAGCGGTGGAAGCCTTCGAGAAATCGCTGCTGGAAAAACTCTACGTCAGCTACCCCTCGACCCGCCAACTGGCCAGCCGCCTGCAGACCTCGCACACGGCGATTGCTCATCGGCTGCGCAAGTACGGCATCCCCAACAAACCCTGACTTCGCCCCAAAAGCGACCTCCATCTGTACTGAAAGCGCTACAGCGGAACGATATCGCTACACCCTCCTCCGATCACCGCTGTGCAAGGCTTTGATCCGGTTCAGCTTTTTTCTTCGCCCCACGCTGTAGCGATTTCGCTACAGCCAACGTATTTGCGCTCGCCCGAAAAACCATCAAGCAATTGATTTATAACGATATTTTTACGTTGGCCGCGTTCTTGCTAAGTAACCGCTCATAAAATCAGGGCATTGCCGCCCGAGTATTCCACCGCGTCCACCAGACGAGTCTGGCCCCTAGGAGATTCCATGAGCGAGTTGCGTTTTACTGAAGATCACGAATGGCTGCGCGCCGAAGCCGATGGTTCTGTCACCGTTGGCATCACCGCTTTCGCGCAGAACGCCCTGGGCGACGTGGTGTTCGTGCAACTGCCTGAATTGCAGGCGTACGACAAAGGCGCCGAAGCCGCCACCGTGGAATCGGTAAAAGCCGCCAGCGGCGTTTACATGCCGCTGGACGGTGAAGTCCTGGCCACCAACCCGGCCCTGGAAGACAGCCCTGAGCTGGTCAACGAAGATCCGCTGGGCGAAGGCTGGTTCTTCCGCTTCAAGCCAGCTGACGCTTCCGCCGTCGCCAAGCTGCTGGATCAGGACGCCTACGACCGTCTGATCAAAGCCCAAGCCGAAGCCTGAGGAACCTGACATGACCCAAGTAAATCTCGGCACCGCCAACGAATTCATCGCCCGTCACATCGGCCCGCGCGCCGGTGACGAGCAAGCCATGCTCAACAGCCTCGGCTTCGACTCGCTCGAAGCCCTGAGCGCCAGCGTCATCCCGGAAAGCATCAAGGGCACCAGCGTGCTCGGCCTCGACGACGGCCTGAGCGAAGCCGATGCCCTGGCGATGATCAAAGGCATCGCCGGCAAGAACCAACTGTTCAAGACCTACATCGGCCAGGGCTACTACAACTGCCACACGCCGTCGCCGATCCTGCGCAACCTGCTGGAAAACCCGGCCTGGTACACCGCTTACACCCCGTACCAGCCAGAAATTTCCCAGGGCCGTCTCGAAGCGCTGCTGAACTTCCAGACCCTGATCAGCGACCTTACCGGCCTGCCGATCGCCAATGCCTCCCTGCTCGACGAAGCCACCGCCGCTGCCGAAGCCATGACCTTCTGCAAACGCCTGAGCAAGAACAAGGGCAGCCACCAGTTCTTCGCCTCGATCCACAGCCATCCGCAAACCCTCGACGTGCTGCGCACCCGTGCCGAGCCACTGGGCATCGACGTAGTCGTGGGCGATGAGCGTGAGCTGACCGACGTGACGCCGTTCTTCGGCGCGCTGCTGCAATACCCGGCCAGCAATGGTGATGTGTTCGACTATCGCGAACTGACCGAACGCTTCCACGCCGCCAACGCACTGGTCGCGGTAGCCGCTGACCTGCTGGCCTTGACACTGCTGACCCCGCCGGGCGAATTCGGTGCCGACGTGGCCATCGGTAGCGCGCAACGCTTCGGCGTGCCGCTGGGCTTCGGTGGTCCGCACGCGGCTTACTTCTCGACTAAAGATGCGTTCAAGCGCGACATGCCGGGCCGTCTGGTCGGTGTCTCGGTTGACCGCTTCGGCAAACCGGCCCTGCGTCTGGCGATGCAGACTCGCGAGCAACACATCCGCCGCGAGAAAGCCACGTCGAACATCTGCACCGCACAAGTGCTGCTGGCCAACATCGCCAGCATGTACGCCGTGTACCACGGCCCGAAAGGCCTGACCCGGATCGCCAACCGCGTGCATCACCTCACCGCGATTCTGGCCAAGGGCATGAGCGCACTGGGCGTGACCGTCGAGCAAGCCAGCTTCTTTGACACCCTGACCCTGGCCACCGGCGCACAAACCACCGCGCTGCATGACAAGGCTCGCGCTCAACAGATCAACCTGCGTGTGATCGACGCTCAGCGTCTGGGCCTGTCGGTCGACGAAACCACTACCCAGGCCGACATCGAAACCCTGTGGGGCCTGTTCGCCGACGGCAAGACCCTGCCGGATTTCGCGGCTCTCGCCGCTGCCGCGCAAAGCACTATTCCAGCCGCACTGGTGCGTCAGTCGCCGATCCTCAGCCACCCGGTGTTCAACCGTTATCACTCGGAAACCGAGCTGATGCGCTACCTGCGCAAACTGGCGGACAAAGACCTGGCACTGGATCGCACCATGATTCCGCTGGGTTCGTGCACCATGAAACTCAACGCCGCCAGCGAAATGATCCCGGTGACCTGGGCCGAATTCGGTGCCCTGCACCCGTTCGCCCCGGCCGAGCAAAGCGCCGGTTACCAGCAACTGACCGACGAGCTGGAAGCGATGCTCTGCGCCGCCACCGGTTACGACTCGATCTCGCTGCAACCGAACGCAGGTTCCCAGGGTGAGTACGCCGGTCTGCTGGCGATTCGCGCCTATCACCAGAGCCGCGGCGAAGACCGTCGCGACATCTGCCTGATCCCGTCGTCCGCCCACGGCACCAACCCGGCGACCGCCAACATGGCCGGCATGCGCGTGGTCGTGACCGCGTGCGACGCCCGTGGCAACGTGGACATCGAAGACCTGCGCGCCAAGGCCATCGAGCACCGCGAACACCTCGCCGCGCTGATGATCACCTACCCGTCGACCCACGGCGTGTTCGAAGAAGGCATCCGCGAAATCTGCGGCATCATTCATGACAACGGCGGCCAGGTGTACATCGACGGCGCCAACATGAACGCGATGGTCGGCCTCTGCGCACCAGGCAAGTTCGGCGGCGACGTGTCGCACCTGAACCTGCACAAGACCTTCTGCATCCCGCATGGCGGTGGCGGCCCGGGCGTCGGCCCGATCGGCGTGAAATCGCACCTGACTCCGTTCCTGCCGGGCCACGGCCACATGGAGCGCAAGGAAGGCGCGGTCTGCGCAGCACCGTTCGGCAGCGCGAGTATTCTGCCGATCACCTGGATGTACATTCGCATGATGGGTGGCACCGGTCTGAAGCGCGCTTCGCAACTGGCGATCCTCAATGCCAACTACATTTCCCGTCGCCTGGAAGAGCACTACCCAGTGCTGTACACCGGCAGCAACGGTCTGGTGGCGCACGAATGCATCCTGGATCTGCGCCCGCTGAAAGACAGCAGCGGCATCAGCGTCGATGACGTCGCCAAGCGTCTGATCGACTTCGGCTTCCACGCCCCGACCATGTCGTTCCCGGTGGCCGGCACGCTGATGATCGAGCCGACCGAAAGCGAATCCAAGGAAGAGCTGGACCGCTTCTGCGACGCCATGATCCGCATCCGCGAAGAAATCCGCGCAGTGGAAAACGGCACCCTGGACAAGGACGACAACCCGCTGAAGAACGCTCCGCACACCGCAGCGGAACTGGTTGGCGAGTGGACTCACCCGTACAGCCGCGAGCAGGCGGTGTACCCGGTGGCGTCGTTGATCGAAGGCAAGTACTGGCCGCCGGTCGGTCGCGTCGACAACGTGTTCGGCGACCGCAACCTGGTCTGCGCCTGCCCGTCGATCGAAAGCTACGCTTAAAAAGAAGCAGCTATAAGCTTCAAGCCTCAAGTTGCAAGCTTCAAGCAACAAGTCAAAAGCCGACCGCTCTTGCTTGCAGCTTGAAGCTTGCCGCTTACAACTGCTCCGCAGGAGCCTCTCATGTCGTTAAGCGTGTTCGACCTGTTCAAGATTGGCATCGGCCCCTCCAGCTCCCACACCGTCGGCCCGATGCGCGCAGCTGCGCGCTTCGCCGAAGGCCTGCGCCGGGAGAACTTGTTGTCGGCCACCACCAGCGTCAGGGTCGAGTTGTATGGATCCCTCGGCGCCACGGGCAAGGGCCACGGCAGCGACAAGGCCGTGCTGCTGGGCCTGGAAGGTGAACACCCGGACACCGTGGATACCGAAACCGTCGCCACCCGTCTCTCGGAGATTCGTGGCAACGGGCGTTTGAACCTGCTTGGCGAACACAGCATTGCGTTCAACGAGAAAGAACACCTGGCAATGATCCGCAAGCCGTTGGCCTATCACCCCAACGGCATGATCTTCCGTGCCTTCGATGCGGCGGGATTGCAGATCCGCAGCCGCGAGTACTACTCGGTCGGCGGTGGTTTCGTGGTCGACGAAGATGCGGCTGGCGCCGACCGTATCGTCGAAGACGCCACCGCGCTGACCTTCCCGTTCAAGAGTGCCAAGGACTTGCTCGGTCACTGCGCCACCTACGGTCTGTCGATCAGTCAGGTGATGCTGACCAACGAAAGCGCCTGGCGCCCGGAAGCGGAAACCCGCGCCGGCCTGCTGAGAATCTGGCAAGTGATGCAGGACTGCGTGGCCGCCGGCTGTCGCAACGAAGGCATCCTGCCGGGAGGCCTGAAGGTCAAGCGGCGGGCGGCGGCGCTGCACCGGCAACTGTGCAAGAACCCGGAATCGTCGCTGCGCGATCCGCTGTCGGTGCTGGACTGGGTCAACCTCTACGCCTTGGCCGTCAACGAAGAAAACGCCAATGGCGGGCGCGTGGTCACGGCACCGACCAATGGCGCAGCGGGGATCATTCCTGCGGTGCTGCATTACTACATGCGCTTTATTCCCGGCGCGAACGATGACGGCGTGGTGCGTTTTCTGCTGACCGCGGCGGCCATCGGCATTCTGTACAAGGAAAACGCCTCGATCTCCGGCGCCGAAGTCGGCTGTCAGGGCGAGGTCGGCGTGGCCTGTTCGATGGCGGCCGGGGCGTTGTGCGAAGTCCTCGGCGGCAGCGTGCAACAAGTGGAAAACGCCGCTGAAATCGGCATGGAACACAACCTCGGCCTGACCTGCGACCCGATTGGCGGCCTGGTTCAAGTGCCGTGCATCGAACGCAACGCCATGGGCTCGGTCAAGGCGATCAACGCCGTGCGCATGGCCATGCGCGGAGACGGGCAGCATTTCGTCTCCCTCGACAAGGTCATCCGCACCATGCGTCAGACCGGCGCCGACATGAAAAGCAAATACAAGGAGACCGCCCGTGGCGGTCTGGCGGTCAACATCATCGAGTGCTGATCGCGCCATAAACTCGCTCTCCCTTTGGGAGAGAACACAAAACTGGCCCCCTCTCCCTCCGGGAAAGGGTTGGTGTGAATCAAGGAGTCACGCATGTCCACCGAACAACTGTCGAAAACCCCGCTGCACGCTCTGCACCTCGAACTCGGCGCCCGCATGGTGCCGTTCGCCGGCTACGACATGCCGGTGCAATACCCGCTGGGCGTGATGAAGGAACACCAGCACACCCGTGAGCAGGCCGGGCTGTTCGATGTCTCGCACATGGGCCAGATCCGCCTGACCGGCGCCAATGCCGCCAAAGCCCTGGAAACCCTGGTGCCGGTAGACATCATCGACCTGCCGGTCGGCATGCAGCGCTACGCGATGTTCACCAACGAAACCGGCGGCATTCTCGATGACCTGATGGTCGCCAACCTCGGCAATGACGAGCTGTTCCTGGTGGTCAACGCCGCGTGCAAGGACCAGGACCTGGCCCATCTGCAAAAACACATCGGCGATCAATGCAAGATCGAGCCACTGTTCGAAGAACGCGCCCTGCTCGCCCTGCAAGGCCCGGCCGCCGTGACCGTGCTGGCACGCCTGGCGCCGGAAGTGGCGAAAATGACTTTCATGCAATTCACCCGCGTGAAGCTGCTGGGCGTTGACTGCTTTGTCAGCCGTTCCGGCTACACCGGTGAAGACGGTTTCGAAATCTCGGTTCCGGCAGCCGATGCGGAAAAACTCGCCCGCGCCCTGCTGGCCGAACCGGAAGTCGCCGCCATCGGTCTCGGCGCCCGTGACTCGCTGCGCCTGGAAGCCGGCCTGTGCCTGTACGGCCACGACATGAACACCGAGACCACGCCGATCGAAGCCAGCCTGCTGTGGGCAATCTCCAAACCTCGGCGTGCCGATGGTGCCCGCGCCGGGGGTTTCCCGGGTGCGGAGCAAGTCTTCGCTCAACAGCAAAACGGCGTGTCGCGCAAACGCGTCGGCCTGCTGCCGCAAGAGCGTACGCCGGTCCGTGAAGGTGCAGAGATCGTCAACGACGCTGGCGAAATCGTCGGTAGCGTGTGCAGCGGCGGGTTCGGCCCGACCCTGGGCGGTCCGTTGGCCATGGGTTACCTGGACAGCGCTTACGTCGCACTCGATACGCCCGTTTGGGCAATTGTTCGTGGGAAAAAGGTGCCATTGCTTGTAAGCAAAATGCCATTTGTTCCACAACGCTACTATCGCGGTTGATCGACTGTTTCTATAAGTAACGCGATTGCGTTATGCGTGCACTAATGTGTAACGCAATCGCCATAAAACAGTGCACTCCACTTACATACGATTCGAATTTGAACTTGGCTTATAACGTTCGAAAACAATTGAACAAGCTAATCGTATAAGCCGGACTAGTGAATCGACTAAGTGCCAGCAAGCGCAGGAAAACCGGGGCCTTCGCGGGGCTTGTTTTTTCTCCCGTAGTTGGCGTAGAGTTTGTCCACTGTGTTTGCATGGGTCAGCTTGGAATCGTGACCTGGGCAGTAGCCTACAAGTTAGCTACATCCCGTTCGACGTCTTCTTACTCTCCTGCAACCAGCCCCAGTACTCTTTCATGAGAAGGAGACTGTCATCAATTTTTGCGTCAAAGGAAATAAGAAATGTCCACACGTCAGAGCGGTACCGTCAAGTGGTTTAACGACGAGAAAGGTTTTGGTTTTATCACTCCAGAAAGCGGTCCGGATCTGTTCGTGCATTTCCGCGCCATTCAGGGCAACGGCTTCAAGAGCCTGAAAGAAGGCCAGAAAGTGACCTTCGTTGCTGTGCAGGGCCAGAAAGGCATGCAAGCTGATGAAGTCATCGCAGAAGCCTGATTTTCTGTAACGAAAAAGCCCCTGATATTGATATCAGGGGCTTTTTTGTGGGCGCAAATCCGTAAAATGGCGCTTCACTTTCCGTCCAGAGGCTGCCATGTCGAAACACCTGCTCACCCCCCAGGGCGATTTCCCCGCCGTCGGCCTGGGTCGTCGTCTGGCAGCGATGTTCTATGACTTTTTGCTGTGCACCGCTCTGCTGATCGTGACCGGTTTTGTTTACAAGCTGATCCAGGCGGCAATCATCGGCGAAGAGCGCCTGCGCGTCATGACCGACGCCGGGCAGCTGGATGGCGATCCGCTTTACTCCACGGTGCTGCTGTTGGTGCTGTTTGGCTTCTTTGCCAAATTCTGGACCCACGCCGGGCAGACCCTGGGCATGCAGGTCTGGGGCATTCGCGTGCAGAACGCCGATGGCACTGCGATCAGCCTGTGGCAGGCGCTGCTGCGGTTCATGGTGTCGATTGCGTCGTGGCTGTGCCTGGGCCTTGGATTCTTCTGGTCGCTGTTCGACAAACAGAAACGCGCCTGGCATGACATCTACTCCGACACACAGCTCGTGCGAATTCCGAAGAAAACCAAATAATCCTCCAGATGCAAAAACGCCCCGATCCAATCGGGGCGTTTTTGTTTGCGTCGCAAGGTCAGGCGTTGCCGGCCAGTTTCATCCGTGCGGCCTGAGTGAAATCGAGCATGCGCTTGAGCGGACGAATCGCCTGAGGAATCAGGGCCGGGTCGACGAAGATCTCGTTCGAGCCCTCCTTCAGGCACTTCAGCGTGCGTTCAAGGGTATTCATGGCCATCCACGGGCAATGTGCGCAACTGCGGCATGCCGCGCCGTTACCGGCGGTTGGCGCCTCGATGAAGACCTTGTCCGGGCACAGCTGCTGCATCTTGTAGAAGATGCCGCGGTCGGTAGCGACGATCAGAGTCTTGTTCGGCAGCGATTGAGCGGCGGCAATCAGCTGACTGGTGGAACCGACGGCGTCCGCCAACTCGATTACCGAGGTCGGCGACTCCGGATGCACCAGAATGGCGGCGTCCGGGTACAGCGCTTTCATGTCTTCCAGCTGCTTGGACTTGAACTCTTCGTGGACGATGCATGCACCATCCCAGAGCAGCATGTCGGCGCCGGTCTGACGCTGGATGTAGGTGCCCAGGTGCTTGTCCGGACCCCAGATAATGGTTTCGCCGTTGTCCATCAGGCTTTCGACGATTTCCAGTGCACAACTGGAGGTCACCACCCAGTCGGCCCGGGCTTTGACGGCGGCCGAGGTGTTGGCGTATACCACCACGGTGCGTTCCGGATGCTGATCACAGAACGCCGAGAACTCATCCACCGGGCAACCCAGATCCAGCGAGCAGGTGGCTTCCAGGGTCGGCATCAACACACGTTTTTCAGGGTTGAGAATCTTCGCGGTCTCGCCCATGAATTTCACGCCGGCAACCACCACGGTCTTGGCCGGATGGGCATTGCCGAAGCGGGCCATTTCCAGGGAATCGGAAACACATCCGCCGGTTTCTTCGGCGAGGGCCTGGATGATCGGATCGCAATAAAAGTGGGCAACCAGCACCGCGTCCTGAGCCTTGAGCTCGGCGGCGATGGCGGAACGGTAGTAAGCCTCTTCCTCGGCCGTCAGCGGCTTGGGCTGCTTGGCGTCGAGGTGGGCTTGTACCAGAAGGCGTTCGGAAATCTGCGTCATGTTCGCAAGACCTGCAGGCGCGTTCGCGCGAAAGTCGAGTATACACCCGGCTCCGGACCGCTTGAGGGTACCGCCGGGAGAGTGAGTATTATCAGGCACGGACAGCAATGAAGCTGCGCAAGGCTACAGAATATCCCGTTGATACAAAAGATGATTCTGACCTGCGTCACGGCGGAAAGAAACGAAGGGAGGCATGCCTGAATCGCAGGCAAAAAAAAATCCGGAAATCCTCACTTTCGTGGGCCTTCCAGACTTTTAAAACAGCAAAAATGGTGGGTCGTGTGGGATTCGAACCTACGACCAATTGGTTAAAAGCCAACTGCTCTACCAACTGAGCTAACGACCCGCTGTGTGGTGGCGCGTATAATACTGATTTTTAAGGACTATTCAACACCTAATTTGAAAAAAATCAAAAATAAGGTGTCGGGTCGCTGATTCCGGCCGCCGCGAAGCCTTCTGCACGCAGTCGGCAGCTGTCGCATTTACCACAAGCACGCCCGTCATCGTCAGCCTGATAGCAGGAAACAGTCAGCCCGTAATCAACGCCAAGCTTCACCCCCGCCTGGACGATCTGCGCCTTGCTCAGATTCTGCAGCGGTGCCTGGATGCGGAAACCATTGCCTTCCACCCCGGCCTTGGTCGCCAGATTGGCCATGCGCTCGAACGACTCGATGAACTCGGGACGGCAATCCGGGTAACCGGAGTAATCCACCGCGTTGACGCCGATAAAGATGTCACGGGCGCCGAGCACTTCAGCCCAACCCAGGGCCAGCGACAGGAAAACTGTATTGCGCGCCGGCACGTAAGTCACCGGGATGCCTTCGCCCAGCTCTTCCGGGATATCGATGCTGGTGTCGGTCAGGGCCGAACCGCCCATGCCGTTCAGGTTCAGGCCGATCACCTTGTGCTCGACCACGCCCAGATCGCGGGCAACGCGAGCAGCAGCATGCAGCTCGGCGTGGGAACGCTGACCGTAATCGAAACTCATGGTGTAGCAGGCGTAGCCTTCAGCGCGGGCCATGGCCACGACAGTGGCCGAGTCCAGGCCACCCGACAGCAGGATTACCGCACGTTTTTGGCTAGTGTTCAGTTGTTCAGTCATCTCAGCGCCCCGGCTCATCATTCCATAGATATTTATGCAGCTGCAGTTGCAGGCGCACTGGCAGGTTATCCGCCACCACCCAGTCCGCCAGATCCCGAGCATTCAGGTCGTGGTGACTTGGAGAAAACAGCACTTCACCCGCACGTCGTTCCAGACCGTACTGGATCAGCTTCGATACCGCCCAGTCATAGTCCTCCCGCGAGCAGATGACAAACTTCACCTGATCGTTGGGCGTCAGCAGTTCGATGTTCTCGTAACGGTTGCGATGGGCTTCTTTGGAGTCTGGCGTCTTCAGGTCGACCACCCGACTGACCCGCGGATCAACCGCCGAGATGTCGAGGGCGCCGCTGGTTTCCAGCGAGACTTCGTAGCCGGCATCGCACAACTGCTTGAGCAAAGGGATGGCATTGGGTTGTGCCAACGGCTCACCGCCAGTGACACAGACGTAGCGCGGGCGAAAGCCGGCCACTTGCTCGAGGATGTCGTCGAGGGTGCGGATCGTGCCACCGCTGAACGCGTAGGCGCTGTCGCAGTATTGGCAACGCAATGGGCAACCGGTCAGGCGCACAAAAACAGTGGGCAGCCCGGCAGTCCGCGTTTCCCCCTGCAACGAGTAGAAAACTTCGGTGATTCTCAATGTGTCTTGCATAGTCGCCACGGGCGTAACAGCTAAACAGGCTGTCCGCCTCCGTCAGGCACCTCTGGCAACCCCGCCAACGCGTAGATCACCAAAAGCGTGTTTCATAAAAGGGCGTGAATTCTAACGAAAAAACCCGCGACAAGCGCGGGTTTCTTCCAAACGGGTCAAACGCTTTTACATGCGTTGCAGATCGCGCTGGGCCAACTGAGCGGCGGACGTGCCCGGATACTGGGCCACCACCTGCTGCAGAATGCCTTTGACCTTGTCGGTATGACCGAGGCGGCGTTCCACGTCAGCCAGCTTGTACAGCGAATCCGGCACTTTGGCGTGCTTGGGATACAGCTGCGAAACCTTGGCGAAAGCCTGACCTGCACCTTGCAGATCGCCTTTGGCCAGGTTCACTTCACCCAGCCAGTACTGGGCGTTGCCTGCGTATTGGCTGTTCGGGTATTTACGCAGGAATGCGGCAAACGCCTGGCTGGCCTTGTCGAAATCCTTGGCCTTGATCAGGTCGAAAGCGGCATCGTAATACAGCTTTTCCTTGGCCGGATCAGCCGGTTCGCTACCTGCGGCAGGTGCCTGGGCGGCAGCAGCGGCGCCGGCTCCAGCAGCAGCACCGGCAGCAGCACTTGCATCGCCACCGGCAGAAGAATTCTCGGGAGTCGCGGCTGGTGCAACGCCGGATCCTATGCGCCGATCAAGATCCTGGTATCGCTCCAGGGATTCCTGCTTCATGCGCGCAACCTGATTCAGCAGTTCTTCGATCACGCCTTGTTGGCGAGATATCTGATCCTGCATTTGTTGCAGTTGGTTGAACAGCATGCCTTGTGCCGAGGCAGGGGCCGAAGCCGCTCCCCCGGCATAGGCGCCGTTCGTACCGTAACCTGCAGGCGGATAACTGCTCCCGCTATTGTTATAACCGGAGTTGTCATCGACCACAGGAACCGCAGCCCACGCCGCAAGCGGCGCGAGGCTGAGAGCCAGAACAGTTACAGCACGACGGCACGTTCGCATATCGAATTACTTACGCAGTTCGACGCGACGGTTTTGAGCCCAGGACTGCTCGTCGTTGCCGGTAGCAACTGGACGCTCTTCGCCGTAGGAAACCAGTTCCAGCTGAGCTGGGGAAACACCTTGCAGTACCAGGTAGCGCTGAACGGCTTTCGCACGACGCTCGCCCAGTGCCATGTTGTACTCACGAGTACCACGTTCGTCGGTGTTGCCTTCCAGAACAACGCGAGCGCCGTTTGCTTTCAGGTCTTTGGCGTGAACGTCCAGAGCGCGCATGGCTTCTGGCTTCAGGTCCGAGCTGTCGTATTCGAAGTAGAAGGTGGTGATTGCGCGCAGAGCAGCTTCTTCGCTCAGGGAACCGTCAACTGCACCAGTGTTTGCGCCGTAACCAGCGTTTGGATCAACAGCGCCTTCACCGGCGTTGTCGCCGCCTTTGGACGAGCAACCTACAGCTACAGCCATGGCCAGAGCCAGCGCAGCAAATTTACCAAACTTCAGCATTTCCATCGTGAAACTCCTAATGAACCCCAGTGTGTTAAGTAAAACGTAAAGCGCCGCGTCAGTTCAGGTAAGGGGACCAGGACGGTTCTCTGACTTCGCCTTGAGCGGTAGGAAGCGGGAGCCTCACGCGTCCATTAATGGACACGAGCATCAAGACTCCCCGGCCCTGCTGGCGGGTGGCGTAGATTACCATGGTGCCGTTGGGCGCAACAGTAGGCGACTCGTCCAGAGTGCTATCAGTGAGGATTTTTACACTTCCGCGCTGCAAATCCTGAGCCGCCACTTTGAAATTGGTGAAACCGTCCTGACGATGGATCATCACCAGGGTCTTTTCATCCGCCGAAAGCTTGGGGTTGGCGTTGTAGTTGCCCACGAACGTCACACGCTCGGCACCGCCGCCACCAGCGCTGGTCTTGTAGATCTGCGGCTTGCCGCCACGGTCGGAGGTGAAGTAGATGGTCGAACCATCCTTGCCCCAGTACGGTTCGGTGTTGATCCCAGGACCTGCGGTCACGCGGGTGATCTGACGCGAACCGAGGTTCATCACGTAGATGTCCGGGTTACCGTCTTTCGACAGCACGAACGCCAGGCGATTGCCGTCCGGCGACCAGGCTGGCGCGCCGTTCAGGCCTTCGAAGTTGGTGATCTGCTCGCGGCGACCGGTGTCGATGTTCTGCATGAAGATGCGCGGACGCTTCTGTTCGAACGACACGTAGGCGATACGCTTGCCGTCCGGTGCAAAACGCGGCGAAAGGATCGGCTCACGGGATTGCAGCAGGGTCACGGCACGGGCGCCGTCATAGTCCGAACGCTGCAGGGTGTAACGGGTGTTCTTCTCGGAGAAACGCTCGGCCGTGACGTACAGCAGGCGAGTCGAGAATGCACCTTTGATACCGGTCAGTTTTTCGAACGACTGATCGGAGATGTAGTGCGCCATGTCGCGCAGCTGTTCGGTGGTACCGGACACGCTGCCGTCAGCCACTTTCTGCTCGGTGGCGACGTTGAACAGAGCCCACTGCACCTGCAGACGGCCACCGGCCGGCACGATGCTGCCGACCATCATGTATTGCGCGCCCACCGCCTTCCAGTCACGGAAGATGATTTCGCTCGGCTGGCTTGGCTGGCTGATCATGTTTTGCTTTGGAATCGGCGAGTAATAGCCCGAGTTACGCAAATCGTTACCAATGATTTCAGCCATGTCATCCGGCAGGACGGCACCGCCCTGGAAACCGAACGGTACGACGGCAATCGGAGTCGCCCGATCGCTGCCGCTGGTGACCAGAATGTTCTTTTCATCCGCCATCGCGATCCCTGCCATGCAGCAGATCACGACCAGCATTCCTCGAAGAAGGTTTCTCACAAGGCTAGATCCTCAGGTGTGAATGTCATCTTGAATGAACGATACGGAGCGAAATCGCTCGGCTTCATTCCCTGCATTTCCGTCAAACGTCCAATATTCTTGACCGCTGCCACTGCTGACGCATCGAACGGACCGTCGCCACTGGACTTGGCCACGCTGACCGAGGTCACCGTACCGTCCGGCAACATGCCGATCTGCAGCACAACCGTCATGCCTTTGCGTGCTGAAGGTGGACGCGCCCAGCCTTCTGCTGCCCGCGCACGAATCAGGTCATCGAAACTGCCCGCGACTTCGTCGCCCTGCTCATCGGCCAAGGCCTGCTGGCGCTGCGGCGTGTCGGAAAGCAAATCTGCCAGGGCCTGAGCCTTTTTGTCTTCGGCGGATTTACGTGCCGCTTCCTGCGCTTTCTTCTTCGCAGCATCGGCAGCAGCTTTCTTCTTCGCGTCTTCGGCGACTTTCTTCTTCGCCTCTTCAGCTTCAGCTTTCTTCTTGGCGTCTTCGGCGGCTTTCTTTTTCGCGTCTTCGACGATCTTCTTCTTGGCTTCTTCAGCGGCCGCTTTCTTGGCCTCTTCTTCAGCAGCCTTTTTGGCTTCTTCTTCGGCTTTCTTCTTGGCTATATCAGCCAATTGTTTCTCTTCTGCCTTCTTGGCTTCGGCGGCTTTCTTGGCGTCGTCGGCTTTCTTGGCTTCATCAGCCTTCTTCGCCTCGTCCGCTTTCTTCGCCTCATCGGCCTTCTTGGCTTCCTCGGCCTTTTGAGCCGCTTCTTCTTTCTTTTGTTCCGCAGCCTTCACCGCTTCCTGCTCGACCTTTTTCTGCTCCATCTGCTCGACTTCGGTCTGGCGCGCGGCGGATTTCTTCGCCTCACCCGCAATCTTCTGATTGGTCTGAGTGGTTGCCTGACTTTTCGATTTCAGCTGGTACAGGGTCGCCTGAACAATCGGCTTGGCTGGCGGCAGCTCCGGGGTCAGGGCGAAACTGACAAACAGCATGCCGAACACCAGCACGTGCAAGCCAATCGCCCAGACACTAGGCCAGAAGTAGCTTTCCGAGGCGGACGGCTCTCGCTGTTGCTGCATCAGGGCGCCTCGGTGATCAAGCCAACGTTACCGACCCCGGCTTTCTGCAACCCGCCCATGGCACCCATGACGGAGCCATAATCGACGGACTTGTCGCCACGGATGAAGACCTGGGTACGCTTGCCACCTTCAGTGCCGGCGCGAATGATCTTGGTCACCGCGTCGGTCATCTGTGGCAGGGTCATGGCCCGGTCCTGCTGTTTCTCGGTGTCGACTTCGCTGCCAAGGTTCCAGTAGTAGGTCTTGTCCGACTTGATCGAAATGGTCAGCACCTGGGTGTTGTTGTCCTGCGGCAAGGCTTCGCTGGAAACCTTGGGCAGATCCACTTTCACGCCCTGATTGAGCATTGGCGCAGTCACCATGAAGATGACCAGCAGCACCAGCATCACGTCGATGTAAGGCACTACGTTCATCTCGGCGACCGGCTTGCGCTTGTGTCGGGCTCGAGTGATTAAAGCCATCGGGAAATACCTGCTTATTCTTCGCTGGTGTGCACTTTGCGGTGCAGGATCGCCTGGAACTCATCGGCGAAGGTGTAGTAGCGGCTCAGCAAGGTTTCGCTGCGGGCAGAGAAACGGTTGTAAGCGATAACGGCCGGGATCGCGGCGAACAGACCGATCGCGGTGGCGATCAGGGCTTCGGCGATGCCGGGTGCCACGGTGGCCAGGGTGGCCTGCTGGGCGCTGGCCAGACCACGGAAGGAGTTCATGATCCCCCAGACGGTACCGAAAAGACCGATGTACGGGCTGACCGAACCGACGGTGGCGAGGAACGGCAGGCTCTGCTCGAGCTTTTCTTCTTCGCGGGAGATGGCGACGCGCATGGCACGGGCCACACCTTCCATCACCGCTTCAGGATCGACGCCTGGCTGCTGACGCAGACGAGAGAACTCCTTGAAGCCGGCACGGAAGATCTGCTCGACACCCGAATCCGGATCCGGGTTGCTGCCGGCCTGACGGTAGAGTTTGGACAGGTCGATACCCGACCAGAAACGCTCCTCGAAGCTCTCGAGGGCACGTCGACCGGCGCGTATCAGATTGCTGCGCTGAAAGATCATGATCCATGAGGTCACCGATGCGGCCACCAGAGTCAACATTACCAACTGCACCACGATGCTGGCATTGCTGACCAGGCTCCACATGGAGGAATGGTCGACGACGTTAGCTTCCACGCTTTATCTCCTGCTTTGAGTGTGTACCCGTGCCGACCGCGTCGGCAAAGGCCGCACGCAGGTCTTCGGGAAGGGCCCGGGGTTTCAAACTGTTAGTGCGCACACAGGCCACCAGAAACTGCCCTTCGCAGAGCAGCACATTATCCGTTGCCCGCCTGACCTGCTGTCGGAAGCGCAGGCTGGCACGGTTCAATTCGATTACATCAGCGCTTACCAGAAGCTCGTCGTCCAGTCGCGCCGGCGCGTGATAACGCGCTTCGCTGGAATGCACGACGAACAACAGGTCCTCCCCGGCCAGCGCCGACTGAGCAAAGCCCAGCTCCCGGAGCCGTTCGGTTCGAGCCCGTTCCATAAACTTGAGGTAATTAACGTAATACACGATGCCGCCCGCATCGGTGTCCTCGTAATAAACGCGACAACGATGTGCGAACGGCTCAAGCCCGTTTTGCGCGCGCATACTCTAGTGCTTACTCCTCGGGTTGCCAATCCAGCCAGGCAACTGTTTTTCATTGTTGGAAGGCTTTACCGCAAAAGTACCGTCCTGTGACAGTACAAACGCTGAATAAATCGACAATAAATGTGTATCAATCGTCCACGGCATCGAGAAACTCGTCTACCACGGGCATTTCGCCCATTCGTGTCGGGATGTTTAAACCAAAATGCAGGTACGCGTGGCGGGTCACCACCCTGCCCCGCGGCGTACGCATGATGTAGCCCTGCTGAATCAGGTACGGCTCAAGCACATCTTCAATGGTGTGGCGCTCTTCGCTGATCGCCGCCGCCAGACTGTCGATGCCCACCGGGCCGCCGTCAAACTTCTCGATCATGGTCAAGAGCAGACGTCGGTCCTGATGATCGAAACCATGCTCGTCGACGTCCAGCAGGTTCAGCGCCAGATCTGCGACGGACTTGGTGATATGGCCCTTGGCCCGGACTTCGGCGAAATCCCGCACCCGGCGCAGCAGACGGTTGGCGATCCGCGGCGTGCCACGGGCGCGGCGGGCAATCTCGAAAGAGCCTTC
This sequence comes from Pseudomonas sp. B34(2017), assembly GCF_002112915.1. Taxonomy (NCBI): domain Bacteria; kingdom Pseudomonadati; phylum Pseudomonadota; class Gammaproteobacteria; order Pseudomonadales; family Pseudomonadaceae; genus Pseudomonas; species Pseudomonas sp. B34(2017). The sequence continues at coordinate 216,414 of NZ_NEJA01000007.1, read as the reverse complement.
CGGATCCAGCGGCAAACCGAGGATATTCGCCGAACGGCTGACAATCGTCGCCAGGTCAGCGGTGCTGTAGAACTCGAGGCGCTGGACGATACCGAAACGGTCACGCAAAGGGTTGGTCAGCATGCCCGCCCGCGTGGTGGCACCGACCAGGGTGAACGGTGGCAGATCGAGTTTGATCGAACGCGCCGCCGGCCCTTCACCGATCATGATGTCGAGCTGGAAATCTTCCATGGCCGGGTACAGTACTTCTTCGACGATCGGCGACAGACGATGGATTTCATCGATGAACAGCACGTCGTGCGGCTCAAGATTGGTCAACAGCGCCGCCAGATCCCCCGGACGCTCCAGCACCGGACCGGAAGTGCTCTTGATCGACACGCCCATTTCCTGGGCGATGATGTTGGCCAGCGTGGTTTTACCCAGCCCCGGCGGACCGAAGATCAGGGTGTGGTCGAGGGATTCGCTACGGCCACGGGCGGCCTGGATAAACAGTTCCATCTGCTCGCGAACGGTCGGCTGGCCGATGTACTCGGCCAGGCTGACGGGACGTATCGCCCGATCCTGGACTTCTTCGCGCTCACGCGGACTGTGCGTGGCGGCGATCAGACGATCAGCTTCAATCACTTAAATCATTCCCTTCAGGGCACGTCGAATCATGTCTTCGCTGCTCAGGCCTTTCTCTTTGATCGCGGAAATCGCCTTGCTCGCTTCCTGTGGCTTGTAGCCCAGGGAAATCAGTGCACTGACCGCATCGTTCTCGGCGGTGTTGACCGGCGCCGGGCCGTCCGGCTGGTTCGGCACCAGGGCGAACATGGCCGGCGAGGTTTCCCAGGCCTTGAAGCGATCCTTCAGTTCGACCAGCAGACGCTCGGCGGTTTTCTTGCCCACGCCCGGCACCTTGGTCAGCGCCGAGGTGTCCTGCGATTGCACGCAGCGGATCAGTTCGTCGACTTCCAGACTCGACATCAAGGCCAGGGCCAGTTTCGGCCCTACACCATTGAGACGGATCAACTCGCGAAAAAAGTCTCGCTCACGCTTGCCGGCAAAACCATAGAGTAACTGCGCGTCTTCGCGTACGACCAAATGGGTGTGCAGGGTCAGCGGTTCACCGACCGACGGCAGGCGATAAAGGGTAGTCATGGGCACTTCCAACTCATACCCGAGGCCGTTTACATCCAGAATCAGGTGCGGCGGCTGTTTCTCAGCCAGAGTGCCGCGCAAGCGTCCAATCACGTTTCAGATCCTTGAGCGTTGGCCAGCCGTGGGCTGGCGACTGACAGAGCATGGATTCACGGCCGACAACCCAGGCACGAAATCCACATTCCGTAAAAATGACTGCTGATGCTATCAGAGACGCAGGCGCCCGCCACGACTGCGTGCCGTTCCCAAGCCGTGCGGTAACAGACTCGAGCGTGTGTGGGCATGACAAATGGCAATGGCCAGGGCATCCGATGCATCGATTTGCGGTTTGCTGGTCAGCTTGAGCATGTGCATGACCATCATCTGCACCTGCTCTTTATTAGCGGCACCCGTGCCGACCACGGCCTGCTTGACCTGGGTGGCCGTGTACTCGGCGATTTCCAGGCATTCTTCGGCGCCGGCAACAATAGCGGCCCCCCGGGCCTGCCCGAGCTTCAGCGCCGAATCGGCGTTTTTTGCCATGAACACCTTTTCGATGCCCATGGTGACCGGACCGTAGGTCTGGATGATTTCGCGCACGCCGCGATAAACGATCTGCAGACGCTCATGCAGCTCGCCGGCTCCAGTGCGGATACAACCCGAGGCGACATAGATGCAGCCGCCACGTCCGGTATCGCGAACAATGCCGTAACCGGTAATGCGCGAACCGGGGTCGATACCAAGAATTAAAGTCATAAGCCTGCTGGTTCGAAGAAACACAAAAACAAATGAGGGAGCTGGCTTGTCAGCGATGACGGTGTGTCAGGCGCCATCATTACCTGATGTGCCGACGCCATCGCTGGCAAGCCAGCTCCCACATTGAAGCCTAGTCGCTCTTAACCGAGCTGAGCGGCCACGTCTTCCGGAATGTCCGCGTTGGAATAGACGTTCTGCACGTCGTCCAGGTCTTCCAGCATGTCGATCAGCTTGAGCACCTTCTCGGCGCCCTCCAGATCCAGCTCGGCGCTGGTGGTCGGCTGCATGACGATTTCCGCGTCATCACCCTTGAAACCGGCGGCCTCCAGGGCATTGCGTACCGCGTAGAAACTGGTGAACGAGGTGAACACATCGATCGAGCCGTCTTCGTGGCTGACCACGTCGTCGGCATCGGCTTCGAGCGCCGCTTCCGTCAGCGCGTCTTCGTCAACGCCCGGGGCAAAGCTGATCTGGCCCTTGCGTTCGAACAGGTAGGCTACCGAACCGTCGGTACCGAGGTTGCCGCCACACTTGCTGAACGCGTGGCGCACGGCCGCTGCGGTGCGGTTGCGGTTGTCGGTCATGCACTCGACCATCACCGCCACGCCGCCCGGGCCGTAACCTTCGTAGGTCAGTTCTTCAACGTTGTCGGCCTCGGTCGCGCCGGCGCCACGGGCCACGGCACGGTCGATGATGTCCCGGCTCATGTTGGCGCCCAGCGCCTTGTCCAGCGCCAGACGCAGACGCGGGTTGGAGCCCGGATCACCGCCGCCCTGACGGGCCGCCACGGTCAGCTCGCGGATCCACTTGGTGAAGATCTTGCCTCTCTTGGCATCCTGGCGTTCTTTGCGGTGCTTGATGTTCGCCCACTTGGAATGACCTGCCATAACTCGCTCCGAATTCTCTTGAACAATGCCCGCCATGCAGATGCATCGGCCAGCAAAAAAATCTTGTTTTCAATCACTGCAGAAAGAAAAAAGGCGCATCCGAAGATGCGCCTTCAGGCCCGTCTTACTCGGCCTTTGGCGTTTCGCGCAAACGGATGTGCAATTCGCGCAACGCCTTCGCATCCACGACACCCGGCGCCTGCGTCATCACGTCGGCAGCACTCTGGGTTTTCGGGAAGGCGATCACTTCACGGATCGACTGGGCGCCGGTCATCAGCATCACCAGACGGTCCAGACCGAAGGCCAGACCACCGTGCGGCGGCGCGCCGTATTTCAGGGCGTCGAGCAGGAAGCCGAACTTCTCTTCCTGTTCCGCTTCGTTGATGCCCAGCAGACGGAACACAGCTTGCTGCATCTCTTTGCGGTGGATACGGATCGAACCGCCACCCAGCTCGGTGCCGTTCAGCACCATGTCGTAGGCACGGGACAGAGCGCCGGCCGGGTTGGCTTCCAGCTCTTCCGGCGAGCACTTCGGCGCGGTGAACGGATGGTGCAGAGCGGAGAAGCTGCCGTCGTCGTTCTCTTCGAACATCGGGAAGTCGACGACCCACATCGGTGCCCACTCGCAGGTCAGCAGCTTCAGGTCGTGACCGAGCTTGATACGCAGCGCGCCCAGGGCTTCACTGACGATCTTGGCCTTGTCGGCGCCGAAGAACACGATGTCGCCGTCGACTGCGCCAACGCGATCGAGGATCACGTTCAGGTTGGCTTCCGGGATGTTTTTCACGATCGGCGATTGCAGACCGTCAACACCGGCCGCACGCTCGTTGACCTTGATGTACGCCAGGCCCTTGGCACCGTAGATGCCGACGAACTTGGTGTAGTCGTCGATCTGCTTGCGCGGCATGCTCGCCCCGCCTGGAACGCGCAGTGCGGCGATACGGCATTTCGGATCGTTGGCAGGGCCGCTGAAGACCTTGAAGTCCACTTCTTTCAGCTGATCGGCCACGTCGACCAGCTCCAGCGGGTTACGCAGGTCCGGCTTGTCGGAACCGTAACGGCGCATGGCTTCTTCGAACGTCATGTGCGGGAATTCGCCGAATTCCAGATCCAGCACTTCCTTGAACAGGTTGCGGATCATGCCTTCGGTCAGGCCCATGATGTCTTTTTCGTCGAGGAAGCTGGTCTCGATGTCGATCTGAGTGAACTCAGGCTGACGGTCGGCACGCAGGTCTTCGTCGCGGAAGCACTTGGCGATCTGGTAGTAGCGGTCGAAGCCGGCAACCATCAGCAGTTGCTTGAACAGCTGTGGCGATTGCGGCAACGCGAAGAACGAACCGGCGTGGGTACGGCTCGGTACGAGGTAGTCGCGCGCGCCTTCCGGAGTGGCACGGGTCAGGATCGGCGTTTCGACGTCGAGGAAGCCGTTTTCGTCGAGGTAGCGACGGATGCTGGTGGTCATGCGCGAACGCAGACGCAGCTTCTCGGCCATTTCCGGACGACGCAGGTCCAGGAAGCGATAGCGCAGGCGGGTTTCTTCGCCGACGTCGGAGTATTCGTTCAGCGGGAACGGCGGGGTTTCCGCTTCGTTCAACACTTCCAGCTCGTAGCCCAGCACTTCGATCATGCCCGACGCCATGTTGGCGTTGGTGGCACCGGCCGGACGCAGACGCACCTTGCCGGTGATCTTCACCACGTATTCGCTGCGCACGCGATCGGCGGCGGCGAAGCTCTCGGCGCGATCCGGATCGAACACTACCTGAGCCAGACCGTCACGATCACGGATATCGAGGAAAATCACCCCGCCGTGGTCGCGACGACGGTGAACCCATCCGCAAAGGGTAATTTCCTGGCCTTCCAGGCTTTCGTTCAGTTGGCCGCAATAATGGCTGCGCATCATGGTAGTGGTTCGCTTCTCGTAATTCGAAATTCGGTGGAGATCCCGCTGCACTCAAGCACTGTGCAACCTGTGGAAACTCGCGCGTGTCGTTCGACCTGGGCTTGAACCCTAGTCAGATTTGTCGCCACCGGCCAGATTCTTCTTCGCGCCGGTCTTGAAATCGGTTTCGTACCAGCCGCTGCCGCTGAGGCGAAAGCCCGGCATCGACAGCTGCTTCTTGAGTTCCGGTGCCTGACAGGCAGGACAATCGACCAGTGGTGCGTCGCTGATCTTTTGAATGGCTTCCAACTGATGACCACAGGAAGCACATTGGTAATCGTACATCGGCATGGGGTTGTCTCGGCAATCAGATTGCCAGCACGCGCAGGGCTGTGCGGCGAAAGGGCGGGATTATAGCCATTAAATGCGGCCTGTGCAGCCGGAAGACTGCACAGGCCGTCTCGTCAGTGTCATCCCGCGCCATGCACCCCCGGAGAATCCCGCAGGCCATGCATCACACACACAACCCGCACCAGACCGCTGAAGTTTTTCACCCCGCCATGACGCAGGTGCACTTCACGATCGACACGGGACAATAGCGTGCCGACCGAACAGCAATTGTCTTCGGCCATCCGGCCCAAAATATTCCAGTAAACCTGTTCCAGCCGCATACAGGTCGCGAACCCGTTCAAACGCACCGAGCGGGATAACGGCCGGATCAACGCCATGTCGAACCCGCCGAGCAAGGGCTCCGTGGCGCTCTCTCGCTGCGTACCGACTGCGATCTCTCTTCGCCTGCCTCCATCTTCCATATCGTTGACACTCCTTTGTCATTTCTGCGCCTGTTATCAAGGCAACATCCTGTGAACTCATTAAAAGCGCAGGTGCAAAGGCAGTTCCAGATGACTTTTTGACCATCCATGTAGGATAAGCCAACGCGACAAGGAGGATCATGGAGCGGTGGATCGTCCTCCCTGTTTCCTACAGAAGGGAAAGATATTTCCAGGAGAAAAGAGGAAAGCGCACGAACCGGGGTTCATGCGCTTCCTGTTATCAGGCTTCGAGCAATGCGCGCAGCATCCAGGCGGTTTTCTCGTGCACCTGCATGCGCTGGGTCAGCAGATCGGCGGTAGGTTCGTCACTGACCTTGTCCAGCAGAGGGAAAATGCCTCGTGCGGTTCGGGTGACGGCTTCCTGGCCTTCCACCAACTGCTTGATCATGTCTTCGGCACTTGGCACGCCGACTTCCTCTTTAATGGAAGACAGACGGGCGTAAGTCGCATAGGCACCCGGCGCGGGAAAACCCAGCGCGCGGATGCGCTCGGCAATCGAATCGACCGCCAGAGCCAGTTCGTTGTATTGCTCCTCGAACATCAGATGCAGGGTCCGGAACATCGGCCCGGTGACGTTCCAGTGGAAGTTGTGGGTCTTCAGATACAGCACGTAGGTGTCCGACAGCAGGCGCGAGAGCCCTTCGACGATGGATTTGCGGTCTTCTTCACTGATACCGATATCGATTGCCATGTTTACCCCCTAAAGGCGATTGAATTCATCCAACAGGTGCCGCTCCACTGTAGCAAGGCCACCCCAGCCCCGCAGCCCCCGCATGACCCCGATAGACGCGACAAATCGTCCGACGCCTGCCGCTGGCCGGCGTAATTTGAGTACCCGCAGGCTTTGCTGTTAAATAGGCAGTGTGTCGCTACGCCCCGTTTTCCGGGCCTGCGCATAGGCTGATGCCGGGTACGTGTCCAACGCCTCTTTATTGTTCCGAAGCGAACCGTGCGCCTTCAGCTCTTCCTTGTGAGCCGTCATAACGTGAGTCAATAAAAATGTTGAAAATCGTCCACCTGCTAATGGGCGCAGCAGCCTTGCTGCTGTCCTTCATACCTAGCCTGAAGTCCGAAGCGGTACCTTACCTGCAACAACCCGATGCACTTTACCTGGCCTTTTTCGGCCTGCTGAACCTGATCCTTGCGCCAGTCATCCCTTACTGGAACAAAGGTCCGCGCCAGCATCTGCAAAACCTGGTCAGCGCCTTGCTGGTCCTGACCGTCGTCCTGCAAACCCTGACCCTGATCGCGCCGATGCCTGTCATCGCCGGCCAGCCAGCCGTGCTGTTCAGCCTGGTGATCGCACTGGTCGCTGTGGTTTTGCACCTGGCCGTCAGCTTCTACAAATCCTCACCGACCGCCGCCACGCAAAGCTACGACATGAGCAACCGCGATACCGGCACCGTCAAGTGGTTCAACACCTCCAAGGGCTTCGGTTTTATCTCCCGGGATTCCGGCGATGATATTTTCGTGCACTTTCGCGCCATCCGTGGCGAAGGCCACCGCGTCCTGGTCGAAGGCCAGCGCGTGGAGTTCTCGGTGATGAACCGTGACAAGGGCCTGCAGGCCGAAGACGTGATCGCCGCCCTGCCGCGTCGCTGATTCACGCTTCCCGGCAATAAAAAAACCGCGTACAGCCTGGCTGTTCGCGGTTTTTTTATTCACGGGAGCATGCCCACAGACCTCTCAATAGTGCGGCGGTGGCGCGTCTTCTTCAAAAGACCCGATCTGGCCGACCATCTCTTCCTGACGCTTGAGTACAGCTGCCATCTGCAATTGCAGACGCTCAACCACCCGCTGCTGCTCCACCAGCACATCGTTCAATGCCTGAATGGTGTCATCCTGAAACGCCAGGCGACTTTCCAGCTCGGTAACACGTTGTTCGAGGCTCATCACTCAGCCCTCCAGAAAGGTGAAATCTTCGTCCAGCACCAGACGCAGGCGCTCGCGGATCGCAGCCACTTGCTCGGCACTGTAAGGCCTGGCGGGGTGCTTGCCCCAGACCGGCGCCGGCCAGGCGGCATCGTCCCGTTTACGCACGATCACATGCATATGCAGCTGGCTGACCACGTTGCCCAGAGTCGCGACATTCATCTTGTCGGCGTCGAAGGAATCCTTGAGCACCTCGGCCAGGGCCGTGGTTTCCTGCCACAAGCGCTGCTGGTCGGCGACATCCAACTGAAACAACTCGCTGATATCGTCGCGGCGAGGCACCAGGATGAACCACGGGTAGTTGGCGTCGTTGGACAACAGCAGTCGACAAAGCGGGAAATCGCCGATGGTCAGCGTGTCCTGTTGAAGTCGTGGATCTAAAGCAAACACTGCGCGCACTCCCGGCGAAATGACCTGTTTTCAGCTTAGCGCCCCGCTGTGAATGCGCTGCGCCAAGCGACTGGACGGCAGCATACCTGCGATTGACGTGCCCTTCACGGCGAATGCGCCACGGCAAGGAATCTTACGCGCCCTGCAAAGTGACATTTGTGGCACGAGCGCACCAGAACAGAACCAGCACTGTATTCGAACGCGGGAAATGACCGGTTCAGGAAGCAACGTTTACGCACCATCGACGGCTCAACTGTATGAATTCAGTACAGCCATTGAAATTTTTTGCACCAAAACCGCACAGCACGTCTACGCTCAGTGCGTCGGGCATCCGCCGAATACTCACTGACGGGGTGAACCGGTAACGTTTTTGGTTGTCGCGCTGCGACTTTCAGGGAGCAACACCATGCGAAGGATGGCGTCAAGCCTGTTTGAAAGGCCCTCGAAGCCCCCGGTTTTATGAGGTTTTTACAGCACCGGACGAGCACCTTGAAAAAAACCGGAACAATTCAGCGGTTTGTGCACGCTTGTTGCATTCATACCCATATGGACTATAAGCGCACCACAAGAAGTGGATGCCTTGAGCCCCATAAAAACAGTGGCAGGGTTGCCCGATGGAGATTCAAGCGTTTTGCCAAGGGACTCTTTTTTACCGATGCTCAAGCTCTGTAAAACAGCGCTGAAGTTGTCAGTCCCATTGCATTTGGACTGTAAATTTGCGACATCTACCAAGCCGTTTGCGACACGCTCGTAAAGAAGCTGAAAGGTTGGATTCGCAAGTATCGCCAACATGGTCGGCGTGATATAAGTTTGCGCCGACACAAAAAGAAAGAGCCGCCCAGATAATAAAACAGGTGGGACGGCAGTACTCTTCTAAAACCAAAGGAGCAAATCACGATGCGCGTGATGAAGTGGAGCATGATCGCACTGGCAGTTGCTGCAGCAGCCAGTACTCAAATGGCTACGGCCGCCCCGTTTGTAAGTGACCAGGCTGAAGCGAAAGGCTTCGTTGAAGACGCGAAAGCTGACTTGCTGATTCGCAACTATTACTTCAACCGCAATAACAAAGACGGCGGCAACGACCAGAAAGACTGGACTCAGGGTATCTGGGGCAACTTCAGCTCCGGTTACACTCAGGGCACCGTGGGTGTAGGCGTTGACGCTTTCGGTTACCTGGCAATCAAACTGGACGGCGGTGATGGCACCGGCGGTACCGGCAACATGAGCCGCGACGCTGACGGTCACGTCAACGACAGCCAGGGCAAAGCCGGCGCAGCCGTGAAATTCCGCGTATCGAAAACCGAGCTGAAAGTCGGCGACATGCAGCCAAGCACCGCTCCGGTATTCGCTGTAGGCGGCTCCCGTATCCTCCCGCAAACTGCCAGCGGTTTCCAACTGCAGAGCAGCGAAGTCAAAGATCTTGACCTCGAAGCCGGTCACTTCTACTCGTCGACCAGCCAGGATCGCAACTCCCGTGAAGGCGACCTGTGGGCCAACTATGCTGGCGTTACAGCCAACACCATCGACTACTTCGGCGGCAAGTACGGCATTACCGACAACCTGACCGCGTCCCTGTATGGCGCGAAGCTGGAAGACGTCTGGAATCAGTACTACGCGAACGTGAACCTCACCACCCCATTCGGTGGCGACACTTCGTTGAACACTGACTTCAACATCTACCGCACCACCGACACCGGTGACAAGGAAGCAGGCGACATCAGCAACACCACCTTCTCCCTGGCAACCGCACTCTCCTTCCTGAAGGCGCACACCATTACTCTGGCCTTCCAGAAAGTTAACGGTGACACGCCATTCGACTACGTCGGTGTGGGCAAGAACAACCGTGGCGGCGACTCGATCTTCCTCGCCAACTCCATCCAGTACTCTGACTTCAACGGTCCGAAAGAAAAATCCGCCCAGATCCGTTATGACCTGAAAATGGCCGAGTACGGCGTGCCTGGTCTGAGCTTCATGACCCGTTACGTTAAAGGCTGGGATATCGATGGTACCGGTCTGGCCGCCAACAGTGTTTACCGTAAATCCAACGGTGATCCACTCTACGGCGCTGATGGCAAACACAACGAAACCAACTTGGAAGTCAAGTACGTTGTTCAGTCCGGCCCGGCCAAAGATCTCTCCTTCCGCGTTCGTCAAGCATGGCATAACGCGAACGCTGACCAAGGCGAAGGCGACATCAAAGAGTTCCGTCTGATCGTCGACTACCCGCTGTCGCTTTTGTAATCGCACCGAGTTAGTTGCGGTAACAAAACAAAAAGGCCCATCTTCGGATGGGCCTTTTTTATTGCCTGTCACTTGTAATAGATGCCTGACCGATAAGTCAGGCAATTAATTAGCAACCTATCATTACACTGCCGATTCCTGAACCACACGAATCACTCGTTGTGGAAAAGGAATATCAATGCCGGCAGTTTTTAAACGATCACGGGACTGTTCGTTAAACATGAACATCACATCCCAGTAATCCGCAGTTTTAACCCATACCCGCAGGGAAACAGTGATCGAACTGTCACCCAGTGTCGAAATAACGGCCTGAGGTGCCGGATCCTGCAACACGCGATCATCCTTGGCCAGATCCAGCAGCACCTGACGGGCCTTTTGCAGATCGGCTTCGTAATCCACACCTACGTCGAACACAACCTTGCGGGTCGGCTGACGGTTGGTGTTGGTGATGATGCCGTTCGACAGGTTGCCGTTCGGGACGATGATGGTCTTGTTGTCGCCAGTGCGCAGCACGGTGTGGAAAATCTGGATGCTGTCGACGGTACCCGCCACACCCTGAGCTTCGATCCAGTCACCGATGCGGAACGGACGGAACAACAGAATCAGCACGCCGCCGGCGAAGTTCGCCAGGCTGCCCTGCAACGCCAGACCGATGGCCAGGCCGGCCGCACCGATTGCCGCGACGAACGAGGTAGTCTCGACGCCGATCATCGACGCCACGCTGACGATCAGCAGCACCTTGAGAATGATGTTGGCCAGGCTGCTGATGAAACCTTGCAGCGCCAGGTCGGCATTGCGCAGGGCCAGCAGGCCGCCGAGCTTTTGCGTGACCTTGTTGATCAGCCACCAGCCGATGGCCAGGGTGATCACCGCCAGCAGCACACGGCTGCCGTATTCCATGATCATCGGAATCCACGCCTGGGATGCCTTGACCAGGTTGTCCACCTCAGCATTCAAATCCATGTTTTATCTCCTGATTGCCGGCTTCCCGGGCTGTAAAAACCAGCGGCAGAAAGACCGAACCGAACAGGGCTCAATCGTTTCTGCCGTTGCTTGGGCCTCGGACGCATTAAACGCCGAGAGGTTCCCGACCGAAAAGCTTAGTCGCGGAAGTTGTTGAACTGCAGTGGCATGCCGAATTCCTTGGCACGCAGGGCCGCGATGGCTTCCTGCAGGTCGTCACGCTTCTTGCCGGTCACACGCACCTGCTCGCCCTGGATGGCGGCCTGCACCTTGAGCTTGGCTTCCTTGATGTGGCCGACGATTTTCTTCGCCAGTTCCTTGTCGATGCCTTCCTTGAGGACGGCGTCCTGCTTCATCAGCTTGCCCGAGGCGAAGGAGTCTTTGACTTCCAGGCACTGCACGTCGATCTTGCGCTTGACCAGGGCCAGCTTGAGAATCTCGATCATCGCTTCCAGCTGGAAATCGGCTTCAGCGGTCAGGTGGACGGTCAAGTCCTTTTCCTTGTATTCGAAGCTGCCCTTGCCTTTCAGGTCATAACGACGATCGAGTTCCTTCACGGCGTTCTCGACCGCGTTGGTGAGTTCGTGTTTGTCCAGTTCGGATACCACGTCGAACGACGGCATGTAAGTTCTCCAATAAAAAGGCGCGCTCGTACGGGACGCGGCGCGCTTGGCTTGCGGTTAAAATCGGGCTCATTATAACGGGTCTTTTCCCACCGACACGGCGAGCCTTGCATGCCTGTACCTTACCGAGTGAAAAACTGATGTCCACCCCCTGGCATGTCCTGGGCGCCGGAAGTCTCGGCACGCTCTGGGCCACACGCCTGGCCCGTGCCGGCCTGCCGGTTCGGTTGATCCTGCGCGACATTGACCGCTTGCACGACTATGCAACAGCAGGCGGCCTGACTCTCGTCGAACAAGGCGTGGCCAGCAGCTACGCCATCCCCGGCGAAACCCCGGACAGTCCCGGCCCCATCCGCCGCCTGCTGGTGGCCTGCAAGGCCTACGACGCCGAAGCGGCTGTGGCCGGACTTGCCCACCGTCTGGCAGCGGACGCCGAACTGATCCTTTTGCAGAACGGCCTCGGCAGCCAGGAAGCGGTCGCCGCGCGAGTGCCGCAGGCCCGCTGTATCAGCGCCTCCAGCACCGAAGGCGCATTTCGCGACGGCGACTGGCGCGTGGTGTTCGCCGGCCATGGCTACACCTGGCTAGGGGACGCCGGTCATCCGGTGGCACCGATCTGGCTGGACGATCTCGAGGCGGCGAAAATCCCCCATGAATGGAGCGCCGACATCCTCACCCGTCTGTGGCGCAAGCTGGCACTCAACTGTGCAATCAATCCGCTGACGGTGCTGCACGACTGCCGCAATGGCGGCTTGCAGCAACATCACTGCGAAGTCGCCACCCTGTGCGGCGAACTGACCGAACTGCTCGAACGCTGCGGGCAACCGGCCGCGGCGGACAATCTGCAACAGGAAGTCGAACGGGTGATCCAGGCCACGGCGGCGAATTTCTCGTCCATGTATCAGGACGTGGCCAGCAAGCGCCGCACCGAGATCAGCTATCTGCTTGGGCATGCCTGCAAGGTTGCAGAACGTCATCAGTTAAACCTTCCGCATCTGAAGCAATTGCAGGAGCGCCTGAGCGCTCATCTGCACAGTCTCGGATTGCCCGTCGACTGAGCAGCGGCTACGCTGGCCACTTGTTCCTTTGCTGCGATAAACCTGATGCCATTGCGCCAGCGTCTTGAAAACCTGCCGGTCGGCCAGAAACTGCTGGCCGCCCTGCTGGTGCTGTTGACCACTGTGTTGCTGGTCGCCAACCTGACCTTTATCAGCGCCGCCTATTACATTTCCCAGGAAAGCATGGCGCCCCAGGCGTTGCAGACCATCGGCCGGCTGGTGTCGAACCCGAGCCTGGTGGCCGACGCCTTGCAGTCGCCACAAAGCGCCGAGCGTCTGCTCAAGGAACTCGACAGCTATTCCCCGCTGCGCGCCGCGGCTCTGTACGACGGCAAAGGCGAACGTCTGGCGCAGTTGCAGCATGGCGACAAACTCAACCTGCCGGAACGCTACCGGCACATCGAAGCCTGGCAACTGACCGAGTTTCGCAGCAACCAACTCATCACCCTGCCCCGCCCCGGCACTGCGCCAGGCCATCTGTTACTGGTGGCCAGCAGCGAGCTGCCGGTGGCGTTCTACACCGGCACGCTCACGGCGAGTCTGGGGATTCTGATTTTCAGTGTGCTGCTGTGGCTGGTCATCGCCCGGCAGATCAAGCGCCTGATCACCCGGCCGATCCATCAGCTCGAAGAACTGTCCCGCCAGGTCACCCGCGAAGAGAACTACGCCCTGCGCGCCTCCCGGGGTAACCATGACGAAATCGGCAGCCTGGCCGAAGCATTCAACACAATGCTTTCGCGTATCGAGGCCCGGGAACAGCAACTCAAGCGCGCCCGCGATGACTCGCAAGCCGCCTACGATCAGGCCCAGGGTCTGGCTGAAGAAACCCGCCACACCAACCGCAAGCTGGAGCTGGAAGTCCAGGTGCGCAGCAAGATCGAGAAAAAACTCACCGGGTTCCAGAACTACCTCAACAGCATCATCGACTCCATGCCCTCGGCGCTGATCGCCCTCGACGAACAGCTCTACGTCACCCAATGGAACCAGGAGGCCAGCGCGCTTTCCGGCACACGACTGGACGAAGCGCTGAACCAGCCGATCTTCCTCGCCTTCGAGCCGCTCAAGCCGTTCCTCCCGCAACTCAAGCAGACCGTAGAGCAACACACGGTGGCGAAAATCGAACGGGTGACGTGGTTCAAGGACGACGAGCCCAAGCACTATGCCCTCACCTTCTACCCGTTGATGGGCGGTGCCGGGCGTGGCGTGGTGATCCGGATCGACGACATTACCCAGCGCCTGTCGCTGGAAGAAATGATGGTGCAGTCGGAGAAAATGCTGTCGGTCGGTGGCCTCGCCGCCGGCATGGCCCACGAGATCAACAACCCGCTGGGGGCGATCCTGCACAACGTGCAGAACATCCGTCGACGTCTGTCGCCTGACCTGCCGAAGAACCTCGAGCAGGCCGAGCAACTGGGCATCGAACTCGATACCGTGAACCGCTACCTGCAAGGCCGGGAAGTCCCGCAACTGCTCGACGGCATCCAGCAGGCCGGCGCCCGGGCGGCGAAAATCGTCACCCACATGCTAAGTTTCAGCCGCCGCAGCAACCGCCAGATGGCGCCGTGCGACCTGCCGGCGCTGATCGACCAAGCGGTGGAAATCGCCGGTAACGACTTCGACCTGGCCATCGGCTTCGACTTCAAGGGTCAGGCGATCATTCGCCAGTTCGACCCGGCGCTGGGCCCGGTGCCCGGCACTGCCAACGAACTCGAACAGGTGCTGCTGAACCTGCTGAAAAACGCCGCGCAGGCGATCCACCAGCGCGAAGATGACAGCGAGCCAGGGCGAATCACCCTGCGCACCCGGCTCAATCCGCCATGGGCCGAGATTCAGGTCGAGGACAACGGCATCGGCATGAGCGAGAACGTACGCAAGCGCACCTTCGAGCCGTTCTTCACCACCAAGGAAATCGGCCAGGGCACGGGCCTCGGGCTGTCGGTGTCGTACTTCATCATCACCAACAACCACAAAGGCCAGATGGAAGTACAGTCGGCGCCGGGGCAAGGCACCTGCTTCACCCTGCGTCTGCCGCTGGCGCAACCGGCGCCCATCGCCGCCGAAACCAATCAACTACCGAGGTAAACCATGGGCTTTCGCTTGTCGAAGATCTACACCCGCACCGGCGACAAGGGCGAAACCGGACTCGGCGACGGCCGCCGGGTGCCCAAGGATCACCCGCGCATCGAGGCCATTGGCGAGGTCGATACGCTGAACAGTCAGGTCGGTGTGCTACTGGCCGGGTTGATCGCCGAGCGCGAAACCTGCCCCGGACTGAATGAACTGATCGACGTGTTGGCGCCCTGCCAGCATCGGTTGTTCGACTTAGGCGGTGAACTGGCGATGCCGGAATATCAGGCGCTGAACACGGCGGAAATCGAACGGCTGGAAGCCGCCATTGATGTATGGAACGAGGAATTGGGGCCGCTGGAGAATTTCATTCTGCCGGGCGGTTCGATGCTGATTGCCCAGGCCCATGTCTGTCGCAGCCTGGCGCGCAGTGCCGAACGGCGTTGCCAGCATTTGAATGCGATCGAACCGTTGGCCGGAGTTGGTCTGGCGTACATCAATCGCTTGTCGGATCTGTTGTTTGTGGCGGCCAGGCTGATCGCCCGGCGCCAGGGTATTGCCGAGATTCTGTGGCAACCGGCGGCGAAACCCACAGAGGTGTAGCGCCTCTAAGTCAGTCATCGCTGGCAAGCCAGCGATGAGGCCTGAGCCTCTTATAGAGCCTCAGGCCAGAACGCCCGAATCCCCGCCACACCCTGAGCTCCGGCATCCCATGCTTTTTCGCGTTCAGCCGGACCGACTCCGCCCAGCAGAAATACCGGCTTGCTGAAACCTTCGATCAGCGTCGATGCCTGCTCCCAGCCCAACGGCTGCGCATCCGGGTGAGTCAGGGTCGGCTGCACCGGCGACAGGGTGACGAAATCCACGCCCATCTGCTCGGCCAGTGCCAGTTCTTCAGCGTTATGGCAGGAAGCCGCCAACCAGCGATCTGCCGGCAGCGGACGCCCCGCTGCCGCGTACTTGCGCAACTGCGCCGAGGTGATGTGCCAGCCAGCGGCCGGGAAATCGCCCAGCCATTCGAACGGGCCCTTGATCATCAACTGCGCCTTGCCGGCGCACAGGCCGACCGCGTCTACCGCGAGGTCGCGGTACTTCGGGTCATAACCATTGGGCGCGCGCAGCTGGATCAGCTTGATGCCACCGGCGATTGCCTTCTGGATGCCGCGCAGCAAGGCCGGGGTTTCCAGATCTTCCGGGGTGATCAGGTATTCGGCAGGCAAACGCGCCGCCGCGACGATCGGCTGGTTGGCTGCCGGGAATTCGTAATCCGTCAGCTCCTTGGCCGAAACCCAGGCCAATGGCTGGCCTTCGGCGCCATGGGGTTCGCCAGTGAAGCTCGAGACCTCCCAGACATCCAGCAACACCTGCTTGTCCGGGTAATCATGACGCACCTTGATCAGCGGCCGGGCGGCACCGACGACGATGCCCAACTCTTCGTGCAGCTCCCGAGCCAGCGCGGTTTGCACCGACTCGTCGGCTTCGACCTTGCCACCGGGAAATTCCCAGAGGCCGCCCTGATGCTGGGTATCGGCACGCCGGGCGATCAGAATCTTGCCGCTGTCGTCACGAATGACGGCGGCGGCGACGTGTACACGTTTCACGACTGCAATTCCTCCAGTCCGGCCTTTTGCCAGGCCTTGAAGGCTGGCCATTGGTAGACGGTTTCAACATAGGCTTGATCGTCGGCCGGCAGCTTCACCTGATAGGTGCGCAGACGCACGGCAATCGGGGCGAAGAATGCATCGGCCAGCGACACCCGACCAAACAGGTAAGGGCCAGGCTCGGTCGCGGCAGCACGGCATTCGGCCCACAGCGCGAGCATGCGTTCGATGTCGACCTTCACTTCCGGCGGCACCGGGTTGAGCGGCGCGTCATGGCTCAGATTGAACGGCATGTGATTGCGCATGGCGAAAAAGCCGCTGTGCATCTGCGCGCAGGCGGATCGCGCCTGGGCTCGGGCGAAGATATCGGTCGGCCAGAGTTGCTCGGAAGGAAACTGTTCGGCCAGGTATTCGGCAATCGCCAGCGAATCGGCAATGGTGCCGCGGGCGGTTTTCAGCAGCGGCACCTTGGCGGTCGGCGAATGGGTAAGCAACCGCTCGCGGGTGTCGGGCTTGCCGAGTTTGACCAGTTCTTCGGTGTAGGGCGCGCCGGTCAGTTCAAGCGCCAGCGCCGCGCGCAGGGACCAGGAGGAAAGCAGTTTGTCGCCGATGATCAGGTGAAGGCTCATGTTCGGGTCCTTTCATGGGACAGAAGAAAAGGAGGTCCGCAGACCTCCTTCTTCGGCAGGGATCAGGTGCGGTATTCGGCGTTGATCTTCACGTACTCGTGGGACAGGTCGGTGGTCCAGATGGTTTCGCTGCAATCGCCGCGACCCAGTTCGATACGGATGGTGATTTCTTCCTGTTGCATCACCGCCGAGCCCTGGGCTTCGGTGTAAGTCGCGGCGCGGGCGCCACGGCGGGCGATGCACACTTCGCCGAGGAATACGTCGATC
Organism: Pseudomonas sp. B34(2017); assembly: GCF_002112915.1. Classification (NCBI taxonomy): domain Bacteria; kingdom Pseudomonadati; phylum Pseudomonadota; class Gammaproteobacteria; order Pseudomonadales; family Pseudomonadaceae; genus Pseudomonas; species Pseudomonas sp. B34(2017). Next base: position 199,169 of record NZ_NEJA01000007.1, on the reverse strand, counting down.
TTGCTCACGTCCAGATCCGGCACGCCGGCACGACCAACGGCAGCGAGGATTCGGCCCCAGTTCGGGTCGGAGGCGAACAGCGCGGTCTTGATCAGCGGCGAGTGGGCCACGGTGTAGCCAACGTCCAGGCACTCCTGGTGATTGCCGCCGCCGTTGACTTCAACGGTCACGAATTTGGTCGCACCTTCGCCGTCACGCACGATGGCCTGGGCCACATCCATGCACACCTCGAACACGGCCTGTTTCAGCTTGGTGAACAGCTCGCCTTCGGCACGGGTGATTTCCGGCAGCGCAGCCTTGCCGGTAGCGATCAGCATGCAGCAGTCGTTGGTCGAGGTATCGCCGTCGATGGTGATGCGGTTGAACGACTTGTTGGCGCCGTCCAGGATCAGGTTGTGCAGCACGTCGCGGGAGACTTTGGCGTCGGTGGCGATGTAACCGAGCATGGTCGCCATGTTCGGACGGATCATGCCCGCGCCCTTGCTGATGCCGGTGACGGTGATGGTCACGCCGTCATGCTGGAACTGGCGGCTGGCGCCTTTCGGCAGCGTGTCGGTGGTCATGATCCCGGTGGCGGCGGCTTCCCAGTTGTTTTCCGACAGGTCGTCCAGCGCGGCCTGCAGGGCGCCTTCGATCTTCTCGACCGGCAGCGGCTCGCCGATCACGCCAGTGGAATACGGCAGGATCTGGCTGGCATCCACGCCGGTCAGTTCAGCCAGTTTGGCGGTGGTGCGCTCGGCGGCAGCCAGGCCCGGTTCGCCGGTGCCGGCGTTGGCATTGCCGGTGTTGGTCAACAGGTAGCGCACAGCGTTCTGCACGCGTTTCTTGGCCAGGATCACCGGCGCTGCACAGAAAGCGTTCAACGTAAACACGCCCGCCACGGTGGAACCTTCGGCGCAACGCATCACGACGACATCCTTGCGCCCCGGGCGCTTGATGCCGGCCGAAGCGATACCGAGTTCAAAACCGGCAACCGGGTGCAACGTTGGCAAAGGACCAAGACCAACAGCCATGAATGCGCTCCTTACTCAATGATGTCAGCACCGCCAAGCGTAGTGACGGTGGTGTAAATGGCAAAACGCCGCGACGGCTGGTGCCGGTCGCGGCGCGGGTATTTCAGCGATTGAAACGGGTTTTACTGGATCTGCCCGTGGCAGTGCTTGAATTTCTTGCCCGAACCGCAGTAGCACAGTTCGTTGCGGCCCAGCTTCTGCTCGTTGCGCACCGGGGCGGTGGCAAGGGCCACGTCGACCTCTTCACCGACCAGTGCTTCCGGTTGATCCAGACCTGGCGCTTCAGCATGTTCGAACTGCATGCGGGCGGCCAGTGCTTCGGCTTCCTGACGCAGGCGTTGCTCTTCCTCGGCCGGATCTTCGCGGCGAACCTGAACGTGCGACAGCACACGGATCGAGTCGCGCTTGATCGAATCCAGCAGCTCGGAGAACAGCGTGAAGGACTCGCGCTTGTATTCCTGTTTCGGGTTTTTCTGCGCATAACCACGCAGGTGGATGCCGTGACGCAGGTGATCCATGGTCGACAGGTGGTCTTTCCACAGGTCGTCCAGAACGCGCAGCACGATCTGCTTCTCGAACGAACGCAGGGCTTCGGCGCCAGCCTGGTCTTCTTTCTCGTTGTAAGCGGCGATCAGCTCGTTCATCAGCTTCTCGCGCAGGGTTTCTTCGTACAGGTGATCGTCTTCGTCGAGCCACTGCTGGATCGGCAGCTTCACGCCGAAGTCGCTGGCGATCGACGCTTCCAGACCGGCCACGTCCCACTGCTCTGGCAGCGATTGCGGCGGAATGTGCGCGCTGACGGTGGCGTTCAGCACGTCCTGGCGGAAATCAGCGATGGTTTCGCCGATGTTGTCCGCAGCCAGCAACGTGTTACGCATGTGATAGATCACTTTACGCTGTTCGTTGTTGACGTCGTCGAACTCGAGCAGCTGCTTGCGAATGTCGAAGTTGCGGCCTTCAACCTTGCGCTGCGCTTTCTCGATGGCGTTGGTCACCATGCGGTGTTCGATGGCTTCGCCAGGCTGCATGCCCAGGGCTTTCATGAAGTTCTTCACCCGGTCGGAGGCGAAGATGCGCATCAGGCTGTCTTCCAGCGACAGGTAGAAGCGACTGGAACCGGCGTCGCCCTGACGGCCGGCACGGCCACGCAACTGGTTGTCGATACGACGGGATTCGTGACGCTCGGACGCGATCACCTGCAGACCGCCGGACTCCAGCACTTGCTGGTGACGCTTCTGCCAGTCGGCCTTGATCTGGGCGATCTGTTCAGGGGTCGGGTTTTCCAGCGACGCGACTTCAACTTCCCAGTTGCCGCCCAACAGGATGTCGGTACCACGACCGGCCATGTTGGTAGCGATGGTCAGTGCGCCCGGACGACCGGCCTGCGCGATGATTTCAGCTTCTTTTTCGTGGAACTTGGCGTTCAGAACCTTGTGTTCGATGCCTTCCTTCTCGAGCAATGCGGACATGTGCTCGGAGGTTTCGATAGTCGCAGTACCCACCAGCACCGGACGGCCGGCGGCCATGCTTTCCTTGATGTCATTGACGATCGCCGCGTATTTCTCTTCGGCGGTCAGGAACACCAGGTCGTTGTAGTCCTTACGGGCCAACGGCTTGTTGGTCGGGATCACGATGACCTGCAGGCCATAGATCTGATGGAATTCGAACGCTTCGGTGTCGGCGGTACCGGTCATGCCGGACAGCTTTTCGTAGAGGCGGAAGTAGTTCTGGAATGTGGTCGATGCCAGGGTCTGGCTCTCGGCCTGGATGTTCAGGTTTTCCTTGGCCTCGATGGCCTGGTGCAGGCCTTCGGACAGACGACGACCGGGCATGGTACGACCGGTATGTTCGTCGACCAGCACGACCTGACCGTCCTGCACGATGTATTCGACGTTGCGATGGAACAGCTTGTGCGCACGCAGACCGGCATAGACGTGAGTCAGCAGGCTCAGGTTGTGCGCCGAATACAGGCTCTCGCCCTCGGCCAGCAGACCAATGCTGGTCAGTTGGTCTTCGATGAACTGGTGACCGGCTTCGTTGAGTTCGACCTGACGGGTCTTCTCGTCAACGGTGTAGTGGCCTTCCTGGGTGACTTCGCCTTCGACTTCTTCGACGTGCAGCTTGAGTTTCGGGATCAGCTTGTTGATCTCGATGTACAGCTTGGAGCTGTCCTCGGCCTGACCGGAAATGATCAGCGGAGTACGCGCTTCGTCGATGAGGATGGAGTCGACTTCGTCGATCACGGCAAAGTTGAGTTCGCGCTGGAATTTCTCTTCCATGCTGAACGCCATGTTGTCGCGCAGGTAGTCGAACCCGAATTCGTTGTTGGTGCCGTAGGTGATGTCGGCAGCGTAGGCGGCGCGCTTCTCTTCCGGCGGCTGGAACGGCGTCACGATACCGACGCTCAGACCGAGGAATTCATACAGCGGACGCATCCAGTTGGCGTCGCGGCGGGCCAGATAATCGTTCACGGTCACAACGTGCACGCCCTTGCCGGACAGCGCGTTGAGGTAAACGCCCAGGGTACCCACCAGGGTCTTGCCTTCACCGGTGCGCATTTCGGCAATCTTGCCTTCGTGCAGGGTCATGCCGCCGATCAGTTGGACGTCGAAGTGGCGCATGCCCATGACACGCTTGCCGGCTTCGCGGGCGACCGCAAAGGCTTCCGGCAACAGCTTGTCGAGGGTCTCCCCCTTGGCAATGCGGTCCTTGAACTCTGCGGTCTTGGCGCGCAGTTGATCGTCCGAGAGGGCGACCATCTTCTCTTCGAAGGCATTGACGAGCTGCACCGTCTTGAGCATGCGTTTGACTTCACGCTCGTTCTTGCTTCCAAAAAGTTTCTTTAACAAAGGCGCAAACATATCGGCAGGATCTTCCACACTAAAGGGATGGAGGGCGGCCCCGTGAGTCGCCCGTGCAGCCCTCATGGCCGCATGCGAACGAGCATTCTACCCGGAAACGGTGGTGAGGAAAGTGGGGATATTCCACGATGCTGGCACTGCGCTTTGACGGGGCTCACTTAAAATAGGGGCGTTTTGCTCAACTTCAAGCCGTACAGGGAAGAAGTTAGTCGTTGATTTAATGGGCAAAGCAGGGACAAAAGCAATGGGCGAGTGAAATGGGTGCCATCTGCTACCATGGCGCCTCTGTCACTTCAGGTTCTAGATCATGGCATTTCGCCCTCTCACAGCCAGAGCGCCCGCCGTTCTGCTACGCGAAGCCAGGCCGTTGAAAGCCATCCTCGGTCATGCCCAGCGTCTGGCCCATCTGCAACGTCTGCTCGAAAGCCAGCTGCAACCTGCCGCCCGCGCGCACTGCCACGTGGCCAAGTGGCGTGAAGGCGAGCTGCTGCTGATCGTCACCGACGGCCATTGGGCCACACGTCTGCGCTATCAGCAGAAACGCCTGCAACGGCAACTGCAGATGTTCGATGAGTTCGCCAATCTGACGCGGATCAGGTTCGCCGTGCGCCCACCGACCCTCCAGCGCGAGGCGAACGGGCCGACGATCGACCTGTCGACGGATGCGGCGGCGACCATCCAGGCCACCGCCGACGGGATCAGCGATCCGAATCTGCGAGCGGCACTGGAACGACTGGCCGCCCACGCCAAACCCAAATCCTGAGCCTTGGTTGATCAGCGGCGTTTGCTGCCCCCGAGCAATGACCCCATCAGACCACGCACCAACTGTTTACCCAGCGAATTCGCCGCCTGACGCATCGCCGACTTGAGCGCCTGCCCCGCCGCCGTCCCGAGGAATTCTCCAGCCTTGTCCGCCAGGCTCGGCTCTTCAGCGGCCGGTTTGCCCGGTGCCGCTTCCGCCTCCGGCGCCAGTCCTTTGCGACCCATCAGGATTTCATAGGCCGACTCGCGATCGATCGGCTTGTCATAACGGCCCTTGAACGGCGAACCGGCAATCAGCATCGTGCGTTCGGTCTCGGTCAACGGCCCGATTCGTGATTGCGGCGGCGCCACCAGCACTCGCTGAACCATTTCCGGTGTGCCCTTCTCTTGCAGCGTGCCAACCAGTGCCTCGCCAATCCCGAGCTCGGTGAGTACCGACAATGCATCGAACGCCGGATTCGGCCGGAAGCCATCCGCTACCGCCCGCAGGGATTTCTGCTCCTTGGCGGTGAACGCGCGCAGGCCGTGCTGGATCCGCAGCCCCAGTTGCGCCAGCACGTCGTCCGGCAGATCGCCCGGCGACTGAGTGACGAAATACACGCCCACACCTTTGGAACGGATCAGCCGCACCACTTGCTCCAAGCGTTCCTGCAACGCCTTGGGCGTGTCACCGAACAACAAATGCGCCTCATCGAAAAACAGCGCCAGCAACGGTTTGTCGGCATCGCCGCGTTCAGGCAGTTGCTCGAACAGCTCGGCCAGCAGCCACAACAGGAAGGTCGCGTAGACCTTCGGCGCCTCATGTACCAGACGACTGGCGTCGAGCAGATGAATGCGTCCGCGACCATCGGCGGTCGGCTGCAGAATGTCCTCCAGTTGCAGCGCCGGCTCGCCGAACAACGCCTCGGCACCCTGCTGCTCCAGCGTCGCCAGACGCCGCAACAGCGCCTGGCTGGAGCCGGTGGTGAACAGCGCCGCGTCTTCGCCCAACAGCTGCGGATTGTCCTTGAGGTGATTGAGCAGCGCTTTCAGGTCTTTGAGATCCAGCAGCAACAGGCCTTCGCGATCCGCCACCTTGAAAGCGGCGTACAACGCCGATTGCTGGCTGTCGGTCAGCTCCAGCAGGGCGCCGATCAGCAGCGGGCCCATTTCGCTCAGCGTGGTGCGCAACGGATGACCGGACTGACCGTGAATGTCCCACAAGGTCACGGGATACGCCTGAGGCTTGTGATTGAGCCACGGCATGCCGGCGATGCGCTCGGCAATCTTGCCCTGGGGATTGCCGGCAGCACCGAGGCCGCACAGGTCGCCCTTGACGTCGGCGGCGAACACCGCGACGCCGGCGTCACTGAACGCCTCGGCCAGGCGCTGCAAGGTGACGGTCTTGCCGGTACCGGTGGCCCCGGCCACCAGCCCGTGACGGTTGGCCAGGCGCATGGCCTGGGCGATCGGTTGCCCGGCGAGGTCGGCGCCGATTACGAGTTGCAAGGAGTCAGGCATTTGGTCACCCAATGGTTAATCTTTGTCGAGCATGGCCGATAGCTAAAGGTGACAGATGCGACTGACATCCGCATCGGAGATTTCCCTAAGGAGAAGCGGAAATACCTGCTTGTACCCATCAAGCCCACCTAGCGAGCATCTATAGAAGCACGCCCTGAATAATAAGACCTTAGCGGAACCCCAAGCCATGAACAAAAATCTGCGTTTCAGCCATAAAATTTTGCTTGCCGCCGCCCTCATCGTCATCGCCGCCTTCGCCTCGTTCACGCTGTACAACGACTGGTTGCAACGCAATGCGATCCGCGAGGACCTGGACAATTACCTCAACGAGATGGGCGAGGTCACCGCCGACAACATCCAGACCTGGCTCAGCGGGCGCATCCTGCTGATCGAGAACGCGGCGCAGAACATCGCCATCAATCCCGAGCCTGCCGCCGTCGCCAGCCTGCTGGAACAGAAAGCCCTGACGTCGACCTTCATGGCGTCCTACCTGGGCGATGCCACCGGGCACTTCACCATCCGCCCGGATGCGAAGATGCCGGACGGTTTCGATCCACGGGTTCGCCCTTGGTATAAGGGTGCCGAAAGCAGCAGTTCTTCGACCCTGACCGAACCGTACATCGACGCGGCCACCGGCCAGACCATCATTTCCATCGCCACCGCCGCGAAAAAGGCCGGCCAGAGCGTGGGCGTGGTGGGCGGCGACCTGAGCCTGCAAACCCTGATCGACACCCTCAGCGCCCGAGATTTTTCCGGCATGGGCTACGCGTTCCTGGTCAGCGCCGACGGCAAGATCCTGGTGCACCCGGACAAGGCCCTGGTGATGAAGTCCCTGAAGGAAGCCTATCCGCAGGACACCCCGCGCATCAGCAGTGACTTCACTGAAGTCACCGTCGACGGCCAGACCCGCATCGTCAACTTCACCCCGATCAAAGGCCTGCCGTCGGTGAACTGGTACATCGGCCTGTCTGTGGACAAAGACAAAGCCTTCTCGATGCTCAGCGAATTCCGCACCTCGGCCGTGATCGCGACCGTGATTGCAGTGGCGATCATCATTGCCCTGCTCGGTATGCTGATCCGCATCCTGATCCAGCCGCTGCATGTCATGACCCGCGCCATGGAAGACATCGCCGACGGCGAAGGCGACCTGACCAAGCGCCTGACCATTCAGAACCAGGACGAATTCGGCGTGCTCGGTACGGCGTTCAACCGTTTCGTCGAGCGTATTCACGGCTCGATTCGCGAAGTGTCGTCGGCCACCGGCCAGGTCAACGAAGTCGCTTTGCGGGTAGTCGCCGCCTCGAACTCGTCGATGTACAACTCCGACCAGCAAGCCTCGCGCACCAACAGCGTGGCGGCGGCGATCAACCAGCTCGGCGCCGCCGCCCAGGAAATCGCCCGCAACGCCGCACAAGCCTCGACCCAGGCCAGCGACGCCCGTGGCCTGGCCGAAGACGGCCAGCAAGTGGTGGAGCGCAGCATCAAGGCGATGAATCAACTGTCGAGCATGCTCAGCGCCTCCAGCAGCAACATCGAATCGCTGAACAGCAAGACCGTGAACATCGGCCAGATCCTGGAAGTGATCACCAGCATTTCCCAGCAGACCAACCTGCTGGCGCTCAACGCGGCCATCGAAGCAGCGCGTGCCGGGGAAGCCGGGCGCGGATTTGCGGTGGTGGCGGACGAGGTGCGCAACCTCGCCCACCGCACCCAGGAATCGGCGCAACAGGTGCAGACCATGATCGAGGAGCTGCAAGTCGGCGCCCGCGAATCCGTCAGCACCATGAGCGACAGCCAGCGACACAGCCAGGACAGCGTGGACATCGCCAACCTCGCCGGCGAGCGCCTGAACAGCGTGACCCAGCGCATTGGTGAAATCGACGGCATGAACCAGTCGGTGGCGACCGCGACGGAAGAGCAGACGGCGGTGGTCGAGTCGATCAACGTGGATATCACCGAGATCAACACGCTGAACCAGGAAGGCGTCGAGAACTTGCAGGCGACGTTGCGTGCCTGTTCGGATCTGGAGCAGCAGGCTTCGAGACTGAAGCAGTTGGTGGGTAGTTTCCGGATCTAAGATCAAGATCAAAAGCCTACCCCCTCACCCCCAAGGGGGCGAGGGGGAAAGGGAGCAGATCTTCAGGGTTTTCAGGTCCTGAGCTCGGCGCGAAACTTTCAGGTCGATGTATCACGACCAAACACCTCGGTCAGTCCCCTCTCCCCCTGGGAGAGGGTTAGGGTGAGGGCCTGACGCCCTCAACCCCAGCACAAATCCCCCTGCCACCCCCCACCGCGAAACCCCGACCGAACATCTATTCTTGATAAAGGTCAACCAAGGGAGATTACTGCGGAGGGACGTTCACCGTGCATATCGCTGACATCACCATGTTCTACGCCCCGGCCAGCGGCGGCGTGCGCACCTATCTGGATGCCAAGCACCGTCGGCTGGGGGTCAAGCCCGGCATCCGCCACAGCCTGCTGATCCCCGGGGCGGATTTTGGTGAGTCTGACGGCGTTTATACGGTTCCCGCCCCTGCCCTGCCCTTCGGCAAGGGCTATCGTTTCCCCCTGCGCCTGGCCCCTTGGCGAAACGTCCTGCAGGATCTGCAACCCGATCTGATCGAAGTCGGTGATCCGTACCTCACTGCCTGGGCTGCGCTCGATGCGCGTCGGCAGCTGGACGTGCCGGTGATCGGCTTCTATCACTCCGACCTGCCGCTGCTGGTGGGCAACCGCATGGGCCACTGGGTCACACCGAATGTCGATGCGTATGTGCGCAAGTTGTACGGCAACTTCGACCGGGTGCTGGCCCCCAGCCAGGTCATGGCCGACAAGCTCAGCAGGCTGGGGGTACGCAACGTATATGTGCAGCCACTGGGCGTTGACCTTCAGACCTTCCACCCGGATGCCCGCGACGCTGGATTACGCGCCGAGCTGGGGATCGCCGAGGACACGCGCCTGCTGATCTTTGCCGGTCGCGGTTCCAAGGAGAAAAACCTGCCGGTGCTGCTCGACTGCATGAAACGTCTGGGCCCGCGTTATCACTTGTTGCTGGTCGGCTCGTCGATGCCGGCGTCCGTCCCGGACAATGTCAGCGTGATCGACCGGTTCTGCCCTGCCGTACAGGTCGCGCGGTTGATGGCCAGTGCCGACGCGCTGATCCATGCAGGCGATCAGGAAACCTTCGGTCTGGTGATCCTGGAGGCCATGGCTTGTGGCATTCCGGTGGTGGCGGTGGCAGCCGGGGCGTTCGAGGAAATCGTCAGCGAATGTTGCGGGCTGCTCTGCGCGCCGAACAATTCGCAAGCCATGGCCAATGCCGTGCGCGAACTGTTCAGTCGCGGGACTGACGTAATCGGTCGACAGGCACGCCAACATGTCGAACGGCATTACGCCTGGGACACGGTGGTCGACAGCCTGCTGAGCCATTACCACGCGGTACTCGGCGATTCGGTTCCTCGGGTGGCCAATGGCTGAATCACACGAGCGCCCGGCGGTAATGCTGGTGCTGCATGACGTGGCACCCTCCACGTGGGCCGATTATCGAGAGTTTGTCGAAGCCGTTGACCGGTTGGGCAACGTCCCGATGACGTGGCTGGTGGTCCCGGACTTCCATCGCCACGATGCCCTTGAGGCCCACCCGGAGTTCTGTCGCATGCTCGACGAGCGCGTCGCCCGCGGCGATGAACTGGCCCTGCACGGCCACTTTCATGAGGACACCGAGCCCGGCCCGCGCACCGCTCGCGACTGGTTCATGCGGCGGGTCTACACCCATGAAGGCGAGTTCTATCAGTTGTCCCAGGAAGCCGCCCTCGCCCGCCTGCGTCCCGGGATCGATCTGTTTCGGCGCCACGGCTGGCCGCTGCACGGTTTCGTCGCCCCCGCCTGGTTGATGAGCGCAGGCACGCGCGAGGCACTGCGCGAATTGCCGCTACGCTACACCAGCGATCCGCAGCATCTTTATCACTTGCCGGATTTCGCGGCGGTCGAGGCCCCCGGACTGGTGTGGAGCGCGCGCAGTGCCTGGCGTCGCGGGGTGTCGAAGATCGTCAGCGAACAGCGTGAGCAGCGCTGGCGTCAGGCGCCGGTGATTCGTCTAGGCTTGCACCCGGTGGACATGCGTCACCGCTTTTCCCGGGATTACTGGTGGCGCACCCTTGAACGACTGCTGGCGGACGGACGCGTGCCCATGACCAAAATCGACTGGCTGACACGCCAGCACACTCAAGCCGAGCGTGCCGCTTGAGTCGCGGCATTCTGTTGCTGATCGGCCTGTTGGTGGCCGTGGCGGTGCCCGTCCTGCTCGGCGGCGGCGAGACTTGGGAGCGCTTGCAGGCTTTTCCGCTGAATTGGCTGTTGATCATGTTCGCCATGGTGCTGCTGTGCTGGGGCATCAACACCTTGCGCCTGCGGCTGCTGCTCGGCGATCAGCGTGACCGGGTCACGCCCGTGAAAAGCCTCGGAGTGGTGATGGCGGCCGAATTCGCCTGGTGCGCCACGCCCGGCGGCAGCGGAGGGCCGTTGACGATCATGGCGCTGCTGGCGCGCAGCGGCGTGCGCCCGGCCCGGGGCAGCGCCGTGTTTGCGATGGATCAGTTGAGCGATCTGCTGTTTTTTCTCTGCGCCCTGAGCGGAATTCTGATCTACGCGCTGTTCCAGCATCTGAGTGATCGTATGGAATGGCTGCTGATTGTCAGCGCCGTGTCATTGTCCGGGGGCTTGCTGAGCTGCATATTGGTTGCGCGCTATCACCGCCGTTTGATCCGCTTGAGCGGACGACTGCTGGCCGGGATGAACATCGAACCGCGAACTCGACGGCGCTGGGCGCGGCAGTTACTGCACTTTCTGGCAGCTTTCACCGATGCGCTGAAGTTGCCCTGGGCGACATTGATCAAGGTGTTCGTCCTGACCTGCGTGCATTGGTCGCTGCGTTACAGCGTGCTGTATCTGGCGTTGCGCGGTCTGGGGGCGGATGTGCAGTGGGCCTGGACGTTTCTGATCCAGATGCTTTCGCTGGGGGCGGGGCAATTCAGCCTGTTGCCGGGCGGTGCCGGTGCAGCGGAATTGACCTCGGCGGCGCTGCTGGCGCCAATGGTCGGCAAATCGACCGCGGCGGCGGCGATCCTGATCTGGCGGGTGGTGACGTATTACTTCTATCTTCTGGTCGGTGGCCCGGTGTTTCTATTGATGCTGGGCCGGCCATTGCTGAAAAAACTGCTGAGCGTCAGACAGGCTTCTTGAGGTCATCCTCTTCGTCCTTGAGTTGTTCCCACAGTTCGGCAGCACCGGGAAACTCCGTGCCGTCCTCCGGGCTCAGGTCATCCGGGTCATAGCGGCTCAAGCAGCCTTCGCCCAAGGTGGCGGGTGCCTTGGAAGTGGCTTTGTCCAGTGGATCGCTCATCGGTCATTCCTCACGGTCCATGGATCGCTCCCACGCTCTGCGTGGGAGCGAACCTGAATCAGAACACCACGGTCTTGTTGCCGTGCACCAGCACGCGGTCTTCCAGGTGATAGCGCAGGCCACGGGCCAGCACCATCTTCTCGACGTCACGGCCGAAACGCACCATGTCTTCGATACTGTCGCTGTGGCTGACGCGGACCACGTCCTGCTCGATGATCGGGCCGGCGTCCAGCTCTTCGGTCACGTAGTGGCAGGTCGCACCGATCAGCTTCACGCCGCGCATCGAAGCCTGGTGGTACGGCTTGGCACCGACGAACGACGGCAGGAAGCTGTGGTGAATGTTGATCACCTTGTGCGCGTATTCGCGGCACATGTCCGGCGGCAGGATCTGCATGTAGCGCGCCAGCACCACCACTTCGGCATCGTGCTGCTTGACCAGACGCGACACTTCGTCGAAGGCCGGTTGCTTGTCCTGCGGATTGACCGGCACGTGGTAATAAGGAATGCCATGCCACTCGACCATGCTGCGCAGGTCGTCGTGGTTGGAAATCACGCAGGAGATCTCGCAATCCAGCTCGTCGCTGTGCCAGCGGTGCAGCAGATCAGCCAGGCAGTGGGATTCGCGGCTGGCCATCAGCACCACGCGTTTTTTCTGCTCGGTGTCGGTGATGCGCCAGTCCATCGAGAACTCTTCGGCGATCGGTGCAAACTTCTCGCGCAACACCTCGATACCGAAAGGCAGGGAATCGGCACGGATTTCGTGACGCATGAAGAACCAGCCGACCTGGTTATCCGAGTGGTGGCTCGCTTCGGTGATCCAGCCATTGTGGGCCGCCAGAAAGTTACTGACTTTGGCAACGATGCCAACGCGGTCCGGGCAAGAAATCACCAACCGAAAAGTGCGCATGAGGGGGAAACTCCAGAACTTCGCAAAGGCCGCCATTCTAGCGACTGCGCGGGAAAACTGCAGTATTGATGACCCTCGGAGCCTCACGGCAGCCCGTCGCAGCTTTTTTGACGCGCGTAAACGCCAGAATGATGGCGTTGCAATAGCCATGCTTGAACGGAGCTGTGTGAATATCTGTGAAGACTCCATCACAATATTTAACTGAACATTCAATTCAGGGCTTTTCAACGTAACTAATTCAAATAAAAACCCCGGTTAAATGTTTACTTGATGAAACAGCCTGACTATTATTGCCGCACTGTCCCCTGCCATCGCGCACTCCCACATAAGGTAGTAATCATGTCCTTGATCAACGAATATCGTGCCACCGAAGAAGCTATCAAAGAGCTGCAAGCCCGTTTGAAGAACCTGTCGCAAGACGACAAACTGCAAGCCGAGCTGGAATTCGAAGGCAAACTGCGCACACTGATGGGCGAATATTCCAAATCCCTGCGCGACATCATCGCGCTGCTGGATCCAGAGTCCAAAACCAAGGCTCCACGTGGCGGCGCAGCCAAAACTACCGGCACCAAGCGTGCTCGCAAAGTTAAACAATACAAAAACCCGCACAACGGCGAAGTCATCGAAACCAAAGGTGGCAACCACAAAACTCTGAAAGAGTGGAAAGCCAAGTGGGGCGGTGACGTGGTTGAAGGCTGGGCTACCCTGCTGGGCTAAGCCGCAACCCTTGTCGCAGAGCGCTTCTGTGACACAAAAAAACGCCAGCGAATGCTGGCGTTTTTTTATGCCCGGCATTCAAGCGCCGGACATGTTCGATTTCAAAGATCCAAACGTTTGCGCAATGCCTGGACATAGTTCTGCCATTCAACCAACACCTCGGCCTGCATCGGCGCAGCACTAAGCAGCCATTGCTCCATGGCCTCGGCAAAAGATTGCAAGGTATTAGGAGCGCCCCACTCCGGCGCGGACAAGCGTTGCCGGCAAAAGATTTTCCAGCGTTCTTGCTCTTCGAAATTCAACGTATCGGGAAAGTTACGTGCTCGATATCGAAACAACAATTCGGGCAAACGTTCGTCATCGAACGGCCATTGCTCTCGCGCCAATTGAGCAGGATCGGTCGCCCTCACTTGCTCACATAAACGACGATCGCGATCACCGATAAATCCGTCGTACAACTGTTGTTCGGGATCTTCACTCGAGGCGAAATCTTCGCTGGCATAAATCGCCGAGACTTTATCTTTCCAAACTTGTTGTGCGTCACTTAGTCGCAATGCACGCGCCTGATACAACGCCATGTCCAGACCCAGACGCTGTTGATCTTCAGCACGCAGCACCGCCAACGGCGCCACCACCGGGCACTTGTTGATGTGGATGAGTTTGAGCGGCACCGGCAACTCGCCTTCGGCCAGATCGTCACGGCGGGTATACAGGCGCTGACGCAATGTTTCGGCATCCAGGTCGAGCAGACCCTGCGGATCCAGGTGCAGATCACACACGATCAGCGCGTTCTTGTTGCGCGGATGCCAGGCCAGCGGCAGCACCACGCCGACATAACTGCGCGCAGCGGAGAAGCGTCCGGAAATGTGCACCATCGGCTGCAACAGGCGAATCTGGTCCATGACCTTCTGTTTGCTGCGCAGCTGGAACAGCCAGTCATACAGCTTCGGCTGCTTCTCGCGGATCAACCGGGCCAGGGCGATGGTGGCGCGTACGTCCGACAACGCTTCGTGAGCATTGCCGTGGTCGATGTTGTTGGCGGCGGTCAGACGTTCGAGCTTGAGCGTCACCTTGCCTTCGTCGTCGGTCGGCCAGACCAGCCCGTCCGGGCGCAATGCGTAGGCGGCGCGCACCACATCGATCAGATCCCAGCGACTGTTGCCGCCCTGCCATTCACGGGCGTAGGGATCGAAAAAGTTGCGGTACAGGCTGTAGCGGGTCATCTCGTCGTCGAAGCGCAAGGTGTTGTAACCCGCGCCGCAGGTACCGGGAGCCGCGAGCTGGGCGTGGACCCGGGTCATGAAGTCGGCTTCGCTCAAGCCCTGTTCGGCGAGGCGACTCGGGGTGATGCCGGTGATTGCGCACGCCGCCGGGTGCGGCAGGATGTCTTCGCTGGGCTGGCAGTAGAGATTGACCGGCGCGTCGATTTCGTTGAGTTCGTGGTCGGTGCGGATCCCGGCCACCTGCAACGGGCGGTCGCATCGGGGATTGATGCCGGTGGTTTCGTAGTCGTACCAGAAAATGGAAGTCACGGGCGGTTCCTGAACTGAAGATCGGCAAAGTCTAGGCGTTCGACTGCTGTCGCGGCCAGCACCGCATCATTCAGTCACCTTTGGTTGAAAGATGTGTATGACATAGTTATGTCGTTTCCCCCCGAGAGACTGCTAGCATCGGACGCACTTGCATCCCGATCCGGCAACATCAGGTAGCCCATGCTCGAGACCACAGCACCGCCAAGGAAAGCACCGCTGGCCCCGCCACTGGACACACGGCATCAGGTCGAAACGCCGGAAGGCATCGACCTGCCGCTGCGTCCCGCCGGCCTGATGGTGCGCGCCGTGGCGTTCACCATCGATCTGGGGTTGCGCGGGCTGATCCTCGGCCTGCTGCTCATGGTGCTGGCGCTGCTCGGCAAACTCGGTATCGGCCTGGGCTCACTGCTGCTGTTCGTGGTGAGCTGGTGGTACATGGTGCTGTTCGAAGTGCTGCGTCAGGGCCGTTCGCCGGGCAAGCAATGGATGGGCTTGCGAGTAGTGCACGACGACGGCACACCGGTCGGCTGGTCGGCGTCGCTGCTGCGCAACCTGCTGCGTTTTGTCGACCTGATGCCGTTCGGCTATTTCCTCGGTGCGATCAGTTGCCTGCAACACCCGACCTTCAAACGCCTCGGCGACATCGCGGCCGGCACGCTGGTGATCTACAGCGAACGCCCTCTCAAGCGCCCGCAGTTGCCCGATGCCGAACCCCGCCGCTCGCCGATCCCGCTGACCCTGACTGAACAACGCGCCCTGCTCGCCTTCGCCGAACGCCAGGGCGAACTGTCGACGGCGCGGGTCAACGAACTCGCTGCATTGCTTGCTCAGCCACTGCACATCAGCGCACCGAAAGCCGTTGGTGAACTCAACGGCATCGCTCGCGGCCTGTTGGGTCCGACATGAAGCAAAGCCTTTTCGAATCCCGCCACAAGGCCGAATGGGAGCGTTTCAGCCTCGCCCTCGAACGACTTGAACGCGGCAAGGACACTTCGCAGGTTGCGGAATTTCCAAAGGCTTATCGGCGACTCTGCCAGCATCTGGCCCTGGCACAGGAACGCGGTTACAGCAGCTTTCTCGTCGACTCCCTGCAACAGCAAGTACTGCGCGGCCATCAACAGCTTTACCGTCATCGCAGCCAGCTCGGCGCTAACGTGCTGGGTTTCATCCTGGCCGGTTTTCCACGATTAGTCCGCGCAGAATGGCGCTTCGTGCTGGTCGCCGCACTGCTGTTCTTCGGCAGCCTGATCGGTTTCGGTGTCCTGGTTTTCCTGTTTCCGGAGCTGGTCTACAACCTGATTCCCGCCGATCAGGTGCGCGAGATGCAGAGCATGTATGACCCGGCCGCCGGCCATCTCGGGCGTTCGGCCGAGCGCGCGGCGAGCGAAGACTGGGTGATGTTCGGCTACTACATCATGCACAACATCGGCATCGCCTTTCAGACCTTCGCCAGCGGTTTGCTGCTGGGGGTGGGCAGTGCGTTTTTCCTGTTCTACAACGGGCTGATCATCGGCGCGGTGGCCGGGCATCTCAGTGAAATCGGCTTCGGCCAGACCTTCTGGTCGTTCGTGATCGGACACGGTGCGTTCGAACTCAGCGCCATTGCTCTGGCCGGCGCGGCAGGACTGAAACTGGGTTGGGCATTGATCGCGCCGGGACGCCTGACACGAATCGAAGCCCTGCAGATTGCGGCGCTCCAGAGCATCCTGCTGATCTGCGGCGTGATGCTGTTTCTGTTGATCGCCGCGTTTATCGAAGCCTACTGGTCGTCGCGTACCGGAGTCACGCCGCAGACCAAATACCTGGTCGGCGCCGGGCTCTGGATTTGCGTGGCGATCTATCTGCTGTTCGCCGGAAGGACCCGTCATGCGCCTGAGTGACGCCACCGTGGCGATCCGTCCGCGCACCACCTGGGAAGCCATGGATCTGGGCGTGCTCATGAGCCAGCAGCACCGGCGCCTGCTGATGACCAGTTGGGCGATCGTCACCCTGCCGCTGTTCGCGGTGCTCAGCCTGTTGTTGTGGGATTCGCCGTCAATCGCCGTGTTCATCTTCTGGTGGCTGAAACCGGCCTACGAACGCTTGCCGCTGTACATCCTGTCCAAGGCGCTGTTCGGCGAAACGCCCACTTTGAAACAGGCCTTGCGCCAATGGCCGCGCCTGCTCAAGCCGCAACTGCTCACCAGCCTGACCTGGCGCCGCTTCAGCCTGAGCCGCAGCTTCCTGCTGCCCGTGCTGCAACTCGAAGGCCTCGACGGCACGGCCCGCCAGCAGCGTTTGCAGGTGTTGTTGCAACGCAATGCCGGCGCCGCGCAGTGGCTGACGATCATCGGCGTGCATCTTGAAACGGCGCTGTGGATCGGGCTGATGGTGTTGTTCTATCTGCTGCTGCCGCAACAGGTCGAAACCGATTGGGACTGGCAAAGCCTGATCTTCGCGGCCGACTACGAATGGCGCTGGCTGGAGCATCTGACCAACGCGTTCTATGCGCTGATTCTGGTGATCTGGGAGCCGGTATATGTCGCCTGCGGATTCAGCCTGTATCTGAACCGCCGCACCGTCCTCGAAGCCTGGGACATCGAACTGGTATTCCGCCGCTTGCGCCAGCGTTTGAACAGCAGCGCAATCGGCTTACTGCTGGTGGTGTGTCTGCTGTTGCCGGGGTTGCCCTCAGCCTGGGCTGCCGAACCTGCCACGGCTCCAGATGCACCGCGTCTGTTGAACCAGCCGCTGACCAGCGAGGCATCACGCGACAGCATCAAGGCCTTGCTCGAACAACCGCCGTTCAAGAACAAGGAAACCGTTACCCGTTATCGCTTTGGCGAAGATCCCGCTGCTGCCGAAAAACCCAAGGAAGGCGAGGCACCACAATGGTTGAAAACCCTGCTTAAGTGGCTTGACGGTCGACACCTCGACGGCCTGGCCAAGGCGATCGAAGTCGTGCTGTGGGGCGCGGTGATCGCCGGGCTCGGCTGGCTGGTCTGGCGTTATCGAGATCTTCTGCAAACCTTCGTCGGCCGTCGTCCGCGCTTGCCCGAACCGAACAAAAGACCCTTGCCGCAACAGGCCTTCGGTCTGGACCTGCAAAAGCAAAGCCTGCCCGATGACATCGCCAGCCACGCGGAACAGCTCTGGCAAACCGAGCCGCGCGCGGCACTGGGTCTGCTGTACCGGGCATTGCTCAGTCATCTATTGCACGACTTCAACCTGACCTTGAAACCCGCCGATACCGAAAACGAAGTGCTGGCCCGGATCGAACAGTTGCAGCGCCCGGATCTGCTCACTTATAGCCGTCACCTCACCGGTCACTGGCAGAACATGGCCTACGGGCACCGCGTGCCGGCGGCGCATCTGCAACAGGAATTGTGTGATGGCTGGCGGTCCCTGTTCGGCCACGGAGTTGCCCGTTGAACCGGCGCGCACTCTGGCTTTTGGGCGGCGCGTTGATCGTCGCGCTGCTCGGTGCGCTGGGCATTTATCTGTACCTCAAGGCCACGCCGTACCAGGCCGAAGTCGATCACGGCCCGTCCCCCGCTGCGCAAGCCAATCCTTATCTGGCAGCGGAGATGTTTCTGCGCGAGCGCGGGATCGACGTCAGTCATGCCGAAAGCCTTGCCGTGTTGCCCGACATCGATCCGCGCCAGCACACGCTGCTGATGTTCAACGACCGCTCGAAAATGACTCCACGCCAGGTCGATCAGGTTCTGAACTGGGCCCGGGCCGGCGGAAGGCTGGTGTTTGTCGCCGAGTCGATCTGGGATGAAAAGACCGGCCAGAGCAACGACCTGCTGCTCGACCGCGTGCAACTGCATCAACTCTTCAGCAAGGATCTCAAGGATCCGCCGCCGGATGACGCCGAAGACCCGTTCCCGAATCTGACTAAACTCTATCTGGAAGACGAGGACGCACCCGCCTACGCCGGATTCGACACCGCCTTCCATCTCGAGGACCCGAAAAACCTCGCCCAGGCCTGGGCCAACAGCGCGAAAGCCACGCACATGATGCAACTGGCTTTCGGCCTCGGCACGATCACCGTGGTCACCGATGCCGATCTGTGGAAAACCCCGGCCATTGCGCAACACGACAATGCCTGGCTGCTCTGGTACCTCAGCGCCGACACGGCCGTGACCTTGTTGTACAACACTGAACACGACAATCTACTGACCCTGCTCTGGCGCTATTTCCCGCAAGCCATCGTCGCCCTGCTGGCGTTGATAGGTCTGTGGCTGTGGCATGTCGGCGTGCGTCACGGCCCGGTGCAGGCGCCGTCTCCGAGTGGTCGTCGACAGTTGATGGAACACCTGCGCGCCAGTGGCGATTTCATCCTGCGTCACAACGGCCAGCAGACCTTGCTGCAAGCGTTGCAGCAGGACGTTCTGCGCCGCGCCCGTCATCGACATCCCGGTTTCGACCAACTGAATGTCGCCGAACAATGGCTGGTGCTGTCGCGCCTGACCCGCCAACCGACCCGTGCCATCAGCCAGGCCCTGAGCCCGGCATCGAAGCGGCGCCTGTCCAGCGCCGAATTCTGCCGTCAGGTCGCCCACCTGCAAGCCTTGAGGAACACGCTATGACCGAACACATCGAACCCGGCTCGCCCAGCCACGTGGCCCAGCAACGCCAGCGCGCCAGCCAGTTGGCCCAGGCCGTGCGCGGCGAATTGCAAAAAGCGCTGATCGGCCAGAACCCGGTGATCGACGACGTGCTGACCGCGCTGATCGCCGGCGGCCACGTGCTGCTCGAAGGCGTTCCCGGCCTCGGCAAAACCTTGTTGGTACGCGCCCTGGCGAAGTGCTTCGGCGGCGAGTTCGCGCGCATCCAGTTCACCCCGGACCTGATGCCCAGCGACGTCACCGGCCACGCGGTCTACGACCTGCAGACCGAGCAGTTCAAACTGCGCAAGGGCCCGCTGTTCACCAACCTGTTGCTGGCCGACGAGATCAACCGCGCCCCGGCCAAGACCCAAGCCGCCCTGCTCGAAGCGATGCAGGAACGTCAGGTCACCCTCGAAGGCCGGGCCTTGCCGATTGCCCAGCCATTCATGGTGCTCGCCACGCAGAACCCGATCGAACAGGAAGGCACCTATCCCCTGCCGGAAGCCGAGCTCGATCGCTTCATGCTCAAGGTGCGCGTGGATTACCCCGACGCCGATCAGGAGCTGGACATGGTGCGGCAGGTCAGCCGCTCGACTCGCGCCGACATGCTCGATGTGCAACCGCTGCGCACCGTGCTGCAGGCCAAGGACGTGCAAGCCCTGCAGCGCATCGCCAGCGATTTGCCGCTGGACGATCAGGTGCTCGATTACGCCGTGCGTCTGGCGCGCAGCACCCGCACCTGGCCGGGGCTGAGCCTCGGCGCCGGGCCACGCGCCTCCATTGCACTGGTGCGCTGTGCCCGCGCCCGAGCCCTGTTGCGCGGCGGCGAATTCGTGATCCCGGACGACATCAAGGGCTGCGCACTGGCGGTGTTGCGCCATCGCGTACGCCTTGCACCGGAGCTGGACATCGAAGGGCTGCAAATCGATCAAGTCCTTCAGCAACTGCTCGACCAAGTACCGGCGCCGCGCCTGTGAAACCCTCGCGCCTGTTGTTGATCTGGCTGGCGATCCTGCTGACCATCAGCATAGTGCTGGGCACGTTGCAGGCGCTGAACTTCGACGTACCCGCCAGCCTGCTCTCGATCAACTGGGGATTGTTGCTGGCGCTGTTTGCGCTGAGCCTGCTGGACGCGCTGCGTCTCAAGCGCCTGCCCTCGCCCCGCGTGCAACGACAGATGCCCGGCAGCCTGGCCCTCGGTCGCTGGAGCGAAATCCGGCTGGACGTCGAACACGACTTCGCCCAGCCACTGACCATTCAACTCTTCGACCATGTACCCGATGGCCTCAGCCACGAAAACCTGCCGCTTTCCACCGAGCTGCAACCCGGCCAGCGCAGCCTGATCGGCTATCGCCTGCGCCCGCTCAAACGCGGCCACTACACCTTCGAAACCTGCGAACTCAACCTGCCGAGCCCCTTAGGCCTGTGGTCCGGCAAACGCCTGCTGACCATCACCGACCACACCCGCGTCTATCCCGACTTCGCCCGTCTCTACGGCGGCCAGTTGCTGGCGGTCGACAACTGGCTCAGCCAGCTCGGTGTGCGTCAGCGCCAGCGTCGTGGCCTGGGAATGGAATTCCATCAGCTCAGGGAATTTCGCGAAGGCGACAGCCTGCGCCAGATCGACTGGAAAGCCACCGCCCGCCATCGCACACCGATTGCCCGGGAGTACGAAGACGAACGGGATCAACAGATTGTTTTCATGCTCGATTGCGGGCGACAGATGCGCAGTCAGGATGGGGAGCTGTCGCATTTTGATCATGCGTTGAATGCGTGTCTGCTGTTGAGTTATGTGGCGTTGCGGCAGGGGGATGCGGTGGGCTTGTACACCTTCGCCAGCGAGCAGTCGCGGTTTATTGCACCGGTCAAAGGTGCGGGGCAGCTCAAGGTGTTGCTCAACGGTGTTTACGATCTGGATAGCACACGACGTTCTGCGGATTATACGGCGGCGGTGAATCAGTTACTGATAAGGCAAAAGCGTCGGGCGCTGGTGGTGCTGGTGACGAATGTGCGGGATGAGAGCAATGAAGAACTGCTGAGTGCCATGACACAACTGGGCAAGCAACACCGCGTACTCATCGCCAGCCTGTACGAAGAAAGGCTCGAAGACGTGCGGCTGACTCCGGTTCAATCGCTGACGGATGCGCTGGCCTATTGTGCAACGGTGGATTACTTGAACGGCACGGCAAGACTCCACGAGCAGTTGAGGACTCACGGAGTACCGATCATCAATGCCCGACCCTCGGAACTGGGCGCCGAGTTGGTGGCGCGATATCTGGCCTGGAAAAAAAGCGAAGTCTTGTGACTGCCGGATCAACGTTCCACAACAGGCACAGTCACCCCCTTGCTGACCGAACTACCGCCGGGGTTTTCCAGGGTTACCCAGAGAGAAACCTGCTCGGAGGTTGAAGTCGGCGACCAGGAATGCGAGAAGTTGCCCTGACTGTCAGTGCGCGCTTCCTGGCTTGCTTGCCCATTTCTGGAAACGAAAATTTTCCTGTTGGCCATGGGTTGTCGGGACTTCGTTCCCACGATCAGCGCGGTCATTGTGGTGTATGTGTTAATAAGTACCGGACTGATCGAAGCAGTCACTGACTCGATATCCGCATGATCAGGAGAATCAAGTGGATCCAGAACCTCATAACCCAGAGTCTTCGATCCGGCGGCACCTTCGCGGACATGGGCAGCCAACTGATGCAAGCCAACATGCGCAGCAGTCACCTCCACCTTTGCCAGCCCGTTTTCATTGGTCATGGACGTGCGCGACTGCAAATGCGGAAAGTGCCAAACCACCGGTACGCCGGGTGCGACTCCCCCGTGTTGCTCATAGTGCACCAGGGCTTGTGCTGTCATGGTATCTCCCAGCCAAAAACTGGTTTTTTCACTGGTCAACTCTGCTACGACCAATTCATCCTGCGGAGCAGACACCATCAACGACTTCACATTGCTACCGACCAAACCGCTTTGAACCGATGCGATCAATCGGGTTTCACCTGGCACCCTCCAGAACTCGATCGTTGCCTTGCCTTGCGCATCGGTGAACGTCGAAGGCAATGTTTGACCGCCGTGTTGCCACCTCACTTCGATTCCCGACAGCGCCTTCTCACTGAGGGCCGAAACCACCAATACATGCGCCGACACTGATTGCCCGGGATGACCACTTGGCGAATCAACGACCAACTCTTTAATCCGGCACGGTTCGCTCATTGAATAACGAAAGTTGACTGACGCCGAATCAGCGCCGCCCGCAACCGTAGCGGTGATGAAACCGGCCCCTGCTACTTCGGGAACAAAGCTGATCCGAGCGACACCCCAATAGTTGGTGGAAGTTACCCGCGATTCCTGCTCCGACAACTCCCACCGGATCGGTAAACCTCTCATGGCCTTTCCGGTCAACGCATGCTTTACGGTGACTTCAGCCTTCACTGCTGCTCCCCAATCAACGACCTCATGAACACTACTGGTCGCGGTAATCCGGGCGACAAAGGCTCGATTTCCCAAAGACAGGTGCTGAACAGAAGATCGTTCCAGCAAGCAAGAGGCTGCCAACTGAAAAGACACACTGGCATCCTTCACATCTCCATCCTTGAACCGAAACTCCAGCCCCGACTCACTCAACGGGTGGAACTCACCCAACGGCCGGTTGAATTCAAGCCCGAGCTCACTCCTGCCGGGTTTGACCAGACCGAGCGCCAACATTTGATCGCGCAAAGGGCTGCCATCATTGGCAAGAAGGCGAAAACCGAACTCTTCACCGCGCCTTGGAAAGAGTGACCTTCCGGCCCACGCATGCTGCTCTGAATCGTTGATGGCTATCAAGAGATCCCGCCAAGGATCCGTTGCCAAGGCATTGAGTTCAGCACTGGTTTGGGCCGTTGAACCATCGTAAGGGTTTGTGACGACAGCGGTGACACGACTTACACCCGCCTGATTCGGCAGGGCATCATGCCGCGCCCAGCCATCGGTGTCTGTCCGTAAGAAAACCGGCTCGGAACTCCCGATCTGCATCACGATTTCTGCACCCTCGACCGGCTGATCATTGAACGACGAACCCAGCCGAACCTCGATCCGGGCACGCTCGCCTTTGCTCATGACGGGATAAACCGCCGGACCGCGCCTGGCAAGAATCTTGAGTTTGTTATGGCCCAGTTTCAATTGAGTCCTTGTCGTCAGCGACTCTCCATCGATCACGATGGTAGTGGTCTGAGTCATCTCGACACCGACGGCACTACTGGTGAAGTCCAGTTGCCTTTCCGCGCCCCCCGCCGTCATAAAGACATCGTCAATCAGTGGCGGCTTGACCACCATTCCCGGTGCCAATGGTGTGATAGCCGACTTCACTGGCAATCCATGTAAAGCGCTGAGCCCACGCGGCATGAGTATCGACTGGTGAGTCGCCCCCAGGCAGGGATACAACGTGTCCTTACCCGATTCAGCTGGAACATGGTCGAGCATCGCCTGGATCTCAGTGGCGAGATTGTTGTCCAGCAGCCGAACGGGAAACTCGTACTCTTCCTGCAAATGGGAACTGCGGAACGCCAGGGTCGAGAGTCCACTCTTGTCCGGGTCAGCAATGATGTCCCACTCAAGACCGTCAGCGCTCATCACTCGAGCGACACCGGCTTCCGGACTCAGTTGGAGTCCCGGCAAAGGGGGCGTATTCCCATTCCACGCCAGTAAAATCGGCTTGCCGATAAAGCTGCTGTTCGCAACGGGATCAATACGCAGCTTGCGCGCTCTGCCACGCCAACAGACCACGCCCTGAATCAGTGGATCGACCGGCTTCCCGTCCAAAAACACGTTGACCTGCCCTTTCCATGCGTTGGTGAGCAGAGGCTTGACGGCGAATGAATGTTCTTCCACTGGCGCGTCTTCGTGGCGCTGTATCCGCGCAGTAATTGAGTAGTCATTGGAATCGATTGGCTGGTGATCCACACTTGCCCAACCATCCACGCCCGTCAGTGATCTGACCGTCCCGGTCTGTGTATTAAACTCGACCTCGACATTGCCGATCGGTAGTCCATCACTCCTTTGCACTTTCACCATACAGGTGACGATGTCGCCTTCGTCCACCACCGGCGACTTGTTCGGTCCCCAGATCCCGCCGATCTTGACTCTGTTGTACGCCAGCGACAGGGCATTGCCTGGCGATAAATGCTGCAACCTGGAACAACCGAGGGCCCAGTCAAATTGGCCGTCGCGCTTGTCCTCGAAGGTCGTTGTCCAGAGGACTGTACCGTCAACAACAGGCGCTGGCGCCCCGAAGTCCGGTTGAGCGGTTGCCCCCACGTCCGCTTGAGAATCACCTTTTGCCCAGATCAGAAAAAACCGGGCAGCGCTCAAAGGATGCTCCGCAGGCATGTCCAGATTGACGAGGAAGCGCTCGCCGCGCTCCGGATAGCGGGTTTGCGCTCCCCAGACGGCCGGAGTCCCTCCATTGAACCGGGCCTGCAAGGTTTTGAATGGATCAGTGGCAAACGCCCGAACCTCGAAGGTATGCGTCGCTTCACCATCGTCGGACAAAAGACTGGCAACCGAGGCGGTAACCCAGCTCACCCCCTCCTCGGTTGGAGTGTAAAGATACGTCGCACGGCCTTGAGCATCGGTGGGTGCCCGGTGCAGAACCTTCCCCGCCTCACCCTCTACTCGCCAGACCACCTCACTCGCAACCGGGTCTTGGGTATAGAGAGATCTGACCCGAACCTGCAGTTCCACCGATTGGTTGTACTCGACGACCGGGTACGTCTCGGCCTCTTTGAGCGCGAGCAGCTCCAACAGATGATGCCCCCAGGAAACCAACAGCGTACAAGGTGGCGCCGAGTATTTGCTGTAGATCTTCGCTTTCAGTTCATGAGGTTCTTTGCCTGACGGCTCCGGACAATCCAGCAGCCAGTCCAGACTGATGGGCTGAGCTTTTCCCAACTCGGGCTCAGCGGTAATGGCCTCTTGCGGGTTGCCCTCAAGCCACAGGCTGGCCTCGAGATTTTTCCAGACACTCTGCGGGTCAACCTCAAAAGAAACCCTGTGACGCTGATCCCCGGTAGCCCCCAGGCAGATCGGCAGGACGCTGCCCGCGACGAAACGTTTGCCATCATTGATGACTGCCTCCAACGCCAGCGCCGGAAGAATCAGCTTTACCTCTATCCCGGTCAGACGAATTTCCACAGAGCTGGGTTCGCCCACACCCCTTGCCGGGCTGCTCAAATTGATCTCCAGCTCATCACCCGCTTGTAAACCCAGACTGTCCGGCAAATCCTCGCGCATCTCGGTCAGATCAACCGCCAAAGGATCGGCATCCTGCACCCTCGCCTTCACCGGCAATTCGATTTCAAACTTTTCTACACTCCCTCTTTTATTGAGCACCACTAGCCCGGGCGATGACGAATAGGTGTTCTCGTAGAGAAAACGCAGGCTATACCGGGCCTCCTCCTGCTGTCCGATCGGCACGATCATCCTTTGCCGAACCGCAGCGCGGTGGGTGAGCGTCATGATCGATACGATGTCGTCTCCCCATGTGTCTTCCCGAATACCAACACCTCCCGGATTGACCACATCGACCCAGTGGGCATAGCCCTGAGTCATGTCGCCGTTCTTAACGAAGTTATATTCCGTGTCGATATCTCTTTCGCTCATGATTGCGTTCCCTTGGTCTCGACCTTGCGCTCAGCTTCGTTAACCAGTTCCTGTACTTTTCTGGAGAACGCCAGATCCCCGACCTTGGCGGTGTAAAACACCTTGAGCACGATATCGGTCAGCGATAACAGCATCGGCTTTTGCTTCAAATGCCAGGGAAACACGATCCGCCAGCGCGAGACGGCACCAGTGTTTTCAAACGGCAGCGTCATGCCTTCGTCAGCTCTCAGAGAGACAATGCCCATGTCGTCCAAACCAGAGGACAGGGAAACCTGCTGCCCACTGCTCAGATTGATCAGCACGTCGACAGGCGCAACGCCCTCACCGGAGTGCAGATACTCCAGCGATTCGGTCGACGGTTTTGTGGCGATATAGCTGCCGACCTGCATCAGGTTCGCCACCACATTTTCGAACGGCCCCGTGAGCACCGGCAGAGTGACTTCAACGCGTAAAATCTGGCGGCAGTAATGATCGTGGTAATCGCGGTCGAACAGCAGCTGAATCAGCTCGAAATCCAGTATGCCCTTATCCACCAATTGCCCCAGCGCATCAGTCCAGTTGTCATAACCCTTGGGCCGGGTCGCCGGATCGTCGAACAACCGTTGCAGCGAAACGGTCTTGACGATCTCCTGGCGTCGCTCATGGCGTTGCAAATATTCCGACCGCATTCGCAACAGTCCGGACTGCAATGTCGCGCCAGCCGTCAAGCCGCGCCGCTGGTCGCGCCAGACATAGGTGTCCAGTTGATAGGCATCGAACTCACAGGTTTCCGCTCGCAAGGCTGTCTGAGCGCTCAGGCACAGTGCAACAGCGGCGTCATACGCCTGAAAGTGCAGGGTCTGCAGTTGCCCCATCAGCCACTGGTAGAGCTCCAGGTTGGTCGCCCGGGTCTGCAGGAACTCGAACAGTTTGAGCGCCTGACTATTCACGGCCAGGGTGTGTTCCAGATTGATCCTTGCTGCATTGATCGCCCGTTCCTGGCCCGCAATCTGGGCACTGATCGCATTTTTTTCAGTAATCGCCTGATTGCGCAGCAACTGCCATTCCTCTCGGCGGCGACGATAGCTTTCGGAGGTAGCCGTCTTGTCGGCATTGGCGCGCTGCACGTCTGCAGCGATCTGGAAACCAAACCCCACGGCGCTTACCAGGTGACCTGGCTGATGACCGCCATTGGCGCCCACTCCGAAAATGTTGGGGAACGCATGGATAACCGCCGCCCCCATCTGAAAGCCGGTGGCCAGAGAAGCCAAGCCCGAAGCAGCTTCAACATGCTCCATGACTTTGAACTCATCGGGAGAAATGTGCTTGTCGTACAGATCGGCGTAATGCAGTTCACGCTCCTCGGCCATGGCTCTACTGTGCTGCAGCGCCGTAAGACTCTCGACCTCACGTGCGATGGATTCTTCCTGTGCCCGACGAGCGAATTCGCCCAACTCAGTCAAGTGGCGTTGCTGCATCGTCTCCTGCTGGACACGATCCTGCTGTTCAAGCAGGCGCTGCACTTCGTTCCCCAGCTCCTGCAAGTGCTGCACCATCTGCAACGCTGCATCGAACAGTACGTTCCAGCGATAGACTGCCACTCGTAACTGCCCACCCATCGGTCGCACCGGTCCCGCGTTACCGGCTGCCAGGCGGCTCAACAACTCCCTTGGATCCATGGCGGTAAAAAGAGGGATGGATGCAAGCTTGCCGTCAATTGTCCGACCATGACGAATGTTGGCGATACGCTGATCAGGCAGGTCAAAGAACGTCAGCAAGCGCGGGCTGACCGGCATCTTGAAAGAACGCGTGCCGTAGACACCCAAATGCTGAGTACGCGCAGCCCTGACAGGTAAATCCTCTGCTCGCAGCTGCAGTGTCTTTTCAAAATCCGCGAGGGCCGGTCGGGTCTGCATCTCTCCCACAAGTTCACCAAGCTCCTTTGCAAACCAGCGATTGACGCTACGGGTATCCGGCCTGGCCCCCATCAGCGATCTGGCCCGAACATACTGCAGCTTGGCAGCCGTCAGGCTGTCTCGCGTCATCTGGCGAAAGAGCCAGTCGCCCCAGGCGATGAGGTTGTTCACGTAGTCGAGGAAAATCACGACCTGGTAATGCCAGGGCGATGAATAGGCGATAGCATCCGGATCCCCCGGTGCGAAGACTTCACAGGCGATGTCGGGCTTTTCCGCGTCCAGAGGCCGGCAATTCCAGTATGGTGGTTTTGGCGGGACATGACCGTCCGCCGGTTTCGCAGGCGACTGAGGGTCGAATATGTAATGCAGCCATCGCTGGGCCGCTTCAAAACGGTTCTCGTCACGCAGCCGGGCGGCAATCAGGTGCGGAAAGTGAAAAAACAGCTCCCAGAAAAACAGACCGTTGGCGCCATCGAACGGACCGTTCGGCTCGACCTGGCCCTCGGGCAAAGGCGGCTCCTTCGGAAACTGCGTCGCCCAGTCCAGCAACGCCCCGATCGATACACTGGATTGCAGCACCAGTTCGTGCCCGATCAACGTATTGAGCCGGACGTATTTCAGCTTGAGAACACTCGACGGTTGATTGAAGGCCAGAAACTGGGCGCCCTGCGCATCGGTGTCATGGATATACGGCAGAGGTCCATGCTCACCGAGCTTGGCGGGGACCCTCAGGACGAGGGTTCGCTCACCATTGTCTGCGGCGCCTGTCAGCGTCACGGTGATCGTGCTGCTGTTGAACGCCGTCCGTTTGATTTCCAGCCATTTCGTTGCCCATCCGCCGGAGGACGGATACTTGTCGGTAGGCAGCTCCGGGTCATCACCGGTGGAACCCTTGACGGTCAGCGTGAAATCTATCCCAGTGCCATCGCCATATGAGACATGAGCACAATAGCCCTGAACCCAGAGCGAGTACCCGGTAGGGCTGTTACGCACGATATAAGCCTTGATCCCAAGGTACTCGGCCAGCGTGCCGGGTTTGGTGATCTGGCTGTCAACGGAAGGAAACAGCTTCGGCTGCATCTTTTGCTGAAGCGTATGGGGATCGACAAACAGGTGATTGGCCAGGTAATCCATGACCGCCGTTTCATCCTTCACTTTGCGAAACAGCGAGTCACGGGTTTCATAAATCGCGACAGACCGCGCTGACGACGTCAGTGCCTTGGGCTGGGCATTGGTCACATGCACCGCCAGCCTGCCCTTGGGATACGAGGTATCGATCTCGTCGCGCAAGATCACCGCGACCAACCGGCACCCCTTCGACACGTCCTTGTCCGTCTGCAGCAGATGCAAGCGAATGGGTGGCGACCAGCTGTCGTCCAGCGCGATAAACGCCACCCTGAGTTCCAGCTCATGGGGGCGCTGCATCTCACCTGTTTTATCGAAAAGACCCGGGCGCCATTGAAGCCAGACCATGCATGACCGGCCCTCCCAAAAGACCATCCGACAGTCCAGCACGGTGTCATCGGTGGGAATGTCGGCAGATTTCCATTCTCGCCAGTCAGTCGGGTTGACCGATGGCGAGTCGACCGCGAGTTTGATATTGGCCTCACGCCAGAACCAGCCATAAGGTGCAACGCGTTCCCTGCCCACCAGGTAATAACGTGTGTCCAGCGGATTGGCACCATCCAGATATCCGCTCAGTACGTTCAGATTGCAGGTTTCTTCGAAGCTGCGTAAATAGCGCTGTGCGCCCTTGAGCACCGAGTCGTCAGTGATCGAGGTCTGATTCACATGACTTTCAAGAGCTCTGAACAACTCGGTTTTACGGATGCGCACATAGGGCGTGATGTAATCCTCAGGTGTGCACAACAGCAGCATCATTGCAGACCACGACCCGTAACTGCCGGCCAGCTCCCACTCTTCCAGAAGGGTGGGCTCGAACTCCCGCCCGTCGTACCCCGGTTCGAGTTTCTGGAACACCGCATGAATGTAAGCCTGCAAACAGCTCACGGCCTCCGCTACCCATGAGGTTTCAATCTCATCGCTGTCCAGCGGGTCGGAGCGCAGCCATTCCCAGAGATCATCCGCCGATTGGGTATTCATCGGAAAGGGATGATTGGCCTTGTCATGCTTTGCGTGAAGACAGAAATCAATCAACGCATTGCGACGCAGGGCTGACAGCTCACCTGAAATTTTATTGAGCATCACCGTCTCCTGTCACTGTTTGCGTTGTTTGCGGGGCGCCGGTACTCGTCGGCGCGCGGGAAGGGCTGCGACAAACGTCACATCGCGGAACGTAACGGTCGTCGAGTTTTCAGCCTTCGCTTTAACCCCCACGGTAAGCGGCTCGCCTCTGGTGAACGTCAACTCGGTGCGTCCTTGCTGGTCAGTAACAGTTTTGATCACACCCTTCGTCGGTGGATCGAGTATCCAGGCCACCAATGTGCCTGCGATGGGGTTGTCGTAGTCGTCCAGAGCGATGGCGCGGTAGGTCACCGGCGTTCCGATCAGCACCGTGCTGTCGGGCACGGGGAAAGAGTTTTGGGATTTCAAATGGAGTGAGGCCATATCCGGCCCGATCTCGACCCTCGCTGCGGCCGTTTGCTCACCCAGATCCAGCCAGAAAACGGGAGTGACGCTGCCCATCCGGCTGCCCGGGAAAAACTTCACTTTCGCCGTGCCGTTACTGTCGGTGGTGATCATTGAGGTTTCAAACCGGCCCAGCGTGGTGGCGCAATGAACATTGACGTTCAATCGCGCCTGGTCTTCGCGGTTCTTTACCGTTACGGTAAATTCGGCAAATTCGTCCGGTTTGTTGGCGATCAACCTGACGGGATCGGGCTCCGTCGTCCAGCGCACGATCACGTCCAGTTCCACGGCCATGACGTCGTCAGCATAAGTCGGTTCGGTCGTGGTCGTCAGGCTGGCTCTGAAAAGGTCTGCGGCGTGCTCATAGTCGGCATATTTGCTGTCCGGTGACAGCGTCGCGAGCTCGAGGAGTGTCCTGGCACTCTGACCGGTCTTTTTGGCCAACAAGCGAATGCGTGTCAGCACATCGAGTTGTTGCAGGGTCACGACCAGGCCTTTCGACGGGTTCACATGGGCGGCGCAGATGCGCACTTCATCCACGCTCCAGTTGAACAGCTCGGCGAGCCTCTTCGCGGCACGCTCCTGAACCAGCTCAAGACCGTGATTGCTGAGGTTGGCCGGTAACGCGTTTATGCGGTGCAGATAGTCAACCAGCCTCGTTTCCGGCTGATCGCTCATGCCCAGGGCACGTTTGTAGACTGTCAGGTAATACAGCGCTGAAAGGTCGAATGCGTCGACCGAATTGAGACCGAACCATTCGCGATACCCGGTCGCGATGAAGTGATTCAGGAATTCACTGCTGAGTTCCAGCCTCGCGACCACGGCACTACGTCTCGAGAACTCGGCCAACACCTGCAGAACAGGATCGCTCGGCGGGTCTTCCCGCCGCAGCATAGTGCCGCTGTCCTCGAAAGCTTCCGGCAATGCGAGCACTTGAGCCAATACAAAATGCACATTTGCACCGGACCAGCCAAGCACCTGCAGAACCATATCCGGCTTCAGACCGCTATACGCAGCCAACCCTTCCTGCACCATGCTGTTCTGACTGGCTCGGCAACGCAGCACGACCGCCAGAATCAGCTCCACCAGACCTGTATCGAGGCTTCCCGTCTCCGACACCACGGCCCGCTCCGTCATTTCCCGGGCATGGTCTTCGTAGCTCTTATCCGCTGATTCAACAAAATCACGAATCAGTCCCTGTTCGTCAACCAACGCCGCCAGCGCCCGCAACCACTGGCGATTGTTCGACAAAGGTTCGATACCGGCCATTTTCAGTACTTCTTCCGTCACCCGAGCCACCGGGACCTGCCGACGCAATTGATCGAACAGCGCGAGTTGTCTTTCATCGGGGCGACTCGGTGGCCAGACCGATGCTTGTTGCACCACCCAGTGCACCGGCAACTCTGCGGTTTGCGCCCATTGCACGCAATCCATCAGGGCATGCATCACACTCAGTACGTCCGGCGTCTCGGCTGATTGTTGGTTGTTGATCTGCGGCACGCCGGCCAGCGTGTTCACCCACGCCTGCCCTCCCATCAGGTTCAACAACAGGACCGCCTCGATCGGAGTGATCCCCAATAACCGGGGCAGCCGGACCATGCGATGAAAACTGGAGACGATCGGCAAGCTGCATTGGAGATCCGTCAGACCGTGAGCGGCGGCAATCAGGTTGGCAAGGTAAAAATAGGTTTCCAGATCAATGCCCAGGCCTGCGCACAGTTGCTTGACCGTAAGCAGGTCGGCAGCGGTCTCGGGAATCACCGGGAAGGATCGGTCATCCAGTACCAAAGGACGAGAACTGGCGGCACCACTGTTGAAAATTCGATCGTATTGGGCACGCTCCGTACCGCGCCCGAAAACGGAAAGCGGCCCGAGAAAGGCGGCGAAGTCTTCTGCGGGGCATCCAAAAATCTCCCGAAGTTCCTGGAACAGCCCGAGAGCTCGCAGCGTATTGGCAGTAATCCAATAGCGAGAGGGGGACGGCGAGGGCTCCTCGGCGAGCATTGCCGCAACGATCAGTCGATCGGTTTCGTGACTGGCCAACTGCAACCAGTCAGTCAGTCGCACTATACGATTGGCACGGTCAACTCGGTCGGGCTCCATATCCTCGAAACGGTTGAGCAGGTCCACGCCGGTATTGACGATGCTGATGTGAGGGGACTTGGCCTCATGTATGAACACAGACCCATGATCCCGGCCTGTTACAGGGTATGGGCCAGGGCTCATCGGGGAACGCGGCGCATTTTCGGACAGGGCGGGAGCAAAACCTTCAATCGAAAGCAATGCCTCAAGCGCCGGCGTACCCAGTTTCATTCGTTCGTTGAAAACGGCGACGAGCCTTAGATTGCCCACCGAAATGTCCTTGAGACCGAGGTATTTCAGGTAGAACTCGTCTGCCCCGTCTGGAAAATGACTCGCCTCGGTCAGGATTGTCCGCTGTGATGGACTCAACCGTGAAGCTTGAACGAGGGCGTCATCCGACTTGTCGCTCCACGGTGTCGAACGAAGCAAGTACGGATACTGCAAATCGCACAGACGCACCACGCTGCCCACCGATTCGCCATGCCCCTTCAGTACATGATCGAGGTTGACCCAGGGCCAGTGAAAGGGCAGCTCACGGGGAAATGCCTTCTGGCTCAACGCCTCGTCGAGGTTTTGAATAGACCCCAGCGTGGCGGTGATGAAGCGCTCCATGATGTGGCTGATCACTTCCACCGACGACACTACACCATGGACGGCCTTGACATCGATCAACAGATTTTCGAGGTCCGTACGCCGGCCAACGAGCGGAAAGTCCGTGCCATCGGTCATGCCCAGTCGATGCAACGCCCAATGCAACAGGGTTGTCAGATACGCCGCAGGCGAGTGAATGGCTTCGATCGCTCCCGGCGGGCACAAGTCGTCGAAGTTCGGATTGAACAACAAGGCGTAAGTCGGACCGTTATTGAGCCCCTTGCGCGCAGCGGGCCGGGAGTCTTTCGCGGTCAATTGGTGCTCGATGAATTGCCGCAATACCGCGGTCGACAGCACATTGAGGCGCTGCTGGAACTCGCCGGCCTGTTGCCGGGTCAGGCCATAGTCGTGCATCAACCCGTCGACGCCTTTCTGCGCCAGTACGGCGACCGATCCCCCCGCCTTGAAAAAACGTGTCAGTGCCGTCGTGGACGAGCGTTTGGGTTTACCGACCGCTTGCGTGAACATCTTCTGAGCGATCTGAGCGGGAGAGCGGTTCATGTTGATGCTCCTGGGTCCGAACCGTTTCCAGTGAAGGAACGGCGCATTTCGCATAGTGCCTGCAACGGATTTGGCGCCATCGCACGGGCGGCGTCTACTGTCAGAACTGACAGTAGACGCGACCATTGGTCGGATCACTCGGGGTTCGGATGAAGGCTTGACGGCTCGTCAGATATTTCGAATCGTTTGCTGTCAGCGGGCATGGAGCGTTTTCCACCCACGACCTGCACGGCACGTGCCCAGTGCGGGCCGCCAGGCAGATTTCGCTCGGATACACCGGCCCAATGTTCACCGTCGGTCACAAGAGCGTTGACATGTTTCTTGTCGGGGTCGTACCAGGCGACCACATCAACCTTCGAGCCCGCCCGAGCACCGCCCGCAAATTCGGGTGTTGCGCTCTTCCATTCGCCCTCTGACGGTTCATTGAATGTGGGTGCGGCCTCAAGTCGCTGCACGGATCTGGGATCAGACCAACCCGAGCGGAATTCGCCCTGGCGCTGCTCGGTAACGATTGAAAACTCGGTGCCGGTTCCAGGAAGCTCGACCTGACAGCACCACGTCCCGTCCTCCTGAACCTCGGTCTGCCCCAACTCCGTACCATCAGGCAAGGCAACCACGACTATATATCCCGGATATCCGAATCCACAGACCACCACAATCTGTCCGACACCCTCATCGGTGCCTGGTGTTTCAATGAGTGCCATGTCAGGAACAACAGTGACAACTACATCCTGGCCAAGCGGCGACTCCTGATCCTTGAAGTACTGCTTGGCGTTCAGTACGCATGACCCCAAAGGCAGTGTGAAAACCTTGTTGAAATATCCATCGTCAAAATGCGGATAAACAGGATGGGGAACGCCGTCGACGTACACATTGACCTCAGTCCGGTCGAATCCATTTCCCGCTCTGGCAGAGCCTTCTACCGTAAATGTCTGGGGGACCGATTTGCCTGTTTCTGGAAAGGTGATCCTTGGTGCAAACAACACCACTGTGAAATCGACCGGATTACTGGGTGGCGATCGCAGGTCACCCTGCACCTGTATGGCGAAAACGGCGTATGTCAGATAGTCGAGTTCCTTGAGCGGTACCGACCAGACATCCCCTGTTGCGATCGCCTCTCCCAGCGGCTCTCGAGTCACGTAATCGAAAACCATGATCGTGAAACCGTCGATCCCGCCGGTGCCGTGCAACACCGGCAAATGATCCGTCTGCCCACCGGGTGGCGGATTGATTACCGGTACGCTCACCGCTATCTCGAAGGGCATGGACACCGGGTTGGAGGTTTCCCCACCGAAAGTCTGCTTGACTGAGACCGTGTGCCTGCCGGGGCGAAACGCCGTGGAGCGCTGGAACTCCCACTGCCCGTTTTCGTCCGTATCCACAACCGTATGTAAGGCAGGATTGTCGCTGAACGTGATCGTCAACTCGGCTCCCCGCCAGCATTGGCCAACGACCTCTGCAAACAAACCCTTCGGGATCACTTTTTCGATAACGGCAAGGGGCGCGGGGATGACCACGGAAACAGGATAAACCGGTTCTGATTGCAGCGCCTTGAAACACTGAATGGCCGTAATCGCATACGTACCGGGAGCCCAGCGTGCGGTTGCCGTGGCGGACCATCGCGTATCCGTGCCAACCTCGGCGATTGGCACGTTCGCAGAACTGCCGCCTACCAACCGGACCTCTACAAGGGAGCGCGGTTGATCGGACCAGTTCCTGCCCGTACCGGAGAACCTGGGAATGCCGTCCGGGCTGACGCTGAAAGTCAAGGTCGGAGGGGGTACAGGCACCACGACCCGGGTGTTCTCCGGCGCCCAATCCGAATAGATCGGCTGCCCTGTAGTGTCGGGCAGACTTTGTCGACCGCCGATCAGCGAATCACCCGGCAACCAATCAGGAAAGAGAACCGTCCAGGGCGAAGTTGTTACGGGAAAAGAGTGGAAAGCCGTCATGTTGCTCTGAACGTAGAGATGGAACGTCGCCCCGATATATCCGACACCTCCGAGGGTCACATTGCTTTGGGCATCGACCTGTACCGTCAGTTTGGTCGGTGTTGGAGGGGGTATCTTGAACGTGCGCAAATTACCGCGTCCGGAACTCTTGCCTCCAAAAGATTGTTCGACCACCAATGAAACCGGACCCGATCTGACTGTCACAGGTATGGTCCAGGTACCGTCACTTCTCACCTGACTTTCACCGACAGAATCGTTCGTCAGATCGTAATAGGCAGCGACCTTACTTTGAGCCAAACCATTATCGCCACTGAGATCAAAGTTTGGGTTCTGAGTCGAAGCCGCTGTGGGGAGAGTAATTCGCGGATAGCCCAGTACTTTGAATGCAACTGACTCGGTGTAGCCATAGCGATTGTTGGCTGGATCGTCGTAGAAACGGACTTTTACCACTGCGTCGCCAGAGGGCAAGACTTTGATAGAGGGGCCTGCCCATAATCCGGACGGATCAATTAGATCTCGATTTGCCCAACTTTCATAAATATTCGAAGCATTCAATGCGAGCATTGCCGACCCTGGTGCACCGATGGCTTTATAGACAAGGTCCTTCATTGGCACCACGGCTCCAGCCGTTGGGTAGGTCAGTTTTGCTCGATACATGTATGTCAACTCACTACGAGGCGAATTTACACCTTCAACTTGCTGATACGCCACCATCTTCTGAGAGTTTCTGTTGTCCGCAACAGTCAGCGGCACTAACCATTCTCCGCCGGTTGGCTGAACGCGCGCTGCCAACGTTCCACCTCCGTGATCAAGTACCATAAGGGCCCCGGCAAGACCTTGCGTTCCAGTGACATCAAATGTTGAATTAGCGAAGTTCCGGGAGCCAATCACCGGTGTCGGGGGTGGAGTTGGAGGTGTCCAAGTAATATATTCGGCAGTTTCCAAATCGACTGGAATTTCAATCCCGGACGATGTATCCCGATAAGTAAAAGTAAAACCTATTCGCGCTTTCCGTGTGCTAATGGGTATATCGGCTCCCAAGTTCAAATTCATCCAGCTGCCATTCTGTGAAGCATTCTGATTCGTTGAGTAACCTTCAGTCGATCCTGGAGGGCTCTGGTAGAGAGAAAACCAAAGCCTGCCGCTAGTACCGCCGTTCTTGGCACGATATTGTTTTGCTCGGCAATCAAACGAGGTGCCATTGGCATTCCAAAAATATTCGACTTTAAGCTCTGCCCAGAGTCCTGACTTCTCGGCCCTCAACGTTTTGGCGACAAACAGTCGGTTTTCATCGGGTCCCGAGGATTCGAAATCATCGTCGTCCTTGCTCTTTGGTTCCACCCCGCTGTCAGGAACATCTTTTTCGTCGTCGGTATCCATGATCTTCTCCAACACGGTTCAGGAAGGTGCCGGTGCATGCGAAAAATTGGCTCACTCATTAATGGCAACTTTTTGTACTCCCACACCTGACAGATCTGAC
This sequence comes from Pseudomonas sp. B34(2017), assembly GCF_002112915.1. NCBI lineage: Bacteria > Pseudomonadati > Pseudomonadota > Gammaproteobacteria > Pseudomonadales > Pseudomonadaceae > Pseudomonas > Pseudomonas sp. B34(2017). The sequence goes on along the minus strand of NZ_NEJA01000007.1, from coordinate 162,098 downwards.
AGTCCCGACAAACGGTAACTCTTCCCACAACCCGGTCCGGCAGCGTCCTGCAAGTCGTAACAGCGGGCTACGACACCTTGTGCCATTGCCTACAAATCCCTCAGAATCCGCCGGCTTGTGCGCCTTGGCGTTGCCCCGTAACTTGACTCCCGTCGCTGCCAATCAGCGGCCGGGTTTAGTCGCCCGGGGTAAGGTAAGGTTTGCAAACGCGCCATAAAGTCGGGTACTCCCTATCCCCGCACTCGATGGTGGCTGTGAGCAGGGCGTCCTCGGACGCGCCGGAAAAAGCCTTACTTCCCCGGTCGACTAACCTGCTTACAGCTGCCACCCCCTCGTTTAGTCGCGACGAGGTGGCGGCCCAACTTAAAAGGAAGTTAGGCATGTTCAAAGCAACTCCAAATCCACCGCTGGACACCGATCCAAAGGACCCGACCGATCAATCCGACCCGGTTTCCCCCTACACCTCCAACGACTCGAAAAAACTCCACGACGCCGCCCACAAGGCTCTCGACTTCTACCTCAATCCCAAACCTGAAAAGCCACGCAACTCGGTGGATCGCGGCATGCAAATGTTCAAGGTCGATCCCGAGATCAACCCCGAGGCGATTGCCATCCAGACCTACGAGACCTTTTCCTCGGTCAGCATTCTGTTGCTGGATCTGGCCGACAGCCTGGACGACAAGCCGCGGCACCTGGCGATGGCGATCTATCAGTTGAGTGAGATGGGGTTGTTGCTGGCGGAGAGGACGCTGGATAACGAGCGGGCGATTGCAATCGGCTAGCCAGCCGTCAAATAGGCGGTGTCAGTACTGGCGCCTTCGCGGGCAAGCCCGCTCCCACAGGGTTTCGTGTCATTCACAAAAAATTGTGACTGCCGCAGGAACTGTGGGAGCGGGCTTGCTCCGGGCGGCGTTCCGACGATGCATTTGAAGGTTTTGAGTCAGGCCGAGGCCGGCAATGGCTGAAAGCTGAAGTACTGCTTCAACGCTTCGACCAGTTGCCCATACTCGGGCGGCGTGCGGTACAGGCTGAAGCCGGCGTCGTAATGCTGAGGGGTCGCGTCTTCGTGGCACCACAGACAGCACGCCGTCAGGTCGATGACCTGCTGGCGGCCCTCCCCCAGGGGAATTTTCAGGCGCAGATTGAATTCCGCACCGATCATCATCGGCAACTGGCTGATAAGCATCAAACCGTCTTCAGAGACGTTGCCCAGAAACCCGACGGGTTTATCGGTGACGCTGTTGAACACTCGCAGAAAATACGGCAGCTGGTGCCGTTCGATTCGACGGTCGGTAAACATGAACGTATCGCCATGCATGGCCCGATGCCCGGGCCGCATTGTGCTTCGGAACGAACCTGATCTTCAGGCCCGCTCTCCCCGCTCCCGGTGTGGCGCTTGCCACGTACTTCACATGCCAGTCGCAGGTGTTGCGCCGATCTGGAGTTCTGGCTCTAAACCGGTGTCCTTGGACTATAGCTCACCTTGTACAACCAGCCAGACTTTGTATGACGACCGCCATCAGAACCGGGTTGGACGGACCACGGCGGCGGCACTGCGAGTCGGGTAGTGACCCAGGCTCTGCAGGGTTTCCAGACGCGCGCGGGCGCGGTAGGCGTATTCGCTGTCGGGGTACGAGGCGATGATGAACTGATAGGTCTGCGCCGCATCGACGAACATTTTCTGCCGCTCAAGGCACTGGCCGCGCATCATCGACACTTCCGGCCACACATAAGGGCGGGCGCGGCTGGCGCGTTCGACCTTGGACAGTTCAAGCATCACCTGCTCGCAATTGCCCCGGTCATAGGCACTGTAGGCGTTGTTCAAATGATGGTTCATCGACCAACGGGTGCAGCCCGAAGCGGCGAGGACGCTGAGGGCAAGGGCGGCAATGGGCACGAATCGCATGGGGGTTCTCCTGTCTTGTGCTCTGTATCGACCCCGTGCACAAAATCTTCAATCACCATTGCAGTGTAATGGTCGCCGAGGGCTGAGGCTCGGCGCCATGTTGGGTGCTCAACGAGATTTACGTCAGCGAGATGTTCACTATGGGTGAGGGAGGCGAAATATCCTTTCCGTCAGCTGACACTTCGACCGCATAAAAACTCAATGAGGAAAAGTCCTGATGGTTCAGCCACGAACCCAACGGGCTGACTACCTGTGAAAATAATGGATTCAAGGAATCCTTCGTGCTGTAAACACGCACAGAGTTTCCAGGAGTCCCCGTGCCTTCGAATCTAACGAAGAGCCCCGTTTTGCTGCCATCTTGCGGAACATCTACCACCGGTGTTACCGGTGAACTGTTGGCTGCGCTCATGTCCATCACCTCATGGGCTCGTCAACCATTGACGAGTTCGGTCTTCTTATATCGATCCGAAAAATGCACGCCACCTGTTAGAAATAACAGTCTCGACGAGCGGTAGGCCTACGCCGGCCGAATGTTCAAAAAGGTTCGTTTCAATAAAGAAACCAATAAGTAGTGCAAACGAACAATGACTACACCCTTCGAGCATAGTAGCCTTCGCTGGCGCTTGAACCTGAGGAGTCTTTGCATGTCCGTCCGTCGTACCAAAATCGTCGCTACCCTTGGCCCGGCCAGTAACTCGCCGGAAGTTCTCGAACAGCTGATTCTGGCTGGCCTGGACGTCGCCCGTCTGAACTTCTCCCACGGCACCCCCGACGAGCACAAGGCTCGCGCGAAGCTGGTGCGTGACCTCGCTGCCAAGCACGGCCGCTTCGTCGCCCTGCTGGGTGACCTGCAAGGCCCGAAAATCCGTATCGCCAAATTCGCCAACAAGCGCATCGAGCTGAAGATCGGGGACAAGTTCACCTTCTCCACCAGCCATCCGCTGACCGAAGGCAACCAGCAGGTGGTCGGCATCGACTACCCGGACCTGGTCAAGGACTGCGGCGTGGGCGACGAGCTGCTGCTCGACGACGGTCGCGTGGTCATGCGCGTTGAAACCGCCACCGCCACCGAGTTGAACTGCGTGGTGACCATCGGCGGTCCGCTGTCCGACCACAAAGGCATCAACCGTCGCGGTGGCGGCCTGACCGCACCGGCCCTGACTGAAAAAGACAAGGCCGACATCAAGCTCGCCGCTGAAATGGAAGTCGACTACCTCGCCGTGTCCTTCCCGCGTGACGCTGCCGACATGAACTACGCCCGTCAACTGCGCGACGAAGCCGGCGGCACCGCCTGGCTGGTGGCGAAGATCGAACGCGCCGAAGCCGTGGCCGACGACGAAACCCTCGACGGTCTGATCAAGGCTTCCGACGCTGTGATGGTTGCCCGTGGTGACCTGGGTGTGGAAATCGGCGACGCTGAACTGGTGGGCATCCAGAAGAAAATCATTCTGCACGCACGCCGCCACAACAAGGCGGTGATCGTGGCGACCCAGATGATGGAGTCGATGATCCAGAACCCGATGCCGACCCGCGCCGAAGTATCCGACGTGGCCAACGCCGTGCTCGACTACACCGACGCCGTGATGCTGTCTGCCGAATCCGCTGCCGGCGCTTATCCGCTGGAAGCCGTGCAGGCGATGGCGCGCATCTGCGTCGGCGCTGAAAAGCACCCGACCAGCAAAACTTCCAGCCACCGCATCGGCAAGGAATTCGAGCGCTGCGACGAGAGCATTGCGCTGGCGACCATGTACACCGCCAACCACTTCCCGGGCGTCAAGGCGATCATCGCGCTGACCGAAAGCGGCTACACCCCGCTGATCATGTCGCGTATCCGCTCCTCGGTGCCGATCTACTGCTTCACCCCGCACCGTGAAGCCCAGGCTCGCGCGGCGATGTTCCGTGGCGTGTACACCGTACCGTTCGACCCGGCTTCGCTGGAACCGCACGAAGTCAGCCAGAAGGCCATCGACGAACTGGTCAAGCGCGGCGTAGTGGAGAAAGGCGACTGGGTCATCCTGACCAAGGGCGACAGCTACCACACCACCGGCGGCACCAACGGCATGAAAATCCTGCACGTGGGCGACCCGCAGGTCTGAGTGACCGGTTGCTGAAAACGAAAAGCCCCGCCATGTGAATGGCGGGGCTTTTTCATTTCAGACTGATCGTTGTTGATCGTTCCCACGCTCTGCGTGGGAATGCCTCAATGGACGCTCCGCGTCCGCTTCGGCATGGGACGCGGAGCGTCCCGGACTGCATTCCCACGCGGAGCGTGGGAACGATCGGTGCGCGGAGTGCGGCGGCGGTCCGTGCGCGCAGTGTGGCCGCGTTCGATGCGCGGGAGTGCGGGGGCGATCGATGCGCGGAGCGGTCGGCGGATATCTCAATGGCGTTTGATGAACCCGGTCAACGCCGCCAACGCCTCCGGCGAGCGCAGCCGCTGGGTGAACAGTGCGCCCTCCTCCTCGATCACCTTGCGAATCAATTCGCGATCCGGCGCGCGCATCAGCTGCTTGCTGATGCGCACCGCCTCGGCCGGCAACTCGTCAAACCGCAGCGCCATCTCCCGCGCCTTGGTCAATGCGGCTTCGCCACTGTCCAGCGCCTCAGTCGCGATCCCCCATTGCGCCGCCTGCTCACCGGTAAAGCCCTCACCGAGCAGCAACAACTCCGAGGCTTTGGCCTGCCCGAGCAAGCGCGGCAGGATCAGGCTGGAGCCAAACTCCGGGCACAACCCGAGATTGACGAACGGCATGCGCAGCCGCGCATCCCGCGCCACGTACACCAGATCGCAATGCAGCAACAATGTCGTGCCAATCCCCACCGCCGCCCCGGCCACGGCGGCGACTACCGGTTTGCGGCACTCCAGCAAATTGAGCATGAAGTGAAACACCGGGCTGTCGAGGTCGCTCGGCGGTTGCTGGATGAAGTCGGCGATGTCATTGCCGGCGGTGAAACACTCGGCGCTGCCGGTGATCAGCACGGCGTTGATTTCGGGGTCGCTGTCAGCCTCTTTCAGCGCGTCGGCCAACTGGCTGTACATGGCGCGGGTCAGGGCGTTTTTCTTGTCCGGGCGGTTGAGGCGCAGGGTCAGCAAACCGCGTTCGCGGTGCAGCAGGATGGCGTCGGTCATGGCGTGTCTCGCGTCTGAAGAATCAGCGCTCAACCACGGCTCAGGAAGACATCGGCCAGCAGTTGATTGCGCGGCAGTCCGGCCAGGAACAGACGCTTGGCAAACGCGTCGACGCTGGCCGTCGAGCCGCAGACTAAGGCCAGGGTTTGCCGGGAAACAAGGCGCAGTTGCGCCAAAGCGCCCGGCAACTCGGCCGCCGTCCACAATTCCACACTGAGGTTTTCCCGCTGCGCGGCCAGTGCTTCAAGGGGTTTGGCCAGGTAATGCCCGTCGGCATCATGGGCCAGGTGAATGACGCGGATGGCGCCCCGGTGATCATGGCGCAAGGCTTCGCGCAACACGCCGAACAACGGACCGAGCCCGGTGCCGGCGGCGAGCAGCCACAGCGGCCGGTCGTGCCAGTCCGGGTCGTAATGCAGCGCGCCGCCGCGCAGTTCGCCGAGGCGGATCGGGTCGCCGATCTGCAAGCGTCGCGCGGCATCGCTGAATTCGCCGGGCTGGCGACAATCGAGGTGAAACTCAAGAAAACGGTCTTCTTCCGGCAGGCTCGCCAGCGAATACGGCCGCGCAATGTGGCCCGCCCACAGCACCAGATGCTGACCGGCGCTGTAGCGCAACGGCCGCTGGGGTGTCAGGCGCAGACGCAACACACTGTCGCCGAGCCAGTCCAGCGCCTCGACCGTGGCCGGGCGACCGTCGGTGACGGGATCGAAGGTGTGCACCTGCAAGTCTTCGATTACCTGGCACTGACAGGCCAGCCGCCAGCCCTGATCACGTTGCTCGGCGCTCAAGGCATCGGGGCGACTGTCAGCAGGCAAGCCCTGCACGCATTGCACCAGACACGCGTGGCAACTGCCGGCGCGGCAGCTGTAAGGCACCGCCACACCGTTCTGATTGAGGGCATCGAGCAGGTTGCTGCCCGCCGCCACCGACCACTGTCGTTCACCGACCCGCAGTTCAGGCATCGACGTTCTCCCACGCCGCCGCGCAGCGATTGCGGCCGTCGCGCTTGGCCCGGTACAGCGCCTGATCGGCACGCTGCAAGGCCTCGTCCAGATCATCGCCCAGTTCCAGCAGGGTCATGCCGGCAGACAGACTCAGGTTTTTCACATTCAGGCCCACCAGTTCAACGTCGGTGAAGGCGATGCGCAGGCGTTCGCAACAGGCGGTCAGGCGCTCGGCGTTGCAATCGGGCAGCAGCACCACGAACTCTTCACCACCATAACGCGCCAGCACGTCGCCGTCGCGCAGACAGGCCCCGGCGACTCCGGCGAAAGCCTGCAACACCTGATCGCCAGCGGCGTGGCCGTGAATGTCGTTGATGCGTTTGAAGTGGTCGAGGTCGATCAGCGCCAGTCCGTGCACCACGTCGGCCTCCATCGCATTCAGCTCGCGGGTGGCCAGGCGCAGGAAATGCCGGCGATTGAACAGCCCGGTCAGTTCGTCGGTGGCCACCAGGTCTTCGAGCTGGCGCATCATCCCGCGCAGGGTGTCCTGATGCGCCTGCAAGGCGAACCGCCGCTGGCGCATGCGTTGCCGGGAGGTCTGGACGAAGCGCGCATAGATCACCAGCCAGGCCAGCACGATCAGCAGGATGCAGGCCTGCAACGCGGAAAGCGCCGGATCGTGCAGACGGAAGTGGTAACCGTCCCACAGCGTGATGGCGCAGAAGCTGAAGAACACCAGCATGGCGCAGCGTACGAACGCCCGCTGTGACAGATGGAACAGGCCGAACAGCAGGACCAGCACATAGAAAACGAGAAACTCGCCCCGGGCCTCCTCCAGATGAGCAATCAGCCACGTCTGCCAGCCAAGGCCCAGCAGCACTTGGGCTTCGGTCAGGCTAGGGTCGGAAAAGCGCAGGTTGCAGCCGGAAAAGAACAGGGCGAACAGGATCGCCTGGCTGATCACCACCAGCGCACTGCCGACGGCGACACCGGCCAGCGAGTCGTTGTAGTGACCGGTGAAATACGCCAGCCACAGCAGCAGCAAAGCCAATCCATAGGTGGCTGCAGCGAGGGCGAAGCGTTTGAGCAAAAGACGTTGAATGGCGTTATGGGTCAATCGTTGACTCACCGTGCGATAAGAGGCTGACCGAGTGTCCTACTCCACAGACCGGCTGCCACTTTAGTGGCGTAGTCGATAAATGACCATTGATTTTCGGGCCGGGTATTTGGCGTCAAAAACCTGCAGCCATGCGACCAACGAATAACTCCCGGCAGATGTGCCCGCCACCGAGGCGCGGTATACTGCCGCGCCTTTTTAGCGTCGCGCCAGCAGCCCCGGCGTGCCGACCCTGAAGGGCAGCTTCGAGCTCCGAGCTTCGAGCGGCAAGTTCAAAGCAGTACACACTGCTTCAGCTTGCCGCTCGAAGCTCGCGACTTTCAGCTGCCCTTAAAGAATGTTCCCGTCTTTTAGAGGAGCGCGACTCATGACCGTGATCAAGCAAGACGACCTGATTCAGAGCGTTGCCGACGCCCTGCAGTTCATTTCCTATTACCACCCCGTGGACTTCATCCAGGCGATGCACGAAGCCTACCTGCGCGAAGAATCGCCAGCGGCCCGTGACTCGATGGCGCAGATCCTGATCAACTCGCGCATGTGCGCCACCGGCCACCGGCCGATCTGCCAGGACACCGGCATCGTGACCGTGTTCGTGCGGGTGGGCATGGACGTGCGTTGGGATGGCGCGACCATGAGCCTGGACGACATGATCAACGAAGGCGTGCGCCGCGCCTACAACCTGCCGGAAAACGTCCTGCGTGCTTCGATCCTGGCCGACCCGGCCGGTGCGCGTAAGAACACCAAGGACAACACCCCGGCGGTCATCCACTACTCCATCGTTCCGGGTAACACCGTGGAAGTGGACGTGGCGGCCAAGGGCGGCGGTTCCGAGAACAAGTCGAAAATGGCCATGCTCAACCCGTCCGACTCGATCGTCGACTGGGTACTCAAGACCGTTCCGACCATGGGCGCCGGCTGGTGCCCACCGGGCATGCTGGGCATCGGCATCGGCGGCACCGCCGAGAAAGCCGCTGTGATGGCGAAAGAAGTGTTGATGGAATCCATCGACATTCACGAGCTCAAAGCCCGTGGCCCGCAGAACCGCATCGAAGAAATGCGTCTGGAGCTGTTCGAGAAGGTCAACCAGCTGGGCATCGGCGCCCAGGGCCTCGGTGGCCTGACCACCGTGCTCGACGTGAAGATCATGGACTACCCGACCCACGCCGCCTCGCTGCCGGTGTGCATGATCCCGAACTGCGCCGCCACCCGTCACGCGCACTTCGTGCTCGACGGTTCCGGCCCTGCATCGCTGGAAGCGCCACCGCTGGACGCCTACCCGGAAATCGTCTGGGAAGCCGGCCCGTCGGCCCGTCGCGTCAACCTCGACACTCTGACTCCGGAAGACGTGCAGAGCTGGAAGCCGGGCGAAACCGTCCTGCTCAACGGCAAGATGCTCACCGGTCGCGACGCCGCGCACAAGCGCATGGTCGAGATGCTGAACAAGGGCGAAACCCTGCCGGTTGATCTGAAAGGTCGCTTCATCTACTACGTCGGCCCGGTTGATCCGGTCGGTGACGAAGTGGTTGGCCCGGCGGGCCCGACCACCGCCACGCGGATGGACAAGTTCACCCGTCAGATCCTCGAGCAGACCGGCCTGTTGGGCATGATCGGCAAGTCCGAGCGCGGCCCTACCGCGATCGACGCGATCAAGGACAACAAGGCTGTGTACCTGATGGCCGTCGGCGGTGCCGCTTACCTGGTGGCGCAGGCGATCAAGAAGTCCAAGGTTCTGGCGTTCGCCGAGCTGGGCATGGAAGCGATCTACGAGTTCGAGGTCAAGGACATGCCGGTCACCGTAGCGGTGGACAGCAAAGGTGAATCGGTACACATCACCGGTCCTGCGATCTGGCAACAGAAGATCAGCGAAAGCCTGGCGGTGGAAGTGCAGTAAGCGCTTCATCTGCTTGTAAAAAACCGGGCGGTCAGCGATGACCGCCCGGTTTTTTTTCGCCTGCCGTCAGTCGGCACCTGTCAGATCTGACAGGTGTCACGCCCTATGCCCTCTGTTAGCGTGGAACCTCGACGTTTACAGGTTGCGGTGCCATGGCCCTTGATGCAGATGCGCTCGTCACTCCTCCGTCCATCGCCAAGACAGCGTCCATTGCAACGAATGGGCGCAGTTGGAGTGAGATGGGTGAGACCGGGCAGCGCTCTCACACCTTGCCGCTGCCATCACTGTCTGCCCCCGGCCGCACGCTGGTTCCCGAGTTGCAACTGGTTTATGACGGCAATGGGGGCAACAGCACGTACGGACTTGGCTGGGATCTGCCGTATGCAGTCATCTCGCACAAGACCAGCAAGGGCGTACCTGAATATACGGACGGCGACGTCATGCATGCTGACGGCACCGACCTGCAGCCCGAACGGACGACGCGCGGCAAGATCAAGTCGACCCGCCGTACACGCGGCAAAGGCCGGCAGGCCAGAAAGTTTTCGGTGGTGCGCTATATCCCTCGTCTGGAAAGTACCTTCGCCCGCTACGAGCTCTGGACCGGTGACGACGGCCACGCCTTCTGGATAGTCCTGCACGCCGACGGCTCACAGCACTGCTACGGCAACACTCTGGATTCGTGCATTCACGATCCTGACGCCCCGACCCACATTGCCGTGTGGTTACTGGTGGAAATCATGAATGCCCTGGGTGAGCACATCTTTTACAAGTACAAGACTGACGATACAGACCCTGATCCGCGATTCGACTATTCGGCCCAGCGTTACCTGTGTCAGGTCTGTTATGGCAACAAGACCGCCAGTGACGAACTGTTGTGCCTCAAACATGAAAAACCAGAGATTCTGGATTGGTTTTTCCACCTGATCATTGACTATGGCGAACGTCCCGTCGGACTGGATGACGTACCACCGTTTGACGAACCAGACGGAAAAAAATGGTCGCTGCGCAGTGATCCGTTTCGCATGCATCGCTACGGTTTTCCAGTCGGCACCCGGCGCCTGTGCAAGCAAACTCTGTTGTTCAACAACATTGGCTCCAAGCGGGTGCTGGTCAATCGTCTATTGCTGGAACATAAACCGACATCGCATCTATACAACCACCTGACAGCGGCACATTACATGAGTTACGACGCTGAGGGCCGCGTCAAACACTCCCCTCCAATCGAGTACTGCTACAAGCCATTCGAACTCAACACGTTCCCCCAGGCCTTTCTGGCACTCGACCACATGCCAGGCCTCAATGACGGTCAGCCTTACCATTGCGTCGATCTTTACGGCGAAGGCCTGCCCGGTTTTCTCTGCCAATACGACAACGCCTGGTACTACCGCGAACCCCTGCGTGGCACTCCCGGCACGGACGAAATCGTCTACGGCCCCTGGACCCTGCTGCCGCTGATTCCGAACGCCGACAGCAACAAACCGCTGGTGCAGATCCTCACCGACCTCACGGGTGATGGCCATCTGGACTGGGTCGTCGCCCATCCCGGCGGCAGTGGGTATTACACGCTTGGTCCGGACGGCACCTGGTCGTTGTTCAAACCGTTCAGCCAGTTCCCCGTGGAGTTTTTCCATCAACTGGCACAGATGGGCGACTTGAGCGGCGCCGGTCTGGACGACCTCGCACTGATAGGCCCGAACAGCGTCCGGGTTTATGCCAACCTGCGGGAAAAAGGCTTTGCACACGGCCAGAATATGCCCCATACCCCGGACAGATTGCCGCTGTTCAGCGACGCCCGTAACGAATTGGTGTCGTTCAGCGGGATGGGCGCCAGCGGCATGGAACTGTGCCGGATCCGCCATGATGAAATCCGTTGCTGGATCAGCCTGGGTCATGGTCGGTTTGCAGAGGGGTTCAAGCTGAGCGGTTTGAAGTTCGACTACGGCGAATTCAATGCCGACCGGGTTCGCATCGCCGATCTGGACGGTTCCGGTGCCCCGGCCTTCATTTACCTGTGCTCGGACCACTTCGAAATCTGGTTCAACCATGGCGGCAATGGTCTGGCTTCGACGCCAGTGTGCGTTCCATGGCCCCGAGGCGTGCGCTACGACAACCACTGCCAGGTGACTTTCGCCGACCTGCAAGGCATTGGCTGCGCCAGCCTGCTGTTGACCGTGCCGCACATGAAACCGCAGCACTTTGTGTATCACTTCACCAGCGAACGGCCGTACCTGCTTACCGGCTGCAACAACAACATGGGCTACAGCGCCACGCTCAAACACCGCAGCAGTGCGCAATTCTGGCTGGATGAAAAACAGTCGGAGCTGGAGGCATGCAGAAAACCGGTGTGTCGGCTGCCGTTTCCGCAGATGGTGCTCCAGTGCCTGCAACAACTGGATGAAATCACCGGCAATCTACTGAGCCAGTTTTTTGAATACTTCGAGGGTTACTACGACGGTATCGAACGCGAGTTTCGCGGCTTCGGCCGGGTCTGTCAGATCGACAGCGAACTCGAACCGGGCAAGGCCGAAAGTGGCCATACGGCGCCGACGCGCGTGACGCACTGGTTTCATACCGGCCAATGCATCAACCCGATACTCAGGAACATCTGTGAGCTGGATACAGAGGCCACCCCCTTGGGTGCCACCGTGTATTCGCGTTTAAACGCGGTAAAAGGCACTGACGTAATTCGCAAGCCCTACCCCGTCGAAGAAAATGAAATCGCTCGTGCCCTCAGCGGACAACTGCTGCGCAGCGAAGTGTCCCAGGCTGATGACTCCCCGCCCGTCCGATTGTTTTCCCTGACCGAGTGTCGCTACCGGGTTCGGCAAATCGTGGGCAAACCGGCCTGCCTGCAGGTGCTCGAGCAGGAAACCCGCAGCCATCAATACGAACGCGTCATGAACGACCCGACCTGCCAGCACGTGGTCAACATGGCATGGGACAAGTACGGTCGACTGACTCACGGTTTCACAGTGGCCTGTGCACGCCGCCGCACGAAAAATGACCCTCCGCCCTTCGAGCAGGAGGATCAACAGCTCGCCTGGATGGACAGCCATGATGAGCAACAGGAATTTTTTTATCTGACAGAGACACTTGCCGAATACATCAACCTGATCACTGACGGCCACTGGCTGCTCGGCTTGCCCAGCCGCCAGCGCGGTAATGCGATGAAGCTGCCCAAAGGCGATCTGCCGGACGGTTTGCGCGCAGCGGACATCAGTTTCGAAAATTTCGATCGGCATAAAGACAGCGCCAAGTGGAAAGCCGAACGCGAACTGACCTCGCTGTCGCAACATTCCTATCTGAAGGCCGCCGGCGAGATGCTTTACCCACCGTTGGCAGGACCGACGAAACAGGCCGTGTTCGACAAGAAGGCGCTGGAGGCCTACGCCGATACCCCGATTGTCATTCGGGATGAGCTGCGCAAGATCGGCTATGAGCCGATGAATCTGTTTTTCCCAGAAGATTCGGAAGAGGACAAACTGAAAAACCTGTGGTCGGCCGAAAGCGGATTCTTCACTTACACCGATGCCACGGGTTTCTACCACATCACCGCTGTGCAACAAACCGCCAGCCATGGCAAGACGCACATCACCTGGGACGACTATCACCTCTTCACCATTGCCATTACCCTCCCGGATGGCTGCACGACGACAATCGTTCATGACCCTCACACGCTCCTGCCCCTGAGCATCACGGACGCCAACGGCAACATCCAGGAAGTGCTTTATGAGCCGGGTGGCCAGCCCATGGTGCACAGTTTTCATGGCACCGAAGACGGCAAACCGGCCGGCTTCAAGCCACTGGCCGAGTACCCCGAACAGAAGAATCTGAGTGTCGAATATGCGCTTGCCAACCCTGAGGAAGTGCTGAAGTGCGCTGCTAGCGTGGTGCGCACCGACCTGTTCAGCTGGATGCCAGTGCTGCCGCCCGGAACGCTGCCGCGCAAAAGAAAGGAATGGATCGCCAAGGGGCTGATTCTGCCCGATGGACATATCCGCGCCTCGGCCCTGCGCTGGCTGAACCAGCGAAAACAACGCACGGCCAGCGAACAGACCCTGCTCGGAATCATCCGCACGGGCCCACGGCAGCCGGTACACAGCCTCAGCCTGGTTGCCGACCGTTACCACACCGATCTGCTGCAATTGATTCAGATGGTCATCGCTTACATCGACGGCTTCGGCCGCCCGCTGCAAAGCAAACAACTCGTCCCGCCGGGCGATGCGTTTGTGGCCACGCCCGGAAAGAGCCTTGCGCTGGACCGTGGCCAGCCGCGCACGGCACCGGCCGATCCGCGCTGGCGAGTCAGCGGGCGGGTGGAATACAACCACAAAGGCGAAACCATCCGCGTCTATCGCGCCTATTTCCTCGATACCCATAGCTACATCAATGACAGCTCAATGCGCGAGCACGGTTACCACGACCGGATGTTCTACGACGCCTTGGGCCGGCCGATCCAGACGATCAATGCGCTGGGCCATCTGGCGTTCGACATCCTGCACCCGTGGTTCACGCTCAGCTATGACTTCAACGACACGGAAGAACCGCCACCGGCCAAGCCTGCGAAGCCTGCCAAACCGGCGAAGAAGGTCAAGCCATGAACGCCAGCGTGCACCGGAACACACCGTCGGTGGCTGTCATCGGCCCGCGCGGCGAGGTCATCAGACAGGTCGAATACCTGCGCAAGGTCGCGGACGGCCCCGTTCAGGCGCTTGTCACCCGCCAACAGCATGACGTGGCCGGCCGCGCGGTGGCGCAACGCGACCCGCGCCTGCCCACGCCCAATACCCGGACCGTGTTTGCACTGAACGGGCAGGCGTTGAACACGATCAACGTCGATGCCGGTGTGAACATCACGCTGCCGGGACTGGCCGGGGAACCCCGGCAGACCTGGGACGCCCGTGGCAATCATCGACGCATGAGTCATGATCCACAGCTGCGTCTGGTCAGTCTTGAAGAGAATGGCGCAGCGGATATCGAAAAAAACAGCTATGCCGCCGCGACTGCCGATCCCCGATACAACCTGCGCGGAAACTTGATCGAGCAGAAAGATCCGGCCGGCACGGTCGAATTCAGAAGCTACGCACTGACCGGCCAGCTATTGAGCGAAACCCGCACCTTCGAGGATGCCCGGACGTTCACCAGCGGGCTGCTGTTCAGCCCGCTCGGTGCATTGCTCGAGAGCATCGATGCAGGTGGTCACCGGCAACAATCGACATACGATGCGGCCGGACAGCTCACCAAAGTGCAACTGCAAATCAGCGGGCAAGCCTGGCAGCCCATATTGAATGACATGCAATACAACGCCGAAGGCAAGGTCATCGAGCAACAAAGCGCAAACGGCGTCACCAGCCACTGGATTTACAACGATGCCAACGGACGGCTATGTCGGCACTACGCGCAAAAAGCTTCGGGGCAGACTCTCAAGGATGACGAGTACCGTCACGACCGGATTGGCAACATCACCGTCATTCGTGACCACACCTACACACCGACCTACTTCCGCAACCAGCGGGTCGACGGCGTTAGCGAGTTCGATTATGACTCCCTGTCACGTCTGATCCGTGCCACCGGCCATGACGATGCGCCGCCCAGGGACAATCCGGGCCTGCCGCAGCCAACAGATCCCAATGACCGGCGCAATTATGTCCAGACCTATGACGTGGACAAAGGCGGAAACCTGACCTGCGTGACCCATGTCCGCGACGGCAAAACCTACCATCGCCAGATGTTCGTCGACCCTGGCAGCAATCGCGCGGTGCGATGGAAAGAAGGCGATCGGATTCCGGACTTCGACGTCGAGTTCGATTCCGCCGGCAACCTGAAAGCCCTGCAGCGGGGCCAGCCAATCCAGTGGAACAGCCGCAATCAGGTGCAATCGGTAACCCTGGTCGAACACGCCAGCGGACCGCCAGACACCGAGCAATATCGATACAGCCAGGGCGTGTGCGTGCACAAACGGCTGGAAACCTACAGCGGCACAGTCAGCCACTTCGTGGACGTTCGCTACTTGCAGAACCTGCAGGTCCGCAGCAAGGAAAACGGCGAACTCCTGCATCTCATCACCGTTGCGACCGGCGTCGGACACGTTACGTGTCTGCACTGGGTGGACAAACAGCCGGTGGGCATCACTAACAATCAGCTGCGCTACTCCCTGACAGACTCATTGAGCTCGTCTGTGATGGAGCTGGATGATTCAGCGCAGATGATCAGCAAGGAGACCTACACCCCCTACGGTGCTACGGCTACGCTGGCGGCACGTTCGCAGATTGAGGTGGATTACAAGTTCATCCGCTACTCGGGCAGGGAAATGAATAACGCCGGTCTGTACGACTATGGAGCACGGTATTACGCGCCGTGGCTGTGTCGCTGGATCAGCAGCGATCCTGCGGGAGATAACGATGGGCTGAACCGGTATGCGTTTGTCGGGAGCAATCCGATCACTTATTTCGATAACGGTGGCACCCAAAGAAAACCCTCAGAGCAACGTCAGATGATCAATGACCAAGTAGCTTATTTATCCACTGCGCAACAGAACCTGGACGAGGTAAACCAACAGTTTGGCGATCTGACTTCGCCGGCAAAGTTTCGATTGAAGGTACTCAAAAACTTCATTTCTCTCGCTGGCCGGGCTACCGTTGGTTTCTTCTCTGCCTGGGCAGTAACCGGTCATGCGTTCAAAGAAAGTACAATTCCTGGCGAACTGCAAGGGCTGTCATTGGGAAACTTCACGGCTGACAGCGCCGTCGGGGCTTACGAAAAAATAATGGCCCCACTCAAGATGAACGCACCGATTTTGCCAAGGCATGCGAATCTGGAACCTGGCTCTATCCGGGATCAAAGCAGCGGAACGTCTCCCGGACCACTTGATAGATTCACAGTCAATCCGGGAACGTGGGAAGAACGGTCGGAGAATATCAGGACTTTGTTCAGCATCGTTCGAGACTCCGGAGGCGGTGCGATATTGCCTGGGGTATCAGAAATTTTCGAACTCATGCGCGTAGCCAAGGACGCAACCAAGGCCGAACAGCAATTGACCGCGATAGAGTTGGATGCCTATGACTCGTTACTCGACAACCTCGAAAAATCGATTGTTCAAGCGGCAGACATCGCCGAGGCCATATTTAACGAAATGGGCGTCGGGCAATTTTATGCGAACGATCTGGATTACTTGATTGATATCGGTCTCAGCAAAGTGGGGGCAACCGATAGCAGAGCGGTCAGTCGATCCGATATAAAAAAATATCGGGAAAAGGCACTGAACAGCCTTCACGAAACCCGCACTACCGTCAAACGGTACCGCCAGTATGCGAGCATAAATTTATCCCATCGCGCTCCAAGCAACAAAGTAGTCCACTGGTGGAACAATGGCGGCAGATAGCTCAATCCACCGAAACACCCCTTCGCTCACCGTGAATGACGGACGAGGCCTGCCCGTGCGCCAGGTCGCCTATCTGCGCACGGTCGCCGACGTCCCCGTGGAAGCGCTCGTCACCCGCCTGCGCCACGACATCGCCGGGCGACTGGTCGAACAGCAGGACCCGCGGCTGTCCGTGCCCAACCTCGTGAATGTATTCGGCTTGAGTGATCAGCCTCTCAAGATCGACAGCGTCGATGCCGGTCTTGGTGTGATCTTGCCAGGGCTTGCCGGAGAGGAACAGCAGCGCTGGGATGCGCGAGGCAATCACTGGCGTACAACATACGATGATCAATTGCGGGCGGTGAGGCGCGATGTAAACGCGATGGCCGGCGTAGAAAAGATGACTTACGCCGATGCCACCGAGGATGCCGGTCACAACCTGCGCGGACAGATGATCGAGCTGGAAGACGCGTCGGGCTCGCTGAAGTTTCACAGCTACGCACTGACCGGCCCGGCACTGCGAGAAACCCGCACCTTTCACGATGACAAAGCCTTTGTCAGCCGACGCACTTTCAGCCCGCTGAACACGGTACTGGAGACGATCGACGCCGCTGGCCACAAGCAGCAACCGACTTATGACGTTGCCGGGCAGCTCATACACACCCGGCTCCAGACCAACGGCCAGCTCAACTGGCACACCGTGTTGAACAGTGCTCAATACAACGCCGACGGACAGATCACCGAGCAACACGCCGGCAATGGCGTCATCAGCCGCTGGAACTACCGCGCCGCCGATGGCCGCCTGCATCGCCATTACGCGAAAAAGTCGTCTGGGGAAAAACTTCAGGATTACGAGTACGAATACGACGCGGTGGGCAACATCACCCGCATTCTCGATCACGCCTACATCCCGACGTTTTTTCGCAACCAGTTGGTCGATGGCCATCGTGAATTCAGCTACGACTCGCTGTACCGACTGATCCGCGCCACCGGTTACAGCGATGCTCCACCGAAGGACAACCCCGGCCGGCCACAACCGACTGATCCCAACGACCGGCGCAATTTCATCGAAACCTACGATTACGGTCCTGGCGACAATCTCGTCAAGACCACCCATGTGCGCGACGGTGCCAACCATACCTTCGAGACGAGCATCGATCCCGCCAGCAACCATGGCGTGCGCTGGAAACCCGGTGATCCACCACCTGAATTCGCCAAGCTGTTCGACCCGGCCGGCAATCTGCTGACCCTGCAACCCGGCCAGCCCATGCAGTGGAACCTTCACGGTGAACTGGAAAAAGTCACCCTGGTCGACCGCAACGGCAGCAGCGCCAACGACGAAGAGTGTTACGGTTACAGCCTGGGCAAACGGATCTACAAACGCCACGAGACCCACACTACGAAAGTCAGCCACTTCCACGAAGTGCGCTATCTGCCGGAACTGGAAATCCGCACCAAAGACAATGGCGAAGAACTGCACGTCATCACCCTCGACATCGGCCCCGGCGGCGCACGCTGCCTGCACTGGGAGAAAGATCCGGCGAACATCGGCGCTGATCAGCTGCGATTCACCTTGGCCGATCACTTGGGGTCGGCGGTCAAGGAGCTGGATGCTCAGGCGCAGTTGATCAGCGAGGAAGGCTATCGGCCGTTCGGAGTAACAGCGTTCTATACCAAGCGTTCCGCCATCGAGGTCGGTTACAAAACCGTACGTTATTCAGGCAAGGAAATGGATGCCACCAGCCTGTACTACTACGGCGCCCGCTACTACGCACCGTGGCTGGGACGCTGGATCAGCGCCGATCCGGCCTATGCGGTGGATGGATTGAATATGTATGCGTTCGTAGGTAACAACCCCATAGCCCGTGTCGATGCCGACGGACAGACCTGGCTCAGCTTCCCGGCTATCGAAACGTCTGAACAACGCGATACCAGAAAGGCTGCGAGTGCGGCGAAACAGGCCCAATATCAAGCCAATATGACGTTGTCACGGGCGGTCGACCGACATAAAAAGATCCTCGAGCTCACGACACGCAGGGCTCAGGAAGCCGAACAACAGATTCTCAACCACCAGTCTGCGCAAGCGCATGGCAAGTCTGCCGCCATTCGTACAGCCACGCATCTCGGTAATCAGACACTCAGCTATGGGGCGGGTATCGGCCTGGGTGCTGTCGGCGCGGTACTGGGCAGTGTCGCCGGACCGGTCGGCGTAGCGCTGGGCATTTTCCTGGGATTCGTCGTCAAAAAATCGGTAAGCATGGGATTGGACTTTGTCTCGGAAAGGATGGGCCTGAGCGCCTCGGTCAAATTCAAGTCGAGCAAGCTGAGCTCGGCCCGGATCGTGAAAAAAGGCGAGTACAAGACCATGAACTACGGTTCTTACGTCCTGAACAAGTTCCGAGCCATCGTCCAGGGCATGATTGCCATGAACAGAAAAGGCTGGCTCCGGGGCGGCAAGGAAGTGGGGCCTGTCGTTGCCAGCGTTGTCATGAAAATTACCAAAACACCTTTTGCCAGTGAGATCAGTGCCGCTCTAAGCACGATCGCGGGCACTTTCGAGATACTCCATGAAGTCGCCGGGGCGGGAGAGCCACTGAGTCCGGAGAAAAAAGCCAACGCGGACGCTAACATCGACGGAATGGTCAATGTGTTGAATGCCTCGCTCGGCGAGCTTCAGAACCATTTCGCAAACGCCAATCGCGAGTCGATCCATACTTACCGACCGCTGAATAAGGTGTTCGGCAGCGCTCCCGGAGACTCGATGGCCAGTCTGGCGGACGCCACGGGACACACTATCGCGCAACTGAGACGGACTCAGAACCTGATCAGGGCTGCATGATCGCGTGTCGCCACGCCCGGCACCTCAAGCAGTACATGTGCGTGCTATCGTGCTCGCCCGTCCAGCGCCTGATACCCCTATGCTCACGACTTCCCGCCCATTGCGTTTGATGCTGTACACCCTGCTGATCATCGCCGGCGCCGCCATCGCCGCGACGCTTGCGATTCGCCACGCCGAGCGCCAGGCGCTGGAAGAAGACGCGGCGCGGGCCAATCAACAGTTGGCGCTGTACGCCAACTCGCTGCACACCCTGATCGACCGCTATCGCGCCCTGCCCGCCGTGCTTGCACTGGACCCGCAGCTGCGTGCGGCGCTGGCCGGTCCCGTGAGCGCCGAACAGCAGGCAGCGCTCAACCTGAAGCTGGAAAAGATCAACGGCGCCGCCCAATCCTCGACCCTTGAACTGCTCGACCGCACCGGCCTCGCGGTGGCCGCCAGCAACTGGCGTCTGCCCAGCAGTTACGTCGGTCACAACTACGGCTTTCGCCCCTATTTCAGTCAGACCCGCACCCAGGGCACCGGGCGTTTCTACGCGGTCGGCGTGACCAGCGGCATTCCCGGTTATTTCCTGTCCAGCGCGGTGCTCGGCGACAACGGCGAGTTCCTCGGGGCGATGGTGGTCAAGCTCGAATTCCCCGAACTCGAACGCGAATGGAGCCAGGGCAGCGACACCCTGCTGGTCAGCGATGCGCGCGGGATCATCTTCATCGCCAACCAGCCCGGCTGGCGCTATCGCCTGCTGCACCCGCTGAGCCCGGCCGATTACCGCGAGATCAAGACTACCCGCCAATACGACAAACAGTCGCTGGTGCCGCTGACACATCTGGCGCTGCGCAGCTTCGATAACAACAGTGATCTGCGCCGCGTCGAAGGCCCGCAGGGCACGGCGGATTACCTGTGGGAATCGCTGCCGCTGACCGCCGAAGGCTGGACCCTGCATCTGCTGCGCCGCCCGCAACTGTCCTTTGAAGACCAGCGCAATGCCGGGCTCGCCGCCGCCGGAGTGTGGCTGGCGCTGGTGTTCCTGTTGCTGTTCCTCAACCAGCGCTGGCGTCTGGCGAAGATGCGCCAGCGCAGCCGTGAAGAGCTTGAGCAACTGGTCGAGGAACGCACCCGGGATTTGCGCACGGCGCAGGACGGTCTGGTGCAATCAGCGAAACTGGCGGCACTGGGGCAGATGTCCGCCGCGCTGGCCCACGAAATCAATCAGCCGTTGACCGCCCAGCGCATGCAGCTTGCAACTCTGAGACTGCTGCTCGATCACGGTCGGGTCGATGACGCCTACAAGGCGCTCAAACCGGTGGATGAAATGCTCACGCGCATGGCCGCCCTCACCGGCCACCTGAAAACCTTCGCCCGCAAGAGCCCCAGCGGCTTGCGCGAACGGCTGGACCTGGCGACAGTGGTCGATCAGGCCCTGCAATTGCTCGATGCGCGTCTGCGCGATGAACAGGTCAGTCTGGTGCTGCACCTGACCCGCCCGGCGTGGGTGCGCGGCGATGCGATCCGCCTCGAACAAGTGCTGATCAATTTGCTGCGCAACGCCCTTGATGCCATGCAAGGCAAGCCGTGCAAACGTCTGGAAATCCGTCTGGAAGCCGACGAGCAACTGTGGCGCCTGAACGTCATCGACAACGGCGGCGGCATCGCCGAAGAACATCTGGGTCAGGTGTTCGATCCGTTCTTCACCACTAAACCTGTGGGTGACGGGCTGGGTCTGGGGCTGGCAGTATCGTTCGCCATCGTCCATGAATCCGGCGGGCGCCTGTGCGCCGAAAACGGCGACAACGGCGCGGTGTTCAGCCTGACCTTGCCGATCGATCTGGAGGCGCACATCTGATGCTCAACGCGGTAATGGTGGTCGATGACGAAAGCAGCATTCGCAGTGCGGTCGAGCAATGGCTGAGCCTGTCCGGGTTCGAGGTGCAGCTGTTCAGCCGTGCCGAGGAATGTCTGGCGGCGCTGCCCAGGCACTTTGCCGGGGTGATCCTAAGCGATGTGCGCATGCCGGGCCTCAGCGGTCTTGAGCTGCTGGCCGAAGTGCAGCGCCGGGATGCCGATCTGCCGGTGATTCTGCTGACCGGCCACGGCGATGTGCCGATGGCGGTCGAAGCGATGCGCGACGGCGCCTACGACTTTCTGGAAAAACCTTTCAGCCCCGAGACCCTGCTCGGCAGCCTGCGCCGGGCGCTGGACAAGCGTCGGCTGGTGCTGGAAAACCGCGCCCTGCACGAGCAGGCCGACAACCGCGCCAGACTGGATGCGACGCTGCTCGGTGTGTCCCGTGGCTTGCAGACCTTGCGCCGGCAGGTGCTGGACCTGGCGACGCTGCCGGTCAACGTGCTGATCCGTGGCGAAACCGGCAGCGGCAAGGAACTGGTCGCCCGTTGCCTGCACGACTTCGGCCCGCGCGCCGACAAGCCGTTTGTGGCGTTGAACTGCGCGGCGATCCCCGAGCAACTGTTCGAAGCCGAGTTGTTCGGGCACGAGAGCGGCGCGTTCACCGGGGCATCCGGCAAGCGCATCGGCAAACTGGAATACGCCGATGGCGGCACGCTGTTTCTCGATGAAATCGAAAGCATGCCGCTGGCCCAGCAGGTGAAACTGCTGCGGGTGTTGCAGGAGCAGAAGCTGGAGCGGCTGGGGTCGAACCAGAGCATTCGGGTGGACTTGCGGATCGTCGCGGCGACCAAACCCGACTTGCTGGATGAAGCGCGGGCCGGGCGTTTTCGCGAAGACCTGGCGTATCGCCTGAACGTCGCCGAATTGCGCCTGCCGCCGCTGCGTGATCGTCGCGAAGACATTCCGTTGTTGTTCGAGTCCTTCGCCCAGAGCGCCGCCCAACGTTTGGGCCGGACGTTCCCGCCGCTCAGTGGTGCGCAGTTGAGTCACCTGCTGAGTCATGACTGGCCGGGCAATGTTCGCGAGTTGGCGAACGTGGCCGAACGTCAGGTGTTGGGGCTGGATGAACCGGTGCAGGGGATTGATCCGGGCCAGTCGCTGGCGGCGCAGCAGGAGGCGTTTGAGGCGCAGTGTTTGCGGGCCGCTTTGACACGGCACAAGGGCGATGTGAAAGCCGTGCTTGAGGAACTGCAACTGCCGCGTCGCACGTTTAATGAAAAGATGCAGCGGCATGGTCTGACCCGGGAGATGTTCGTACCCGACTGATCGTTTGATGATTGATCGTTCCCACGCTCCGCGTGGGAATGCCTCAATGGACGCTCTGCGTCCGCTTTGGGACGCAGAGCGTCCCCGGCTGCATTCCCACGCAGAGCGTGGGAACGATCACGCTGAATGAGCGGAAATCCGCTCATTCATTCCGGATCATCGGCAAAATCCCGCTCAACCCATCTCTCCAGCCCTTCTAAACCGGCCCTCCCCCCGTTGGCACAGCTCCTGCTATAGCCCTCGCAGGCTGCGTTCCAACGCGCTCCACAAAAACAATTAAACGAAGGATCCTTCAATGGATAACTCCAACGCCCTGCCCCTTGGGTCGGCTGCCGTGCCGGCCAAAGAACGAACCACCGCCAGTCGCATCAAGTCGATCTTCAGCGGTTCCGTCGGCAACATGGTCGAGTGGTACGACTGGTACGTCTATGCCGCCTTCTCGCTGTACTTCGCCAAAGCCTTCTTCCCCAAAGGCGACACCACCGCCCAACTGCTCAACACCGCCGCGATCTTCGCCGTGGGCTTCCTGATGCGCCCGATCGGTGGCTGGCTGATGGGCCTGTACGCCGACAAGGTCGGACGCAAAAAAGCCCTGATGGCCTCGGTTTACCTGATGTGCTTCGGCTCGCTGATCATCGCCCTGAGCCCGGGCTATGAAACCATCGGTGTCGGCGCGCCGATCCTGCTGGTGTTCGCCCGACTGCTGCAAGGCCTGTCGGTCGGTGGCGAATACGGCACCTCGGCGACCTACCTGTCGGAGATGGCGACCAGGGATCGTCGCGGCTTCTTCTCCAGCTTCCAGTACGTGACTTTGATTTCCGGCCAGCTCATCGCGCTGGGCGTGCTGATCGTGCTGCAACAGTTCCTGACCACCGAAGAGCTGTACGCGTGGGGCTGGCGTATTCCGTTCGCCATCGGCGCGCTGTGTGCAATCGTCGCGCTGTACCTGCGTCGTGGCATGGAAGAAACCGAGTCGTTCACCAAGAAGGAAAAGTCCAGGGAAAGCGCCATGCGCACCTTGCTGCGCCATCCGAAGGAACTGCTGACCGTGGTCGGCCTGACCATGGGCGGTACGCTGGCGTTCTACACCTACACCACCTACATGCAGAAATACCTGGTGAACACCGTCGGCATGAGCATCTCCGACTCCACCACCATTTCCGCCGCCACGCTGTTCCTGTTCATGTGCCTGCAACCGATCATCGGCGGCCTGTCCGATAAAATCGGTCGTCGGCCGATCCTGATCGCCTTCGGCGTGCTCGGGACGATCTTCACCGTGCCGATCCTGATGACCCTGCACACCATCCAGACCTGGTGGGGCGCGTTCTTCCTGATCATGGCGGCGCTGATCATCGTCAGCGGCTACACCTCGATCAATGCCGTGGTGAAAGCCGAGCTGTTCCCGACCGAAATCCGCGCCCTGGGCGTCGGCCTGCCGTACGCACTGACCGTGTCGATCTTCGGCGGCACCGCCGAATACATCGCGCTGTGGTTCAAGAGCATCGGCATGGAAACCGGTTACTACTGGTACGTGACCGCTTGCATCGCGGTGTCCCTGCTGGTGTACATCACCATGAAAGACACGCAGAAACATTCGCGGATCGTCACTGACTGACCGGGTTTATTCAGCCACTGCACTGGTGGCTGTTCTGGCCCCATCGCGAGCAGGCTCGCTCCCACAGGATCAGATTTACGCCGATCCAATGTGGGAGCGAGCCTGCTCGCGATTGACGTCAACTCGGTCTCATGCCGACTCGGCAACCTGCGGCTTGCCATAACGCTTCTGCGCATACGACGCCCCGACGATCATCACCAGCAGAATCCCCGCCAGCACCGCCGACGAACCGATGGTGCCAAAGTCCAGCCCACCCTTCTCATGGGACTTGGTCATCAAGTCGCCCAAGGTCGCGCCGAAGGGCCGGGTCAGCACGAACGCCACCCAGAACAGCGCCACCGTCGAAATCTTCGTGAAGTACTTGAGCAGCACGACTACGCCAATCGCCGAGCCGATCAACAGCGCGCCACCGGCAAAGCCCAGGCCCGAGTCGTCCGCCAGGTAATCGCCGAGCGCGGTGCCCAGGGTGTTGGAGAACAAAATCGCCATCCAGTAGAACATCTCGCCGCGAAAACTCTGCACCTTGGTGACGTTGAGCGAGTCGCCGCTCAGGCGCCATGCCGCGAAGATCGCCAGCAGGATCGCGATCAGGATCATGGAACCGGTGGCGTAACCCAGTTCCAGCGTGCGGTCCATGAAGTCCGACATGGTGGTGCCGGCGGTGCTGGTCGACAGAATCACGATCCAGTACAGCAGCGGCTTGTAGGTCTTGGACATCAATTGCGTGATCAGGGTCAGGACAAACACGCTGATCAGGATCAGCGAGCTGATGGCGTAACCGACATTGAGGGTCATCGACAGCAAATCCCCCGCGGTTTCCCCCAGGGTCGTCGCGCAGATTTTCATGACCCAGAAGGCCAGGGTGATTTGAGGCAGTTTGTTCATCGCAGGCAACGCTCCAGTGTGTGACGGCCGGTTTTTGGCTTTATGGCCGTGGGCAGACTGGCGTTGCGCGGGTGAAAAACCGGTCGGGAATGTATGAAAAATCTGTCACACAAGCCAAAAACGGCGATTAATCACCGGTTAATGCCCCTGCCGCATCCTTCCCCTACCTGATCGATTAACTGCGCGACGCTCGCTCCGACGACGGAAGCGAATTGAATGCGCCGCCCTTAATATCAATTTAATCGATTGTTTTTAGCATTATTTTGCGCTTTTTAATCAATTTAGTTGGCGTAGCATGAACCCCATGCGAAACACATCGCCAACGAATTTCGAATCTGGAGAACGACCATGAAAACCAAACTGATCCTCGCCCTGACCCTGTCCGTACTGGCCGCCAACACCTTCGCCGCCGATGGCTCGGACAAAACCAAATCCGCCGACTTCATTTCCGGCGCCAGCGCTGCCATCGAAACCAGCCACACCGGCGCCTATGCTGCTGACGGCTTCGACAAGACCAACGTCGGCAAAGCCGTTGCTGCTGATGGTTTCGACAAGACCGGCACTGCCAACGCCATCGCTGCAGACGGTTTCGATAAAACCGGTACCGCCGCTGCCATCAGCTGATCGGCAGGATGCACACACCACAGCCCGGCTTCGGCCGGGCTTAGTCATGTCTGGAGGGCTGGAAATCAGCCGCCCGTCCTTGCACTATGGCCGCTCTCTGACAGCCGTTTCCAGGAACACCCGCCATGCCCGATGACATCCATTTCTACGAACCGGCCAACGGCCACGGCCTGCCGCACGATCCGTTCAACGCCATCGTCGGCCCGCGTCCCATCGGCTGGATTTCGTCGCAGGATGCCGAGGGCCGGTTGAACCTGGCGCCCTACAGTTTTTTCAACGCGTTCAACTACATTCCGCCGATCATCGGGTTCTCCAGCGTCGGTCGCAAAGACAGCCTGAACAACATCGAGCAGACCGGCGAATTCGTCTGGAATCTCGCCACCCGCCCGCTGGCCGAGCAGATGAACCAGAGCTGCGCGATGGTCGGGCCGCAGGTCAATGAGTTCGAACTGGCGGGGCTGACACCGGTGGCGTCGAAGGTGATTGCCGTGCCGCGCGTGGCCGAAAGCCCGGTGTCCTTCGAGTGCAAGGTCACCCAGATCATTCAGTTGCAGCGCGCCGACGGCGAGACCGTGCCGAGCTGGCTGGTGCTCGGCGAAGTGGTCGCCGTGCACATTGCCAAGTGGCTGTTGAAGGACGGGATCTACGACACCGCCGCCGCCGAACCGATACTGCGGGGCGGCGGGCCGGCGGACTACTTCCAGCTGGGGCCGGAGGCGTTGTTCAAGATGTGGCGCCCGGGGGCGACGAAGTAAGCGCTTACCAGATCAGCTCGGCGTCGTCGGTGACGCCCTTGAGCTTGTCCAGTTCGTTGATCGCGGCTTCATCGGCCGCGATGGCGCCGGGGAAAACCTGATCATTCAGCAGCTTGTGAAAGCGCGGCGCACCGCCGTCGACCAGGGCCTTGACGGCGATTGCCGCGTGATAACCCTTGTTGCCGCCCAACTCGACGGGGACTACAGCGGAAACCGCTTCGAAGTGTTCGAACTCTTTACGTGCCATATCGCAGGTCCTGGCTCAGTCGGATAAGCCGGACATTAAACATTCAACCGGCGAGTTTGTGTATCGGCGCGGTGCATTGCCCTACGGCCTGTGCGGCCGAGACTTCCTTGAACGTGTGGAAATCCAGGCTGTTGACCACCAGGTCCTGCACCAGCTCGGCAAAGACTTCCATCGACGGGCTGCTGAAGTACGCGGTCATCGACTGCTGGTTGCTCCAGAAACCGGAGACCAGCCACAAATCCGGATCGCACTGCGAATGCTGCAAGGCAAAGCTCAGGCAACCGGGGGCGGCGCGGGACGGTTCGATCAGGGCGCTCAGGCGCATGCCGAGTTCCGCCGAACGTCCGGCACGCGCTCGAACGAAGGCCATATGACTGACGGGAATCTGCTTGGACATGTTCAACCCTCCCAGGGAGTCGCGTGGCAGCCGGGGACGGGCTGCGACAGGATTCAAGGTTAAGGGCCGCCCCCCGTTCGCCGTTAGTCGATTCCTGCCGTCGAGTTGCACAATCCTGCGAGACTGTCTTGCAGACCTGTAACAGGTCGTAAATTCCTGTCACCGTCCTGTCACACCGGTTTCGGGCAACTCTGACCACCTGCGTCCTGCTATGGCTGGATGGGCCAACAACCCAATGCAGGATCAGGCAAGCATTTCGCAGGATGTGTCTACCGCCCTGGCTTGCACAAACTTATGCTCTGCTCCATTCCCACCGACTTTGCCGAGGATGCCGCACGTGACGTCATTCGATCGTTTTCAAGCGCCACCCGATGCCGACATGGAAAAGCAGCGCGCGGAACTGGCGGCGATCATCCGCCGCAACACGTCCGAAGATGGCAGTTATGCCACTGCCGTCGGTTCGCTGTTCATGTCGCGCCACACCCAGTCCCATGACTTCGCCCCGGTGCTTGCGCAACCGGCGCTGTGCATCATGGCCCAGGGGCGCAAAGAGGTACGGCTGGCGGATGAGTTCTTCAATTACGACCCGCTCAATTATCTGGTGGTGTCGGTCTCGATGCCGTTGAGCGGTCGGGTGGTGAATGTCTCGCCGGAGGAACCGATCCTCGCCGTGCGCCTGGACATCGATCCGGCGGAGATCACTGCGCTGATCGCCGATGCCGGCCCGATGGGCGTGCCGACCCGGCCGACCGGGCGCGGTTTGTATGTGGAAAAGATCGACAGCGCCATGCTCGATGCGGTGCTGCGTCTGGCCCGCCTGCTCGACGCACCGAAAGACATCGCCATGCTCGCGCCGCTGATCCGCCGGGAGATTCTCTATCGCCTGTTGCGCAGTCCGCAGGGCCATCGGCTATACGAAATCGCCATCGCCAACAGCCAGAGCCACCGCATCAGCCAGGCGATCAAATGGCTCAACGGCAACTTCGAACAGCCGCTGCGCATTGATGACCTGGCGAAGGAAGTGAACCTCAGCGTCTCGACCTTGCATCACCGCTTCAAGGCGATGACGGCGATGAGCCCGTTGCAGTATCAGAAGCAGCTGCGCCTGCAAGAGGCGCGGCGTTTGATGTTGGCTGAGGGGCTGGAAGCGTCGGCGGCGGGGTATCGGGTGGGGTATGAAAGTCCGTCGCAGTTTAGTCGTGAGTACAGCCGGTTATTTGGGGCGCCGCCGTTGAGGGATCTGGCGCGGTTGCGGCTTTCGGTGTGAACTCAAAAGCTCCCCCTCACCCTAGCCCTCCCGAAACGTCGGACCGCCCGGAGGGAGAGGGAACCGATTGGGGGATATTCACGAAATACACCGACCTGAAATTACTTTACCGAATCCATAATCGACTCGATCTCTCAGGTCGACGGACAGCGCCAGACACCTCGGTCGGCTCCCTCTCCCTCGGGGAGTGTATGTACCGGAGACATGGTGGACAGGTGTTCGGAGACATGGTGGACACTTTTAAATAGACACATTGCTCATCACGAAGGAGATGGCCTGTGTCTTGGCAAGAGGTGTCTACCGTGCAGCTTCGTACAGAATTCGTGCTTTTGGCTCGGCAAGAAGGGGCCAATGTTCGGCAGCTTTGCCGTCGATTCAACATCAGCCCTAGCACTGCCTACAAATGGCTCAGCAGGTTTGAAAAATCAGGGGCTGAGGGGCTGAGCAATCAGTCGCGACGACCCAAGACGTCACCCAAACGTTGTGCTGACGAGGTGGAGAAGCAGATTCTGACCGTGAGTCAGGAGTACGCGGCTTGGGGCGCTCGCAAGCTCAAACGCGTGCTGGAAGACAAGGGTTTAGTGATGCCTTCCGTCAGCACCGTGCATGCAGTTTTACAGCGTCATTCGCGCGTTGATCCAAAGGCTGCCGAGATCAAACCGTTTATCCGGTTCGAGCATGAAGCGCCCAACGATCTTTGGCAGATGGACTTCAAGGGCCATTTCGGCCTGAGTCAGGGGCGTTGCCATCCGTTGACGATACTGGACGATCACTCGCGGTTTTCGATGTGCATCGCCGCGTGCGCCAACGAGCAGCGCGACACCGTCCAGGAGCATCTAATCCGGGTCTTTCGGCGTTACGGCCTGCCTTTGCGCATGACGATGGACAACGGTTCGCCCTGGGGTGACCAGACTGGGGTTTATACCGCGCTGGAAGTCTGGCTGATGAGTCAGGGCATCAAGGTAGGTCACTCCCGGCCTTATCATCCGCAGACCCAGGGCAAGCTGGAGCGTTTCCACCGCAGCCTGAAGAGTGAAGTCCTGCAAGGTCGGCACTTCACGGACCTCAACAGCGCACAACAGGCGTTTGATATCTGGCGTGATGTCTACAACCAGAAACGTCCTCATCAAGCGCTGGATATGCAGGTACCGGCGACTCGCTACAGCAGCAGCCCTCGGGAGTATCAGGAGCAGCAAACGGCGCCGGAATATGCCGACGGAGATGTGGTCAGAAAGGTCCAGGTGAAGGGCGAGATCTACTGGAGGAACCGTGAATACTCAATCGGAAAAGCGTTTTACGGGCTGTCGATAGCGATCAGGGAAACAGCGGAGGATGGCATCCACGATGTCTACTGGAGTAGACATCGTATCGCCCGAATCGACTTGAACTTGCAGATTGTTACGGCAGGTAAGAGGATCTAAAACCGTCCACCATGTCTCCGAACATGTGTTCACCATGTCTCAGGTACATACAGGGAGAGGGCTGGGGTGAGGGGGCAAGTCCGTATCAAGCGCCGAGCACCCGACACGCCTCACTCGGCAACGTCACCGAAACAGGATGCCCGATCCCCAGACCGAAGCCCTGACACGGCGTGCTCAGCGCCGTGAACGTCACCCCTGAACACTCCACCGTAGTCTCGATGGTCGCGCCGATATCCCGCACAAACGTCACCTTGCCCAGCAGGCGATTGCCCGCCGTGGCCTGCGGCGCCGACAGTTGCAGGTCTTCGGGGCGGATCAGCATTTTCACTTTCTGCCCGATCACGATGCTGCTGCAGATCGGCACTTGCAGGGCATCGCCCCCCGGCAGCACGACCTTGCCATCGCCCAGCGCGGTGGCCGGGAAGATATTGCCGGAGCCGATAAAGTCCGCGACGAATTCGTTGGCCGGGTGCCGATAGATTTCAATCGGCGTACCCACCTGCTGCACCCGATGTTCACCCAACACCACCACGATATCGGCCATGGTCATGGCCTCGCGTTGATCGTGGGTAACCATGATTGTGGTGATGTTCAGGCGTTGTTGCAGCTGACGGATTTCCACCTGCATCGACTCACGCAACTTGGCATCCAGCGCCGACAGCGGTTCGTCGAGCAACAGGATTTTCGGGTGCGAGGCAATCGCCCGGGCAATCGCCACTCGCTGACGCTGACCACCGGAGAGCTTGGCCACCGGGCGATCGATCATCGGCTGCAGCTGGATCAGTTCCAGCAACTCCACCACCCGCGCCTGTTGATCGGCCTTGCTCACACCGCGCAGTTTCAGCGGATAGGCGATGTTTTCGCCCACGGTCATGTGCGGAAACAGCGCCAGCGACTGGAACACCATGCCGAAGTTGCGCAGGTGCGCCGGGGTGTGGCCGATGTCCTCGCCGTCCAGGCGGATCTCGCCGCCGGTGAGGGTTTCCAGCCCGGCGATCATCCGCAGCAACGTGGTCTTGCCGCAGCCCGACGGGCCGAGGAAGCACACCAGTTTGCCTTCGGGCAAATGCAGGTTGACGTCTTTTACCGCGCAGGCCGAGCCGTAGTGTTTCTCGACGTTTTCCAGAATCAGTCCAGTCATATTGCACCTCACAATCAAAAGGAAACGCCGCCCTCACCGACCAGCTTCTCCAGCGCCCAGATCAGGACGAAGTCGATCAGCACGATCAGCACGGCAAACGAGAACACGGTAGGGTCGAGCGATGACACGGTACGGCTGTACATCCAGATCGGCACGGTCATGACGTCGATGGTGTAGAGGAAATAGGTCACGGTGAATTCGTTGAACGAGACGATGAACGCCAGCAGCATCCCCGCCAGAATCCCCGACTTCATCAACGGCACCACCACATCGACGATGGCCCGCAGCGGCGAAGCGCCGAGCATCTGCGCCGCCTCTTCGACTTCGCTGCCGATGGAGAGCATGGCCGCCGTGCAGTTCTTCACCACAAACGGCAGCGCCAGAATCACGTGGGCGATCACCAGCCGCGAGGTGGTCATGTGGAACGGCAGGCTGTCGAACACCAGCAGCAAGGCCAGCCCCAGCACCACCATCGGGAACACCAGCGGCAGCGACATCAATTGCAGCGCCACGCCCTTGCCACGGAACTCGCAGCGGGTCAGCGCATAGGCCGCCGGCACCGCGATCAGCGTGGCGAAAATCATCGTCAGGCACGACACCAGCAAGCTGGTGCCCATGGCCTGGCCGAGGCTCAACACATCGCTGGCGTCCGGCGAGACGAAGGTGTGCCACGCCGCCTTGTACCACTGCAGGCTGTAGCTGCTCGGCGGGAAATCGAGGTTCGACGCGCCGCTGAACGACATCACGATCATGGTCAGAATCGGCAACACGGCCAGGAACAAAATGATCCCGGACAGAATGCCGGCGAACTTGCCGGTGTCGCCCGGCAACAGCG
The DNA here is from genome assembly GCF_002112915.1 of Pseudomonas sp. B34(2017). Lineage (NCBI taxonomy): Bacteria > Pseudomonadati > Pseudomonadota > Gammaproteobacteria > Pseudomonadales > Pseudomonadaceae > Pseudomonas > Pseudomonas sp. B34(2017). The sequence continues at coordinate 130,553 of NZ_NEJA01000007.1, read as the reverse complement.
ACTGACGCTTCTTGATCAGCGCACTCATTGCGAAGCCTCCAGCAGACGGCGACGGCGGCCGGTGATGTATTCGGACAAGGTCATGATGGCGAGCGTGGTGACGATCAGCACCACCCCGGCGGCGGATGCGGCGGGCCAGTTCATCAGTGGTGCGATCTGGTCATGCACCATCACCGCGAGCATCGGCACGCGCCGACCGCCGAGCAGCAACGGCACCACGAAGCTGCTGGCGTTGTAGGCGAACACCAGGGTCGCGCCGGTGATGATTCCCGGCAGGCTCATCGGCAGCACCACCTGACGGAACACCTGAAAACGACTGGCACCGAGGGTCGCGGCAGCTTCTTCGTAACTGCGGGCGACACCGCGCATGGCGCTGGCAATCGGCAGCACGGCGAGCGGAAACGCGGTCTGCACCAGGCCCATCAACACGCCGTTCTGGTTGTACAGCAACATGATCGGGCGCTTGATCAGACCCAGGCCCATCAGGGTCTGGTTGAGCATGCCGCCGGGGCCGAGGATCACCAGCCAGCCATAGCTTTGCAGCAGCAGGTTGACCAGCAACGGCAACAGCACCGCCGCCAGAAAAATCCGCCGCACGAATGGCGAGGTCAGGCGCGACATGGTGTACGCCACCGGGATCGCCAGCACCACGGCGATCACCGCGCTGATCAGCGCCAGACGCAAGGTCAGCAGCAACGATTTGAGGTAGTAGGGTTCGAGCAACTGCGCGTAACTGGCCAGGCTGAAACCGGACCACTCCGCACCCTTGGTGCCGACGCTCATGCGCAGCACCAGCAGGCTGGCGGCAATCAGCACGCCGAGAAACAGCATCGACGGCGTGAGGAAAAACCACGCCCGCGCCGTCGGCGAAACACCGCGCGCCGGGCGCACGTCACCCGTGCCGACCGGTTGGGTCAGGGATTGATGTTCCATAGCAATGATCTCGTCAATGGAAAACGAATCTCCCGGGCACCCCGATCATGCGGGGCCCCGGAAGGTCGGCGTCAGGAAGAAAAAATTTCCGTGTAGCGACGAATCCACTGGTCATGCACGGTCGCCAGGAAGGCGTTGTCGTGCATGATCGCCTTCTCCGCGATCTGCTCCGGCGTGAGGATGAAAGGGCTCTTGCGCGCTTCGGCGGAGATGATCGCCTTGGCGTTGACCGGGCCGTTGAAGATGTCTTCGGCCATCTTGCCCTGCACCAGCGGGTCGAGGGAGTGATCGATGAAGGCGTAGGCCAGGTCGGTTTCGCCCGGACGGTTCTTCGGCATTACCGAGAGCATCAGGTCGGTGTAGAAACCTTCCTTCATGCCGAACGTGGCGCCCAGGCCGTAGTTCGGGTCGCGGATCTGTTTGGGGAAAAAAGCCGGGGCGTAGAGGCCACCCATGTCCAGGGAACCGGTGCGAAACAGCTCGGCGATCTGGTTGGGGTTTTCGCCCAGGGTCACTACGCGGTCTTTCAGCTCGGCGAGTTTCTTGAAGCCCGGTTCGATGTTGTGCTCGTCACCACCGGCCAGTTTCGCGGCGATGATGATCAGGTCCATCGCTTCGGTCCAGTTCGGCGGCGGCAGGAAAATGTTCGGCGCCAGATCGGCGTCCCACAGTGCCGCGTAGCTGTCCGGCGCGGTGCTCTGGGTGCGCGTGCTATAGACCAGACTGTTGCACCACAGCAGGTAGCCGATGCCGTGACCGTTGGCGCCGGTGCGGTATTTTTCCGGGACGTCGACCAGGTTGGGAATGCGGTTGAGATCGGGTTTTTCCAGCAGTCCGGCAGCGGCCAGACCTTCGGCGCCAACGCCAGCCAGAGTGATGATGTCGTACTGCGGACGGTCACCGCCGGCCTTGAGTTTGGCGACCATTTCCGAGGTGCTGCCGGTGCGGTCGGCAATCACTTTGGCGCCGGTCTTGGCTTCGAACGTTGCAGCGATGTTGCGCAGTGCAGCCAGGCCCGTGTCATCGGACCAGGTCAACAGGCGCAGGGTCTTGCCGGCAAAGCGGGTGTCGCTGGCACTGGCCCGGATGAAGGGCATGCTCATGGCCGCCGCAGCCACCGAAGCCACGCCGACGGTTTTGATGAATTGACGCCTGTTCAGATCGTGCTCGCCCATTTGGGACTCCCATTATTCTTGTAAGTATGAGATTGATCGCAACCCTTGCATCTGCTTGACCGATATTGCTCAAGCGCCCGGTTTCAAAGGGCTTGAGCGTGGTCTGCGGGTTCATCCTGAGGTCGTGCAAAACACCTGACTATCGATAAAAACTCATTGGAGCCATGACGCCGGCGCATGCCTCGTTGCGAAGCATGCGCTGACCTTTTTCGGGCATTCAGAGCGCGCGGATCACGTGCTTGATTTCCTGAAATGCCGCCAGGCCCCACGGCCCCAACTCGCGGCCGATGCTGCTCTGTTTGTAGCCACCCCACGCCGTCTGCGGGAAGATCACCTGCGGCGCGTTGAGCCACACCAGCCCCGCCTGCAAGGCGTTGGCGACCCGATCCGCGGTCTCGGCATTACGGGTAACCACGCTGGCGACCAGACCGAACTGGCTGTCGTTGGCCAGGGCAATCGCTTCTGCTTCCGAAGCGAAACTGCGCACGCAGATCACCGGGCCGAAAATCTCTTCGCACCACAGCGCACTGTCGAGGGGCACTTCGGTGAAGATCGTCGGCTGCAAGAAATAGCCGCGCGGCAGATCGGCGGGACGATTGCCGCCACAGATCAGCTTGGCCCCGGCGCTGAGGCCACGGTCAATATGACCGAGCACACGCTGGTACTGCGCCTGATTGACCAGTGCGCCCATCTCGACGTCAGGATCGAACGGATCGGCGACACGGATTTTTTCCGCGCGGGCCTTCAGACGAATCAGGAACTCATCGGCCAGTTCATCGGCGACCAGCACCCGGCTGGTGGCCGAGCACATCTGCCCGGCATTGAAGAAGCCGCCACCGCAAGCCAGCTCCACCGCCAGATCCAGGTCGGCATCTTCCAGAATCAGCAGCGAGGACTTGCCGCCCAGTTCCAGGCTCACACCCTTCACGGTTTCAGCGGCGCGCTGCATCACTTGCACACCCACGGCGTTGCTGCCGGTGAAGGAAACCTTGGCGATGCGCGGGTCCGCCGACAGCGGCGCGCCGACTGCCAGACCGGTGCCGCACACCAGGTTGAACACGCCTTTGGGCAAACCGGATTCGGCGATGATGGTCGCCAGCTCCAGCTCCGGCAGCGGCGTGACTTCAGACGGTTTGAGCACCACGCAGCAACCGGCGGCCAGGGCCGGGGCGAGTTTCCACGCGGTGGTGACCATCGGGAAATTCCACGGCACGATCAGCCCGACCACACCGCACGGCTCGCGGCGCAGACGTGCGCTGAAGTCGTCGCTGGGCAGCGGCACGTTGCTGTCCTGTTTCGCATCGAGGCCTTCGGCGAGTTCGGCGTAGTATTCGAAGGTGGCGATCACGTCATCGACATCGATGCCCGCTTCGAACTGCGGTTTGCCGTTGTTGCTCGACTGCAACTTCATCAGATGTTCGCGACCGTTGCGCACGCCATTGGCGATGTTGCGCAGGATCGCGCCGCGCTCGGCACCGGTGGTTTTCGACCAGCCCTTGAAGGCTTCGGTCGCCGCCGTTACCGCTTGATTGACAGCGCTTTCGTCACCGCCGTTGACCGTGGTCAGCAGTGCTTCGGTGGCCGGGTTGATCACGCGCAGGTGTTCGCGCCCGGCGGACCATTGGCCGTTGATGTACAGGCCGTCGAGTGTGGTCGGGAAATTCATCATTGGGCCACCGCCTTCATCCATTGGGTCTGGTCGATTTCGATCAGGGTCGGGCCCTGACGATCGGTGGCGGCGCGCAGTGCACCGCGCAGGTGTTCGGCGGAGCTGATCGATTGCGCCGCGCAACCCAGGGCTTTGGCTACCCCGATGAAGTCCGGGGTGTAAATGTCGACGCCCACCGGCTCGATGGCGCGGTTGACCATGTATTTCTTGATCTCTTCGTAACCCTGGTTATTCCACAGCAGGATGATCACCGGGGTGCGCGCTTCCACGGCGCTGGCCAGTTCCGGCAGGGTGAATTGCAGACCGCCATCGCCGATCAGGCACACCACCGGCGGACGCGCGCCATGTTCCAGAGAGCCGCCGAGCCATGCGCCAATCGCCGCCGGCAAGGCGTAACCGAGAGTGCCGTAACCGGTGGACGAGTTGAACCAACGGCGCGGGCGCTCCGGGTTGAAGGTCAGGTTGCCGGTGTACACCGGTTGCGTGGAGTCGCCGACGAACACCGCGTTCGGCAATTCGTGCAGCACGGTTTCGAGGAAACGGGTCTGGGCCAAAGTCGGCGCGTCCCAGGTCGCGGCCAAGTCTTCACGCAGACGCGCGGCGCGCACCTGGCCCCAGTCGTTGCGGCGCTCGGCCAGCGGTTTGTGCGACAGCGAACTGAGCAGCGCCTGTGCGGCGTTGCGTGAGTCGGCGACCAGCGCCACGTGAGGCGGGTAATTGCGTACGGTCTGATCCGGATCGATGTCGACGCGCAGCAGCTTGCCGGGGATTTCGAAGCCGCCGGCGAAGGTGACGTCGTAGTCGGTTTCGGCCAGTTCAGTGCCGATCGCCAGGACCACGTCGGCATCGGCCACCAGGGCGCGGGTCGCCACCAGGCTCTGGGTCGAACCGATCAACAGCGGATGGCTGGACGGCAACATACCTTTGGCGTTGATGGTAAGGGCCACCGGTGCATCGAGCAGCTCGGCCAGTTCAGTGAGTTCGGCAGTCGCGTCGATGGCGCCGCCACCGGCGAGGATCAGCGGACGCTGGGCGCCGGCCAGCAGTTCAGTCATGCGGCTCACGGCGGCCGGCGCAGCACCGGCGCGGTCGATGTTGACCGGCACGCTGGTCAGCAGTTCGTCGGCTTCTTCGACCAGCACATCCAGCGGAATTTCGATGTGCACCGGACGCGGACGCCCGGCCTGGAACAGCGCGAAAGCACGGGCCAGTACGCCCGGCAATTCGGACGCCGACATCAGCGTGTGGGAGAACGCCGCCACGCCGCCGACCAGTGCGCTCTGGTTCGGCAGTTCGTGCAGCTTGCCGCGTCCGCCGCCCAGTTGACTGCGCGACTGCACGCTGGAGATCACCAGCATCGGGATCGAATCGGCGTAAGCCTGGCCCATCGCGGTGGTGATGTTGGTCATGCCCGGGCCGGTGATGATGAAACACACACCCGGTTTGCCGCTGGTGCGGGCGTAGCCGTCCGCCATGAAGCCGGCGCCCTGTTCATGGCGCGGGGTGACGTGGTTGATGCTCGAACGGGCCAGCCCGCGATACAGCTCCACGGTATGCACACCGGGAATGCCGAACACCTGCTCGACCCCATAATCTTCGAGTAACTTGACCAGTACTTCGCCACACGTCGCCATGTCTTTGCCCTTCTTGTTCATTGAGGCACCGGGCTTTAAGGAACCGGTGATTGGCCTCATTGAAACGGGCGACCCGTAGCCGCAACAATCGATAAAAGCTCATACTAGCCATGTCCTCACGTCATACCTTGGATCCACATGAAACGACTGCCTCCCCTGCCCGCCCTGCATACGTTTCTGATCACCGCGCAGTGCTGCAACTTCACCCGGGCCGCCGAGCAGTTGCACATCACCCAGGGTGCGGTGAGCCGGCAGATCGCCGGGCTGGAGGAACATCTGGGTTATGAGCTGTTCATTCGCCTGGCCCGGGGCCTGGAGCTGACGGCCGAAGGTCGCGAATGGCTGCCACGGGTGCAGCAGGTGTTCAGCCTGATCGGCGACTCGGTGGAGCAGATCGGCGCCAAGCGCGAAACCCTGCAACTCAAGGCGCCGAGCTGCGTGATGCGCTGGCTGTTGCCGCGTCTGCTGCAATGGCAGCGCGAGCGCCCGGACGTACCGGTGAAGCTCACGGCCTCGTTGCAGCACGGGGTGGATTTTCATCGCGAGCAGTTCGATGCGGCGGTGATCTACGGCACCGCGCCACACGACTCACCCGCGACCCTGCATCTGTTCGATGAACAACTGACGCCAGTCTGCTCACCGACGCTGCTCAACGGCGGGCCGGCCCTGCACACACCGGCAGATCTGCAACAGCATCTGCTGCTGCACCCGACTCACACCGATGACGACTGGACACTCTGGCTTGAAGCCGCCGAACTGCACTTGAGCAATATCGCCAGCGGTCAGCATTTCGAAACGCTCGATCAGGCGATGTCGATGGCGTCCCACGGGACAGGGGTGGCGATCGGCGACTGGTCACTGATCGGCGACGACTTGAACGCCGGGCGACTGGTGATGCCGTTCGATCTGAAGGTGAAGACGGGATTGGGCTATTACATCGTCGCGCCGGCGTCGGAGCCTTCGGCGAAGTTGCAGGAATTGATGGGGTGGTTGGTGGAACAGGCTCATACCCGCTGAGCCCGCCCTCACTTGATGATCGTTTCCACGCACCCCTTCTTTGATCGTTCCCACGCTCCGCGTGGGAATGCAGCCCGGGACGCTCCGCGTCCCATGCCGAAGCGGACGCGGAGCGTCCAGTGAGGCATTCCCACGCGGACGGTTCGACGCCTCGACGTGGGAACGATCATACGGTCAGTAACCGACCGTAAACCGCTGACGCGAGTGCTTCGGCGTTTCCACTTCGTCGATCAGAGCAATCGCGTAATCGGCAAAGGTGATCGAGCTCTGACCGTCAGCACTCACCAGCAAGTCATCCTTGCCCACGCGGAATTTACCGGTGCGCTCGCCTTCGAAGAACAGCGCCGACGGCGACAGGAACGTCCAGTCCAGTTCCTTTTCCTGACGCAAGGCCTCAAGGAACGCCGCACCGGCGCTGGCCTCAGCCTTGTACTCGGCCGGGAAACCGGCGCTGTCGATCACGCGGGTGCCGTCCGGCAGCAACAGCGAGCCGGCACCGCCGACCACCAGCAGACGTTTCACCCCAGCCTGTTTCACCGGACCGATCAGCGCGCTGGCCGGCACCGTGGCGAAATGCGCGGCGCTGATGACCACATCGTGACCGGCGACGGCGTCCTGCAACGCGGCTGCATTCAGCACGTCGACATTCTTGCTGACCACACCGGCGCGGGCACCGATCTTCGAGGTATCCCGAGCGATGGCGGTGACGCTGTGGCCGCGACGCAGGGCTTCTTCCAGCAATTGGCTGCCGGCACGGCCGGTGGCACCAATGATTGCGATCTTGCTCATGACATTCTCCAGTTGGCTTGAGAGTGCTGCGTTTTTCAGAATCGGGTTACCACTGCATTTCGCCCTTGGCGACTTTGGCGCTCAGCTCCAGCGAGCTTTCTTCGCCCAGTGACGGGTAGCGTTTTTTCATCGCGGAGATCAGCGCGGCAGAGTCTTTGGCCTTGGCAGTTTCTGCGTCGAACGCCTTGATGTAGTCGGCGGTGAATTTCACCGCTGCCAGCGAACGGGCGCTGTCACCCAGGTAGTGACCCGGCACCACGGTTTTCGGTTTCAGGGTTTCGATCGAGTGCAGGGTTTGCAGCCAGTCGGCATGGGATTGCGCGGTCTGGGTGTCGGCCATCCACACGTGGATGTTCTCGGCGACGACCACACCGCCGACCACCGCTTTCAACGAAGGGATCCACACGAAGCTGCGATCCGGTTGTTTGCCGTCCAGGCCGACCACCTGCAATTTCTGCCCTTCGAGCATCAGGCTGTCGCCCTTGAGTACGCCAGGCACGATGGTTTTGGCCGGCACGTCGGCGCCCATTTTCGGACCCCAGAAGGCGAGTTTGCCGTCGACGGTCTTTTTGATGTGATCAACGGTCGGTTGCGAGGCCAGCACTTTGGCATCCGGGAATGCCTTGGTCAGGGTGTCGAGACCGAAGTAGTAATCCGGGTCACCGTGGCTGATGTAGATGGTGGTCAGTTGCTTGCCGCTGGCGCGGATCTTTTCCACCACTTGCTCGGCCTGGGATTTGCCGAACTGCGCGTCCACCAGAATCGCGTCCTTCTCGCCGCTGACCAGTACCGAAGTCACCGGGAAGATCGCGTGGGTGCCCGGGTTGTAGACATCGAGGGTCAGATTCGCGGCCGCTGCGTGGGCAGCAAAGCCGAGGGTGGCGGTGGCCAGTAAAACGCGCTTGAGGGTGGTGAAGCCGATCATGGGTTGCTCCGCTGTTCGAATGCCGTGCTTGGCGATGGGGACAGAGCTTAGTTGCCAGACTCGTTACAAAAAATGCGATGCTTGAACATAGTTTGTTTCTGAAAGCGGGCAAATCATGGATCGTCTCCAAGCAATGCGGGTATTCGTCACGGTAGTGGATCTGGGCAGTCAGTCGGCAGCGGCCGATCACCTGGACCTGTCGCGGCCGGTGGTGTCGCGCTATCTGGCGGAACTGGAAAACTGGGTCGGCGCGCGCCTGATGCACCGCACCACCCGCAAGTTGAGCCTGACCGCCGCCGGCAACGAAATCCTGCCGCGCTGCCGGCAGATGCTGGAGCTGTCCGGTGACATGCAGGCCGCCGTCAGCGAACCCGCCGATGCGCCACGGGGTTTGCTGCGGATCAGCGTCAGCACCTCGTTCGGTCAGGCGCAACTGGCCGATGCCATGGCGGCGTTCGTCAAAGCGTATCCGGGGGTGAGCATCGACCTGCAAATGCTCGATCGCACGGTGAACCTGGTGGACGAACGCATCGACCTGGCGATCCGCACCAGCAACGACCTCGACCCCAACCTGATCGCCCGGCGCCTGACGGTCTGCCGTTCGGTGGTCTGCGCCGCACCCGCCTATCTGCGGGAACATCCGCAGCCGCAGCGGGTTGAAGATCTGAGCCGGCACAACTGCCTGACCCATTCCTATTTCGGCAAGAGCCTGTGGCATTTCGAGGAAGATGGCGAACCGGTTTCGGTGCCGGTGCAGGGCAACATCAGCGCCAACGAGGCCAGCACCCTGCTGCGCGCGACCCTGGCCGGCGCTGGCGTGGCGATGCTGCCGACCTATCAGGCCGGGGTGCATGTGCACAGCGGCGAACTGGTTCGCCTGCTGCCCCACGCCGAGCCCCGGCAGATGAACATCTACGCCGTCTATGCCTCACGCAAGCACATGCCGGCAGCGTTGCGCTGCATGCTGGACTTTCTGGTGCAGCGTTTTCCCGAAAACCCGCAATGGGATCAGCTATAAAGCTGCAAGCTGCAAGCTGCAAGCTGCAAGCTGCAAGCGGAGAGTCTGCTTCATTCTTGAAGCTCAAAGCTCAAAGCTTGCAGCTGCTCTGCCGTGGCCTATGCTGAAAGTAGTACCCAAGGGTATTCGTTCAGAGGTCAACGCCATGAACACCAGAACAAGAAGATACTTCGCGATTTTCATCACCTGTGCGGCCACGCTGGCGCTGTACGGCACCGCGGCATGGCGCGTGGAGCAGTTGCGACAACTGCCCCGTGAGTACGCGAGCTGCAACTTCGAGCGCTGCATCCCTCACAACGCCACCCTCAACGCCCTGCGCTGATACCAGGTTCAGGCGTCGTCGTTCTGCTCGGCCTTCAAGCGGTCGCGGAACGCCTTTGGCGAGATCCCCACCCGGCGCCGGAACAGGCGCGTGAAGTTGGTCGGATCGGAAAACCCCAACACCTCGGACATCTCGTAAATGGTCATGCTGGTATAAGTCAGCAGGCGCTTGGCTTCCAGTAGCTGACGTTCATGCATGATCTGCAACGCAGGTTGCCCAGCCAGTTCGCGGCAGGTGCCGTTGAGGTGCGAGACGGAAATCCCCAGCCGATGGGCCAGGTCTTCGACCTTGACGTGCTGGCGGTAGGTTTCTTCCACCAGCTGAATGAACCCGTTGAGGTATTCGCGCTGACGCTGCGGGCGTTGCGTGGCGTTGTGACGGTGGATCGCCTGGCGGCTGACCCAGACCATGATCACGCTGACCAGCGAATGCATGAGCATTTCCCGCGCCGGTTGATGGCCGTTGTACTCGGCCTGCAACGCGGCAAACAGACTGTTGAGGTACTCCGCGTCCTTGCCCGCCGGATAGCTTTCGGCCTGGGCCAGGGCCTGCACCGAACTGCCCAGTTGCGCCTGCAAATGGTTGATCAACGGTGTGGCGAGGGTGACGACGAATCCTTCGACGTCCTCGGAAAAACGGAATCCATGCACCGATAACGGCGGCAGGATCTGGATCGCGGCTTCGTTCAGTTGCGTGCGTTGGCCTTCGATTTCAAGCTCTGCCTGACCTTTGAATACGAAGAGCAACTGGCACAAATCGGCGTGGCGGTGGGGTTTGATTTCCCATTGGTGTTCGCGGCTGCGTTTGGAAATGGTTTCACAGTGCAGCAAGTCAGGGGTCGGCCAGTCCAGGCTTTCACCGTAGAGCTTGAACACCGGAATCGAAGGCAGGTCAGGCTTGTTCATCACTTCAATCCAGGCCTCGAGGTTTGCGGGCGATAATCGCACCGATTGGCAGAATGTACAGGTATCGGCTCAGTTTTCACCTTCAATTGACAGACCCGCAAGGGAAAAATGCAAGCACTCGAATCCTGAAACTCATTCACCGGCCGTTGTCGCGTGAAGCTTGCGAGTCATAAAAACAATGAAAACGCTGAAAACCCAAGTCGCCATCATCGGCGCCGGTCCGTCCGGATTATTGCTCGGCCAACTGCTGCACAACGCCGGCATCGACACCCTGATTCTGGAGCGCCAGACACCTGACTACGTGCTCGGCCGAATCCGCGCCGGCGTGCTTGAACAAGGCATGGTAGAGCTGTTGCGCGAGGCTGGCGTGGGTCAGCGGATGGACGCCGAAGGGCTGGTGCACGGTGGTTTCGAACTGGCCCTCGACGGGCGCCGGATCCACATCGACCTGCAAGCCCTGACCGGTGGAAAAACCGTGATGGTCTATGGCCAGACCGAGGTCACTCGCGACCTGATGGCCGCTCGTCGGGAGACCGGTGGGCAGACAATTTACGAAGCCAGCCATGTCGTTCCCTGTGACATGAAAAGCGACGAAGCTTATGTCACCTTCGAAAAGGACGGCGAAACCTGGCGCGTCGATTGCGATTACATCGCCGGTTGCGACGGTTTCCACGGCGTGGCCCGGCAGTCGATTCCCGAGGATTGCCTGAAAGTCTTCGAACGGGTTTATCCGTTTGGCTGGCTGGGGATTCTCGCCGACACGCCACCGATTCACGATGAACTGGTCTACGCCCGCCACGAGCGCGGCTTCGCCCTGTGCAGCATGCGCTCGGCGACCCGCACCCGTTATTACCTGCAAGTGCCGGCCGAGGAAAACGTCGACGACTGGTCGGATCAGCGTTTCTGGGATGAACTGCGCAAGCGTCTGCCGGAGGATCTGGCGCAGAAGCTGGTGACCGGCCCGTCGATTGAAAAGAGCATCGCGCCGCTGCGCAGCTTTGTGGTCGAGCCGATGCAATACGGGAGGATGTTTCTCGTTGGGGACGCGGCGCACATCGTTCCGCCGACCGGCGCCAAGGGGCTGAATCTGGCGGCCAGCGATGTCAGCACGCTGTTCAGGATTTTGCTGAAGGTTTACCGCGAAGGTCGCACTGACTTGCTGGAGAAATACTCGCAGATCTGCCTGCGCCGGGTGTGGAAAGCCGAGCGGTTTTCCTGGTGGATGACTTCGATGCTGCACCGCTTCGACGAGCACGATGATTTCAGCCAGCGGATCTGTGCTTCGGAACTGGACTACTTTGTCAGCTCGGAGGCCGGTCAAAAAACCATTGCAGAAAATTACGTCGGGCTTCCTTATGAGGCTATCGAATAGCTTCCTACCGACTTACACTGGCGAGCATCCCCGCTCGCCTGGCGATCTGCGGGACCCTCACTGCCCGCAGGTTTTGCCCGTGACCAATCTCAACCATCCCGAAACGCCCAAACCGGCCATTCGCAGCGTACTGGTCGCGCTGATGATGGCGATCTTTCTCGGCGCGCTCGACCAGACCATCGTCGCCGTTTCCATGCCGGCCATTTCCGCACAGTTCAAGGACGTCAGCCTGCTGGCCTGGGTGATTTCCGGCTACATGGTGGCGATGACCGTGGCGGTGCCGATCTACGGCAAGCTCGGCGATCTGTACGGGCGGCGCAAACTGATGCTGTTCGGCATGGGCCTGTTCACCCTCGCCTCGCTGTTCTGCGGCATGGCCCAGAGCATGGAGCAACTGGTGCTGGCGCGGATTTTCCAGGGCATCGGCGCTGGCGGGATGATTTCGGTGAGTCAGGCGATCATCGGCGACATCGTGCCGCCCCGCGAACGCGGGCGTTATCAGGGCTATTTCTCCAGCATGTACGCGGTGGCCAGCGTTGCCGGCCCGGTGCTCGGCGGCTACATGACCGAGTACCTGTCGTGGCGCTGGGTGTTCCTGATCAACCTGCCGCTGGGCCTCGGCGCGTACTGGGTGGCGCGACGCAACCTGATCGGCCTGCCGATTCCCCAGCGCAAACCGGTCATCGATTATCTCGGCACACTGTTGATGATCATCGGTCTGACGGCGCTGTTGTTGGCGATCACTCAGGTCGGCCAGGGTTACGCGTGGCGCAGCAGCGAAGTGCTCGGGCTGTTCGCTTGCGCGGTGGCGGTTTTGGCGGTGTTCGTCTGGCATGAGCGGCGCGCCCGGGAGCCGTTGCTGCCGATGCACCTGTTCACCAACCGCAGCGCTCTGCTGTGCTGGTGCACGATTTTCTTTTGCAGCTTCCAGGCGATTTCGTTGATTGTGCTGATGCCGCTGCGCTTTCAGAGCGTGACCGGCGCGGGGGCCGACAGCGCGGCATTGCACTTGCTGCCGCTGGCGATGGGTTTGCCGATCGGCGCGTATTTCGCCGGACGTCGCACCTCGATTACCGGGCGCTACAAACCGCAGATTCTGACCGGCGCGCTGCTGATGCCGATCTCGATCCTCGGCATGGCCTTCAGCCCGCCGGATGCGACGCTGCTCAGCAGCCTGTTCATGTTGCTCAGCGGGATCGCCGGCGGCATGCAGTTCCCGACCTCGCTGGTCGGTACGCAGAATTCGGTGGAGCAAAAGGACATTGGCGTCGCCACCAGCACCACCAACCTGTTCCGCTCCCTGGGCGGTGCGGTAGGCGTGGCGTTGATGTCGGCGCTGTTGCTGGCGTTGTTGCAGGACTCCAGTTTCGCCCACCTGGCCGGCAGCTCGCTGATGAGCGAAGGGCATTCCGGCAACGTGCTGCTCGATGGCCTGAACGCGGCGCCCGGCGATGCGCAGAACGCCTTGCGTGCCGAATTGCTGGTGACGTTCCGGCATTTGCTGATGGTCAGCGCGGCGGTCTCGCTGCTCGGGCTGGCGGCGGCGATTGCGATGCCGAACCGGTTGCTGCGGGGCCGTGAGCACGGCGCCCGCTGATTGATGCCGATCGCTCCCACGCGCCGCGTGGGAGCTTTCAGCAATCAAGCACTGTAATAACCGACCGCCACCAGCATGTTCCCGACCTTCTTCAGGTAGGCATGTTTGTTCTCGACCTTGCCGGTCACCGGGTTTTTCCAGCGGTACTCGTACTCGCCCTCATCCTGTTTGCCGATCAGCGCCAGAATCGGTTCGCCCACCGGTTTGCCTTCGGGATCGTCGACCTTGGCGAAATCGGTGTTGATCAACCGCAGATTGGTGCCGTGGGCGACGTAGCGGTGGTTGTCGAGATTGACCACGAACACATACAGGTCGTCCTGCAGGTAACCGCCCTTGAGCGAGTTGATCGCGGACAGCGTGCCCTTCTCATCCTTGGTCAAATCGGTAGCAGCCTTGTCGAGCAACGCTTTTGCCTGTTCCGCCGACGCGCGCGGCAGGTAATAACCCACCGCCAGAATCCGCTGACCGACGCGTTGATAGTAAACGTGCTTGCGCTCGACCTTGCCGTCGGACCAGTTCTGCCAGCGGTATTCGGCCTGCTGGATGCCGTTGCCTTCCGGCACTTTCAAGGCGTCCTTGAAGGACTTCTGCAAGTCCGGCCCGAGCACTTCGCTGACGTCGCGCCCGATCAACGCCGATGACGGCCCACCGCTGGCGAGCATCACGCCCCTGGTATCGACCACGAACACATAGCGATCCTTGTCGACGAATTCGCCCTGACGGCTGAACGCCGCAAACGCCTTGTCGCCGTTGTCGTGGTAATAGGCCAGAGCCTTTTCCAGCAAGGCGATGGCGGCCTTGCTGTCGTCTTTTTCCGTGGTGGCCGCATTGGCCTGACCGAAACTCAACAGCAGCACCGCGCCGAGCCAGGCCAGCTTGTGCACAAACCCCATGACGCATCCCTCGTTCTTGTTGGTGTTTCAAGAGCGTAGACGGCCTGAAGGCATGTATGGATATTCAGAAAGCTTCTGAATGTTGCTGTGGCGAGGGCGCGCGCCCTCGCCACACAAGAGGCTTACGGACGCGCGTTGAGTTGCTGTTGCAGGTTCTGGATCTGCGCTTGCAGGGTGTTGATGTTGCGGGTCATCTGCGCGCGGAACGCGTCGAACTCGGCAGTGTTGGTGCCACCCTGCGCAGCAGCCGGACGGTTGTCCTGCTCGCTCTTGAGGATGACGATTTCCTGCTCCAGACGGTCGATGGCGGCGCTCGGATTGCCTTGTTTTTTCAAGGCCGTGATGTCGGCACCGAGGCTCCTGAACTGCGCATCGAACCCCTTCACCTGGGCATCGAAGTTCTTGAGCTGGGCGTCGACCTTGCTGGTGTCGGCCGGGGTGCTTTTCAGCGTGGCCAGTTCGGCGCTCAGGGCTTTGACCTGTGCCTGCAACTGGGTGTTGGCGTTCTGCTGTTCGGTGGTCTGGGCGGTCATCTGCGCCAGGCGCTTGTCCAGGTCCGTCGCCTGCCCGGCCACGCCCTGCTGCTGTTTGCTCTGATCCTGAAGCGCGCTTTGCAGCTGTTTGATCTGCAGCTTCAGGGCTTCGCTGTCGGTGGTGACGTTGGTCTGGCTGGCCACGACCTTGCCGGAAATGTCCTGCAGACGCCCCGCCGCTTCCTCACTGATGCGCGCGAAACTTTCCTGGGTCGCCACCAGTTGCTGCTCCATCAGCGAAATCTGCTGGAAGCTCCACCAGGCCAGACCAATGAATGCGAAGAACAGCGCGCCAACCAGTGCCCATAACGGCCCGGTGCTGGCGGCCTTGACCTTGACCACCGGCGGCGTGCGCGAATGCACGGTGGTGCGGGCGGTGACCGGAAAATCGTCGTCATCGAGGGTATCGGCGCGCAGGCTCGGTACATCGTCGAAATCGTCGTGGGCATCGTTACGCATGGACATTGAGGCAACCTTTGTGAAACGCGGTGATGGCAGATTGGCGCGAAGTATAAACCCCGCGGCCGCTGGGGTTGACCCTCAAGCCGTAGCGCGGTTCAGTGCCGGCCGGCAGATTCGTATCAACGAATGTCCTGAGCCTTCCACCAGCCACAGAACTCATCGAGGGCCGTCCACAGACTGACTTTCGGATCGTAGTCCAGATAATGCCGGGCGCGACTGATGTCGAGGGTGAAATTTTTGTTCATCACCTGCATGCCCAGGCGCGACAGGGTCGGCTCGGGACGCCCGGGCCAGAGCTTGCACACGCCTTCGTTGAGCGCCGCCACGCTGTAGGCCAGACCGTAGGAACGGTACTTGGTGACCTGCGGGACTTCCATCTTGCGCATCACGTAATTGACCACATCCCACAGCGGCACCGGGGCGCCGTTGCTGATGTTGTAGGCCTTGCCCAGCGCGGAAGCGTCGGCCAGCAGGCTGCTGAGCAACGCTTCGTTGAGGTTGTGCACGCTGGTGAAGTCGACCTTGTTCAGACCATTGCCGATGATTGCCAGACGGCCCTTGCGCTGCATGTTCAGCAAGCGCGGGAAGATGCTCATGTCACCGGCGCCGGTGACGAAACGCGGTCGCAGGGCGAGGGTTTCGAGGCCGAATTCCTGGGCGCCGAAGACCTTTTGCTCGGCCAGGTATTTGGTCGCGGCGTAGTGATGCTTGAAGCGCTTGGGCACTTGCTCTTCGGTCAGGCCGAGATGGTCGCGACCGTCAAAGTAGATCGAGGGCGACGACAGATGCACCAGCCGCCGAACCCTCTGCTTCAGGCAGGCTTCGACCACGTTTTCGGTGACTTGCACGTTGCCCTGATGGAAGTCCTGATAGCGGCCCCAAAGGCCGACCGCGCCGGCGCAATGCACCACGGCTTCGACGTCATTGCACAATTCCCGCACCAGATCCGGATCGCTCAGATCGCCTTGAACGAACTCGGCACCGCGACGCACCAGATGCTCGACACCCTCGGCCCGGCGACCGTTGACCCGCACGTCCAGGCCCTGCTCCAGGGCGAAACGCGCAAAGCGTCCGCCGATGAAGCCGCTTGCGCCGGTGACCAGAATTTTCATGTAGAGCTCCAACAAAACCAGCTGCAAGCTTCGAGCTTCGAGCTGCAAGGTAAAAACAGTACGCAAGCGCTTTACTTGCCGCTTGCAGCTTGACGCTCACAACTGCTTTCAGGCCACCAGCCATTGCGCCGACGAGCGCACCAATTGCTCGGTCAACAGCCCGAGCAACTGACCGCCATTGCGCCAATGATGCCAGTACAAGGGCACGTCGATCGGTTTATCTGGCAACAGTTCGCGCAGCACGCCGCGCTCCAGTTGCTCGCGCACTTGCAATTCCGGCACCAGCCCCCAGCCGAGCCCGGCTTCGGTCAGGCGAATAAAACCTTCGGACGACGGGCAAAGGTGATGTTCGAAACCGCCATCGACGCCGAGGGACGCGAGGTATCGATGCTGGAGAAAATCGTCCGGGCCGAAGACCAATGCGGGGGTGCGCGGCAATTGTTCGGCCCGCACGCCGTCGGGAAAATGCCGCTTGATGAACGCCGGGCTGGCCAGCGCCCGATAGCGCATCGCTCCGAGCAACACACTGCGCGCGCCTGCAACCGGACGCTCACTGGCGCACAGGCAACCGGCCACTTCACCGGCGCGCATGCGTTTGAGGCCGACGGTCTGGTCTTCGACGATCAGATCGAGCAATAGATGTTGTTCGGCGCAGAAGTCGCCCACCGCCTCGGCCCACCAGGTGGCGAGGCTGTCGGCATTCAGCGCGATGCGCAGACGCTCCGGCAGGCCTTCTTCGTCCAGCGCCGGCACCAGCGTCTGCAAATCTCGCTCAAGCAGACGTACCTGCTGCACATGGTTGAGCAGGCGCCGACCGATCTCGGTCGGCGACGGCGGTGTGCCACGCACCAAAACCGGCTGGCCGACCCGCGCTTCCAGCAGTTTGATCCGCTGGGAAATCGCCGATTGCGAAAGGCCCAGCACCTGCGCCGCCCGTTCGAATCCGGCCTGCTCGACCACGGCGGCCAGAGCGGAAAGCAATTTGTAGTCAAACATCAGTTTTCCTAATGAGCGATCAGCACTATTGGTTTTTCTTATACAGCGTCAACCGGGAGAATAGCCAGCAAGCACTCTTTATCAAGGATCACCCCCATGGCTGGCGAAACCTCGTTGACCACCCTGCTGCGGAGCATGAGCCCGCAGCTCAATGCCGGCGAATTCGTGTTCTGCACCTTGTCCGACGGCGAGTTGCCGAGCGGCCTGGAAGTCGTAGGCAGTTTCCGTGAACAGGAAGGCCTGACGGTGATTCTCGAACGCTCCCACGCCGAGCGCGCCGGGTTCAGCTTCGACTATGTCGCGGCGTGGATCACGCTGAACGTGCATTCGGCACTGGAAGCCGTCGGCCTGACCGCCGCCTTCGCCACCGCACTGGGCAAGGCCGGGATCAACTGCAACGTGATTGCCGGCTACTACCACGACCATTTGTTCGTCGGTCAGGCCGACGCCGAACGTGCCATGCAAGTGCTGCGCGATCTCGCAGCCAACGCGGAGTAATCGTCATGTGGCAAAGCTATACCAACGGTTTGCTGGTGGCGTTCGGGCTGATCATGGCGATCGGTACACAGAATGCCTTTGTCCTGGCGCAGAGCCTGCGGCGTGAACATCACCTGCCGGTCGCCGCGCTGTGCGTCGCCTGTGATGCGTTGCTGGTGGCGGCCGGTGTGTTCGGTCTGGCCACGGTGCTGGCGCAGAACCCGACGTTGCTGGCGGTCGCCCGCTGGGGCGGCGCGGTGTTTCTGATCTGGTACGGCAGCCAGGCGTTGCGCAGGGTGTTTTCGAAACAGAGCCTGCAACAGGGTGAAAACCAGACCGTACGTTCGCTGCGGGCGGTGATGCTCAGCGCACTGGCGGTGACCTTGCTCAACCCGCACGTCTATCTCGACACCGTTCTGCTGATCGGTTCTCTCGGCGCACAACAGTCGGTGCCCGGCGCCTATGTCGTGGGCGCAGCAAGTGCTTCGCTGCTGTGGTTCTTCACCCTGGCGTTCGGTGCGGCATGGCTCGCCCCGTGGCTGGCACGGCCGAGTACGTGGCGGATTCTCGATCTGTTGGTGGCGATGATGATGTTCACGGTGGCGGGGCAATTGATATTGGCTTCATGATTTATTCCAAACAGCTCTGGAACCTCTATCCCACACAGTTGTTGCGTGGTTAAGCCGCACCCCCGGTGCTATGATCCGAACCCTGCGCCGCAAAGAGTAAAAACTCGCCGGTGCATTTCTGGCCGCCCGTGATCGGCCTTGCGCTCACCGCAACAGACCTGATTAGGAGAATCATCATGGCTTTCGAATTGCCGCCGCTGCCTTACGCACACGATGCCCTGCAGCCGCACATTTCCAAGGAAACCCTGGAATTCCACCACGACAAGCACCACAACACCTACGTCGTGAACCTGAACAACCTGGTGCCAGGCACCGAGTTCGAAGGCAAGACCCTGGAAGAAATCGTCAAGACTTCCTCGGGCGGCATCTTCAACAACGCCGCTCAGGTCTGGAACCACACCTTCTACTGGAACTGCCTGGCGCCAAACGCCGGCGGTCAACCAACCGGCGCACTGGCTGAAGCCATCAACGCGGCTTTCGGTTCGTTCGACAAGTTCAAGGAAGAGTTCAGCAAAACCTCAATCGGCACCTTCGGTTCCGGCTGGGGCTGGCTGGTGAAAAAGGCTGACGGTTCCCTGGCCCTGGCCAGCACCATCGGCGCCGGCAACCCGCTGACCAGCGGCGACACCCCGCTGCTGACCTGCGACGTCTGGGAACACGCTTACTACATCGACTACCGTAACCTGCGTCCAAAATACGTCGAGGCGTTCTGGAACCTGGTCAACTGGAAGTTCGTGGCCGAGCAGTTCGAAGGCAAGACCTTCACCGCTTAAGCTGCACGCCAGACAAAAACCCGGCTTTGCCGGGTTTTTTTATACCTGCGGGAATAATCGTGAGTGCGTTGCATCACAAACAAGGCTTTTTCCCACACATGAAGCAGCCCTTCTCGCCTTGCTCCCAAGCCACGGCGAACTAACATCAAAAGAGGAAAAATTGTCCGACGTCCCTCAAGTTGGAGACCGAAACTACCGACACAGTACAACCAGGGCAAATACTCCAAACAGCAGCATATCGGCCAAGGCCACGGACAAATTTTCCGCGGCTCGATTGTCCCTTTGACTGCCAACACGGGATTGCCAATACTCATGGCAACTTGACGCTACCCGCACGGAACAAGGAATAACCCTTTGAAGCTGGAACTCAAGAACAGCTTGTCGGTGAAGTTGCTCCGGGTCGTGCTCCTGTCGGCATTGATCGTCGGCGTGGTCTTGAGCTGCGCGCAGATCGTGTTCGATGCCTATAAAACGCGTCAGGCCGTCGCCGGCGACGCCGAACGCATCCTCGACATGTTCCGCGATCCCTCCACCCAGGCGGTCTACAGCCTGGACCGGGAGATGGGCATGCAGGTGATCGAAGGCCTGTTCCAGGACGACGCCGTGCGTCAGGCCTCCATCGGCCACCCCAACGAAGCGATGCTCGCGCAAAAGTCGCGTGAGCTGCAGCAATCCAACAGCCGCTGGCTGACCGACCTGATCCTCGGCCAGGAACGCACGTTCACCACCCAACTGGTGGGGCGCGGGCCGTACAGCGAATATTACGGCGACCTGAGCATCACCCTCGACACGGCCACCTACGGTCAGGGTTTCATTGTCAGTTCGGTGATCATCTTCATTTCCGGTGTGTTGCGCGCCCTGGCCATGGGCCTGGTGCTGTATCTGGTCTATCACTGGCTGCTGACCAAACCGCTGTCGCGGATCATCGAACACCTCACCGAGATCAACCCGGACCGCCCCAGCGAACACAAGATTCCGCAGCTCAAGGGTCACGAAAAAAACGAACTGGGGATCTGGATCAACACCGCCAACCAGCTACTCGAATCCATCGAACGCAATACCCACCTGCGCCATGAAGCGGAAAACAGCCTGCTGCGCATGGCCCAGTACGATTTCCTCACCGGCCTGCCGAATCGCCAGCAATTGCAGCAGCA
The DNA here is from genome assembly GCF_002112915.1 of Pseudomonas sp. B34(2017). Classification (NCBI taxonomy): domain Bacteria; kingdom Pseudomonadati; phylum Pseudomonadota; class Gammaproteobacteria; order Pseudomonadales; family Pseudomonadaceae; genus Pseudomonas; species Pseudomonas sp. B34(2017). Next base: position 110,168 of record NZ_NEJA01000007.1, on the reverse strand, counting down.
GCTGGACAAGATTCTGGTGGATGCCGGCAAGCTGCAACGGCGGGTCGCCGTCCTTTGCGTAGGTCTGGACGATTTCAAAGGCATCAACGAACAATTCAGCTACCAGACCGGTGACCAGTTGCTGCTGGCCCTCGCCGACCGGCTTCGCGCCCACAGCGGTCGCCTCGGCGCCCTCGCCCGTCTCGGTGGCGACCAGTTCGCGCTGGTGCAGGCCGATATCGAACAGCCTTACGAAGCGGCGGAGCTGGCGCAAAGCATCCTCGATGACCTGGAAGCGCCGTTCGCCCTCGATCATCAGGAAATCCGCCTGCGCGCGACCATCGGCATCACCCTGTTCCCGGAAGACGGCGACAGCACCGAGAAGCTGCTGCAGAAAGCCGAGCAGACCATGACCCTGGCCAAGACCCGCTCGCGCAATCGCTATCAGTTCTATATCGCCAGCGTCGACAGCGAGATGCGCCGCCGTCGCGAGCTGGAAAAAGACCTGCGCGACGCGCTGTTACGCGACCAGTTCTACCTCGTCTATCAGCCGCAGATCAGCTACCGCGATCATCGCGTGGTCGGGGTCGAGGCATTGATCCGCTGGCAACATCCGGAACACGGTCTGGTGCCGCCGGACCTGTTCATCCCGCTGGCCGAGCAGAACGGCACCATCATCGCCATCGGCGAATGGGTGCTGGATCAGGCCTGCAAGCAACTGCGCGACTGGCACGATCAGGGCTTCGTCGACCTGCGCATGGCAGTCAACCTGTCCACCGTGCAACTGCACCACGCCGAGCTGCCACGGGTGGTCAACAACCTGCTGCAGATGTACCGCCTGCCGCCACGCAGCCTGGAGCTGGAAGTCACCGAAACCGGCCTGATGGAAGACATCAGCACCGCCGCGCAGCACCTGCTGAGCCTGCGCCGCTCCGGCGCACTGATCGCTATCGACGACTTCGGCACCGGCTATTCTTCGCTGAGTTATCTCAAGAGTCTGCCGCTGGACAAGATCAAGATTGACAAGAGCTTCGTTCAGGACCTGCTGGATGACGACGATGATGCGACCATCGTTCGCGCCATCATCCAACTGGGCAAGAGCCTGGGCATGCAGGTGATCGCCGAGGGCGTGGAAACCGCCGAACAGGAAACCTACATCATTTCCGAAGGCTGCCACGAAGGTCAGGGCTACCACTACAGCAAACCGCTGCCGGCGCGCGAGTTGGGCATTTATCTCAAGCAGGCCCAGCGCAGCAACGCGGCCATCCTTTGAAACGTGCCTGCCAGGCCCGACGCAACCCGGGTTCTGCCGGGCATCAACCTCGCTGTTGATCCAGCGCAGACCCCGCGCAAATAAGAAATATTTCCAGCTACAACCCTTTACACATAATGCGAAAGATTTGCATTATGTCGCAGTTTTGCGCACCCCCGCGCCTGTCCACTCAATCACCGAAGCAGGATGTTCGCCATGATTCGTATGCCTCTGGCTACCGCCAGTCTGCTGGCCATCGCTATTTCCCTCGCCGGTTGCGGCGAAGGTAAAGACAAAGAAAAGGCCGCCGCTCCTGCGCCGACTCCGGCTGCCAGCACCGCTGCACCGGCTGCGCCTGCTGCTGCCGGTAAAGTCGACGAGGCCGCCGGCAAAGCCGTTGTCTCGCACTATGCCGACATGGTCTTCGCCGTTTACAGCGATGCCGAATCCACCGCGAAAACCCTGCAAACCGCCATCGACGCATTCCTCGCCAAGCCGAACGCCGACACCCTGAAAGCCGCCAAGGCTGCCTGGGTCGCCGCCCGCGTTCCTTACCTGCAGAGCGAAGTGTTCCGCTTCGGCAACACCATCATCGACGACTGGGAAGGTCAGGTGAACGCCTGGCCTCTGGACGAAGGCCTGATCGACTACGTCGACAAATCCTACGAGCATGCACTGGGCAACCCGGGCGCCACCGCCAACATCATCGCCAACACCGAAGTACAGGTCGGCGAAGACAAGGTCGACGTCAAGGACATTACCCCGGAAAAACTCGCCAGCCTGAACGAGCTGGGCGGTTCTGAAGCCAACGTTGCCACCGGCTACCACGCCATCGAATTCCTGCTCTGGGGCCAGGACCTGAACGGCACCGGCCCTGGCGCCGGCAACCGTCCACCGTCGGACTACCTGGAAGGCAAAGACGCCACCGGCGGTCACAACGACCGTCGTCGTGCCTACCTGAAAGCCGTGACCCAGCTGCTGGTCAGCGACCTGGAAGAAATGGTCGCCAACTGGAAGCCGAACGTGGCCGATAACTACCGCGCCACCCTGGAAGCCGAACCGGCTGAAAGCGGCCTGCGCAAAATGCTGTTCGGCATGGGCAGCCTGTCCTTGGGCGAACTGGCTGGCGAGCGCATGAAGGTGTCCCTGGAAGCGAACTCCCCGGAAGACGAACAGGATTGCTTCAGCGACAACACCCACAACTCGCACTTCTACGATGCCAAGGGCATTCGCAACGTTTACCTGGGCGAGTACACCCGCGTCGACGGCACCAAACTGACCGGTGCCAGCCTGTCGTCGCTGGTGGCCAAGGTCGACCCGGCTGCCGACACCGCGCTGAAAGCCGATCTGGCCGCCACCGAAGCCAGGATTCAGGTCATGGTCGATCACGCCAACAAGGGTGAGCACTACGACCAGTTGATCGCGGCCGGCAACACCGCCGGCAACCAGATCGTCCGCGACGCCATCGCTTCGCTGGTCAAGCAGACCGGTTCGATCGAAGCCGCTGCCGGCAAGCTCGGCATCAGCGACCTGAACCCGGACAACGCCGATCACGAGTTCTGATCACAGCGTCCGCGTTAAAAAAGGCGACCTTCGGGTCGCCTTTTTTCGCTGATCGTTCCCACGCTCTGCGTGGGAACGCAGCCCGGGACGCTCTGCGTCCCAAATCAAAAGCCGAACGCAGAGCGTCCGTTGAGGCATTCCCACGCAGAGCGTGGGAACGATCAAAGTTTTGTGAACCTCCTGCCCTGCATCAAGCAAACGATAATTCCTCTTATTCAATCCCCCTCGCCCTGTTAGACTTTGCGCCTTTAAATTCGCCCCTCTTGCAGGAAGTCTGATGCCCTCGCTGCCTCTTCGCTTGTCCGCACTGTTTCTGGCCCTGGGCCTGAGTGCCTGCGATGACGCCCCGCGTTTCACCAAGGCCGAGCCGGGTGAGGCCCGTTCCGGCGGTGCGGCGACCGTGCGCAAGAGCGATCAGAACGCGTTTTCCCTGCCGTCGGCCAATCTGCCGCCATCGCGCCGGGTGGACTTCAGCGTCGGCAACAGCTTCTTTCGCAGCCCGTGGGTTATCGCACCGTCGACTACCACCGCCCGCGATGGCCTCGGCCCGCTGTTCAACACCAACGCCTGCCAGAACTGCCACATCAAGGACGGCCGCGGCCATCCGCCGACGCCGGATGCGGCCAATGCGGTGTCGATGCTGGTGCGCCTGTCGATTCCCGATGCACCGGCCTATGCCAAGGTCATCGAGCAAGTGGGCGTGGTGCCCGAGCCGGTCTACGGTGGCCAGTTCCAGGACATGGCCGTCCCCGGTGTCGCGCCGGAAGGCAAGGTGCGGGTCGATTACACGCCAGTGCCGGTCCGCTTCAAGGACGGCACCGAGGTCGAGCTGCGTAAACCGGTCCTGCAGATCACCCAGCTCGGCTACGGCCCGATGCACCCGGACACACGTTTCTCGGCCCGCGTTGCGCCGCAGATGATCGGTCTCGGCCTGCTCGAAGCGATCCCGGAAGAAGCGATCCTCGCCAACGCCGCCGCACAGGCCAAAGAGAACAACGGCATCAACGGCCGGCCAAACCGGGTCTGGGACGATGAGCAGCAAAAGACCGTCATGGGCCGATTTGGCTGGAAAGCCGGCCAACCGAACCTCAATCAACAAAATGTTCACGCGTTTTCTGGTGATATGGGCCTCACGACCAGCCTGAGACCGTTTGATGACTGCACTGACGCGCAAACCGCCTGCAAACAGGCGCCGAACGGCAACGGCCCGGACGGCGAACCTGAAGTCAGCGACAACATCCTGCGCCTGGTGCTGTTCTACAGCCGCAACCTCGCCGTTCCCGCCCGCCGTGGCGTCAACGATGCGCAAGTGCTGGCCGGCAAGAATCTGTTTTTCCAGGCGGGTTGCCAGTCCTGTCACACGCCGAAATACACCACCGCCGCCAACGCAGCCGAACCTGAACTGGCCCATCAAGTGATTCGTCCGTACAGCGATCTGCTGCTCCATGACATGGGCGAAGGCCTGGCGGACAACCGTACCGAATTCCAGGCCTCCGGCCGCGACTGGCGCACCCCGCCGCTGTGGGGCATCGGCCTGACGCAAACGGTCAGCGGCCACACCCAGTTTCTGCATGACGGCCGCGCCCGCAACCTGCTCGAAGCCGTGCTCTGGCACGGCGGCGAAGCGAAAGCGGCGCAGCAACAGGTTTTGTCTTTCAACGCCGAGCAGCGTGCCGCGCTGCTGGCGTTCTTGAACTCACTTTAAACACTTGAACGAATCGGGAGCCCGACATGTTCCGTCCCAAGCTGTTGTTCACCAGCCTTGCCGCACTGGCCCTCGGCGCGTGCTCGCCGCAGGATCCGCAAGCCGTCACCTCGGCGGCCATCGCCAAATCGGTGATCCTGCCGACCTACACCCGCTGGGTCGAAGCCGACAAGCAACTGGCCGTCAGTGCCCTCGCCTACTGCCAGGGCAAAGAGTCGCTGGACACCGCCCGCGCCGACTTCCTGCACGCGCAGAAAGCCTGGGCCGAGCTGCAACCGCTGCTGATCGGCCCGCTGGCCGAGGGCAACCGTTCCTGGCAGGTGCAGTTCTGGCCGGACAAGAAAAACCTGGTCGGCCGTCAGGTCGAGCAATTGGTTACCGCGCAGCCGCAGATCGACGCCGCCGCACTGGCCAAGTCCAGCGTCGTGGTTCAAGGCCTGTCCGCTTACGAGTACATCCTGTTCGACGCCAAACCTGACGTCGCCAACGACGCGCAGAAAGCCAAATACTGCCCACTGCTGGTGGCCATCGGCGAGCGTCAGAAACAACTGGCCGAAGAGATCCTCAGCAGCTGGAACAACACCGACGGCATGCTCGCGCAGATGAGCAAGTTCCCCAACCAGCGCTACGCCGACTCCCACGAAGCGATCGCCGATCTGCTGCGGGTACAGGTCACCGCTCTCGACACCCTGAAGAAAAAACTTGGCACGCCGATGGGTCGCCAGAGCAAGGGCGTGCCTCAGCCGTTCCAGGCTGACGCATGGCGCAGCCAGTCGTCCATGGAGGCGCTGGAAGCCAGCCTCGCAGCGGCCAAAACCGTCTGGGAAGGCGTCGACAACAAAGGCCTGCGCGGCCTGCTGCCGGCTGAGCAAAAGCCGCTGGCGGACAAGATCGATGCAGCCTACGCGGCGTCGCTCAAACTGTTCGGCAGTACCCAGCGCTCGCTGACCGAAATGCTTAACGATGACGCCGGTCGCCAGCAGCTCAACGACATCTACGACAGCCTCAACGTCGTCCACCGCCTGCACGAAGGCGAGCTGGCCAAGGCGCTGGGCATCCAACTGGGCTTCAACGCCAACGACGGTGACTGATGAGGGCACGTGCCATGCTGCGACGCCAGGCTCTGACTTTAGGTAGTTTGCTGCTGGGAGCAGTGACGCTGGGCGGCTGGACGCTGTTCAAACGCAAGGACCAAAGCCCGCTGCTGCTGTCGGCGCGGGACGACACCGACGGCAAGCATTACGCCGTCGGCTATCGGCTGGACGGCACCCAGGTGTTCGCCACGGAAGTCGGCCAGCGCTGCCACGACATCATCAATCACCCGACGCTGCCGATCGCGCTGTTCGTCGCTCGCCGGCCGGGCACCGAGAGCTACCTGATCGACCTGCGCAGCGGTGCATTGCTGCAAACCGTGACGTCGCAGCCGAACCGGCATTTCTATGGCCACGCAGTGATCCATCACAGCGGCGATTACCTGTACGCCACCGAAAACGACACCACCGATCCGGGCCGTGGCCTGCTCGGAGTGTACAAATTCGAAGGCGAACGGCTGGTGCACAGCGGCGAGCTTTCCACCCACGGTCTCGGCCCGCATCAGGTGTCGTGGATGCCCGACGGTGAAACCCTGGTGGTGGCCAACGGCGGGATCCGCACCGAGGCCGAAAGCCGGGTCGACATGAACCTCGACGCCATGGAGCCGAGCCTGGTGCTGATGCAACGCGACGGTACTCTGCTGAGCAAGGAAACCCTCGCCCAGCAGATGAACAGCGTGCGCCACCTGGGGATTGCCAGCGACGGTACCATCGTTGCCGGCCAGCAATTCATGGGGCCTTCCCACGAGCGTTCGGAGCTGCTGGCGATCAAACGTCCCGGTCAGCCATTCGTGGCGTTCCCGGTGCCGGACCATCAGTTGCAGTCGATGGGTCATTACACCGCCAGCGTCGCCGTGCACAGCGACCTGCGTCTGGTGGCATTGACCGCACCGCGCGGCAACCGCTTCTTCATCTGGGATCTGGACAGCGGCGAAGTGCGCCTCGACGCCCCGTTGCCCGACTGCGCCGGCGTCGGTGCGGTGAAGGACGGGTTTGTCGTGACCTCCGGTCAGGGACGTTGCCGCTACTACGATTGCCGTCAGGACGATCTGCTGGCCAAACCGCTGGATTTGCCCGCAGGGCTCTGGGACAACCATCTTCATCTGATGGCCTGAAATTCGCCGCCGACCGTTCGGTCGGCGGCCCCGCTTTTCTCCACCTTCTTCCCTTACACCCGGTAAAAACTGGCAGTTGGAATCCCTGCCGGACTCGGGGTAATGTGCCCGCCTGTCTCGCCTGATTTTCTCCAAGGAACTGGAAATATGCTGCGTCGCCGCATGCTGATCATGTTGGGTGTTGTACTGCTGATCGTTCTGCTTCTCGCCGGTTACAAGGCCTTCTCGATCTATACGATGATCCAGGGCTTTTCCAAACCGAAGCCGCCGATCAGCGTCGCCGTGGCCACCGCCGTCGAGCGCCCGTGGCAGATGCGTCTGCCCACCGTCGGCACGCTGAAGGCGCTGCAAGGCGTCGACCTGAGTCTGGAGAACGCCGGCACCGTCACCGAGCTGAAGTTCGAATCGGGGCAGAAGGTCAAGGCCGGCCAGCCCTTGCTGCAACTGGACAGCGCCGTCGAAGCCGCCTTCCTCGAAACCGCCAAGGCCGATCTCGGCCTCGCGCAGCTGGATTACGGTCGCGGCAGCCAGCTCGTCGGCAGCAGCGCCATCTCCAAAGGCGAATTCGACCGGCTCTCGGCCCAGTTGCAAAAGAACAAGGCCACGGTCAATCAGCTCAATGCGGCGCTGGCGAAAAAACGCATCGTCGCGCCCTTCAGCGGCACCATCGGCATCCGCCTCGTCGACATCGGCGACTACCTCGCCAGCGGCACCAAGATCGCCACCCTGCAGGATTTGAGCAGTCTCTACGCCGACTTCTACGTGCCCGAACAATCGGTGCCGAAACTGGCTATCGGTCAACCGGTACAGATCACGGTCGCGGCGTATCCCGGCCAGCATTTCACCGGCGCCATCAGCGCCATCAACCCGATCGTCGAAAGCACCACCCGTAACATCCTCGTGCGCGCCACCCTGGCCAACCCCGATGGCAAGTTGCTGCCGGGCATGTTCACCAGCATCGAGGTGCTGCTGCCGGATCCGCAGAAACACATCGTGGTCCCGGAAAGCGCGATCACCTACACCCTCTACGGCAACTCGACGTACGTGGTCACCCAGAAGAAAGCCGAAGACGGCACCGTCGAGAAAGACGACAAGGGCCAATCGGTGCTGATCGCCGAGCGTCGGTTCGTCGAGACCGGCGAACGCCGCGATGGCCAGGTGATGATCAACAAGGGCGTGCAGAGCGGCGAACAGGTGGTGACGGCCGGCCAGATCAAACTGGACAACGGCGCCCACATTGCCATCAGCGACGACAAGACCCTCGGCGAGCAGAACAGTCCGCCCCGCGCCGACTGATCAAGGAAACCCCATGGCCTTTACCGATCCGTTCATCCGCCGCCCGGTGCTCGCCACCGTGGTCAGCCTGCTGATTGTGCTGCTGGGCTTCCAGGCCTGGAGCAAGCTGCCGCTGCGCCAGTATCCGCAAATGGAAAACGCCCTGATCACGGTGACCACCGCGTACCCCGGGGCCAACGCCGAAACCATTCAGGGCTACATCACCCAGCCGATGCAACAGAGCCTGGCCAGCGCCGAGGGCATCGACTACATGACCTCGGTCAGTCGCCAGAACTTCTCGGTGATTTCGATCTACGCGCGCATCGGCTCCAACAGCGACCGTTTGTTCACCGAACTGCTGGCCAAGGCCAACGAGGTGAAGAACAAGCTGCCTCAGGACGCCGAAGATCCGGTGCTGAGCAAGGAAGCCGCCGACGCCTCGGCGCTGATGTACATCAGCTTCTTCAGCAAGGAGCTTAGCAACCCGCAGATCACCGACTACCTGTCGCGGGTGATCCAGCCGAAACTGGCGACCCTGCCGGGCATGGCCGAGGCGGAGATTCTCGGCAACCAGGTGTTCGCCATGCGCCTGTGGATCGACCCGGTGAAACTCGCCGGTTTCGGCCTCAGTGCCAGCGACGTGACCAACGCGGTGCGCCAGTACAACTTCCTCTCCGCCGCCGGCGAAGTGAAAGGCGAGTACGTGGTCACCAGCATCAACGCCAACACCGAACTGAAGTCCGCCGAAGCCTTCGGCAAGATCCCGCTCAAGGTCAGCGGCGACAGCCGGGTGCTGCTCAGCGATGTGGCACGGGTCGAGATGGGCGCGGAAAACTACAACTCGATCAGTTCATTCGGCGGAACGCCCTCGGTGTACATCGGGATCAAGGCCACGCCCGGGGCCAACCCGCTGGAAGTGATCAAGGAAGTACGCAAGATCATGCCGGAGCTGGAAGCCCAGCTGCCGCCCAACCTCAAGAGCGAGATTGCCTACGACGCCACGCTGTTCATCCAGGCCTCCATCGACGAAGTGGTGAAAACCCTGTTCGAGGCGGTGCTGATCGTGATCGTGGTGGTGTTCCTGTTCCTCGGTGCCCTGCGTTCGGTAGTGATTCCGGTGGTGACCATTCCGCTGTCGATGATCGGCGTGATGTTCTTCATGCAGATGATGGGCTATTCGATCAACCTGCTGACCCTGCTGGCGATGGTGCTGGCCATCGGGCTGGTGGTGGACGACGCGATTGTGGTGGTGGAAAACATCCACCGGCACATCGAGGAAGGCAAGACACCACTGGAGGCCGCGCTCGAAGGCGCCCGGGAAATCGCCATGCCGGTGGTGTCGATGACCATCACCCTGGCGGCGGTCTACGCACCGATCGGCTTCCTGACCGGGCTGACCGGGGCGCTGTTCAAGGAGTTTGCCTTGACCCTGGCCGGGGCGGTGGTGATTTCCGGCGTCGTCGCGCTGACCCTGTCGCCGATGATGTGCGCCGTGCTGCTGCGCCACGACGAAAACCCCACGGGCCTGGCCCACCGCCTCGACCGGATTTTCGACAGCCTCAAGCGTCGCTATCAAAGCATGCTGCACGGCACGCTCAATACCCGGCCGGTGGTGCTGGTGTTTGCGGTGATCGTGCTGTGCCTGATTCCGGTGCTGCTCAAGTTCACCAAGTCGGAACTGGCGCCGGACGAGGATCAGGGCATCATCTTCATGATGGCCAACGCCCCGCAGCCGACCAACCTCGACTACCTGAACACCTACACCGACGAATTCATCAAGATCTTCAAGGAGTTCCCGGAGTACTACTCATCGTTCCAGATCAACGGCTATAACGGCGTGCAGAGCGGCATCGGCGGCTTCCTGCTCAAGCCCTGGAACGAGCGCAGCCGCACGCAAATGGAAATCCTCCCCGAGGTACAGGGCAAACTCGAGGGCATTCCGGGCCTGCAGATCTTCGGTTTCAACCTGCCATCCCTGCCCGGCACCGGTGAGGGCCTGCCGTTCGAGTTTGTGATCAACACCGCCAACGACTACGAACTGTTGCTGCAAGTGGCCGACCGGATCAAGAAGCGCGCCATGGAGTCGGGCAAGTTCGCCTTCGTCGACCTTGATCTGGCTTTCGACAAACCCGAAGTCGTGGTCGACATCGACCGCGCGAAGGCTGCGCAGATGGGTGTGTCGATGCAGGATCTGGGCGGTACGCTGGCGACTTTGCTGGGCGAGGCGGAAATCAACCGGTTCACCATCGAAGGCCGCAGTTACAAGGTCATCGCCCAGGTCGAACGGGCCTACCGCGACAACCCGGACTGGCTGAACAACTACTACGTGAAAAACACCCAGGGCGAACTGCTGCCGCTGTCGACCCTGATCACCGTGACCGACCGTGCGCGACCGCGACAGCTCAACCAGTTCCAGCAACTCAACGCGGCCAAGCTGTCCGGGTTCCCGCTGGTGAGCATGGGCGAAGCCATCGACAGCGTGTTGCAGATCGCCCGGGAAGAAGCCCCGGCCGGTTTTGCTTTCGATTACGGCGGCGCATCGCGGCAGTTCGTCCAGGAAGGCAGTGCGCTGTGGGTAACTTTTGCCTTGGCCCTGGCGATCATTTTCCTGGTGCTGGCGGCGCAGTTCGAAAGCTTCCGCGATCCATTGGTGATTCTGGTGACCGTGCCGCTGTCGATCTGCGGGGCGCTGATTCCGCTGTTTCTCGGCTGGTCGAGCATGAACATCTACACCCAGGTCGGGCTGGTGACGCTGATCGGGCTGATCAGCAAGCACGGGATCCTGATCGTCGAGTTCGCCAACCAGTTACGCAAGGAGAAAGGCCTGACACCTCGCGAGGCGGTGGAAGAAGCGGCAGCGATTCGTCTGCGCCCGGTGTTGATGACCACGGCGGCTATGGTGTTCGGCATGGTGCCGCTGATCGTGGCCACCGGCGCCGGTGCCGTCAGCCGCTTCGACATCGGGACGGTGATTGCCACGGGGATGTCGATCGGGACGCTGTTTACGCTGTTTGTCCTGCCGTGTGTTTACACCGTGCTGGCGAAACCCGACCCCAAGGAATGACGCAATAAAAAAGGCCTCGCATCAACGAGGCCTTTGGCTCTTGTGAAAGAGATTTCAATCGATTCAACTCTGCGGCCTCATCCCTTGAGAAAGTCCGAACATGAACAGCAATAGATCATGATCGGGTTGTGTGGCCACGGCAGCTTTCGCCACCCGTGGCATCGGGCAATGCGGATCACTGGCCGATGCGCCAATGACCTGCATGCGTGGCTGTTCCCAGGCCGCCACCGCCAATGATGCAACTGCCAAGGCTCCTACCAGAAACAAACCTCGTGCAATTTCTAGTTTCATCGCTATAAACCTTTGATAGCGCTGCCAAACGCCGTCTCATAAAAGTAGACGAGTTTTTTCCAGTCGGTAGCGCTGAACGACGAGTGGCGGCGCAGTTGCTTCATGTCATGGGCGGCCGCGCGATGAGCGGTCAGACGCTGACGGCATTTTTCCAGATCGATCAGGGCGACTTCGACCTTCGCCGATTCACCTTCGCCCGTCACCCGCACAAACACGTGTTTGATGTAGATGCAGCTGTGCTGCCAACGGCCCTTGTGCATGCGTGCCAGATTTTCGGCGAGGTCCTTGAGCACGCGCTCATAGACTGCTTCGCCATATTGCTCGCGACCGCCACCGGCTTCCCAATGTTCAAGCTCCTGAAAGCCATCGAGGGACTTGGTCACCAACAGCGCACGCCATTTGAATTTCGGATCGGGCTGGGCACCGCAGAACACGATTTCGGGCACCCGGACCCCGAGACGGGAAACCCCGGTCAATGCATCCAGCTCGCGCAACACGGTCGGCCGCCCGAACGGGTGCAGCCAACTGCGATAAATATGTCCGGTCTGGCGTTTGGCATACAGCAGCTGGCCATCGCGCCCCACGACCCGTTGCACACCACTTTCGCCACCACGGCGGACATTGGGTTCCTCGACCCACTCGCCACGCTGGTTCCAGTAGTAGTCGAAGCGATCCTCGGGAGCGACTTCCCCTTCTGCTGCAAATTGCACTGCCATCCTCTTACCTCTTGCGTAATACGTAAACTCGCCACATGGCATAGAGCGGAATAAAGTCCAGTTGTTCCTGGATCCGAAATCCTGCTTCTTCGAATTCCTTTTCAACTGTTGCTGCCGGTAACACAAACCGGTTCTGGTAACCCTCCTGCCCACGCTTGCGCTCGGCACGCTTGCGTTTCCAGGCCTTGAAATTGCCGTCCACCCACAGCGAAATGATCACGCTGTCCCGGGTGACACGCTCGAACTCGCGCAGAATCGCCCGGCGGTGCTCGGCTTCGCCAATGTGATGCAGCAGTCGCATGCAAAAAATGCTGTCGACGGCGTTATCAGGCAAGGCAATGTCGAACGCAGACGTGTGCAAGGGTTGTACCCGTTTCACCACATCCGCCGGTTGTGCCTGCATGGCGGTCTTGATCATCGACTCGGAGTTGTCCGCCCCGATGATCACCCGGTTGGGCTTTTCCGCTAGCAGCGGCCAGAAACGTCCAGCACCGCAGGGCAGGTCCAGTACCAGGCCCGGCTCGCCAACAAGGGTCAATGCCTTGCGGGCCAACTGCTGATCTCGCCAATTGGACAAACGACGCCCCAAACCGTCCTGATGTTTACGCAGGTACTTCTGCGCATGCTTGTCGTCGTACTTTTCGGAAAAATCGAGCTTGATCGGGCCGGCCATCACCAGAACTCCTGAATTACTGATGACGCCACCTTAAGCAGCGGCGTGTCAGCGTCAGGTCATCCCTTTGTGAAAAAAACGTCATGTAAATCGGCAAACTATTTCAAGGTTATACAGGATTTAGACAGATTGGAGGCACTCTCGCGTCAGATGCAACGCTCTTAGCGCTTGCCCAGATCCACCTCGAAACGGCAGCCATTGGGTTCCATCGTGCTCAAAGTGACACTCCAGCCCTGGTTCTCGCAAATGCGTTGAACCAGTGAGAGGCCCAAACCAAGGCCCTCGCCGCGCTTTTCGTTGCCGCGCACGAAAGGCTGGAACATGGCTTCGCGCTTTTCCTCGGGAATGCCCACGCCCGAATCCTCGACCACGAATCCGTTGGCATTGAGGGTCAAGCGAATGAATCCGTGTTCGGTGTAGTGCAAGGCGTTACGCAACAAGTTGCCCATCACGGCATTGAGCAACGTCGCGTTATAACGGGTGTCGGGCGGATTTCCCGGCTCGAAAATCAGCTGCAAACCCTTGGATTCGATGGGTTCGCGCCACAGGCACAGCAAGCTGTCGGCCACCTGCGACAGGTTTTGCTGAGGGGCTGCGCCTGCATCTTCACGCTGGGCCCGTGCCAGCATCAGGAAGGTCTGCACCAGTTCACGCATTTCCTCACTGGCCCGCGCAATGCGCTGAACCTGAGCCTTGCCGCGCTGATCGATACCCGGGTTTTCCAGCAGCAGTTCACAGGAGCTGGCCAACACCATCAGTGGTGTACGCAATTCGTGGCTGACGTCGCTGGTGAACAGTCGCTCCCGCGTCAGCGCCTGTCGCAAGCGTCCAAGGGTCGCATCGAACGCCACCGCAAGCTCGCCCACCTCGTCCGCCGCGTAGTCCGGCGCCAGCGGAGGCGCCAGTCCGAGCAACTGATCGCGATGACGTACCTGGCGGGCCAGCCGCACCACCGGGGCCATCACCTTGCGGGCGAGCACCCAGCCGAGGAACACCGCCAGTGCCAGACTGAGCACGAAGCCCACCAGCACCACGGCGAACAGCACTCGCTCACGCTCTTCAAAATCGCTTTGATCCTGCAGCAGCACATAACGCCGACCATCAACGATCTCGACCATTGCGTGATACGACAGCTGCTCGCGAAAGACTTCATGGAAACCTGAATCCAGGTGTCGCAGGTCCTTGGGCAGCTCGAAATCGCCCGGCCCGCCACTGAAATAAAACAACTGATCCGGTTCTGGTCGATGGCTCCAGTCCGAGACGTTGTCCATCAACAGCAGGCGTTGCAGGTCGCCCCCCAGCCCGGCGGAAATCAGTTTTTCCTCGACCAGGTGCACGGTCGCGACGATGCCCATGGCGAACGCCCCGGCTACCAGCGCGCTCATCAGCGCAAAGGCGATGATGATCCGCTGGGCAAGGCTTTGCTTAAACTCCATCGCGGCCCTCGGCCAAGCGATAGCCCACGCCATGCACTGTGTGCAGCAATGGCTTGGCGAACGGTTTGTCGATCACCTGACGCAATTGGTGGACATGGCTGCGCAGGCTGTCGCTGTCCGGGCAGTCATCGCCCCACAGCGCTTCTTCGAGAATTTCCCGACGCAGGACATGCGGGCTCTTCTGCATCAGCACCGCCAGCAATTTGAGGCCGACCGGGTTGAGCTTGAGCAACTTGCCTTCGCGGGTCACTTCGAGGGTATCGAGGTCGTAGCTCAGATCACCGACCTGCAGGGCACGACGGCCGCCGCCCTGGGTGCGGCGCATCACGGCTTCGACCCGGGCCGCCAGTTCCGACAGCGCAAACGGCTTGACCAGATAATCGTCGGCCCCGGACTTGAAGCCCTGCAAGCGGTCATCTAGCTGGTCGCGGGCGGTGAGCATGATCACCGGCGTATCACGACGGGCGTCTTCGCGCAGGCGCTTGCACAGGGTGTAGCCGTCGATGCCCGGCAGCATGATGTCGAGCACGATCAGGTCGTAATGCTCGGTGGCGGCCAGATGCAGGCCCGACAGACCGTCCTGGGCGCAGTCGACGGTGTAGCCTTTGAGCCCCAGGTAATCGGCCAGATTGGCCAGGATATCGCGGTTGTCTTCGACCAATAGAATTCGCATGGGCACCTCCTCCGTACACGGTAGCGGCCGTCTTGGCCCGCGCAGCTTACGGCCAAGTGTGGCTCACGGCTAGGCGCTGGGCAGGTTGATTTGACTTAATTGCACGGATCGCCGGACTTGACGAGTTTTTCACGAGCGGCCGACAAATCGCCGACAGAACCGGGCGCAGACTCACGCGGTTGTGCTTCTTTGAAGACCTTACCGATGAAGGAATTGCCATGGTTTCAATCTCTGCCCGCCCTGCTTCAAGGCCTTTGAATTTATGGCTTTGCCTGGGTATTCCCGCCGTTGCGGCGGTCATTCTGGTGTTGCTGGAGCTGACCGATCTGGACATGGATCTGGCCCGGCTGTTTTACGATCCGGTCGCGGGCGACTTCATCGGCCGGCACAGTTATTTTCTCGAAGACATCCTCCACGACCGCGCTAAACAAGTGGTGATCGCCTTTTCGGTGTTTGCCATCCTCGGGTTCATCGGCGCGTTTTTCATCGAGCGGCTCAAACCGTTCAAGCGTGAGCTGGGCTGCCTGGTGTTGTCGCTGGGTCTGGCCACCTCTTTCGTCACGCCGGTGAAAGCGGTGACAGCGGTGCAATGCCCTTGGAGTCTCGAACAATTCGGCGGCCACGAAACCTACAGCAAACTGCTGGAGCATCGCCCGCCGACCGACAAGCCCGGTCGTTGCTGGCCCGGCGGTCATGCGGCCACCGGTTTTACGTTGTTTGCGCTGTTCTTCGTGCTGCGTGATCGTCGCCCACGGTTGGCACGCCAGGCATTCATCTTTGCCTTCGCACTGGGTTCGGTGTTTTCGATCAGCCGGATGATGCAGGGCGCGCACTTCTTTTCCCACAACGTGTGGACGGCGATCTTCTGCTGGCTGATCTGTCTGGGGTCGTATTACTGGATTCTGTATCGACCGGCAGTAAAGGCTGAAACAGCAACACAGGCCCGGCCGGTCAACGCCTGAATCCTGGAACGCGGGCAATAAAAAACCCCGTCTGCTCACGCAGACGGGGTTTTTCGTTACAGGGGTAAGGCTGGCTTACATCATGCCGCCCATGCCACCCATGCCGCCCATGTCTGGCATACCGCCGCCAGCTGCACCTTCTTTCTTCGGTGCGTCAGCAACAGCTGCTTCGGTGGTCAGGATCAGACCGCCGATGGAGGCTGCAGCTTGCAGAGCCGAACGGGTGACCTTGGTTGGGTCCAGGATGCCCATTTCGATCATGTCGCCGTATTCGCCGGAAGCAGCGTTGTAACCGAAGTTACCTTTGCCGTTCTTGACTTCGTTGACGACTACGCTTGGCTCGTCACCGGAGTTGGCAGCGATCTGACGCAGCGGCGCTTCAACAGCGCGACGCAGCACAGCGATACCGACGTTCTGGTCAGCGTTGTCGCCGGTCAGTTCGGTCAGGGCTTCCAGAGCGCGGATCAGCGCAACGCCACCGCCAGGTACCACGCCTTCTTCAACGGCTGCACGGGTTGCGTGCAGGGCGTCTTCAACGCGGGCTTTCTTCTCTTTCATTTCGACTTCGGAACCAGCACCAACCTTGATCACTGCAACGCCGCCGGACAGCTTGGCCAGACGCTCTTGCAGTTTTTCACGGTCGTAGTCCGAGGAAGTCTCGGCAACCTGGGCACGGATCTGAGCGATGCGGGCTTCGATGTCGCCTTGAACGCCAGCACCGTCAACGATGATGGTGTTTTCCTTGGACAGGGTGACGCGCTTGGCGTTGCCCAGGTGTTCCAGGGTGGTGCTTTCCAGGCTCAGGCCGATCTCTTCGGAGATCACGGTACCGCCGGTCAGAACGGCGATGTCCTGCAGCATGGCCTTGCGACGGTCGCCGAAGCCTGGAGCCTTGACGGCTGCGACTTTAACGATGCCACGCATGTTGTTCACAACCAGAGTCGCCAGGGCTTCGCCTTCAACGTCTTCGGCCACGATCAGCAGCGGACGGCCGGCTTTGGCAACGGCTTCCAGCACTGGCAGCATTTCGCGGATGTTCGAGATCTTCTTGTCGACCAGCAGGATCAGCGGGCCGTCGAGCTCGGCGACCATGGTGTCCGGCTTGTTGACGAAGTACGGGGACAGGTAGCCACGGTCGAACTGCATGCCTTCTACAACCGACAGTTCGTTTTCCAGGCCCGAGCCTTCCTCAACGGTGATCACGCCTTCTTTACCGACTTTCTCCATGGCTTCGGCAATGATGTCGCCGATGGAGTTGTCGGAGTTGGCGGAGATGGTGCCGACCTGAGCGATGGCCTTGGTGTCAGCGCATGGCTTGGACAGGGCTTTCAGTTCTTTGACGATCGCGATGGTCGCTTTGTCGATACCGCGCTTCAGGTCCATCGGGTTCATGCCGGCAGCGACGGCTTTCAGGCCTTCGTTGACGATCGACTGAGCCAGAACGGTAGCGGTGGTAGTACCGTCACCGGCGTCATCGTTGGCACGGGAGGCAACGTCTTTGACCAGCTGCGCGCCCATGTTTTCGAAGCGATCTTCGAGTTCGATTTCCTTGGCGACGGAAACGCCGTCCTTGGTGATGGTCGGAGCGCCGAAGCTCTTCTCGAGGATCACGTTACGGCCTTTCGGGCCCAGGGTCGCTTTTACCGCGTCAGCCAGAACGTTGACGCCTTTGAGCATCTTGGAGCGAGCGGCATCGCCGAACTTAACTTCTTTAGCAGCCATGATCGATATTCCTTAAATACTTTGTAGTAGCGGGAAAATGAGCGGGGTATCAGCCTTCCAGTACAGCGAGAATCTCGTTCTCAGCCATTACCAGCAGGTCTTCGCCGTCGACTTTCACAGTGTTGCTGCCGGAGTAAGGACCGAACACAACCTTGTCGCCGACTTTAACGGCCAGCGCACGCACTTCACCGTTTTCCAGAGTCTTGCCTGGACCTGCAGCGACGATCACACCGTGGTTGGCCTTTTCAGCAGCCGAACCTGGCAGGACGATACCGCCAGCGGTTTTCTTTTCTTCTTCGCTGCGACGGATGACGACGCGGTCATGCAGAGGACGAAGCTTCATTGTCGATCTCTCCTAATTGTGGTTTTCATCGGCCGGTGTAGTCCCGGCGGGTTTAACGAATCCGGCCTGCGCCGGTTGCGGCTCGTCGAGCGAGCCGCGAAAGTCTGTCCGACTCATATGCCGGAACCTTGCGGTGACCGATACATAAGGGCGCATAAGCTTATTACAAGGGCTGGAGACAAAAAATTTTCATGCGGCTGCATGAATTCGTGCCATAAACGAACACGGCACCCGAAGGTGCCGTGTCGATGCGGAATTTACTTGCTGTCGCGGTGTTCGAACTCGCCTTCGATCACATCGCCTTCGCGGCCAAGAGGCTGGCGCGGTGCAGGACCGCCGCGAGGTTGCAGGTCATCGGCGAACGCTCGCTGGCGCATCGCCTGCTCTTCAGCGCGCTGGCGCATCTTGTTGGCGACCAGCCGACGACTGAACGGCAACAGCAGTACCAGACCGATTACGTCGCTGATGAAGCCAGGCAGGATCAACAGACCACCGGCCAGGGCCAGCATCAGGCCTTCGAGCATGGTCTGCGCAGGCAGTTCGCCGCGGCTCAGGCTTTCACGGGCACGCAGTGCGGTGGCCAACCCGGCGATGCGCAGCACGAACACGCCGAACATCGAGCCGAGAATGATCAGCAGCAGGGCCGGGAAAAACCCGATAGCCCCTGCCACTTTGACGAATACGAACAGCTCCAACACCGGGAACAGCAGAAAGAGCAACAAAAAAGGGCGCATCAAAGTTTCCTCAACGCAAGAAATGCCTTGCAGTAAGCCTTAGATGACGTCGCCCTTTCGTGAATTCAAGCGTCGGCCAGCGCATTTTTTGGCCAGACCTCGGCGTGAGCCAGAGAAACCAAGGCCTCGCGCACTTGTATCGGCGTATGACAGGGCGCTTGAAACGGCAGCCAGTACAGCGCCTGACCGATCCGCAGGTGCATGCCTTCGGTGTCGATCCCGGCCAGTTGCGCCGGTACGGTTTTCGGCAGACCGGCGAGGTCCACGTAATGCGCGATGGCCTTGGCGTGGTCGCTGTTCATGTGCTCGACCATGCTGATTTCGGCCTTGCCGGCGAACGGGTTGGCCAGGGTCAGTTGGTCGACCCAATGGATCGCGCCAAAACCGCCGATGTAGCGATGACGCACCGGTTTGAGCACCCAGAAATCGAAATCGTGGGCCTTGTGGTAATTCTGCGAATCGGGAAAGTAGCGGTAGTAACGCTCGGCGGCGGCTTCGATGGCGGCAGCGTCTTCGAGTTTTTCCGCCTCGGCCAGATAGGTCAGGCGACCAACGGCTTGCACATCGTCAGCCTCGCGCTCGCCCACCAGCAGCGAACATTTCGGATCTTTCTGCAGATTGTGAGTGTGCTGGGCGATGCGGCTGATCAGGATCAGCGGCCGGCCCTGGTCGTCCAGGCAGTAGGGAACCACAGAGCCGAACGGAAAACCGGGCATCGATCTGGAGTGGGTCGACAGCACGCCACGGTATTCCTTGAGAAGCAATTCTCGGGCATTCTTAGCCGCTTCAACGCTCAATTTATGACTCCTTAAATAGAATCCGTCGACAAAACGGACAGGCGCATGGGTTTTGTCCCACTCGCCATCGGGCAGTTCTCATGTGCAACAGGCTGCTGGCCGGTGCAGATCGAGAGGCTACCTGTAAGGACCACTCTGACCTGCTCTCGGGGGCATGCGAATGCAACTCAACGACAAAGTAATCATTATCACTGGCGGTTGCCAAGGCTTGGGCCGCTCGATGGCCGAGTATTTCGCGGGCAAGGGCGCGAAGCTGGCGCTGGTCGACCTGAACCAGGAAAAACTCGACGACGCGGTCGCGGCCTGCAAGGCCAAGGGTGTCGAGGCGCGCAGCTACCTGTGCAACGTCGCCAACGAAGAGCAGGTGACGCACATGGTTGCCCAGGTCGCCGAAGACTTCGGCGCGATCCACGGCCTGATCAACAACGCCGGGATCCTGCGCGACGGCCTGCTGCTCAAGGTCAAGGACGGCGAGATGACCAAGATGAGCCTGGCCCAGTGGCAGGCGGTGATCGACGTCAACCTGACCGGCGTGTTCCTCTGCACCCGTGAAGTGGCGGCGAAAATGGTCGAGCTGAAGAACAGCGGCGCGATCATCAACATCTCGTCGATCTCCCGCGCGGGCAACGTCGGCCAGACCAACTACTCCGCCGCCAAGGCCGGCGTCGCTGCGGCGACCGTGACCTGGGCCAAGGAACTGGCGCGCTACGGCATTCGCGTGGCGGGCATCGCACCGGGCTTCATCGAAACCGAGATGACCCTGGGCATGAAGCCAGAAGCGCTGGAAAAAATGACCTCGGGCATTCCGCTCAAGCGCATGGGCAAACCGGAAGAGATCGCCCATTCGGCGGCGTACATCTTCGAGAACGACTACTACACCGGCCGGATTCTGGAGATGGACGGCGGGTTGCGTATCTGACCCCTGCCACGCAATGAAAACGCCCCGGTGCACAGGCACCGGGGCGTTTTTGTTTAAACCGCAGGCATCAATCGTCGCTGATGGTGATGTTCGGCATTGCCGGCGACGCTGCTTCCTGCAACACGATCCGCGCGCCGACGTGGCGGGCCAGTTCCTGATAGACCATGGCGATCTGGCTGTCCGGCTCGGAAATCACCGTCGGCTTGCCGCCATCGGCCTGTTCGCGGATCAGCATCGACAGCGGCAACGAAGCCAGCAGCTCGACGCCGAACTGGGTCGCCAGCTTCTCTCCACCGCCCTCACCGAACAGATGCTCGGCATGACCGCAGTTCGAGCAGATATGCACGGCCATGTTTTCCACCACGCCCAGCACCGGAATGTTGACCTTGCGGAACATCTCTACGCCCTTGCGTGCGTCGAGCAGCGCCAGATCCTGCGGTGTGGTGACGATCACGGCGCCAGCCACCGGCACTTTCTGCGCCAGGGTCAACTGGATGTCGCCGGTGCCTGGCGGCATGTCGATCACCAGATAATCCAGGTCGCCCCAGGCGGTTTGCGTGACCAGTTGCAGCAGCGCGCCCGACACCATCGGCCCGCGCCAGACCATCGGCGTGTTGTCGTCGGTCAGGAACGCCATCGACATCACTTCCACGCCGTGGGCCTGCAGCGGCACGAACCATTTCTGATCCTTGACCTGCGGGCGGGTGCCCTCGGGAATGCCGAACATGATGCCCTGGCTCGGGCCGTAGATATCGGCGTCGAGAATCCCGACCTTCGCGCCCTCACGGGCCAGCGCCAGTGCCAGGTTGGCGGCGGTGGTGGATTTGCCCACCCCGCCCTTGCCCGATGCCACGGCGACCACGTTCTTGACATTGGCCAGCCCCGGAATCTGCGCCTGGGCCTTGTGCGCGGCGATCACGCTGTTGACCTCGACCTTGGCAGTCACCACGCCGTCGAGGTTTTCGATGGCCAGTTGCAGCAATTGCGCCCAGCCGCTCTTGAACAGACCGGCGGCATAACCGATTTCCAGCTGTACGCTGACGCGATCGCCGGTGATTTCGATGTTGCGCACGCAACCGGCGCTGACCGGATCCTGGTTCAGGTAAGGGTCGGTGTATTGGCTGAGGACGGCTTCCACCGCTGCGCGAGTGACGGCACTCATGGGCAACTCCGATAACAAGACTGGGAAAAGATGGCGGGTATCCTACCCCTTCTGTCCTCCGGACGGCATGCCCGGCAACGATTTGCAGAGGTGAAATATCTTTCCCGGCGCTTTATAGTGGCCGACCTCCGTTTCATCAAGTAGCGAAGCCCCACATGTCCGAACCACGCAAGATTCTCGTCACCAGCGCCCTGCCCTACGCCAACGGTTCGATCCACCTTGGCCACATGCTGGAATACATCCAGACCGATATGTGGGTGCGCTTCCAGAAGCATCGCGGCAATCAGTGCATTTATGTCTGCGCCGACGACGCCCACGGTTCGGCGATCATGCTGCGCGCGGAAAAGGAAGGCATCACCCCGGAACAACTGATCGCCAACGTCCAGGCTGAACACAGCGCCGACTTTGCCGAGTTCCTGGTGGACTTCGACAATTTCCACTCCACTCACGCCGAAGAAAACCGTGAGCTGTCGAGCCAGATCTACCTGAAACTGCGTGACGCCGGGCACATCGCCCAACGTTCGATCACCCAGTATTTCGACCCGGAAAAGAAAATGTTCCTGGCCGACCGCTTCATCAAGGGCACCTGCCCGAAATGCGGCACCGAAGACCAGTACGGCGACAACTGCGAAAAATGCGGTGCAACCTACGCGCCGACCGACCTGAAGGATCCGAAGTCGGCCATCTCCGGCGCCACCCCGGTGCTCAAGGATTCCCAGCACTTCTTCTTCAAGCTGCCGGACTTCCAGGAAATGCTCCAGGCCTGGACCCGCAGCGGCACCCTGCAGGACGCCGTGGCCAACAAGATCGCCGAATGGCTGGACGCTGGCCTGCAACAGTGGGACATCTCCCGCGATGCGCCGTACTTCGGTTTCGAGATCCCGGGCGAGCCGGGCAAGTACTTCTACGTGTGGCTGGACGCGCCGATCGGCTACATGGCCAGCTTCAAGAACCTGTGCAACCGCACGCCGGAGCTGGACTTCGACGCGTTCTGGGGCAAGGACTCCACCGCCGAGCTGTACCACTTCATCGGCAAGGACATCGTCAACTTCCACGCCCTGTTCTGGCCGGCGATGCTCGAAGGTGCGGGTTTGCGCAAGCCGACCGGGATCAACGTGCACGGCTACCTGACCGTCAACGGTCAGAAGATGTCCAAGTCCCGCGGCACCTTCATCAAGGCCCGTACCTACCTGGATCACCTGTCGCCGGAATACCTGCGCTATTACTACGCGGCTAAACTGGGCCGTGGCGTGGACGACCTCGACCTGAACCTCGAAGACTTCGTGCAGAAGGTCAACTCCGACCTGGTCGGTAAAGTCGTCAACATCGCCAGCCGTTGCGCCGGTTTCATCCAGAAGGGCAACGCCGGTCTGCTGGTGGACACCAACGCCGCACCGGAACTGACCGAAGCCTTCCTGGCTGCCGCGCCGAGCATCGCCGACGCCTATGAGGCCCGCGACTTCGCCCGTGCCATGCGCGAAACCATGGCTTTGGCCGACCGCGCCAACGCCTGGATCGCCGACAAGGCACCATGGTCGCTGAACAAGCAGGAAGGCAAGCAGGATGAAGTCCAGGCGGTCTGCGCCACGGCGATCAACCTGTTCCGCCAGCTGGTGATCTTCCTCAAACCGGTGCTGCCAGTGCTGGCCGCCGATGCCGAGGCGTTCCTCAACGTCGCCCCGCTGACCTGGAACGACCATACCACCCTGCTGGCCAACCACCAGTTGAACGAATTCAAGCCGTTGATGACCCGCATCGACCCGGTAAAAGTGCAAGCCATGACCGACGCCTCGAAAGAAGACCTGACCGCCAGCCAGACCGACACCGGCGCCGCCGCGCCTGCCGGCAATGGCGAACTGGCCAAGGATCCGCTGTCGCCGGAAATCGACTTCGACACCTTCGCCGCCGTCGACCTGCGCGTCGCGCTGATCGTCAAGGCCGAACACGTTGAAGGGGCAGACAAGCTGCTGCGCCTGACATTGGATATCGGTGACGAGCAACGCAACGTGTTCTCGGGGATCAAGAGTGCTTACCCGGATCCGTCGAAGCTCGACGGCCGCCTGACCATGATGATCGCCAACCTCAAGCCACGGAAAATGAAGTTCGGCATCTCCGAAGGCATGGTGATGGCGGCCGGCCCTGGCGGTGAAGAAATTTACCTGCTGAGCCCGGACAGCGGCGCCAAACCGGGTCAGCGCATCAAGTAAGATTCTGCCCTGACAAATCCCACAGGCGTGCTCCGTGCGCCTGTGGGATTTTTCATATCTGGCCCGCCCTTCACGGCTGCCGGATAATGCCTAACCTTAAATGACACACGCCCGCTTCCACCGGCAGACCCATGACCGAACTCGTGCTTACGCTCTTCAGTGCTGCGCTGATCAACAACTTCGTGTTGCACTGGCCGCTGGGCGTCGATCCGCTGATGGCGGGCGAACGCCGTCAGGTGCACGCGCTGGGGCTGGCGACGTTGTGTCTGATGCTGCTTGTCGGTGTGGCGGGTTACGTGCTCTGGCATTGGCTGCTGGTGCCGTTGCAACTGGAATTCCTGCGCCTGTTTGTGTTTATGCCGTTGAGCATCTTGCTGATCACGCCGTTGCTGAAGCTGTTGGCTTATTGGCTCCCCGCGCTGCCATTCGATGGTTTGTGGCCGCTGCTGCTGGGCAATGCCGGAGTGCTGGGACTGACGCTGATCAACGCGCAAGCGGACACGGGTCTGTTGCATGCGACAGCGCTGAGCCTTGGCGCCGGTCTGGGTTTCTGGCTGGTGTTGAGCCTGTTCAACGATTTGCGCGAGCGCACGGCCGACAACGATATTCCCCTGCCCTTTCGTGGCCTGCCGATCCTGTTGATCGGCGCCGGACTGATGGCCGTGGCTTTTCTCGGATTCAGTGGACTGATCAAAACATGAGTCTGATTCAACGCATCGATGCCTTGCTGCCGCAGACCCAATGCGGCAAGTGCGGCCATCCCGGATGCAAACCCTACGCTGAGGGCATCGCCAACGGCGAGCCGATCAACAAGTGCCCGCCGGGTGGCGACGAAACCATCGCGGCGCTGGCCGAACTGTTGAAAATCCCGGTGCTGGAGCTGGACATCAGTCGCGGTTCGGCGCCGCCGCAAGTGGCCTATATCCGCGAGGCCGAATGCATCGGCTGCACCAAGTGCATCCAGGCCTGCCCGATCGACGCCATCGTCGGCGCGGCAAAACTGATGCACACGGTCATCATCGACGAATGCACCGGCTGCGATCTATGCGTGGCGCCATGCCCGGTCGACTGCATCGAGATGCATCCACTGCCGCTGGGCACGCTGCCGGTAGTGGGTGGCCTGGCCACCAGCCTTGAAGAACAACAGGCTCGTGCAGCCAAACGTGATCACGCCCGCCAGCGCTTCGAACGGCGCAACGCTCGCCTGCAACGCGAAGAACAGCAGAAGCAGGCCGAACGCGAAGCCCGGGCGCAGCGCGCGGCCCAGGTCGAAGTCGCCGCCACCACGCTCGATCCGGTGCAGGCGGCGCTGGAACGGGTCCGCGCACAAAAAGCCGCGACCGCCGATGCTGCGCTGAAAAAAGCCAAGATCGACGTGGCCATGAGCCGGGCGCAATTGAACAAGTCGCTCAAGGCATTCGGTCATCCGCCGACCTTCGATCAGCAATCGCAATTGATCGTCCTGCAACAGCAATTCGAAGCGGCCGAACAGGCACTGGCGAAGCTGGAAAGCAACGCGGCACCTGCACCCGTCGTGGCCGCCCCGGCAAAGGACGCCGATCTGAAACGGGCAAAAATCCAGCTGGCGATGCGCCGCGCCGAGCTGAAAAAGGCACAAACCGCAGAGGCCACGCCAGCCGAGATCGCCGCGCTGGAGCAAGCGCTGCATGACGCCGAACGGGCGCTGCACAATGCCGAAGCCACCAGCGATCAACCGGCGCCCGAGCTGGTGCGTGTCGAGAAACGTCCGATCGACGCCCAGCTTCGTCAGCTGAAAACCGAACTGGCTTACGCTCGCGCCGACCTTGACAAACTGCAACGGCGCGACGGCACGCCCGCCGACATCCTCGAAAAGGCCCGCGCCCGCCTGCAAGAAGCAGAGCGGCAGGTACAAGCCCATGTCATCCCTTGAAACCAGAGACGAACGCCTGCAACAGGCAATGAAGCTGGTTTTGCTGGCGACATTGCCGGGGTTGCTGGCGCTGTTTTGGTTTTACGGTTGGGGCGTGTTGATCAACCTGGTCCTGTCCGTCGTCACGGCTTTGGGTGTCGAAGCCGCTGTGGCTCATCTGCGCCAGCAACCGCTGCAATTCACCTTGACCGATGGCAGCGCGGTGGTCAGCGCCACGCTGCTGGCGATCGCGCTGCCGCCCTATTGCCCGTGGTGGCTGACGGTCACGGCCATCGCCTCCGGCCTGCTGCTGGGCAAACATCTGTACGGTGGTGTGAGCCGAAACCCGTTCAATCCGGCCATGCTCGGCTTCGCCTTGGCCATGGTGATGTTCCCTCAACCGATGACCCACTGGCCGGCCCACGGCATGGAGCTGACGGCGGCTTTTGGCCAGGTGTTCAATCTTGGCGCCCAGCCGGATGCCTGGGTTCAGGCCACCGCGCTGGACAGTGTGCGCATCAATAAAAGCCTGACCATGGATGAATTGTTTGCCGGTAATCCGGCATTCGGTCGCTTTGGCGGGCACGGCGTTGAATGGATCAATCTGGCGTTCCTCGCCGGTGGACTGTTTTTGTTGCAGCGTCGAGTGTTTGGCTGGCACGCGCCGGTCGGCATGCTCGCCAGCCTGTTCGTGATCAGCCTGTTGTGCTGGAACGGTTCGGGATCGGACTCCCACGGCTCGCCACTGTTTCACCTGCTGAGCGGCGCGACCATGCTCGGGGCGTTCTTCATCATCACTGAACCGGTGTCGGGGGCGAAGAGTCCGCTCGCCCGCCTGCTGTTCGGCATCGGCGTGGGGCTGCTGACGTACGTGATTCGCACCTGGGGTGGTTACCCCGACGGCGTGGCGTTTGCGGTGCTGTTGATGAACCTGTGCGTGCCGGCGCTGGAGCGCTTCGCGATGGCCCGTCAGACGCAGGTGACGCCATGAACCGAACGAGCAGCCTGATCACACTGGCGTTGATTGGCGCGCTTGGTATCGGCTTGACATGGCTGGTGCAGCGCAGCAACGCGCCGCAGATCGCCGCCGAACAGCGGCTGCTTGAGAGTCGCAAGTTGCTGGACGTGCTGCCGGTCGACACTTACGACAATCTGCCGCTTGAACAACCTCTGACGCTGACCGACATCAACCTGAGCCACAGTCTGTTGCTGGGCGGTTATCGGGCGAGCAAAAGCGGCCAACCTGTAGCGGTGCTGTTGCGCAGCCAGACCCAAGGTTATGCCGGCAATATCGAGTTGCTGATTGCCATCGACGCCAAAGGCCGATTGCTCGGCGTGAAAACTCTTGAGCAAAACGAAACACCTTCGCTGGGTGGGCATATCGGTGACTGGCCAAATAGCTGGCTTCAGACCTTTGGCGGAAAGTCGAGCAACCAACCGACGGACGCCGGATGGGCCTTGAAGAAGGATCAGGGGCAATTCGACCAGATCGCGGGCGCAACCATTACGTCTCGCGCGGCGATCAATGCCATCCACGATGCCCTGCGTTACTTCGATGAACACCGGACGACTCTGCTCGGGAGCGCGCCGTGAATACGTCAGCGACTCTGTCGAACTCAATGATGCTGGTGCTGTTGATCGGCACCACCGACTCCGTGGCGGCTGCGCTGGCGACTCTGTTGATGTTCACCGTTATCGTGGGCGTTTACGGTTTGTGCATGGCACCGCTGCGCTCGCGCCTGAGCAGCGAGAGCCTGTTGCCGGTCAGCCTGGTGCTGGCCGCGACCCTGGCGGGCTGCGCCGATATTGTTCTGCAACGCGGTGCGCTGCAGTGGCATCAATTGATCAGTCTTTATGCCGGGTTGATTGGCTTGCAGTGCGTTGTGCTGGAGCACAATGGATTTTTTCGCCAGCCTGTACGTGAACGTCTGAAACAGTGCGGGCTGTTCGTCGCTCTGATGATTGCGCTTGCGATGTTGCGTGAGCTGATCGGTCAGGGCAGCATCGGCCATCATTTGTCGGAACACTGGCAAGGTTTGATTCTGTTCGGTGACGGTCTGCATTTCACAACGCTGGCTCCCGGCGCCTTCATATTGCTTGGACTGTTACTGGCTGCCCGTCAGGCCTGGGCTCGCCCTGCCGACCTACCCGAGGAAACGCATCACCCATGAATGCCGCAAAACGTCTGGAGATCTTCCGCCGGTTTCACGAGGACAACCCCGAACCCAAGACCGAGCTGGCCTATTCTTCGCCTTTCGAACTGTTGATCGCAGTGATTCTGTCCGCGCAATCGACTGACGTCGGGGTGAACAAGGCGACGGCCAAACTGTTCCCGGTGGCGAATACGCCGGCGGCCATTCACGCGTTAGGCGTTGAAGGTCTGTCCGAATACATCAAGACCATCGGCCTCTATAACAGCAAGGCCAAAAACGTGATCGAGACCTGCCGCCTGCTGGTCGAGCTGCACAATGGCGAAGTCCCGCAGACTCGCGAAGAACTGGAAGCCTTGCCGGGCGTTGGCCGCAAAACCGCCAATGTCGTGCTCAACACTGCGTTCCGACAGTTGACCATGGCCGTTGACACCCACATTTTCCGGGTCAGCAACCGCACCGGCATTGCACCGGGAAAAAATGTGGTCGAGGTGGAAAAGAAGCTGATGAAGTTCGTGCCAAAGGAATACCTGCTCGACTCGCACCACTGGCTCATTCTTCACGGACGCTATGTGTGTCTGGCACGCAAGCCCCGCTGTGGCAGCTGTCGGATCGAAGATTTGTGCGAGTACAAGCACAAGACTTCCGACGATTGAGCGGCTATTGGAGTTATTGATTTATCGATTGAAAAAATCTTTTTTACCATCTGCTGGAATATCGATATAAGGGGCGCCAAAGGCAGTCTTAGCCTGGAGTTGACCTTATGACTGACAGCAAAGAACAACTGGATGTAGACGACGATTTCATCGCTGCCGAAGCCGAAGACGCCGAACCGGTGGTTGAAGTTGCCAAGACCAATCTCAGCAAGCGCCGAACCATCGACAACCTGCTTGAGGAGCGCCGGTTGCAGAAGCAATTGGCCGATTACGATTTTGATCTCTGACATTTGAAAGCCTCCCGAAACGGAGGCTTTTCTCTTTTTGCTACTCGCTGATTCTGATCCGCCCATGATCCGTCAGCCACTGAAACCTCAGACCAGGCCGTTGCGCTGCGCCAGTTCGATCAGATCCACCAGCGAGCGCGCATTGAGCTTTAAAAGCAATCGGGTCTTGTAGGTACTCACGGTCTTGTTACTGAGGAACATCCCGTCGGCAATTTCCTTGTTGGTCTTGCCGCGCGCCAGTTGCTGCAAAACCATCATTTCCCGCCCCGACAGACGATCGACCATATCGGCCTCGCTGGCATTTCCCAGGCTGGTCCGCACGGTATGCAACGCCTGGTTCGGAAAGTAACTGTATCCGGACAGAACCGCCTTGATGGCGCTCAACAACTCTGTCAGGTCCTGTTGTTTGCAAACATAACCCGCCGCCCCCGACTGCATGCAGCGCATGGAAAAGTGCCCAGGCGACTGGGATGTCAGCACAAGTACTTTCAACGGCATCGCGCTTGTCGTAAGGCGCGCAATGACTTCCAGTCCATCCAGTTTCGGTATGCCGATATCCAGTATTACGATATCCGGCATCTGATCACGGGCAAGTTGTAATGCATCCACTCCATTGTCGGTTTCTGCAATGACTTCGTAGCCATGACGTTCCATCAGCATACGCACCGCAAGACGAATGACGGGGTGATCATCCACGATCAGCACTTTATTCATGGGCAAGTCCAGTTTCGCTGTTCGAATTTTTAGAACCGGCACAATAACGCAGTCATTTCACTCATGGCATGGAGAAGTTCATTCACACCGGCATCAAAAGACACCTCCTACAGCCAATAAAGATTATTCCTACAGAAAAGGACCACCGGAAAAAATTACAGCCTGGTGAGAACCTAAAGCCCGCACCCACCGTTCGCAACGTGACAACACTTTGACAAGCTATCAAAAACAACCCACCAAAAAAATAAAAACCTGAAACAACATACCTGTATTAATTTAACCATATTTCAGATAAACACCAGCTAACTAGCGCAGCATCATCAATCTAACACCCAGCTATACAAACCACTAGAAACCCCCACGACGAGAACAGCAACTTCATGAGTAGAACACATGTTAAAAACCAAAAGAAAGATCACCAACCCTATAAGCGTCATTGCCATATTTGCATTGATAACCGAGACCTCGGCAGCGGTCTCCCTGCCCTTTCTCGATAACGAAGAGCGGAAGATCTACATCTGGCTTCTGATCAGCTTTCCTTTCTTCCTGGCGTTCCTGTTCTTCATAACTCTTAACTTCAACTATCGCTCCCTTTATGCACCATCAGACTTTGAAAACGACAACAATTTTTTAAAGGCATTCGAGGAAACTTCATCCCACTTGCAGGGAACAACCACACAGCCCGGTATAGAATTACACACAGTAAAAATACACAAGTCGTTCACTACGCTATATATCTTGGATATCAGGGGAGGAAATGTCGAACTTGACATAGCCGCGCTATTGGAAAAAATCCCGCCCCCCTCCAAGCATTCACTCAGAATATTCCTGTTCCTGATCCACTCGATACCGGACACTCCATTAACAGAAGACGTCTTCAAATCGTTTAAACAGGGAAAGAAAGGCGCCGGAACTACCTACTGCATTTCTTACGACGTGGATTCAATGAGCATGATCCAGGTGGAAAAGGTTTGAACGCGCCGCAGGAAGCGGGCACAGCAAAAGCAGCGATAATATTTATCCGGATCAGTTTGAAGAAGGGAGTACCCAGAAACACAAAGGCCTTGTCTTACGACAAGGCCTTTGTTTCACATCCGGACCGAATGACTCAGAACAGCTTGCGGCCCTTGTTGGCTGCGATGCGCATGCGCAATGCGTTGAGCTTGATGAAGCCCGCCGCATCGGCCTGGTTGTAGGCGCCGCCATCTTCTTCGAAGGTCGCAATGTTGGCGTCGAACAGCGAATCGTCGGACTTGCGGCCGGTCACGATCACGTTGCCCTTGTACAGCTTGAGGCGCACAACGCCGTTCACGTTGACCTGGGAAGCGTCGATCATCTGTTGCAACATCAGACGCTCAGGGCTCCACCAGTAGCCGGTGTAGATCAGGCTGGCGTATTTCGGCATCAGCTCGTCTTTGAGGTGAGCGACTTCGCGGTCCAGGGTGATCGATTCGATGGCGCGGTGAGCGCGCAGCATGATGGTGCCGCCCGGGGTTTCGTAGCAGCCACGGGACTTCATGCCGACGTAACGGTTCTCGACGATGTCGAGACGGCCGATGCCGTGCTCGCCACCGATCTTGTTCAGGGTCGCCAGTACGGTGGCCGGGGTCATTTCGACGCCGTCCAGCGCGACGATGTCGCCGTTGCGGTAGGTCAGTTCCAGGTATTGCGGAGTGTCAGGAGCCTTCTCCGGGGAGACGGTCCAGCGCCACATGTCTTCTTCGTGCTCGGTCCAGGTGTCTTCCAGCACGCCGCCTTCATAGGAGATGTGCAGCAGGTTGGCGTCCATCGAGTACGGGGATTTCTTCTTGCCGTGACGCTCGATCGGGATCGCGTGCTTCTCGGCGTAGTCCATCAGCTTCTCGCGGGACAGCAGGTCCCACTCGCGCCATGGAGCAATTACTTTCACGCCTGGCTTGAGTGCATAGGCACCCAGTTCGAAACGCACCTGGTCGTTGCCTTTGCCGGTGGCGCCGTGGGAAATGGCGTCGGCGCCGGTTTCGTTGGCGATTTCGATCAGACGCTTGGCGATCAGCGGACGCGCGATGGAAGTACCCAGCAGGTACTCGCCTTCGTAAACGGTGTTGGCGCGGAACATCGGGAACACGAAGTCACGCACGAATTCTTCGCGCAGGTCGTCGATGTAGATTTCTTTGACGCCCATGGCCTGCGCCTTGGCGCGAGCCGGCTCGACCTCTTCGCCCTGACCCAGGTCAGCGGTGAAGGTCACGACTTCACAGTTATAAGTATCCTGCAGCCACTTGAGGATCACCGAAGTGTCCAGGCCGCCGGAATACGCCAGAACGACCTTGTTTACGTCCGCCATGCCATCACTCCACGGGGTTCTACGGAAAGCCGAGGAGTCTACCGCTCAAACGCGATAATTTACAGAGGCGCGACAGCTTAAGACGACAAAGCGACAGAATCTGTCGAGAGGGCGACGATGACCGGAAGGTCAGGAAGTCGCCGCCGTGTTGGCAGGCGTGCTGGCCTGGGGCGCCGGAGCAGTGGTCGGTGCCACTCGCGCCAGGTGCACGTTGACCCGGCGGTTCTTGGCCCGGTTGGCGGCATTGGTGTTCGGCACCAACGGGTAGCGCTCACCATGGAAACGCACGGTGATCTGCGATTCCTGAATGCCATTGGCCTTGAAGAAATCAACCACGGCCAGCGCACGGCGGCGCGACAATTCACGATTGGTCAGGCGATTGCCGCTGTTATCGGAGTGGCCATCGAGTTCGATGTGATTGACCGTCGGATCGGCCTTCATGTACTCGAGCATCACTTGCAGCTTGGCCTTGGCGGCGGCGTCCAGTTCGATGCCTTCGCCGGGGAAACCAATTTGCGATTGTTTGACCTGATCGAAATTCTGCGGGAGCAGTTTCGCCACGCAGGTCTGGTAGTCATTAAAAGCCTTGCTGAACTTGACCGGCAGCAGGCGCACTTCAGACACCCGACCATCGCCCGAGGCCCGGCGCACCACGGGGCTGCGACCGTCCATCAAACCGCTGATCAGTTGCCCGGCCTGGGATTGAGAACTGTTGAACAGCACGTTGCCGCTGCCCAGTCGAACCGTGCCCAGATTGATATCGCCACGACCCGGCTGCCACGGCGCAGCCGCCGCCAGCAAGGTCGCCGAACCGCCGCCAAGCATGGCGTTGTAGGCGTTCAGGCGAAAGGTCGCCTGCTCGCCGGCCTTGCGCACGAATTGCCCCGAGCCGAAGTCGGTGATCGGCTGCGTCAGACGGCACTCGAACTTGTCGCCCTCGACCGTCCACTCAATGTTCTCCAGACGGGTCTGGTAAGTCAGTGCCATCGCGGGAAGGCTGGCAAACACACTGAGCAAGGCTAAATATCGCTGGCGCACGGGAGGCTCCATTGGCTTCTACAACGAAAAAGACCGAGACATACATCTTTACGGCATACCTATGGGATATCGGACGCTCGTCGCAAAACTTGATAGCGAGTGCCTGCAAGAGTCTTTTCCGGTAGCATTCGCCTCAGTTTGACCCGCCTGGAATCCCCTCATGTCCGACCGCCTGACCCTGCTGCGTCCCGACGACTGGCACATTCATCTTCGCGATGGTGCCGTGTTGACCAATACCGTTGCGGATGTCGCGCGCACCTTTGGTCGCGCCATCATCATGCCCAACCTGGTACCTCCGGTGCGCAACGCCGCTGAAGCCGACGGCTATCGCCAGCGGATTCTCGCTGCCCGCCCGGCCGGCAGTCGTTTCGAGCCGCTGATGGTGCTGTACCTCACCGACCGCACCCAGCCCGAAGAAATCCGTGAGGCCAAGGCCAGCGGTTTCGTGCACGCCGCCAAGCTTTATCCGGCCGGCGCCACCACCAACTCCGATTCCGGGGTCACCAGCATCGACAAGATTTTCCCGGCGCTGGAAGCCATGGCCGAAGTCGGCATGCCGCTGTTGATCCACGGCGAAGTCACCCGTGGCGACGTCGACGTGTTCGACCGCGAGAAAATCTTCATCGATGAGCACATGCGTCGCGTGGTCGAGCGTTTCCCGACGCTGAAAGTGGTGTTCGAACACATCACCACCGGCGACGCCGTGCAGTTCGTCAACGAGGCTTCGGCCAACGTCGGCGCGACCATCACCGCGCATCACCTGCTGTACAACCGCAACCACATGCTGGTGGGCGGGATTCGGCCGCACTTCTATTGCCTGCCGATCCTCAAGCGCAATACGCACCAGGAAGCCCTGCTCGACGCCGCCACCAGCGGCAGCGCGAAGTTCTTCCTCGGTACCGACTCGGCACCGCACGCCCAGCACGCCAAGGAAGCCGCCTGCGGCTGCGCCGGCTGCTACACCGCGTACGCCGCCATCGAGCTGTATGCCGAAGCCTTCGAACAGCGCAATGCGCTGGACAAGCTCGAAGCCTTCGCCAGCCTCAACGGCCCGCGTTTCTATGGCCTGCCGGCGAACACCGATCGCATCACCCTGGTTCGTGACGAATGGACCGCCCCGACCAGCCTGCCTTTCGGCGAGCTGACCGTTATCCCGCTGCGCGCCGGTGAAAAACTGCGCTGGCGCCTGCTGGAGGAACACGCGTGAGTGAAGACCATTTCGACGACGAACTGGACGGTCAAGGTGGCGGCGGTTCGCGCCACCCAATGGCAGCACGCTTTCGCGGCTACCTGCCGGTTGTCGTCGACGTAGAAACCGGTGGCTTCAACTCGGCCACCGACGCTCTGCTGGAGATTGCCGCGACCACCATCGCCATGGATGAAAAGGGTTTCGTCTACCCGGATCACACCTACTTCTTCCGCGTCGAGCCGTTCGAAGGCGCCAACGTTGAAGCGGCGGCACTGGAGTTCACCGGGATCAAGCTCGATCACCCGTTGCGCATGGCCGTCAGCGAAGAAACGGCGCTGACCGACATCTTCCGTGGCGTGCGCAAGGCCTTGAAGGCCAACGGCTGCAAACGGGCGATTCTGGTCGGCCACAACAGCAGCTTCGATCTGGGCTTCCTCAACGCGGCCGTCGCGCGGCTGGACATGAAGCGCAATCCGTTCCACCCGTTCTCCAGCTTCGACACCGCAACCCTCGCCGGCCTGGCCTACGGTCAAACCGTATTGGCCAAGGCCTGTCAGGCCGCCGACATCGACTTCGACGGCCGTGAAGCGCACTCCGCGCGTTACGACACCGAGAAGACGGCCGAGCTGTTCTGCGGCATCGTCAACCGCTGGAAACAGATGGGCGGCTGGGAAGACTTCGACGACTGAGGGTCGCCGGGTTGAATCCCGCACATGAAAAAACCGGCTCAAGAGCCGGTTTTTTTGTACCTCGACGTTGCGCCTTACAGGGCAGCAGCGTTCTCGGTCAGGTAAGCCGCAACGCCTTCTGGCGAAGCGTTCATGCCTTTGTCGCCTTTTTTCCAGTTGGCAGGGCAGACTTCGCCGTGCTCTTCGTGGAATTGCAGCGCGTCAACCAGACGGATCAGCTCTTCCATGTTACGGCCCAGCGGCAGGTCATTGACGATCTGCGAGCGGACAACGCCTTTGTCGTCGATCAGGAACGCGCCACGGAAAGCCACGCCGCCTTCGGACTCAACGTCGTAGGCCTTGGCGATGTCGTGCTTCATGTCGGCAGCCATGGTGTATTTCACCTGACCGATGCCGCCATTGTTGACCGGGGTGTTGCGCCAGGCGTTGTGGGTGAAGTGCGAGTCGATCGACACGGCAATCACTTCAACGTTGCGAGCCTTGAAGTCGGCCATGCGGTTGTCCAGAGCAATCAGCTCGGACGGGCAGACGAAGGTGAAGTCCAGCGGGTAGAAGAACACCAGGCCGTATTTGCCTTTGATGGCCGAGGACAGGGTGAAGCTGTCAACGATCTCGCCATTGCCGAGTACGGCCGGGACGGTGAAGTCAGGGGCTTGTTTGCCTACGAGTACGCTCATTGATATCTCCTGGTGTAGAAACTTGAAGTTCAGGGTTCGGGCCAGCCTGCCACCCTCAGGCGACAGCCCTGTGACACGAACCCCCTTCGCAAGGGCCGACCATCATACACTGCGTTTTTCGACTGTCCTTAAAGGTTTTTCGCGAAATCCCGGCTGGCATTCAGCCATGTACCACCGTTCGTCAGTCACAGCCGTTGGCGATGAAAACCCTTCGGAAAGCACTTTGACAATCATTCTCGTTAACATTAAGATCCATCGCAATTGAGTCACAACCAGCGACGGTTCTCACTTATGTATGTTTGCCTCTGCACTGGCGTCACCGACGGACAAATCCGCGAAGCGATCTATGAAGGTTGCTGCAGCTATAAAGAAGTCCGTCAGGCCACCGGCGTCGCCAGCCAATGCGGCAAATGCGCGTGCCTGGCGAAGGAAGTGGTTCGCGAAACCCTGACCAAGCTGCAAACCGCCCAGGCTGCGATCCCCTACCCGGCAGAATTTACAGCCGCGTAATTATCCCGAATTTGAAGAACCGGACTTATGTCCGGTTTTTTTATGCCTGAAAATCAATTGCTTAGCGCCCAGACGCGGAACACAAACATTCTTATTCCGATTAATTTTCATTTATTATTCAATAACTTAGGTTTGACACTTATAAATACCAAGCTCAAACTCTGCCTTATATACCGTTACTTAGGGCAGGACTCCCATCATGAAAGGCGACGTAACAGTCATCCAGCATCTCAACAAGATCCTTGCCAATGAGCTGGTCGCGATCAATCAGTACTTCCTGCATGCACGCATGTATGAAGATTGGGGCCTGAACAAGCTCGGCAAACACGAGTACCACGAATCCATCGACGAGATGAAGCACGCGGACAAGCTGATCAAGCGCATCCTGTTCCTTGAAGGCCTGCCGAACGTGCAGGATCTGGGCAAGCTGCACATCGGCGAGCACACCAAGGAAATGCTGGAGTGCGACCTGCGTATCGAGAAGACCGGCCATGCCGACCTCAAGGCCGCCATCGCCCACTGCGAATCCGTCGGTGACTTCGGCAGCCGCGAACTGCTCGAAGACATCCTCGAATCCGAAGAGGAACACATCGACTGGCTGGAAACCCAACTGGGCCTGATCGATAAAGTAGGTCTTGAGAACTATCTGCAATCGCAGATGGGCGAAGACGAGTAATCAGCCAGCGCTAAACTCGAGACACTAAAAAGCCCCGCCCTCTTTCGAGAGGCGGGGCTTTTTATTGCCCGGACTTCAGACTCGCCGAAATCCGGGCAGAAGCCAATCAGGCTTCGGACTTGGCCGCAGCAGCCTTGGCGGATGCTTCCTTGACCAGAGTCTGCAGCTCACCGTTGGCGAACATTTCAGCCATGATGTCGCTGCCGCCGACCAGTTCACCGGCTACCCACAGCTGCGGGAAAGTCGGCCAGTTGGCGTACTTCGGCAGGTTGGCGCGGATTTCCGGGTTCTGCAGGATGTCGACGTAGGCGAACTTCTCGCCACAGCCCATCACAGCCTGCGCAGCTTTCGCGGAGAAGCCACACTGCGGGGCATTCGGCGAGCCTTTCATGTAAAGCAGAATGGTGTTGTTGGCAATCTGCTCTTTAATCGTTTCGATGATATCCATGGAGCACCTCGGCTGAACTTTCCGACTCATGGGTCGGCACGGTGGCGCATTGTAACGGAATCCCGAGCGCCCTGCTCGGTCTCCCCGACAGACTTGCTCAAGCCGCCGCCACCGTCACCGGCACACCATTGAGCGCCGCATTGCCTGACAGCTCGTCGAGCTGGCATTCATCGGTCAGGTCATTGGCGCTGGAGCCGGGTTGGCCGCTGGCAATCGCCATCTGCACACCCGGACGGGCGTGGCCCCATCCGTGCGGCAGGCTGACCACGCCTTTCATCATGTCGGCACTGCCCAGCACCTCGACCTCGATCTGCCCGACCCGTGAACTGACCCGCACGAGCTGCCCGTCACTTAGCCCGCGACTGGCGAGATCGGCCGGGTTCATCAGCAACTGATGACGCGGCTTGCCCTTCACCAATCGATGGTAATTGTGCATCCACGAATTGTTGCTGCGCACATGACGGCGGCCGATCATCAACAGCTCATCGGCGGCCGGCGCCTGCAACGCGGCGAAGCGCGCCAGGTCGGCGAGGATTTCCGGCGGCGCCGCCTGAACTCGTTGATTGGCGGTCTTCAATCGCGGTGTCAGGTTGGGCTTCAGTGCTCCCAGATCAACGCCGTGCGGATGATCAAACAGCGTCGCCAGCGACAATTTGTACTCCGACGCATCGCCATAGGCGCCCATGCGCAATCCCATATCGATCATCTTCGCCGGCGGCATCGT
Source organism: Pseudomonas sp. B34(2017) (assembly GCF_002112915.1). NCBI lineage: Bacteria > Pseudomonadati > Pseudomonadota > Gammaproteobacteria > Pseudomonadales > Pseudomonadaceae > Pseudomonas > Pseudomonas sp. B34(2017). The sequence goes on along the minus strand of NZ_NEJA01000007.1, from coordinate 72,514 downwards.
CGGTTTCAGCTCCTTGCCGGTCTTCGCGGCAAAGGCCTTGGCCAGGCCGACGAAGATCTCCCAGTCGTGCAGTGCCCCCTCGGGTTTGGCGAGGATTGCCCGGTTGAAACGGCTGACGTTGCGCACGGCGAACAGGTTGAAGGTGGTGTCGTAGTGATCGTTTTCCAGCGCCGAAGTCGACGGCAGGATCAGGTCGGCGTAACGGGTGGTTTCGTTGATATACAGGTCGACGCTGACCATGAACTCCAGCCCGTCCAGGGCCTGCTCCAGCTGCCGGCCATTGGGCGTGGACAACACCGGGTTACCGGCCACGGTGATCAACGCGCGAATCTGCCCCTCGCCTTCGGTGAGCATCTCTTCGGCCAGCGCCGAGACCGGCAACTCGCCGCCGTATTCAGGACGCCCGGACACGCGGCTCTGCCATTTATTGAAGTGCCCGCCCGAAGTCGACGCCACCAGATCCACCGCAGGCTCGGTGCACAAGGCACCGCCGACGCGGTCCAGGTTGCCGGTGACCAGATTGATCAACTGCACAACCCAATGGCACAGCGTGCCAAAGGCCTGAGTGGAAACACCCATCCGGCCATAACAAACAGCGCTTGGCGCGGCGGCGAAGTCCCGGGCCAGTTGGCGGATCTGTTCGGCGGGAACGGCGCACAACGGGCTCATGGCTTCGGCGGTGAAACCCGCTACCGCCGCGCGGACTTCGTCCATACCGTCCACCGGCAGATGACTGTCCGAAGTCAGGCCCTCGGCGAAAAGAGTATTGAGCACACCAAACAGCAACGCCGCGTCGCCACCCGGACGCACGAACAGATGCTGATCAGCCATCGCCGCCGTCTCGCTGCGCCGAGGATCGATCACCACCACTTTGCCGCCCCGGGCCTGAATCGCCTTCAGACGCTTCTCGACATCCGGCACGGTCATGATGCTGCCATTGGATGCCAGCGGATTGCCGCCCAGGATCAGCATGAAATCGGTGTGATCAATGTCCGGAATCGGCAGCAGCAGGCCGTGGCCGTACATCAGGTAGCTGGTCAGGTGATGGGGCAGCTGATCGACCGACGTCGCCGAATAGCGGTTGCGGGTTTTCAACAGACCGAGGAAGTAATTGCTGTGGGTCATCAGCCCGTAGTTATGCACGCTGGGATTGCCCTGATACACGGCGACCGCGTTCTGCCCATGACGCTCCTGAATCGCCGAGAGTTTTTCGGCGACCAGCTCGAACGCTTCGTCCCACTCGATGGGCAACCATTCGCTGCCGACCCGGCGCATCGGCTGGCGCAGGCGATCCGGATCGTTCTGGATGTCTTGCAGCGCCACGGCCTTGGGGCAGATGTGCCCACGACTGAACGTGTCCTGAGCATCGCCCTTGATCGAGGTGATTTGCACCTGACCGTCAGTTTCGGTGGTTTCGATGGTCAAGCCGCAGATGGCTTCACACAGGTGGCAGGCACGGTGATGGAGAGTCTTGGTCATGGCCAGTCTCTGTCTTGTTCTGGGCAGGCAATCACGCCTGCGGGAACAAAACTATGGCCCGCAGCCCGATGCAGCGCCAGCGACGTTCGTCTTGTGAATCGGCGGCCATCAGGCCGGCCGATAGACCCGCGTCAGTTCGCCGGAAGCTGTGGCGGTGCGGCCAGCTGGATTTCCTGGATGGTCTCTATCTGCTCGTGGGCGATGTGGACGCCGGTGAGTTCGCCGATCAGTCGCCAATGCTCGTCGAGCCCGGCGCTGATGGTCGCCATACGGTCGATCATCTGTCGACTGGCGGCCTTGACCACGTCGTCTTCGCTGCGCATCAGTTCGAAGGACATCGAGGTCATCGAGGCGGTGAGGTGGGTCAATGAGCGTGCCGTGTGGCCCAGCAGTTCCATTAACAGTTTTTCTTTCGATTCCATGCGGAGGCTTCCTGCGTCGCTCGTGATTTATTTATAACCCAGCACTTTGCTTTAGCAAATGTTTCAACCTGCGCATCCGACCAAGCGAACCGGTGCCTCACCGGTCGCAAACCGACCAGAGCGCTGCCATCCCCGCCGCGCCGGATTGCCAAGCCCGGTGGGGCCAGTGTACAAATACCTCGCTGCCCTCTCGAAAACTGACCGGAAATCACAGTGTTCGCACTGCTGACATCCCGGCGCATTTCTGCAAAAACCGTAGCCTATTGGAAAAACGCGACATTTAGTGTCAATATCGCGCCTTCCCCTATTTCGTCGCCCCCGTGCGGCTTACGCCGCAGGTCTCGCCCGTTGTTCCGATAAACAAGGCTTTGAGCATCTGCGGTTTGTAGCAAAAAGGTAGTCAATGATGAGCGCAAGGCACTTTCTCTCCCTGATGGATTGCACGCCCGAAGAGCTGGTCAGCGTGATCCGTCGAGGCGTTGAGCTCAAGGACCTGCGTAACCGCGGCGTACTGTTCGAGCCTCTGAAAAACCGCGTCCTGGGGATGATCTTCGAGAAGTCCTCGACCCGCACACGCATCTCCTTCGAAGCCGGCATGATCCAGCTCGGCGGCCAGGCGATCTTCCTGTCGCCGCGCGACACCCAACTGGGCCGTGGCGAGCCGATCGGCGACTGCGCCATCGTCATGTCGAGCATGCTCGACGCGGTGATGATCCGTACCTTTGCCCACAGCACCCTGACCGAATTCGCCGCCAACTCCCGCGTGCCGGTGATCAACGGCCTGTCCGATGACCTGCATCCGTGTCAGTTGCTGGCCGACATGCAGACGTTCCTCGAACACCGCGGCTCGATCCAGGGCAAGACTGTGGCCTGGATCGGCGACGGCAACAACATGTGCAACAGCTATATAGAAGCGGCGATCCAGTTCGACTTCCAGTTGCGCGTGGCCTGCCCTGAAGGCTATGAGCCGAATCCTGAATTCGTGGCCAAGGCCGGTGACCGCGTGACCATCGTCCGCGACCCGAAAGACGCCGTGCGCGGCGCGCACCTGGTCAGCACCGATGTCTGGACCTCCATGGGCCAGGAAGAGGAGACCGCCAAGCGCCTGAAGCTGTTTGCGCCGTTTCAGGTCAACCGTGCCCTGCTCGACCTGGCAGCCGATGACGTGCTATTCATGCACTGCCTGCCCGCTCACCGCGGTGAGGAAATCAGCCTCGACCTGCTCGATGACCCGCGCTCCGTCGCCTGGGATCAGGCAGAAAACCGTCTCCACGCACAGAAGGCCCTGCTCGAGTTCCTTGTCGAACCGGCATATCACCACGCATGAGTCATGAATTACTGCTGAACCTGCGCAACCTCGCTTGCGGCTATCAAGATCAACGTGTGGTGCAGAACCTCAATCTGCACCTCAACGCCGGTGACATCGGCTGCCTGCTTGGCTCCTCCGGCTGCGGCAAGACCACCACCCTGCGTGCGATTGCCGGTTTCGAACCGGTGCACGAAGGGGAAATTTCTCTCGGCGGTGAGGTCATCTCCAGCGCCGGTTTTACCCTCGCCCCGGAAAAACGCCGGATCGGCATGGTGTTCCAGGACTACGCGCTGTTCCCGCACCTGAGTGTCGCGGACAACATCGCCTTCGGTATCCGCAAACACCCGAACAAGGAGCGCGTGACCGAGGAGCTGCTGGAACTGGTCAACCTGAAGAACCTCGGCAAACGCTTCCCCCATGAGCTGTCGGGCGGCCAGCAACAACGTGTCGCCCTCGCCCGCGCCCTGGCGCCGGAGCCGCAACTGTTGTTGCTCGACGAGCCGTTCTCCAACCTCGATGGCGAGTTGCGCCGCAAGCTCAGCCACGAAGTGCGCGACATCCTCAAGACCCGTGGCACCAGTGCAATTCTGGTGACTCACGATCAGGAAGAAGCCTTCGCCGTCAGCGATCACGTCGGTGTATTCAAGGAAGGCCGGCTGGAGCAGTGGGACACGCCGTACAACCTCTATCACGAGCCGGCGACACCGTACGTGGCCAGTTTTATCGGTCAGGGTTACTTCATTCGCGGCCAGCTCGGCAGCCCGGAGTCGGTGCAGACCGAACTCGGTGAACTGCGCGGCAATCGCGCCTACACCTGGCCGATCGGTGGCGCGGTGGATGTGCTGCTGCGTCCGGACGACATCGTTTACGCGCCGGACAGTTCGCTGAAAGCGCGGATCGTCGGCAAGACCTTCCTCGGCGCTTCGACCCTGTATCGCCTGCAACTGCCGACCGGCGCACAGCTGGAATCGATCTTCCCGAGCCACGCCGATCATCAGGTGGGAGCGGATGTCGGGATTCGTGTGGCGGCGGAACATCTGGTGCTGTTCCAGGCTTCCGGCAGCACCGCTGCGCAGATTCCGGCGCTGGAAAACGGCGTTCGCCGTTACAGTACTGCGCACTGATCTGCACACAAACAACGAGGGAGCCTGATGGCTCCCTTATTTTTTGCTCTCAGCCCAGCATCAATGTGCCGCTGGCCACCAGCGTCGCATTGCCGCCGATCTTCACCCGCTCGCCTTCCAACCGACAAAACAGCTCGCCGCCCCGCGCCGAGCGCTGGCATGCAGTGAGGCTGGATTTGCCCAGACGTTTCGACCAGTACGGAATCAGGCTGCAGTGGGTCGAACCGGTCACCGGGTCCTCATTGATACCGATGGCCGGAGCGAAATAGCGCGAGACAAAATCATGCTGATTGCCCCGGGCGGTGACGATCGCACCCAACCACGGCAGCTTGGCGAGGGCGACCATGTCCGGCTGGCAATCGAGCACCGCCTGCTCGGACTCCAGCACCACAAACAGCTCGTTGGAACTCAGAACGTCCACCGCCTGAACATTCAGCGCCCGCTCGATCTCCACGGTGACACCTTTCTCAACCGCTTCGATGGCCGGGAAATCCAGCCACAACCGGCCGCCTTCGCGGCTGACGCTTAACGACCCGGACTTGCAGGTGAAGTCCAGACGCTCGGCGTTTTCCTTATAGATCTCGAACAGCACGTAGGCGCTGGCCAGGGTCGCATGACCACACAGCGGCACCTCGGTGGTCGGCGTGAACCAGCGGATGTGCCATGCCTGCCCCTCGCGCACCAGAAACGCGGTTTCCGCCAGATTGTGCTCGGCGGCGATCTTCTGCATCAGGTCGTCCGCGAGCCACGCGTCGAGCCGATAGACCATTGCCGGATTGCCACTGAACGGCCGATCACTGAACGCGTCGACCTGATGAAACTCGAGCTGCATAACCTTCTCCCTGTGTCAGTCGAACGAGCATGCAGCGCCGGCCGGATCCGCGCCAGTGACAGTGCCGGCCAATTTTCTTCATACAGACATCAAGGGCGACCGATGTCGGCAAATTTCGCCTGGGTGTGCTCTGCCAAAACCGCCGGCGCCAGCTCCACTTCCAGCCCGCGCCGACCGGCGCTGACATAAATGCTCGCAAAAGGCTGGGCCGAATTATCGATGAAGGTACGCAGGCGTTTTTTCTGCCCCAGCGGGCTGATGCCGCCCAGCAGGTAACCGGTGGAGCGTTGCGCGGCGGCCGGGTCGGCCATTTCGACTTTTTTCACGCCGGCGGCGTGGGCAAGCCCCTTGAGGTCGAGACTTCCGACGACCGGCACCACCGCCACCAGCAACTCTCCCTTCTCACTGGCTGCCAGCAGCGTCTTGAACACCTGCGCCGGATCGAGCCCCAGTTTCTCCGCGGCCTCCAGGCCGTACGACGCGGCCTTCGGGTCATGTTCGTAACTGTGCACGCGATGTTCGGCACGAACTTTTTTCAACAAGTCCAACGCAGGGGTCATGGCAGCTCCGGGCTCGGCAGTGGCAAAAAATCCTGCGGCGGATTTTAGGCCATCGTTGGGCAAAAGGCTCTACCACGCGCCACGTTTCCCGGGGTTTGCAGGCCAGTAACAACCGCGCAGGCCGGGTGACCCGCAGGATCATTCACGTGACTGATAGTTTATTTGTGACTGGCGGTTCACTTTCGACCTTTGACAGGTTTGTTTCTTGTCTATATTTTTTCGAATCTGAATAATGTAAGAATTATCGTCATCGCGGCACCCAGCAGTAAACCGGGAACAGGATGGGGATCCTGCCTCGGCGAAAATCGCGCCTTGCCCTGTCGGCAACGCGCCAGACAACAACAAAAACCGAGGTTTTCAATGACAACTGCGTTACAGCAACCATCGCTCTCGAGCCAGTGCCTGGCCGAGTTTCTGGGCACTGCACTCCTGATCTTTTTCGGTACGGGTTGTGTCGCCGCGCTCAAGGTCGCGGGCGCCAGCTTCGGTCTTTGGGAAATCAGCATCATCTGGGGCGTCGGCGTCAGCATGGCGATCTACCTCACCGCCGGCGTTTCCGGTGCGCACCTGAACCCCGCCGTCAGTATTGCTCTGAGCATTTTTGCCGACTTCGAAAAGCGCAAACTGCCGTTCTACATTCTGGCCCAGATCGCCGGTGCCTTCTGCGGCGCGCTGCTGGTTTACACGCTGTACAGCAACCTGTTCTTCGATTTCGAACAAACTCACCATATGGTTCGTGGCACTGAAGCCAGCCTGGAATTGGCGTCGGTGTTCTCCACCTTCCCGAACCCTGCGCTATCGACTGCCCAGGCGTTCCTGGTCGAGGTGATCATCACCGCGATCCTGATGGGCGTGATCATGTCCCTGACCGACGATAACAACGGCCTGCCGAAAGGCCCGCTGGCGCCGCTGCTGATCGGTCTGCTGATTGCCGTGATCGGCAGCTCAATGGGCCCGCTGACCGGTTTCGCGATGAACCCGGCCCGGGACTTCGGTCCGAAACTGATGACTTTCTTCGCCGGCTGGGGTGAAATTTCCTTCACTGGCGCACGTGAAATCCCGTACTTCCTGATTCCGATTTTTGCACCGATTGTCGGTGCCTGCCTCGGCGCTGCCGGGTATCGCGGGCTGATTGCCCGTCACCTGACCGGCGTCACACCTGCTACAAAGGATGCAGAACCGGCCATTGACGGCAAACCAAGAACTTCTTGAAACAGTCGGCGCGGGCTCCTGCCCTTATAGAGCCCGCGCCACGGCCCACTCTCCTTTATTTCGTCCAAGGCAATCGACATGACCGACATTCAGAACAAGAACTACATCATTGCCCTCGATCAGGGTACGACCAGCTCCCGCGCGATCATTTTCGACCGCGACGCGAACGTGGTCTGCACCGCACAACGGGAATTCGCCCAGCATTACCCGCAAGCCGGTTGGGTCGAACACGATCCGATGGAAATCTTCGCCACCCAGAGCGCAGTGATGGTCGAAGCGCTGGCCCAGGCCGGCCTGCATCACGATCAGGTCGCCGCCATCGGCATCACCAACCAGCGTGAAACCACCGTGGTCTGGGACAAGACCACCGGCCGGCCGGTGTACAACGCGATCGTCTGGCAATGCCGCCGCAGCACCGAGATCTGCCAGCAGCTCAAGCGCGACGGTCATGAAGACTACATCCGCGACACCACAGGCCTGGTCACCGATCCGTACTTCTCCGGCACCAAACTGAAGTGGATCCTCGACAACGTCGAAGGCAGCCGTGAGCGCGCGCGCAACGGCGAATTGCTGTTCGGCACCGTCGACAGCTGGCTGATCTGGAAATTTACTGGCGGCAAGGTCCACGTCACCGACTACACCAACGCCTCGCGCACCATGCTCTTCAACATCCACACGCTGGAGTGGGACGCGAAGATGCTGGAGATCCTCGACATCCCGCGCGAGATGCTGCCGGAAGTCAAAGCATCCTCGGAAATCTACGGCCGCACCAAAAGCGGCATTGCTATCGGCGGTATCGCCGGCGACCAACAGGCAGCGCTGTTCGGTCAGATGTGCGTCGAGCCGGGCCAGGCAAAAAACACCTACGGCACCGGTTGCTTCCTGCTGATGAACACCGGCGACAAAGCGGTGAAATCCCAGCACGGCATGCTCACCACCATTGCCTGCGGCCCGCGCGGCGAAGTGGCTTACGCCCTGGAAGGCGCAGTGTTCAACGGCGGTTCGACCGTACAGTGGCTGCGCGATGAACTGAAAATCGTCAACGACGCCCACGACACCGAATACTTCGCCAATAAAGTGAAGGACAGCAACGGCGTGTATCTGGTGCCAGCCTTCACCGGCCTCGGCGCGCCCTACTGGGACCCGTATGCCCGTGGCGCCCTGTTCGGCCTGACCCGTGGCGTGCGTGTGGATCACATCATCCGCGCTGCGCTGGAATCGATTGCCTACCAGACCCGCGACGTCCTCGACGCCATGCAACAGGACTCCGGCGAACGCCTCAAGGCCCTGCGTGTGGATGGCGGTGCGGTGGCGAACAACTTCCTTATGCAATTCCAGGCCGACATCCTCGGCACTCAAGTCGAACGTCCGAAAATGCGCGAGACCACGGCGCTCGGCGCAGCTTATCTGGCTGGCCTGGCTTGCGGTTTCTGGGGCAGCCTGGAAGAACTGCGCGGCAAAGCGGTGATCGAACGCGAGTTCGAACCGAGCCTGGACGAAGCGGCCAAAGAGAAGCTCTATAAAGGCTGGAAAAAAGCCGTCAGCCGTACCCGTGATTGGGAACGTGAAGACGCTGAATAAGCCAGTCTGAGGACTGACTAAGGCTGGTCCAAACAGCGTGAAAGCGTAGCGAGCGAAGGCAAGACAAGGCAAAAACAGGCGAGGACGCGGAGTTTACGGGTTTGTAAATGAGCAGTCCGAGCCTGTTTTTAACGCAGGATTGCCGAGCGCAGTAGCTTTCACGTTGTTTGGAAACTGGTAGGGAGCGGATTCCTGCGTCATCATGGGCAAATTTTGCACGGCAGCCCAAAGGAAGCCCCATGAATCTGCCTCCCCGTCAGCAGCAAATCCTCGAGCTGGTCCGCGAACGCGGCTATGTGAGCATCGAGGAAATGGCCACGCTGTTCGTTGTTACCCCGCAAACCATCCGCCGCGATATCAATCAACTGGCGGAAGCCAATCTGCTGCGTCGCTACCACGGCGGCGCCGCCTATGATTCCAGCGTCGAAAATACCGCCTACGCGATGCGCGCCGATCAGATGCGCGATGAAAAGCAACGCATCGGCGAAGCCATCGCCGCACAGATTCCCGATCACGCCTCGCTGTTCATCAATATCGGTACGACGACCGAATCGATTGCCCGCGCCCTGCTCAATCACAGCCACCTGAAGATCATCACCAACAACCTGCACGTCGCTTCGATGCTCAGCGCCAAAGATGATTTCGATGTGCTGCTGACCGGCGGCAACGTACGTCGCGACGGCGGCGTGGTGGGTCAGGCGAGCGTGGACTTCATCAACCAGTTCAAGGTCGACTTTGCGCTGGTGGGTATCAGCGGCATCGACGAAGACGGCAGCCTGCTCGACTTCGATTACCAGGAAGTGCGGGTGTCCCAGGCGATCATCGCCAATGCCCGGCAGGTGATCCTGGCGGCGGACTCCAGCAAGTTCGGGCGTAACGCGATGATTCGCCTCGGCCCGATCAGCCTGATCGATTGCCTGGTCACCGATCAGCAGCCGGTGCCGGCGCTGGCGCAACTGCTGAGCCAGCACAAGATTCGTCTGGAAGTCGTTTAACCCTCTCCCGCATAACTCCCTCCCGGCGAATTCTCGTTCCCACGCTCTGCGTGGGAATGCCGCCCGGGACGCTCTGCGTCCCATTCAGAAGCCGACGCAGAGCGTCAATGTATGCATTCCCACGCAGACGGTTCGACGCCTCGACGTGGGAACGATCAGTACTCTAACGCGCATTTCATGTTCGAATATTTTCCTTTCTCGGCCCTTCGATGAGTTTTTTCAATCGAAGTCGACTGGCTGCGCGCGTCTTTATGGGCTACCATTTTCGCAAATGAACATTCATGTTCGATTTCCAAGACAGAAAATCAAAAGAGCCCGAGGCCAGCCGATGTCCACATCTACCTTGCGTACGCCCCCTATCTCCGAGATCTACGACATCGCCGTCATCGGCGGCGGGATCAATGGCGTGGGGATCGCAGCGGATGCTGCCGGTCGCGGTCTTTCGGTGTTCCTTTGCGAAAAGGACGATCTGGCCAGCCACACCTCGTCGGCCAGCAGCAAGCTGATCCACGGTGGCCTGCGCTACCTCGAACATTATGAATTCCGCCTGGTGCGCGAAGCTCTGGCCGAGCGCGAAGTGCTGCTGGCCAAGGCCCCGCACATCGTCAAGCCAATGCGTTTCGTGCTGCCGCACCGCCCGCACCTGCGTCCGGCGTGGATGATTCGCGCAGGCCTGTTCCTCTATGACCACCTCGGCAAGCGCGAAAAACTGGCGGGCTCGAAAAGCCTGAAGTTCGGCGCCGACAGCGCACTGAAAAGCGAAATCAGCAAAGGCTTCGAATACTCCGACTGCTGGGTCGACGACGCCCGCCTCGTGGTTCTCAACGCCATGGCTGCCCGTGAAAAAGGCGCGCACATTCACACCCAGACCCGTTGCGTCAGTGCCCGCCGCGCCAAGGGCCTGTGGCACCTGAACCTGGAACGCGCCGACGGCAGCCTGTTTTCGATCACCGCCAAAGCGCTGGTGAACGCCGCCGGTCCGTGGGTCGCCAAGTTCATCCGTGATGACCTGAAGATGGAATCGCCGTACGGCATCCGCCTGATCCAGGGCAGCCACATCATCGTGCCGAAACTGTACGAAGGCGATCACGCGCACATCCTGCAAAACGAAGATCAGCGCATCGTTTTCACCATTCCGTACCTGAACAACCTGACTCTGATTGGCACCACCGACCGCGAGTACACCGGCGATCCGGCCAACGTGGCGATCACCGATGGCGAAACCGATTACCTGCTGAAAGTCGTCAACGCCCACTTCAAGAAGCAGATCAGCCGTGACGACATCCTGCACACCTATTCAGGCGTGCGTCCGCTGTGCAATGACGAATCCGATAACCCGTCGGCCGTGACCCGCGACTACACCCTGGCGTTGTCCGGCAGTACCGAAGAAGCGCCGCTGCTGTCGGTGTTCGGCGGCAAGCTGACCACCTACCGCAAGCTCGCCGAGTCGGCGATGGCGCAGTTGATGCCGTTCTTCACCCAGATGCGCCCGAGCTGGACGGCCACCGCCACCCTGCCCGGCGGCGAAGACATGACCACGCCACAGGCCTTGAGCGCGCAGATCCGCGACAAGTTCGACTGGGTACCGACCGAAATTGCCCGTCGCTGGGCCACTACCTACGGCAGCCGCACCTGGCGCATGCTCGAAGGCGTGGACACCCTCGCCGACCTGGGCGAACACATCGGCGGCGGCCTCTATACCCGTGAAGTCGATTACCTGTGCACCGAAGAATGGGCCACCACCGCGCACGACATCCTGTGGCGTCGCAGCAAACTGGGCCTGTTCACCACACCGGCCGAGCAAGAGCGACTGGCGGCGTACCTGAACAAGGTCGAGCAGAACCGCAGCAAGATCGAAGCGGCCTGATTCGTTCGTCGCTGAACAAAAAGCCCCTGAATCGAAAGATTCAGGGGCTTTTTGCATTCAGGCTGAAACAAGGCGTGTCGCAGACGTTCGGTTTTCCGAACGCGACCTGACGGTCAATTCGGTTAACCGGATCAGATCCACGGAAAAACACCATCACAAAACTTTAATAACGTTATAAATCAATGCATTAACGTGTAGCGACTGGTCTGGCACGACTCATGCTCTACACTCCTTCGACGAATGCCTGTTGCGCCAACACAACAGGAGCCGTCAGGCATTCGAAGCTCAAAAGGGCCCGCTCAACCGGCTCCATAAAAAAAACAATGTCGAGGAAAATTTGATGCGCATCGTTCCCCATATCCTGGGCGCAGCCATTGCTGCCGCTCTGATCAGCACACCAGTTTTCGCTGCCGAACTCACCGGCACCCTTAAGAAGATCAAAGAGTCCGGCGTCATCACCCTGGGCCACCGTGACGCTTCCATTCCTTTCTCCTACATCGCTGACGCTTCCGGCAAGCCGGTCGGCTACTCCCACGATATCCAGCTGGCCATCGTCGAAGCGATCAAGAAAGACCTGGACCTGCCAAACCTGCAGGTCAAATACAACCTCGTCACTTCGCAAACCCGTATCCCGCTGGTGCAGAACGGCACCGTGGACGTCGAGTGCGGCTCCACCACCAACAACGTCGAGCGTCAGCAACAGGTCGACTTCTCCGTCGGCATCTTCGAAATCGGTACCCGTCTGCTGTCCAAGGCTGACTCCAAGTACAAGGATTTCGACGATCTGAAAGGCAAGAACGTCGTGACCACCGCCGGCACCACTTCCGAGCGTATCCTCAAGGCGATGAACGCTGACAAGCAGATGGGCATGAACGTGATTTCCGCCAAGGACCACGGTGAGTCCTTCCAGATGCTGGAATCGGGTCGTGCCGTTGCGTTCATGATGGACGATGCCCTGCTGGCCGGCGAAGCCGCCAAAGCCAAGAAAGCCTCCGACTGGGCCGTGACCGGTACTCCACAGTCGTACGAAATCTATGGCTGCATGATGCGCAAGGGCGATGCGCCGTTCAAAAAGGCTGTCGACGACGCCATCAAGGCGACCTACGCGTCGGGCGAGATCAACAAGATCTACGAAAAATGGTTCATGCAGCCGATTCCGCCAAAAGGCCTGAACCTGAACTTCCCGATGAGCGACGAGCTCAAGGCCCTGATCGCCAATCCGACCGACAAAGCGGCTGACGACAAGAAATCCTGATTTCTGACTAACCTTATCCCCTGAGGAGGCGCCTGCCTTTTCAGGGGATGGTCACTCCCTGCTGGCACTTATTGGAAACACTCGAACCGGTGGCTGTCGAGCCGATCGCGTGTGCCTGATTTTCACAATCAGGGCGGGAACGGAGCTTCCCCAGGCGGGCACTTGTACATCGATCGAATCGAGGGGAGACCCTAATGAATTACAACTGGGACTGGGGCGTGTTCTTCAAGTCCACCGGCGTGGGCAGCGAGACCTATCTCGACTGGTTCATTTCCGGTCTGGGCTGGACCATCGCCATCGCCATCGTGGCCTGGATCATCGCCCTGCTGCTCGGCTCGCTGCTGGGCATCATGCGCACCGTGCCGAACCGCATCGTGTCGGGCATCGCGACCTGCTACGTCGAACTGTTCCGTAACGTGCCGCTGCTGGTTCAGCTGTTCATCTGGTACTTCCTGGTGCCCGATCTGCTGCCGCCGGATCTGCAGGAGTGGTACAAGCAGGACCTGAACCCGACCACTTCGGCCTACCTGAGCGTTGTCGTGTGCCTGGGCCTGTTCACCGCCGCCCGTGTCTGCGAACAGGTTCGCACCGGCATCCAGGCGCTGCCACGCGGCCAGGAATCCGCCGCCCGCGCCATGGGTTTCAAGCTGCCGCAGATCTACTGGAACGTGCTGCTGCCCCAGGCCTACCGGATCATCATTCCGCCGCTTACCTCGGAATTTTTGAACGTGTTCAAGAACTCCTCCGTGGCGTCCCTGATCGGTCTGATGGAGCTGCTGGCGCAAACCAAACAGACCGCCGAATTCTCGGCCAACCTGTTTGAAGCCTTCACCCTGGCGACCCTGATCTATTTCACCCTCAACATGAGCCTGATGCTGCTGATGCGCATGGTCGAGAAGAAAGTCGCCGTGCCCGGCCTGATCTCCGTGGGGGGTAAATAATGGAATTCGATTTCAGTGGCATCGTTCCGGCCATTCCCGGCCTGTGGAACGGCATGCTGATGACCCTCAAGCTGATGGCGCTGGGCGTGGTCGGCGGGATCATCCTCGGCACCATCCTCGCGCTGATGCGCCTGTCCCACAGCAAACTGCTGTCGAGCATCGCCGGTGCGTACGTCAACTATTTCCGTTCGATCCCGCTGCTGCTGGTGATCACCTGGTTCTATCTGGCAGTGCCGTTCGTGCTGCGCTGGATCACCGGCGAAGACACCCCGATCGGCGCGTTCACCTCGTGCATCGTGGCGTTCATGATGTTCGAAGCGGCGTACTTCTGCGAAATCGTCCGGGCCGGCGTGCAGTCGATCCCGAAAGGCCAGATGGGCGCGGCGCAGGCACTGGGCATGACCTACGGCCAGATGATGCGCCTGATCATCCTGCCTCAGGCGTTCCGCAAGATGACCCCGCTGCTGCTGCAGCAGAGCATCATCCTGTTCCAGGACACCTCGCTGGTCTACACCGTGGGCCTGGTGGACTTCCTCAACGCCTCGCGCGCCAGTGGCGACATCATTGGCCGCTCGAATGAGTTCCTGATCTTCGCAGGTCTCGTGTACTTCACCATCAGCTTTGCCGCCTCGGTGCTGGTCAAGCGTCTGCAAAAAAGGTTCGCCGTATGATCTCTATCAAGAACATCAACAAGTGGTATGGGGACTTCCAGGTGCTGACCGATTGCAGCACCGAGGTCAAAAAGGGTGAAGTGATCGTGGTCTGCGGTCCGTCCGGTTCGGGCAAGTCGACCCTGATCAAGTGCGTCAACGCACTGGAGCCGTTCCAGAAAGGCGACATCGTGGTCGACGGCACGTCGATTGCCGATCCGAAGACCAACCTGCCGAAACTGCGCTCGCGCGTCGGCATGGTGTTCCAGCATTTCGAACTGTTCCCGCACCTGACCATCACCGAAAACCTGACCATTGCGCAGATCAAGGTGCTGGGCCGCAGCAAGGAGGAAGCCACCAAGAAAGGTCTGCAACTGCTCGAACGTGTCGGCCTGTCGGCTCACGCCCACAAGCATCCGGGGCAACTGTCCGGTGGTCAGCAACAGCGCGTGGCGATTGCCCGTGCGCTGGCGATGGACCCGATCGTGATGCTGTTCGACGAACCGACCTCGGCGCTGGATCCGGAAATGGTCAACGAAGTGCTCGACGTGATGGTGCAGCTGGCCCACGAAGGCATGACCATGATGTGCGTGACCCACGAAATGGGCTTCGCACGCAAAGTGGCCGACCGCGTGATCTTCATGGACGCCGGCAAGATCATCGAAGACTGCAAGAAAGAAGAGTTCTTTGGCGACATCAGCCAACGCTCCGAACGCGCGCAGCATTTCCTCGAGAAAATCCTGCAGCACTAAAAACGGCTGCATTCCCCGACATCCACTGTCGGGGAATGCAGGTGGTTGACCCAAGGCATCTGTGATGAAATGCGACCCCACTCTCTATCGCGCCACGCCGCCATCACTTGCCGTGAAACCCCGTCTGATCCGCCACCTGTTCCTGCCGCCGCTGGTCATCGCCCTGATGATCGGACTGGGTTACATCGGCTTCTGGACCAGCGAACATTTCGGCATCCGCAGCCTCGGCGAAAACGGCCAGCGCCAACTGGAACTGCACGCCCGCGCGGTCGAAAGCGAGATCAGCAAATACACCTACCTGCCCAGCCTGCTGGAGCTCGAATCGAGCGTTTCGCAGCTGCTGGACGACCCGACCCCGGAACACCGGCAAACGGTCAACGATTACCTTGAAGGCCTGAACCGGCGCAGCCGCAGTCGGGCCATCTACGTCATGGACACCACCGGCCGCGTCATGGCGACCAGCAACTGGCGCGACGTCGACAGCTACCTTGGTGAAGACCTGTCGTTCCGCGCCTACTTCCAGAACGCCATTCGCGGCCAGCCCGGACGTTTCTACGGAATCGGCAGCACCAACGGCGAACCCGGTTATTACCTGGCCCACGGCCTCGAAGAACACGGCAAGATCATCGGCGTCGCGGTGGTCAAGGTACGCCTGGAAGCCATGGAAGAACGCTGGCAACGGGCGCGTCTCGAAGCCTTCGTCAGCGATGAAAACGGCATCATCATTCTCTCCAGCGATCCGGCCCGGCGCCTGAAATCGGTCATACCGTTGAGCGACGAGACCAAGGAAAAACTCGCCCGCAGCCTGCAGTACTACTGGTTCCCGCTGAACGAGCTGCAACCGCTGGCCCGGGAAACCCTGTCCGAAGGCGTGGAAAAACTCACCTTCCCGGCCAACAGCGAAGTGCCGAGCCAACAGGATGGCGATGAAGAAAACATCAGCTACCTGGCGCAAACCCGACCGTTGAGCGATACCCCGTGGAATTTCACCCTGCTCACGCCGTTGCAGGATCTGCGGCGCGAGGCAATCAATCAGGGGATTCTGGTGGCCGTGGCGTTTGCCCTGGTGGCATTCCTGCTGATCGCCTGGAACGAACGGCGCAAGGTCATCGCCACCCGCCTCGCCGCCCGCGAAGCCTTGCAGGAAGCCAACAATCAGCTGGAGCGTCGGATTACCGAACGCACCGCCGACCTGCGCGCCAGCAACGACCGGCTCAAGAGCCAGATCCGCGAACGGCGTCAGGCCGAAGAGACTCTGCGCCGTGCCCAGGACGAACTGGTGCAGGCCGGTAAACTCGCCGCCATCGGCCAGATGTCCACCAGCATCGCCCACGAACTGAACCAGCCGCTGGCGGCGATGCGCACGCTGTCGGGCAACACCATTCGCTTCCTTGAGCGCGGCCAGCTCGATGTCGCCAGCACCAACCTCAAGACCATCAACGACCTGATCGACCGCATGGGCCGGATCACCGCCAGCCTGCGCTCCTTTGCCCGACGTGGCGACGACAAGGGCCGCGCCAGCCTCGGCAAAGCAGTGGACGCCGCCCTGCAAGTGCTCGGCGCCCGTGTGGAAAGTGCCGCCCTGAAAGTGCATCGCCAGTTCGACGATGTGCAGGTGCAGATCGACCAGACGCGCCTGGAACAGATTCTGGTCAACCTGATCGGCAACGCCCTCGACGCCATGCAGGCGCAACCGCTGCCGGAACTGTGGCTGGAAGGCGAAGAATTCAACGGCAAATATCGCCTGCGCGTGCGCGACAACGGCCACGGCATCGACGCCGAAGCGCGCAAGCATCTGTTCGAACCGTTCTTCACCACCAAGCCCGGCGAACAGGGCCTGGGCCTCGGCCTGACCCTGTCGGCCAGCCTCGCCGCCGCCACCGGCGGGCATCTGGGTGTCGAACACCCGGCCAGCGGTGGTACCACCTTCGTCCTCAGTTTACCGTTGGTAAGCCCTACTCCTGCCGAGCCAATATGAACAACGACCTCAGTGTATTGATCGTCGAAGACGACCCCCATGTCCTGCTCGGCTGCCAGCAGGCGCTGACGCTGGAAGACATTCCCTGCATCGGCGTCGGCAGTGCCGAAGAAGCGCTGGAGCAAGTCGGTGACAATTTCGCCGGGATCGTCATCAGCGACATTCGCCTGCCGGGCATCGACGGCCTGGAACTGCTGACCCGACTCAAGCAACGCGACCGCAGCCTGCCGGTGGTGCTGATCACCGGCCACGGCGATATTTCCATGGCGGTCGGCGCGATGCAGAAAGGCGCCTACGACTTCATGGAAAAACCGTTCTCCCCCGAGCGTCTGGTCGATGTGGCCCGTCGTGCGCTGGAGCAACGCAGCCTGAATCGCGAAGTCTCGTCCCTGCGCCGGCAACTGGCCGAGCGCGACTCACTTGAAGGACGGATCATCGGGCGCTCGCCGGCCATGCAGAACCTGCGCGAACTGATCGCCAACGTCGCCGACACCTCGGCTAATGTGCTGATCGAAGGCGAAACCGGCACCGGCAAGGAACTGGTCGCCCGCTGCCTGCATGATTTCAGCCGCCGTCACAGCAAACAGTTCGTTGCGCTGAACTGTGGCGGGCTGCCGGAAAACCTGTTCGAAAGCGAAATCTTCGGCCACGAAGCCAATGCCTTCACCGGCGCCGGCAAACGGCGGATCGGCAAGATCGAACACGCCGACGGCGGCACGCTGTTCCTCGATGAAGTGGAAAGCATGCCGCTGCCGTTGCAGATCAAACTGCTGCGGGTGTTGCAGGAACGCACCCTCGAACGCCTCGGCTCGAACCAGAGCGTGGCGGTGGATTGCCGGGTGATCGCGGCCACCAAATCCGACCTCGACGAATCGAGCAAAGCCGGGGAATTCCGCAGTGACTTGTACTACCGCCTCAACGTGGTGACGCTGGAACTGCCGCCCCTGCGCGAGCGCCGCGAAGACATCCTGCAACTGTTCGAACACTTCACCCAGCAATCGGCCCTGCGTTTCGACCGGGCGCTGCCGGAGCTGGACAACCAGACGTTGTCGAGCCTGATGAGCCATGACTGGCCGGGCAACGTGCGCGAACTGCGTAACGTCGCCGAGCGTTTTGCCCTCGGCCTGCCAGCGTTCAAGAAAACCGGCGCGGGTAGCGCGGGCCAGGGTCTGGCATTCGCCGAAGCAGTGGAAGCGTTCGAACGCAACCTGCTCAGCGACGCCCTGCAACGCAGCGGCGGCAACCTGACCCAGGCCAGCCTGGAACTGGGGATGGCCAAGACCACGCTGTTCGACAAAGTGAAGAAATACGGCTTGAGCCATTAAGCGAGAACGATGTGGATCTGATTTTCAAGGCAATGCTCGGCGCGGCCGTGGTGGTGATCCTCGCCATGCTGGCCAAGACCAAAAACTACTACATCGCAGGGCTGGTGCCGCTGTTCCCGACCTTCGCCCTGATCGCCCACTACATCGTCGGCAAGGGCCGTTCGATAGACGACCTGAAGACCACCATCGTCTTCGGCATGTGGTCGATCATTCCGTACTTCGTGTATCTGGCAACGCTGTACGTGATGGTCGACCGCATGCGCCTCGAAGCTTCGCTGGCGGTGGCGGCGGTGGCATGGTTGATGGCGGCGACGCTGCTGGTGTCGGTGTGGGTGCGGCTGCACGCCTGAGTCAGAGCAGGTTGTGTTCCGCCACCGGTTCGATCTGCGCCCAGTGCGACGTGTCTTCGCGATGCTCGCGCAGATACGGCAACACCGCCGCCAGCAAAGGTTCCTTGAACGCTTCCTGAAAGCGGTGCGCCAGCCCCGGAATCAGCCGCAGCTGACTGCCGCGAATATGCGCCGCCAGGTGCACGCCGTGCATCACCGGCAATAACGGATCAGCCGTGCCGTGTACCACCAGGGTCGGGACGCGCAGTTGATTGAGCAACGCCACCCGGCTCGGTTCGGCAAGGATCGCCATGATCTGACGCTTCACGCCTTCGGGATTGAACGCCCGGTCATAGGACAGCGCCGCCTGATGCAGCAAGGCCTGCCGGTCATCGCTGACCGAAGGGCTGCCCAGTGCGGCCAGCAGATCGGCCTGTTGCTCCAGGGCAATCTGGCGATTGGGCGCGCCGCGCCGTGACAGCAATTGCACCAGCGCCGCGCTCGGCGCCGGCAACCCTTCGGCACCGGAGCTGGTCATGATCAGCGTCAGGCTTTCGACCCGTTGCGGCGCCATCGCCGCCATGTGCTGGGCGATCATCCCGCCCATGCTCGCGCCGAGCACGTGGAATTGCTCGACGTGCAACGCATCCATCAGGCCCAGCGCATCGTCGGCCATGTCGGTCAGGCTGTAAGGCGCCGCCACCGGCAGGCCGAGCTTGTAGCGCAGCACTTCAAAGGTCAGGTTGGCTTCCACCGGCGTCTGGCGCCAGGTCGACAGACCGACATCGCGGTTGTCATAACGGATCACCCGAAAGCCCTGCTGACACAGCGCAACCACCACTTCATCCGGCCAGTGGATCAACTGGCCGCCCAGGCCCATCACCAGCAACAGCGCCGGATCCGACGCACGGCCGATGCTCTGGTACGCCAGGCTCACCTGATCCAGATCGACCCGTTCGGTCGGTACATTGACGTCGCAACGCGACGCCGCGTAGGACGCCGGAACGCAAAAAACCGCGGCCAACAACGCCGCGATTGCAAAAAATCCCTTGAACATGAAAAACACCGAAACGCAGAACCCCAGTAGAACGCGAGTCTGATGAAGTTTGTTCAAGCGCGCTGCCACAGTTCGATGACAGTTTGATGAAGAGTGCCGAGCGGTCGAATCGGCGAGAGTCCAGCAACTGCCTGTGGCACCTACCGCTTGTCGGGACTGTCAGATCTGACAGTCGTTAAAAAACTGCCTTTGACACAGCATGAATTCTCGGCCGACAGGCGGCCATCAACGCATCAGGGAGGCAATATGAGCGCGAATCTCATTACAAACGGGGATTTCGAGTCGGGCAGGTTTACCCCATGGATCGCACAGGCTCTTCACGGCAAAGCCGACGTGGTCAATCACAACCGCAGCTACCAGGCGCAACTGCACCCTGGAGTGGATGACGGCATCTTGCTCTATACCCAGTTCGAAGCCCCCTCCGGGTCTTTTACCCTGAGTTTCAGTGCATCCGCACCCACTGCCCAGTACTACCTGCCTCCATTTGATTACGTTACTCACCCGTTCCTGGTTTATTTCATTTCGGGCTTCGACGCAGGCGGTCAATTGATTCAGGCGGACTTTGGCCTGGCGCCGCTGCAACCCACGGATACAGTCTTTAACTACAGCGGCAATATGCCGGCTGACGTAAAGAGGGTCGAAGTTCGATTCTCGGGTCCCTCAGATCCTTATAAAAACAAAGGTTCGCTTTACATCGACAATGTGATTTACACACCGGGGCAGACTCTCCCCCAACGCTGGAGCTGAGCGAAAAAAACCGCTGAATGCAGAGCCTCAGCGGTTTTTCGATGTGAGCCGGTTCTGAGGTATTACGCCAACTGACTGCGCAACTGCCGCGCCGCGGCGACCATATTGACCAGTGCCGCTTCGGTCTCCGGCCAGGCGCGGGTTTTCAGGCCGCAATCGGGGTTGACCCACAGACGCTGCGCCGGAATGCGCTTCACGGCTTTGCTCATCAGTTTGACCATCTCGGCGGTGTCCGGCACACGCGGCGAGTGAATGTCGTAGACACCCGGGCCGATGTCGTTCGGGTAGTCGAACGCTTCGAAGGCCTCGAGCAATTCCATGTCCGAACGCGAGGTTTCGATGGTGATCACGTCGGCATCCATGTCGGCGATCGCCTTGATCACATCGTTGAATTCGCTGTAGCACATGTGGGTGTGGATCTGGGTTTCATCCTTCACACCCGACGCAGTCAGACGGAACGCTTGCACCGCCCAGTCGAGGTATTCCTGCCATTGTTCACGGCGCAGCGGCAGGCCTTCGCGGAACGCCGCTTCGTCGATCTGCACGATCCTGATCCCGGCGTTTTCCAGATCCACCACTTCGTCCCGCAGGGCCAGCGCCAGTTGTTGCGCCTGGACTTTGCGCGACACGTCTTCGCGGGGGAACGACCACATCAGCATGGTCACGGGACCGGTCAGCATGCCTTTCATCACCTTGTCCGTCAGGCTCTGGGCATAGGTGATCCAGTCCACGGTCATGGCGTTCGGACGGGACAGATCGCCATAAATCACCGCCGGTTTGACGCAGCGGGAACCGTAGCTCTGGACCCAGCCGAAACGGGTGAACAGATAACCGTCGAGCTGTTCGGCGAAGTACTCGACCATGTCGTTGCGCTCGGCTTCACCGTGCACCAGTACATCGAGGCCCAGACGTTCCTGCACCTGCACCGCGTGGCGGATTTCGCTGCGCATGGCATCGTGGTAGTCGTTGACCGACAGCTTGCCCTGCTTGAACGCCTGACGGGCCAGACGAATCGATCCAGTCTGCGGGAAAGAACCGATAGTGGTGGTCGGGAACTTCGGCAATTTCAAACGCGCCTGCTGTGCGGCGATGCGTTTGGCAAACGGCGAATGGCGCTGGCTGTCGCTGGCATTGATCGCCTCGATCCGCGCTTGCACGTCGGCCTTGTGAATACGCGGCGAGCGGGCGCGGCTCTCTTGAATCGCGCGGCTTGCGGCCAGTGCGTTTTGCACGTTCGGCGCTTGCGGGTCGTTCAGCGCATCACGCAACACCGAGATTTCGCTGCACTTTTGTACGGCGAATGCCAGCCAGCTTTTCAGTTCCGGATCGAGCTTGTCTTCACGCTCGACATCCACCGGGCTGTGCAGCAACGAGCAGGAACTGCTGACCCACAGGTTGTCGCCGAAACGCTCCTGCGCCGGTTGCAGTTGCGCCAGCGCCTGCTCCAGTTCGCAGCGCCAGACGTTGCGCCCGTTGACCAGGCCGACCGAGAGAATCTTGTAGGTCGGCAGACGATCCAGCACCTGACCGAGCTGATCGGGCGCACGTACGGCGTCGATGTGCAGGCCTTGCACCGGCAGGCCGACGGCCAAACCGAGGTTGTCTTGCAGGCCACTGAAATAGGTCGCCACCAGTTTCTTCAGCGGCGAGTACTGCAGGATGTGATAGGCGCGTTCGAAGGCACTTTTCCACGCCTGCGGCAGGTCGAGAGTGAGGATCGGCTCGTCGACCTGCACCCACTCCACGCCCTGGGCGGCGAGGCGACCGAGGATTTCGTTGTACACCGGCAGCAGGCGCTCTAGCAGATCGAGCTTGTCGAAATCGTTGCCTTTCGCCTTGCCCAGCCACAGATAAGTCAGCGGGCCGATGATCACCGGTTTGACGTTGTGACCGAGGGCTTTGGCTTCTTCGACTTCATCGAACAGCTGTTCCCAGCTCAGCTTGAATTGCTGGTCGGCGGTGAATTCCGGGACCAGGTAGTGGTAGTTGGTGTCGAACCACTTGGTCAGTTCCTGGGCGTATTGGGTCTTGCCGTGCTCACCGCCGCAGCAGGAAGACGTGGCTCCACGGGCCATGGCAAACAAGGTGTCGAGGGTCGGCAGACCGCGTTCGTCACGCACACCGTCGAAGCGCTCGGGGATCACACCGAAGGTCAGCGAGTGGGTCAGCACCTGGTCGTACCAGGCGAAGTCGCCGACCGGCAGCAGGTCGATGCCGGCGTCCTTCTGCAATTGCCAGTGCCTGGCGCGCAGCTCGCGGCCGACCTGATTCAGAGCGGCCTGATCGAGATCGCCTTTCCAGTACGCTTCGAGGGCTTTTTTCAGTTCGCGGTCGGCGCCGATGCGCGGGAAACCCAGGGTGTGTGCCACGGCCATGTCGAGTGTTCTCCATTGCGTAAAAGATGGCGCCATTGTCGACAGCCAGGGCAACATGAGACAAACTCAACCTTTTCGTGTTGATCACAAATTTTCCTCATGGAGCCTGCGGTGCTTGAGATCCGTCACCTGAAAACCCTGCATGCCCTGCGTGAAGCCGACAGCCTGGTCGATGCAGCCGACCGCCTGCACCTGACCCAGTCGGCGTTGTCCCACCAGTTCAAGGAGCTGGAAGAGCGCATGGGCATGCCGTTGTTCGTGCGCAAGACCAAACCGGTGCGCTTCACCAGCGCCGGCCTGCGCCTGCTGCAACTGGCCGACGCGACCCTGCCGCTGCTGCGAGCCGCCGAACGTGATATCGGACGGCTGGCCGGTGGCACCGCCGGGCGTCTGCACATGGCCATCGAATGCCACAGCTGCTTCCAGTGGCTGATGCCGACCATCGACCAGTTCCGCGATGCCTGGCCGGAAGTCGAACTCGACCTCGCTTCGGGTTTCTCGTTTGCCCCGCTGCCGGCGCTGGCTCGCGGCGACCTGGATCTGGTGGTGACGTCCGACCCGCTGGAAATCGCCGGCATCACCTACGTGCCGCTGTTCACCTACGAAGCCATGCTCGCGGTCGCCAATCAGCATGCGCTGGCGAGCAAACCGTACATCGTCCCCGAAGACCTGCTGACCGAAACCCTGATCACCTACCCGGTCGAACGCGACCGGCTGGACATCTTCACCCGCTTCCTCGAACCGGCCGACATCGAGCCGGCGCAGGTGCGCACCTCGGAACTGACCGTGATGATGATGCAGCTGGTGGCCAGCGGCCGTGGCGTGTGCGGCATGCCGCACTGGGCGCTGCATGAATACAGCTCGCGCGGTTACGTGAAGGGCAAGCGGCTGGGCGAGAAAGGTCTGTTCGCGACGCTGTACGCGGCGATCCGCGCCGACATGCTGGACGCGCCGTACATGCGCGATTTCCTGCTGACGGCCAAGGACACCTCGTTCTCGACCCTGGATGGGGTCAGCGCGGTTCGTTGAGACTGGCGGTTGGCACGAAAGGCTGGGACCACATGTGGATCTTGTCGAAGTAGTCCTCGCCGACCCGCACCGCCATCGGCTCGAGGCCGAACTGGACGAAGCCGCAGCGCTGGTACAGATGAAACGCCGCATCATTACCGGCGGTGACGGTCAATTGAATGACTTTCAGCGCCGGATGCTGCTGCGCTTCCCCCAGCACCGCCTCCATCAATTTCAGCCCCAGCCCGCGCTGACGAAACTCGGCCGACACATACATGCCGAACACCGTTGCCTTGTGCCGGGCCTTCTCCCGAGGCTCGAACGCCAGGCCGACGATCCCCACCAGCCGGCCCTCTTCGAACGCGCCAAACACCGCGTCGAGCTTGCTGGTCAGGCGTGATTCCCACCAGCTCAACGGCATCACTGCACGTTCGCGCACGCTGGAGGTGAACGCCTGCGGATGCCGGTCATACGCCTCCAGCATCAATTCGCGATAGGCCAGCGCATGACTGGCGTCCAGCCGCTCGATCCACATGTTCAGGCGGCCTTGCGCTGTTCAAGCATCAGCCGCACGGCCAGACCGCTCAGCACAAACCCCATGAAATAACGCTGCGCCGCCAGCCAGGTCGGATTGTTGACGAACCACGAAGCGATCCCCGCTGCGAACAGCGCGATCAACAGGTTGACGCTGAAACTGACGCTGATCTGGGTCAGGCCGAGGATGAGGCTCTGGGTGAACACCGAGCCGTGCTCGGGGGTGATGAACTGCGGGAATACCGAGAGGTAGAACACCGCGATTTTCGGGTTCAGTGCGCTGGTGAGAAAACCCATGGTGACCAGTTTGCGCGAAGAATCCGCCGGCAACTGTTGCGCCTCGAACGGCGAGCGGGCGCCGGGTTTCACCGCCTGCCAGGCCAGCCACAACAGGTACAGCGCGCCGGCCCACTTCAACACTTCATAGGCCATCGGCACGGCTAAAAACACCGCAGTCAAACCGGCGGCCGCCGCGAACAGATGCACGAAGAATCCCGCCACCACGCCGAGCAGCGAGGTCACCCCGGCGCGACGTCCCTGGCAGATCGACCGCGAGATCAGGTAGATCATGTTCGGCCCCGGCGTCAGTACCATCAGCAGGGCGGCGGCGGCGAAAATCAACAGGTCTTGAAGCGGGATCATGACGAAGTCCTTTGCACGAATGATCAGGCGATCGCAGTCAGCGAGGCTCGATAAAACGGCAGGATCAGGTCGCGTGTCAATGGGGCGAGAACCACATCGCCGTCGGTGGCCGGGTCGATCCAGATCACCTCCTCGATCTCGGCGGCCGGAGACACCCCGGCGTCGATGGTCAGTTGAAAGAGTTCGGCCTGCACAACGAATCCCGGCTCGTTGGCAGCGGGTGCCGAGAACTGGCCGAGAAAGCTCGCCTGCGCCGGATCGATCACCAGTCCCAGTTCTTCCTCCAGCTCACGGGCCAGCGCATGCACCGGCAGTTCATCGGCTTCAATCTTGCCGCCCGGCTGCATGAACGCCGTGGTATTGCGCTTGCGCACCAGCAGGGTCTGGCCGTCGGGACCGATCAGCAGCGCAGCGGCGATGCGGATGATGCGGGGGGAAACTGCGGATACAGAAGTCATGGGTCAGTCACCGGCCTTGAGAAAAGCCGCAAGGATCCCATGCCGACCGCGCCAGCGTCATCCACCCTGGGCCGCAAGCGTCGTCTCAGGCTCTTGCGGCACCTTTACGAATACCTTGTATTTGCCGCCCTCCATGGCCTCGAAACTGATCAGTTTTTCAACCAGCGGAGCGCTCAGCACTTTGCCGGCGTTGAGCAGCAACATGCCGTTGTCGGCATTGAGGTTGCGCGCCAGGATCATCCCGGCCGCCAGCTCCCGGGTGCCCAGCACCCTGACGCTCGGATCGGTCAGCGTGATATCGCTGACCGTCGCACACACCTTGACGAAGTCCTCGATCAGCTCGGGATCATAGACTTTGCCGGCGTACTGGCGCAGGTACAACAGCGCTTCATCGCTGTTCATCTGCCGTTCGAGAATCAACCCGCGCTGCAATTCGACGAAATCCACCGCCAGTTTCAACAGGCGCGAGCCCAGGGGAATGGCTTCGCCCTTGAGACGGTCGGGGAAGCCTGTGCCGTCCCAGTGTTCCTGATGGTGCAGGATCAGCCGCGCCGCGTCCTTCATCGGGTCGAGGGTCATCAATAGCGATTCGCTCTGTTTCGGATAGGCACGGTAGCGGTCGCGCTCTGTGGAGTGCAGCAGGTCCGAGGGCGTGGTCATCATGCTGTCGGTCCAGCTCAGTTTGCCGATGTTGTAGAGCGCCGCCGCCATGGTCAGGTCGCGGCTGGCGGCTTCGTCCAGCCGATGAACCTTGCAGTAGCCGCGTACCAGCTCGATGATCTGCCGGTTGGTCTGCTTGGCCGGCGGCAGACGCAAATTCGCCAGCAGCGAGAACACTTCGGTGCCGGTCACATAACTGTGTTTGAGCTCCTCGTAGGCCAGGTCGAGCATGTCGGCGGTCTGCTGCAGTTCGGCGGTACGGGCGGCGACGTGTTTTTCCAGGGTGCTGTTGAGCAATTTCAATTGTTCGTTTTGCACTCGCGTCAGTTTTTCCAGACGTTCGCGCTCGCGTGCCAGATGCTGAT
Source organism: Pseudomonas sp. B34(2017) (assembly GCF_002112915.1). NCBI lineage: Bacteria > Pseudomonadati > Pseudomonadota > Gammaproteobacteria > Pseudomonadales > Pseudomonadaceae > Pseudomonas > Pseudomonas sp. B34(2017). The sequence continues at coordinate 46,057 of NZ_NEJA01000007.1, read as the reverse complement.
GCTCGAGGGCCTGACGCAAAGTCAGCAGCATTTCCTCGTCGTTCCAGGGTTTGCTGATGTAACGGTGGATCTGCCCTTCGTTGATGGCCTTGATGATCGCCGAAGGGTCGGCGTAGCCGGTGAGCATGATCCGCGCAGTCGCCGGGTACAGCTCATGAACGCGCGCCAGCAGCGTGGCGCCATCCATGTTGGGCATGCGCGCATCGCTCATCACCAGATTCACCGGTTGCTGTTCGAGTATTTCCAGCGCCTGGGCACCGCTGGTGGCCAGCAAGACGTCATAAGGCTGACCGCGCAACAGGCGGCGCAGGCTGTTGAGGATCGGTTCTTCGTCATCGACCAGCAGCACTTTGGGCCGGGGCGGCGAAATCGGGGCGGACGGCTCTTCCATGGCGAAGCCTCGTGAAAAACGTTGGACATGACTGCCGCGCCGGCAGACCTCCCCTGCTTGCCCGCGCTTGAATCACAGGCTAGATGATTTTCGCAGGGCGCGTGTAAATCCCCTGTTACACCACGCCAGGCAAAGTTGCGCCCTGGCAACTATGCTCAAGTCGCTGGACGACACCATCGACCTGCGCGCAGGCATGTGATGAGGGGAAAAGGATGCTCCTGATGACGAATGTGCGTGAACACACGGGTATTGCGTCATGAGTGCGCAACCCGGACACACCAACCGCCGCGTGCTCATCGTCGACGATACCGCGTCGATCCATGACGATTTCGCAAAGATCCTCAAACCGGCCACGGCTGAAGCCGACAGCCTGGATGAAACGGAAAGCCTGCTGTTCGGCGATGCGTCCTCCGCCCCCGTCGCACCGAAAGACCGTTTCGAACTGGACTCGGCCTATCAGGGCCGCGAAGCGCTGGACAAAGTCGAAGCCGCACTCGCCGCCGGGCGCCCGTACGCCATGGCCTTCATCGACATGCGCATGCCGCCGGGCTGGGATGGCCTGGAAACCATCGAGCGGCTGTGGCAGGTCGATCCCAAGCTGCAGGTGGCCCTGTGCACCGCCTACTCCGATTACTCGTGGGAAGACATCGACCGGCGGCTGGCCCTGACCGATCGCCTGCTGATCCTGAAAAAACCCTTCGACGCGATCGAAATCCGGCAGATGGCCAGCGCCCTGACGGTCAAGTGGCAAATGACCGAAGACGCCGCCATGAAGATGAACCTGCTGGAGCAGGCGGTTCAAGAGCGTACCCGGGAACTGTCCGACGCCAACATCATCGTGCAGAACAGCCCGACCATCCTCTACCGGTTGCGCGGTGAACCGTCGTTTCCGCTGATGTACATCTCCCACAACATCACCCGCTACGGCCATGTCGCGGCTGATCTGGTGGGTTCGGCCCACTGGGCGCAGACGCTGATTCACCCGGACGATCAGGTCAGTGTCGATACCGCCATGGGCCGGGTGCTCGATCGGCATGCCGAAGGCGCCTCCATCGAGTTTCGCCTGCGTACCGGCGCGGGCGACTGGCGCTGGGTGGAAAACCGCTACATCCCGGTGCGCGATCACGACGGCCGACTGCTGGAAGTCGAGGGGATCATTCTTGACATCACCGAACGCCGGCTGGCCGAAGAAAAGATGAACCTGCTGGCCCGCACCGACGGTCTCACGGGACTGGCCAATCGCGCCACGCTGATCGAGCGTCTGCATCAGGCCTTCGCCGCCGCGCGTCGGGGAGCGGCACCTTTTGCGGTGTTTTACCTGGATCTGGATCACTTCAAGCGGATCAACGACACCCTCGGTCATCCGGTCGGCGATCTGTTGTTGCAGGCAGTGGCGCAACGGATCAAATCCAATGTACGGGAAAATGACGTGGTCGCACGGCTGGGCGGAGACGAGTTCGCGATCCTGCAACTGGACGTCAGCGACCCGACCCAGTCTGCTGCCATCGCGACCAAGATCCGCGATGCGCTTCTGGAGCCCTACCAACTGGCAGGCAATGCCTTGCGCATTTCCGTCAGTATCGGCATCTGCCTGTACCGCGCCAACAGTCTGGATGCCGACAGTCTGCTGGCCGGCGCCGACATGGCGCTGTACCGCGCCAAGGAAACGGGGCGCAATCAGTACCAGTTCCATTCCGAGCAAATCACTCGCGAAGTCGCCGAGCGCATGACCCTGGCCGAGGAGTTGATGACGGCCCTGACTCGGGGAGGACTGAAGCTCGACTACACGCCGGAAGTGGACATGCACAGCGGCAAGATTCTCGGCATGGCCGCGCAGGTCAAATGGCAACATCCCAGGCTTGGTCTGCTGCCGGCGTCGGCCTTCGTACCGGCAGCGGAAAAGACCGGCGCAATCATCCCGCTCGGTCGCTGGATCCTGGATCACGCCTGCTGGCAGATGCGCCAGTGGCAAAACGAGGGAGTGGCGCCTCCGGTGATGGCGATCAGGATTTCCCTGGCGCAACTCAAGAGCGGCCCGGAACTCATCTATGACGTGCTGCGCACCACCGCCCGCTGGGAACTGGCACCGTGGGATCTGCGTTTCGATGTCACCGAAGCGACCCTGGCCCAGACCAAATGGACCCACAACGATGTGCTGCCGCGCCTCAGTGAGCTTGGGGTAAAGATCGCCATCGACGATTTCGGCACCGAATACTCATCGTTCGATTACCTGAAAACCTACCGGGTCAATCACCTCAAACTCGCCCAATCCCTGATCGACAGTGCAGCCCAGGATGAAGGCAGCGCCAATACCCTGCGAGCGATCGTCAATTTCGCCCGGGATCTGGCGATCGACATCAGCGCCGAAAGCGTCCAGCCCACAGATCGGGATGACGCCCTCACCTCTTCGGTCCCGCTGAAAAACGTGCAAGGCCTTTGCTTCAGGGAGGCTGTCAGCCCCGAACAGGCGGCCCGCCTGCTGAAGGACGGGAACGCGACCGCCCCGCTGCCCAGGGAGGACGAGGGATGAAAACACCTTTTGCGCAGACCAACCGGCGCATATTGATCGTCGACGATACCCCGGCGATCCATGATGACTTTCGCAAGATACTGACCCCGGACACCAGCGGTGCAGCAGACCTGGATACGCTCGAGCAAACGCTGTTCGGCACCCGGCAATCATCGCACCTGACGTTCCAGCTCGACTCCGCCTATCAGGGGCAGGAAGCGCTGAAACTGGTGCAGCATGCGGTGGAAGAAGGCCGGCCTTATGCCCTCGCGTTCACCGACATGCGCATGCCGCCCGGTTGGGACGGTCTGGAAACCATCGAAAAACTGTGGGCGGTCGATCCGAATCTGCAAATCGCCTTGTGCACCGCCTATTCCGACTACAGCTGGGAGGCCATGGCCGAACGACTGGAATTCGGCGATCAGTTGCTGATCCTGAAAAAACCGTTCGACACCCTGGAAATCCGCCAGATGGCCAATGCCCTGACCTGGAAATGGCAGTTGGCCCAGGATGCGGCGCTGAAAATGCTCAGTCTCGAGCAGACCATCGAAGCCCGCGTGCATGAATTGCTCAAGGTCTCGCACCTGTTGCAGTACGACAGCCTCACGGGCCTGCCCAACAGCACCTTGCTCGGTGACCGTTTGACTCAATCGCTGGCCGCCTGCCGGCGCCATGACAAACAACTGGTGGTGATGTTTCTCGGGCTGGATCGCTTCAAGCGCATCAACAATGCCCTGGGCCACCCGGCGGGCGACGAGATGCTCAAACGGGTCGGCCAGCAATTGCTCGCCTGCGTGCGCGAATCGGATTCGGTCTTTCGTTATGGCTCCGACGAGTTCGTGGTAATGCTCAGCGACATCAACCACCCGCAGCAGACCCGCAGCATTGCCGAGAAACTGCTGGGCGCCATCCGTATTCCACAGACGATTGTCGGGCATCCCGTGAGCATCACGGCCAGTCTGGGCATCAGCATCTATCCCGACGACGGGCTCGAAGCCATCGAACTGATCAAAAAAGCTGAAACGGCCATGCGCAACGCCAAGGAAACCGGGCCGAGCGAGATCGCTTTCTTTATCGAGGCGATGAACCAGCGTGCCCGGGAACAGCAAGGCATCGAAACGGGCATTCGCCAGGCCCTGCAGCGGCACGAATTCGTCCTGCACTACCAGCCGAAAATCGACCTGGTCAGTAGCCGGGTGGTCGGCGCCGAAGCACTGGTGCGCTGGCAAAAACCGGGACATGGCTGGGTCTATCCGTCGGATTTCATACCGGTGGCCGAAGACAGTGGCCTGATCGTGCCGCTGAGCAAATGGGTGCTGGGCGAAGCCTGTCGGCAGACCCGGGACTGGCAACAGGCGGGCTTGCCGCCGATCCGCATGTCGGTCAACACCTCGGCCATCGACTTTCGCCAGCGCCATTTCGTCGAGGGCATCGAGCAGGTACTGGCACAGACCGGGCTCGATCCCCGTCTGCTGGAACTGGAGATCACCGAAAGTGTGCTGATGCAGAACGTCGATGCAACGATGAACGCGCTGGGCAGGCTGAAGGCGCTGGGGGTTCGGCTGGCCATCGATGACTTCGGCACCGGTTATTCCAGCCTGAGCTATCTGCGCCGCTTTCCCATCGATGTGCTGAAAATCGATCAGTCGTTCATTCGCGGCCTGAGCCATGACAGCGGTGATGCAGCCCTGGTCGGCGCGATCATCAGCCTGGGCAAGAGCCTGAACCTCAACGTCATTGCCGAAGGTGTGGAAACAGCACAACAGTTGGAGTTTCTCAGGGCTCACCACTGCGAGGAGGGCCAGGGCTTTTATTTCAGCAAGGCCTTGCCGGCAGAGGCCTTCGCCCGGTTGCTGGAGTCTGCTCAGCCTGGCACGTGGGGTGTTTCATGAATCGCCCGGGGTCGTTGGTTCTACTGCTCGGTCTGTGCGCAAATGCCATCGCCGCACCGCTGGACGAGCCGCTGAAACCTTTGCCGCCAATGCCGCACCTGGATGCCAGGCGGGTCGAGCTGGGGCGCCAGTTGTTCCATGACCCGCGATTGTCGATCAATAACACGCTGTCCTGCGCCAGCTGCCATCAACTGGATAAAAGCGGCGCCGACACCCGCGCCTTCTCCAACGGCTTCGATGGGCAACCGGTGGCGGTCAACACGCCGACCGTATTCAACGCCAGCCTCAATTTCCGCCAGTTCTGGGACGGCCGCGTCGAAACCCTGGAAGAACAAAGCAACGTCGTGATCACCAGCCCCCACGAAATGGGCAGCGACTGGAACACCGTCGTGCAACGGATCGCTGACGACGCAGCCTATGGTCAAAGCTTTCGTGCCGCCTACCCCGATGCCGTGAACCGGGCCAATATCCAGAATGCGCTGGCCACCTATGAGCGCACGCTGCTGACCCCCGACTCCCGTTTCGATCAGTACCTGCTGGGCAATACCGATATCCTGACCCTCGAAGAAAAATACGGCTATCAGCGTTTCAAGGAGTACGGCTGCATTGCCTGCCATCAGGGCGTCAACATCGGCGGCAACATGTTCCAGAAATTTGGTGTGTTCGGCGACTACATCGCCGATCGCGGTAACCCGACGGTGGCCGACCAGGGCCGTTTCAACGTGACCGGCGACGAAGCCGACCGCGCCGTGTTCAAGGTGCCGAGCCTGCGTAATGTCGCGCTGACCGCACCGTACTTCCATGACGGCTCGGCGCCCACCCTCGAACGGGCCGTGGACGTGATGTTCCAGTATCAGTTGGGGCGCATGCCGAGCGAAGAAGACAAGACCCTGATCATCCTGTTTCTCAAGACCCTGACCGGCCATCCGGAGGGCCAGCCATGATGAAGGTTTCACGCCGTGTCAGCCTGATGTTGATCGGGCTCGTCGCCGTGCTGCTGGCCTCGATCCTGGTGTTTCTCTACCTCAAGTCCAGCACCGAGCAGACGACGGCCTACACCGAATCCCGGGACCTGATCCGCCAGATCAAGCAGCAGGACTCGCTGTGGGAAAACGAAATCCTCAAGGCCCGGGTGGCGATCTCCCACAATTACGACCCGCTGGTCTCGCCGATGAGCGAGATGAACCGCCTGTGGGAACGCTTCGACACCATGGAGTCCGGGCACGGGCGCAACGACTCGACACAATGGGACGAAGCCCACGAGAGTTTTCTCAAGGCGATGCAGGAAAAGACCCGGCTGGTGGAGCAGTTCAAGTCGCACAACGCCTTGCTGCGCAACTCCCTGGCGTTCCTGCCGACCGCCGAAGATGACATTCAGGCACAACTGGCCGGCCTGTCCGATCTCGACAAGATTCAGGTGCAGAACATCGCCACCGATACCTATGACCTGCTGCTCAGCGCACTGGAGTTCTCTCAGGTCACCTCCGACGACAAGGCCGCCGATATCGTCCTGGGCCTGAACAAACTGGCGGTGAACGCGCAACGCCTGCCCCAGGACTTTCAAGCCCCGATCAGGATCCTGAGCAATCACATCAGTCTGATCCTGCGCGAGCAGCCGATCGTCAACCGCTTGCTCGAGGAGATTGAGGCGGTTCCGGTGGCCGAGCGCCTGGACAACATCACCAACATGCTCAACCGGGATCAGCAGCGGGTCGAAAAAATCGACAGGAAATATCACTTCTATCTGCTGCTGTTCTCGGTCCTGCTGATGCTGTCGCTGCTGTGGCTGGCCATCCGTCTGATCCGCAGTTTCGCCGAGATCAACCGGGTCAACGCAGCCCTGCAAACCGCCAACGATGTGCTGGAGCAACGGGTCGACGAGCGTACCCGGGAGCTCAAGAACGCCCAGAGCGAACTGCTCGACGCCGCACGCCAGGCCGGCATGGCCGAGATCGCGACCAACGTGCTGCACAACGTCGGCAACGTGCTCAACAGCGTGAACATTTCCTCCGACCTGATCGCGCGCAAGTTACGCAACAGCAAGATCCTGGGGCTGGGCAAGGCCATGCAGCTGATCAACGAACACCCCGACGACCTCGGCCAGTTCCTCAGCGAAGACCCCAAGGGCAAATTGCTGCCCGGCTATCTCAATCAACTGGTCGTTGCCATCGCCCAGGAACAGCAGGAAATGGTCGACGAACTGAACCAGATGAACAAAAGTGTCGATCACATCAAGGACATCGTCGCCACCCAGCAATCCTATGCCGGGGCCAGCAGCCTGACCGAGCCGCTGTACATCAGCGAACTGCTCGAAGACGCCCTGCGCATGAACGCCGGAGCCCTGACCCGGCACCACGTCACAGTGGTCAAGGACTACGCCGAAGTGCCGCAGGTGATGGGTGACAAACACCGTTTGCTGCTGATCCTGATCAACCTGATCAGCAACGCCAAATACGCGATGTCCGACCTCAGCAACCGCCCGCGCACCATCACCCTGGGCGTAAAAATAGTCGACGGGAATTATCTGGAAATCAGCGTCAGGGACGATGGCGAAGGTATCGCCCCGGAAAACATGACGCGGATCTTTGCCCACGGTTTCACCACCCGCAAAGAGGGCCACGGCTTCGGCCTGCACAGTTGCGCCCTGGCGGCCATCGAGATGAACGGCCACCTCACGGCCCACAGCGACGGGCCTGGCCAGGGCGCCCTGTTCACCTTGCAGATTCCGCTGATCGCGGTAACGGAGAACGCATGAGCGAATTGTCGAACCGCCGCATTCTGCTGATCGATGACATGCCGTCGATCCACGAAGACTTTCGCAAGATCCTTGCCCCGGCTTCAGCGCAGTCGGCAGAGATGGACGAAATGGAAGCCGCGCTGTTCGGCGAAACCGCCAGACCCCGGCGAGCGGTTTTCGAACTGGACTCGGCCTACGGAGGGGAAGAAGGCCTGGCCAAACTCAACCTGGCCTTGCAGGAACAATGTCCCTACGCCCTGGCGTTCGTCGACATGCGCATGCCCGACGGCTGGGACGGGGCGCAAACCATCGAAGCGCTGTGGCAGCAGGATCCGCAGTTGCAGGTGGTGGTCTGTACCGCCTATTCCGACTATTCCTGGGACGAATTGCTGGATCGTCTGCACGCCCATGACCGGCTGCTGATTCTGAAAAAACCCTTCGACAACATCGAAGTCCAGCAGATGGCCAACACCCTTCTGACCAAATGGCAGATGACCGAGCGCGCGTCGCTGCAAATGCATCACCTGGAACATCTGGTGGATCAGCGTACCGCCCAGTTCAAGCAGGCCAGCGAAGCCTTGCAGCGGGAAATCGACGAACGCAAACAGCTGGAAGGCCAGTTGGTGCAATCGGAGAAGCTCGCTTCGCTGGGGCAACTGGCCGCTGGCGTCGCCCATGAAATCAACAATCCGATCGGTTTCATTTCCTCCAACCTCGGCACGCTCGACGGCTATTTCCAGCAACTGCTCACCATGCTCGGCGCCTATCACACCGCCGGGCAAACCCTGCCCGCCGAACTGGCTGGGCAGTTGCAGCAATTGCGCGAGGACCTCGAACTGGATTTTCTGCTCGAAGACATTCCGGTGCTGATCAGGGAATCCAAGGAAGGCATCGCTCGGGTCGGCCAGATCGTCAGGGACCTGAAGGATTTCTCCCGGGTCGACAGCCATCAGGAATGGCAATGGGCCAATCTGCAACAGGGCATCGAATCGACCCTGAACATTGTCGCCAGCGAGCTCAAGTACAAGGCCGATGTGATCAAGGAATATCAGGAGCTGCCGGACATCGAATGCCTGCCCTCGCAAATCAATCAGGTCATCATGAACCTGGTGGTCAACGCGGCGCAGGCCATGGGTCCGGAGCGCGGCACCATCACCCTGCGCACTGGCGTGCAGGGAGAATCGGCAGTCATCGAAGTCGCCGATACGGGCTCGGGCATTGCACCCGAAACCCTGCAAAAGATCTTCGACCCGTTCTTCACCACCAAACCGGTCGGCCAGGGGACGGGCCTGGGCCTGTCCCTGTCCTATGGCATTGTAAAAAAACACGGCGGTGACATTTCCGTCAGCAGCAAACAGGGATTCGGTACGACGTTCCGCGTGCAACTGCCGTTGCGCCAAACCCGGCCGGCGGCCTGATGCCTGATCAGGCCGCTTCCTGAAAGTCCATCTCCGGTGGTTGGCGACGGAAGCCACCGGTCAGCACCGCCAGATACAGCACACCAATCGCCAGCCAACTCAGGCCCAGATACACCGCCAGGTGATCGAGGCTGACCATCAGCCACAAGTCCGCCAGCAGACCGATGAACGGGAAGACCAGGAACAGCACCAGTTCGCGCAGACCTTTTTTATCCCCGCCGATCCAGTAGTGAAAAATCACCGACAGATTGACCAGGCTGAACGCCAGGAACGCGCCGAAGTTGATGAACGAGGTCGAGGTGGTCACGTCGAGTTTCAGCGCCAGCAACGCCACCACGGCACACAGCAGGATGCTGTTGACCGGTGTGCCGAAGCGCGCGTGCAGGGTGCCGAAGAACGACTTTGGCAACACGCCGTCACGGCCCATCGCAAACAACAAACGCGAACCGCTGGCCTGCGCCGACAGGCCCGAGGCGAACTGACCGACGATCAGGCCGATCAGGAAGATCGACACGAACAGATCACCGCCGATGTTGCGTGCAATTTCGTAGGCCGCCGAGTCGACGCTGTCGAACTGGAACGACGGATGGGCGATCTGCACGAAGTACGAGACACCGACGAAAATCAGCCCGCCGATCAGAGTGATCAGCATGATTGCCCGAGGGATGGTGCGGCGCGGATCGCGGGTTTCTTCGGTGAGGGTGCTGACTGCATCGAAGCCGAGGAACGAGTAGCAGGCAATGGCCGCGCCGCTCATGATCAGCGGCATCTGCATGTCGCCGTTGAAGAACGGTTTGATCGACCACAACGGCGTGCTGGCATCGCCGCCGACGTAATGCACGCACAGTGCGACGAAGGCGATCAGCACCAGAAACTGCACCAGCATCAGCAAGGCGTTGATGCCGTTGGCCAGTTTCAGGCCGATGATATTGATCGCGCTGGTGATGCCGATGAACGCCAGCACCCAGATCCACTGCGGAATCGACGGGAACGCCGAAGCCAGGTACGCGGCGCCGATCAGCCAGATCGCCATCGGCAGAAACAGATAATCGAGCAGCACCGCCCAACCGGCGATGAAGCCGAGTTTCGGGCTGATGGCCTTGCGCACATAGCTGTAGGCCGAGCCGGCCACCGGGAACGCGGCGGCCATGCGCCCGTAACTCATGGCGGTGAAAAACATCGCCACCAGCGCCGCCAGATACGCGGCGGGCACCATGCCGGCGGTGGATTGGGCGAGGATGCCGAACGTGCCGAGGACAATGATCGGCGTCATGTAGGCGATGCCGAACAGCACCACCGACCCTAGCGAAAGGGTGCGTTGCAAACGAGCCATGGGCGACTTACTCCGGATTTTATTGGATTTATGGCAGAGGCCGAGTTCGGCGAATGTTTCGGGTGTTGCGTTGTTGTTTTTTGGGTAAGGCTTAAAGGTGCGTGATCGTTCCCACGCTCTGCGTGGGAACGCCTCCATGGACGCTCCGCGTCCGCTCTTGGGACGCAGAGCGTCCCGGGCTGCATTCCCACGCAGAGCGTGGGAACGATCGGGTACAACGGGTCAAGGGATCAGCAGCTCACGTACTCCCGAGGCGTGTTCAACCACCTCCCCCGGCAACCTCAACCGCTGATCATCCAGATACCGATAATCCTTGCGCGCCAGCTCCAGCTGGCCGAAATCCAGCTCGACACTGAACCGCCCTTCTTCACGCCCGGCCTCGAACAGCACCGTACCCAGCGGATCCACCAGCGCACTGCCGCCGGCAAACATCAACCCGTCATCCCCCGCTTCCACGCGGTTGACCATCAGCGCAAACGCCTGATTTTCCTGGGCCCGGGCCATGATCGCGGTGCGGTGGGTCGGGCCGTACGGGTCCATGTTGCCGTTGGTCACGATCAACAACTCCGCACCCAATTGCGCCAGGGCCCGGGCCGACTCCGGGAACTCGATGTCGTAGCAGATCAGCAGACCGACCCGCACGCCGTTCCACAGGCAGGTGGCGTAACGGTCGCCGGCCTCGAACACACCGCGATCCGAAGCCCAGAGATGGGTCTTGCGGTATTTCAGGGCGATGCCTTCAGGGGTAATCAGCAGCGTAGTGTTGTAGAAGCGGCCGTTGTCGTTCTCGGCCATGCCGATCACCACGGCGAGGTTGCGTTCGCGGGCGGCGGCCTGCACGGCGTTGACGGTCGGGCCGTCCAGCGGCTCGGCGATTTGCGCCACGGTGTCGGCGGTCGGGAAGCCCATCAGGTGGGTCTCGGGGAACACGATCAATTGCGTGTCGGCGGCGCAGGCCGCAATCGCCGCGAGGGCGCGTTCGAGGTTGTACGCCGTGTCTTTGTCACGGCCCGCCAGTTGGGCGAGTTCGACTTTCATGGGCAGTCCTTGTTATGAGCGCCGGGTGCCGAAAGATTGCCCGGCGGCTGTCTGTGGGCCAGTATGCTTCGCATTCGACCGGCCAGGGAATTACGCGGCCGGGGTAACCCGATAGGGGTAGAGGCATGACTCTTTCGTTTGACGACATCACCTGGCACCGCGCCGTCGGGCAGTTGATCGACGCCCTCGACAAGCCGAATTTCTGGGCGCAACTGGTGCGCCTGCTCGACCAGTACGTGCCGTTCGATAGCTGGGTGGCGCTGCTGTTCAGCGCCGACCGCCACCCGCAGGTGTTCGCCGAATGCCCCGGCGCAGACGGCAGTCCTGACCAGTTGTTTCAGGACTACCTGCGCGGTCTGTACCTGCTCGACCCGTTCTACATCGCCTGCCGCGAACAATCGCGCACCGGGCTGTATCGCCTGTCGGAGGTCGCGCCGGAGCACTTCGAACTGACCGAGTATTACCAGCGATACTTTCGTCTGAATGTGGTGGCCGACGAAATCCAGTTCAATTGCCAGCTCGAGGGCGACCGCACGCTGTGCCTGTCGCTGGGCAGCCAGCAACGCTTCACCGGCGAGCAGATTGCCCTGTTGTCACTGATCCAGCCGTGGGTGCTCGGCCTGTTGCGCCAGCGCCTGCCTTATGAAATCAACGAAACCGTGGCATTGGCCCCGGCGCCTGCGCAACCGGACTGGCGGGTGCAGCTCGAAGCGTCGGTGCAGCAGCTCAAGGGCGCGCAACTGACCGCCCGGGAACTGGATGTCGGGCGCCTGATGCTCAGCGGTTGCTCCAGTAAAGAAATCGCCCGTAAGCTGGAAATCTCTGTTGAAACCGTGAAAGTCCATAAGAAACACATGTACAGCAAGCTGGGGATCAAATCCCAGTCGGAGCTGTTTTCGATCTTTCTACAGGCGCAGAACGCCTGACTGCCGCAAAAAAACCATCCGAACCAAGGAAACCGTATGAGCCTGTCACTCCTGAGCCGCTACGCCTTCTTTGCCGTCTGCGTGATGTTCACCCTCGCCAGCCTGCCCTTTCTCGAACATGACTGGCTGTGGCCGATCACCGCCGTCACCGGGGTGCTGAGCCTGATCGGTCTGTTCGACCTGCTGCAGAGCCCGCACGCGGTGCGCCGCAACTATCCGATCCTGGGCAATATCCGTTATCTGGTCGAAGGCATCCGCCCGGAAATCCGCCAGTACCTGCTGGAATCCGACAGCGACGCCCTGCCCTTCTCCCGCGCCCAGCGTTCGCTGGTGTATTCGCGGGCCAAGAATGAAACCGCCGACAAACCGTTCGGTACCCTGATCGACGTCTATCAGTCCGGCTTCGAATTCATCGGCCACTCAATGCGCCCGGCGCCGCTGAGCGACCCGAGCAGTTTCCGCGTCACCGTCGGCGGCCCGCAATGCACCCAGCCGTACTCGGCGTCGGTGTTCAACATCTCGGCCATGAGTTTTGGCTCCCTCAGTGCCAACGCGATCCGCGCGCTGAACCAGGGTGCGAAACTCGGCAACTTCGCCCACGACACCGGCGAAGGCAGCATCAGCCCCTATCACCGCGAACATGGCGGCGACCTGACCTGGGAACTGGGCAGCGGCTATTTCGGCTGCCGCACCAGCGACGGCCGCTTCGACCCGGAACGCTTCGCCGCCCAGGCGCAGACCCCGCAAGTGCGGATGATCGAAATCAAGATGAGCCAGGGCGCCAAACCCGGCCACGGCGGGATTCTGCCCAAGCACAAAGTGACCCAGGAAATCGCCGACACCCGCGGCATCCTGATGGGCGAAGACTGCATCTCGCCATCGCGCCACAGCGCCTTCTCCACGCCGATCGAGATGATGCATTTCATCCAGCAACTGCGTGAACTGTCCGGCGGCAAACCGGTGGGCTTCAAGTTCTGCCTCGGCCATCCGTGGGAATTCATGGGCATCGCCAAGGCCATGCTGGAAACCGGCATCCTGCCGGACTTCATCGTGGTCGACGGCAAGGAAGGCGGAACCGGCGCCGCGCCGGTGGAGTTCACCGACCACATCGGCGTGCCGATGCGCGAAGGTCTGCTGTTCGTGCACAACACGCTTGTGGGCTTGAATCTGCGGGACAAGATCAAGCTCGGCGCCAGCGGCAAGATCGTCAGCGCTTTCGATATCGCCAGCGTGCTGGCCATCGGTGCCGACTGGGCCAACTCCGCGCGGGGCTTCATGTTCGCCATCGGCTGCATCCAGTCGCAAAGCTGCCACACCAACAAATGCCCGACCGGCGTCGCCACCCAGGACACCCTGCGCCAGCGCGCGCTGGTGGTGCCGGACAAGGCCCAGCGGGTCTACAACTTCCACCGCAATACGCTCAAGGCCCTGGCAGAAATGCTCGCTGCCGCCGGCCTCGACCATCCGTCGCAACTGTCGGCCAAGCATTTGGTGCGGCGCATGTCGGCCACTGAAATCAAACTGTTCTCGCAGCTGCATGTGTTCCTGAAACCGGGGGAATTGCTCACCGGAGAGGTGAACGGCGAGTTCTATTCGCGGATGTGGCAGATGGCGCGGGCGGACAGTTTTGAGCCGCAGGATGGAATGGCTGCGTAGCCGAATCTATGTACCTTCCTTCAAGGTAAAACGCTGGATCAGAGGTGATCGGAATCTTTCACCTCATTCCAGCGTTTCATAAACACATAACCGGTTTTGTCCAATATGTAGATGTCGTAATAGCGATTACTTAGAACTTGCTGACACGTCCCACACCCCACTGTATCGCGTTCGTCTTTTACACCGCCAAAAACATTTGTCAGTCCAGCCCTGAGCATATTTTCTGGCAGCAAGATAAAATCCAGACCAAGTATGTAAGGAAGCACAGGTGAAGCATCAATTGTTTTTTTTGCACCAGGAATCCACAAATAACGGGTATCGGCGATTAAATTGATCCGCTCCAGAGCTCGAAGATTTGCATGAGAAACAACGTCATAGTTTAGGTTCTGAACGACAACTTGTTCGAATTGTTTTTTCGCCACCATGACCCGACCATAGGAAAAAGAGAAGCTAAGCATAAAAGCAATCGGAATGACCAACAGGTATGTCAGGTATCGGTTTACTTGCATCAATCCTTGTCGGTTCAAAAACATCAAAAAAACCAACATAGAAGAAAACCCCATCAGATTCCGCGCACCAAAGTTTGGATAGCGCACGAGAAGTCCGATGCCATAAATCGCAGACACAGCCCCGAGCAATGTCATCAGGTACAACACCAACGTGTTCGACTTGGCCCAGCCGCCCTCCTGTCGAGCGACACAACGATACCCCGTGAGCACAAAACACAAAGCTGCAACAAAGATGAGCAACGAAAAAAACCAAACATTGCCAATATTGAATAGAAGAAACATGTGCTGATTGAAAGTATCAATTCGCATGAGCAACTCTCTCACCGTGGAATTATCAATCTCGACAAATCCCTGACGGCTACCGCTTATCAACTGATACGAACTCAAGCAGTAAACAAGCAATCCCCCTGCCAATTGTCCGGTTCTCAGCAAGAGTTCCTTCCGCACTTCAGACGCTGTACCAGAGATCATGCAGCGGTAGACATCGATACACGCCAGACCGATAAAAACGTTCAGACACACCTGATAAAAAGAAAGCGCCAGAGCAATCAATATCGCGGAGAGTACTACCCGCCCCACAGCCGATGCCGGATTTGAAGTGATTGCATAAATCACTGCAACCAGGCCCAACGTCATGCTCGGCCCGTCATATTGATATGAAAGGTTCTGTAAATAAAACGGACTGAACCACAGGGGTAAAACCACTAGGCACTCAACAAACCCCGGAGTAGAAAAATAGTGAGTGACCAGTCGCCTCAGTCCAAAAGACATGGCAACGGTGGCAATGAGTAACGGTAATGGAAAAATATTCAACGATGAGGAAAATGTCAGAACGGAATACAGCAACTCCACCAACGGTCGGCCGTCTTCAGTCCAGCCCTTGATTCCGAGCATCGATCGCCCTTGGTCATCGATGTACAAGTAGTCGGCGAACAAAATGGGAAAAACATGCAGCAAGGTTGCTATCTGAAAAAAGAAATAGATTTCCTGTGCGCTCCAGGGCCTGCTCAGAAAGTGTTCGTTCGCATTAGCAGAAGCGCTTTTCATGACTGCCGCCCCCGAAACAACACAAACCGGAAAAAGCAGTACCCCAGCAACAGATCCAGCAGTGAAAACACCGACACCGTCACCAGCCCCGGCAGACTCCGTGCATCGGCGATCACGCCTGTGCCGTAACTCAACGCCCCCATCACGCTGATAAATATCAGGTACACCAGCACCGACGTTCCGGTCTCGAACGTGTAGAGCGCGTTCATGTAAAACGCGAAGGATGCGGCGATGCAAAACGCAGCGAAGTTGCTGGCCGCCTGATCGAGCTGAACCGCGCTGGTCAGTACGAAAAAAACCTGCCAGTGGACCAGCGTTGCGGCGAGGCCGATTGCCGTTTGGGCGGGAAATCCTTTCCACAAGATCCTCATCGTGAATCCTTGCTGTCACTGCAACGGGCGGAGCTTTCACGCTAGGGCAAGGTACGGGTGCGGTCTACTGTCAGAAATTACAGGTAGGCGCTGGTTTCTGACTAACGGTTACCATTGCAACAGCCGGCCATGGGGCGGTTCTTTCATCACGATGAATCCGTAATCACCGATCAGGTAGAGGCGGTAATAGAGGCTGTCCACCAAGGGTGGATAGCCCATCAGGCCGACATGGGTCGCGTTGCGTCGCTCGCGTTCTGCAACCACATTGGTGATGCCGGCCGACGGCAGGTTTTCGGCGAGCATGAAGTAGTCGATATTCAGCAGGTATTGCAGCACCGGCAACTGCTTGAACGTACCCACCGCTCCCGCCAGCCAGCGGTCGGAGTACGTCA
The DNA here is from genome assembly GCF_002112915.1 of Pseudomonas sp. B34(2017). Lineage (NCBI taxonomy): Bacteria > Pseudomonadati > Pseudomonadota > Gammaproteobacteria > Pseudomonadales > Pseudomonadaceae > Pseudomonas > Pseudomonas sp. B34(2017). The sequence continues at coordinate 29,838 of NZ_NEJA01000007.1, read as the reverse complement.
CCGAGATATAAATCCGTTTGGCTTCGCGCAATTCGCGATGGGACGAGATGTCGTGGCTCAGGCTGTAGAGCGCACTGCTGGCGAAGGTTTTTTCCATCGTCAGCACCCGGCCATAAGCGAAGGACAGCGACAGCGTGGCCAGAAGCGGAATCCCCAGCATCAAAGGCAACCGTTGGTGCAGCGGCATCAAACCCAGCCAGGTCAGATAGAACAGCAACATCAACAGCACGCCGAACCCCATCAGGGTGCGTGCACCTTCGTTGAAATCGCGAAACAGCAGCGTCATGCCCGGCACCAGCAGCGCAATCAGCGGCAATGCCAGCAGGCAGCTGGAGCCCAGGAGCAAAGCCCTGGCGCGCGACAGGTTGCGCTCGCGAATCTGCCGCCCCAACTGCACGGCGCCGAACACAGCACACAGCACCAGCACAATAAAAATTGCCGTGTAGCCGCCGTGAAACAGCAGCGCAACCTTCTCCATCACCCGACCGATATTGATGCCGATCTGCAGCAACGGATCGGCGCTCGCATTCAGCAATTGCGTGCGTCCGGCGTCAGTGAATGGATAGGCCGTGACGCTGTAGATCAACACCGCCAGCAGCAGTTGCGCCAGCCGCCAGCCCGACCGGTGCCAGAGTTCATTCCATGGCACTCGCCGGTGAACATTCCTGAGCAATTCCAGGCAGCACAACCCAAGAAACACATTCAGGCTGATCTGATACAACCCGATCGCCAGCGCCAGCAGCACCGACGGCACCAGCCAACGCTGAATGCGTGAAGTGCCATAAAAAGTGATCGCATAAATCACCGTGACCTGGCTCAGGGCCATGCCGGCGCCGTCATATTGATAGGACAGGTTCTGCAACAGGAACGGGTTGTACCAGAGCGGCAACACCACCAGACAACAGGCCAGGGTCGGTTCGGGAAAATAGTGGAAGGTCAGCCGGGTCAACGCGAACGACATGGCGACCGTGGCGAGCAACAGCGGCAATGGGAAAATATTCGGCGCAGCGCCGGTGACGCTCAGCGCCTGATACAGCCAGTCCATGAACAACCGCCCCTGCCCCGCCCAGGCGTTGCCGGCAGCGAGGGTGCGCCAGTTGTCGTCGATGTAGGGGAAGTCGGCGAGGATCAGCGGCAGGATGTACAGCAGCGTGGCGAGCAGGAAGAACAGCACGACCTGACGGCGGCCGAGTTCTCGTACGAGAAAATCGCTGATCCTCATACCCGCGCCTCTGTTCACGGCTGCGCTGGAAACAACGTAGCTAAACCTTCGAACATGACTCTGAATCAGAAGTCGTTTTTTGCGGCGTTTTCAGACCAGCGGCCTCAACCTTGCCCCCAACGAAAAAGCCCCGGACTTTCGACCGGGGCTTTCAGGGTTCCACAACAACGAATTACGAAGCCGAACGCACCGCGCCCTGGGACGCATCGCTCGGTTGCAGCTTGAACACGTAGAACAACACGGTCAGCAGCACCAGGAACGCCGGGCCCACATAAAGTGCCACGCGGGTATCCGGGAAGTACGCCATCAGGCCGACCACCAGTACCAGGAAGGCCAGTGCCAGATACGAGCTGGCCGGATACAGCCACATTCTGTATTTGAGGCCGGCCCGTTCGCTGGCGCTCAGACCTTTGCGGAATTTCAGCTGGGCCAGCAGGATCATCACCCAGGTCCAGATCGCGCCGAAGGTGGCAATCGAGGTCACCCAGACGAAGACTTTTTCCGGCACCAGATAGTTGAGCAGCACGCCCAACAGCAGCGCGAAGATCGACAGCAGCAACGCGCGACGCGGTACGCCGTTGCTCGAGGTGCGAGCGAAACCGGCCGGCGCCTGGCCGTTCTGCGCCAGGCTGTAGAGCATGCGCCCGGTGCTGAAGATGCCGCCGTTGCACGACGACAGCGCCGCAGTGATCACCACGAAGTTGATGATGCCGGCGGCGGTCTTGATGCCCAGACGTTCAAAGGTCATCACGAACGGACTGCCCTGGGTGCCGATTTCATTCCACGGGTAGATCGACAGGATCACGAACAGCGCGCCGACGTAGAACAGCAGGATCCGCCAGAACACCGAGCCGATCGCATTCGGGATGGTCTTCTGCGGGTTCTTCGCTTCACCGGCGGTCAGGCCGATCATCTCCACACCGAGGTAGGCGAACATCACCATCTGCAGCGACATCAACACGCCCGTCACGCCGTTGGGCATGAAGCCGCCGTGGGCCCACAGGTTGGAAATCCCCAGCGCCACGCCGTCGTTGCCGAAACCGAAAGCGATGATGCCGATGCCGCCGAGCACCATGGCGATGATGGTGACGATCTTGATCAGGGCGAACCAGAACTCGAATTCACCGAAGGCCTTCACCGCGATCAGGTTGATCGAGCCCATGCTGACCAGCGCCGCCAGCGCCCAGATCCAGCGCGGCACATCGGGAAACCAGATGCCCATGTACACCGCCACCGCGGTGATTTCGGCGACGCAGGTTACCAGCCACAGGAACCAGTAGTTCCAGCCGGTCAGAAAGCCCGCCAGCGGGCCGAGGTAATCCTGTGCATAGCGGCTGAAGGAGCCGGCCACCGGATTGTGCACGGCCATTTCGCCGAGGGCGCGCATGATCACCAGGATCGCCAGACCGCCAATGATGTACGAGAGCATGATCGCCGGGCCGGCCATTTCGATGGCCTTGGCCGAACCGAGAAACAGACCGACACCGATGCAGGCGCCGAGCGCCATCAGGCGAATATGCCGTTCACCGAGTTCGCGTTTGAGCGGGCCGCCTTGAGCGGTTTCGCCATGGGGCGGGTGATTGCCGACTGGCATGGGGGACTTCCTCGTCTTGTTATTGGATGTGACCACCGAGTGTTCAAGCGTCGGCCGATAAGCCTGCGCCTGGGTAAATACCGGCCCTGCTTCGTGGGCAGAACCGTCCCGCAGAAGCAACCTGCGGGATCAGCGGGGCGTGCAGTATAAAAAGCTTGCGACAGGTTTTTTCACTCTATAAGGCATCTGATTCAGACGTAAACCTCGTCGATTGACAGGTTTACGAGACAAACCATCCTGCATTTCGAGGATTATTCACCGCGCAAATGGCCGGCGAGTATTGCACAGCAATGGTGCAACGTCACAGGCCGGCCGGTGCGACAGACCTTTCGATGGTCGTCACTGGCCGGGTATCGACCTTCAAGACTTTCGTCCGGCCATAGACTCGTACCACCGTATCGGGACGGGAAAACCAGCCCGGTTGCTCCTTCGAATATTGGCCAATGGCGGTCGCCCCCTGATTGGATTGATAGTGCAGTTTCCAGACGCGAGCCGTTCGGTCGTACTTCATGAAGGCGAAGCCCGTCAGTATCGAGTCGGGATTGCCGTTCTGGTCCAGACGGAGTCCGTAGTCCGGAAGCTCCATGGCGGCACTCAGCCCCCATCCATGCTCTTGCGGGGCCAGATCGACGTATTGGGCAGCTTCATGGCTGGCCTCGACATGCCGGACCCGAAGCAGGTTTTCATCCATCTGTTCCACCACCAGGGAGCAACCGCTGAAACCGGGTGTGAAAACATGATCCGGTTGCCCCCATCCAGGGTGAATGGGGACATCGACGTAGCCTCCCTGCGGCGACCAATACGCAGAAATCGCATTCGTACCCTCAGGGCGTTCGCCCGCCTCAAGGTCGATGACTTTGAGTGCATTGAACTCCCCTTCGACGGCACCGGAATACTTCATGCGCTGCATGGTAAACAGGAAGCTGCCCCCTCCCTCTCGCATGTCGAGCTGCGACGCGATTCCCGGCGACAATTTCCCCGTGGGGCCTTCCATCAAGTCGGTTGCAACAGGCAGTCGACCCAACTCGGACATCTCGAGTGCCTGGTGAATGCTGGTCGGTTCGATGGAAAACGGAAGCTCATGCATGGGCCCCCAATCACTTGGCAAATACCTCGTGTCGGACAGGGAAACCACTAGGATTTTCGGCTCCCATAGACCGTTGGGCAGTTGCTTGCGCTCGAAAGCAGCTATTTTAGCCAGTAAGTTGTCAGGCCTGGCCCCCCCTCTCAACGACAGAGGTTGCCATTGATCGGGCGCGACCTCGCGCAGGCGCAGCTCTGTCGCACGATTACTCTGCGGATCAACAATGTTGACGTCCATGATCTCGGCGTTGAGATTGAACGAATCACGGATCCGATACACCGAGACGACGCCGGCATCGTCGATGTTGCGGATGTAGCACCATTGCCCGTCGACACTGCGATAAACACCTTTGGCCGGTTGAAGTCCAAGAATCAGCGACTCCTCGACCGCGTATCGGGCATTGACTCGGTTATCGATGCCCGACACCGCCGGGGGATGTGCGGGAGCGACGTCAAGCGAAGCCCCTTCGCCCGTTAGAACGTGCCCGTCAACGGGCGCAACGGGGGGGAGTTCGGGCGACAGTGCCGGTACGGGGCGGTGCGGGCCGTGATTCCAGCCGTTTGCACTTTCGGAAAGCAAAGGCTGATAAGCGTTGGGGTTGCGAGGATGGACGATGCGCCAAGTGTTGGTTACTGGATCGAAACGTTTTTCATAAACGTGTCCTTCGACGCGTACATACAGTTTGTTCGCGACGAGAAACTGCTCGCGAGCATTGGGCTCGACATCGGCCAGCGACACTTTGCTCCGGTAAGCCGCCAGGTCTGGTTTCCAGAGCCGTTTCTGTCCATTTTCCAGTTCGATCGGCAAAAACTCCGTGCGGCCTCCCGATGCAAGTTTCCCGATCAACGCGGCCCCGGCCCCCATGATCGCCAGATTCACCAGAACCCCGTGGATGAGCTGCCAACCGTTTTCCCGGTCGCCGAGGCTCAAATCCTCAATTCCCTCCAAAACATCATCCATGAGCTGAATCGCCGTGACGCCGAGCATCAGAACCCCGACTGCGGGCACCACGAAAGACACCAGGTTCAACGCCATCAAACCAATGTCCAGGAGTTGTGAAAGCCAGGCACGGCGCCCGCGAGCATCAGCATCAGCGGTAGGCACAGCGGCACTGCGTGCATCAGCCAATAATCGATGCCTGAAGCGTCTGAAAGATACCTGCCAGATGTCGAGGCTCGTATCCCAGCGATCGCCTGAAGGGCTCACTATCAGCTCCTGCAGGAGAAAGTCCGGCTCCTTTTTTTGACGACGGATTTTCGGACCGTTCGCAGTGACGAGTTCGGTAAAGCTGGAAAAAAACTTCGGCCGGTCTTTATGTTTTACGAAGCGGCTAAAAAACACCTGATAGTCGGTCGGTGCTTGCGGGTCGGCCTCTTCATCCTGAGGCTTGCGCACAAACTGGCTGACAAGTTGAGACTTGAGTGCCGTTAGCTTCGGATAAAGTCTCAGCGGATGATCGGGATCATCAGGAATCCAGACGATCAAGTCGTTTGGCCAGAATCCATCAACAGTTGGCAGCAATTTATCGAGAACGCTATCGTCTTCCGGATCGGCAATCTCGAAAATCGCGCAACCTTCCAATGGCATATTCATGAAGCTAATGCCGCGATACCAGAGAGACTTGCCGTCAACCTTCACATCTTTTTTGCCGTCAGCTACTTCAAGCAGGGCCCGATGATGTCTGGCCTCAATATCGCCCTTGAGCACAGCAACATGACTTGACGCTTTCAACGAAGCGCTCTGATAAGCAGTGAAGGCATCACTCAGCGTTTTAAGACCCGTCGCATCATCCAGCTTCAGTGCTTGCCGGATATGGGCCTGATAAAGCTGGCCGACATCCAGCTCTCGACACAATTCGATGAAACGAAGTGCACTGATCCGCATATCGGTCGGTTGATAGGCTTCCCAACCGATACGGGAAAATGACCTGAAGTCCGTTTCTTCTTCATCGAAGTTGTGAAGGGCTGCTTGCAAAAACGTGTAACGTTCAGTCGGAGGATGCGAAGAGGGGATCGAAGAAGGAGAGAATGCCAGCCAAAAGTTCTGCAGCTCAATATCAAATCCCGTCTCGTCCTTCAGCTTCGCCCTGAGCAGTGGCTCGGCGAACGCCTCCGGGGACTTGACCTGGTCCATCAGGGCACTGAATGCAGTGTGCGCGGCCACGCTTTCCTCTATGGCCCTGCGTGCCTCCGCCCGTTGTTGAGGCGAAGCGCTTTTCAGCCAATCAGGTGTCGACGGTGTAATCTTTTTCAACATCTCAAGATTGGACTTCGACATATTAACAAGCGCGGGTGGAATTGCTGCCAGGACCACTTCCGAATACTCATCGGTTAAACTTTCAACATTATTAATTACTGCAGGCGCGAAGCGTGCAAAAGACCGGAAGTACGTACCCACGATGAAACTCCAACTTAAGAAATGAGCATTTAATAAACAACACCCAACTTGAATTTGACACTTGAAAAACACATCAATTAATTGCAAAACCAGACAACTTTTTTCCAGATTGGCGAGCGTCAGTCAGAAACTTTTTGCTCACCTTGTTATGTTTCCCGATACAGACGCGACGATACCTGTGCGCCTCGGATCCTCACCGCCCCGTCGCTCGATCCCGTCTCCGCTCGATGACCTTCACAATTTTTTCACCGACGCCAACCAGCGACTAAGCTTCAGTCAAGTCCGATCAATCTGCGTGAATGGATCAATCGACTATGGGCGCTTTGTGGCAAACCGATTCGAGTGAAAAAGTGGTTCCGACTGAACGTGTGGATGAAGCGCCTTTACCTGAAAAACCCCGCCGCAACCGGCACGGGTGGAAGGCTTTCTGGCTTCTGGTGGTGATCATCGCGATTGTCGTGGGCCTGGCCGCGATGAAGGAAATGCGCACCTCGCGTTTCCAGTCCCGCGAGGTCAGCCAGTACGCCGCCAAACTCAAATACGAATTGCAGCCGGGGCCCAGCGAAGCGATCCGCTATCCGGGCAACGGGCCGTTCGACCTGCGTCTGGGGTACAGCTCGCTGGACGAGTTCCTGCCACGGCTGATCAAGCGCAACTACGTGATCACCGAGCAGACGCGCTTCTCTCCGGCCCTGCTCAACTACACCGACAAGGGCCTGTTCGTGCCCTATTCCGAGAAGATCCAGGCCGGCCTGTCGATCACCGATTGCCGCGCCGCGCCGCTCTATCAGTACAACTATCCGCAACAGCTGTACGCGAGTTTCGAGTCGATTCCACCGGTGGTGGTCAACAGCCTGCTGTTCATCGAAAACCGTTTTCTGCTCGATCCAAAACAACCGTTGGCCAACCCGGCGGTGGACTGGCCGCGCTTCGGCATGGCCGCGTGGTCGCAAGTCGCCAAGTTGCTGCACTTGCCGGGGCAGTCGGCCGGTGGCAGTACCCTGGCCACCCAGCTTGAGAAATACCGCCACTCGCCCGATGGTCTGACGGTGTCCGGTGCAGAGAAGATCCGCCAGATGATTTCCGCCAGCGTGCGCGCCTATCAGGGCGGCCCGGACACCTTGCCGGCACGGCAGAACATCATTCGTGACTACCTCAACAGCGTGCCGCTGTCGGCCGTGCCGGGGCATGGCGAAGTGCACGGCATGGCCGAGGGCCTGCGGGTCTGGTACGGCGCCGATTTCAACGAGGCCAACCGCAAACTCTCCAGCTCGGCGACCGATCCGCAGTCCATGGCGGACAAGGGCCTGGCTCTGCGCGAAATGCTCTCGCTGATGATCGCCCAGCGCCGCCCTTCGCATTACCTGACCAAGGGCCGCGAAGAATTGGTCGAACTGACCAACAGCCACCTGCGCCTGCTCAGACAGAACGGCGTGATCGACGCCGCCCTGGCCGATGCGGCGCTGGCCAGCACCATCAGCTATCGCGACTGGCAGACCCAACCGACGATCCAGCCAATCGAAACCAACAAAGGCATCAGTGTCGCCCGCAGTCGATTGGCGTCGATGCTCAACCGTCCGCTGTATGACCTCGACCGCCTCGACCTGTCCGCCACCAGCACCCTGCAAGGCGAACTGCAAACCCAGGCCACCGCCTATCTGAAACGACTGGCTGACCCGGCCTATGCGACCGAAGTCGGCCTGATGGGCGAACGCCTGCTGACGCCCACCAGCACCACTCAGGTGCGCTACAGCTTCACCCTGTTCGAGCTGACGCCGGACGGCTCGCGCGTGCGGGTGCAGACCGACAGCACCGACCAACCGTTCGATATCAACGAGGGCAGCAAGCTGGAACTGGGCTCCACCGCCAAGATGCGGGTGCTGACCACCTACCTGCAAATCATCGCCGAGCTGCATGACAAGTACGGCGCCATGACCTTGCAGGAACTGAAAAAAGTCGACGTGCCGGAACAGGATCGCCTGAGCCGGTGGGTGGTCGATTACCTGATCCAGAACAAGGATCGCGACCTGTCGAAATTGCTCGGCGCAGCCCTTGATCGCAAATACTCAGCCAGTCCCGGCGAAGCTTTTTTTACCGGTGGCGGGCTGCACACGTTCCATAACTTTCGCAAGGAAGACAACGGCCGCCTGCCGACCCTGCGCGATGCCCTGCGTGAGTCGATCAACCTGCCGTTCATTCGTCTGATGCGTGACCTGGTGCGTTACACCACCTACTCCGGCCCCAACAACAGCGCCGAGCTGCTCAAGGACGACCGCGACCCGCGACGTCAGGAATACCTCGCCTCGTTCGCCGACCGCGAAGGCACTTCGTTCCTGCTCAAGTTCTGGAAGAAGTACCGCAACAAGGACACCCAGGCCCGGCTCGACACCTTCCTCGACAGCATGCGCCCGACCCCGATCCGCATGGCTGCCGTGCACCGTTACCTGCTGCCCAACGCCAGCCAGGAGGATTTCAACAGCTTCGTGCGTTCGCATTTGAAAGGCGCCAAGCTCACCGAAAAACTCACCGACGAACGCCTGGAACGGCTCTACCTGGCCTACGGCCCCGGCACCTATGACCTGCCGGATCAGGGCTTCATCGCCAAGGTTCACCCGCTGGACCTGTGGATGATCGGCTACCTGCTCAACCACCCCGACGCGACCTTCAAGGACATCGTCAAGGCCAGCCAGTTCGAGCGTCAGGAAGTCTACAGCTGGCTGTTCAAGAGCAGGCACAAGGGTGCCCGTGACAGCCGGATCCGCACCATGCTGGAGATCGAGGCGTTCCTCGAGATCCATCAGCGCTGGCAGAAAGTCGGCTATCCGTTCGATCACCTGGTGCCGTCGCTGGCCACCGCCATCGGCAGCTCCGGCGACCGCCCCGCTGCGCTGGCCGAGCTGATCGGCACCATCCTCAACGACGGTGTGCGCATGCCGACCCTGCGCATCGACAGCCTGCACTTTGCCGCCGGCACGCCTTACGAAACCAAACTGGTCAATGACCCTCATGTGGGCAAACGGGTGATGCCGTCCGAAGTCGCCACGGCGATGCGTGAAGCGCTGTCGCAAGTGGTGGACTCGGGAACCGCCAAACGTGTTTCCGGCAGTTTCAAACTGAACGATGGAACACCGCTGGTCATGGGTGGCAAGACCGGTACCGGCGACAACCGGATCGAGGCGATTGGCTCCGGCGGGCGGATTCTCAGCTCGAAGTCGATCAACCGCACCGCGACCTTCGTGTTCTACATCGGCGACCACCATTTCGGCACGCTCACCGCGTTCGTGCCGGGGCGCTCGGCGGAGAACTTCAAATTCACCTCGGCCCTGCCGGTGCAAGTGCTCAAGGGCATGGCCCCGATCCTGATGCCTTACCTGCAACCGGGCAGCGACTCACAATGTCTGCCGCCCGAGGCATCGAGAGTGGCTTCCCTGAATGCGCGCGCCTCTGTGCCGGATTGAAAACGCCCGGGTGTTATTTATATGTTTTAAACATTCCAATATTCAATCGGACCCGCTATTAAAACCGCACTTGTACAACCAGCTTTTAAACTAATCATTCCCGCCCCCGAACGTTAGCCTTGAAACTTCCGACTGACTCAAGGCTTTAGCAATGACCGCAACAATTGAAAACAAAGGGCAACATTACGACTTGATTAAGTCGAACATCGACTCCGTTTTTCTCGATATGCAATTGCATCGAAGTCACGCACTGAGGCGAGTGCCCCTGCGCAATGAAAAGTGGATAAGCGCAGCACCGCCCAAGCACCTGGAACGCATGAACAATGCCAACAGGAAAGCCTGGAATGCACAAAACACGATCGACAATACACTCGCAAAACTGAAGGACATTCAGGCTTTCGCCGAACCTTTGCTGAAGGCAAAGCTGCTTGAAAAATTCAACATCGATGTCGACGTAAAAAATACTTATCTGCGGTTATACGTTTCCCGGGAAAGCAGCTGGTGGGCCATTCAAGTTATACCCGGCTATACCGCAAGAACAGTTTCATTGCTGGATGCAGCACTGCACAACTTTGCCTACGACGAAACATTCGAGAAACACTCCGCGTTCCTGGAAAAGACCGATGCGGCCCGTGAGCTGTTCGATATTTCACCGATCGACAAAATCATCAGTGTGAGCCAGTTCCAGTCACTGTGTCGGGAGCTGGATATCGGTGCGCAATACAAGGCCCACCTCGAAGAACATCTGCTCAACAGGGAGCCGGTCGCCCAGGCTTTTCTGAAACTGCAAGTCCAGCGCAGTCAGCAAGCGGCCCTAAAGGCAGCCGCGCACATTGCGCTGGCCAAAAAAGATATCGGCCGGCAGGCCCATTTGCTCATTCGAGACCTGCTCGAAGGTCAGGAGCACCTGAAGCTGGGCGAGCAAGCCATGAAGGTGTGCGAGCTGGGCATGATGGACCTGAACTTCACCGGGATCCTGATCATCCGGCCCGATCCCGATCAGAAGCAGCACTCGCAGACAATGATCGCCTACGTGCCACAGGATCCCGAACACCCGCTCAAGGAGTACCCCTCGACGATCGAATTCATGAAAGAACTGAGCCGCCAGCTGAGAGACAACCAGACCGCGCAGTCCAGCGGTATCACGTATCGCCAGTTTTTCAGTCAGTTCGTCGATCACGAACAGCGCGGCCATTTCTTCGCCGACCTTCAACAGCGGCTCACTTACATCAAATGGTATCCAAAGGAACGAGGCGATCCCCGCCCCTCCTGGCGTGAAACGCCTGTGGACAAACCACAACTGCAATTCAGCGCGCCCCCGATCACTGAACCGCTGTGGACTTACCTCTACCAGCAACAACTCAACAAGATCCTCAACGACGCCCGAGTCATCGCCGTGTCCACAGCGGACGCAGACAGCCGCGCACGCTGGGCCTGGTGGGAAAACTTCAAGAAAATCGCTTCCGACATCTTCAGTGTGGCGTTGCTGGTCGTGACCCCTTTCGTGCCATTGCTGGGCGAAGCCATGCTGGCCTATACCGCGTTTCAAATCATCAACGAAGCGATCGAAGGGGTAGGGGATCTGATTCAGGGGCACTACGCCGAATTCGGCGAGCATGTGCTGGGTGTGATCACCGATATCCTGCAACTGGCGGCATTCCACGCCGGCTCGAACATCGGCAGTGCATTCCGGCTCAAATTGTCGCCCCTGGTCGAGAATATGAAACCGGTGCGTTCGATCGACGGCAAGACGCGCCTGTGGCACCCCGACCTCACGCCCTACGAGCAACCGGGCCTGGCGCTGCCAGAGACATCAAAACCCGATGCACTTGGCCTGCATCGTCATTCGGGCAAGACCTTCCTGCCCATCGAAGGCAAACACTACGAAGTGCAACTCGACCCGCAGGGCGAGACGCATCGCATCGTTCACCCGACACGCGCCCAGGCCTACTGGCCCGAAGCCCGGCATAACGGCCAGGGGGCCTGGACTCTGGAAGGCGAAAAGCCGCAAGACTGGGAGGGATCGCGACTGATGCAGCGTCTGGGGCACTCCACCGAGGGCTATAACCCCGCCGAACTGGAAAAGCTGCGCAGCATCAGCGGTACCTCCGACGACTCGCTGCGTCGCATGCACGTCGAAAACGCCGCCCCGCCTCCGTTGCTGGCAGACACCCTCACCCGCTTCAAGACCTGGGAACGTACCCGTGGCTTGAGCCACCTGGTGCGCACCGGACAGCCACTGCCCGCCGGTTCGTTCTGGTTCGAGACCATCGCCCCAAGCTTGCCGGGATGGCCCGTCGAGAAGGGCTTGAGAGTCTATGAAAACGCGGACCTCAGTGGCGCCTTTCGCCAGTACGGTCATTCAGGCGTCACGCCTGAGAACACCCTGAACATCAGCCTGGCGGACATGACAAGCGGCCGACTGCCGGAGCGACTGACGGCGTTTTTGAGTGAACAGGACATGACTGCCCTGCTGGGCAGTCCCTATCCCCGCGACCGGCAGGTCCAGGCTTTGCGGGACAAACTGGCGCACGCCGTGGAAACCCGGACACCCGAGATTTTCGATTACCAATACCGTCTTCAGGACCGCTCCGACGATCCACAGGTGCACCTGCTGCAAAGCGAATTTCCACAACTGCCGTCCTCGGTGGCGCGTCCATTGCTGGAACGGGCAACGGATGGCGAGCGGCAAATCATCGCCGAACAACAGCGTATTCCGCTGCGCGTGAAGAACATGGCCCGTGAAAGCGCTTTCGAAACCCGTGCGACGCGCGCCGTCGAGGGCCTGCACGAACCCGCGCTGCTGGTACCGGATACCGAACGGCTCATCCTCAATACCCTGAAGATTCACACCGACACCTTCGGCGACTTGCGTATCGAAGTCCGGGACGGAACCCCTGACGGGCCACTACGTTCCAGTACCGGCCCCGAAGAAGCGGGCACCGTGCGCACGCTGATCAGAGACGATCGCGGCCGCTACGAAGTGTTGGATGCCGCTCAGCGAAAGCAGCATGACGCCGATGATTTCTATCAAGCTGTCCTGCTGGCCCTGCCCGAAGACAAACGTGCTGCGCTGGGCTATCGCACTGACCAGGGAGAAATGTTCAGACAATGGGTCACGGTCAAAACCGCCCCCCCGACCGAACGTCGGACTCTGCTCGCCCGCCCCCCCCTGCGCGCCGTTGTGCCACGGGACACCGAGTTGCTGCTACGAGGTCCGGGATTGTCGAAGGTCTGGCCGTTCGCGGAAAAAACCGTCGAAACCAAAGTGCAGGAGATGTATCCGCACTTCGATGAAAACGAGGTGGCCGCATTCACCCGCTCACTGCATGCCAAAGGCGACCCGCATCAGGAAATCGCACGCCTGAAACAGGAGCGCGAGGAGCTGAAGCAAAAACTCGAGAACTGGCGCCAGCGTTATCTGCGGGACTATGACCCGGATGACGGCGGACGCTTGCCGGACGCCTATTGGGATTACGAGCGCAAGGGTGGCAGGCTCATCGCGGAGCGCCTGATGGAGTGTTTCGACCGAAAGTCCGAGGTTTTCGGTGAACGCAGCTCCAGTCTGGAAGACGGGTATGCCCTTGACCTGTCCACGGAAGTCCTGCCAAGCGACCTCGAGCGCTGGTGGAAACAGATGCCGAATGATCTCAAACCCTTTCTGCAACAAGTCACTACGGTGAATCTGGATCGCCAGCAGTTCTCACCCGGACCAAGCGGCCTGCTCAAGGACTTCCCCAATCTGCAGCAGCTCAGCGCCAGAAACTGCGGTTTGAGAACGCTGCCCGACAGCATCGGCCAACAGCGTCAGCTCAGAACCCTGCGCCTGAGTGACAACATGATCGAACTGACTCCGCCCGCCATCGAACAGCTGCAGAACCTCGAGCATCTGGAAACCCTGAGGCTGGACAACAATCCCCTGGGCGACTCGCCGCCCATTCAGCATATGCCGAAACTCAAGGTGCTGAACCTGGCCAATACGAATATCACCGCCTGGCCGGCGGGGCTGTTCAGCCATCCCAGGCCCAAGGGCTTTTTCCTCGATCTGCTGAAAAACCGGCTCCACTCGATTCCCGAAGTTGCCCCGGGCTCGGACAAGGCCTTTCTCATTGCCCGCACCCGGGTCGATCGGACAAAGCTTACGCCAGAGGTACGCAAGTCGTACGGACTGTACCGCGAATCAGTGGGGATGAGTCCCAGGGTAAGGTATCAGCAGCCCGCCGAAGATCTGATGTTGATGTGGATACCGCCCAGCGATGCATCGATGTACAGCGAATCTCCCGGTACCGGTGCCTATCGACCGGAGGCCTGGCACTATCTGGTGAACGAACCCGATTCCCTCGGCTTCTTCACCGTGCTGGAAGGACTTACTCGATCGGCCGACTACAAGCAGGGAGGCCGTGCGAAAGCGCAACTCACCGATCGTGTCTGGCGCATGGTCAATGCCATTGAAATCGACACCCCGTTACGCGAAGAACTGTTCCTCATGTCCACCGAACCCGAAGGTTGCGCAGATGCCGGTGCGCAGCTCTTCAACAACATGGGGGTGAAGGTGCTGGCTTCGGAGGCCCGGCACTTTTCAGTCAGCGCTGACGAAGTCGAAGGCAAGCTGGTGAAACTGGCCAAAGGCTCCGCCCGCCTTGAGCAAGTCACCGGGATTGCACGGGCCGATATCCGGCAAAGAGGAGGCGATCCCGATGAGGTCGAGGTCCACCTGGCTTATGAAACCGGGCTGGCCAAACGCCTGGAACTGCCATGGCAATCCGAAGCCATGAACTTTCGCCCGACAGCCGGCGTCACGGATAAAACCATCGATCAGGCATACGCCACGATCATCGACGCGGAAGCGGGCGACGGTCTGGTCAACCAGATGATCGAGCAACCCTTCTGGGAGCAATACCTGCGCAAGCAATATCCGAGTGATTTCGCTCGCAACACCGAGCTTCATCAGGACAAGCTGGAATTATTGTCCCTGACGAAGGAGTGGCAGGAAGCGCAAAGCCAGGGTCAGGAACCGACGGACGTGCGCAAGCAGCTTGTCGAACTGGCCGAAAAACTGTCCGTCCCGCTGGATGAAGTGCTGACCGGCGAGGAGATGAGTCAGGAGGAGTTCGAAAGCCGGCAACGGGACATCGGTTATCAGGAACGGGAACTGAGCAGACAACTGACGCGTGAAGCGATGGCCCGGGCTGGCATCTGATACACGTCAGCCCGCCCAGCCTCCGGAAGGCCCGGTTGCCGAGGCCTTCCCGGGGCAACACCCTGTGCCTACACTTCCGAATCCCAGATGACGGTGATGTCCCCCTTGTACGTACCCTTGACGCCGGGACGAAACATGAAATCCATGGCCTCCTGAGGCATCTCGAACCGCAGGTTGCCCGACTTGCGCTCCACGTAGTGGCCGGGCTGGAACGGCCCCACCCAGGCATTGTTCATCAACGGCACATCCCTGACCGGTACTCCGCCAGGCCCGGTAATACCGCCGGGCAGACTGAGCAGTGTGTGAACCCAGGTGGCGCCCGACTCTCCGACCAGGCGGCAATCGGGTCCGAAAACCTGGAAGGAATCACACTTCATCATGACCTTAAAAGGGGCGGAGGCGGAGATAAAAAAATTCTGGTCACGGTAGATCTGCGCAGGACGGCTGCCGTTGGCGAGCCAGCGCTGCCAGCCACCCTGAGGCTCCAGCGAGACCTTGTTTCCGCCCGGTGGCAGGTCGACTTTAAGGGTGTGCTGCACATCCAGAACAAAGTCCAGCATCAGGTGGCTGTCCACGGGCCTCAACAAAGGGCCGAAGTCGATTTGTCCACCCGAGCCAAGGATATAAGGTATCGAGCCGGTGTATTGCCCGGTGGACATTGTCAGAGGATTGGGTGTACGCAACTCGTAGGCGAAATCCAGTGTGGAAAACGCCATCGACGGAATCCGGTAGGCAGCGGCTTTGACGCAGGCTGCCTCGACCGGCGTTTTCCAGAAAAAGCCGAAGGTCGTGGCGGTGTAATAACCGACACCGGAATTCTGACAGGGGGGGGCTGCGTTGGCCCAGTTAGTCCCCCACAGCAAGCCATGGGCCTCAGCCGGGTCAGAAACCCCGACCAGACTGGTCGCCGGATCGCTCAGATAGTATTGGGAACCGACACCCATCATGCGCACCTCCACGATGGCTGTCTCCTGTGTATCCCGGTTGGTCACCACCGCCTGACGCCAGTTGGAAGGGACACGCAGCGACACCTCATCTCCGGGCATCAGAGAACGAATGGCCTGGAAAATCAGCGGCGTACGAATACTGAACATTTTATTGGCCGCACATTGCGCGGGATAATCTGCGCAATAGCCGCTGTTCGGCGTCGTGTTGATGAACATGTTTTTTCCGGGTTTGGAAGGGTCGGGTTGAAACACCGCCCGGATTTCCTGATTCGCAGCGTGCGTCACTGACATACCCAGCAGCGCAGCCAGGCCTATCCCTGCTGTGGATCTATTCATCGTTAAAAATCTTTGGCCGAACAATAAAGGGAGTCGGGTGATGTTCATGCGCCGGGTGCCCGTGCATTGAACAGCAGCATCACATTGCCGCTGTAGTCTCCTGGTCGATACCCACCGGCAGGCTTCACCGGTTCGATTTCCAGCAGGACCCGTTTACCGATGGCCGCGTCTTCCTTCGAGACCACTTCTCGCGGGGGCACCTCGGGTCCCAACACAACGCCATTGAAACTGACCTTGAGCCAGATCTCTTCACCCGAGCGGCCGTTCGACAGGTAGGCGGGGCTGTCCAGACGCGCCTCGATTGCACTGGTGTCGTGCCGCACGTCGAAATGCTTGCTCAGGGTGCTCAGAGTTTCGGAGGGATAGTCCCAGTGCAGTTGCTGCGTGCGATGCACCCAGTCCGGTTCGCTGGGAATGATGTAGAACGGCCGGCTCGGAATCGTCAGCGACACTTCGAAGACGTGTTCTTCCCGGGCCGCACCGGCCAGAGCACTCATCAGACTGCCGGCGACCATCAGCGCCAGGCGCGCGCATTGTTTGTTCATGTCTTTGTTACCTGCTGCGTCCTTGGAGGGCGGATCATCGACTCGCGACCTTGAGTGCTTTCTTGCTGTCACCCTCGATCAGAAAAAAGCGGTATTCACGCCCCTTCTCCTTGTCGAACCCGAACGACTTGCCAGCCAGGACATGGTGTTTGGTCACCGCCCCGCAATCGGTGTCATTGCTCAGCGAACAGCTCTTGAACTCATCGACGATCACCACGGAGTTGCCGTTGTTGCGCAGTTCGTAACGGCGGTCGTTTTCCTCCACGGTCGTCTGGAAGCGAGTGTCCTTGGGGCGCACGAACAGAATCGTGCCGAAGCCGGTCATCAGGTTCACCCCTGCCGACATGCTTTTGGCATAGTCCTCGCGCTCCTCGTCCCCCACCACGAAGGCGTCTTCCTTTTCCGGCACCACCGGTACGAAACGCACACGGAAATAACGCTCGCGTGTCCGCTCGCCCATGTACAGCAGTCGCGTTCCCTGCATGCCCTCGGCGGGAACGATCAGGCGCGCCGGACTCGCCATCACGCCATCGCGAGAGCCGCCGTCGGCTGCATTCTCCAACGGGACTTCCTGCGGTTTGCCTTCGGCGTCGTAGACGATTTCCAGCACGTTGACCTTGACGAACGCCGTGCTGTCACCACTGTTGAACACACGTTTGAGGTAGGTGCTCTTGTTGCCGTCCAGGTAGTCATACACCGTGCCGACATTGATTTGCGGCCCGGCCAGTACGGGCCCGCCAGGCAGACCGAGCAGTAAAAGCAGAAACAGGCGTGTCATCGTTTTCAACCCTTTTGAAAATGAAAAGAGATCGATCCGGCTCGTCAGATTTCCGAATCCCAGATAATGGTGATATGGCCCGTGAGCGTGTCGCTGACCCCGGGTTGCAGAAAACTGTAGAAATATCGTTCGGGTATCTCGAAACGCAGGTTGCCCGCCTTGCGATCGACGTACTGAACAGGCTGGAACGGGCCAACCCAGGTGTTGTATTGCAATCTGCCGCTCCAGCCGTCGGCACCACCGGGGCCGGAGATCCCCGGCGGTACCGTCATCGTCGTTTCCACCCTGGCACTGCGTCCCGTCGGACTGCCCATATGGCATTCCGTACCGCCCAGAGAGTTGCATTGCATCATCACTTTGAAACGTGACGAGGCCGACAGGTAATACGGCTGGTCGCGGTAGATCCGGCTCGGTCGGCGACCGCTTTCCAGCCAGCTCTGCCAGCCGCCGGCAGGTTCCAGGGACACCTTGTTGCCACCGGGTGGCAGATCGACCTTCAGGGTGTGTTGAACGTCCAGGACGAAATCCAGCGTAAGAAGGCTGTCATCCGGATACATTTGCGAGCCGACGTCGAAGTCCCCTCCTGGCCCAAGGGTGTAATTCAAAGACCCGGTGTAGAGCCCGGATGACATGCGCAGCGGATTGGGTGTGCGCAGTTCATAGGCGAAATCCAGGGTTGGGAAAACCATCCCGGGAATGAGGTAAGCCGCCACCTTGGTACAGGCAGCTTCCACGGGGGTTTTCCAGAAGAACCGATAAGCAGTGGGCGAGTAAGCACCCACGCCGCTGTATTGACACGGAGCCGGTGCATAAACCCAACTGCTGGTGGTCCAGAGTTTTTGATGACCTTCAAGGATGTCCGATACACCGACCAGATTGGCGGCGCTGTCGCTCAGCTCGAACCGGGAGCCGATGCCCGTGACCCGCATTTCGACAATTTCGGTTTCCCGGGTGTCCTGATTGGTGACCGTCACTTGTCTCCAGCTGGCGGGCACTTTCAGTGAAAGTGGAAAGCCGGCCGTCATGAAGCGGCTGGAGGTGAAACGCACGGGCAACTCGATACTGAACACCTGGTTGTCGGCGCATTGTTCGGGATAGATGGCGCAATAACCGCTGCTCGGCGTCTTGTTGATGAACACGTTCTTGTTCGGATGCGCCGGATCGGGCTGAAACAGGGCGCGGATCTCCTGATTCACGGCACCTGCCGGAAAGGTGCTCGCCGCTGCGAGCAACCCGAGCCACCATGTAGACTTTTTCATGGATTCAACCTGCCTTCTGATCGGTTGCGTTGACATCGGCCAACGTATCGGGCGTGCAACGCAGATCACCGATCATCAACACATTGTTTTCGCTGCGGTGGCGATCGGCGTCGAGGCGGAACTGGCAGAGCAGTTGTTGCCCCTGACGCACCTCCAGCGTGGGGGAGCCGGCGTTCATTTCCATCGAGAAGAAACCGTCGACCTCTGTCACCCCGCGACTGGCGTGGTTGATCACATGATGGCCCTTGAGCGGACGTCCCTGGGCGTCGACCAGCCGCCCGAGCACGGTCATGGTTCTCATCACGCGCACCTTGCGGTACTCCACGCCGCCCTTGTTCATGTGATAGCGGGTGCGAGCCGGCTCGATCGTGGCGGCCGGAACGGTATTGCCCTCGAAGTCGAAGCTCACCGAACTGTTCTGATAAGCCGTGATCGGGATGAAGTTGCGGCCCGGTCTCAGCGGTGCGCTGCCGCCGCTGTAGTCATCGGCACGCAGCGCGATGTCATCGATATCGGACTCGACGTCGACAATCATGCCGGCGCCGCGCATGTCATGCTGGCTGGTCAGCACCATCCGCTCGCCGCCCATCACCAGTGTGCTGTCCAGGTTCAGACCGCCGGTGAAATTGCCGTTGTACGACGAGCGCTGCACGAAGCCGTCACCGTTGACCGAGTCCGTGCGAAAGCTCGCCAGGCTGGACAGGCCGAGGCCATAAGTGTCGCTGAGCGCGGTCACCGAGACGTTTTGCAGCACGTGATCCTGCAGATTCATGCGCCAGCCGAGGGATGCATTATTGTCGCGCCCACCCTCTCGCGCCGTGCGTGAGCCGATGCTGCCGGTGATCTGCTGACCCGGCCCGCCCAGCGCCAGATTCAGGCTCAGGTCGACCCCGCGATTGCGCGCATCGCCGCTGCTGAAGCTACCGGGACGATCGAACAGCGAAAGCCGCCAGTTGGCATCGCTGCCGAACAGTACGGTGCGCTGAGTCCAGCCCAGATCCACGCCGAATCCTTCGGTGTTGCCTTCACTGTGGGACACACGGGCATTGATCGAGCTTTTACTGCTGACCCGGTGATTGAGTGCCAGCGATGAATTGCTGGTCTGGCCGATGAACACATTGCGCTGACGCACTCGCGTGCCGTCAGGCAGCGTGTCATAGATGTCGGTGGTATCCAGCCAACTGCGGTTATGGCTGATCACAAGGCTGCCGGCGCCGTAGTTGTAAAGCCCCTGCACGTCCAGACCGGTGCCGTGGTCTTCAGTCTGGTAAACGTTGGCGTACAGGCTGACGCTGTTGGCCAGCGTCCAGTCGATGGAGGTGCCGTATTGCAGCTTTTCGCGGATCTGGCGAGCCGAGAGTCCGAGAATCACCCGTGGGTGCCACAGGTAATTGATCGACGCCCCCGCCGTGGGGTCGCCGCTGGCCTGGCGGTCCCAGTTGCTGAGCAGCTTGGCTTCCTGCCCCGCGAACAGGTTGTAGCGCCAGCGCTCGTCGAGGTTGCGCCAGTTGTTCGGCTTGTACACCAGCTCCTGGGTGGTCGAGGTGGTCTGGCCATCCTCGATCAGGCGCACTTCGACTTCATAGATTCCGCCGGGCAACGGCCGGGTGTCGAGGGTCTGCAAGCCTGCCGGCACCGACTGCGTATTGATCAACAGCCCGTCGCGATAAACCTCCACCGATGCCTGACGGTTGGCCGTCACATAGATGGGATAGATGCTCGGCTTTGGCGAATTGATCGCCAGGCTGTCCGAACTGCCGTACATCACGCCCACGGTCGTATCAGGACTTGTACCAAATGTGCGGGGCTGACGGGTCAGGCCTTCGGATGCCGGCGTGAAGTAGCCCAGACGCACGAAACTGCCCTGCAGCTCACGCTGCGTATGCAGTTCATGCACGGCGTGATACAGCTGGTCATCCGGTCCGCCCAGACGGGCCAGCTGCATGTTGAATGTCTGGCTCCAGTTCCCGAGGCTGGCGCTGGCTTCCAGGCCGAAACGCCCGCCCAGATCCTGTTCCTGGCCACCATTGAGATTGAGCTGGTTGCGCACGATCAGACCGCTGCTGCCGCCGTCGGGCTGGTCATAGAAGCGCTTGGCCTCGGTGTCGCGCTCGGCGTTTTCGGTGACGATCGATACCAGCGAGCTCTCCAGGTTGTAGTGCACCGCCAGCATCTGTTCGGGGCACTGCCCGGTGCAGGCGCCGAGGGCAACCCCCGGTTTCAGGTAGCTGGCCCAGACGTCGCGTTCTGCAGCACTGAAACGACTGTCATGGGTATCGGTGAATTCCAGCAGTGTCAGGCGATCGTCACGGGACAAGACCACCATGGCCTCGCCCAGCGGTTGCTGATCGAGCTCCACCCGCACGGCCAGGGGAACATCAAAAAAGTGCTCTTCAAAATCCGTCGGCAAACCTTTGGCCTGAGCCAACAGGCTTCGCGGTGTCGTACCGGAAGCCGCAGGTGCCGCCACAGCTGCGGCACAAAACAGCAACGCAAGCGCAGCCGCGATGGGCGTCATCGGAAACATGAACAGTTACTCTGATTACAAAACACACAAGAAGCCCGACTGACAGAAAGTTCTGTCAGTCGGCTTTCGTTACTTTTCAGAAGTCAGAGCTTTACGCCGGCCACCGGAGTAACAGCGTCAAACATCATGGTCACCGAACCGGTGTAGTCACCCGGGGTGAAGTTAGTGCCTTTGGCGGTAATACTTACCGGCGCACGATAGTTCACATCGGACTCGGCTTCACCGACGACCATTTGCGGAGTTTGGGTGAGCACCACATTATTGAACTTGACTTCCAGATCGATAATGCTCGAACCCCCAACCAGTTTCGGTACACCTTCCAGAGAACCGTGTACCGAGCCGTTGTTGTTGCGCACATCGAAGAAGCCGTTGACCGGTTTCATGGTGCCGGTAATCGGGCTGAAGCTCATGTCCTGATCCTTGCTGACCAGGTCAGGGTCGACCGGCACCACGTAGAAACCGTTGGTTGGCACGTGGGCCACCAGGCTGATGGAGTGACGCGCTTCACCGGCGGCAAATACCATGGAAGAACCCAGTGCCAGTGCAGCCAGTGGAGCAGCCATTGCGATTTTCTTGAACATCATTCATACCCTGTCTTTTTAAAAGGATGGAGCATTGAAAGTTCAAAACAACGCTCGCCCGGACGGTTCGTGCCGGTTTGAACTTTCAACGCCGGGGCATGATCGACGGTTATCACCGGAAAGTAAGCAGGCAACTTCCCACGAACATGTAGTTAAACATGCTCACATCCAGAAAGAAAAAACGCGCATTTTCAAATATTCATGTCACTAACTGTAAGCCAGACCCTACATACACTTTCTGATAAAAAACCATACAGCAATTGCAACTAACAAACCCGGCGATAATGGCACTTTCTAGAGCATATGCTCAATCATTTATAGAGTGACAACTTTAACTTTGTGGTCATTGCGTTTACAGAAAGCCACTCGCTTCGTGGGCTCGCGAAAAAGGTCTTGAGGCTGGGCAGCCACTCGTCAGGGCGCAAGCGCGATGTGAAAAAAACGCTTGCCGCAACCTAAAGATATATCTTACGTTGTATCTAAATATGACGAGAGAAGACTGAAATGAGAGACCATCATTCCCCCCACCGCGAGCATGGCGACAGCCGTGACGGCTTCGAAAAACGCCACGGCCGCGAGCGCGGCGGTCGCGGACCACGGGTGTTTGCGCCCGGCGATCTGAAACTGCTGTTGCTGGCGCTGATCGCCGAACAGCCCTGCCATGGCTACGACCTGATCCGCCAGATCGAAACCATGTTCGACGGCGCCTACAGCCCCAGCCCCGGCGTGATCTACCCGACCCTGACCTTCCTTGAAGAAAGCGAAATGATCAGCGGCGATGCCGAGGGCGGCAAAAAACGCTACGCCGTGACCGATGCCGGTCGCCAGTCCCTGAGCGAACAGGCGGTGGCCCTGGACGGCGTGCGCATGCGCATCGACGTCAGCAAGCGCTCGCTGCGCGGCCATGATCGCCCGCCGGAAATCCACGAAGCGGTGCATAACCTGCGCCATGCCCTGCAGATGCACCACGGTCGCTGGAGCCCGGAAGAAATCCTGCGGGTGCGCGACCTGCTCAATGACACCGCCAAAGCCATCGTCGACGGCCCCGCCGTTCAATCTGCCCCGGAGAAAGCCGAATGACCGCAGTCGATACCCAAACCATTCACCGCGTCATGCATGAAATCAAACGTCGTCGCCTGGAAGTCTTGCGCGTCGTCGACCTGACTCCGCGCATGCGTCGCATCACCCTCGGCGGGCCGGAACTGGCCGGCTTCATCAGCCTCGGTACCGACGATCACGTCAAACTGCTGTTCCCGCAGAACGCCGAACAGGCCGCGGCGCTGGAAACCCTGGTGCTCGGCGCCGGCAAGAGCGACGTGCCGATGCCGGAAATGCGCGACTACACTCCGCGCCGCTACGACCTCGACAAGCTTGAGCTGGACATCGACTTCGTCCTGCACGGCGACGGCCCTGCCTCGACCTGGGCGGAACAGGCCAAGCCCGGGCAATTCCTGCACATCGGCGGCCCGCGTGGCTCGATGATCGTGCCGGACATTTTCGACAGCTACCTGCTGATCGGCGACGAAACCGCCCTGCCCGCCATCGCCCGCCGCCTCGAAGGCCTGGCAGCCAATCGCAAGGCGCTGGTGGTGATCGAAGTGGAAAACGGCAAGGAGCAGCAAACCCTGGAAAGCGCGGCGCAGGTCAATGTGATCTGGGTTTTGCGTGAGGGTGGCAAGGACAATCTGCTGACGACCGTCAAACAGTTGCAGGTGCCCAAGGGCAATCTGTATGCGTGGGTGGCGACCGAGACCAAGGTTTCGCGGCAGATCCGCCGGGTGCTGCTTGATGAGCACGGACTCGACGAGAAGTTCGTCAAAGCGGTCGGTTACTGGCGCGCAGAAGGCTCCGAAGAAGAGTGAATACGAGCGGCGGCGCTGCTAAAGGCGCCGCCCCTGCCAGCGGTCGATGCCAATCACCAGCAACGCAATCAGCACAAACCCCAGCAGAATCCCCCCGGCGTTGACGAACACCTGTGGATAACCCAACAGCGCCACGTCGATGAACGGGTACGCGTAAGCCCCCAGCAAATGCCCGCGCAACAGCGCATAGGCGAAGTACACCAGCGGATAAATCAGCCACAGCGGCAGGTGCTTCAGACGCAAGCTGCCCTTCGGCACGCACAACCACCAATAAGCCAGAAACAGCAGCGGCATCACGTCGTGGAGCAATTCGTCGGCGATAAATTGCCAACCCTGCGGATGCCACAGATGTCGTAGCAGAATGCTGTAAGCCAGGCCCACCACCGCGATGCTGACGGTAATCCCGCTGCTGACCCACGGTTGCAGAAACCAGCGCCGCGCAGCGGATTCGCGCTCGGTCACCGCGCAGGTCAGCACCACCGCCACCAGGGTGTTGGTGAGCACGGTGAAGTAACTGAAAAAACTCACCAGCCCGCCCAGCAGACTGGCGCCGACGCTCAGCCGGGCGAAGAAAATCAGGTACAGCTGAATCACCAGCCCGGCCCAGCCCAGCACCGCAGCCGAAGTAATCAGGCGTCGCCGCAATACGGCGTCCATCTCAGAGTGGTCGCTTGGTGCGCATCAGTTTCACGTACAGCCGCTCGACTTTCTCCCGCGCCCATGGCGTCTTGCGCAAAAAGGTCAGGCTCGACTTGATGGTCGGATCGCTCTTGAAGCAACGGATGTCGATGCGCTCGGCCAGGCCCGACCATTCGTAGTGGGTCACCAGTGCATTGAGGATCTGTTCGAGGGTCACGCCGTGCAGCGGATCGGGGTTGTGGTCGTTCATGCCGGGCCTTTGGGCGAAGTGAAAATACAGAAGCCGCGCACCTTAGCCGAGGGCATGGGCGGGTGGAAGGCCTTGGGTTTAATGTAGGCCAACCGGAGAAGATCGCAGGTCTGCGCTAATGCCCGCAATGCGCTGTATTGCCGCACTGTTACCGAATCCGAAAGGGTTCATGTCAGCAAAAGCCCTTTGTGTTTTTGTAACAGGACATTATCCTGCCGCCCTTCTGCTGAACCGCTTCACTGCCTGCGTCAAATCGTAGCGGCCAGCTTATCCCCCAAAAAGATCAAGAAAGACCCTATTCATGCCCGATTTTCCGTTCTCCCGAGACAGCGCTATCTCAACCCTGCGCCTGATCGGCGGCTGCACCGCCCTTGGCCTCGCCACCTGCACTCAGGCCGCCCCGGCCTTCGACAGTGAATCACCGTGGATGCTCGGTGACTGGAACGGCACCCGCAGCGAACTCTCGGCGAAAGGTATCGACTTCAAGCTCGACTACACCGGCGAAATGGGCAGCAATCTGCACGGCGGCTACGACCACGACCGCACCGCGCGCTACAGCGACCAATGGGGCCTCGGCACCCATCTGGACCTGCAAAAACTGCTGGGCTGGAACGACGCTGAATTTCAGCTGACCGTGACCAAACGCAGCGGCAACAACATCAGCAACGACCGCATCAACGACCCGCGCGTCGGAGGCTTCACCTCGGCCCAGGAAGTCTGGGGCCGTGGCCAGACCACCCGCCTGACGCAGATGTGGTACCAGCAGAAATTCTTCGACCAGAAGCTCGACATCAAGGTCGGCCGCTTCGGCGAAGGCGAAGACTTCAACACCTTCCCGTGCGACTTCCAGAACCTGGCGTTCTGCGGCTCGCAGGTCGGCAACTGGGTCGGCGGCATCTGGTACAACTGGCCGGTCAGCCAATGGGCGCTGCGCGTCAAATATCACCTGACGCCGGAGCTGTACGCGCAAGTCGGCGCCTATGAGCAGAACCCGTCGAACCTCGATCGCGGCAACGGCTTCAAGCTCAGCGGCAGCGGCACCCAGGGCGCGATCCTGCCGATCGAACTGGTGTGGAAACCGAAGCTCAACGGCCTGCCGGGCGAATACCGCGCCGGTTACTACTACAGCAACGCCAAGGCCACCGATGCCTATAAAGACAGCAACGGCCAGCCCGCTGCCCTGAGCGGCGAAGCCTATCGCAGCGCTTCGAGCAAGCATGGCGTGTGGCTCGGCGTGCAGCAGCAGATCACCAGCGTGGCCAGTGACAACTCCCGCGGTCTGAGCGTGTTTGCCAACGGCACGATGCATGACAAGAAGACCAACGCCATCGACAACTACGTCCAGGCCGGTGTGGTCTACAAGGGCCCGTTCGACGCCCGCGCAAAAGATGACATCGGCTTCGCCCTTGCCCGCGTTCACGTCAACCCGGCCTACCGCAAGAACGCCGAGGCGACCAATCAGGCCCGCGCCGTCTACGACTATGACGATCCGTCCTTCCTGCCGCCGCAGGACACCGAATACAGCGCCGAACTCTATTACGGCGTGCACGTCACCAACTGGCTGACCGTGCGCCCGAACCTGCAATACATCCGCCATCCGGGCGGTGTGGACAAGGTCGACGACGCGCTGATCGGCGGGATCAAGATCCAGTCGTCGTTCTAATCCAGCGCACGCGGCTCAGTCCTGCGAAAGAAATTCGATAGCAAGACAAGTTTTTATCTGAACCATGCCTGCGCCCAATCGTCATCTAAAGTGACTACAGCGCGGGACTACATAAACGTCACGGAGAATCACACTATGAGCACTGAAGGTGCTTCGAGTCGAAGCCGTCTTCTGCCGAACCTGCTCGGCATTCTGCTTCTGCTGATGGGCCTGGCCATGCTGGCCGGGGGAATCAAGCTGAGTACGCTCGGCGGCTCGCTGTATTACCTGCTGGCCGGTATCGGCATCACGCTGACCGGCATTCTGATGCTGATGCGTCGCCGCGCAGCATTGGGCCTGTACGCCATCGTGCTGTTCGCCAGCACCGTCTGGGCGCTGTGGGAAGTCGGCCTGGACTGGTGGCAACTGGTGCCGCGTCTGGCGCTGTGGTTTGTCCTCGGTTTTGTGATGCTGCTGCCGTGGTTCCGTCGTCCGCTGCTGCTCGCAGGCCCTGCGCCGATGGGCACCGGCGGCCTGACCGTGGCTGTGATTCTGGCCGGCGTCACCGCTTTGGCCAGCCTCTTCACCCACCCGGGCGAAATCTTTGGCGAACTGGGTCGCGACACCGCCGACACCACCAGCACCGCGCCAGCCATGCCTGATGGCGACTGGCAGGCCTATGGCCGCACCGAGTTCGGTGACCGCTACTCGCCACTCAAGCAGATCACCCCGGCCAACGTCGGCAAGCTGCAGGAAGCCTGGCGCATCCAGACCGGCGACCTGCCGACCGCCGATGACCCGGTCGAGCTGACCAACGAAAACACCCCGCTCAAAGCCAACGGCATGCTCTACGCCTGCACCGCCCACAGCAAAGTGCTGGCGCTGGACCCGGACACCGGCAAGGAACTGTGGCGCTTCGACCCGCAGATCAAGAGCCCGGTCGGCTTCAAGGGCTTCGCGCACATGACCTGCCGTGGCGTGTCGTACTACGACGAAGCCGCGTACGCCAAGTCTGAAAACACGGCGTCCGCTGTCATCTCCGAGGCCGGCAAAGCCGTCGCCCAGGCCTGCCCGCGTCGCCTGTACCTGCCGACTGCCGATGCACGCCTGATCGCACTGAACGCCGACACCGGCAAGATCTGCGAAGGCTTCGGCACCAACGGCGTGGTTGACCTGACCCAGGGTATCGGCCCGTTCACCGCCGGTGGCTACTACTCCACCTCGCCTGCCGCGATCACCCGTGATCTGGTAATCATGGGCGGCCACGTGACCGACAACGAATCGACCAACGAGCCATCGGGCGTGATCCGCGCGTTCGACGTGCGTGACGGTCACCTCGTCTGGAACTGGGACAGCGACAAGCCAGACGCCACCGAGCCTTTGGCGCCAGGCGAAACCTACAGCCGCAACTCGGCCAACATGTGGTCGCTGGCCAGCGTCGATGAAAAACTCGGCATGGTTTACCTGCCACTGGGCAACCAGACTCCGGATCAGTGGGGCGCCGACCGCACCCCGGGCGCCGAGAAATTCAGCGCCGGCGTCGTGGCTCTGGACCTGGCCACCGGTAAAGTGCGCTGGAACTACCAGTTCACCCACCATGACCTGTGGGACATGGACGTCGGCAGCCAGCCAACCCTGCTGGACATGAAAACCGCCGACGGCATCAAGCCTGCGCTGATCGCCCCGACCAAACAGGGCAGCCTGTACGTCCTCGACCGTCGTGACGGCACGCCGATCATTCCGATCAAGGAAATCCCGGTTCCCCAAGGCGCCGTGAAAGGCGACCACACCGCCCCGACCCAGGCCCGTTCGGACCTGAACCTGCTGGCCCCGGAACTGACCGAAAAAGCCATGTGGGGCGCCAGCCCGTTCGACCAGATGCTGTGCCGCATCCAGTTCAAGGAACTGCGCTACGAAGGCCAATACACGCCTCCGTCGGAACAGGGCAGCCTGATCTACCCGGGTAACGTCGGTGTGTTCAACTGGGGCGGCGTCTCGGTCGACCCGGTTCGCCAGATGCTGTTCACCAGCCCGAACTACATGGCCTTCGTCTCGAAAATGGTGCCACGCGAGAAAGTCGCCGCCGGCAGCAAACGCGAGAGCGAAACCGCTGGCGTTCAACCGAACACCGGCGCGCCATACGCGGTGATCATGCACCCGTTCATGTCGCCACTGGGCGTACCGTGCCAGGCTCCGGCCTGGGGCTACGTCGCCGGTATCGACCTGACCACCGGCAAAGTCGTCTGGAAACGCAAAAACGGCACCAGCCGCGACAGCTCGCCAATCCCGATCGGCTTCACCCTGGGCGTACCAAGCATGGGCGGCTCGATCGTCACCGCCGGGGGCGTCGGCTTCCTCAGCGGCACCCTCGACCAGTACCTGCGCGCCTACGACGTGAACACCGGTAAAGAACTGTGGAAATCGCGTCTGCCCGCGGGTGGTCAAGCGACTCCGATGACCTACACCGGCAAGGACGGCAAGCAATACGTCCTGCTCGTGGTGGGTGGTCACGGCTCGCTGGGCACCAAGATGGGTGACTATGTGATTGCGTACAAACTGCCGGAGTAAGTTGTAACGGCGGTAAAAGGAAAGGCGACGCCCTGTGAGGGGTGTCGCCTTTTTTGTGGGCTGCGTTTTTTACACAGGGTGTGTATGTCCTACAGACAGGGTGCTTGCAGGGGATGTTTCTGACATGTCGCGTCGGTTGTCGCTCGGAAATGGGGTGGATAGGCTTTGGGGGTCGCTGCAAATTCAGCGAACGGGCTTGGTCGTCCGGGTTTAGAATGGCGCACTTTTCAGCATGCTTAATGGCGAACTGTGCGTGGGAGGGCTAACGGCCCTGCCGGGTATCCATTCCCTGGTCGACCAACCTGCGTACGGTTCGCCACCCTATTGCTTGGTCGCAGTGAGCGGCGAACTCCACATCCCGAATGGAGTTCCATCATGAAAAAGCCAACACCGAATCCACCCGAAACAGACGAAACCTCGCCCTACGAATCCGCCGATTCAAAGAAACTCCACGAAGCCGCCGAACGCGCGCTCGACCACCATTTCAATCCCATCCCCAAAAAATGCCCCGGTCGCCGACCGAGCCAGATGTTCCAGATCTCGCCAGACATGGACGATGAAAGCCTGTTGGCCCATGCCTGTGAGTCCCTGGCTACAGCAAGCGTCATGGCCAGTGATGTAGCGGCTTTTGTCGATACGCCGCAGCGACATCGGATCCTCGGGATTCAGCAGGTGATCATGCTGGCGGAACTGGCGGTGAATCGGGTGCTGGATAACGTCGAGGTCAGTCGATATCCGGCATAAATGCTGATGAGGTCTCTGCGGGAGTCAGGCTTGTGGTGAGTCAGTCAGGACGCTGCCCTCACCCTAGCCCTCTCCCGGAGGGAGAGGGGACTGACCGCGTTGTTTGGGAGAGGTACGCCGACGTGAGATACCGAGTCGCACTCAGGTTTTAAAGCCCCCAATCGACTCCCTCCTCTTCGCACCACCACCACCACCACCACCACCA
>NZ_NEJA01000015.1:0-541 GCF_002112915.1 Pseudomonas sp. B34(2017) | reverse complement strand
GGTTATACTGTGAAGACGACATTCGCCGAAAATTCGAATTTCTCAACTAAGAGAACTCACAAATTTTACCTTAGCCTGATCACCACCAGTGAAAGTGGCCATCAGTCTATCTTTCTATCACATACCCAAATTTTTAAAGAACGATCTAATCAAAAGACTAGAAATCAATATTCAACTCGAATATTCATTTCTAAACTCTCAAACTTTCGAAGCAGTTTATGGTGGAGCCAAGCGGGATCGAACCGCTGACCTCCTGCGTGCAAGGCAGGCGCTCTCCCAGCTGAGCTATGGCCCCATAACAAAATTGGTGGGTCTGGGCAGATTCGAACTGCCGACCTCACCCTTATCAGGGGTGCGCTCTAACCAACTGAGCTACAGACCCAATTTCGAGCTTGTAACTGCTAGCTGTGAGCTATCAGCTTGGAGCTTAAAGCTGCTTCTATCGTCTTCTTCAATGAATCAAGCAATTCGTGTGGGAACTTATGGAGCAGCTGATGTCGTCGATTAAGGAGGTGATCCAGCCGCAGGTTCCCCTACGGCT